>JAFGAS010000016.1 GCA_016933535.1 Candidatus Zymogenaceae bacterium
GATCGACAATCCCAAGGTATTCGACTGTCCCTCCGACGGCCTTGCCGCCGACGGCGACACGACACCCGACTACCTCACCGACGGCTACATGGTGGCGTGCCTCACCGACAGGGTAGTGGGCCTCAAATCCGATGGGAAGACCTTCGTTCATGACTATCCGAAGGAGGTCCTGTGGCGGCACAATGTGCCAGCCAACGTAGCTGTTTCCGACGTCCTGCCGGAACCTATGGCGGCCACCGGACCTGAGATATCTCCTGAACCGACGACTCCTCCGGAACCCCCGGAACCACCGAAGCCGCCCGCCGGGCTCACCAGCCTGGGCTCAACCTTACAGGAGATAACCGGTTCGATGATGGCCCTGATACAGGAGTTCTTCGATAAAAACGGTGAGTATCCAAGGAGCTGGGGCGATTATGCATATACCGATATCGGCCTTGACCCGGGCGAATGGGAGAAGGCCTACGACGGAATCATCTACACTCCCGTAGGAAACAGTATCAAGGTAACGCCGGGAGACGGATACGTCTTTTACGTGACCGGCCTCGATGGAAAGGAAAAAACGGTGAAATCCAGTTTTAACTGGTCGTTGTGGTACTCCATGGAAAATGGAACGTGGTATTACCATAAAATAGCAGATAAAAACGAGATAGATATATCTACACTGAGAGTGGAAACAACCAACAAGAAGTAATTGCAGATAGAGGGAGGAATTCAGCTGCATATTAGGGGAGTATGACTGCCGACATGTTAGATCAGGGATCCAACTATTAAGCCATGATAACCTGGTTTTCCTCCCCCGATATCGGCGTTTTGTCGTCCAGCGGCGTGGAGTTTTCTTCCCGTCTGTTTCGGGACGAGGGGTCTATAAATAACCGTAAACAATGGATTGGATCCTTACCGTTATCTGTCCGTCTCCGGTCGCGGCTTTGCCTTATCACCGGCGAGGACTGGATGCTAAAGGCGCAAAAGGTGAAGGAGTTATCATGAAGTTACAAAGAACAAAGAACAGAGGGTTTACTCTCCTGGAGATGGTGACGGTTGTGGCGATCATCGCCATTATGACGGCCCTGGCGATCCCGTCGTTTAAGGGCGTGATGAATCTCATAAACAATGCCCGCTGTTACCTGAACCAGCGCCATATCCGTGACGCGGTCCTGGTCTATTACACGGACCGACCCTTTGTTGATTCTTTGGACGGCTTCGGTGACGGCGAGATCTTCATAGACCTCACGGGTAAGGTCGTCGGCGACTCGAACAGGGACCTGTCCGACCTGATCGACAATCCCAAGGTATTCGACTGTCCCTCCGACGGCCTTGCCGCCGACGGCGACACGACACCCGACTACCTCACCGACGGCTA
>JAFGAS010000017.1 GCA_016933535.1 Candidatus Zymogenaceae bacterium
GCGGTAAACGAGAGGATCGGGGCCATGAGCCGCGTCATGCCCGAAAGGATGCTATACATCGCGCTCTGGGCCGCCCGGCGCTTCGGCGATCGGGCCGGCTCGGTATAGAGCCGGTCCTTGAGGATATCCAGGTAAAAGGACGAGAGCCCCACCGTGCAGAAGTTGTGGAGCGTGTGGTAGATCAGGTGAAAGTCAAACGTCTTATAGGCCTCGATGACCCGTTTTGCCAGTTTCGTGAATTTTATCAGGACGAAGCGGTCGATCTCCAGCATCTCGGCCGCGGGCACCATGTCCTTGTTCGGGACAAAGTCGGAGAGGTTGCCCAGGATAAACCGGGCCGTGTTCCTGATGCGGCGGTAGGCCTCCGACTGGCGCTGGAGGATCTCCTGTGAGATGCGGATGTCGTCGCGGTAGTCCTCGGCGCTTACCCACAGGCGCAGGACCTCGGCGCCGAATTTATCGATGACCTCCCCGGGGGCGATGAAGTTGCCCAGCGACTTGCTCATCTTTTTGCCGTCGCCGTCCACCAAAAACCCGTGGGTGAGCACCGCGTCGTAGGGGGCATGGCCCCGCGTCCCCACGGAGGCCAGCAAGGATGAGTGAAACCAGCCGCGGTGCTGGTCGCTGCCCTCCAGGTACATATCGGCCACGGGCACCAGCCCCGGCCGCTTTTCGCAGACCGCCGCAAAGCTCACGCCCGAGTCAAACCAGACGTCAAGGATGTCCTCTTCCTTGGTGAACTCGGTCCCCTTGCACACGGGGCAGGCCAGCCCCGGGGCGGCAAGCTCTTTGACCGAGCGGGCAAACCAGGCGTCTGCCCCCTCTTTGGCGACGAACTCGGCGATCCGTTCGAGGCTCTTTTCGTCGATGATCTCCTTGCCGCAGGCGGCACAATAAAAGAAGGTGATGGGCACGCCCCACGAGCGCTGGCGGGAGATGCACCAGTCGGGGCGGTTTTCGATCATCCCGTAGATACGCTCCCGCCCCCACTTGGGTATCCACCCGACCCGGTCTATCTCGGCAAGCGCCTTTTTTCTGAGATCGTTGGTCTCCATCGAGATAAACCACTGCGGCGTGGAGCGAAAGACGATGGGGTTCTTGCACCGCCAGCAGCTCGGGTACTGGTGGGAATAGTCGCTCTTGAGAAGCAGCATCCCCAGCTCCGTGAGCTTTGCGATCACCTCGTCGTTGGTGTCAAAGACGAATTTGCCGGCGAAAAACTCCACGTCCTTGGTGAATTTCCCGTGGTCGTCCACCGGGGCGTAGATGTCCAGCCCGTATTTAAGGCCCGATTCGTAGTCCTCCTGGCCGTGGCCGGGCGCCGTGTGGACGATGCCGGTGCCGGCCTCCAGCGTCACGTAGTCGGCCAGGATCGCCACCGAGGGGCGGTCATAGATAGGATGTCTTGCCTTTTTGCCCTCCAGGGCCTTGCCGGCAAACGTGGCCAGGACCTTGTAGTCCTTGATGCCGAACGAGGAAAGCACCCGGTCGGCCAGGTCCTCGGCAAGGATATAGACGTCGCCGCCCGCGATTTCGGCGGCAACGTAGTTATAGTCGGGATGCAGCGCCACGGCGAGGTTTGCCGGGATCGTCCAGGGCGTCGTGGTCCAGATGACCACAAAGACCTTTTTGCCTTTGAGCGCCGGGAACGCGCCAGACAGGTCGTCGGTCATCGGGAACTTGACGTATATCGAGGGCGAGACGTGGTCGTGATATTCCACCTCGGCCTCGGCCAGCGCCGTCACGCAGGTCGTGCACCAGTAGACCGGCTTCTTACCCCGGTAGACGCCGCCGGAAAGGGCAAACTTGGCAAGCTCCCGGATGATGGTGGCCTCATAGTCGTAGGCCATGGTCAGGTAGGGGTCAAACCACTCCCCAAAGACGCCCAGCCGGATAAACTCGGCCCGCTGGATGTCGATGAACTGCTCGGCAAAGGCCCGGCACTTCTTGCGGATATCGGTCTTGCTCATCGTGGCCTTGGCGGCGCCCAGCTCTTTATCCACCTGGTGCTCGATGGGCAGGCCGTGGCAGTCCCACCCGGGGACGTAATAGCTGTCGTAGCCCATCTTAAAGCGGGACTTGACGATGATGTCTTTGAGGATTTTATTGAGCGCCGTGCCCAGGTGTATGTGCCCGTTGGCGTACGGCGGCCCGTCGTGCAGGATATATTTTTCCCGGCCGGCAGAGGCCTTCTTGATGAGGTCATAGAGTTTCATCTCGTCCCAGCGGGCAAGGAACATCGGCTCCCGCTTGGTGAGGTCTGCCTTCATGGGAAAGTCGGTTTTGGGGAGGTTGAGTGTTTCTTTATAGTCCATGGTCTTCTCCGGGGTCTCGCGTCCTCATATCTCCTTGATTTTTCAAGGAAATAAATGATATTACATATCACGCGAAGCGGCAGATTGTCAAGGGAAAAGAGGTATCACGCTAAACGGCAGGCCTTTCGGGGGGCCCTAGGGAGAGAGGGGTAGAGGTGTATATATGGCCATCCGCAAACGAAATTTTCCTCCTTGAGTCTATCTACAAGAGATGATATATAGAGGTTTCGCGAAGTAATCACATGTCTGCTATAGGATTTTAAAATGAAGCAATATGAGAAAGAGAGTTTAATACAAATAGTCGGCGAGAAGCTCCTGAAACTCACAATAAATCAACTTAGAAAGATAAACCAAATAATCGACCAGTTTATGAGCAATCATAGCTTCTCGCGCGAGAAGGAATCCGATATAATCGTAAATGATGACGTATTAAATGCTTTTGGTGACGCCTTAAGAAGTCATCACAGTTCTTCAGCGGAACCATTTACTAAAGATAAATTTGAATTTGCTCTTGTAGCCGTCCTCAATGAAAACGATATCCTTGCGAAGAAAGCTAAAGCCGGTAATCCCGGACATGATATCGAAATTCGTGAGCAACGCTTTTCACTGAAGACGCAGGCCGATAAAAGCTTAAAAGCTGATCGTATACATATCTCCAAGTTCATGGAACTTGGAAAGGGTATCTGGACTGATAAAGAAGATGAGCTAATAGGATTAAGAAACCAGTTTTTTAGGCATATCCGGGGGTACGACCGTATCCTTGTTCTGAGATTGCTCGGAAAACCCCCGGACTATTGGGACTATGAACTAATAGAAATTCCAAAAGATTTACTCCTAGAAGCGATGCAAGGGGAACTTGTAATGATGCAGAACAGTACTCAGATCGTGAAACCTGGGTACTGCAATGTCTATGAAAATGGTAAACAACAGCCTCAAGATAAATCATCAAAGGGTGGACTTAAGTTTTCCCTTTACTTTGACGGTGGCGGGGAAAGAAAGCTTCAGATAAAGGATCTAAAGAAAAAGTACTGCATTCTACATGCTGAATGGAAATTCGCGCCGGTGGGAAACTTAGAATAATTCAGGAGTAACGGACTTCAACCTTTTTATGGCTATTTCGGCATATTCGGGCTTAAGCTCAATACCCACACAATTTCGTTTCTTTCTTATAGCCACCTCGCCGACAGTCCCCGTCCCAAAAAAGGGATCCAAAACCATCGAACCTTCATTTGAGCCTGCCAGCATACACGGCTCGACAAGGGAAGGGGGAAACACCGCAAAGTGATCGCCCTTGAAACCGTTGGTATTTATAGCCCAAACGGTCCTTCGATTCTTTTTGCCATTTCCTTCCTTAGTAGACTCTAGTATAGCCTCGTAATTATATACATAACCTTTTTCTGTCTTTGAAAACAAGAATAGATATTCGTGTGCTCGGGTTGGACGATCTTTGACGGATTCGGGCTGACAGTTTGGCTTATACCAAATAATATCAGATCTAAGATACCAACCGTCTTCCTGAAGGGCGAAAGCAAGTTTCCATGGAACGCCAATTAAGTCCTTAGGTTTCAATCCTTTTGGTGTGGGAGGCCTGTAATCCATCTCGCGGCCTTTATTTTTTGAGTCTTTCTGTCTCCAGGTCCGACCCCCGCTTGTGTATGAATCACCTATATTCAGCCAGAGCGTACCGTCATTCCGAAGTGTTCGCCTAACTTCTTGGAATACTTTCACTAGGTGCCCGATGTAATCATTAACATCCATCTCGGCACCAACCTGTCCTTCAATACCGTAATCCCGAAGACCCCAATACGGTGGAGATGTAATACAACATTGGAACACTTTATCGGGGAACTCTTCGAGTATCTTAAGCGAATCGCCGACTAGAATGCGACACGGGTCCGCGTTAAGGTCAATCACCTTTGCTGATTGCATGGGAAGTATCGCTTGAGTACCTTTCATGGCCGGTCCGAGAACTGATGTGATTTTGGCTAATGTCTCTTTAAATCTATGTCTAGACTATATCTTAAAACTGATCGAAAATCCAGCAACAAATAGTGCACTACCTATAATCATTTAATCTTTTCTCGGTCGATATTAGCAATACCTGCAACTACCGCAACCATACCTTATCTATAAGAATATTATGTAGTTAGATGGTTGCAGACGTCCCCCGTTAAGTGCAACCATTGAAACCAGCTTCTTCCCCTAAGGGATAGGAGCCGTGGTTGCACGGTTGCGCGGTTGCATGGTTACACGGATTACCGGGTTACTATTACGGCATTTCAATATCTTCTTCATCATCTTCTTCTACTTCATTGCTGAGGGAGTACCGGACTACGCCATTATCGAATCGCCCTTTCACTATCGCCCCCCGCTCTAATAGCTCGGAGCATACCCTATAGGCCGTTCCCTTGTTTAAATCCACCGCTTTGGCTATCTCCACGATCCCGGCGCTTCCCATCTCGCGTATCACCTCCACGATCTCGGCCTGCCGGCCCATCAATTCAAAGGCGTCTGCCCTGCCCTCGCAGCGCCACAGGCCCGTCTGCCAATCCATGGTCAGCGCCAGGCTGCGCTCCTCGATATCGCGCCCGGTCACCAAAAGCCGTGCCTGTGCCTTTCCCCGCTCGCGGTAGAGCCCCATCACCGCGTCGCACAATGCCGCCTTGGCCGTGGAGCCCAGCAGGTCCACCACCGCGTCCGAATCGGCGCCCACGCCCTTCCTGAGGTGGTCGATGATCAGCACCGCCGTGTTGAGGTTCTGGGCGATCTCCCGGATGGGGGCCAGCCATTTTTCTATCTTATTTTATCAGGGTACCTGATTTTACTATCGCAATCACGATACTTGTGATACACTGTATGATAACTTATCAACGAGGATGAACAATGAAAAAACAGTCTTTGATGTTTCTTGGATTGGCGCTCCTGATCGTACTTTTCAGCGCGGGCATGGCCCTGGCGGCGCCTCAGCAGGGGCTGCTGGTAGACAAGAATGGCGACCCGGTAACGGGGTTCTCTAACGTCTGGATTGTCGACGGCGTGGCTCAGCCCATCTATAATCCGACAACCCACCTCTGGTACAGCGTATTCATCGTCGGGACAGGCGAAAACGGCGCTATTTTCTGCAACGTGGGAGCCCCCCTGGGCGCCCGGGGCGACTTCAGGGGCGGACATGAACGTCATGAGCATCGTCATGGGCCTCTGTTACCGTCAGAGGGGAGACCCATTTAATGAGCATGTGGTCGTTTGCGTTTTTAAGTTGTCACTTTTGCGACCATAGACGTACCATCGGGGCCGGGAAACCGGCCCTTTTTTTGTTCAAAAGACTCCAGCATTACTCTTGGCATCCGAGACGACAACTGGATTAGATTTAGTCTCTATCCAAAAAAAAGGGGCCGCATCTCCGTTTGACCCTTCTCCAGAGCGCGAAACGCGGCAATCCTCCGCTTGGCGACCTCAGACGGGCCGCACACATGCAGCCCGCCGTATTCCCCCCAAACCCGCACAACCAACAAGCCGAAAGAACCGTTCTATTCTCCGGTTTTTCCGAAGTCCACAAAATGGACGTGCGCGCGCATCTCGGCGAACTCCTTTTTGAGCGTAATGCTCGGTGTGATGTTTTGTGCGGCGGCGGAGCGTTCCCGTTCGACCATCTCCTGGGTCCAGTGGGTGACGCGCCCCAGCAGGTCGTACGCCTCTTTTTCCTGTATCCTGCCGTACGCAGCGAAAACGTCCAGGACGCCGGCGGCCTGGGCCATCTGGATGTCTTTGTGCAGGCTGTCGCCCACGTACACTGCCTCGTCTTTTGCGGCGCCGATATCCCCGATGATACCCAGAAGGACCTTGGGGTTCGGCTTATATTCCCCCTCGGGCGTGTGCCGCTGCACCGTCCGGGCAAAGGTATAGGTCTCGGGCGGGTAGGCGGGCGTGAAGTCCTCCGGCACCGCGTGGTCGGGGGGCGAATAGACGACGTCGATCACGCCGTCGAGCCCCAGCTTTCTGATCCGGTAATTCGTATAGAATTCCACCGATTCCGTGTATGCGACCAACAGGCAGCCCGCTTGCTTTATTGACGCGAGCGTATCCATGACCGTGGGGTAGAGCCTGAGGTGCCGCCGCCTGTTTTCCCGGTAGGCCTCGATGGCGGCATCGTATATCACGCGTATATCGCCGTTCGGGTGTTTTCGCCTGACCGACGGGAGCTCCTCTATGAGGAACGCGTATTCCGTGGTCCCGTATTTCTGATGGACCGTTCTTATTTCCCTGATAATCCGTTGTTCCGGCACGCCGCTTATCCGCACGATCTCATTGAGCATCGGCCGAAAGCACCGGTACCAGATCCCGAACCAGTCAAACAGGGTATTGTCCAGGTCGGTAATCACCACGGATATCGTTCTCTTGTTCATTTGTTCGTCCTCTACGGTCTGTACCGTTGCCATGACCGGGAATATAGCACCACGCCGGTTCCCTGTAAATGCACAACTGAAAATAAAAGGGGGTCACGTCTCCGTTCATCGCTCTATAATGGTTTAGAGTCAAACGGAAACGTGACCCCCTTCCCGTTTTCAGGGGGCAGGTCAAATCCAATTTCAGTTAAAAGGGAGCTATCACTCTTGTATTATACTGCAGGTAAATGGTGACAGTCGCCTTTTTCTCTCCGTACAGGCCGGGCAGAACCGTATACGTGCCCGAAGGGAGTGTCTCATTTACAATACTTTTATTTTTAGCCGAGCCGCCACAGAGGACAGACTTTCCCCCGGACCA
>JAFGAS010000018.1 GCA_016933535.1 Candidatus Zymogenaceae bacterium
ACCGCCCTGCAGGTGGAGGTTGAGACCAGGGATCCCGACTGGGATTACGTGAACTGCTCCTACCGCTGGACGGTAACCGCAGCCGGTGAGGAGGAAGCGGTGGAGGGAGCGGATGGGCCAACCCTTTCCCACGAATACTTTGAACGCGGCGACACGGTAACAGTGGAGATCGTCCCCAACGACGGCTCCTCGGATGGAGCACCGTGCCTTTTAAGCACCCGCATCGCCAACGCGGTGCCCGAAATTACCTCGACGCCGCCGGAACCGTTTCCGAGTGAAGGCATCTATACGTATCAGGTGGAAGCCGAGGACGCCGACGGCGACGATATCACCTTTTCTCTTGACAAAGGAGCCCCGCCGGGGGTATCAATTGATGCCGAAAGCGGCCTCCTTACCTGGCGCATCGATCCCACCCTTGCCGGCGCCCATACCATTTCCATCCGTGCCGACGATGGATACGAGGCCGCCTGCAGCCAAGGTTTTTCGGTTACCCTCCCGGGTCAATAGATCGAAGCAGCGCGGGAACGACAGCACCGGAAAAGCGGCGAGAGAAAAGGTTGTGAACGAAAAAATCAAGTCGAGAAAAGAGCTGATACCGATCGTCGAGGCACTGAAACGGGAAGGGAAATCCGTCGTCTTCACCAACGGGTGCTTCGATATTCTTCATGTCGGGCATGTCCGCCTGCTGAAGCAGGCGAAAGAACACGGCCACGTCTTGATTGTCGGCTTAAACAGCGACGAGTCGGTTCGCGCCTTAAAGGGCGCCGACCGGCCCTTCGTGCCTGAAGCGGATCGAGCCGAAGTGCTTGCGGCCCTCTCTTCGGTTGACTATGTAACGATCTTCGGCGAAGTCGACCCCCTCTCCATCGTTACCGATCTAAAACCCGATGTTTTGGCGAAGGGAGAAGACTGGGCCGAAGGCACGATTATCGGGCAGGATGTGGTGGAAGCTCACGGCGGCACCGTGGTTCGCATTCCCTTCACGTCGGGCAGTTCAACCACGAACCTCATCGATAAAATACGCTCCGGCCGGTAACCTCGCCCCTGCCCGCTGAAAACAATCGAACGCGGTCACCCCCACACCCCCCCGTTTGACACGCCGCAGTTTCGGGAACGGTTTCTTGACCCCACGGGTTCTCCCCTATATAATGGGACGAACCTA
>JAFGAS010000019.1 GCA_016933535.1 Candidatus Zymogenaceae bacterium
CGGTACGCACGGGCATGGCGCGTCAGGTCGTCATACACGATCAGGACATCCCTGCCTTGTTCCATGAAGTATTCCGCCATGGTGGTGGCCACGTAGGGGGCGACAAAGATGAGGCCCGGAGGATCCTCCTCGGTGGTTACCATTACCAGACTATAGTCCAGGGCGTTTTGCTCCCCAAGATCGGCGATAATCTTTGCCATGGCCGATCCCCGCTTACCGATGCCGCAGTAGATGCAGATGACGTTCTTCTCTTTTTGATTGACAATGGTATCGAGGGCCACGGCTGTCTTACCGGTTTGACGGTCCCCCAAAATAAGCATTCGTTGTCCCCGGCCGATGGGGATCAGGGCGTCGATCACCTTGATGCCGGTCTGTAAAGGAACGGTGACGGGAGCGCGATCCATGATTGGCGGCGCGGGCCGCTCCACGGGACGGCGGTCCAGGATCTCAAGGCGTCCCCGGTTATCAAGGGGACGCCCGCGGGCGTCTATAACCCGACCCAGTAGCGCCTCCCCCACGACCGTCTCCATCGATTGCCCGGTGCGCTGGACATCACCACCGGCACGCAACCCCTCGGCTTCATCCAGCAGGACGACGCCGATCTCCTTGTGATCGACATTAAAGGCTATTCCCATGCAGTCTCCGTCAAAGCGGAGCAGTTCCTCGGATTTTACTCCCCGCAACCCGGTTACCCGGGCGACGCCTGAGCCGACAGCGGTTACCGTACCGACCTCGCGGATGCGGGGGGCCGGTCCGTACCCGTCTCTCGTCTTTTTCAGGGTATCAATGGTTTGAGAGAGTATCTCGGTGAGGGTGTTCTTTTCAGCTTTCATCCTTGTCATCAGACTCTTTGGTGATCCGCAGCTTCTTTTCAGGTCCTTCATTCGGGATCTCTTTTTCGGCTTGACTGCGAGGTTTTTGCCGGTCTTCCTTTTCCAGCGCCCGGAGGGTTTTTTCTTCCAGTTCATCGAGATAGTCCTGGAGGCTCCAGGAGATTTTATGACCCCGGGTTTTTAATTCGATTCCCATGATGAGGTCCGGGGCGGTCTCGAAGTTCACAGCGATTCCGGCGGCAATGTGCCGGTGCAGACTATCCGTTGCCTTTTGACGCAATTCCGGGGCGATTTCGAAAAAGCTCCTGACGGTCACCTCGTTTCCGGTTTCTTCGATGGAAGCGGCAAGGGCTTTTCTTTCCGGTTCCGGGAGTTCACGTAATCGCGCAAGAAAAACTTCAATGGCGCTCGTTTCAAGGTCGGCGTGAGCAATATCACCGAGAGCCTTGCGGGCGATGGCATAGACCTGAGCGGCGGTCATTGTCCGGAGAACCTGAATAAAGGCGGCTTTTTCCCGTTGAAGCGAGTCGAGCCACGCGGACCG
>JAFGAS010000020.1 GCA_016933535.1 Candidatus Zymogenaceae bacterium
AGTTTAATAACCCGGGGATGGCCCTTTCTTCCGCCGAAAACCTCTTTTATCCGGTTAAACTGTCCGGTAAGATCGTAACTTTTTCAGGTAAGGGTAAATTTAAGGAGATTATGCCCAGGAGGTTTGGAGGATCTACGATTGCCTTCAAGACAGAAATCCTAAGGTGCTATGACGTGGACACCGCTAGAAGGAAAAATACCTCATTTGCCTATCTATTTAATAAACACCTTCAGCCTCTATGTTACTGATGTGCCAACAACGCAACTGAAGTTACTGAGATCCAAAAGGCGCCTTACAGTAACGGTTACTCTCATAGCCCGCTTTTATCTTTTCCCCTTGACAATCGGCACGCCCTCGTTACGTTCGCAATGACGGTGAAAGAAAAAACGCTTCAAGTCTTTCGTCTGTCATTTAGTCGCCGGCGGGGACGGCGCTTCCAATTGCCCTCTGTATTTTCACACGCTTGATTTTTTCCCTGATTGCCTCTATCGGCCTTTCTATATACCGGTGAACCGCATACGATAGTATAAGCGTATAACCAAAGCTCAGGAAGAAGAAATCGGCCCCCCGGTGTTTTGGAGTGTTGGACCAGAACGCCCAGAGCACATAGACCCCCACCGTGAAGTGAGAGATATACATCGGATAGGAGAGATCGCCGGCCAGCTTATCGATCCGGGCAAACCATTTTGGGGTCTTGATGTCCTTTAAAACTATCAGGATGAGGCCGCTCAAGATAATGGCAAGGTAAAAGTCAATCCCGCCATAGGGGGGTTCCAGGAGAAGCACATTAACTATATAAAGCCCAACGAGTGGAACCAGGAAACCCGGCCTAGCCTTAACCGGAAAGTGGTAGACCATAGCACCCATGCTAAAGGGCAGCGAGCCCGAGGCGATAGAGTAGTATATGCTGTCGAGTCCAGTCCCGTATATATTCAGATAGCCGGTCAGGACAATGCTCGACAGGAACCAGGCCAGGGTCACCGTTCTGTTCCGCGCCAGGAAAACCATGAACAGATAGAAGGCCAGTTCGACATACAGTGACCACGCCTGCGGGATAACGCGGGATTGGAGCGAATGGTCAAGGCCCAGCAATCCGATATTCGCGGCCCATTCCATAAAGGTCCTCGGCAAAATCAGGCTTCTACCCAGCTGGCAGGCAAGCCACGGAACCACAATAAGCGGGATGAGCGTTATACCCACGAGGCACAGATAGGCCGGGTAAATTCGAAGGACGCGGTTGCCGAGGTATCGGATAGCCCCCCCTATGGTGAAACCGTATCTCTCGTTCAGAATAAGCGTCATCAAGTATCCGCTGAGTACATAGAAACCAAAAACCGCATACCCTCCCGTGGACGGTAAAACCCGGTTCCACAGATGGCCCAGAATAACGAACGTGGCCAGGAGAAATCTATACATTCCGAACATTACGGTCTACACTCCGAACCTGTGATAGAAAAGGGGGCTTGTCTTTCGTTGACTCCTACGTATCATACCCTCCCAGCCTAAATCTACCAAGTCCTAAAGTTTCCAAACTTAATTTGGCGTATGGTCCCTGACGGTCATTATACGGTGACAGTGAGAAGGTTGCTTCGTCGCCTTCGGCTCCTCGCAATGACAATAGTGATCGTCGCCGGAGGCGACACTATTATGCTTTGCCACGGCCGTCTACGACGGCCTCGCAATGACGGTGAAAAGCTCAGATTGCTTCATCGCTATGCCCCTCGCAATGACGGTGAATAGAAGACCGCCACCCCCCGCCTCCCATCCCGTTTAATCCAGTCTCCTCACCGACGGATGGCTCTCGGTCGCGTATTCGTGATAGATGTCCTCCAGGTATCCGGCCAGATCGTGTTCCTCCAGGTCCGGGGGGATCACCATGGCCTTATTGTGCACCGTACTGTCTTGCGGGTACGTCTTCACGCGCCGATACGCTTTCCTTCATGGGTATCGTGCGCCAGGCTATTCTAAAGGCCCTTCGATTTCAGATACCCGTCAACCTTTTCAAAGAATAGCGCGGGTTGTTCCACGAAGAAGATATGCCCCGCGTTGGGGATGACCTCCAGAGTTGCATTGTCTTCGAACGCGTCGTGTGCGATATAGGACCCCTCGACGGGTAACGCCTCGTCCGAGTCTCCCCACATAATATAGGTGGGGATGGTGATGTCCTCAAGGCCCGTGCGGTTATCGGCGGAGAGCGTCGCACGCGCCATCCGGGTCAGGGTACCGATCCAGAGATCGAAGTCGTCCCTGTCTTTCATCAGGTAATACTGTGCGATGAACGCGTCTTTCTTGGGGTGTTCTTTATCCACGAAAAAGGTATCCGCCCGCAGCAGGAGCGTATCGAAGAACTTTTTTCGGAAGAACTCCGCGGGCACGAGTTTTTCCTGCACGCCCATGATGCGGGCCTTCACCGGAGCCCTACCGGAAAATCCGGACGGCGCGATAAGGACCATTGCCGAGAGCCTGTCCGGGCAGCGCTTCGCGGTCTCGATCGCTATCGCGCCTCCCATTGAGCTTCCGACGAGCACGACGTTTTCGACGGAGAGCTTCTCGATAAGCTCGCATACGGCGTCGGCCATGTACCCGAGGTTATAGGGGGTGTTTGCCTTCTTCTCGCTGAGGTAGTAACCGGGATAGTCGAAGGCGATCACCCGCCGGGTCGCGGAGAAGTCGGGATAGTTACCGTCAAAGATCGTGATGTTCGTCGCAAATCCCTGCAGAAAGATCACGGGGGTCCCGTAACCCATGTCCACATAGATGCAGTCGTGATCCTTTAGCGTGATGTGCTTGATGTTTTCGGGATAGAACGATTCGAGGGCCATGGTTTCTATCCCCTCCGGCCGGGGCGGTATATCTTTCTTTTCGCACGCGGGCAGAAGAAGTAAAAAGATGAAAATACACAAAACGACAGGGAGTAATCTTCGAATACTGCGTGTATGGTCCATTACCAGTCCTCCTGTCTTAAAATCACAAGGCCAAGCCGTTCATTACCGCGCCCCTGAACAATCATTTTTCCTGAGCGCAAAAAAATATCTTTAAACTGCTCCGCTCCTATTCTGTTCATCTCGGGGGGCGTACACGGGGGGCGTCGTGAGAAAGCGGACGCCATAAATGGCGTCCCTACGGGTTCAAATACGAAACGGCCCTAACATCCGTAGGGGCACGATTCATCGTGCCCGGCGGCCCGTGGGCGGCTCGCGAGCCGCCCCTACAAGAGGCCCCTGGGAAGCCTGCTTCGTGGGGTGTCATGCGGGCGGCATATATGCCGCCCCTACGGGAGAATTGTCATATCCGGTGACAGTCAGGGACTTGCCACATCGGCCCCGCCGGGTCCCGCGGAAAACGATGTTTTCCGTGGGTGGCGTCTCTCGGCCCGCGCAAAATCGAAGATTTTCGCGGATCGCTCAACACTTGGAAAATCCGCAGGCCGTGCACGTCACGCAGCCGCTTTCGTGGACCATCGACGAGCCGCAGTCGGGGCAGGTCATGATCGAGCGCAGCGGCTCTTCGTCGCGGATGAGCTTTTTGATCTGGGGCTCGCCGGACTCTTCGATGTAGAGCCGCAGCGCCTTGGCGATGGCGTCCGAGCAGGAAAGGATCTGGCTCCCGTTGTACCAGAAGGGGCTGGGGCAGCGGATGCCCGAGAGCTGCTTGATGATCGAGTTGATGTCTATGCCGGAGCGGAAGGCCAGCGAGATCAGCCGGCCGGTCGTCTCGTTCTGGGAGGCCGAGCAACCGCCCGCCTTGCCCATCTGGGCAAACGCCTCGAACAGCCCGTGCTCGTCCTCGTTTATCGTCACGTAGAGGTCGCCGCAGCCGGTCTTCATCTTGCGGGTGGTGCCCCGGGTGACGTCGGCCCGCGGACGGGGTGTCCGGGCGACGGCCAGCGGGGCAATGCCTTCCATCGGCAGCTCGAGCTGGGGCGCGGCCGCCCCCTCGCGGTTGACCTCGCCGATGTTGAGCACCTGGGCCTGGCGGCTCTTGTCCCGGTAGACCGTGACCCCCTTGCAGCCCAGCTCGTAGGCCAGCTCGTAGACGCGCCGGATGTCGTCTTCGGTGGCGTGCTCGGAGAAGTTGACGGTCTTGCTGACGGCGTTGTCGGTATATTTCTGGAAGACCGCCTGCATCCTGATGTGCCATTCGGGGGCGATGTCATGCGCGGTGACAAAGACCCTTTTCACGCGGTCCGGGACTTCACTGATGCCGGAAAGAGAGCCGGTCTTGGCGATCTTTTTCATCAGTTCGTCGCTGTAAAACCCGTCGCGCCGGGCGCGGGCCGCAAAGAGCTTGTTGACCTCCACGAGCTCGTCGTCGTCCATGACGTTTCTGATAAACGACAGCGCAAAGATCGGCTCCACGCCGGAGCTGGCCCCCGCGATGATGCTGATGGTGCCGGTGGGGGCAATCGTGGTGGTGGTGGCGTTTCGCATCATGCGCACGCCGTCTGCGGCGTACCTGCTCTCGTGAAAGTTGGGAAACGACCCCCGGTCGACGGCCAGCTTCATGGAGGCTTCCTTGGAACGGCTCTGGATGAAGCTCATGACGTCTTCGGCGGCCGCCAGGGCCTCCTCGGAGTCGTACGGGATATCCATCTGGATGAGCATCTCGGCAAAGCCCATCACCCCCAGGCCGATCTTGCGGTTTGTCTTGGTCATCCGGTCTATATCGGGCAGGGGATATTTGTTGGCGTCGATGACGTTGTCAAGAAAGCGCACGGCGGTCTCGACCGTGGTGCCCAGCTTCGCAAAGTCCGGCGTGCCGTCGGGGGCGACCATGTGGGCCAGGTTGATGGAGCCCAGGTTGCACGACTCGTACGGCAGCAGCGGCTGCTCGCCGCAGGGGTTGGTGGCCTCGATCGCGCCGGCCTTCGGGGTGGGGTTATCGGCGTTGAGCCGGTCGATGAAGACGATGCCGGGTTCGCCGCTCTTGTGGGCCATCCGGACGATCTCGTCGAATATCTTGCGGGCGTCCTTTTTTTCCTGGTTTTCGCCGGTGCGGGGGTTTTTCAGGTTGTAGTCGCCGCCGTCGGTGACGGCCCGCATGAATTCTTCCGTGAGGGCCACCGAGATGTTGAAGTTGTTGAAGCGCTTGAGGTTTTCCTTGGCGTGGATGAACTCCTCGATGTCCGGATGGTCGATCCTGAGGATCCCCATGTTGGCGCCGCGGCGGGTGCCGCCCTGCTTGATGGCCTCGGTGGCGGCGTCAAAGACGGTCATGAACGAGACCGGGCCGCTGGAGACGCCCTTGGTCGATTTCACGATGTCGTTTTTGGGGCGCAGGCGCGAAAACGAAAAGCCGGTGCCGCCGCCGCTCTGGTGGATGAGGGCGGTGTTTTTTACGGTCTCGAAGATGTCTTTGAGCGAGTCGCCCACCGGCAGCACGAAACAGGCCGAGAGCTGCTGGATCTCCCGCCCGGCGTTCATGAGGGTGGGGGAGTTGGGCAGAAAATCGCCCGAGGCCATGAGGGTATAGAAGGTGCGCGCGACGGCTTCCACGTCGGCGGCCGGGTCATGGTTCCGCTCCACCCCGGCGATGTTGCGCGCCACCCTCAGGAACATATCTTTGGGACCCTCGACGATCGCCCCCTCTTCGTCCTTTTTGAGGTAGCGCCGCTCCAGCACCGTGACGGCGTTTTCGTCCAGGACCGGCTCCGGGAGCCCTTCCGCGGCCGGCCCGGGCGGCACTTCGACCGCCTTCGGTGCTATCCGGGCGACTGCGGCGTCCCCGGCGTCAATATCGGCGGTGTCGCCGGTATTGTCGCGGGAATGGTCTTCGGAATGGTCTTCGATATGGTCGTCGGAATCGTCGTCGGCGCCGCCCGGCTCGATCTCGGCCGTCCCGGACTGCGCGGGGCCGTCACCGGCGAGCGCACGCGGCTCTTGGGCCGGGGCAGGCCCGGAGGCATCGGCGGGGCCGGATGAGCGAAGCTCGGGAAAGAGATCCCCGGTTTTGTTTTCATCTGCCCGCGTTTCATCCCGGACGAATAATTCCTTTATCTGTGCCATGGCGCACCTCGAAGATCGTGAAAGAGAAGAAATGAATAGAGCGGAATAGCTCGTGGACCGGATTTACATCACTATATAGTGTGTGGATATATACTACGGCCCAACATATTGTATGTCAAGGAAAAAATGGGAAAAAGCGCGCGTCGGCGCCGATTTCGGGCGCGGGTTAGCGCAGGCGGGCCGTGGAACCATCCGAAAGGGGTGCGTGTCAAAACAAACGGGGGGACTATCGTCCCGCAAGGCCTGCTTCGGGGGGGGGCGATGAACAAACACCCAAGGGGCGGCCCGTAGTAACGGGGGGGCCGGCCGATTACGGCACGACCGGGTCCGTAAAATCCCAAACGTGGTAAATTTAATTTGACGATAGAGTCACCAAAAGAGGCAGGCCTTCCGGGGCCGCGGCGGGAGAGGGGCAAACCGACACGAAACGGGCATAGTGACCGCACCGACGCGATTCATCGGGCAGGGCGGCCGCCCGGCGGGCCCGATTCGGCGGCATGCCGGGCATGTTCATCGTTGCCGGCCGCGCCCGCGCGAGGGCGGACATCTTTTTCGGATCACTCCTAAAACCTGTTGACAAGGCATATAATATTGCATAAAATAAATATAATTTACTTAAACTTATATCTAATAGACACGAGGTGGATTTTATCGAAGGGATCATCGAGCTGTTATTCGGCAACGCCCAGGATATCGAGACCATCAAGACCGTCATGCAGGCCGGGCCGGTGGTCAAGGGGGTCATCATGATCCTCGTGTTCTTCTCGGTCGTCTCCTGGGGGATCATCATCTACAAGTTCTTCGTCATCAACGCGGCCCGGCACGAGTCGAGCCTGTTCCTGGAGGTCTTCTGGACAAACAAGCGCCTCTCGATCCTCTACGAGGAGGCGCGCCGATACAAGAAGAGCCCCATTGCCCAGGTGTTCCGGGCCGGCTACCTCGAATTCCAGCGGGTGGTCTCGGCCGCCCGGCTCCCGAAAACGCGTACCGACGACATGGGCAACCCCACCCCCCGGGACGCCGCCGGCATCAGCACGGAGCTTCTGGGTGTGGAGAGTATCAGCCGGGTGCTGAGGCGCAGCATCATGGAAGAGGTGACCCGCCTGGAGAGCCACCTGACGTTTTTGGCGACGACGGGAAGCACGTGTCCCTTCATCGGGCTGTTCGGGACGGTATGGGGGATCATGAACGCCTTTCGCGGGATCGGGATCAAGAGCTCGGCCTCCATCGGCGTGGTGGCCTCGGGGATATCCGAGGCGCTGATCGCCACCGCCTTCGGGCTGTTTGCGGCCATCCCCGCGGTCGTGGCGTATAATTATTACCTGAACAAGATCAGGGTCCTCACCACGGAGATGGACAACTTCTCCTCGGAGTTCACCAACATCGTGGAGAGGCACGTAAAGCGGATCAAGTAGATGGAGAACCGAAAAAAGGAGTTCACCACTCTCTCGGAGATCAACGTCACCCCGCTGGTGGACGTGATGCTGGTGCTGTTGATCATCTTCATGGTGACGGCCCCGATGCTCCACGAGGGGCTCGACGTGGAGCTGCCCCAGGTCCGGGCGGAGTCGATCGTCAAGGAGTCTTCGACGGTGACCGTTACCGTGACCAAAGACGGGCGCGTCTTCATCGACCAGGAAGAGGTGACACTGGATGACCTGACCGACCGGATGGCGCAGATGCGGCTGCTCTGGCCGGACAAAAAGGTCCTGCTGAAGGGCGACAAGAGCGTTTCGTACGGGACGGTGGTGGAGGTGATGGCGGCCCTGAGGAACGCCGGGATCGTCGACCTGGGCATGGTGACCGAGCCGCTCCAAGAGGAACAGTGATGCCGAGGAGAAGATCAATCTCAAAACTCCAGCGGCCCGGGTCGGGACTCTCTCTGACGATCGTCCTGTCTGCACTCATCCACCTGGTGCTCTTCGGGATGCTCGGTTATTATGTCGCCGTGGATAAAGAGGAAACGGTCGTCTTTTCTCCCCCCTATTCGGTGAGCCTGGTCTCCGGCGATGAGCCGGGGGAGGGGGGGCAGGACGGCGTGGAGCCGCCGGCGGTGATAGACAGGACCCAACCGGCCGCCCCGGCCGAGGACACGGCCGTGACGATTCCGGCAGAGCCGGTAGCCGAGCCCGTTACAGTCGCCAAAGAGACCCCGAAAAAAGAAGAGAAGCCGCCGGTTCCGACGACGGCCGATAAGAAGACCGAGACCACCGAAGACCTGAATTCAGCCATCGAAAAGATCAGGAAGAAGATCGAGGCCGAGGAGGCCGCCAAGAAGAAGCAGGCCGACGAAAAGAGGCTCGCCGAAAAGCCCAAGGAACCCGTCGCACCCCCGCAGCCGAAACAACCGCCCCCCACGCCCGCCGGCGGGACAGGCAACCCCGCCCCCGGCAAACCGGGAGGCGGCAACCCCTACGGCTACGACAACGTGTTTAACGCCGGCGGCAGGGGCCACGGCGTGCCGGACCCCGACCTCTCGGCCTATTACAACGAGATATGGAAGCGGATACGCTCCCTCTGGGCGATACCCGAGGGTCTGAACTCCAGCAGCCTTTCGACCGTATACAGCATCAGGATCAGCCGGGATGGCAGAATAGTGGATGTATGGAAGGAGAGCGGCTCCGGGAACGGCATGTTTGACGACAGCGCGTTTCGGGCCATCAAGAAGGCCGACCCCCTTCCTCCCATCCCCGATAAATATACGGATACCACGATTGACGTGGGAATACGGTTTCATTCGGATAAACGGTGAGGAGCATGAGAAGAAAGATCATTACGGTGTCGGTTATGGTCGGCATCCTTATCGGGATTGTCGGCACGTTCGGGTCCGCCCCGGCCAAGGTCTATATAGATATAGACGCCCCCGGCTTCAGGAAGTTTCCGGTGGCGGTCCCCGACTTTATCGCGGTATCGGCAAAAGACCCCGCGGCCGCCGACGAGGCCAGAAAGGCGCTCCTTTCGGACCTCTTTATGGCCGGCATCTTCGATGTGGTCAGCCCGGCGCGGTATACCCCGAACCCCGATCCGGGCACAGATATCTCCAGGACCAACTACGCGGTCTGGAAGAAGGTGGGGGCCGACGCCGTTATCAAGACGACCTACGAGATATCGGGAAACAACATCGCGGTTGAGATACGGCTTGTGGACGTGGCCAACGAGCGGCTCGTCTTCGGTAGAAAATATAAGGCGGGCAAGAACGACTTCTCACGGGTTATCCACAAGTTTGCCGATGACCTGATGTACGAGTATACCGGCGAGAAGGGGATCTTCCAGACCATGATCACCTTCGTCACCGACCTGCACGGGAAAAAAGAGATCTACATCATGGACCTGGACGGGAACAACAAGGTGCGCCTGACGAGCAACCGGGTCATCGACCTTTCTCCCTCGTGGTCGCCGGACGCCACCAAGATCGTCTACTGCTCCTTTAAACAGCGCGCGCCCAAGATATTCATGATGAATATAAAGACCCATTCCGACCGGCTGGTGGCGGGGTTCGAGGGGATCAATATCGGCGCGGACTTCTCGCCTGCGGGCGGCGGCATCGCCTTTACGTCGAGCAAGGACTACTACCCGAACCTCTATACGATCTCGGAGGGGGGCACCGGCCTCAAGCGCCTAACGAACGGGCCGGATATCGACGTCTCCCCGTCTTTCTCGCCGGACGGCTCCATGATTGCGTTTACCTCCGACCGGGGGGGGTCTCCCCAGATATACGTCATGAATCCGGCCGGCGGTGCGGCCAAGCGGATCACCTATTCGGGCGGGTACAACACGTCTCCGGACTGGTCTCCCCGCGGAGACAAGATAGCCTACGTGGGGATGACCGGAGGGATGTTCCATATATATGTCGTCAACAAGGACGGCACGGGGACCACCCGCCTGACGTCGGGGACCTACGATAACGAAGACCCCTCGTGGTCGCCCGACGGGAGATTTGTCGTCTTTTCCTCGACAAGGTCGGGGCGCTCCCAGCTCTACTGGATGCGGGCCGACGGCACAGACCAGACACGGATACCGGCAACGGGGGGCAACGATACGTCGCCCGATTGGTCGGGACGCGTGATTTTTTGACGCGAATGATCGGATATGAATGAAAATGTATTGAATGAACGGTCAAATTCGTTTATAGTAGATAAAAAATGGAGGGATTCGGCATGAAGGTAGTGAAATATATACTGTTGGCGGCCGTCCTAAGTATATTCTCGTTGTGGGTATTCGGATGTAAATCAACAACAACGACAACGATGGAAGGCAGGGGAACCACCGATATCGGCCCGGGCCACGGGATAGAGGGGACGGAGATTCCCGGGGAAGGGCTGGACGGGACCCTCTACGGGCTGGAGGATATCCACTTCGACTTCGACCAGTCGACGCTTTCTTCCCAGGCCCAGGAGATACTGAAGAGAAACGCCGATTGGCTCAGAAAAAACTCGTCTACCATGGTCGAGGTCGAAGGGCACTGCGACGAGCGGGGTACGATCGAATACAACCTGGCCCTCGGCGATCGGCGGGCGCGCAGTGCAAAGGACTTCCTGGTCAATCTCGGCATCAGCTCCACGCGGCTCAGGACCATCAGCTACGGCAAGGAGATGCCGCTGGATCCGGGACACACCGAGGGGGCGTGGGCGAGAAACCGGCGTGGCCATTTTACCATTATCTCCAAGTAGGAATCCGGGGCGGCCGCACATAGGCAAGACAGGCAGCAACATACCCGAGGCCGTCGACGACAGTATCGTCGCGGCCCGGGGCGCCGTTTGTCCGTCCGGGGAGCGGCATCTTCTCTCTGATAACGTGTATAGGATATATTCGGCCCCGCCCCTGCTGAGTGGGGCCGCATTTTTTGAATATGATCGATCTCTCGGCGGTTAAGGGACAGGGGCAGGCGGTCGGCATCCTCTCGGGTTTTCTCGAATCGGGACGGGTGCCCCATGCGCTGGTTTTCTCCGGCCCGGAAGGGGTCGGAAAACGGTTTGCCGCCGATCTCTTTGCCCGGGCGATATTCTGCCGGGCACAAGGGGCGGTCCCCTGCTTTTCATGCGATTCCTGCCGCAAGATAGAGCGGGGTGCCTTTCCCGATCTGATCCACGTGGAGATCGCCGAGTCAAAGACCCGGATCCTGATCGATCAGATACGGGAAATCGAACGAATTGTAGCCTATCACCCGTTTTCCGGTGACTCACGCGTTATCGTCATCGATCCCGCAGATCTCATGACCGAAGACGCATCGGCGGCGATCCTCAAGACCCTGGAGGAGCCGCCGGCCGGAACGCATTTTATCCTGGTGACCGGCCGGGCCTTCAGCCTTCCCCCCACGATCCTCTCCCGGTGCCAGAAGGTCAGGTTTTCGCCGCTGCCGGGCCCGGTGATTGCCGAAATCCTGGGCGGCGGCCGCGAGGCTCAGGATGCGGCCGAAATGGCCCGCGGGAGCCTGGCGCGCGCCCGGTTGATGGTATCGGGGGGGCTCGTCTCGGCACAGGAACAGATGGTCGAGACGCTTTCGGAGATGGGCCTCAACGACCCGATTGGCATTCAAAAACTGTCCGAATCGGTCACAAAATATAAGGTTGATATTTTTGACATAATCGATATACTGAAATGTTGGTATCGGGACCTGATGATAAGCCGGGAGACTCACCGGGAGGGAGATCTCGTCTATCACCGGCTCGTGAAGGATTTCGGCGGCCGGTGGGCGCAAACGAGCATCCGGTCTCTCATCGAAAGCATGGAGGCCGCCCAGCAGATCGAGCGAATCCTGACCTCCCGTATGCACCTTAACATGCGCATTGCACTGGAAGCTCTCTTTATCAGACTTGTAGAGTTAAAATATAACCAATGATACGAATAACAGGGATACGTTTTCGAGGGGGAGGAAAAGTCTACTTTTTCGACGCAGGGGAGCTGGAACTCCCTCTCATGGAAAAGGTAATTGTCGAGACCGAACGGGGAATTTCCGTCGGGACCGTCGCCATTGTCCCCCGACATCAGGAAGAACCGCCGTCCGATACGATCCTCAAGCCGATCCTTCGGGTTGCCGGCAACGACGATCACGAGAAGCTCAAACAGAACCGGGAAAAGGAGATAGAGGCCAAAGGTTTCTGTCAAAGATGTATCGAGAAACATAACCTGGATATGCGCCTGGTAGACGTTGAGCACCTGTTTGACGGCAGCAAGATCATCTTCTACTTCACCGCCGACGAGCGGATTGATTTCAGGGCCCTCGTGCGGGATTTGGCCGCAAAATTCCATACCCGTATCGAGATGCGCCAGATCGGTGTGAGGAACAAGGCGCGGCTCGTGGGCGGGATCGGCTCCTGCGGCCGGGAACTCTGCTGCTGCACGTTTCTGACCAGCTTTGAGCCCGTCTCGGTAAAGATGGCCAAGGATCAGAACGTCTCACTGAACCCCGCCAAGATATCGGGGGTGTGCGGCAGGCTCATGTGCTGCTTCAAATACGAATATGACACCTACCTCACGATGAAGCGGGACATGCCGAAGATCGGCAAGATCGTCTCCAGCGAAAAGGGAACGGGCAAGGTCGTTCGGCAGAACGTCCTGGCAAACAGGGTGACCATCCAGATCGAGGACGGCTCGGAGGTGGAAATTATGCTGGACTCAATCGTGGAGGAGGCCCAATAGGGCGGACCGGCGCGCCCGGGGTCGGCCGACCTTGGGGCGCGGCAAGACTCCCGCAGATGGGATACGAGGGGCACCGGGCGGGCGCATGAAGGGATTTTATTTCCCCTGCTCCCGCTTTTGCCATATCAATTATCAGTGGGCGCCAAACCGAGGATTCAGATGACCGATAGCCAAAAAGACAACCGTTTCTACATCACCACTCCGATCTACTACGTCAATGCCGCACCCCACATCGGCCACGCCTACACCACCATCGTGGCCGACGTAGTCACCCGCTATAAGAGGCTGACGGGCGCCGAAACCTTCTTTCTGACCGGCACCGACGAGCACGGCGACAAGGTCATGCGGGCGGCGGCGGCAAAGGGTGTGTCCCCCAAGCAGTATGCCGACGAGATCAGCGGGCTCTTTAAGGGACTCTGGGTGGACCTGATGATCACCAACGACCGCTTTATCCGCACGACCGATCCCGACCACATCGGCGTGGTGCAGTCCATCCTGCAGAAAGTCTACGACTCGGGCGATATCTACTTTGCCAAGTACGGCGGGCTCTACTGCGTCGGGTGCGAGCGATTCTACACCGAGCGGGAGCTCGTGGACGGCAAATGCCCCGACCACGACACGACGCCGGAATATATCGAAGAGAGCAACTATTTCTTTCGCATGAGCACCTATCAGGACCGGCTCATCGACCATATTACCGGCAACCCCGACTTCATCCGGCCGGAACGCTATCGAAACGAGGTGCTGTCGTTTTTGAAAGAGCCGCTGGAAGACCTGTGCATCTCGCGGCCCAAGACGCGCATCAGCTGGGGGATCGAGCTCCCCTTTGACGACAAGTACGTCTGCTACGTCTGGTTTGACGCCCTCATCAACTACCTGACCGGCCTCGGCTATCCGGATGACCCGAAGTTCAAGAAATTCTGGCCCGTCTGCCGCCACCTCACGGCCAAGGACATCATCAAGCCCCACGGCATCTACTGGCCGACGATGCTGATGGCAGCCGGCATTCCCCTCTATCAGAGCCTCAACGTCCACGGCTACTGGACGATTGAGGCCTCCAAGATGAGCAAGTCCCTGGGCAATATCGTCAACCCCCTGTCCCTGAAGGACAAATACGGGCTTGACGCCTTTCGGTATTACCTGATGCGGGAGATGTCCTTCGGGCTGGATTCGTCGTTTTCCGAGGAGGCGCTGGTGGCCCGGCTCAACGCCGACCTTGCCAACGACCTGGGCAACCTCGTCAACCGGGCGCTGACCATGGCCGCCAAATACTTCGATTCGCGCGTCCCCGATCCAAAAGACGGCCCCGGCCCCACGGACGGGGATCTCGTCGAAACGGCGGCCCGGGTGCGGGCCGACTACATCGAGGGGATGGAAGGGTTTGCCTTTCACAAGGCCCTGATCGCGGTCTGGGAGCTGGTGTCGCTGCTCAACCGCTACATCGTCGAGAACCAGCCCTGGGAGCTGGCAAAGACCGAAGAGACGGCCGGGCGGCTCTCCCGGGTGATCTACAATACGCTGGAGGGCTTGAGGTTCCTGGGGGTCTTCCTTGTGCCGTTTATGCCGGGGACGGCCGAAAAGATCCTCACCCGGCTCGGCGTCGGCACAACGGCCGCCGTCGCGGGCCTCGACTCCACGGCCGCGTGGGGGGGGCTTGCCGGTGGGTTGCCGATCACGGTGGCCGAAGCGCTCTTCCCCCGGGTGGACGCCAGCCAGACCATCGTCAGGGAAGAAGCAAAGAAAATGGAGGTACACGTGGAACCGATAGTCGCAGACCTCATTTCATATGAAGAATTCCAGAAGATCGACCTGAGGCTGGGGATCGTCACGGCGGCAGAGGCCGTCCCCAAGTCGGAAAAGCTCATCAAGATGACGGTGGATATCGGCGAAGAACGCACGATTGTGGCCGGCATCGGCAAGCAATACACCCCCGAGCAGATGGTTGGAAGGCGCATCGTGGTTGTGGCCAACCTCAAGCCGGCCAAGCTCATGGGCGTCGAATCCAGGGGAATGCTGCTTGCCGTCGTCGACGAGAAAGAAGGGCTGTCGCTGGTGACCGTCGATAAAGAGGCGGCGCCCGGCGGCAGGCTTTCCTGATATGCTGATCGATTCTCACGCCCACCTGGACCTGTTTGCGGGCGACCGCAACGAGGTCATCGCCCGGGCGTTTGCGCAGGGGCTTTCGGCAATCGTCACGGTCGGCATCGACCTTAACTCCTCAAAAAAGACCCTCGATATCGCCCGTTCCCACAAGGACATCTACGCTGTTCTCGGCGTGCACCCGCACGACGCCAAGATGGTCACGAAAAATACCATCGACGAGATCGGGCGGCTTGCCGCAGGCCCCACGGTCGTGGCCATCGGCGAGACGGGGCTCGACTATTACCGCAGGCTCTCGCCCGAAGACGTCCAGGTCCGGGTCTTCCATCAGTTCCTTGATCTGGCCGCAGACCTCAAACTGCCCATCGTCATCCACGACCGGGACGCCCACGACCAGGTCCTCAGAATCCTGGCCGAACAGCACGAGAAAGGCGGCTTTCCCGCGCCCGCGGGTCCCGGCGTGATCCACTGCATCTCGGGCGACTGGGCCTACGCGAAGACCTGCCTTGACATGGGGTTTTACATATCCGTGCCGGGGGTGGTGACGTTTCCGAAGGCACAGACGCTTCACGAGGTCGTCAAGAAACTGCCCGCCGACCGAATCCTGGTGGAGACCGACTGCCCCTTTTTGACCCCGGAGCCCTTCCGCGGCAAACGCAACGAGCCTGCCTACGTCAAGTACACGGCCCAGGCGTGCGCGCGGCTGAGGGGAGAGGACGCACAAGCGTTCATGGATCAGGCGGCCGAAAATACGATGCGGGTGTTTGGGATAGGGTAGGAATCCGGAAAGTGCTCGTAATTTTGGTGACACCATACTTAATTACGAGTTATCGGTTTAATCTGGAGTATTACGAATCAAGTATGGTGTCACCAAAATTCCTCACCTGACTATTTCTTCGTTTCTACGGGTTAGGATTCCGGGCCTCCGCTCTCCTTCATGTCGATCAGACGGTTTATCAGGATCTTGGCCGCCGCGATCATCAGGTCGTCGGTATCGTCAAAGGTTCGCCGGTTACTGTTTTCGCCGAGGGTGTCCCCGGCAAATAGACTCTCTTCGCCTATCGTCAACACGTGTACCCCTTTCTTTCAGCCCTTCCATAAAAAAGTAAGCATCACTCACTTTTGCCCTTGACGACCCGCGTGTTTCTTAGTATAAATTTTCATATCGTTTATACGGCAACCGAAGTCTATTCACATTCCCCTTCCACCACCTCTTCTACAGGAGTCCTCCCATGTCCGAAAAAACCGTATCCAACCTCATTATTCGAATGGTGCTCGATTCTACCGAAGAAATCATCGGTACCAACGGCCTGAAGGCGATGCTCAATTACGGCGGCCTCATCACACTATTTGAAAACAAGCCCGACTATTCAATGGAAAAAAGCTATACCGACGAGGAGTACGGCAAACTGACAGCCAGCTGGTATAAGGTCCTGGGAACGTCTGGAGGCAAGGCTGTCTTTCGCATGATCGGGAAATCCTCCGGGAAGCGCTCCATTGAAACCGGCCTTTTCGACTCCCTCAAAGACCTCCCGGGGCAGGAGAAGCTCTACAAAATGATTGAATTCTTCGCCCTAGGGACCGGAAGGGGGAAAGTCTCCCGGGAGGGCGATGTGATCATCTACGACAATCCCCAGTGTACGGCATGCATTAACATCACCACGGATACCGCCGTCTGCACGGGGCTCAACGGGGCGTTCGACGAATACGCCGCATGGGCGGGGGTAACGGGTGTCAGGACCTTCGAGACGAAATGCAAGGCCAGGGGTGACGATACCTGCCGCTACGAAATAAAACCGGCCTGAGGCTGGGGAGGGGGAGTGCGGCGGCTAACGGGTAATAATACGTTCGGGTGCTTGTAGGGGCCCGCCCATTCTCCCCTAATTCTGCCCTTTCTTGAGCATCGCCTCGACCTCATCGCACGCATAGCCGTATCCCAGGTTACACGCCCGCCGAAAGTCCGCGATAGCCTCATCGGTTTTTCCTATCTCCCTATTGGCCAAACCCCTGCGTAAGAGGCAATCGACGTTATCGGGCTCGATCATGAGTGCCGCGGTGTAATCTGCCGCGGCGTTCTCGTAATTATTGACCTGCTCGTAGACGAGGCCGCGGATATAGTAGGCGGCGGTGTCCTGAGGGTCTAGCTCGACAGCGCGGTTTAGGTCGCGGTACGTATCTTCATACCTGCCGATGTTCAACAGCACCGACCCGCGGGCGACGAGCGCCTGCTCGTAATCCGGCTCGATCTCAAGCGCGCGGTCAAAACACTCGATGGCCTTCCCGTACTCAAGATCGTCGGCCAATTCAAGGCCCTTTCCATACCACGATGCCGCGGAATCATCCGGCTGTTCTGCGCGAGCCGCCGGGCATGCGGAAAACAACGAGACCGCACAAACCGCGATCGCGCTTGCCGCAATAAGCATAGTACGTATACTATCCGTTCTTGCCATGTTATCCACCATACACAGGGGGGTTGCTAAGCATTGAATCATTTCTCACAAAACAATCCACCAGATGGTCATTGACGAGCCCCATCGCCTGAAGATGGGCATATATAATTGTCGGGCCGACGAAGGTAAACCCGTGCTTCTTGAGGGCCTTGCTGACAACGACCGACTCCTCGGTGAACGCCGGGATCTGGGAAAGCTCCCGGTATCGGTGGTCGATCGGGCTTGACCCCAGGAGATCAAGCAGGAGACCGGAAAAGGTCTTGCCCTGTCGGTGGAGTGTCACAAACCGGGCCGCGTTGTTGACGGCCGACCGCACCTTGGCGCGGTTCCTGATACCGCCGGTATCCTCGAGAATTCGGGCGATCGTATCCTCGCCGAAGGCGGCTACCTTCTCCCGGTCAAACCCGGCAAAGAGCCGCCGGAGATTTTCGCGCTTTTTCAGGACCGTCTCCCAGCTCAACCCGGCCTGGAAGCCCTCGAGGCACAGGTGCTCAAAATGGACGCGGTCGTCCAGCGTGAACCTCCCCCACTCGGTATCGTGGTATTCGATAAGAAGCGGGCTTGTTGCCCAAGGGCATCGTGTAATCATACGTTTTTTCTATTATACTGTACACATTTTACTATATAATTGCACAGGCGATCAATGATGAACTTGATGCGACCGCGTTTTTTACCCGCGGCCACGGGGGCTACGCCGTTTCCGATCATCTGCCGGCTTGAGGGGAGGAAAGACTTAAACCTGTTTGGGAGAACCGTTCCATGAATACGGTGCTTTTTTTCGTGTCAGCTGTTGCCGCCGGGATCGTTCAGGGTTTTCTCTTCCCCCCGGGACCCTGGAGTTTCGGTGGCGAGGGTTACTGGATAGCTTTTTTTCTCAACTGGGATTTGAACCTGCTCCTGACGCTGGTCCTCTTCTTCCTCGTTGTGGACAGGCAGCCGAAGGCGTTGCCGAAGGGATCGAAGCTCAGGACGGTGATCAGGTGGCTCGCGGCCGTCAGCACGGTCCTGCTGGGCGGGGTGCTGCTCCTGTTCATGGAATCCAGGGTAACGGCGGGGCTTGTCGTCCTCTGGTGGGTCCTGTTGTGGTTTTACCTGTATACCGTCCTCGAACAACTGAAGCGGCTCGTCAAGGCGTTCGAGCGGGCGGAGCTTTTTAGAATCCTCATCCTGTTTCTTACGCTGGTATTTAACTGGGTCGCCTTCTCGATCGCGTTCGGCGTGCGCGGCGGGTCGATAGACGGCTACTTACTGGTGTTCATCGCCGAGTTTGCGGTCGCGTTCGTCGTGGTCGGAGGGACGGCGTTTTTCTTCGGACACGACACGCCGCAGGCGACCTGAAGTCAAGATACCGCGGCCGCCGCGACCCCCCGGGGGCGGCGTTATGCCGCCTGCTCCCTCTCCCACGCGTCCCGGGCCAGAAGGGCCGCGCCGAGCGCCCCGGCGAGTTGTGAAAGCTCGTCGGTGAGGATTGTGTGGCCCAGGTTCTTTTCCAGCGCATGGACCACCCCGACGTTCTTGGAGACCCCGCCGGTTAGCACCACGTCGTCGATGATGGGGACGCGCCGGGCCATGGAGGCCACGCGGCTGGTGATGGCGTCGTGTATGCCCGCGATGATGTCGCGCTTGGGTAATCCGCGGGCGATGTGGGAGATCACCTCCGACTCGGCAAAGACCGTGCACATGCTGGATATCTTGGCGGGGTCATCGGAGGTCGTCGATATCCCGCCGAAGTCGTCCAGGTCCACCTCCAGCGCGTGGGCCATCACCTCCAGAAACCTCCCCGTGCCCGCCGCGCACTTCTCATTCATGACGAAATCTTTTACCCGGCCCGTCTCATCGATGGCCATGGCCTTGCTGTCCTGCCCGCCTATGTCGATGACCGTTCGGGCGCCGGCCCAGATGAAGTTGGCCCCCTTGGCGTGGCAGGTGATCTCGGTGATCTGCTTTTTGGCAAACGGCACGTTGATCCGCCCGTAACCGGTGGAAACGATATAGGCCAAATCGGAAAGCTCGATACCGGCCGACGAAAGGCACATATCCATGACCTTTTGGGCGGTCTCGGCGCTCTTGTACCCCGCAGGGATAATCGTATGACATACGATCGTTCTGTCTTCGATGATGACCGCCTTGGCGGTCAGTGAACCCAGGTCTACGCCTCCGTAACGCATTCAACGGCCCTCCTTCACTTTCAGTCTATTATGGTTAAGCACGGCTGTCAACACTTCCGAAGAGCCCTTTAGAAAAAGTATGTTCCGTGGTATACTGAAGCCATAATAGAAATGGAGAGATTGTCATGAATGCCAAGACCCTATTCGGCTGGGGTGTTGTGTTGCTGATGGTCGTTACGGCCTCCTGCGCCACCGGGGGAGCCGGGATGAGTACCGTGCCGCCGGAGGTGAAGGTTACGGTGGTTAACTTCATGGAGTCGACCGATATCGGGATTACCACCCAGATCTATTTTTCGGTGGCCAACCTCACCGACCGCGAGTTGACCGGCCTGACCCTGACAATAGCCACAAATCCCTCGGACGGCGTCGATGTCCCCTATCGTGAGATGGCCATCGACCCGATCGCGCCCAACGGAACCTGGAACCCGGGGCCGTTTGTGGTGCGGGGCAGGCAACCGGGGACAACGGCGGTCTTCTTCATCGTATCACGGGACGGCGTGCGCCTCGCCAAGGACTACGCCCTGGTCGGCGTATCCCCCGATGAATTTCTGCTGGGCCCTCCCTTTTAACATCGGCCGTCCACCCGTGATACGGCTGAGGCCGCAAAGATCATAACGGACGCGCCGGTAAGGGAGACGGCCGGTTGGGATCTTCAAATCCGATCGAGAATGATGCGGACGGCCGTCGTCTTTCGTGTCGCCCTTTTTTATTTTTCGTTTTATCCCCGATATGCTATAGTAGTCGCCGGTACCTGTGAAGACAAATCAATCGATGGATCTCCCCTCGCTCAATACCCGCTGGGATGCGCGTTACCCCACGGAAGACCCGGAGATCTGGAAACACCCGTCCCGTTTCCTGGTTGAACGGATCGGCGCGATCCCGGTCGGACGCGCGCTGGACGTTGCCTGCGGGCCGGCGCGCAACGCCGTCTTCCTGGCCCAACGGGGATTTGTGGTGGACGGGATCGATAATTCCCGGGCGGGCCTGATGATGGCGCGCCGGTTCATGGATGAGGCGGGGGCGTCGGTCAACCTGATCTTTGCCGATATCGATCGGTATGTAATCAGGCCACGGACCTACGACCTGGTCGTCAATCTCTTCTATCTCAACCGCAAGATTATTCCCGATCTGATCCGGGGGCTCAAAGACGGGGGCTACCTTATTTTTGAGTCCTTCACGATAGATACATTCAGGTTCATGCCGGGTAAAGACCCCAGCCACTACCTGGATTCCAACGAGCTGCTCGAATTGGTCCGGGGGATGCGGGTGATCTCATACAATGAGGGGACGATTATCGAGGCGGGAATGGCGCGGGCGACCTCCCGGCTGTTGGCACGAAAGGAGTAGGGGGACGGGGCGGCCCGGTGCCTAAATCGGCCCTTTTCTCGGTGCGGACGGCGGGGCGGCTGGGATAACGCCGTGCATCACCGGACCCAACGCGTTCATCACTAACCTATAGGTGGCAGATCAGATATGTCGAGCATTATCCTCACGGTGGGCAGCGAGATCCTTTCGGGGCACGTCCTGGACACCAATACGCACTGGCTGCTTGGCAGGCTCTTCCTGCTGGGGGAGGACGTGGCGGCGGCGATGGTGCTGCCGGACGACGCGGACCGAATCGTCCAACGGGTAGCCGAGTTTTCCGGGGCCGTCGACTTTCTCTTTGTCTGCGGCGGCCTGGGGGCGACCCCGGACGACGTGACGGCCGCGGCCGTGGCGCGGGCGACGGGAAGAAGCCTCGAAGTCTCCGGGGAGGCGCTGGCCCACAGGGAAGAGCTCGCAAACTTCCTCCTGGAAAAGGGCTTCATCAAGGCCACGATGGAGATCAACGACGCGACCAAAAAAATGGCCATGGTCGCAGAAGGCGCGGTTGTCCTCGAAAACGGGGCGGGTTTCTGCCCGGGCTGGACCGTCGAATTTAACGGGACGCGGATATTCGTCCTGCCGGGGGTGCCCCAGGAGCTCAAGACGATTTTCACCGACCGGATCGAGGGGACATACATAAAACAGAAGGGCGACCGCTATACGGAGGAGATCGTCCTGTCCGAGGTGGAGGCCCGCATCGCCCACCTGCTGGCCAAGCTGGGCGAGGATTTTCCGGGCGTCTCCATCGGATCGTACCCGACCTACGGCGCCAAGACCCTCGTGATCCGGGCGATGGGACAGCACCCCGATGACGTCAAGCGTGTCCTGGCCGAGATCAAACAATACGCAGAGTCGCTGCCGGAGATATAGAACCGATAATACGCAGCGGTGAGAGAATCTTGCGTTATCACCGATAGGCGGAAAGATGCCGACGGCTTATCCGTCTGAAGAGCGGGATTTACCCGCCCGTATAATGAACGGAGCAGCACCCAATGACGTCCTATACCATCGGCCTTGATTTCGGCACGGGCTCGGCCCGGGCCCTCCTTGTGGACACGGCCACGGGCCGGGAGGTCGCCACGTCCGTCCATCAGTACGCCCGGGGGAGCGAGGGGGTCTTTACCGATCCGTCCGATGCGCTGCTGGCCCGGCAGGACCCCCGGGACTATATCGAAGCCCTCGATGTGCTTGTCCCGGCCCTGCTGATAGAGGCGCGGCGGAACGCCGATATCGACCCGGGGCGGATTATCGGAATCGGGGTTGATACCACCGCCAGCACGCCCATACCGGTCGATACCGCCGGTGCCTGCCTGACGCAGGACAGCCGTTTTGCCGAAAATAAGAACGCCTATGCCTGGCTGTGGAAGGATCACACCGCCTATCGCGAGGCCGAGGAGTTCGCGGACGCGGTGCGCGATACGGGCCTGCCCTATCTTTACGCCTACGGCGGTGTCTATTCGTCGGAGTGGTTCTGGGCAAAGATCTACCGCTGCATTCGGGTCGACGAGCAGGTTTCGGCCGCCGCCGGAAGCTGGGTGGAACAATCCGACTTTATCCCGGCG
>JAFGAS010000021.1 GCA_016933535.1 Candidatus Zymogenaceae bacterium
ATGGAGAAAGAGCTTCGTTTCGCGATTCGCGAGGGCGGCAGGACCGTGGGCGCCGGCGTCGTCAGCGAAATCACGGAGTAAGGCGACCCCTTTTTTAGAGGATTAATCCAATGCCCGCACAAAAAATCAGAATAAGGCTCAAGGCCTACGATCACAAGCTCCTGGATCAATCGGCAGGGGAGATCATAGAAACGGCGCGGCGAACGGGAGCCAGGGTTGCCGGTCCTATCCCGTTGCCGACGGTAATAAACCGGTACTGTGTGCTGCGCTCACCGCACATCGACAAGAAATCTCGTGAGCAATTTGAAATCAGGACTCATAAACGGATACTTGATATTCTTGAGCCAACCCAGCAAACGGTCGATGCGCTCATGAGGCTCGATCTATCGGCAGGTGTTGACGTCGAGATTAAATTATAAACCATGCGCCGGCGTCCGAAGCACTTGTCGGGAGACATCGGGAAAGGCCGGGAGGTGAAATGGCTACTGGATTAATAGGTAAAAAACTTGGCATGACCCAGGTCTTCGACGAATCGGGCAATCATATACCCGTTACCGTCGTGGAAGCAGGACCGTGTACCGTCGTGGATGTCAGAACCCCCGAGCGGAACGGATACGCCGCGGTGGCCCTCGGTTTCGGAAGAAAGGATCTCAAAAAGGTCAATAAGCCGAAACGCGGGCTCTTCGAAAAAATTGGGAGTTCGGCATTCGGAGTGATAAAGGAATTCAGGATCTCCCGGGAGGGGATAGGAGAGTTCACGCCGGGTCAGGAACTAACCGCCGAGGTCTTCTCTATAGGACAGCTGGTCGACGTGGTAGGTCTATCCAAGGGTAAGGGATTTGCCGGCGTTATAAAACGGTGGGGATTCCACGGCGGCCGAGAGACACATGGATCGCGTTTTCACCGGGCACCCGGTTCTATCGGCATGTGTGCCGATCCATCCAGGACGTTTAAGGGGCGCAAGCTTCCCGGCCACAAGGGGAATTCCGGTGTAACAGTAAAGGATCTTACGATCGTGGATATTAAGCAGGATAAAAATATTATTCTGATCAGGGGAGCCGTACCGGGCGGTAAAAACGGAATCGTATTTATTAAGGGAATCAGCTAATCGGGAGATGACCGATGTCAAAGGTTGACGTATACAATTCGAAAAAAGAGGTCGTCTCGTCGGTCGATTTGAATCCGGCCGTGTTCGGGGTCGAGGTAAAGGAACATCTTTTCTGGGATGTGGTCAAGATGCAGCTTGCCAACCGGCGTAGTGGAACCGCTCGCACAAAAACGAGAGCGGAAGTTGCCGGCAGCGGAAAGAAACCGTATCGTCAGAAGGGAACGGGACGGGCCCGGGCCGGTTCGGTAACCTCTCCTCTCTGGGTCGGGGGCGGCACGATCTTCGGTCCCAAGCCGAGAGATCACTCCTACAAGGTTCCGAAAAAGATCAGGAAGGCCGCTCTTCGAAGCGCCCTTATCAAGAAGCTTTCGGAAGACAAGCTGATAATTATAGATGCCTTCGATATTTCCGAGATCAAAACGAAGCACTTCATGGAGATTATGGAAAAACTCGAACTTAAGAAGGCCCTTATCGTCATTGCCGAACACGATAGAAATCTTGAGCTTTCCGCTCGCAACATTCGGGGAATCAAGATCCTGATGGCCGAGGGACTCAACGTGTTTGATATTCTGAAATTTGAGAAACTCGTGATTACCCGTGGAGCGCTTGAAACCATCAATAAGGCCCTGTCATGAAAAACCATTTCGATGTGCTGCTGGAGCCGATCATCACCGAAAAGAGCAACATCCAGAAAGAAGAAGCACAGCAAGTAACCTTCCGCGTTCCTCTTTGGGCGACGAAGATTGAGGTCAGGAAGGCCGTTGAGAAGATCTTCAACAAGAAGGTGGTGGAAGTCAAGACCGTCACGGTGCGGGGTAAAACGAAACGGGTGGGTCGCTCCAGCGGGAAACTCCCCGATTGGAAGAAGGCTATCGTTCGTCTCAAACCCGGGGAGCGCATTGACTTCTTTGAGGGAGTATAAAAAGATATGACCGTTAAAAAATACAAACCCACATCGCCGGGCAGAAGGTTTCAGGAAGTGGCGGACTTTTCGGGACTGACGAAAAAGGCGCCCGAAAAGAAGCTCATGCAATCGTTGAAGAGCTCCGGCGGGAGAAATAACGCCGGGGTTATTACGATGCGGCGGCGGGGCGACGGACACAAACGGCGCTACCGCATTATCGATTTCAAACGAGACAAGCGCGAGATACCGGCAAAGGTCCATTCGATCGAGTATGACCCGAACCGGTCGGCGCGTATCGCGTTGCTGCACTACGTAGACGGGGAGAAACGGTATATCATTGCCCCGGCGGGACTTTCGGTCGGAGAAGAGTTGATTGTCTCGGAAACCGCCGAGGTCAAACCGGGCAACTCAATGCCTCTCAAGAATATCCCGCTCGGCACCCAGATCCACAACATCGAACTTAAACCGGGCAAGGGCGGACAGATTGTCCGGTCAGCGGGGGCTTCGGCCCAGCTCATGGCAAAAGAAGGAAATTACGTTCAGTTGAAGCTCCCCTCGGGGGAGGTTCGTCTGGTCCGAAAGGAATGCGTCGCGACCATCGGTGTCGTGGGAAATGCCGATCACGGCAATATCAGTATCGGGAAGGCAGGCCGTTCCCGGTGGCTCGGCAAGCGGCCGAAGGTCCGGGGTGTTGCCATGAACCCGATCGACCATCCGCACGGCGGCGGTGAAGGCAAGACCTCGGGTGGCAGACACCCGGTAACGCCCTGGGGTGTGCCCACCAAGGGGCACAAGACGCGTACGAATAAAACGACCGATCGTTATATCGTGAAGAGGAGAAGCTGAGTATGGCACGGTCCCTCAAAAAAGGCCCATTTATCGACGACCACCTCATGAAAAAGGTCACCGTCTCCCAGAATACCGGTGATCGTCAGGTTATAAAGACCTGGTCGAGAAGGTCGACGATTATCCCGGAGATGGTGGGGTTGACGATCGCGATTCATAACGGAAGGAAGTTCATCCCTGTGTTTATTACGGAAAACATGGTAGGTTATAAACTGGGAGAGTTTTCGCCGACCCGGACGTTTTTCGGCCACGCCGCAGATAGAAAATCGAAACTACGGGGCAAAAAGAGATAGGGGCACATGACGATGGAAATGACGGCTAAGACACGATTCATGAGGATCTCTCCCTATAAGGTCAGGCTGGTGGCCGATATGGTTCGGGGAAAGCCTGTCGGTATAGCGCGGGATCTCCTGGCGCTCACCAACAAGAAGGCATCGGGCCTTGTCAAGAAATTGATCGACAGCGCGGTGGCCAACGCCAGCCAGAACAAAGAAATCGATGTCGATAATCTGTACGTCGGTCGGATCTTTGTCGATCAGGGGCCCACGTGGAAACGGTTTCGTCCTCGATCTATGGGAAGGTTCAACCGTATTTTAAAAAGAACGAGCCACATTACCGTGGTTCTCAAAGAGAAATAAACGGAGGTAAGCAGTGGGTCAGAAGGTCAATCCTATCGGATTAAGACTCGGCATCATTCGAGACTGGAATTCAAAGTGGTATGCCATGAAGGATTATCAGAAGAACCTCCACGATGATATTGCCATACGAAAATATATTAAGAAGAACTTCTATCATGCCGGTATCGCAAAAATAGAAATCGAGCGGGCGGCGGCCAAGGCAACCGTCAACATTTATACGGCACGGCCCGGCATTATCATCGGAAGGAAGGGCTCGGAGATCGAGAATATCCGCAAGGGCCTTGTCAAGGTGACCGGGACGGACGTCTCCATTAATATCAAGGAGATAAAAAGGCCCGAGACAAACGCCCAATTGATTGCGGAGAACGTCGCGACCCAGCTCGAACGGCGGGTTTCTTTCCGCCGGGCCATGAAAAAATCCGTCTTCGGCGCCCTGAAGCTCGGAGTAGAGGGGATAAAGATCGCCTGCGGCGGCCGACTCGGTGGAGCGGAAATGGCTCGCCGGGAATGGTACAGGGAAGGGCGAGTTCCTCTGCACACGCTCAGGGCCGATATCGATTACGGCACGGCGGTTGCGCAGACAACCTATGGAATCATCGGGATTAAGGTCTGGGTATTCAACGGGGAGATACTCCCCGGTGAAAAGACGCGTCCCCTGTAGGAGAAAAATGCTATGTTAATGCCCAAAAAGGTTAAGTATAGAAAACAGCAGAAGGGGCGTATGAAGGGGGTTCGCACCAGGGGAGCAACCATCAGCTTCGGCGAATACGGCCTTCAGGTTACGGTTCCGGGAAGGATTACGGCTCGTCAGATCGAGGCCGCCCGTATCGCCATGACACGGCACGTCAAGAGGGGTGGAAAGATCTGGATTAGAATTTTTCCCGATAAGCCGGTAAGCAAAAAACCTGCCGAGACTCGTATGGGAAAGGGTAAGGGAAGCGTCGAGGAGTGGGTAGCCGTTGTGAGGCCCGGTAGGATTCTCTATGAAATGGAAGGGGTAAGCGAGGAAATGGCGCGAGAGGCCCTGCGGCTGGCGGCGCATAAACTGCCGCTTGCCACGCGGTTCGTCTCAAGGAGCATGGAATATGAAGGCTAGCGAACTGAGGGATTTGTCGATCGGAGAGCTCAAGGAGCGCCATATGGCGTTGGCGCAAGAGGTCTTCAACCTAAGATTTCAGCGGGCGGCAAACCAACTTGAAGATAAGCGTAAGATCAGAAATACTCGAAAGGATATAGCCCGGGTGCTGACCGTGATCGCACAGAAGGAGCAGTCTGAGGGGGGAGAAAAATAGATGGAAAATCAATCCAAACGGCGAACCCTCACGGGCACGGTTGTGAGCGATAAGATGGAAAAGACCATCGTCGTTCAAGTGGAGAGAACGGTTATACACCCGAAGTATAAAAAATATATCAGTAGACGAAATAAATATATGGCCCATGACCCGGAGAGCCAATGCGGAATCGGTGATCTGGTCATAATCATGGAGAGTCGACCGTTGAGCAGGCAGAAACGCTGGGTGCTCAAGGAGATCCTACAAAAAGCAGTGTAAGCTCCGCGAGGGATGAGAAATGATACAGATGCAGACGTTGCTCAATGTCGCCGACAACTCGGGCGCCAGGAAGCTGTTTACGATTAAGGTCCTCGGTGGATCAAAAAGAAAATATGCCGCCCTCGGCGACGTGGTGACAGTATCGGTGAGGGAGGCGATCCCGACCGGTAAAGTTAAAAAGGGTGATGTCCTCAAGGCCGTAATCGTCCGGACAAAAAAGGAAGTCAGGAGACAGGACGGTACCTACATCAAGTTTGACGACAACTCGGCGGTCCTTATCAATAACCAGAATGAGCCGATCGGGACACGCATTTTCGGCCCCGTCGCCAGAGAGCTTCGCGCCAAACGTTTTATGAAGATCATATCTCTGGCGCCGGAGGTATTATGATGAGGGAGGGATCGGTGGACAGCATCAAGACAAAGATTAAAAAAAATGATATCGTGCAGGTCATATCGGGCAAGCAAAAGGGCGAAAAAGGGAAGGTGCTCGTAGTTGACCGAGAGAAGGGACGAATATTTGTGGAAAGGGTAAATTTTATCAAGAGACACGTCAAGCCCAGCGCTGCGCACCGGCAGGGCGGGATTATAGAAAAAGAGGGACCCATCCACATCTCAAACGTTATGGTGATATGTCCGAAATGCAAGCTTCCGGTTAAGGTCGGAAAGCGGCTTCTAGAAGATGGTACAAAGGTTCGATACTGCAAGAAATGTGACGAAATACTTGATGATAAGTAAATGGTGATTGCATGGCTCGTTTGAAAGACTATTATAAAAAAGAAATTATCGCGCGCCTCACAAAGGATTACGGATACAAGAACGTTATGCAGGTGCCCAAGATCACCAAGATTGTTATCAATATGGGACTGGGCGAGGCGCTGTCTAACATAAAGATCCTTGATAGTGCGTCAGAAGAGATCGCCATCATAACCGGGCAGCGGCCTGTTATTACCAAGGCGCGTCGATCGGTGGCGAATTTCAAGCTGCGTGAGGGAAACCCGATTGGCTGCTCGGTGACGCTGAGAAGAGAGAAGATGTACGAGTTTCTCGATAGGCTGGTCAATGTTGCGCTGCCGAGGGTCAGGGACTTCCGCGGAATCTCCCCCAAGGGATTCGACGGAAGGGGAAACTATACCTTCGGAATCAAGGAACAGATCATATTTCCCGAGATCAGCTACGACAAAATTGATAAGATCAAGGGTATGAATATAACTGTTGTTACCACCGCGAAAACAGACGAAGAGGCGCGGTCCCTTTTGAGATATCTCGGCATGCCCTTTGCCGGATTATAAAAAAACAGGAGTGGTCTTGTGGCAAAGAAGTCACTGATAGCCAAGGCGAAACGCAAACAGAAGTTTTCCTCAAGACGGTATAATAGATGCCCCATATGTGGGCGGCCGCGAGGGTATCATCGGAAATTTGATATGTGTCGTATCTGCCTGAGGCAGCTTGCCTCAAAAGGTGATATTCCCGGTGTGATAAAATCGAGCTGGTAATAACGAGGTGTGAGCTATGATGACGGACCCGATCGCCGATATGCTGACCCGCATAAGGAACGGCGTGAGCGCAAAATTCGAGATAGTGGATGTCCCCTCCTCGAAGATAAAGGAAGCTATTGCCAGGATACTTGTGCAGGAAGGTTATATTGAGAGTTATAAAGTCCTGGAAGATAATAAGCAGAATATCCTGAGGATGCACCTCAAGTACGACAAGGGAAAGGACGGGGTAATAAGCAAGGTCATGCGCGTCTCGAAACCGGGACGTCGGGTCTACGTCGATAAGGGTGATATACCCCTCGTGCTGCGGGGATATGGAATCGCGATCCTCTCCACGTCCAGGGGTGTTATTACCGACAAGCAGGCCCGAAAGGCCGGTATCGGCGGCGAAGTAATCTGTAAAGTCTGGTAGAAACGCGAAGATAAGTCTATTTTTGGCGGAAGTAAAACCGCCGATCACTCATAGCGTACGAAAAAATAGGTATACTATGTCACGAGTTGGAAAGAAGCCGATTGTGATACCGTCGGGTGTGAAGATCGAGATCTCGGGTCCCGATGTTACCGTCACCGGTCCAAAAGGGATTCTCAAGCAGACCATCGTTCCCGGTATAAAAGCCGAAGTCAATGAAAACGAGCTATCGGTTATTACCGAGCATCAGTCGCGTAGGTCTCGGTCATTTCAAGGCCTGACGCGATCGCTGCTGGCCAACATGGTCCAGGGTGTTTCGGAGGGAATCAAGAAGGTCCTCGAAATCAACGGACTGGGCTATAAGGCGGAATTGGACGGAAACACCGTTGTTTTAAACCTCGGGTATTCTCATCCGATTCGATTCGAACTGCCCGAGGGGATAACGGCCTCTATTGAGAAAAACACCATTGTTACCATTTCCGGGATAGATAAACAGAAGATCGGCCAAGTTGCCGCCAATATACGGGAGCTCAGAAAGCCCGAGCCGTATAAAGGCAAGGGTATACGATACGCAGGTGAGAAAATCAGGAGAAAAGCCGGTAAGGCCGGAGCATAGGAGTCATACAGTGAAACGGTTATCGAAGCGGGTTTTTGGACGCTTTAGACGGAAAAAAAGGATCAGATTAAGGATCAAGGGGACCCCCGAGCGACCCAGGCTTTCGGTATTTCGGAGCGCACGACACATTTACGCGCAGATTATCGATGATGTCGGCGGCGTGACATTGGTCAGTGCTTCGAGCCTTGATAAGGAACTGGCGAAAAAGATAAAAACGGGCGGGAACAAGGAAGGTTCCAAACAGGTAGGGGCGCTTCTTGCCAAAAAGGCCGGGGACGCGGGGATTAAAAAGGTTGTCTTTGATCGGGGCGGGTATCTCTACCACGGGAGGGTTCAGGCATTGGCCGAGTCCGCACGGGAAGGTGGCCTCGAGTTCTGATAGTATTGGAGAATAGACGATGTCTTTTACACCAACAGAACAGGAATTCGTCGACCGGGTTGTCCATATAAACAGGGTGGCCAAGGTCGTCAAGGGCGGGAGGCGCTTTTCCTTTTCGGCGATCGTTGTAGTCGGTGACGGTAACGGAAGGGTAGGCTGGGGGATGGGAAAAGCCCACGAGGTTCCCGATGCAATCCGCAAGGGGATCGAAAAGGCCAAGAAGAATATGATCGATGTTCCCATCATCAACTCGAGCATCCCGTACGATGTGATCGGAAAATTCGGTGCCGGAAGGGTCCTGCTCATGCCGGCCAGCGAGGGTACCGGGATCATCGCCGGTGGGGCCGTCCGGGCGGTTGTTGAGACGGCGGGGATTAAGAACATTCTTACCAAGTGCCTCGGCTCCCACAATCCCCACAATCTGGTAAAGGCCACCATTGAAGGTCTCAGGGAGCTCAAACATCCCGAAGAAATCGCCCGATCAAGGGGAAAGACATTGAGCGATCTGACCCAGGAGACAAGGTGATATGGCAAAGGAGAAAAAAGTCGTACGGGTCAAGCAGGTCAGAAGCGGTATCGGAAGGCCCCTCAAGCACAAAATAATACTCAAATCCATGGGGCTGGGGAAGATGAACCGTGTTGTCGAGCTTCCTGATACGCCCGAAACCTGGGGGATGATTCATAAGATATCTCACCTCGTAGAGGTACAGGAGCAATAGACGATGGACCTCAACAGCCTCAAACCGCCGAAGGGGGCGGTAAAAGATAAGAAACGGATTGGCCGGGGAGAAGGGAGCTGGGGAAAGACGGCCGGCAAGGGACACAAGGGACAGAAGGCCCGGTCCAGCCCGGCCATCAGGCCGGGATTCGAGGGTGGGCAGATGCCCCTGGCTCGGAGGCTCCCCAAGCGTGGTTTCACAAATATCTTTAAAAAAGATTATGCGGTCCTCAACCTCAGGGATCTCGAGAAACTCGAGGTCAACGGAGTTGTTGATATACCCGCGCTGGTAGCAGCCAAGAGGGTCAAGAAAGCGAAGGCAGGAGTGAAGATACTGGGGGTAGGCGAGCTGACGAAGGCGCTGACCGTAAAGGCCCATAAGTTCTCGGCTGCCGCAAAACAGAAGATAGAGGCCGGCGGCGGCAAGGTGGAGGAGATTTAACGTGGCCCAAGGATTCACGAATATCTTCAAGATTCCAGAGCTGAAAAACCGAATACTCATCACGCTGCTGCTTCTGGCGGTATATCGGATCGGCGTACACGTCCCGACCCCGGGTATCGACGCGGCGGCGCTGAAGAGTTTTTTTGATACCGCGCAGGGAACGCTGCTCGGATTCTTTGATATGTTCTCCGGCGGGGGTCTGAGAAACCTGTCGGTCTTTGCGCTCGGGATCATGCCGTACATCAGTGCGTCGATTATCCTGCAGCTGTTGACGGTGGTCATACCCCACCTGGAACGACTCTCCAAGGAAGGCGAAGCGGGCAGGAAGAAGATCACCCAGTATACCCGTTACGGAACGGTTGTCCTGTCGGCGATCCAGGCCTTCGGTATCAGTTTCGGCCTGGAGCAGATGCAGAGCCCCCTCGGTGATCCCGTCGTTATCGACCCGGGCTGGGCATTTCGCGTGATGACGATTATTACGCTGACGGCCGGAACCGCATTCATTATGTGGCTTGGTGAGCAGATAACCGAGCGGGGAATCGGAAACGGTATCTCGCTTATCATCTTCGCGGGAATCGTGGCGCGGATGCCGTCGGCGATCATTGTGTCGTTTAAGATGATAGAGAATGAGGAAATCGGTATCCTCGTCTTCTTCGGCATTATCGCCATGATGATAGTGGTCGTGGCGGCCATCATATTTATGGAGCGGGGGCAAAGGCGGCTTCCTGTCCAGTACGCAAAACGGGTGGTCGGACGAAAGATGTACGGCGGATCAAGCACGCACCTGCCCTTGAGGATAAACACCGCCGGGGTTATCCCGCCCATCTTTGCGTCGTCGATCCTGATGTTTCCTTTGACCATTGCGAACTTTTTTCCAACGGAGACAGTTCAGCAGCATCCGTGGCTTGAGTTCCTGGTCAACAGTTTTTCACCGACGCATGTGGTCTATAATGTTATATATGTCTTGTTAATAATCTTTTTCTGCTATTTCTATACGGCCGTCACCTTCAACCCGGTGGACGTGGCCGATAATATGAAGCGATACGGCGGTTTCATTCCGGGAATAAGGCCCGGAAAACGGACGTCCGACTATATCGACAAGGTGCTGACCCGAATAACGCTCGTAGGGGCGCTGTACGTGTCGGCCGTCTGCGTTTTGCCGACGATTATGATTGCCTATTTCAAGGTTCCCTTCTACTTCGGCGGTACGGCACTTCTGATCGTAGTGGGTGTGGCGCTGGACACGGCGCAGCAAATAGAAAGCCATATGATTACCAGGAACTATGACGGGTTCCTCAAGAAGGGAAGGCTCAAGGGAAGGCGTGGTTAGCAGCTGCAATAAGGGCGCCGGGGGCGACTGAGCGAGCGATGGGACGGCCCGGGGAAGGTATCGTCGGGAAAAGCGAAGTGAACCGAATGAAGAGATGGAGATAGAGCGCAGGTAATTTTCCGATTATCATATAGATATAGTTCTTCCAGAAGGATGATAAGACGATGAAAAAGAATCTCGTACTGTTGGGACCTCCGGGTGCCGGAAAGGGCACTCAAGCCAAGATGCTGGTGGAAAAATACGCTATTCCGCAGATCTCCACCGGTGATATCCTCAGGAAGGCGGTTGCCGCCGGAACCGAGTTGGGCAAAGAGGCAAAGAAGTTTATGGATGCGGGGGGCCTCGTGCCCGATGATGTGGTTATCGGTCTGGTGCGGGAGCGCCTGAAGGAGTCCGACTGTAAGGATGGTTACATCCTCGACGGATTCCCTCGGACTGTCAACCAGGCAAAGTCGCTGGATGATATACTTACGAAGATGGGCGACGGCTTGACCCACGTCGTATCGATAGAAGTGGACGAAGATGACCTCCTCACGAGGCTAACCGGACGAAGAACATGCCGGGAATGCTCGGCCATGTATCACATTACGTTTGAGGCCCCGAAGAAGAGCGGCGTTTGTGATAAATGCGGCGGTGAGCTTTACCAGCGGGACGACGACAAGGAAGAGACGATCAAGTCGCGCTTGAAGGTTTATAAGCAGCAAACCGAGCCCCTTATTACGTATTATCGCGGTACGGGCCTGCTCAAAACCGTTCCGGGTACCGGCGGTATTAAGGATATCTTCAGTTCTATCACGAAGGTATTGGAATAGTATCTGATATAACAAGAGAGGTTTTACTATATGCCGAAAGAAGAGGCCATTGAAATAGAAGGAACCGTGCATGAGATCCTTCCAAACGCGATGTTTCGGGTGGAACTGGATAACGGCCATAAGGTTCTGGCCCATATTTCGGGTAAGATGAGAATGCACTTCATCAAAATTCTGAAGGGCGATAAGGTAACGGTGGAGCTTTCACCGTATGATCTTTCCCGGGGCAGAATCATCTATCGGGCCAAATAAGTCTCAAAAAAGCGGCATAGAGGGGATAATAAAGATGAAGGTTCGTGCGTCAGTAAAGAAGATCTGCGATAAATGCAAGATCATCAAGCGCAAGGGTATCGTCCGAGTGATCTGCGACAACCCCAAACACAAGCAACGTCAAGGATAAGAGCGATAAGGAGGAAGCATGGCGCGTATCGCGGGTGTTGACCTGCCTAAGAACAAGCGGATCGAAATCGGCCTAACGTATATCTACGGCATTGGGCGCACCTCTTCGCAGGAGATTTTGACCGAGGCGGGAATTGATTTTAACAAGCGGACCGATAGCCTGACCGAGAAAGAAGTAGCCGCCGTTAGGGACATCATCGACGCGAAATTTACAGTAGAAGGTGATCTGCGCAAGAAGCGGTCGATGAACATCAAGATGCTCATGGATATCGGTAATTACCGCGGACTCCGGCATCGTAAAGGATTGCCGGTAAGGGGGCAGCGGACGTCTACCAATGCCCGAACGCGCAAGGGCCCGCGTCGGATTAAGATCAAGAAAAAATAGAGGGAATAGTCAATGGCCAAGGGCAAGAAGATAATCAGGAAGAAGAAGGAAAGAAAGAACGTCCAGGTGGGAGTAGCCCATATTCAGTCATCCTTCAATAATACGATCATCACCATAACCGATCTCTCGGGCAACGTCTTGTCGTGGTCAAGCGCCGGGTCTCAGGGCTTTAAGGGCTCCCGGAAGAGCACGCCGTTTGCCGCACAAAGCGCCGCGCAGGATGCGGCAAAAAAGGCGATGGAGCACGGACTGAGAACGATAGACGTCCACGTCAAGGGGCCCGGTTCGGGAAGAGAAGCGGCGCTCAGGGCGCTGCAGGGAGCGGGGCTCGAAGTCAATATGATCAGGGACGTAACGCCGATCCCCCATAACGGCTGCCGTCCGCCAAAGCGAAGAAGAATATAGCCACGCGTCATCTATCGGAAAGGACGTGAGACACGGCCGGGGTGTCGTGTGAATCATGGTGGAGGGGGGTTGAGTGAGATGTACACATCGTTGAATTTATACCTAAATAGGTCACAATCGGAGGTCTGATTTGGCACGCTATCGGGGCCCGGTATGTAAGCTCTGCAGAAGAGACGGGATGAAGCTCTACCTTAAGGGGGATCGGTGCTTTTCGGAGAAATGTGCCGTCGAGCGCCGGAACTATCCTCCCGGGGAACATGGGCAGGGAAGGACAAAATTTTCTGAATACGGAAGCCAGCTGAGAGAGAAACAAAAAGTCAAGCGTATGTACGGCATCCTGGAGAATCAATTTCACCTCTATTTCAATAGGGCTGATCGGATCAAAGGGATAACCGGTGAAAATCTCCTGGTCCTTTTGGAGAGGAGACTGGATAACATGGTATATCGCTTCGGATTCGCGACATCCCGCAGCGAGGCGAGGCAGCTGGTGCTCCACAGACACTTCCTGGTAAACGGGAAGAAGGTCAACATCCCCTCGTACCTCATAAAGGTGGGTGATACCATTACTCTCAATCAGAGCAGTCGGAAGGTCGAGCGTATTGTCGAGGCCCTCGAGATATCGTTTCGGAGGGGCATTCCACAGTGGCTCGAGTTTGATAAAACCAGTGTTACGGGAACCGTGAAGGCCATGCCTGCGCGAAAAGATTTGACTATGCCTATATCTGAGAACCTGATCGTTGAGCTTTATTCGAAGTAGGTATGGTTTTTTGGGTGAGGGAGTCATATGGGAAATACGATTCAGGCAAACTGGCGGGAACTAATTAAGCCAAAGAAGCTGGTGGGTGAAACGGATGAATTGACCGAATTTTACGGAAAATTCACCGCCGAGCCGTTCGAGCGGGGGTTCGGGATTACCATCGGCAATTCGCTGAGGAGGATTCTTCTCTCCTCACTTATGGGTACCGCCATAACATCAGTTAAGATAGAAGGCGTTCTCCACGAATTTACGACGATTCCGGGAGTCGTGGAAGATGTGACCGATATTATCCTCAACCTTAAGGGCGTTCGGTTTAAGCTCTTTGACGACGGGGCAAAAACCGTCAGGTTGAAGGCCGACAAAGAAGGTAGGGTAACCGCCGGCGACATAATCAGCGACGACAGCGTAAAAATACTAAATCCCGACCACTACATAGGGAGTATCTCCAAGGGCGGAAGCCTTATTATGGAAATGACCGTGAAGTGGGGGAGGGGATATGTTCCCGCCGAAAGGAACAAGGAAGATGATATGCCGATCGGCACGGTCCCGATCGACGCCATATTTTCACCGATAAAAAAGGTAAACTATACCGTCACGGCCGCGCGTGTGGGACAGCGGACGGACTATGATAAGCTCACTATGGAGGTCTGGACGGACGGGAGCGTCACACCTGAAGACGCTATCGCGTTTGCGGCGAAGATCCTCAAGGAACACATGAGCATCTTCATCAACTTCTTCGAAGAGATGGAGAGCGACCAGGAAGAAATGGGCGATGGCAAGTACGACTTCAACGAGAACCTGCTTCGTCCCGTCAGCGAGTTGGAGCTTTCCGTCCGGTCGTCAAACTGCCTGAAAAACGCGAATATTCGATTTATCGGAGACCTTGTACAGAAGACGGAAATGGACATGCTCAGAACCAAGAACTTCGGTAGGAAGTCCCTTAACGAGATAAAGGAGCTTCTGGCGGAAATGGGTCTCAGGTTCGGCATGAAGCTCGAAAATTGGCCGCCAAAGGATTTACCAGAATACCAGGAAGCCGAAGAAATTGAGCCGGAGTTATAGCAGAAGGGGATGAGAGATGCGCCACCAGAAAAATTCTAGAAGACTTGGGCGAACAACAAGCCATAGGAAGGCGATGTTTCGAAACATGGCCACCTCGCTGTTGGACAAAAGCCGTATAGAGACGACCGAGATCAAGGCGAAGGAACTCCGGCACTATGTTGAGCGGATGATTACCCTCGGCAAACGGGGCGACCTGCACGCGCGTCGGCAGGCACTGGCATTTCTGCGGAGCGAGGATGTCGTCTCGAAAGTATTCGGCGAATATGCCGAGAGATTTAAAGAAAGGCCGGGGGGATACACGCGTATCATGAAGCTTGGGAATCGCGTGGGTGATAACGCCCGTATGGCGATCATCGAGCTACTCGGGGAAAAGGAACCGAAAGAAAAGGAAAAGTCAGCAAAGCCGGCCGAGGGAAAAGGCAAGAAAGAGATAAAGGCCAAAGAGAAAGCCGCCCCGAAGGCCGCGAAGAAAACGGCCCAGCCCGCGGCAAAGGCCGAGAAGGCAAAGAAGCCTGCAAAGAAAGCGGAAACGGAAGATGAAAAGCCAGCGAAAAAGACAAAAAAGGAAACGGCTAAGCAATAGAGGGGGGCACCCCTTTTTGTAGCGAAAAACCCCGCAGAGTCGGGGCGTTTATATGAGTGAAGTCATATAGGATCATAAAGGCAAGGATGTTTCCTTGCCTTTATTGTATGGTGGGAGACCCGGCATGAAAGACAAGAAAAAGATCGTTATTATTATTGTAGCCGTCGTCCTTACTATCTTGATTACCCTGATAGCGGTAAGACTCGTACAATCCAAGCTTTTTGCCGAAAAGTCGACCGACGTGGTCAGGGGAAATCCAGTTTCGGTCGTCGAGGCCGGTATCGGAACAATCAGGAATACCCTGTTCTACACGGGGGATCTCCACGCGGAAAAGGAAATCCTCGTTTACAGCCTCGTTTCCGGGAGGGTCGTGAGCTATAACTTCAAGGAAGGCCAGGATGTGAGCAAGGGGACTCCGATAGTGATCCTCGAGAGGGAGGAGACCTGGGACCAGTTTAAGCCGATTATCGTCGTTGCGCCGATATCGGGAAGGGTTGCCGCCAATTATCGCGATATAGGGGAGCGGGCCACCCCTCAGACACCGCTGTCGCTTATTGTCGGAGGAAATCCCATAAAAGTTTTCATCAGGGTGCCCGACAGCGAGCTCTCCAGGATCAGGGAGGGGATGAAGGTCGATGTCACCGTTCCGACGGTTCCGGGCGTTATCTACCAGGGAGTGATAGAGAGGATTAGCCCGGTCATCGAACGCACGACGCGAACCTCGCAGGTGGAGATAACGATAAGGGACCACGATGATTCTCTGCGAGCCGGTATGTTTGGTGACGCTACCGTTATTCTATCGGAAAAGGCCGATGCACTGGTGATACCCTTTGAGTCTCTCCTCTTTGAGCGCGAGGGAAGAGACGGACCCTACTGCTATGTGGTGATAAACGATTCGGCCCGGAAGCGCTTGCTGACGCTCGGAATTGTGGAGAACGAGTCGGTCGAGGTGATCTCGGGGCTCGCCAAGGGGGATAAGGTCGTTACCCTCGGAAAGGAGAACCTGAACGACGGCACTCCGGTAACGATAGTGCCGTCCCAATAGACCCCAAACCGCCCGAAGGGCAGCGCAAACCGCGTGGGTTGCCGGAGGCGTCGATACCGTCTCAAGGCGACGGATGCACGCCGTACGGCGAGATGTCAATAACGGCCGGGCAAGGCCACCCGGGTAATCCAGACACATGATTAAGAGTATGCCGTCATGTCGATAGCCAAGTTCTCGGTAAAAAATCCTGTCCTTGTAAACATGATTACCATTGGGGTGGTGATCTTCGGCATCATATCCACCATGAGCCTAAATCGAGAGGTCTTCCCTTCGATTTCCTACGGCTATATCGTCATTGTTACGGCCTATCCCGGGGCCTCCCCGGAGGAGGTCGAGAAAGTAGTTACCACCCCGTTTGAAGAAGAAATAGCCGACGTCGACGGGATCAAGAAGTTGGAATCGGTTACGCGAGAGGGAGTATCCACGATTATCATCCAGGCGGAGAGTGACGTGGAAGGACTGCGGCTGGATCAGCTTCTCAACGACCTCAGGAACGAGGTGGACAAGGTCACGGATCTCCCGGCCGATGTGGATGACCCCGAATTTTTGAAGATCTCCGCCGAATTCCCGGTCGTTACGGTGGCTATCTCGGGGGATGTCCCCGAAGAAACGCTGCGGGCGACATCCGAGAGGCTCAAGTCACGGATTGAGCTGGTCAAAGACGTTGGAACGGTGGACCGGTTCGGCTATCGAGACAGGGAGATGTGGGTTTCGGTTGATCCGCGAAGGCTTGAGGCGGCAAACCTCACCCTGTCGGAGGTGATCCTTGCCATCAAGAAGAGGAACCTCAACATCCCCGGCGGGACCATCGATCAGAACCGGAAAGAGATTCTCATCCGCACGATCGGGGAGGTGGAAGATACCGGCGACCTGGGGGACGTGATTGTCAGGTCGCTGCCGGCCGGGCCCGTCAGGGTGCGGGATATCGCGGAGGTTACGGAGACCTATAAGAAGAGGGACGTGTACGGGCGTGTTGACGGTAAACCCTCTATAGCCCTGTTGGTCACAAAAAAGGCCGAAGGAGACGCCATTGATATCGTTGAGGAGATCCAGCGTATTGTAGACGAAGAACGGGCTCTCGTTCCGAAGGGAACTGAAATAACCCTCGTGCAGGATTTTGCAAAATACGTCCAGCGGCGGCAGAATACGCTGCTCACCAACGGCCTCATGGGTCTCGTTCTTGTTATTATCGTGCTCGTCGCGATGCTGGAGACGTGGATTGCCGTATGGGCGGCCCTCTCTATCCCGTTTTCCTTCCTCACGTCGATGATAGTTATGCACTATATGGGAATCAGCCTGAATATGCTGTCGATGTTCGGCCTGATACTGGTAATCGGCATGGTGGTGGATAACGCCATTGTCGTATCGGAGAACTTCTTTCGATATCGGGAGCTCGGCCTATCGACCAAGGAGGCGGCGATTGCCGGCACCGGGGAAGTGGCGCTTCCGGTGGCCGCCGCATTATCCACAAATATCGCCGCATTCCTGCCCCTGCTGCTGACAACCGGCATCCTCGGAAAATTTATGCGGGTCATCCCCGAGGTTGCCATCATATGTTTTCTGGCCTCCTGGTTCCAGGCCTTCTTTATACTTCCCTGCAATCTCAACCAGTTTGTCAAGGTAAAGGTCGATACGACCAAGAAGGAATTCCGCGGATGGTTCAAGGATTTCAGGGATTATTACGGGAGAATCCTCGAATTCTGTATCAGGCGCCGTTACATTATCTTCTCCGGGTTGATTTCCATTGCGGCCGCCACGATCATCTTTGCCCTGATAACCATGGAGTTCGTCTGGATGGGAAAGATGCGGGCGGAGCAGTTCATGGTGACGGTCAATAATCCCGTGGATGCAAATCTCGCCGAGACCGACCGGGTCATGAAAGAGGTAGAGAAGTACGTTATGGAGATCCCCTCCGACGAGCTCGCGTCGGTGGTAACCACTGTCGGGACGGCCCAGGGAGAAACGGGATATCAATACGGCACCTATCTCGGGCAGGTAAACGTGGAATTGACGGAGTTCGGCTATACGGAACGGGACTCGGAGGAAACCATCAATACCATCAGGGAAAAGGTCGGACGTATTGCCGGCCCAACGTCTATTGCGATCGAGATGATCGAGGGGGGGCCCCCGACGGGGAAGCCCGTGTCCGTGGAGATAAAGGGAAACGATTTTGCGGTCCTGGAGAAACTTGCCGGCGAGGTAGTAGAGGAGCTCAAGACCACCAAAGGCGTCAAAGATATCGATACGAACTATCGCCGGGGAAAGGACGAGATTAAGATAATCATCGACGAGCACAAGGTAAGAACCCTGGGTTTGGACGTGGCAACGATTGCCACCGAAGTTAGAAACGCGTTTGCGGGCGGCGACGCCGGAAATATACGGCGGGGCGATGAAAAAATCGATATCGTCGTTAAATACCACGACCACTTCTCGAACCCCAACTATCTCATGAACTTCTCGGTCACAAACATGAAAGGGGAGAGGGTCCCCATTAAGAGTGTCTCGGACATTATCTATGGAAAGGGGATATTCAAGATATACCATTCCGAACGAAAACGAACGATTACCGTTACCGCCGATATCCTGCGGGGCGAGACGACTTCCGCAACGGTCAATAAGGCGCTTATGAAACGGTTTGGTACCGCCAGCGAGGAACATCCCGGCTACCTCTATGATTATACCGGCGAATTCAGGGATACTCAGGAGTCCATGGATTCGATGATATCGGCGTTCTGGCTCGCACTCGGGATTATCTTTATTATAATGGCGGCCCTCTTCCGCTCATTCCTCCAACCGATCGTCATCATGGTCGCTATCCCGTTTGCCTTCATCGGCGTGGTGTTCGGTCTGTTCATCATGGGCGAACAATTGTCAATCCTGGCGGTTATCGGGGTCGTGGCGTTGATGGGGATCGTGGTGAATAACTCGATCCTGCTGCTTGATTTCATCAATCGAGCGCGGGAAAACGGTTCCTCCATCCATGACGCGGTGGTAGAGTCGGGCAAGACCCGGCTGAGGCCGATCATGCTCACATCGATGACAACGCTGGGCGGGCTGTTTCCGATGGCCTTTGGGATCGGCGGGAGCGAACCGTATCTCGCCCCGATGGCAATTTCCATGTTCTGGGGTATGCTCTTTTCTACTATGCTGACCCTTTTTGCGGTGCCGGCCCTTTACATCATTACGGAGGACTTCAAGGCTAGACTCGGTAAGATGTTCGGAGGCGCCCAGTGATTCGCCTTTCGGATGTGAGCATCTCCTACGGCTCGGATCAGGATAACCCCTCGTTTGCGCTGATGGGAGTGAACCTCGACGTGCCCGAGGGGACGTATGCCGTTCTCATCGGGCCCAACGGCTCGGGAAAGACGACCCTGGCCAAGATCATCAAGGGGATCGTTGCGCCCACCGGAGGTACGGTGACCGTTGCCGGAAAGAACCTCGGGCCCGAGGAGATATCCGAAGACGTCGGCCTGGTCTTCTCCAATCCCGAAAATCAGATCATCTCAACGGTGGTGGAGGAAGATATCGCCTTCGGCCTGGAAAACAGAGGAATAGGGGCCGCCGAAATGAGGCGGCGGGTCAATCGGATTATAAAGCGGCTCGGCCTTACGCAGCTGGCAAAACGGCTTCCCCATACGCTTTCCGGAGGAGAGCAGCAGCGGTTGGTCATTGCGGGAATCCTCGTGATGGAAACCAAAATTATAGTCTTGGATGAGGCGACCTCCATGCTGGACGCCAACGGCAAGGCCGACATTCTCAGGCTGATCCGGGAACTCAACGAAAAAGAGGGGATCACGGTCCTTTCCATTACTCATTCCCTTGTGGAGGCGGTGCTTTCGGATATCGTATTCGTTCTCGACAGGGGGAAAATCGTCTTTTCCGGCACGCCCGGACAATTCATCAATAACGATGAGATACTGGCCCGATTGGATATAGAGCTTCCCGAGTTCCTGCTGGTGCTCAAGGGGCTCATGCGGGCGGGAATCGATATCCCCGATACGGCACTCGGGGTCCAGGACGTTATCGGGTCCCTGGATCGTCTTCGTCGGGAGGGATGAAAGATGGGTCATACATGTCGCCGATGCAGCCAGGAAATACCGGAGGGCGGGCTCTATTATCACGTGAAGCTGTCGGCAGTATCGGGTTATGACGGTTTTATCGACTTGGAGCACGAAGCAGCAGTTTCGGCAATCGCAGACGAGATATCCGGGAAATCATCCGAGGCTCTGGAAGAAGACGTCTATTTCGAGCGGGAAGTGATCCTTTGCAGCTCCTGCCGGAAGGCGGTTATCGAAACTTTCTGCGAACAACTGAGAATAGATGGAGGCCCCGATAAAGCACCCGGAGACCTCCTGCATTGAAAATACAATATTATTAGCGTCGTTATCGGTTGACAGAACCGCCTTTTTTTGTAATAATGGCATATCTTGCTGAGAAACCCTTACTTATCTCGTGGGTTTCGCCCGATCGGAGATGATAATCAGAAAGACCCGAATGTGCCCGGGGGATAATGCGCCATGCAATACCGATACGTAGGCCTTTAAGTAAGGTATTGAGGAAACGGCAGATGGCCTTGATTAGCGATCCTGAAGCCGCAAAACGGCTCGCACGAACGATAATATCCGATATAACCATCTATAACAAAGAGAAGGTCAAGGAGGGTCTCAGAAATGATAACCTCTTTGACGTGCTGAATATTGATCTGGAAAAGGGGCGAAAGGTCTACGAGAGCAAGGTGTCCCCGGAGATCGTTCAAACGACCAACTATTACGATCTTGCTATAGTCGATATTATGGTCCAACAGGCCACCGATATGAACAGCAAGATCTGAAGCCGCCGTGGCCACGACGATCGAAATCAACCGGAACAGCCGGCATATAATCTTCTCCGTAGATCCCCGCGATCGCGGCAACCGCCTTGATCGGTATCTCTCCCGAATCTCTCCTGAATACTCCCGCTCCTTTTTTCAAAAACTTATCAAGGACGGATGTGTCCTCGTGGATGATGCCGCGGCCTCCGGCTCGGACCTGCTGGCCGCCGGCAGCCGTATTGACGTGTTCATTCCCGAACGACCGGCGCAGACGATCGGACCTGAGGATATTGCGGTCCCAATCGTCTATGAGGACGATTATATCGCCATCGTCGACAAGCCGGCGGGGATTTCGGTTCATCCCGGTGCCGGGAGGACCTCCGGCACGCTCGTCTCCGCACTCCTCTTTCGGGGGATGAGCCTTTCGGAGAAATCGGGATCGGACCGTCCGGGGATTGTCCACCGCCTGGATAAAGATACCTCGGGACTTATCGTGGTTGCCAAGGACGACCGAGCCTATGACGGACTCAAATCCCAGTTTATGGCCCATACCGTTGCCAGGATCTACCGGGGTGTCTGTTGGGGGAGGATCGGGCCCGAACGGGAGACGATCGAGACGCTTATCGCCCGCCACGGCCGCAACCGCACGCGGATGACGACGAGGACCGCCGCGGGCAGACAGGCGATTACCGAGTGTTTCGTCGTGGATCGGTTTGAGCAGATGACCTACGCGCAATTTCGGCTCAAAACCGGCAGGACTCACCAGATCCGCGTCCACATGGCCTCCCGGGGCCACCCCATTGTCGGGGACGCGACGTATGGCTCTACGCGCGCAGCGCGCGGGCTGACCCAAAAACGGCTCATAGACGCGGTGTCGGCCCTGCACAGGCAGGCGCTTCACGCGGCATCCCTCGGCTTCATTCATCCGGTTACGGGTAAATCGATGAGCTTTGAGTCCGACCTCCCTGCCGATATAGCGGGTCTTTTGGAGGCACTGCGTGAAGGAACCTCGAACCATGAAGCATGACCCGCTAATCGGCCTTGCCGTCGTTTCGCCGGGATCCAGAGATAATATCCGTCGCCTCTTTACCACCATAAAGGGGCCCATCGATGGGGCGGCCCTTGACTTCGACCACCGAAAAGGCGATAATCCGACCGTCCGGGAAAGCTATGAGGCTGCGGCCGACTGGTTTGGGGTAGGTGCGTCATCGATATTCGTCATGCGGCAGGTCCACGGTGCCGATATCGCGGTGATTCGGGAGCCTGTCGACCCTTCACAGACGCGGGCTGTGGTCGCGGCCGACGGAGCGGTGACGGATCGTGTGGGCCAGGTGCTCACTGTGCTCACGGCCGACTGCCTCCCGATCCTGATGGCCGATCCGAAGAGAGGCGTGATTGCCGCCGTCCATGCCGGTTGGCGCAGCAGCGTGGCGGGTATCGCCGAAAAGACTGTGAGCCTAATGAACACGGTCTTCGGCTGTGAGCCCGCCGATATCTTCGCCGCCCTGGGGCCGGCCATCGGCAGGTGCTGTTTCGAGGTGGGACCGGAGGTCGTCGCGGCCGTGCGGGAGTCCTTCGATTTCGCCGACGATTACCTCCAGATAAAGGCCGGCGGCAAGGGGATGCTCGACCTGGCTGGGCTCAATCGGAGCGTACTGACGGAGGCTGGGCTGGCCGCCGGCGCGATTTGGTCGGCGGACCTGTGCACCTATTGTCGCGATGACCTCTTTTTCTCATACCGGCGGCAGGGGGAGGGTACGGGCAGGATGCTGGCCGGTATCATGATCGAGGAGTAGATAATGTTGATCGTTGGATTGACCGGAGGCATCGGCAGCGGCAAGAGCAGCGCGGCGCGCGAGTTCATAAAACTCGGCGTGAGGCTCGTGGACTCCGACGTATTGGCCCGCACCGTCGTGGAGCCGGGCCGGTCTGCCCTTTCAAAGATCAAGGAGCGCTTCGGGGACGGCGTTATCAACGGCGATGGGACGCTTTTGCGCGAAAGGCTGGCCGATATCGTCTTTCACGACGGCGCGGCACTTGCCGATCTCAACGCCATCGTTCACCCCGCGGTCTATGCCGAGATGGCCCGGGAGATGGATGAATATCGCAAAGACCCGGGCGATACGATCCTGATGCTGGATATCCCGCTCCTGTATGAATCGGGCGGCGATACGATCGTCGATCGTGTCGTGGTGGTATGGGTGGACCGAGAGACCCAGATCGCCCGCCTCATGGCCCGGGACGGTTTTTCGCGGGAGGCGGCGACCAACCGGATCGAGAAACAGATGGATCTCGACGAAAAGAAGCATAGGGCCGATTTCGTCGTCGACAATACGGGAAGCTTTGAGGACCTTGGACGGAGGGTGGGGCAGGTTTATGAAAAATTGTGTGCGGTCAATCGGACGGGAGAACAGGGCGCCGTACAGAAGCGGTAGGCATATGAGGCAGGGGCATAAGCCTGTTTAATGACGGCCGCGCTATTCGAGATGAGAGGGAGCGTTTTTTATAACAAGCCCCCCTTTTACAGTATCAATTCTACAATTACAATTCCGACGGAAACGTCTTCCCTCCTGAATATGTCCTCCCGTGTTTTGCGCAGGATCTGACGATATGACGCTCTGACCGCTCTCCTCTGGCCCCCTTAGCGCATTTTAACTTGACGCGTATCCCCGCAGGGTGGTATCAATAAAATATAGGGGTATTTACATGGATAGTACTTTATGAATCGACGAAAACAGGACCCGTTATTCGTTGGTATTTATCGTACGGTAACACAGTAAGCCAAACGGGCAACAGTGCGCATCGGGAAGAAAAGACAGGATCCGGTGCCAACCTCCGCAGTCATATTCTATGCAATTCATCTAAAAAGGGCGCCGTTATGTTCAGCTCAATCGCAGACGTCATAGAGACGTTCAAGAGAAATTACTACATCATCAACCCCGACGTGGCCACCGTGGTCTATCTCTCGGTAATGATGAATAGACCCATTCTTGTCGAGGGGCCGGCCGGCGTGGGCAAGACCGAGCTCGGCAAGGTCATCGCGGCCTCCCAGGGCCTGGAGCTTATCAGGCTCCAGTGCTACGAGGGGCTCGACGAGGCCAAGGCGCTCTACGAATGGGAGTATGCCAAACAGCTCCTCTATACCCAGATACTCAAGGACAAGATCGGCGAGGTGTTGACGGGCACCAAGACCCTTGCCGAGGCCGTGGAGCGGCTCGGACACGAGGAGGACGCCTTCTTCTCGACGAAGTTCATCCTCCCCCGCCCCCTGCTCAAATCCATCACGTCTGAAGAACAGGTCGTGCTGCTCATCGATGAGGTGGATAAGTCGGACCCGGAGTTCGAGGCGTTCCTGTTGGAGATCCTGTCGGACTTTCAGATCAGCGTGCCCGAGATCGGAACGATTCAGGCCAAGCACATCCCGCAGGTCATCCTCACCAGCAACAACACCCGCGATATGTCCGACGCCCTCAAACGCCGGTGCCTCCACCTTTTCATGGATTTTCCCACCAAGGAGCGGGAAGAGGAGATCATACGCCTCAAGGTGCCGGGCGTCGACGAGCGTCTCGCCAGGCAGGTGGTCTTTACCGTCCAGACCCTGCGAGACCTCGATCTCAAGAAGGTACCTTCCATCTCCGAGACGCTGGACTGGGCCAGGGCGCTGGTGATCCTCAATATCAAGAACCTCGACCCCGACACCGTGACAACCACCCTCAACTTCATCCTCAAGTACCAGTCGGATATCGAGGCGGCGCGAAAGAACATGACCAAGATCGCCGAGGGTATCGCGGTGCTCAATTAAAGGGCTAATCGGGGCGGGGCGTCGGTCGGAAACGGCCCTGAACCCCGGTTGTGTCTGTATCTCACTAAGGAAGACTTTTCCTGTGAAAGACGTCATCCTCGATTTTATCGACGGCCTCAAGTTTCGCGGTGTACGGGTCTCCGTTTCGGAGACCATGGACGCCCTGAAAGGCGTGACCGAGATCGGTGTGGCCGACAAGGCCGCCTTTAAATCCGTCCTGAAGGCGACCCTCATCAAGGATAAGAAGGATATCAGCAATTTTGAAGAGCTGTTTGAGCTCTTCTTCAACCCTTCGTCGATCGTCCTTGCCGAAAAGAGCGAGCTCGAAAAAAAGGTCGCCGCCCTCCTGGATGAGGCAAAAGACCTCTTCTCCGAAGAATTCATGGGGCTGATGCAGGGCGACCCCAAGATGATGATGGGCCTGGTGGCGGGTATCGCCCAGGCGACCAACCTCAAGGACATCCGCTTTCCCATGCAATCGGGCTATTTCTTTACCAAGATGTCCGGGATGCTGTCGGGTATGGGGCTGGACCGGGAGCTCTCGGACTTCGTCGATTTTCTGCGGGAACGCGGATACCTCGAAAACGGCATGGGCGAGCATAACGTCCGGGGCATCTTTGACGCGCGGCTCACCAACATAAAGGACCTCATCCGTTCCGAGATCAAGAAAGAACAGGAAAAGCACCGCAACCCGAAAAAGGACCAGGTCGTTCCGGACACGGAGGGCGAGCGGAACTTTTCGGAGCTGTCCGAGCAGGAAATCGAGGACATGCGCGATACCGTCAAGGCGCTGGTCAGGAAGATCAAGGACACGCTGGCCATCCGGGAGCGGCGCGTCAAGCGGGGGAGGTTTGACATCAAGCGGACGATCAGGCGCTCGCTTCAGTACGGCGGCGTCCCCATTCGCGTGATCTTCAGGAAGAAGAAGAAGACGAAGGGACAGCTCGTGACGATCTGCGACGTATCCCGCTCGGTCTGGAACGCCTCCCGATTCATGCTGAACCTCCTCTACTCGCTGCAGGACCAGTTCGACCGGGTGCGTTCGTTCGTCTTTGTTTCCGACCTCGGTGAGGTCACCAAGATCTTCGGCCGCTATGAAAACAACGAGGCGCTCAAGCGTCTTGTCTCCGAGGCGGGCATCAATTTTTATTCCTACACCGACTACGGCGAGGTGCTGCTGCGATTCTACCACGACTATCTGGACGCCGTGAACCGCCGGACGACCGTCATCATTATCGGAGACGCCCGCAACAACTATATGGCCCATAACGCCTGGGTGCTCGAAAAGGTCAAGAAGCGCGCCCGCAAGATATACTGGCTCAACCCCGAACCGGAGCGATGGTGGGGGAGCGGCGATTCGGATATGGACGAATTCATCCCGTATATCTCCGAGGCCAGGGAATGCCGCAATCTCAAGCAGCTTGCCAGGTTTATCGAGGATCTGGTTGTCTGACCCTCATCCCTACCGATATGAATCATTGGGGGAGGAATCGATCATGCGTCGAGAAAAGGGCCGTGATCAAGTCCACCGATATTGGAGTGGAAAACCGGCGACTATGCTGCTTTGCCTCGCTTCCGCTATTTTTACACTGTCATTCATTTATTTTGTTACCTCCTTTATCTATGGCACGTGGGTATTGAAGAAAAGCGCGCCTCCCGATCTTCTGGGAAACAGACCTGAGACGATCGCGCTCCTCGAAAAGAACAAGGACGACATCCGCCCCTTCACGTTTTGGGTGGCGGGAGACCCCCATAAGGATGATTTCCTTCGGATGCTCTACCCCGAACAGGTTAAGCCGCAGCACCCGGCTTTCGGGATCGTCCTGGGGGACGTGGTCGTCCATCCCCTCAGAGAGCAGCATCAGTATTTTTGGCACGAAGCGAGCCGATGGGGGATTGACTCCCCCGTGTTGATGGTCGTCGGAAACCACGACGTGGCCGAAGCCGACCCAACCGGTGTCCCCGGTTGGGCCCCCAATCCCTTCTATCTGAACCAGTTTGAGGATGCCTACGGCCCCGGCGATTTTTCGTTTAAGTACGCGGGGTGTCTATTCATCATCATCAACGACGTCATGGAGGGGGGGGACGTAAACCTTAAGTTCCTGAAGGAAGTCCTTGAAGAAGACGCCCCCGACGCCCGCATGATCTTTGTCTTCTGCCACATACCCCCGCGAACCGAACACGCCGTAACAAAATATAACAGCGCCTTCATTCCCGGATTTGCGGATCTGGCCGAAAAGTACCGGATAGACTACGTCATCTCCGGGCATTTTCATACCTACGTGAGAAAGACCCTCTCCGGCACCACGTATCTCATCTCGGGAGGGGGCACGGGCCTGGCCGGGCGGGAATCCATATTTCTCTCCCACGGGGTCTTCTTTGACGTAGACCCGGCGTCCCGGACGGTGACAGAAAGGGTCATGGTGGTTTATGATGGCTTTTTCCGAAACACCCTGTATCATCTCGGCTACTCTGCCGTTGTCGATATTACAGTCTTTATGAAATCCCATCGTTTCCTGGCGGTGAGTTGTTATACTGTAAACCTCATTCTCCTAATTCTTTTTCTTATTCCAACGGTCCGAAGGCTGAGGAGAAAAAAAGACGCGTAGGCCGCCGCCGAAGAAAAAAACGCCATACTATTCGATCGGAAGTACGCCAAAAACAGATCCCGCACTCTTCGCAGAAAAGCGGCCTCATCGAAGACTATCGGAGGGACCGAAAGCCATCCAGGCCGGCCGCACAGGCGGCACCGAAGGGTTAACGGGAAATGGGGCTAACGGACCTCGGACGACTGCCTTGCGCCTTTCTTTTTTACAGCTTACCGCGTATCTCCTTTGACAAATCGTACGTATTTCACTATAATTGCCCCGTGAGCTTTAAATAAACTCTTTCCTTTCTCTATAATCAGGAGGCACCTATGGCCGGGAAAATCACGCTCGAAAAGGACAAAATAAGCTCAAACTATCAGGAGCATGACTTCTACGATCTGATAATCATCGGGGCCGGCATCAGCGGGCTTTCGACCGGGCTGATGTGGTTGAAAAATACCCAGGGTAAAAAGACACTGCTCGTGGAAAAGAACCGGTACCCGGGAGGGTACGTAACCGCCTACGAGCGAGAAGGGTACGTGTTCGAGACGACCCAGCTTTTTCCCGACATCATTGCGATCCTCGAATACCTTGACCTGGACATCAAACTAAAGCCCTATACGGGAGCCTTTATGCGGCGTATCGTCGTCGACGGCGACAAGCTCGAGCAATATAAGATCCCCACGGGGTCCGAGAATTTCTCCGAATACCTTTGTGGCCTTTTTCCCGGGGAGGCCGCCAACATTAGGCGGTTCGTAAACTACGCCGTCGACCTCTTCTCTCAGGTACGCCGTCTTAAGGCGATACGCACCCCGCTCGATACCCTGATGACCCCTTTTCGGGCCCCCAAGGTGGTGGCGTGCCTCAACCTTACGTATTCGGGCCTTCTGGATAAGATGGGGATAAAAGACCCGCGCCTGAGAGAGGTCCTAGAGACCTTCGGGGCGTTTTCCGGCGTACCGTCCGATAGGGCGTCCTCGATCCTGGCCGTGGGGGCGATGCTGTCGTCCATGACCCAGTGTTTCCGCCCGTACGGCTATTATGACGAGTTTCCGGCCAAACTTGCGACCCTTTATCAGCGGCTCGGGGGGGAGCTGCTGCTGGGCAGTCCGGTTGAACGGATCGTCGTGGAAAACGGGGCGGTCACGGGGATTCGAATTGCCGGCGGGCAGCGGACGATTCGGGCCAAACAGGTGGTCACCACCATCGATCCCAATGTTGCCATGCGGCAACTCGTGGGAGACGAGCACCTTCCGGCCACGTACATCAAGCGGCTTGAAGACACGATCATGTCTCCGTCGTCCTTTAACGTGAGCCTCGGCCTGGACAACGGAATCGATCTTTCAAAACTTGATATCGACTACCCCTATAACGTCGTTTCCACCGGACTGGGGACCTCGGAGAAGCTCTTCGACGCTTTCCTGGCCGGCGAAAACGCCTTTTCGGACACTTGTTTTCACGCTGCCCTTATCTGCCCGTCGCTGACTACCGGTGCAAAGAATACCGTTACCGTCCGCGGCGTTCCCTTCGGGATCAATGACTGGAGTGTCTGGCGCAAGGAAGATCCCGCCCGATATAAGGAAGAAAAGGAGCGCTGGGCGGATTTCTTTATCAAGATCGCCGAAAAGTATTTTATCCCCGGTCTGGCCAAACATATCGTTGTTCGGGATATATCGACACCGGCCACCTACGCTCGCTGGTCGGGATCGCCCACCGGAAGCATCTATGATATGGCCTCATTAGTGACTCAGTTCGGGCCCAAACGCCTCCCGATGAAAACCCCTATCGCGGGGCTGCTCCAGCCCAAGTTTGCTCACAGCATCTACGGTTCGATGAACAACGGCATCCAGGTCGTCGACCTGATGCTCGACCGGGCATTTAACGGGGGGAACTCGCTGTTTATGCCGAGGGGAAAATAGCGGAAACGAAGGGGAATTCCCAAGCCCCACCCCCCAGGCGGTTAATAGAAATTATTTCTGATACCGTCTCCCGCGGGGAAGCCTGGTGCCGAGACGCAACGGAGCGTCGGCCGGAATAACGCAATCCCGGGACTTGAACCGTCCCGGGATTTTTATCGGCCGGGGCAAGCCGTTGATCGACCGGTACCGAAGCGCCTCTGTTGGCCTGCGTGATTCAGATAAAAGAATCCGTCCGGCGCCGTGATCGGGAGCGGCGTCCGAGATTGCCGCCGGCATAGTGCCCTTCATCGAACTCTTTATCTGCCGGCCGATCGGATTTGACGCCCGCTTTCCTGTTGGGGTCGATAAGACCATCCTCATAAATATTCTAAAACTCCGAGTATTTCAAGGACAGCCTGGATTGAATGCCCCTGCGGGATGAGATCTGCGGGGCGGGTGCGGGGCCGCACGTCCCGATTCGATTTATGACTATTTTTCGACCGGGCAGGAGGCCGATTTCCATCCGGAAAGGCCCCCGAGGATGACGGTCGGGCGGGGGTATCCGGCTCGCTCAAGGAGGCTTGCCGCGATCGTGGACCTCAAGCCGCTTCCGCAGAAGATGAAAACCGGCCGTTCTTTCGGCACCTCGTCAAGCCGCAGGGGGAGCGCGGTTATATGAATGTGGTGGGCGCCGGAGATTCGTCCGGCGGTTTCAAGTTCCCGCAGGCTTCGGACGTCCAGAATAAACGGGCGATCCGCCCGCAACCCGCCCTCGTCAAGGGAGCAGGAGATATCCTCGGCCGTTACGGTATTGACGCGGGCGCTGTTCTTTCCCGCCATGTGCCAGCCCAGCATACCGCCGGCGAGCGTACCGGCGATTCGGTCAAAACCGAGCCGGACAAGATACCGGACGGTCCGGGATGTCTCGGGCGTCTCGGTGACCAGGAGGATCGGCCTGTCGTAGTCGAGGAACCACCCTGCAAACGACGGCAGCCCCGCCTCCCAGATAGAGAGGGCGCCCGGGATATGGGCCGATGCAAAGGAGAGCTCCATACGGGTATCCAGAACGAGGCTTGCGCCCATCATCTTTTCAAACAGATCGGGAGAGAGCACGGCGGGTGTCGGGAGTGTGTCCAGGACCGGGGGAGATTCGAGGTTGAGCCGCTCCATCATCAGAAAATAGGGGGGCCGCTCGAGCTCCCTGGCGTTTGCGGCAACAAAAGACGCCCGGTTTTCAAACCGGAGCTTTGGATTATGCAGGCGTTCCAGCCCGATGGTGGTCAGTGAACGTTCGGCGATATCGGCCGCGCAAACCGAGCCGGAGCCGTGGGCGGGGCAGAGGATAACGTGATCGCCGAGGGGCAATATCTTTCCAACGATTGAGTCGTACAGGAGCCCGGCGAGCTCCTCGGCCCGATCCATCCCCAGAAGGTCTACCCTGCCGATGTCTCCGGCAAAAAGCGTGTCGCCCGAAAAGAGCACCCAGGGAGCACCAGTGGGGTCCGACAGGAGGTAGCTCATGTGGCCTGTGGTGTGACCGGGGGTAAGTATCGGCCGGATAGTGAGCCCTCCGATCCGGACGGTCCTTCCTTCCTCAGCGGGCTCACCGTATACGTAAGGGAGCCGGGCGTCTGCATGGAGGATTCGTGCGCCCGTTTTTCGGCCGAGCTCTACCGAGCCGATTACGTAATCTTCGTTTCGGTGGGTTTCCAGGATGGCCTCGATACGCATTCCGCCGGCCGCGGCCTTTTTGATATAGATCTCACAATCGCGCCGGGGATCGATAACGGCGGCCTGAGTCCCTTCACCGATCAGGTACGAATAGTGGGCAATTCCCTCGGATTCAATACGTTCAAACAGCATACAGCAAGTATAGCACGATCGATTCGATAACGCTATAGACGTTATGACTTGCTGAAAAATAGGGTATTTAAGGCTGATTATACAGAATATTCTTGGAAATACAGAAATAGTATGGTATCTAATTATTTAATACTAGATACAATATTCTAAAGGATTAAGGACGTGTCGTCGCTCATATCACCTCAGAACACCGGCTATGCTTACTGCGCGGTCGTATCGCCGATCGCGTATCGATAAAGAAGTTTTGTGCCTATACGTTCATATTCCCGTTCTCTTACTCCTGTTACCAGACTCTATGGAGGCACAGTATGGAAAAACAAAATCGGTTTCTCACACTCACACTCATCACTATCCTCACCTGTTTTCTCATCACTCTACAGGGATGCGGAGGGAAGGCCCGGCCCTCTTTTGACGCCGATTACGATGTAATCATCATCGGCGGTGGCGTTGGGGGAATGTCGGCGGCGGCCACCCTTGCCAGTAACGGCCTGAAGGTGCTGCTGCTCGAACAGCACCACAAGGTCGGGGGTTGCGCGACAAATTTCAAGCGCGGTGTCTTTACCTTCAACACCGCCATGCACCTGTTGGTCGGTGCCGGGGATAGGGTTCCCAACGAGGGACTCAACAAACTCCTGCGAACAAACGGTATCTCAGACAAAATGAAGGTCTACGAGCTTCCCGACTACTATCGGTCCATCTATCCCGGGATCGATTTCCGCGTCCCGAACCGCTGGGATGAGCTGGATGCGGCCCTCAAGGAGCAGTGGCCGGAGGAAGCCGAGGGCGTCGACAAGTTCCATAAACTCTGCGCCGATCTCTACGACGAGGCGTTTAGCATCAAGGATATCTTCCGTTTGAGCGGATTTCAGGCGCTGCTCGTAAAGGTACAGATCCCATTCAAGCAGAAGACCCTCTACGATTGGAAAGACAAGACCTTGGCCGACCTCATGGACGAGTGCTTCACCAACGAAGACATCAAGGCCGTGCTCAACCAAACCTGGGTCTATTACGGTACAGCGGTTCCGGATCAGTCGGCGCTTTTCTATATGACGGCCACCGACGCCATCATGACCTACGGCACGTACCATGTCTTCGGGACGGCCCAGGCGATGTCGGACGCTTATGCCGAGCGGATTATCGAGCTTGGCGGCGAGGTAAAGACCGGGACGCTGGTTACCAAGATCATTATTGAAGACGGGCTGGCCAGGGGAGTGGAGACCGAGTTCGGCGATACGTATACCGCCCGCTACGTCGTCTGCAATACCGACCCTTACCAGATGATCTTCAAGTTGATCGGGGAAGAAAACCTCCCGAAGAGCTACGTTCAGAAGATCAAGGGAATGAAGATCGCAAACTCTCTGTTTGGTGTCTATCTCGGCCTCAATATCGACCTGAAAGCGCTTGGCTACACGGATACCGAGATCATCTACAGCAGCGACAAGGACAGCCAGAAGCTGTATGACACAATGATGAGGGGAGATTTCGCCGATGGCGCTTCCTCGATTTCGATTTACTCGAATTTCGAGGATCCAGTCTACGCCCCGCCCGGCAAGTCGTGCGTGGTGCTCCATGCCTATTCCGACTACGACTCCTGGCCCAAGGACCGTGACGAATATCAGAAGATGAAAGAAGAAAAGGCCTGGGAGCAGATCAACCTGGCGGCCCGGATTATTCCGGAGCTTGCCGATCCGAAGAACATAGAGGTAATGGAAGTAGTGACACCCCAGAGTCTCGAGGAATACACGATGAACTACAAGGGCGTCCCCTACGGCTTCTATCTTGACACCAAGCAGTGGGAGAAGATCCCCAACTACACGCCCATCGATAACATATTTATCGCCAGCAACTGGTCACAGGCGTGGTTCGGCATGGGTGCCGGCCAGGTGAATGGATGGCGTGCCGCCCGTTTGATATTGGACCGCGAAGGAATACAATAAGGAGAACGACATGAAAACAAAGGTAATAAAGAAGACGGCGTTCATCTTTATCGTCGCGGCCCTTTTATCCGGACTGGCGGGTATAGCCGCACTCTCGATAGAGTTCGGCGCCGACAAGGTCAACCTGGACGATACCACGAAGGCGACCAGCCGCTACCTTCCGGTCACCTTTGATCACAAAACACACATCGACGGATACGGCATTTCCTGCGTTACATGCCACCACCAGGAAAAGGAGACATTCACCTCCGGTTCCACCCCCGGGTGCGGTAGCTGCCATAATGCCGACAGCGAAGTCTCGTTCAAGGAAGCGATGCACGGACGCTGTGTCGCATGTCATATCGATGAAGTCAAGGCCGGGAAAAGCGCGCCGACCGAGTGTCTTGCGTGTCATACACAACGGCCATAACACATGATACGACCCCCTCTCTTGAGGGGGTCGCTCCCCTTTTCTTCCATATTTAATCAATACTCCCGAAATAAATATTTTACTATATATTTATTAGTAATTCTATGGTAGGATTCCTTCGTTATTGTCGGCACAAGCCGCGCGCATGGTTTCCAATCGTTGTCTCTCTCTCGCGAGAGAACCTCCGGTATCCCCGTAGAGTATGGGCATCATCGTTCATTATCGGTAAGCGATATTGTCTGAGATAATGGCTACTGGTTTCACACAGTCAATAAGATATGGTCACGCAAGAAGACAAATCCCGTAAGAACGAACTCCTCGACCGGAGCCGGGACATCCTCTCGGACATTTCCTCCATGACATCCGTCTCCCTTTGGATGGCCGCTCCGGATTATTCCGAGATACTCTACGTCAGCCCCGCCTTTGAGAAGATTTACGGCCTGTCGAGCTCCGATATCTATCGGAATCCTCGCCTCTTGTTTGATTCCACTCATCCTGATGATCTGCGGCGCACCAAGAAGACAATAAAAGACGGCAAAAAGAGCAGGTATGAGATAGAGCGCCGGATTATCAGGCCGGACGGGAGCACGACCTGGGTCCTCGAAAGAGTCTTTAGCGTCAAGGATGAACGGGGCTCCGAGTCGTGCATCGTCGGGTTTTCCGAGGACATCACCGGAAGAAAGAACAGGGAGATCGGCCTGCTGGAGTCGGAGAAGCGCTACCGAACGCTCATTGAAACATCAAACGACGGTATTGTTGTCCTTCAAGACGATAGGATGGTCTTCTTCAACGAACGGATTGTCGAAAAAACCGGGTTTCCCCGGGAGGAACTATCAGCCACTCCATTCCACCAGTTCATTCACCCCGATGATTTTAAAATGGTCGCCGAGCGGTATACGCGACGACTGAAAACTAAAGCCGCCGAAGGGTCGATCGAGTTTCGTGTACTGACGAAAGATAGGCAGGTCCTCTATACGGAGATCAACGCCGCAATGACCCAGTGGGAGGGCAAGCCGGCACTCCTCTGCTTTTTTAGGGACGTCACCGATCAGAAGACGGCACGGCAAGCGCTGGAAAAATCCGAGGAACGCTACCGGGAACTCGTGGAGAACATCGAGGATATCATCTATGTGATGGATGAAAACGGCAAGCTCGCCTTTGCGAACAATGCGCTGTTGAGGCTTGCTGCGCTTGATCCGGACAAGATCCAGAGGGCCAATATTGTTGAGATGATCACGCCCGAGTCGTACCGGCGCGCCAAGGATATCTATAAACGGCAGTTGAACGGGCAAGATGTGGGTGCGTTTGAGATCAATTTTCGAAACAAGAAGGGAGAAATTATCACCATAGAGACACGCGAGCGCCTCATATGGAAAGAAGGTCGGGTGGTCGGGGTGCACGGTATAGGAAGAGACGTCACACAAAGGAAACGAACGGAGCGGGCGCTCCGGGAGAGCGAAGAACGCTATCGCCAGCTGGTCGAAGTTTCGCCCGACGCGGTTATCGTGTACAGCGACGGGAAAATTATGTATGCCAACCCGGCGGCCATTGATCTCATCGGTGTTGCATCGGCCGAGGAGCTGACGGGTAGAAATATCCTGGACTTCGTGCATCCTGATTATGTCGATACTATCGTCGAGAGTATTCAAGAATCTTTGGAGGCCGATGCCCCGGCCCGAATGCTGGAAGAGAAATTTGTCCGAACCGACGGGCAAATCATAGACTGTGAGGTGGTAGCCATGCCCCTCACCTATGAGGGCCAACCCGCCATGCTCGTTATTGCGCGGGATGTAACCGCTCGCAAAAAAACGGAACACGCCCTTTTTGTCCGTGAACAGGAACTCAACGACATTTTCGAATTTACCGGAACGGCAATGATCATTGTCAACGAAGATATGACGATAGTAAAATGCAACCAGGAATTTGAACAGCTGGTCGGATATAGTAAAGAAGAAGTCGAAGGCAATATGACCTGGACGTCGTTTGTCCATCCCGATGATCTGGATCGTATGGTCAATTACCATAAGGCGCGGCGGACCGGCTACGCCAAGGCGCCTCCCCATTATGAGTCCAGATCAATCGATCGGAACGGAATCATAAAAAATATCTATATTACCATTGGATTTATCCCCGGGACAAAGCAGACGGTTGCCGCAATTTTGGATATAACCGATCGAAAGAGATCGGAGAATGCCCTGCGCGAGTCGGAGGAAAAACTCAGGAACCTTTTCGATACTTCAAAAGATGTGATATTCCTCTCAACGATAACGGGGTGGTTTTACGAGATCAATCGGGCCGGCGAAGACTTATTCGGATATACCCGGGAAGAATTACTCATGCTCGATACCCAGGATGTCTACAAGCATGTGACAGACAGGCAAATTCTTCACGAAGCGATAGAGCGGCTTGGATTTGTAAAAGACTGGGATGTGACTTTTAAGAGGAAGGATGGGACCCTTATCGATTGTATGGTCACGGCAACACTCAGAAAAGATAGGGAAGGAAACATCATCGGCTATCAGGGAATAATCAAGGATATCAGTGAGCGTAAGCGCCTTGAAGAACAACTGATATCGGCGAAAAAAATGGAGGCAATCGGCACGCTGGCCGGGGGCATGGCGCATAATTTCAATAATATCCTAGTCGGTATTATGGGCTACTCCGAGCTGCTTCTCAGAAAGAAGGAACCGGGTAATCCGGACTATAAGGCCCTGAGTATCATTCATGAGGGAACCGTTAGTGCCTCGAAGCTTACCAAAGAACTCCTTTCCATGGCCCGGGGCGGTGATTACAACCTCGTCAGGGTCAACCTCAATGACCTTATTGAAAGATTTCTCCCGTTGGTCACGGGGGTGATGGATAAACAGATCCAACTAAAGACCTATCTTTCAGATGACCTTCCGTCCGTTAAAGGTGACATGAGCCAGATACAACAGTGCTTGCTCAACCTCTGCATCAATGCCCGGGACGCTATGCCCGGCGGCGGAAACCTCGTTATCGAAACGTATCACCAGTATCTCGGTGAGGATTTTGTCCGGGCGCACCTCGGCAGCCGGGCGGGCGATTATGCCGTCATCTCCGTAGCGGACACCGGCGAGGGAATCACTGAAGAAAACAAACCGCATATTTTCGAGCCCTTTTTCAGTACGAAGGATCATAAGCGGGGAACCGGGCTCGGACTATCGACGGTATGGGGCACCATGAAGAGCCACAACGGATTGATTACGGTCTACTCGGAGCCGAACGAGGGAACGACCTTCAAACTCTATTTCCCGGCGGTTTCCGGCAAGCCCTACCAACCCTCGCTTGTCGAGGACGGCCAAGCGGCCGGTGACAGTGGGACGATTCTTCTTATCGATGATGAGCCGATTGTCAGGGAGACATGGAGCGACGCACTGACCGAGCGCGGATTTCGGGTTATCGTCGCCGAAGACGGAGTGCAGGGACTCGACGTATTCCGGAATGAAAAAGACTCCATCGATCTGGTTATCCTTGATTTTATCATGCCCAGGATGGGAGGAGGAGAGGCCTATCGCAAGCTCAAGGAGCTCAAACCGGACGTTAAGGTATTGATTTCCTCCGGGTACGGCATAAACGGCGAAGTGGCCGACAGTATCGGCCAAGGAGCCGCCGGATTTATTCAGAAGCCGTGCCAGATTTCAGGGCTTATCGAAAAAGTGGACGAACTCATAAATAAATTATAATTGCTCATATAAATATAAATAGGTTCTGCAGGTTAAAACCAGATCGGCCCGCTTTTCTTTATCCGAGCGGCTCGGCCTAAGCCCGGGAAGGTTTGAAGCGGCAATAATAGATGGGCTCTATCGTCGTTTTGGCTAAGAGGAATCTCCGGCAGGGTGCGCGTTCGGCGGTATGTCGTGCGGTCGGACAGAGCACGGGTCGCCGTGAAATGAAGAACGGGTGATTATGTCCAGAGAATTTATCACCCGTTCTCTGTTCGAGTTAACGAGAATCGGTAAATAAAGCCGATACGGGCTTACCAACCGTGACCACAACATAACGTTGCCGGGTTACTTGATGACTCTCTTCAATTCTCCGACCGGTGTGAACTCGAACCTGCAGACCGGGTCTCCTTTACTGACGCAGAGGGTCTCTTCTGCCTCGTACTGCTTCTCAAATGCACCGGTTGCCGCACCGGCATAGAGACCGGCGCACAGAACGCATGTTGCCGCCTTCTGCTTTTCTCCGGGATGCACCTCGCCGTAACCGGCCGATTCCCAGGTCTCATGAAAATCAATGACGATTTTGCCGGAAGCATCGTCATACTCGACGTTTTTAATCCTTCCCCATCCCATATTCTTGATGAGATCGAGGTGTTTCTTAATCTGCTCGATTCCCCCGCCGAAAAACTCACGCATTCGATCGCCGGCGATCTTTCCCGACGAAAATCCGGCCTCGTAGATCTGGCGTTTGGCGACCGGCCCGAGGAGCCCCACCAGACGGTCCACCATGTTGGCCAAAAGAGCCACCGAGAAGATAACCCACTGCCGGTTAAAGGCGTGAATCTCATCTTCATCATTGACCTGAAACATTCCCGCGCCTAATTGCTTATCTGCCATGACGTGTACCTCATATATATGATAATGCTATGCACAATTAGTATATATATCTTTATGGGATGTCAAGACAAAATTAAGACCGCCCGGCGCTGCCCGACGATCTACGCCTCACCGGGGACAAGCGGTATCTCGATCTGCTTAAGCCGGCGTAGAACGGTGACGGTAAGGGTCGGCCGTTGGGGGAGAATCGAAAGAATTCGATGACTATCATGTGGCCCGATACTGTTGACGTTGTTGATACGAATGATCAGGCCGCCCGCGGTAAGGCCCCGCGGTGGGCGGCATCCTTCATTTTAAGCCGGATGCCCACAACGGCAGGCCCTACACGAACCACCACGCCTGGTACAGCCCGGGAATAGTCGTCCAATAACTCCGGATTATCATCCGGTTTGTCGGGCGAACCGGTATCGTCGTCCCGGGCCGCTTGGTACGGCGACGAAATCAAGATCGTGATGGTTGCCTTTTTGCTCATAGCTTATCTATACTCCTGTCTCTTTGGGGGTGAATCGTGAGGGGAAGGATACAAATCATAAATCCGGCATGATATAATATGATTATAGATCCCTACTCTGTCAATGATGCGATCGATTGATCCGGGCCGTCCAATCAACCGATATCAACGGCTATCTCGCATGGTTCTGTCGTCCCGTCAGGCGAGTTTCCTGTTGACCGATTCGATGAAATAAGAGAAGATTATTACACGGCCGCCAACGGACGACGCTGAGGTACGTGCCCCCCTTCCCGTGCTGTTCTCTCTTTGCGGGAACACACCTTCTTTCCCTCGCGGGGGTGATGGTGCCTCCTGCTACCGCCGGTTCGGTCGTTAAAAAAGAGGAGAAATCATGAAAGTACTCAAGACCATCCTTCTTTCCTTTTTGGGCGTGGTTGCCGTGATTGTGATCGTCTACCTGCTGCTGCCCAAGGGTCCGGGCGAACTCATGAAAATTGATGATCCGTATCACATCGCCCGGAAATCGGTTATCGCCAAGGAATATATGGCGTCTACCGGGAGTCCCTGGGCTACCGACGCCGCGCTCTCGATCATGGAAGCGGGAGGAAACGCCTTTGATGCGGGTATGGCGGCCCTCCTGGTCCTTAACGTTACTATCCCCGAGGCTGCGAGCTTTCCGTGCGTTGCCCCCACAATGATCTATGACGCGCGGACAAACGACGTGCTGAGCTATTGCGGCGTTGGAAAAGCCCCCGGAAAGGCTACCATCGAGTTTTTCCGGGATAAAGGCTACAAGTCGATGCCGAAGCTTACCATCCTTTCTCAGCTTGTTCCGGCCTCGCCGGATGTGCTGATTGCCGTCCTTGACAGATACGGCACCAAGAGCTTTGCAGAGGTTAGTGCCCCGGCCATAAAACTAGCCCGGGAGGGATTCCCCGTTCATTCGATGATGCTCAACCACCTGGACCTCAATCCCGTGGAACGCTTTGGATTTTTTGTCAAAATGCCCTACAACGTGGAAGTCTACCTCGGGGGACGGTGGTGGAAACCTCTCCACCACGGCGAGCGTTTCAAAGAGCCGGATCTTGCCGGTACCCTCGAATCACTGGCGGCCGCAGAGAAGAAAGCCCTGGACGGCGGGGCAACCAGATCCGAGGCGCTCAAGGCGGTAAGAGACTACTTCTACCGCGGACCCCTTGCCGACGCCATCCTGAAGCTCCACGAAGAGAAGGGAGGCCTTTTCTCTCGGGAGGACCTGTCTGAATATTCCGGGTACTGGGAAAAGCCCGTCACCGGGTATTACCGGGGATACGCCGTCCACACCAACGGTCCGTGGAACCAGGGGGCGGTGCTCCCGATGGCGCTCATGATCCTGGACGGTATCGACCTGAAATCCATGGGACATAACTCTCCCGAATATGTCCACACCGTCCTTCAGGCCATCGAGCTTGCTATGGCCGATCGGGAGGCCTACTTCGGCGATCCCGCGTTTGTTGACGTTCCGATAGCCGGTCTCATGGACGAACGGTATGCCGCCCTGCGCAGGACGCTCATGACGCCGGGCAAGGCCTTCGGGGCAATGCCCCCTGCCGGTGACCCGGCAAACCTCAAGGCGATCAGGGAAGGGGGGGAGTCCGCGGGGAGGACCCTTCCTTCGTCGGAAGACTCCGTGAATGCGGATATCGATACGACCTATCTTGCCGTAACCGACCGGTGGGGTAACTCGATATCCCTCACCCCCAGTGATTTTCCCCAGTCCCCGATGGTTCCGGGGACAGGGATGTGCCTTGGGGTCAGGATGACCCAGTTCCGGCTCGATCCCGATCACCCCGATGCCCTTATGCCGGGCAAGCGCCCCCGCATCACCCCGAACTCTCCTCTGGTCACTAAAGACGGCCGTCTCTTCATGACTTTCGGGTCTCCCGAAGGCGACCAGCAGCCCCAGGCCCTTATACAGGTCTTCCTCAACCTCATCGTCTTCGGGATGGATATTCAGGACGCTATCGAAGCACCTCGCTTCCGCTCTAAGAATTTTCCCGATTCCTTCTCGCCCCACGAATACAAACCGGGGACCGTCGAGATGGAACAGTCGCTGTACGATAGGGTAGGAAATGATCTTGAGAAGATGGGATACAAGACCGAGGTAACCGACGACTGGTCCTGGACGATGGGCGCAATCGGGGCTATTATTTCCGATGCCCAGACGCATACACTTGTCGGAGGTGCAGACCCCCGCCAGGAGAATTGGGCCGCGGGTAAATAGACGACGGAGAAGCGAAATCTTTTTTGCGATGAACGGGAGGCGCGTGAAGGTTCGGAGGGATGAGGATAATCATTTTCCGCCGTGTGCCCGGCGTTTGATGGGGTCGGCGGTCCAGGATACCGAATTTTGAAAATATCTCGTGGGAGAACGACATGATCATTCGAAGCCTCAATAAGGTCACGAAGACGGCACCCGTTATGGAAGGTGCCCGGGAAGTGACAAAGCAGCTTCCCATCGGGGCGGCGGACGGATCGCCGGTTTTTTCCATCAGGGTCTTTACTATCGGCGTGGGCGGCCACACCCCCTACCACAGCCATCCCTTCGAGCACCTGAACTATGTTATCGAGGGACACGGCGTCGTCGTGGACGAGGCGGGAGGCGAGACGCCGATAAAGAGGGGCGATTTCGGTCTGATCCTCCCGGACGAAAGGCACCGGTACCGCAATACCTCATCGACGGACGACCTCGTGTTGATCTGCGCGGTGCCCAAGGAATACGAATAGCAAACTCCGTTTGGGTTGGAAGCCTAATGTGTTAATGATCACCTTTGAATCGGGTGCGGCCGCCCGGGAGCGATACGGCGGCCTTCTTAGATCGGTACCGGTGACGATAACGGAGAAAACCCCGCGTCGTCTCGGCATACCGTAGGACATTGATCAGGTAGTGAGGGAATGCGATGAGAGTCTCATGCCCCCACTGCGGCGGCACGGGAACCATTAGCGATGCCCTCGTCCCCGAGGAGGGCCGAAGCATCGCCTGCCCGAAGTGTCGGACGCAGTTCACCGTAAAAAGGCAGACAACGGAAACCCGATCCGTGGCCACATCTCTCGGTACGTCTTCCGACAGAAAAATACCCGTACGCTGTCCCGCGTGCGGCGCCTCGGGAACGCTGCCGGCGGCCCGTATTCCCGCCGGTGGGTCGGCCATTACCTGTCCGAAGTGTAACGCGAAATTCACCGTAACGGCCGATGCTCCGCGCTCGCCCACTGCTCCGGGAGAGAATGTCCCGTTTGTCTGCCCCCAGTGCGGGCGCGAGGGACAACTGCCGGCCTCCGTCGTTGGTGAGGAAGGGGTAGGGACGAACTGTCCCGGCTGTAATGCCCGGTTTTTTGTCAGGCGTCACAACGAGGCGAAAATGGGCGATTCGACCGGCCAATCGCCCCCAACGGGACCGGCCCACGGCGGCACGGGCGGCGCAGTTTCGGCAACTCCGGGCCTCGCCGGTCCATCGGTTGCCGCCGGGATACGTACCTCATCTCCAAACCCCGTGTATCCTGGAGGCCCGATCATAGGTTTGGGCGGTCCGAAGGCCGCCGTTTCGGCGCAAACGCTTGCGCTGGACGATGTCTGGAGCGAGCCGAGCGTTGTGCGGGCCGTGATGGGAGGGGGAGGGGCCGCTGTAGTCGGGGCAATGATCTGGGCCTTCATTACGGTGATGACGAGCTTCCAGATCGGGTGGATGGCCATCGGCGTGGGGGTGGTGGTCGGCTTTGCCGTAAAGTTTTTTGGGAGGGGCACGGACCAGACCTTTGGATTTATCGGGGCGGGGTTGGCGCTCTTCGGGTGCGCCATCGGAAACCTGATGTCGGCCTGCGCCTTCATCTCCACCGACCCGAGAAACGCCGGCTTTATGTCCGTTTTGTTTGATGCCCTCGGCAACCCCGGCACTGCCGTCAGGATCATGGCCGGTGTCTTCCATCCCATGGATGTTCTCTTTTACGTCCTGGCAGTTTCCACCGGATACAAGGTTGCCTTGAGAAGCGATAAGGCATGACTTAAAATATAAATAAGGGACCGCATAAATGCCCGGCACCATATAAGTATTTGTCGGGATGAGAGGATATAAACCTCCTGCCCCCTGAATAGGCAAGTCCTGACGTTAGCGTCATGACATCAGTATAATTTCAATTCCCGGCCAATCCCGGTAATACCCCGTTATTCTATAATTACCCCCTATCCTGTCTCCCGTACTAACTCCCGGAACACGATCCGGGCCGAGCGGTAACGGGGTCATTGCCGACCACGACGAATTGCCGCCATTTATTTACGCAATTCCCACATTACGCTTGACATTCTGGTTTACGCATATAGTATGTATATTCATATTACGTATATACATAGTATATAGATTTATTTTGTCATGATTTATTCAATAATTGCCGCCCACCTTTTCTCCGATGTCGTCCCCCTTTTTATCTCATCATATCTAAGAGGTAACGTATGAAAACGTATAAGATGTATATTGACGGTACGTGGGCCGACGCCGCAGACGGCAAAACCGCAACCGTAATCAATCCCGCCACCGAGGACGTGATTGCCGAGGTCGCCGTCGGCAGCGGCACCGACGTCCAGAAGGCGGTGTCGGCAGCCCACGGTTCTTTCGAGAAAGGCGAATGGCGATATAAAGAACCCGCGGAGCGCTCCCGCATTATGCTGGATGTCCTCAAGAAATTCAGGGAAAAGGGACAGGAGATCGTGCCGATCGAGGTGGCCAACAGCGGGGCTACCGTCAAGCAGTGCAGCAGTTTTGTCTCCTCGGCCCAAAACCGCTTCGAATGGTTTGCCAAGGCGGGCAACAGGATATTTGAGGAGGCGATGCCGCTCTTTCGTTTTCCCGCCGCCGCGTTTCCCTATATCAGGAGGGAGCCGATCGGCGTCTGCGCCCAGATTGTCCCGTGGAACGCCCCGCTGGTCGGCGGTGTGGGGGCGATCGCCGCGCCGCTGGCCGCCGGCAACAGTATCGTCGTCAAACCTGCCACGCTCACTCCCCTTTCGATTCTGGAGTTCATGAAGATCATAGACGAATCCGAGATCCCCAAGGGCGTCGTTAACGTTGTGGTCGGTCCCGGAAATACCGCGGGTGAGGCGCTGGTCGCCCATCCCCTGGTAGACAAGGTATCGTTTACCGGGTCCACCGAATCCGGCAGGAGGGTCTGCGCCCTGGCGGCCAACGGTATCAAAAAGGCGACGATGGAGCTGGGGGGAAAATCGGCCAATATATTCCTTGACGATGTTGACGTCGACCTGGCCGTGGACAGCGCCATCTTTGCCTGCTTCTACCATTCCGGCCAGATCTGCTATTCCGGTACGAGGGCCCTCGTCCACGCTTCGATATACGACAGCTTCGTGGAAAAACTGGTCGCGAAGGTCAACCGGATCAAAGTGGGTGATCCCACGGATTTCGCAACCGATATGGGATGCCTCATCAGTGACGGACAGAGAAAGAGCGTCCAGGAATACGTGGCCATCGGTAAAGATGAGGGAGCCAGGCTTGCGTGCGGCGGCGGGCGCCCGAAAGACCTGACAAAGGGTTTCTTCTTCGAACCCACGGTTTTTGTCGACGTGGACAATTCCATGAGGATCGCCCAGGAGGAGATATTCGGGCCGGTCCTGTGCGTTATCAAATACGAGGACGACCAACAGGCAGTCGAGATTGCGAACAACTCCGAATACGGACTCCTCGGCGCCATATGGTCCGCTAACGTCGATCGGGCCATCGGGATCGGAGAGAAGCTGCGGGTGGGAAACGTCTGGATCAACTCCTTCCACCTTCAGAGCCTCGATCTTCCGTACGGAGGTGTAAAACTGAGCGGTATCGGCAGGGAGCGGGGGTTATCCGGTTTCCTCAACGAATATACCGAGATAAAGAGCATCCAGATAGACCTTGGACATACGCGCGAGCAACGGTTCTGGTACTCGCTGGTGGTGCCGAGCTGATACTCTTAAAACAGCATGGAACCAACGCGGTGACGGTACAATGGTTTTAGTTTTCCGGATAATTTTTAGTCTAAAGTGGAACAGAAGAGTCGGGTCCGTATTCTCCACATACAAAGGGTATAGAATGGGGGGAGGGGCCCGGAAATAGTACAAGAATTGAAAAGGGGTCGGGCAAAAAGCCCGACCCCTTTTATAATCACTGGTCGGGATGAGAGGATTTGAACCTCCGACCTCCTGCTCCCGAAGTGTGTGGGGAAGAGCTAATATATTGGAATCTTTGAGAATCATCAGCACGAGGAGCGGGCAAAAAGGGCTAAAAAGGCCCATCTGGGGCGAGGGTTGGTATCAGTTTTGGTATCATTACAGGAGGAGGTTGCAAGGGGGGCCGTATCCTGGGGAGCGGCCCCTTCGTCTGTGTCTGTAGGGACTTGACCCGCGTCCAATGGTGCACCAATGTTCATGAAAATCCAAATATACGACAATTATAGAGTCTATCCTACGTTTAATCCCAGGGATATTTCCACTCCGGTTTCCCTTAGCTTGTTGATGATCTGTTCTGCGCTAAATCGTTTTCTCGGCATCTCCTTCCTCAGTTCATCTCCCTTATCAGCCAATGAAGTTGTACTTGTAAGTTGAAGCCTTGTGATAAAATAGGGGGGTAACTTTCTAATTGACGACGCCCGCGATTCTAAATATAATTCGCTTACGGAAAATGAGAAGGTGTTATTTGTTTTATAATGAATACGAGTTAAACGGTGACCACACACTTATTTTCCTCTCATTAGATTATGAAAAAGACATTGATTCCTTTACGGTGGTAGTGCTATTATGCAATTAATTGAATAGACCAACAAAACAAAAACAGGGGAGAGAAATGAAAAAGATCGCCTTTACTATTGTGCTGGTATTAGTCGCGTTAGTCGCCCTGATGCTCGGCCGTGCCAACGCGGGTGACATTTCACTATATAGTGAAGGCCTGGTAGACTCCGACGGCTACAAGTATGGGGTGAATTTCTATGCCGATAACAATACGGGCGCAGACCTATACGCTGTTGTCTATATTACTTCTCAAGAGAACGTGAACGGGGACTGCGTATACGGCATGATATTACTTGAAAAAGTTACGATCTTACCGGACAGTTTAACCGGATAAAAGAGGTTTTCGGCGGAAGAAAGGGCCATCCCCGGGTTATTAAACTC
>JAFGAS010000022.1 GCA_016933535.1 Candidatus Zymogenaceae bacterium
ATGGAGAAAGAGCTTCGTTTCGCGATTCGCGAGGGCGGCAGGACCGTGGGCGCCGGCGTCGTCAGCGAAATCACGGAGTAAGGCGACACTATGAGAGATATCATTACGCTTGCCTGTACCGAGTGCAAGCAGAGAAACTATACGTCGACGAAAAACAAAAAGAGTACTCCGGACCGGCTCGAGTTTAAGAAATACTGCAGGTTCTGCAAGACTCATACGCCGCACAAGGAGACAAAATAACAAGGCTCAATAGGCCAGTAGCTCTAACGGTTAGAGCACCGGACTCCAAATCCGGGTGCTGGGGGTTCGAATCCCTCCTGGCCTGCCATTGACTTTTTGATAAGGGGGATGGCCCTCCACGAGAATGGTCGTCCCGCGTATGTGATATAAAAATGAAAGAAACCTGGGAAAAGATACTTCAGTTCTTTCGAGAGGTGCGGGTCGAAATCAAGAAGGTGACCTGGCCGACACGAAAGGAGACCCTCGCGTCAACGGTCGTCGTCCTGATAACAACCTTTGTTATCTCGGCCTTCCTCGGGGTGGTGGATTTTCTCCTCTCCTCGGGAGTTGAGCTAATCTTGAAGAGCTGATGATAATTCGAGAAGGGCGCACCTCCGTTATCAATACGGGGTGACGAAAAACGGCCCGGCACGAATACGATCCAATCTGGTTGGCGTATTGTGCATTGAGGGATGCCGGTGAGACTGTCCGTTTGCCGCGAGGGGTGGTAGAAACCTGTACGTATGGAACGGCATCTGGATAGATGCTTGAATCTATAAAACATAGAAATCAGCGGCGCAAACCCGAGGCCCTTGTAAATATTCTTATGAGGGATGAGAGGGATTTTTGCCGTCTGTGAATCGGGTTAGGGAAAAGCGGCGAATGCCGGAAGCGAACAAAGGATGAAACGGGCAGGTAACGAGGGGAAGGGACGGGAAATAAAATCGGAAAACCGGTAAGTCTAACGTCCCGCATACATACTATTGATTATTGACTGAATATTACGACTGACAATACATGGCACATAAATGGTATATAGTTCATACATACTCGGGATATGAACAAACCGCCAAATCCGCACTTGAAGCACGCGTAAGGTCGATGAATAAGGAAGAAGAAATCATCGAGGTAATGGTTCCCGCGGAAAAGGTGGTGGAGATGGTCAAGGGTGAGAAACGAACGACCATGCGCAAGTTCTTCCCCGGATATATGCTCGTCAAGATGGAGCTGAACGAGGAAACATGGCATATCGTCCGTAACACCCCAAAGGTAACCGGATTCGTCGGCGGCTCTACCCGCCCGCCCGCCCTGACCGATCAGGAAGTAGAAGAGATCCTGCAGCAGATGGAGGACGGGTCTACAAAACCCAAGCCGAAGGTGACCTTTGAGAAGGGTGATGTCGTTACCGTTACCGATGGGCCCTTTGCAACCTTCACGGGCAGCGTGGATGAGGTTTTTCCTGATAAGGGCAAGGTAAAAGTGATGGTGTCGATATTCGGAAGACCCACACCGGTGGAATTAGAATTTTTTCAGGTGAAGAAGGGATAGAGAAAAGGAGTCGCTATGGCAAAGAAGGTCACGGGACAGATAAAGCTCCAAATACCGGCCGGACAGGCAACGCCGTCGCCGCCGGTAGGGCCGGCCCTCGGGCAGCACGGCGTGAATATCATGGAGTTTTGTAAGATATTCAATGCGAGGACCCAGTCGCAGCCGGGCATGATTATTCCGGTCGTGATTACGGTTTACGCGGATCGTTCGTTTACATTCATCACAAAAACCCCTCCGGCCGCTATCCTGATTAAAAAAGCGGTGGGAATAGTCAAGGGAAGCGGCGTGCCCAATAAGGAAAAGGTGGGAACAATCACCAAGAGCCAGATCGATGAAATCGCACGGACGAAGCTTCCTGATCTCAATGCCGTGGACCTGCCCGGCGCCGTGCGGATTATCGAAGGTACCGCACGGAGCATGGGAATTGATATAGTGGAATGAGCCAAACCGGAGAGTTGAAATGCCGAAACACGGAAAACAATTTCGTAACATCAAGGCCAACATCGACAGCATAAAACGCTATGAGTTCGAAGATGCCCTTGAGATCATAACAAAGAATCCGGCCGCCAAATTTGATGAGAGCGTCGATATGGCGTTGAGACTTGGGGTCAACCCGAAGCATTCGGACCAGATGGTGCGCGGTGCGGTGGTGCTTCCACACGGGACCGGCAAGTCGGTACGGGTGTTGGTTTTTGCAAAGGGTGAGAAGGAAAAGGAGGCCACCGACGCCGGCGCCGATTATGTCGGCGCGGAAGACCTCGTGGAAAAAATCAGCGGGGGCTGGTACGATTTCGACAAGGCCATCGCAACGCCCGACATCATGGGCCTGGTCAGCAAGCTCGGTAAGATCCTCGGTCCCCGGGGATTGATGCCAAACGCGAAGATCGGTACCGTTACCTTTGACGTGGGGCGCGCCATCATGGAACTCAAGGCCGGCAAGGTCGATTTCAGGGTGGATAAAAACGGAATTCTCCACGTACCGGTCGGTAAGGTTTCCTTCGGTTCGACCAAGCTCAGGGAAAATATCACATCGATCATGGAGACGGTCATGAAGCTCAAGCCGTCTTCGAGCAAGGGAACCTATTTGAGGGGAGTGGCGATCTCTTCTACAATGGGTCCGGGAGTGAAGATCGATCCGGTATACGTAAGAAACCTCTTTAAGTAGCGATACAAAACAAATAATATATACTTCCCCGGTCAAAGACAGCCGGCGCACGTTATGTGCTTAATCCGAAAGGGCCCGCCGAGACTCGGTGAGAAACGACATGGTTCCTCAGACTCTTCTGGGGCATGCACGGGCGTAGGCTTTCACGACGCGGGAGAGACGAAGGAGGTTTGGGTGAAGAAAAAGGAAAAGGAAGTGATCGTATCTGCGATGCACACGGCCCTTACCGGTTCCAGGGTCCTCTTTCTGACGGACTATCGGGGTCTGACGGCAGAGCAGATTAACGAGCTTCGGGGCGGTTTTCGAAAGGTCGGCGTAAAATACCGGGTGGTTAAAAACAACCTCCTTAAACGCGCCGCGGAAGGAACCGAATTCGAACGTGTCGTCGAAACGCTGACGGGTCCTACGGGAGTGATTGTCTCCGAGTCGGACCCCGTTGAAGCTTCCAAAATCCTCGTGGAGTACATGGCCAAGTACAACGTCCTTTCCTACAAGGCGGGTATTCTCAGGGGCAGAGATCTGGGCGAGGCCGACATTAAGTCCATCGCCAAGCTTCCGCCCCGCCCGGTACTGCTGGCCAAGTTCCTCGGTGCCATGAATGCGGTGCCGGGAGGATTCGTTGGAGTGCTTTCAGGAGTTATGAGAAAGTTTGTGTATGCCCTCGCGGCCGTCAAGGAAGCCAAAGAGGCGGGAAAATTAGCCTAAAGGAGGAGAATCATGTCGGAAGAGACTACTGTAAAGGAAGAGAAGAAAAAAACGGCGAAGGAAGGATCGGCCGCCAAAATAACCAAAGAGGATGTTATCGCATTCATAGAGAATATGACCGTCCTTGACCTGGCCGAGCTCGTCAAAGAACTGGAAGATAAATTCGGCGTTACCGCCTCGGCGCCTATGGTTATGGCCGGTGCTGGAGCGGGCGGCGGCGCGGCCGACGCGGCCCCCGTCGAGGAGCAGACGGAATTTGACGTTATCCTCACGGAAGCGGGAGCCGAGAAGATCAAGGTCATCAAGGTTGTCCGGGAGTTCACAACGCTGGGTCTCAAAGAGGCCAAAGATCTCGTCGAATCCGCTCCTAAGCCGGTGAAAGAAGCCGTCTCTAAAGAAACGGCCGAAGAGGTCAAGAAGAAGCTCGAAGAAGTCGGCGCTAAAGTGGAAATCAAATAAATCATCACTATTTGGGGTGGGGGGATAACCCCCACCCCATCACCATGCATTCATCGAACATACTCATTGCACTATCAGTCTTCGCAATATTCTTTTCATTTCTCATGTCATATTCGGATTCATTTCTCATGTCATATTCTGATTCTTAACTCGTGACTATGTAACAGTGAGGGGTTTTTATGGCCGAAAGTGTCAAAAAATATCAATGGGAACGGGTCGATTTTGGGAAAATCAGAAACATTATTGATATCCCGAATCTCATTGAGGTCCAGGAACGATCCTATCTGCGATTTCTTCAGAAAGACGTGCCCCTTGAGCAGCGAGAAGATATTGGCCTGGAGGGCGTCTTCAAGAGTATCTTTCCGATCTGGGATTTCAATGAAACGGCATCTCTCGAATATGTACATTTTACTCTCAGCGACCCGAAATATGATGTTATCGAATGTCATCAGCGAGGAATGACCTACGCGGCCCCGTTTAAGGTAACAGTCAGGCTCGTTGTATGGGACAAGGACGAAGAGACCGGTGTCAAGAATATTCGCGATATAAAAGAACAGGAAGTCTTCTTTGGCGAGATTCCGCTGATGACCGGAAACGGAAGCTTTGTCATCAACGGGACGGAGCGCGTCGTTGTGAGTCAGCTGCATCGCTCCCCGGGCGTCTTCTTCGACCACGACAAAGGCAAGACACACCTTTCCGGAAAGTTTCTCTACTCCTGCCGGATCATACCGTACCGCGGATCATGGCTCGATTTCGAATTTGACGCCAGGGACGTAATCCACGTGCGGATCGACCGAAGAAGAAAATTCCCCGCCACCATACTCCTGAAGGCCCTCGGCTACACTACCGAAGAGCTTCTCAACTTCTTCTATAAGACCGAGCGTATTACCATTGAGGAAGGCCGGTACAATAAGGTCCCGGCTCTCGAATACCTGGCCGGGCAGCGGGCGGCGATGGATCTGGTGGACGGCAAAGGAGAGGTGATCATAAAGAAGGGAAGGAAGTTTACCAAGGCAACGGTCAAGAAGATGACCGAAGAGGGTATTGATACCATTCCCATCGAATACGAGTCGATACTCGGCAGAATAGCCGCTAAAGATATCGTTGCGACCGACTCCGGCGAGGTGATCCTCGGTGTAAACGAGGAGATCACCAAGGAAAAGCTCGAGGAGATCGTAAAGAAAGGGATTAGGGAATTCGTGGTCCTGTTTATCGACGAGGTCAATGTATCTGCGGCCATTCGAAATACGCTGTTGGCCGACAAGATCACATCCCAGAATAACGCGATTATCGAAATCTACCGGAGACTCCGTCCGGGCGACCCCCCGACCCTCGACACGGCCCAGAACCTCTTTTTCAACCTATTCTTTAACGCCGAGCGTTATGATCTCTCCAAGGTCGGCCGTCTTAAGCTTAATTATAAACTCGGACTCGACACTCCCCTGGAGGTGCGTATCCTTCTTAAAGAAGATATCCTCCATTCCGTGCGATACCTCTTCAACCTGCGCAACGGGATCGGCCAGATCGACGACATCGATCACCTCGGAAACCGTCGGGTCAGGGCCGTAGGCGAGCTGCTGGAAAACCAGTTTCGGATCGGCCTGGTCCGCATGGAACGGGCGATTAAGGAGCGGATGAGCCTGTCGGAGGTGGAGACTCTCATGCCGCACGACCTGATTAATTCCAAGCCCGTCAGCGCGGTGATCAAGGAGTTCTTCGGTTCCTCCCAGCTCTCACAATTTATGGATCAGACCAATCCGCTGTCCGAGATCACCCACAAGAGAAGGCTGTCGGCCCTCGGTCCGGGGGGACTTACCCGGGAGCGGGCGGGGTTCGAGGTTCGGGACGTCCATAACACTCACTACGGCCGTATCTGCCCGATCGAGACGCCCGAAGGTCCCAACATCGGGTTGATCGCGTCGCTTTCTACATACGCATCCGTCAATGACTACGGTTTCATCGAGACACCGTATCGACGGGTGGAAAAAGGCAGGGTAACCGACCAGACCGACTTTCTGACGGCCCTTGACGAGGAAGTGTGTATTATCGCCCAGGCCAACGCGCCGGTGGGTGAAGACGGGTCTTTTCAACGGGATATGATCAACGTGAGGAGGGGCGGGGAGCCCGCGATGACCAATCCCGAAGAAATAAATTATATGGACGTCTCGCCCAAGCAGCTGGTGAGCGTGGCGGCTTCCCTTATCCCGTTTCTCGAAAACGATGATGCCAACAGGGCCCTGATGGGCTCCAACATGCAGCGGCAGGCGGTTCCGCTGCTCCGCCCCCAGGCCCCGCTGGTTGGCACGGGTATGGAGCGGATCGTTGCCAGGGACAGCGGCGTAACGGTCATGGCAAAGCGGGACGGGATAGTCGAGAACGTCGATGCGTCCCGGATTATTATACGCACCGATGAGGAAACCGTTACCGGCGCCGGGGTCGACATCTACAACCTCATCAAGTACCAGCGGTCCAACCAGAACACCTGCATCAACCAGAAACCAATCGTGAAAAAGGGCGATTCGGTTGTGAAGGGACAAATCGTTGCCGACGGTCCGGCTATCCAGAGCGGTGAACTCGCCCTCGGAATCAACGTCATTGTCGCCTTTATGCCGTGGGGCGGATATAACTTCGAGGACTCGATCCTTATCTCCGATAAGGTCGTTCAGGACGACTCGTTCACCTCGATTCATATCGAAGAATTCGAGCTGCTGGCCCGGGATACGAAGCTGGGACCGGAAGAAATAACCCGTGATATCCCCAATGTCGGTGAGGAAGCACTCAAGGATCTGGACGAATCGGGGATTGTAAGAATCGGCGCCGAGGTACATCCGGGAGACATCCTCATCGGAAAGATATCACCCAAGGGTGAGACCCAACTTTCGCCCGAGGAAAAACTCCTCAGGGCAATCTTTGGGGAAAAAGCGGGCGACGTCCGGGATTCTTCCCTGAGGGTTCCCCCCGGCATCGAGGGGATCGTTATCGGTGCGAAGGTATTTTCGCGCAAGGGGATAGAAAAAGACGATCGTACCCGCTCCATCGAGAACGACGAGGTCGAAAAGCTCACCAAGGACATGAACGACGAAATCACGATCATCAAACAGAGCGGGATCGAGCGGATCAAGAACCTCCTGCTGGGCCAGAAACTCTCGGCCCACGTCATGGACGGCAGGGACAACATTGTCATAAAGAAGGGTACCTCCGTAGAGGAGGAAAACTTTGTCGGCCTTAAATTCGAAGACCTCAGGGATATCAAAATCAAGGGGGACGAACATATTACCGACCGGCTTTCCCAGATTTATGAAAGCATCTCGGAGCAAATCGATGTTATCCGAATCATCTTCCAGGAAAAAATCAATAAGGTAACGCGGGACGATGAGCTTCCCCCCGGGGTCATTAAGCTCGTCAAGGTCTACGTGGCCATGAAGCGCAAACTTTCCGTGGGCGATAAAATGGCCGGGCGGCACGGCAACAAGGGCGTCCTTTCCCGGATACTGCCGGTGGAGGACATGCCCTATATGCAGGAAGGCACTCCTGTCGATATCGTTCTCAACCCGCTGGGCGTCCCATCTCGAATGAACGTGGGACAGATCCTCGAGACCCACATCGGCTGGGCCGCCAAAGAAATCGGCGGACAAATCAATGAAATCATCGAGAGGAATTACTCCGCCCAGGCCCTGAGAAAGAAGCTTTCCGACGTCTTTGGTATGGGCAACAGAAAGGACTATATAGACACCCTTACGGACGACGAGGTTATGGTCGTGGCAAAGAAATTCGCCAACGGGGTCTTCGTCTCCACGCCGGTCTTTGACGGTGCCACGGAAGAAGAAATCTCCCAGGCGCTTTCATATGTCGGGATCCCGGACCACGGCCAGGCAACCCTCTATGACGGACGAACGGGAGAGGCGTTCCGAAATTCCGTGACCGTGGGAATGATGTATATGCTCAAACTCCACCATCTGGTCGACGACAAGATCCACGCCCGTTCCATCGGGCCGTACTCCCTCGTTACACAGCAACCGCTCGGCGGCAAGGCGCAATTCGGCGGTCAGCGGCTGGGCGAGATGGAGGTATGGGCGATGGAAGCCTACGGCGCGGCCTATTCGCTCCAGGAGTTCCTCACGGTCAAGTCCGACGACGTCACGGGCAGAAACCGCATGTACGAGTCGATCGTCAAGGATGAGCAGTACCTCGAGCCGGGGCTTCCCGAATCTTTCAATGTTCTGGTCAAGGAACTCCAGAGCCTTGGGCTTGATATGGACCTCATCGAACGGGGCATTAGAAAGGCCAAGGCCAATTAACGATAGAGAGGTGCAAACTTGGACGATATTTATAGCTATTTTGAAAAACCGCGGGATCCTATCGACATCGAGGCGGTTAAAATATCGATCGCCTCACCGGAAAAGATACGGTCGTGGTCCCACGGAGAAGTAAAAAAGCCGGAGACCATTAACTACCGCACGTTTAAGCCGGAGCGGGATGGTCTGTTCTGTGCGAAGATCTTCGGGCCCACGAAGGACTACGAGTGCAATTGCGGAAAATATAAGCGCATGAAGCACCGCGGCGTCGTTTGTGAGAAATGCGGTGTCGAGGTGATTCAGTCCAAGGTCAGGCGGGAGCGGCTCGGACACATCGAGCTTGCCACTCCCGTCACCCATATCTGGTTTTTGAAGAGCCTGCCCTCGCGTGTGGGAACGGTCCTTGACATTAGCCTGAAGGACCTCGAGCGCATTCTCTATTTCGAAACATACGTTATCAAGGATCCGAAGGAAACGCCGTATCAGAAGGGCGATCTACTCACCGACGACCAGTTGTATCGTGTCAGGGAAAAACACGGGGACATTGAAGTCGATATCGGCGCCGAGGCCATCCGCGACCTCCTCAAGGAACTGGATATCAGTAAGCTTGCCGACGAGCTCCGACGGGAGATGAAGGAAACTAATTCCGAGGCCAAGCGCAAGAAGATAGCCAAGCGGCTCAAGGTCATCGAGGCGTTCCTCCTTTCCGGCAACCGCCCCGAGTGGATGGTTATGGAGTGCATCCCGGTCATCCCGCCCGATCTCAGACCGTTGGTGCCGCTGGACGGCGGACGCTTTGCAACTTCGGATCTCAACGATCTCTATCGGCGAGTTATCAACCGGAATAACCGCCTCAAGCGGCTGCAGGATCTCAATGCCCCCGGTATTATCATCCAGAACGAGAAGCGGATGCTGCAGGAGTCGGTGGACGCGCTCTTTGACAACGGCCGTCGCGGCAGGGCTATCACCGGGCAGAACAAGCGTCCGCTGAAATCTCTATCCGACATGCTCAAGGGAAAACAGGGGCGGTTCCGCCAAAACCTCCTGGGAAAACGTGTCGATTATTCGGGGCGCTCGGTCATCGTCATCGGTCCCGAGTTACGGCTTCATCAATGCGGCCTGCCCAAGAAGATGGCCGTCGAGCTGTTCAAACCTTTCATCTATGCCAAGCTCGAGAACCAGGGATTTGTCTCTACCATTAAGAGCGCCAAGAAGGCGGTAGAAAAGGAGCGCCCCGAGGTCTGGGACATTCTGGACGAGGTCATCAAGGAACACCCCGTCCTTCTGAACCGTGCGCCGACGCTCCACCGTCTTGGGATACAGGCCTTTGAGCCGATTCTCATCGAGGGTAAGGCAATCCAGCTCCATCCGCTGGTCTGCACCGCCTTTAACGCCGACTTCGACGGAGACCAGATGGCGGTTCACGTGCCGCTGTCGGTCGAGGCCCAAGTGGAGGCGCGGGTCCTCATGATGAGCACAAATAACATCCTGCTACCCGCCAACGGAAAACCGATCATCGTGCCGAGCCAGGATATTGTCCTGGGTCTCTACTATATGACGAGGAGCCGGGACGGAGTTCGCGGCGAGAAGAAGATATTTGCCGATCTCGACGAGGTTCGGACTGCCTATGACGCCGGCGAGGTGGACCTTCAGGCCAAAATCAAAGTCCGGGTAAACGGGAAGCTTGTGGATACCACCACCGGCCGCTGCATCCTGTATGAGGTGGTTCCCAAGGAGATCTCCTTTGACGCGGTCAATACCGTTATGACCAAGAAAGAGGTTGTCCGCCTCATCGATCTCTCGTATCGCAACGCCGGCAACAAGAGCACGGTGATTCTCGCCGATCGGCTCAAGGATCTCGGGTATAGATACGCAACCCATGCGGGAATCTCCATATCCATCAAGGACATGCGGATACCTTCCAATAAATATGACCTCCTGGATGCCGCCGGCAACGAGGTTCAGAAAATCGAGCGGCAGTACACCGAGGGATTGATTACCGACGGTGAGCGCTATAATAAGGTCATCGATATCTGGGCCGAAGTTACCGAAGAAATTGCCCGACAGATGGCCGATGAGCTCTCCTATGATACCCTTGTCGATAAGGACGGCAAGGAGAAACGGGTACCGAGTTTCAATTCCATCCATATGATGGTCGACTCCGGGTCCCGGGGCTCCCAGCAGCAGATCAGGCAGCTGGCGGGTATGCGGGGACTTATGGCCAAACCTTCCGGCGAGATCATCGAGACGCCGATTACCGCAAATTTCCGCGAAGGACTGACGGTTCTGCAGTACTTCATCTCAACCCACGGCGCGCGTAAAGGTCTTGCCGACACCGCCCTCAAGACGGCAAACTCCGGTTATCTTACCCGGCGGCTCGTGGATGTCGTGCAGGACGTCATTATCTCCGAGGAAGACTGCGGAACGGCCGACGGTATCTTCGTAAGTCCCCTGATGGAGGGGGGGGAGATTATCGAGCCGGTGGGTGACCGTATCCTCGGCAAGGTGGCCCTCGATGACATTCGCGACCCCTATACCGAAGAGGTATTGGTTCACGCAAATGAGGAAATTGACGAACTCCTGGTTGAGAAGATCGAAGAGGCCGGCCTTGAACGGATCAGGACTCGGTCCGTCCTTACCTGCCGAACCAAGCGGGGTATCTGTGCCAACTGTTACGGCCGTGACCTCGCTCGAGGCGAGAAGGTAAACATCGGCGAGGCCGTCGGTGTTATTGCCGCCCAGTCTATTGGTGAGCCGGGTACCCAGCTAACGATGAGGACCTTTCATATCGGCGGCACCGCTTCCCGGCGGGCCGAGCAGACGATGCTGGAGACCAGAAACGAGGGTACGATAAAATACTACAACCTTAACGTCGTTAAGAATAAGGACGGCTTTTTTGTCGTCATGAATCGTAACGGCGAGATCATCATTCAGGACGAAAGCGGCCGTGAGCGGGAGCGATATGCACTCATCTACGGGTCGAAGCTTCTGGTGTCCGAGGACGATCAGGTCAGCGCCGGCCAGTTGATAGCCGAATGGGACCCCTACACGATCCCGATTCTTACCGAGGTCTCCGGCATCATCAAGTTCGGCGACGTGATCGAGGGCGTTACCATGCAGGAACAATTGGACCCCGTGACCAGCCTCTCCAGAAAGGTCATCGTTGAGTCCAAAGACCCGGACGCCCGTCCCCGGGTATCCATCAAAGACGAACAGGGGAAGACCTTCAAGCTCCCGGGTTCCACGGCCATGGCGCGATACTTCATGCCGGTGGGGGCCAATATTATGGTTTCCGAGGGAAGCCCCGTGGAGGCGGGGGATGTCCTGGCCAAGATTCCCCGGGAAACGACCAAGACCAAGGACATCACCGGCGGCCTGCCCCGGGTTGCGGAGCTCTTCGAGGCACGGCGGCCCAAGGAGTTTGCCGTCATTTCGGAGATCGACGGTACGGTGACCTTCGGTAAGGACGTAAAGGGAAAGCGTAAAGTCATCATCACCCCGGAGGTCGGCGAACCCAAGGAATACCTGATCGCCAAGGGCAAGCACATCAACGTGCACGAGAATGACTTTGTCAAGGCCGGGGAGGCCCTCATGGAAGGGTCGGCCAATCCTCACGACATCCTTCAGGTCCTCGGAGAAAAGGAGCTGGCCAAGTACCTCGTTGACGAGGTGCAGGAGGTTTACCGGCTTCAGGGCGTCAAAATAAATGACAAGCACATCGAGGTCATCGTGCGCCAGATGCTCAGGCGCGTCAGGATTACCGACGTGGGCGACACGAAGTTTCTGGTCGGCGAGCAGGTCGAAAAGCACGAGTTTGAGGAAGAGAACCGGGCGGTCATCGGCAAGGGGGGCAATCCCGCCGTCGGCGAGCCGCTGCTCCTGGGGATCACCAAGGCGTCCTTGTCCACCGATAGCTTCCTGTCGGCGGCCTCATTCCAGGAGACTACCAAGGTTCTTACCGAGGCCTCAATCCTCGGTAAAGTTGACTACTTGCAGGGGCTCAAGGAGAACGTCCTGATGGGCAGGCTCATTCCGGCCGGTACGGGATTCCAGAAGTACCATGACCTGGAGCGGGAAACCGAAGAGGAAGAGGCGGTTGCCGATTGATAAGCATAATCAGACAGGATGAAAATGTGTGCCGGCTTTTTTTGATAGAGGCGATGATAAAGAAGTGTTCTTTTCTTTCATGGCAGATAAAAAAAGCTTGACATATCTATATATCCTGATATTATTACAGAGTTTTTCTCTAAAGGAGTATTGATGCCCACCATTAATCAGCTGGTGAGAAAAGGGCGGGAAAAGCTTAAGGTCAAGACAAAGGCCCCGGCCCTCCAGGGATCACCTCAGAAGCGAGGGGTCTGTGTCAGAGTATATACGACCACACCAAAAAAGCCGAACTCGGCGTTGAGGAAGGTGGCGCGTGTTAGGTTGACGAACGGAATCGAGGTGACCAGTTATATCCCCGGCGTCGGTCACAACCTTCAGGAGCACTCGGTGGTTCTCATCAGAGGTGGGAGGGTAAAGGATATCCCCGGCGTCCGCTATCACGTCGTTCGCGGAACACTGGACACACTTGGGGTCGCCAACCGCAAACAGAGTCGGTCCAAATACGGAACCAAGCGCCCGAAAGCCTAACGGCAGGGCAAGCCCGGGTAAAGACCGGGGAATACGGGACGGCGAGGAAGCGGATAACGGGAAGTTATTATTTATTGCACGAGTAAAGACTGATAAGGTAAAGAGATGCCAAGACGGCGCGTAATAGCAAAGAGGATCATTCTACCGGATCCGAAATTTAAAGATCGGCTTGTGGCAAAGTTCATCAATTCGTTGATGTACCAGGGCAAGAAGGGAGTGGGCGAGGAGATCTTCTATGACGCCATGGATATTATCGCCGACAAGACGAAGAACGATCCTATCAGGGTCTTCAAAAAGGCGATGGACAATATCAAGCCGATTATAGAGGTAAAGGCCCGGCGCGTCGGCGGTTCCACCTATCAGGTGCCCATCGAGGTCAGGTCCGACCGGCGAGAGGCCCTCGGCATCCGATGGCTCATTAGATATTCTCGGGCCCGGGGAGAAAAGTCCATGCGCGACAAACTCGCCGGGGAGATTATCGATGCCTTCAATGGAAAAGGAGCAGCGGTTAAGAAGCGTGAGGAGACTCACCGTATGGCCGAGGCCAATAAGGCGTTTGCCCATTACCGCTGGTAGCTTGTTTGAGAAATATATAGGAAAAGCCTTTATCACAGGGCTTTTTTTGTCCTAAAGGGAAGAGAGTCAGTTGAGAACGTTTCCACTTCATAAGATTCGCAATATCGGGATCATGGCCCACATCGATGCGGGCAAGACCACGACCACCGAGAGGATCCTCTATTACACCGGGATATCCTATAAGATGGGTGAGGTGCATGAGGGGACGGCGGTTATGGACTGGATGGAACAGGAGCAGGAGCGCGGTATAACCATCACGTCGGCCGCCACTACCTGTCTATGGAATGATTACCGCATCAATATTATCGATACGCCGGGCCATGTGGACTTCACCGCCGAGGTGGAGCGATCACTTCGCGTCTTGGACGGCGTCGTTGCGGTATTCTGTGCAGTCGGTGGCGTCGAACCCCAGTCTGAGACGGTCTGGCGTCAGGCCGACAAATACGGTATCCCCCGTATCGCCTTCATAAACAAGATGGACCGGACGGGGGCGGACTGCTTTAACGTCATCTCCCAGATCGAGGAGCGGCTGAAGGCAAGGCCGGTGCTGCTCCAGCTGCCCATCGGGGCCGAGGGTGATTTTTCGGGAGTTGTCGATCTCGTTGAGCGAAAGGGCCTTATTTATGACGCGACGACCCTGGGCAGCAATTACCAGGAAACGGATATCCCCGAGGAGATAAAACCGGAAGCGGAACGAATGCGGGAGCGGATGATTGAGGCCATATGCGAGAACGACGACGAGATGATGGCCCGGTATCTCGAGGGTGAGGATATCTCGATTGCTGAGATTAAGGCGGGGATCAGGAAAGCGACCCTGGATGTGAAGATCATACCCGTCCTCCTGGGAGCGGCCTTCAAGAATAAAGGGGTGCAGCCCCTTCTGGACGCCGTTGTTAATTATCTCCCTTCCCCCCTCGACAGGCCGGAGATTATAGGGATCAATCCCGATTCGAACGAAGAAGTCGTTATCCCTCAGAAGGACGACGCGCCTTTTGCGGCGTTGGCCTTCAAGATTATGGCCGATCCCTATGTCGGCCAGCTTACGTATATACGAGTCTACGGCGGGCACCTCAAGGCCGGGTCCGACATTTATAATGCCACCCGGCAGAGAAAAGAGCGGATCGGCAGGCTCCTTAAGGTACACGCCAATAAGATGGAAGATATAAAGGATGTGCTGACCGGTGATATAGCCGCAGTCGTGGGGTTGAAGACCACCAATACCGGCGATACACTGTGCGATCTAAAGACGCCGGTTCTCCTTGAATCGGTAGAGTTTCCCGAACCGGTCATCTCAGTTGCCGTCGAGCCGAAATCAAAGGCCGACGAAGAGAAACTGGGCGTCGCCCTCGGAAAGCTTGCGATGGAGGACCCGTCTTTCAAGGTCAGGGTCGACAAGGAAACTGCACAAACCCTGATTTCCGGGATGGGCGAGCTCCACCTCGAGATCATCGTGGATCGACTCATGAGGGAATATAAAGTCGATGCGAAGGTCGGAAGACCTCAGGTCGCGTATAAAGAGACGATCACCAAGAAGTCCACGGCCGAAGGCAGGTTTGTCCGTCAGTCGGGCGGCCGCGGCCAGTACGGCCACGTGATCCTAACGGTATCTCCCAATGAACCGGGCAAGGGTTTTGAATTTGAAAATAAGGTCGTGGGAGGCAGGGTACCGCGGGAATATGTGCCGGCCGTGGAGAAAGGGATCGTGGGCGCCCTCGAGGAAGGGGTGCTGGCCGGGTATCCGGTTGTGGACGTGAAGGTGACGCTTGATGACGGCTCATATCATGACGTTGACTCATCGGAATTCGCCTTTTCGATAGCAGGCTCTATCGGGTTCAAGGAGGCGGTAAGAAAGGGATCTCCCATCCTCCTGGAACCGATCATGGAGGTAGAGGTAGTGACCCCCGAGGAGTATACCGGCGAAGTCGTGGGAGATCTCAGCTCCCGGCGCGGCAAGATCGCCGGAATCGAGGCCCGTTCGGGCACCCAGGCGATTAAGGCGCGAGTCCCCCTCGAAGAGATGTTCGGCTACGCAACGGATATTCGGTCTAAGACCCAAGGGCGTGCCACCTACACCATGCAGTTCGCTCATTACGAGGAAGTTCCTCACCAGAAATCGACCGAGATCATGGCCGGGGGTAAGGGGTAGGAGCGCCGATTGGCGGATAGTCGGATACATACGACAGTCTGTGACGGGCGGATAAATTGACGGTCGAACAGGAACAAACGGGGCAACCGCTGTTTAAAATGAAGAAGACGGAAACACATCGTTTGATTAGGTAACGATAACCGTTAAGAATTGATTCGAAGGATACCGAGATGGCAAAGAAGAAGTTTGAGCGGACGAAGCCTCACGTAAACGTGGGGACGATCGGTCACATTGACCACGGCAAGACGACGCTGACG
>JAFGAS010000023.1 GCA_016933535.1 Candidatus Zymogenaceae bacterium
GTTTTCATCGGATACGGCATCGACCACGGCGGGGAACAGTACCATGGAATGGAGCGGTTCCCAGTGCGTATGGAAGCCCCCTTCATGACCGGAAGCGACGATGACGTCAACACCCGCTTTCTTGCAGCGCTGGGCGGCTCTGACGGAAGGGATGATGTGAATCCAGATAAACCCGGCTCCTTTGATCATGTCTCCCCACCCCATCGGGTCACCGGCGGAGGTGTATATCACCTTAAGGGTATTTTTCATCTCGGGATTTTCCTCCCGCGCCTTGATGGCCGTCTCGATCATAATTTTCGAGTACTCTTTGAGCTCCGCCGATACCATCACATTGGGACCGAAGACTCCGCCCTTGTCCTTGACTAGACGGTGGGTGCGCTTCAGGACCGTATCCAGGACCGTGGCCATATCGTCGTCACGGTTGGCCTCGCCGGTGTCGCAAAAGGCGTTATAGACCATGGGCTGAGTCTCTTTATTGAAGAGGCCGCTGGTGGAAAGCAGCCCGAGGCAGCCCGCATTGGCCGCGGCAACACAGAGATTGTTGTTGCTGAAGGGACCCATCCCCGCTTGCATAATGGGATATTTGATCCCAAGCAGATCACACAGTCTTGATTTAATCATGTTCCTTCTCCTTAAATGTTTGTAGTGTATTTTGATATCCGATATATGTATCAACAACTCCCGGTTTTTGTCAATGGTGATTTTACCGGAGCACCGGAGGTCGACTCCCCGTTATGACGGTTCGTTGAACATGACGGTCCTTCCACCGTCCACCACGATATCCTGGCAGTTGACAAAACTCCCCTCATCGCTCGCCAGGTACAGGGCCGCGTAGGCGATATCCTCGGCGAAGCCCGCCCTCGGCAGGGGCGTCGCCCGGGCCAGGCTTTTTTTCAGTTTCTCCATCTTCCGCTCGTTGTCCTCTTCGGAGAGTATATTTGCCATCTCCGATCCCCCCCAGAATATCGGCGTAGCGATCGCGCCCGGCGATATGGCGTTGACTCGTATGCCGAAGGGCCCCAGTTCCAGGCCGCACAGGCGGGTGAGATGCGTGACCGCCGCCTTTGCTACCGAGTAGAGGTATTGCCCCTGTCCGCTGCGGATCGCCGCGATACTGGATGTGTTGATGATACTGCCGGAGCCTTGCTCCTTCATCACCGGCGCGGCATGCTTGATGCCGAAGACAGCACTCCCCAACAGCAGGTTCATGCTGTACTCGAAATCCTCCTGGGTCACCGTTTCGAGCGTCCCCCGGCTGGGCCCCCCCGCGTTGTTGAAGAGACAATCGAGTCGGCCGAAACGATCCACCGCCGAGCTGATCAGGTTCCGGATATCTTCTTCGCGCGAGACATCGGCGCGCTGGTAGATCGCGTTTTTCCCCAGCCGGTCGGCGAGCCTCTGTCCCTTTTCCTCCGACCGTCCGGCGATGATCACGCGGGCGCCTTCCGCCACGAACACCTCGGCGGTCGCTTCGCCGATACCGCTGGTTCCGCCCGTTATAACTGCCGTCTTTCCTTCCATTCGTCCACTCATGGCATTCTCCTTATTTGAAAATTAATAAACAGTTTGTGTTTAGCAGAGGGTGTGCCTAAAGTACAGGGTTTCGTGTATTGCTGCGGGCGCACTGCGGCGCAGCGTTTGTCAGGGCGTATTTCCGATTACGCGACGGAGGGGATCACCGAGTAGAAGA
>JAFGAS010000024.1 GCA_016933535.1 Candidatus Zymogenaceae bacterium
ATACAGTATCCCTTGGCATTTCCTTCCACCTTAACGATGGTAGCCGTTTCTTCTAGGATTACTTTGTTTCCATCTGTCTTGGCGTTTGTCCCGCCCCAGCCCTCGGTTTGTTCTCCCCACAATACGATGTAATCCTCCTGGGCAAAAACTAATCCTGTAAAAATCAATGTTGCTGCCGCCACTAATGCAAAAATCTTCAGCACCTTCATGCTATCCTCCTTTTGTTCATTAGAACAGACACCAGTCCCTTTGAGCCTTTTATTCATGCGGGAAACGGGGTACTCTGTGTGCGGCATAATTTGCACCAATACTATCTAATATATATATCAACCGGTCTCTTTTTTCAAGAAAAAGAAACGCGGCCACGTCTCCCGTTGGCTCTTGTTTGCTCAAGAAAGCACGACAACCCTCCGGTTGACGTCCGCAGACGGGCGGCATGAATGCCGCCCGTCCTCTCTCCTTGCCGGTGCCCCAAAAGGCCTGCTTCGTTCACGACCCCGATCAAGCGCGCACGGCGGCTCGCCATGACGGTTACGTATCGTACGTCGGCGAGACCCCGCCCCGTTTCCGGCCTCTTTTGACACGGCCCGGCACACAAGCGCTTCCTAAAATACCCGATCCCTTCATAACCCATGTTTTTTTATTGACACTATAAATATTCTAAAGTATATTAACCATGATAGAAAAATATGCAATAGCATAGCTGATTGTTATACGTCGTTTACCGCATGTCTGTTCGTATTCTTGAATCAAAGGATATCAAACGTCGTGAGAATCTTATTGAAGAGGTTACACCGTCATGGGACCGGAAAATACCGTGACCAATATTGCCATACGATCTTCGTATGATTCCATCTCTGATATCATCGGGGAGAGAGCGCGAGACATGGTTTTTAAAGAGGCGGGGCTCCAACGGGTCCTCGAATCCCCCCCGGACTATACTTGGGACAAAAACTTTACCAACGACGAACAGGTAACCCTGTATACCGAAACGGTAAACCTGGTGGGGGCGGTAGGCGCCCAGGGAATCCTCAGGCTAATCGGATACAGAAATTCCGAGACATCCGTAATGAAGTTCGGTATCCTGGACAGTATAAAGGATCTGCCGCAGCAAGAGCGGATACTGAAGGCCTTCGAATTTCTGCAGGTCGCGATCAACAAGGGCAGGGTTATTGCGGGAAATAACGGACTTCCGGCATTTGACGTATTTGACTGCCTGATGTGCGTCGATGTCACGAGCAGAAAGCCCTACTGTTCCCAGTACGCGGGGGCGCTCCAGTTCCTTACGGACTGGGTGTTTACAAAGGGCGTATACCTGGTGAGGGAGACCAAGTGCCGGGCAATGGGCGACGATACGTGCCTGTTTGAAATAGAAAAACGGGGATGAGCAATCGACCCTGCCCGGCGCCACCCGCTTTGCCCGTTATGGCAGGTGAGTGCACGGTACCGATGCTCAGTCTTATCCGTCATTGCGAGTAACCGGTTGCGCGTTTGGTCAGGGCCCCAAAAGGCAGGCCTTTTGCGATGATAGAAAAACGGGGCGGTAAAAGCCGCCCCGTTGCGTCGGTCGATCAGAAAGACGTATCTATTTGGCGGCCTTTTTTGCCCGCTCCATCTCCATATCCCTCAGCTTTCTCCTGAGCACCTTTCCCACCACGCTCTTGGGAAGCTCGTCCATGAACTCGACGGCCTTCGGGACCTTATAGGCGGCAAGGTTCTTCTTGCAGTAGGCGACAACCTCGTCTGCCGTCAGCGTCTCTCCCGGCTTTGCGACAATAAACGCCTTGATCGTCTCTCCCCGGTATTTGTCCGGCACCCCCGCACAGCACGCCTCCAGGATCTTCGGGTGCTCATAGAGGAGGTTGTCTATCTCCACGGGATAGATATTGTACCCCCCGGCGATGACCATGTCCTTTTTCCGGTCCACGATCGACAGGTACCCGTCTTTGTCGAAAAACCCGAGGTCGCCCGTAAAGAACCACCCGTCCTTGACGGCCTCTTTTGTTTCCTTGGGCTTGTTGTAGTACCCCATCATCAGCTGGGGGCCCTTGATGATGATTTCCCCGGTTTCTCCCGGGCCGAGCTCTTTCTTGCCGGTCTCGGGGTCCATTACCTTGACGTCCGTATCGGCGATCGGGATACCCACGGTCCCCGCCTTTATCGTCCCGCTGCTGGGGGTCATGGTGGCCGCGGGCGAAACCTCGGTCATCCCGTAGATCTCCGACATCGTGGCCCCGGTGAGGTCCTTGAGATCGCGCAGCGTCTCCGGCGCCAATGGGGCGGCGGCCGAGAAGAACCCCTTGATGAACGTGAGGTCCATCTTGCGGAAATCGGGGTCGTTCAAAAGCCCCACGAAGATCGTCGGGACGCCGGGCAGCCAGTGCGGCTTGGTCCGCTTGAGGATCTCGATGATCCCCTTGGGCTCCGGACGGGGTATCAGTATCTGCTCCCAGCCCATCCAGATGATAAAGCAGCTGATGATGTTGCCCGCCGAATGGAACAGGGGGTAGGTGGCCACCATCGAATCGGTTCCGAACGTGAGGTCGGGAAACCACGTCTGGATCTGCTGTACGTTCGACGAGAGGTTCTTGTGGGAGAGCATGACCCCCTTGCTGACACCCGTGGTGCCGCCCGTATAGATGATCGTGGCAAGGTTGTCCCACTTGCTTTCGTCTTTGACGGGCGCAGACGAGTATTTCTTTATCAGGTTACTGAAGACCTTGAGGCTGTCGGTCTCTTCGATCGCCCGGTGCATCGCCTTTTTTACGTACGGGAAGAGCTGCTTTTTGGGAAACGGCAAGTATGAATGAATATGGCAGGCAATGATCTTTTTTATCTTGGTCTTTTTCATGAGCCCCTGCATGCGGGGCACCAACAGCGACATCGTAATGATGACCTTTGAGCCGGAGTCGTTGAGCTGGTACTCGAGTTCCCGCTCGGTATACAGGGGATTGTTCTGCGCGATCACGGCCCCGATGCGAAAGATCGCCAGGTCCGCGATGACCACCTGGGGGATGTTCGGGAGGCACACCGCTACGTTGTCTCCCTTCTTGACGCCCATATCGGTCAGCGCCCGGGCACATTGGTTGACCATTCCGTCGAGCTCTTTATAGCTGATCCTCTTGCCCATGTACTCGAGGGCCGGCCGGTTCGGGTACTTCTGGGCGGACCTGGTCAGCGCCTCGGAGATCGTTACCTTCTGGTAGTCGATGTTTCGCGGCACACCCGCGGGGTAAAACTTATGCCACACTTTTTCCGCCATTGTTTCCTCCTTGTTCGTTTGGGTCCAATGAATCGTGAATTATCGTAACTCTCCGGATCGTCTCGGTAATCCGCGCGGTAAATCGATTTATGCGGCGATCGCCGGTAATAGGCATTTGGCCGCAAATCCGACGCGCCGACGCACCGTCTTTCCCCGGTGGATAAGAATCTATCAAAAAAAAATACTAATCGACCTCGACGTATGCATAATATAGTAATTAATACTCAACTGCAAGCACTTCTGTGACAACAAAGGAAAGAAATTCGTTTCAGGCGGGACGGAGATGGGAGGCGTTCCTTCTTTGCCGGTCGTTTTGTGGGGCACGGTGGAGGTTCTTCATCGGGGCCCCGCGAAGATTGCCTTGTGGGGTGACTCGCCGGGTGGCCCCGACAGACAATAGCGTGTCAGTAAGCGGGCAGGGCGTTTGCGGCTACGGACGAATGGATTTCCCGGCCGCCCTTACCCCTCTTTCTTCTTTTTTCGGCCTCCGGGGGCTGTCTTCTTGTCCGTGGGGGCGGCGGCCTTCTTCCCGCCGGGGCCCTTGACGGGAAACAGCAGGACGATCGTGGTGTCGCCCGGCCTAGATCTCACCCGGTACGTCACCTTGTAGGGCTTGAGGAGAAAATCGACGGTGAAGAGACCCAGCCCCGTCCCCTGCTCTTTCTCGTGCTTGGTGGAAAAGAAGGGGTCAAAGATATGCGGGACGTCGGCCTCGTCGATTCCCTTTCCGGTGTCGTGAAAGGCCACGGCGATCTTCTTTTTTTCGAGCGAGGTCGTGATGGTCAGCACGCGGTCGGACGATTCGCGCATGGCGTCGGTCGCATTGAGGATGACGTTCACGAAGCTCTGGGAGATGTCCGAATAGACCCCGGCAACGGGAGGGAGGCGCTCTGCCAGCGAGAGCTTCTTTACCACTTTGTGCTTGAAGAAGAGGTCCGCCTCAAGAAACGCCACCTCGGCCTGGATAATCCGGTTGAGGTCCAGTTCCTCCACCTTGCGCCTGGATTCGTTCCTGATCTTCATCAGGAGGTTCTTGACCTGGTCGGAGAGGCGCCGGGAGATGGCGTAGGCCTCGCCCACGTCATGGACGATCTGCGGCCCGTCCTCCGTGGGGGGGCCTTCCGGCGATTTGCCCGTATCGGCAAACACCCGGCCGATATCCTGGCTGACGACCCTCAGGATGCCGATGAGCGCCTGCAGGGGATTGTTGAGATTGTGAAAGAGGCCCTCGGTCATGATCCCGATCTGGGAGTGCTTGGAGCGCTCCATCAGCTCCAGCTGGAGCCGCTCCTTTTCGCCGGAAAGAAGCGCGAGCTCGGTCTGGTCCACGAGGTGCGCTACGACCCGGGCTTCCGGCTCGTCGGTTTCGATGGCCGAGAAAGTCGCCCCGATGATCAGCGGCCGGCCGTCGGGGCCGTTTATCTCAAAGGAAAGCGCCAGGGGAGACTGCGTCTTCCGGACCACCTCTTCCGTTGCCTCTCTTACCCGTTTCTCGTGGGCGGGGGAGAGGAATTCGGCAAGGCTCATCCCGACGAGCTTGCCGCGCCTTCTGCCCAGCATGCGGCCCAGCTTTTCGTTGGCAAAATGGATCGTCAGCGCCTCGTCGAGGATCGTCCAGCCGTCGCCCGATCCTTCCACCAGCATCCGGTACTTTTTCTCGGACTCTTCCAGTTCCCGGCTTCGCTCCCTTACCTTCCGCTCGAGCTCGCGGTTATAGTTCTCCATAAACTGGCGGGAAGCCGAAAGCTCCCAGGCCATCCGGTTAAACGACCGCGCCAGATCCCCGATCTCGTCACGGGAGCGCACCGTGATCTCGCGGGAAAAATCGCCCGCCCCGATCCGTTCGGTTCCCCGGATGATCTCCTTGATGGGACGGGTTATGGTCCGGGAAAGGGCAAACGAAAAGAGGGAGGTGGCCACAAGGATCATGATGATGGCAAATCCGACGCTCTTGCCTATTTGATCGGCAATCAGATAGGCCTCCTCCTCTCGATAGGTAACCAGCACCTTGAGCCCGCGGGGCATCACCCCCGCCGTATCCGGCACCGTCGCAACAAAGGCGATATTCCGCTGGCCCAGTTCGTTCGTGTAATGGATGATGCCTTCTCCCACGGTCGCGATCCGGCGGGACACGAGCTCGCCGCCGAACGGCTCGAAGAGATCGGTCCCCGTCGGCCCGGCCACGATATCTCCCGAATCGTCGGTTACATAGGTCCGCCCCGTCTCCCCGATCCGAATAAGCCTGACGGCGTCCTTCATGATTGCCGTATCCACGGCAATAAGCAGGACGGTCGGCGCGGTTGTCGACTCCGGTGCAATCGGGATCGATATCAGAAATGCCGGGTTCCCGTTATCCGGGAAAGGGCGGGGGGGGGCGACGCGCAGCGAAGTGACGGAAAAGTCAAGAATATCCGGATCGCCGCTGACAAAGACCGGCGGCCCGACGGACGACAGCACCTCCCGGCCTTTCAGGAGATAAAGGCCCTTAATCCTCGGAGACTCTTTGCGTATCCTGCCCATCTCGCGCCCGATATCGGCCCCTCGCACATTCTCCGATGAAAAAACCGGGTCGGCGGCGACGGCTTCGGCAATCCGCACGACCTCTTCGAGCGACCGGCCCACGTCCTCCCTGAGGCGAAGGCCGACGTTCGTCATGTTGTTTTCGACCTCAAAGGCGACCTGCCGGTTGATCTGCCAGAAGGTATAAAATGACATGAAGCTGATGGGAATGAGGCCGACGGCGGCAAAGAGCAGAAAGAGCCTGAGGGTGATGCCGATCTTCGGTTTTTTTATCCGAATCGCCATGTATGGGGCCTGTTATGGAAGGCGGAAGAAGAAAGGCGGGCCGCCGTTTATCTTTGGGTTAGGTCCGCCGCCCCTCGTGTCTTCGTGCCTTTGTGGGTGATATCCCTTTTTTCTGCCGTGATTTCAGAACCGCTATTACGAGAAAAACAAGAACTTGTGCACCGCCGACGCATCCAGCCGTTATCCCATCTGCGGGCCTTTATGGAATCGGGCGTATCGACAAGGGAAACAAACGCCGGAGTTTCTCCGCAAAGGCGCACGGGGGAGGTCAACCGAAAAAGAGCGGCGCTCATCTTGTGGTTTGACGGCAGGCCCTCTGGTTGTGACTCTCACCGATCAAAACGGCCATCTGATGAGCGCCAGGACCAGGGCCGCCCCGCCCACAAGGCCCGCCACGATGACCGCACCCGCCAGGATCTTTATCCGCCTTGAGGCCAGTTCGCCCTTCCGGTTCTGTTCGACTATCCCCTGTTCGAGGGAAACGATAAGGTCGCGGTGCAGGCGCCGCGTTTTGTCAAGGTCTTCCCCGAGCCTTTCTATCTGTCCGGTCAGAACATCGCGCAGCTCCTCGATGTCGGAGGCGATCTTGGCCGTCTCGGTATCGATCCGCCGGACCTCCGTTTCCGTGACCTCCTTGAGGAAATCCATCGTCAGGTCGATGAGGCGGTCGTACTGGGACCGGATCATCCGGTCGTAGTGTGCCAGTATCATCTCGTCCGGATAGGCGCCGACGGCGATATTGGAAAGAAAGCCCGTGCCGCCCTGCGGGCGGGTGTCGATAATCACGAACTCGTCCGATTTTTCGCTCTTGTGGTCCTCTTGGCCTTTTGTGCCGGCGCCGCCGCGCGGCGGCGGGTTCTTCACGATCTCGGAAATGATCTCCTGATGGGCGGCAAAGCGGTCGGCAAAATCGCCGCTGATGCTCTTGAGCTGATCGTAGTCGAGCGATTTAAGGTGGTCCTCGACGATCTCGTAAAGGGAGGAGATATTCTGCTGCTTTTCTTCCCCCTGCCCGCCGCCGGAGTCCTTGGGATTTTTCTCCGACGTCTTTCTGAACCAGTTTCTCATAGTTGTCTATCGTATCACCATTTCGGTCATTGTCAAGGCGATTGATAGCGGCGCGTTGTCTTCCGATTGACAATCGGGGGGCGGGGTGCTATAAATTGTAAAGGACGGCCGCCGTCGCACATGGACACGTGTTCGGCGGTTTTACGTACGAGCGCCGTGCCGATCCAGGCCCGTAACACTCACAGAGAAGGGATACGCAAGACCCATGAAACCGCCCCGCAAGCTCACGGTAACGCCGCTGATCGTCGTCTTCTGGGACGAGCCGATGTGGCAGGGAAACCCCCGGGTCTTTACCGACCGGGTGGACGACCTTACGGCGGCCCTCGGCGATTTTATCCCCTGTTCCATGACGATCTATGCCGGCCCGGACTACATGAAAAGCGAGGACGGCACGTCGCCCGCCTACTGGCAGGCGCGCTTTTTCGTCGAAAAGGGGTGTCACTATACCGGTATTCGGACGCCCGATCAGGACGGGCGCGAGGTCATCATGCCGCCGCTGGGCCCCGGGTTTTACCAGGACTGCATGTTCCCCGAGGGGCTCAACTGGACCGAACCCGACGACCGGGGCCGCATGGCCTTCACGAAGATCAACTCCTTTCGGTTCGTGGAGCACAAGTTTACCATTTTCAACGACTACCTTCCCCCCCAGCTCAGAAAAACGGAGAATTGACCGGTGGACCACCTGACCGTATCCTTCTTTTTGACCCGCCGGTGCACCAGCCGCTGCCGCCACTGCGGCGCGTGGTACGCGAAGTCCGCGGATTATGACTTCACTCAGGCAAATCTCGGCCGGTTCATTGCCGACGTGGCAAAGACGCCCGGCATCCAGGCTGTCGGTTTTTCGGGCGGCGAGGTCTTTGTCGTGAAGGACGTTTTCGATTTTGCCGTGGACGAGGCCAGGCGCCTGGGCCTGCCCTTCACTTTTGTGACCAACGCCTCCTGGGCCAAAACCGGGGCCATTGCGCGCGAGCGCCTCTCCCGTTACGTGGGTACCCTCGGGATGGGGCTTTCGGCGGATTCCTTCCACCAGGAGTTTATCCCGGTCGATCGGGTTGTCAACGCCGCAAAGGCGGCCGAATCGCTCGGCATCCCCTACCTGGTGCGCGCCACGATGCGCACTTCCGACAGCCGTGCCGAGATCGAAAAGGGACTCGTGGCTGCGGGGCTTCCCGACCCGAAAAGGATCGCCTACGCCCCCGTCATGTATCTCGGCCAGGCCAGAGAAAAGATAGATCCCTCCGACTTCCCGGACGAAAACCCGTACGCCGCCTGCCTGTCGCTGAGGACCCCCTTTATCTTCCCCAACGGGGACGTCTACGCCTGCTGCGGCGAGGCCGGCGAAATCGAGGGGAAACACCCGCTGTTTCTCGGGAACCTCAACGAGGCGCGGCTCGCGGATCTGGTCAAAAAGTACGAGACCGACCCGACGCTGGTGGCCATCTATTCCGAGGGCCCCCGGGCGCTCTGGGACAAGACCGGCCGCCGTCCGGAGACGATGAGGGACGAGCTGCTGCTGCGCTCCCCCTGCGGCACGTGCCGATTGCTGTTTGAGTGAGGCGACATCCCCCGGCCGTAAGGGCATCAGAAGGTAACGCCGCCGGACGGGCCGCCGCCCTGCCTTTCTTCTTCCTACCCGACATTCCACCGTCGACAACCGCTGTGCCGGCGGGCACCCTTTCATGACCCGCCGATATCTTTTTTCTTGACACGTCCCCTCCTGTTTTATATAGTATGGGTAACATATGTTGGCTATTGGATGCCGGGAACCCCGACGGGCACGAATCATTGTATCCAGCCGGTACTTTACTCGTCATTGCGAGGGAGTGAAACGACCGAAGCAACCTCATCATCGCGTCCGGTTCTCGTGCGGTTGTTTCTCCAGTTCCGGCGTACGTCCTCCGGCAGCCAGGAGATTGCCACGGCCGTCTACGACGGCCTCGCAATGACAGGAGGGAGGCGCCGGGTCGTGCGGATAACCCCGCCGTCCGTGCGCGCATGGCTCATCGTCCCCCCGATATCTCCCGGCACCGGGGGTCTTTTCCCCCTGATCGGAGGCATTTAAGCATGGTGGAAGGACTGACCAAACGGCAGAAAGAGGCGCTGGACTTCGTTACCGCCTATACCGGGCGGCACGGCTATCCCCCCACCGTCCGGGAGCTGGCCGCGGCCCTCGGGATCTCCGGCCCCAAGGGGGCAAAGCAGTTTTTGGACGCGCTGACCGCCAAGGGCTACATCCGGCGCGAGCCCGAAAACGCCCGGGCCATCCGGGTCGTCGAACAGGAGGGGGGGGGAAGGCCGGCCGGTATCCCGGTGGTCGGGCGGGTGGCCGCCGGCCGCCCCGTCACCGCCGTGGAGGACATCGAGGGCTACGTCTCGTTTTCCGGCGCGCGCGGCACAGGCGACCTCTTCTTTCTGAAGGTACGGGGAGACAGCATGATCGGCGCCCACATCGCCCCGGGCGACCTGGTGCTGGTCCGGCCGCAGCAGACCGCCGAAAACGGGGATATCGTCGTGGCCCTCATCGACAACGAGGCCACCGTGAAGCGCTACCGGAGAGACGCCGACGGCGTGACGCTCTTTCCCGAAAACCCGGCCATGGAGCCGATCGTATTTGTGGGGGAGGCGGCCGAGTTTCTTACCGTGGTCGGCAAGGTTGTGGGGGTGGTCCGGGACCTCGAGGGGGGCCTGGTGATGCCGGAATGAGTACGTCACCCCGATAAGACACCCCAAAAGGCAGGCCTTTTTGCCCCCCCCGACGGGAGAGGGGACAGTCGGCATGTATGCCACCCCTACGGATTCAAACACGCAACGTCCTTACATCCCGTAGGGACACGACTTGTCGTGTCCGTCCTTTCCGCCGTCATTGCGAGGGAGTGGAACGACCGAAGTAATCCCCCGACTGTCACCGGGAAACCGGGGGATTGACCATCGCCCCACGAAGGAGGCTTCGCGGGGGCCCCGATAGAAACACCAGAAGGGACACTTTTGAATCGACCTGTTTTTGCACAAAGGGAACACAACATCGATGGTCGTCGTCATAGAGGAATCGATAAAGGTAGGCGCCGTCTTCGGCGGCGGGATCGTTGTCCCGAAATGGTTTTTCTGGCGGGGGAGGAAATATACCGTCCAGCGCGTCACCCATACCTGGAAAGACGCCCTCGGCCGCGAGACGCTGCACCACTTTGCCGTCACCGACGGCGCGACGCTCTTTGAGCTCTGCTACAAGGAGCGGGCGATGTGCTGGTACCTGGCGGCGGTCCAGGCGGAGTGAACGCCTCACTGCCGTCATTGCGAGCCCCCGAAGGGGGCGTGGCAATCCCCTGACTGTCACCGGACACGTGTTCCGTCATTCCGAGGCATATAATGAGCAAAAAGGGAGACAAAGACCATTTTGTAAATCAGGGATATCTTAGGAATTTCTGCGACGAAAATCTAACGACAAACAAATTTCATTGTTGGAAAGCTGCTGACGGATGGAATAGAAAAGAAAGAGGTTCCAGCGAGGTCGGTTACAGATATAGTTTCTATAACAAACAAGTAGATCAAGAACTCATTAAGCTACTGGAAACCAAATTCGGTGAAGTCTTCAAAACAAAAATACAAAACTTGAAACAACTTACCGGAGAAGAAAGGGAATGGCTTGCTCTATATACGGCACTTATGTTGCTAAGAACTCCGACATCTAGAGATAGAATGGATGATTTTGCCGATAAAATAACAAAGAAGGCCGTTAATTTGTATATTAAGAATGTTCCACCCGAAATTGTCGAAAAGGAATCAGGGATGAAGCAACCCGAAGGATGGAATATAAATAACGAAAAGTTAAAACTGACGAACGAAGGGTTCGCGCAGTTTATGATTTCTCCCCTTTCCGATTTCGCAAATATTTTGCTTAGAATGAATTGGACAATTTTGCGGGGTGATGGTAACGCAAGATTTATAACTTCCGATAATCCAGTTGTTTTGGAGTATCATCATTTTGATCATTTTCACTCTTTATTGGTCGGGGCATTTTTTCCATTATCTCCTTTCTTTTGTCTAGCAATAACTAGACCTACCGAATTTGATCCCCCGAACAATGAACTTTCATATGAAAATGCCTTGCCGCTTCTGCCTATAATAAATATGCAGTTAGTTCGTTTTGCAAGGGAGTTCTTGATATCTTCAAAGGAAACTTTTGTCCGCATAGAATGGCTTGAGAGCAAAAGAAAGCCTAAGAGTGATAATCAAGAATAGTTGGCAGGGGATTGCTTCACTTCGCTCGCAATGACGGTGAAGTGACGAAGAGCCGGGCGGTGGCTTTCTCGAGACACGGGCAACCGCAGGTACCCCCGTGGCACCCGGAGAAAATATCCGGTGACAGTCAGGGGATTGCCGCGCCGCCTAACGGCGGCTCGCAATGACGGCGGATAGAGCACGCTTCATACGGGCGCGATGAATTGTGTCCTCACGGGTACTAAGGATGTTTCGTGTTTGAACCTGTAGGGGCGGCATATATGCCGCCCGTTCTCTCTCTGTCGGGGTCCCCGCGAAGCCTGCTTCGTGGGGTGACTTATCGGGGCCCCCAAAAGGCCTGCCTTTTGGGGTGACTCCGGGGTGATACTACATTATGGCCCTCATACCCCCCACACATTCCTTCACCGCCCCCCGGCGGATGGCCCGCCTTGCGGGAGACCGTACGATCCTGCACATAGACATGGACGCGTTTTTCGCCTCCATCGAGCAGGCCGTAAACCCGGCGCTGGTGGGAAAGCCCATCGCCGTTATCGGCAGCAAAAAACGCACCGTCATCGTCACCTCTTCCTACGAGGCGCGCAAAAAGGGCGTCAAGACCGGCATGACCGCCGGTGAGGGCATGCGTGCCTGCCCAGACCTGATCCTGGTGCCCGGCAACAACCGGAGGTACATAGACGCCTCGGTCCGGATACTGGCGATCATGCGCGATTACAGCCCCGACGTGGAGGTATTTTCCATCGACGAGGCCTTTGTGGACGTGACGGGGTCCCTCAGGCTCTTCGGAGGGGCCGAGCGGATCGCCCGCGAGATCAAGCGGCGCATCAGCGAAGACCTCAACATCACCTGCTCGGTGGGGGTGGCCCCCAATAAGCTGGTGGCAAAGCTCGTTTCCGGGCTCAAAAAGCCCGACGGGCTGACCATCGTGACCCAGGACGAGGTCGGCCCCCTCATGGACGGGATGCCCATCGAGGAGATCTGCGGGATCGGCTCGCGGCTGGGAAAGGTCCTCAAGGGGCTGGGGATTGTCACCTGCGGCGACCTGGGCCGCTATCCCGTCTCGGTCCTCAAGGGCAAGTTCGGGGTCACCGGCGAGCGGCTCCACTACATGGCCCTGGGTGTCGACGAGACCCCCATTGTCCCCATCGGGCAGGAAGACGCGGCAAAGAGCATCGGCCACTCCATGACCTTTCCCTACGACGTCGACGATCAGCAGGGCATGCACCGCTACCTGCTGCTGCTCTCTGCCAAGGTCGGAAGGAGGGTGAGAAAGGCGCATTGCTCGGGCAGGACGATCTACCTCTACGTCCGGTTTTCCGATTTTACCGGCTTAGGCCGCCGCCATACCCTGCCCAAGCCGATTCGGCTGGATCTCGATATCTACCACGCGGCGGCCGACGTCCTCTCGACCATCGAGATCCCCCTGCCCGTGAGGTTGCTCGGCGTGAGCATGACCAACCTCGTCTATTCCGGAAGCCAGCTGCCCTTGCTTTCCGGCGAGCGGCGGGAGTTCCTGCTGGCCCATGCGGTCGACGACATCAAGGACCGCTACGGCGACGATATCCTGTCACAGGCCGAGGCATCCGACTGGTCGCAGGAGGCCGGCGTCATCTCTCCGGCCTGGCGGCCCCAGGGGACCAGGCGGGTGGACCCGAAGTAGCCCTCATCTTATAGCGAAAAACGGATTTACTCCCTTCAGGACTCCTCATTCTTCTTGTGCCCTCCGGTTTTGTCAACGCGGCTATCCTGCGGCCTCGTATCCTGCCCCAGGCCCTTTGGCTGGTGCAGGAAGGCGCGGGCGGTATCCAGGAACCTCCAGCCGGTCAGTATTTAAACGCCGCGGTAGATCGTAAACAGCCCGAGAAAAAAAAGAAATCCAACAAAACCGAGGAGCACGATCTCGCCGGCGCCGGCTCGTCTGAGGATTTCGATGAGCTTTCCGGGATCGGCTATCAAAACCGGCACAAGCCACGCGATACCGAGGCCAAAGAGAAAAAAGGCGGTCATGAGCGAGCCGACTACGATATCCACGATACCGGCGCGTTTTCTATTATCCACGACGTCCCCTTATCTACCCGACCACCTTCTCCCCCCCGGTATAGGTGACCCTCGTCCCGGCGGGAATCGTTCTTTCCTTGATCATCTCGTCGATCCGTTCCCGTACATCAACCTCGTGAAGCCCCACGGCCCCGGCAACGTCTTTTGTTATGATATGATTGTGCTCCCCCACCATCCGTCGGATGAGGCCGGTCATCCGGCGTATTTTCTTCAGATACCGGTGACCCGCGGCCGCCACCAGGACGCCCAGCAGCGCAAGCGAAAGACAACCGATCACGAGCAGGGCGTCCCCAAACAGCGCGGAGGCTATGTCCGGCGAGGCGTGGGCTTTCACCAGCGGCACCGCGATAGCAAAGAGCACGAGTATGATTCCCCAGACGATCCGAGAAAACGCATTACGCTTCATCGTGTTTCTCCTTCACACGTATCGACTACCCGGCAATCCCCGGGCCCTGCTGTCCCGTGTCACCCTCTTGCCATCCAATTTTAATAGACTTTGGGATAAAGTTTAACCGATTAACGAAACCGGTTGACGCCAGACACAAGAAATGATACAGTTAATCAAACGATTGATAGGCGGCCGTTACATGTCCGAGGAAAAAAAAGAGATCATCCTGAAAGCGGCGACCCGGGCCTTTGCCCAAAAGGGGTTTGCGGCCGTCGGCATCCGGGAAATCGCCCGCGACTCAGGCCTCAACTCCGCCACGCTGTACCACTATTTCTCTAACAAAGAGGGTATATACGCGACGGTTTTGGAAAGGATGTTTGACCAGCTCGTCGAGATTCTCCACGAGATATCGCGCCTCGATATGGAGCCCGAAGAGCTGGTACGGTTTATCATGGACCGCTATATCGATTTCATCAACGACAACCGGGATGTCCTTAAAATCCTCATCCACGAGCTCAACCTTGAGACGGATATCGTGGCCGACGTCTCCACGAGGTTCTATAATAAGTTCTTCAAGATCGCCGAGGAGATGCTGGCCGCCCGCAGGGCCGATAAGGGGCTCACTCAAGTGCAGCCAAAACACCTCTTAATCTCCGGCATCGGCCTGTGCGTAATCTATTTTGTGATCGCCCCTCTTTTCAACCTGCTGGAGGGAAAGGATCAGCTTTCACCCGAGATGCTGGCCGAATGGAAGAAAGCGGTCTCCGACCTGATGCTCTACGGCATTATGGAACGGTAACGCCCTTTGTTCGGCCCGTGCGGTCCGAGCGCTCGTGCGCCTCTTGCCCTCCCGCGGCCGCTTCCCGGCAAATATATTACGCGGGATGTCGATTGCACGGGCCGTTGGTCAACGGCCCGTTTGGCGGCTCACAAGCCCGCCCCTATAACGCAGCGCCGAATGAAAAAGGGAGCGGGGTTTTCCCCGTTCCCTTTTTCTGTATCTGCGCCGGCAGGCCGTACTCACTCACCGATTATTCCTGACGACAGCGTTTATCCGGTTTTCTCCAGGGCCTTGAGCTGCGCCTTTGCCAGGTCGTACGTCTTCTTGGCGTTTAAATATTCCTCGGTGCTCTTTTCGGCCGTTTTGAGGATTTCTTCGGCCTTCTGGACGTTGATTTCTTCCTGGACCTTATCGATGTCCCGCGCCCTTATGCACTGCTCGGCAAGGACGATGACCTTCTTATCGGTTACTTCCACGTATCCGCCGGTCACCACGAGGATATGCTCGTTTTTCATGGTCGAGTCGATATAGCGGACTTCCCCGATCCTCATCTTGGTGATGAGGGGCACGTGGTTCGGCAAGACTCCGAACTCCCCCTCCGCGCCGGGGCAGACAACCTTTTCGACCTCGTCGATGATGACCAGGCGATCGGGAGTGACGATTTCGAGACTAAATCCCATGGGAATGACTCCTTTGTTCGTCCCGTCCTAAGCCGTCAGGCCCTTGGCCTTTTCAACGACTTCCTCGATTCCTCCCACCATATAGAACGCCTGCTCGGGCAAGGAGTCGTGTTTGCCCTCGACGATTTCCTTGAAGCCACGGATGTTCTCCTCGAGCGACACGTATTTTCCCGGGGTTCCGGTAAATTCCTGCGCGACAAAGAAGGGCTGGGAGAGAAACCGCTGAATCTTGCGTGCCCGGGAAACGACGAGTTTGTCTTCCTCGGAGAGCTCGTCCATGCCGAGGATCGCGATGATGTCTTGGAGGTCTTTATATTTCTGAAGGACGAGCTGGACATCACGGGCTGCCTTATAGTGTTCCTCGCCGACCACCTGCGGATCGAGAATTCGTGACGTGGAGTCCAGCGGGTCGACCGCCGGATATATCCCAAGCTCGGATATTTGCCGAGAGAGCACGGTCGTGGCGTCCAGATGCGCAAACGTCGTGGCCGGCGCGGGGTCGGTCAGGTCGTCGGCCGGAACGTAGATAGCCTGAACTGAGGTGATGGACCCCTTCGTCGTGGACGTGATCCGCTCCTGGAGCTCGCCCATTTCGGTCGAGAGGGTCGGCTGGTAGCCGACGGCCGAGGGCATCCGGCCCAGCAATGCCGAGACCTCGCTGCCCGCCTGGGTAAAGCGGAAGATGTTGTCGATGAACAACAGGACGTCCTGGCCTTCCATATCACGGAAATACTCGGCGACCGTCAGCCCGGAAAGCCCGACACGCGCACGGGCTCCGGGCGGCTCGTTCATCTGGCCGTAAACCAGCGCCGTCTTATCGATGACCTTGCTTTCCTTCATCTCGAGCCAGAGGTCGTTGCCCTCGCGCGTCCGCTCGCCGACGCCCGCAAAAATCGAGAACCCGCCGTGCTGGGTGGCGATATTGCGGATCAGCTCCATGATAAAGACGGTCTTGCCGACACCGGCGCCCCCAAACAGCCCGATCTTTCCGCCGCGGGAGTAGGGCGCCAACAGGTCGACGACCTTGATACCGGTCTCGAAGGCCTCAACCGACACGTTCTGATCAACAAATTCCGGCTGGGCACGGTGGATCGCCCACCGTTCGGTATGCTCGATCTTTCCCATCTCGTCAACGGGCTCGCCGACGACATTCATGATTCTTCCGAGGGTGCCCTTTCCGACGGGAACGGTGATATGGTCTCCGGTATCCACGCCCTTCATCCCGCGCACAAGGCCGTCGGTGGTATCCATCGCCACGCAGCGGACGACGTTATCACCGAGGTGTTGTGCAACCTCGACGACCAGGTTCCCCTCTTTCTCATTGATAGTGGGATTGGATATCCTGATCGCGTTATAAATCTCAGGGAGCTGTGTGGGAAAGTGTATATCCACAACGGGGCCGATAACCTGAATAATCCTGCCTTCGTTCATAGTGATCCTGAGCCCTCCTTCATATGCGCGCTAACCGTATCCGTATTCGGTTATGCCGAGCCTTCAACGCGTCTTCGCGTCCGAATTTACGAGAATTCCGTTATAATGACTTCTTATTGACCCTATTTCAGTTTCTTTCCGCGATGCTATCGTACCTTAAAGTGCCTCGGCCCCGGCGATGATCTCCATGAGCTCCTTGGTAATGGTTTCCTGCCGTGCCCGGTTGTACTTAAGCGTTAGTTTCTTGATCATCTCATCGGCGTTGGAAGTCGCGCTGTCCATCGCCGTCATCCGGGCGCCGAACTCCGACGCCTCCGACTCCAACAGCGCCCGATAGATCTGTACCTCGAGGTTCTTGCGGATGATATCCTCGAGTATGTCTTCATCGGACGGCTCAAAGACGTATCCCGGGACGGTTTCTCCCTGGGCTACCTCCAGCGGCGTAATGGGCAATAACCTGGTAAAGACAAGCTCCTGACTGATGGTCGTCTTGAACCGGTTATAGAGGATATATACCTCATCCACGTTCGCGGAAAGGAAGACCTCCCGAAGATTTTCGGCAATCGACCCGGCAAGCTCGTAGGATATCTTGCCCGATATCCCAAGATATTCCCGCTGGATAGTGATCGGCCGTATCTTAAAATAGTCATATCCCTTTTTGCCGATCATGGTAAAGAGCATATCGGAAAACCGCGAACGGTTCTGCCGGATGAATTGCTCGGCCATCTTGATGACATTCTGGTTGAACGCGCCGCATAATCCGCGGTCGGAAGTAACCACGACCAGCGCGATGTTCTTCACTTCCCGGCACATCAACAGCGGGTGTGCCTTCTGGTGGGTCCTCAGCGCAAGGCTTCCAAGAACGTCGGCCATCTTATCGGCATACGGCCGGGCCTTTTCAATGCGTTCCTGGGCCTTTTTGAGCTTGGCCGCCGCCACCATCTTCATGGCGCTCGTGATCTGTTGGGTATTCTTGACGGATTGAATCCGTTTCCGTATTTCTTTCAGGTTTGCCATGCGCGTCCCTTGTCGCTAAATAACGAAGTGCTCCTTGAAGTCGCCGAGCGCCTTGGTGACCTGCCGTTCGAGATCCGCCGAGATATTTCCCTTCTGCTTGATCTCTTCCAGAACATGGGCGTATTTGGACTCGAAGAATGTATAGAGTTCCTGTTCGTATTTTCTGAGCGCACCCTCCGGGTAGCTGTCCACAAAACCCCGGGTTGCGGCATAGATGATGAGGACCTGCTTTTCCACCGGTAGCGGCTGGTACTGCGGCTGCTTGAGTACCTCGACAAGGCGGCTGCCCCGGGCAAGCTGAGCCTGGGTCGCCTTATCGAGGTCGGAACCGAACTGCGCAAAAGCGGCCATTTCCCGATACTGGGCCAGGTCCAGACGAAGGGAGCCCGCGACCTGTTTCATACCCTTGATCTGCGCCTTACCGCCGACCCGCGAGACGGACAGCCCCACGTTGATGGCGGGACGAACGCCCGAATAGAAAAGATCGGACTCGAGGAAGATCTGACCGTCGGTAATCGAAATAACGTTTGTCGGGATATAGGCCGACACGTCGCCCGCTTGGGTCTCGATTATGGGCAGGGCCGTCAGTGAACCTCCGCCCTTATCTTCCGACAGCTTGGCCGCCCTCTCCAGGAGCCTCGAGTGGAGGTAGAAGACGTCACCGGGGTAGGCCTCGCGTCCCGGCGGCCGCCGCAGCAGCAACGAAAGCTGGCGGTAGGCCACCGCGTGTTTGCTCAAGTCGTCGTAGATGACCAGCGCATGCTTGCCGTTGTCCCGGAAATATTCTCCGAAGGTAACACCCGCGTACGGGGCGATATACTGGAGCGGCGCCGGCTCCGCGGCCGTGGCCGCAACGACGATGGTCTTTTCCATCGCCCCGAACTTAGTAAGGGTATCCACGACACGCGCCACCGTGGACCGCTTCTGGCCGATGGCCACGTAGATCGACACGACATCGTTTTCCCTCTGGTTGATAATGGTATCCAGCGCGATTGACGTCTTGCCGGTCTGGCGGTCACCGATGATAAGTTCCCGCTGACCCCTGCCGATGGGGGTCATGGAGTCGATGGCCTTGATACCGGTCTGGAGTGGCTCCTTGACCGGCTGTCGGTAGACGATTCCGGGGGCCTTGACCTCGATGGGACGATACTCTTTGGTCTCGATAGGACCCTTCCCGTCGATGGGCTGCCCGAGGGCGTTGACGACCCGGCCGAGCAGCGCCTCCCCGACGGGCACCTCGGCGATACGGCCCGTCCGCTTAACGACGTCACCCTCCTTGATGTGCCAATCCTCACCAAAAATGGCCGAGCCGACGTTATCCTCTTCGAGGTTCAGAACCATCCCATAAATTTCTCCGGGAAACTCCAGCAACTCTCCGGCCATTGCCTTTTCCAGGCCGTAGATGCGGGCGATCCCATCGCCTATATACAGAATCGTTCCGGTCTCGCTTATCTCAAGTCGTTTCTCGTACTCTTTTATCTGCTTCTTGAGTATACTGCTTATCTCTTCAGCCCTGATTTCCATATCAGCTCATATGCCCCTTCTTAAGGTTATCACGAATAGTGGTCAACTGCGTTTTTATGCTTCCGTCAAATATGAGCCCCCCAACGTAGGCAACCGCCCCGCCGATAAGAGATGGATCGACCGAGGTCTCCAGGATGATCTCTCGCTTGAGGCTTACCGACAGCCGCTTTTTGATCTCAGCAATCTCCTCGTCGGAAAGCGCGGCCGCACTCACCAGGCGCGCCTTCATCTTGCCCTCATGCTCATCGAGAAGCCGGCCATAGGCTCGAGAAATATCGCCGATGAGGACAAGGCGCTCCTTGTCCATCGACAGGCGGATGAAATTATCGACGAGCGGAAGATATTTCGTCTTCAGGAAAACGGCGTCCAGCGCCGAACGCCTGAGTTCGGTATCCCCGGCCGGCCCGGTGAAGAGCCCCCACAGTTGCTCGTTTTCTTTGATGAGAACGGCAAACGACTCGATCTCTCGCCCGCATCGCTCATACTGCTTATCTTCGAGGGCGAGCTCGAAAAGGGCCCGCGCATACTTTTTCGCAATCGTCTCGTGTATCATTTCGCTTCCGATGTCTTCTCAATGAAGTCCCGGGTAATCTTTTTTTGATCGTCCTTGTTTATGTTCTTGGTAAGGAGCCCTTCGGCCATCGAGACCGCTATATCCACCGCCTCGGCCCGTAATGCAAAGCGCGCCTTCTTGACCTCCTGAACCGCCGTGCTCTCCGCCTGCTTCTTGATTTTGTCCGCTTCTCGTTCGGCGTTCTTGATAATCCGGTCGCGCTCTCGCTGACCCTCGGTAGTGAAAGAGAAGTGTATCTCCTCGATCTCTTCCTTGGCCTTCTTGAGCATTTTGTCGACTTCCTCGTATTTCTTCTGGGCTTCCTGGCGGGCCTTTACCGCCTCGTCGAGGGCTTCCTGGATGGCTTTTTTCCGGCCGGTGAAGAAGGTAACGGCGCGTCCCGTAAGGGCGACATGGAGAATAATAATAAGGACCGAGAAGTTGGCGATCCGCCAAACCAGGTCCTGGAGTCTGGCGGGTTCGGCAGGAAGCGTAATTGAAATCGCTCCGCGCGCGGCAAGGGTAACCACTACGGCAAACCCGATCGCCAGGCAGGCAATAACGATCATGACAAGAAGCGCGAGGGAAATTTTTCCCTTTAACAGCGAAGGAGCCATACGGTTATATCGACCTCCCCAATACCTTCTCGGCTATCTCCAGCGAGAGGGACTTAACCTCCTGTTTCATTACGGTCGAGGCCTCCCGGGCCTCCTTTTCGATCTTCGTCTTCATGTCTTCCACGGTCTTTCTGGATTGTTCCCGGGCGGCCTTGATGATCTCGTTTTCCCGCTCGATGCCCTCCATCCTGATCCGTTCCTTTTCCCTTCCCGCGCTGATCCTGGCCTCGTTGAGGTTCTGTTCATACTCCTGGATGTTCTTGTCGGCCTGCGCCGTCAGGCGTCCGGCTTCTTCTTCAGATCCCTCGACGCGAACTCTCCGCTCCTCAAGGATTCTCAACGTGGGCTTGACCAGGAGCCAGTTGAGAACAGCTATGATAATAAGAAAATTGATTACCTGGATAAAAATTGTTGAGTCTATGTTAAGCACAGCGGCACCGCTCCGGTATTTTGTCTGTCATTCTGCTGCAACCCGTCCCGTCTACCCTACTGCCCCTTACGACACATATAAGCACTATGACCTATCCGGTCGGTGCCGTCCCCTCTTTCCGCTCCCCAATCCTTCCCCCTTCCTAAGGCGCAGGTCAAATGAATGATTATTCATTCAACTGCTGTGGAATTTACCACAGGCCATTTTTCCTGTCAAGCGAAAAGAACAAAAATCCCGCCTGATCGACGGGATTTTAGCAGCTTACTGAATTACAAAAAAACGGGCAAGAGCGCCCAACAAGGGGGCCCCGGGCACGCCTCGGAGGCCGCCGCCATCCCGTTGGGCGATTGTGTGTTTTTCGATACAGTCGCCGGAAGCCCAGATGCTCAAAAGGGCTTTTATGCGGCCCCTCTCGATTTCGGGCCGCTCTTATTCAATTGATTGTCCCTCCGTTTGCCTTTCTTTCCACAATCTTGATCCGCGTGTGTTCGGTATCCTTTTCGGCGGCGGTGAACTTCGTGGTGGACAGCATCGTCTTGATTTCTTCCATGCGGCAACTCCCCTCGAAGATCCCTCCGTCCTCAATAATAAAGGTGGGGGTCTCGAGGTTTCCGTAGAATCGGCCGGTAGGCGCGATGATGAGCTTGTTGGCCGCCCGGACGGTTCCTCGTACGGTTCCGTCGATAATGATGGTGTCAACTTCGATCTCGCCGTCCACGTAGCCGTTATTGCCGACGATGAGGACGTCCTTGGCAAAGATCCGGCCTTTCAACTTTCCCTCCACCCGAACCGTACCGGTGAAGGTAAGTTTCCCGTCGAATTCCGTACCTACTCCCAAAAATGCGTTGAGGTCCGCCGTCCTGTCGAAATGATCCGGGGCCTTGCCGCCGATCACCTTTAATCTTCCAAACATTGTATCACCTTTATTCTTGATTAAAACCCGGGTTCGATAGAACCCCGTCGATAAGAGACATTAGATCGCGGGCCGTCGGCGTATTCCTTAAGAACGCAGAATTTCCGCGAGCCGGTCCAGTTCCTGTTCCGAATAGTACTCGATTACAATCGATCCACCCGCTCCCCTGGTAACGATTCTGACCTTCGTGCCGAGGGTACGGGTCAGGTCCTCCTCGATATCAAGGATCGCGGGGTCGATTTCCTGTTTTCCCTTCCCCGGGCCTTCCCCCTGCCTGATCCGCTTTACGTAGGCCTCGGCCTCCCGCACAGACATCCCTTTGGCGATGAATTTCTCCCGGGCCGCCAGGATAAGGCGTTCGTCGGCCAGGCTCAGCAACGCCCTGCCGTGGCCCGAGGTCAGGCTGCCCGTGGCCAGGTCTCTTCGTACGATCTGGGGCAGCGTCAACAGGCGCAGGCTGTTGGTAATCGTGGTGCGGTCCCTTCCCACCTTCTGGGCCATCTCTTCCTGGGTCAGGGAGAATTCTTCGATGAGGCGCTGATAGGCCTGGGCCTCCTCGATGGGATTGAGGTTTTCCCGCTGGATATTCTCGATGAGGGCCAGCTCCAGCGCCTCCCCGTCGGCAACATCCCGGATAACCGCGGGGACCGAGGAGAGCCCAGCCAGCTTGGCCGCGCGAAGCCTTCGCTCCCCGGCTATCAGTTCGTACCCCTCGTCGGTTTCCCGAACGATGAGCGGCTGGATGACGCCCTTTTCCCTGATGGAGGCGGCCAATTCTTCGATCTTTATGTCGTCAAAATCTTTTCGGGGCTGGAAGCGGTTTGGGGATATTTCGTCGACGGTTATGGTAGCAAGGTTTCCACCGCTCCCGTTGGCGGCAACGGCCGCATCCGGTATCAGGGCCGAGAGCCCTTTACCGAGCACCTTTCTCTTGCTCATGTAACCTCCCGCTCAATAATCTCATGGGCCAGATCGAGATAGCTCTGTGCCCCCTTGGAGTCTATATCATAGAGGATAATGGGCAGACCGAAGCTCGAGCATTCAGAAAGGCGGACGTTGCGCGGGATAACGGTTGAGAAGACCTGGTTCTTGAAATGAGTGGTCACTTCCTCCTGAACCTGATGCGAGAGGTTATTACGCATATCGAACATCGTCAGGAGTATCCCCTCGATGGCGAGTGTCTTATTCAGATTCTTCTTGATGATACTGATTGTCGAGAGAAGCTGGCCCAGGCCCTCCATGGCGAAATATTCGCACTGTAACGGCACGATGACGCTATGGGCGCAGGTGAGCGAGTTAACCGTCAACAGGCCCAGGGACGGTGGACAATCGATGAGGATATAGGCGAATTGGTCCATTACTTCTTCGATGGCCCCTTTGAGCTTCGTTTCCCGGGCCAGCGCCCCGATCAGCTCGACCTCCGCGCCGATGAGGTCGGTGTTGGCGGGCGCCAGTGTCAGGAAGGGGAGTTGTTTCTGCGGTTTGACCAGTATCTTCGAAAGGGGTATCTGGTCGATAATGACCTGGTAAATGCTCTGTTTAATGGTGTTCTTGTCGACCCCCAGTCCGCTGCCGGCATTTGCCTGGGGATCTATATCTATGACGAGGGTGGGCTTTTCGGCCGCGGCCAGCGACGCCGAGAGGTTGACGGCGGTGGTTGTCTTACCGACACCCCCTTTCTGGTTTGCAATACAGATGATTTTTGCCGCCATCGCTCCCGAATCTCTCATGAAAACTCAAGGCACTATATCATACCTATTATTTATAAAAAAGGAGAAAATGAGACGAATGGACAAAAAAGCCCCCCTTTAACCCTCCGGCCCTCCGACCCTCCGCCTTTCTCCCGGATGTTTCACGTGAAACAAAAAAACGCCGTAAAGGACAGCCGTCTTTACGGGGGGGGTTCCACGAGCATTTCTTCTGCCCGGGTCCGATATCGGGACGGCCTCTTCGGGGAGCGCGGCATGTGTCTATTCGGGTGTTTCCCCGGGGGGGAATGGGGGAGGGCATTGCGAACCCCACATGCTTGACATGTTCCACGTGAAACATGTGTCTTCCGATTTCAGGCGGCGGTGGGCACGCGCGGCGCCACCGATCCCTATTTCCCGACACAGAAACGAGAGAAGATCGCCTCAAGGATCTCGTCCGTCGTTACGTCTCCCGTTATCTCCCCAAGGGACGCCAGCGCCTCCCGGATATCCAGGGCGATGAACTCGGGAGAAACGTGTTTTATTGCCCCCTCGTGCGCCTGCTCGAGAAATTGTGAGACCGAAAGGAGGGCCGCATAGTGTCTTGCATTGGTGATAAGATCCTGCCCGCTCCCCGAGCTTGCGCCGCCGACGATCAGGGAACCGATGACATCCTTCAGCGTATCGATACCCGTTCCCACCAGCGCCGATGTAAAGACGGTCGGCACGGCAAGATCGGGCGGTGCGGAGGTCTCAGACGCCACAAGATCGACCTTATTGATCACCAGCACCACCCGGCGATCTGCGGCGGCCGCCGCCTCGATAACGGCACGCTCCTGGTGATCGAGGCCGATTGTCGCCTCGGCGACCAAAAGCGTCGCGTCGGCCGTATCCAGCGCCTGTCTCGTCCGCTGGACTCCCTCCCGCTCGACGGCCCCCACGGCCTCCCGAAGCCCGCAGGTATCCACGATCCTGACGGGAATCCCCCCGATATCCATGACATCCTCGATGGTATCGGTGGTCGTCCCGGGCTCCGGCGCGACGATGGCCCGCGGGCGGCCCAGCAGTCTGTTCATGAGGCTCGATTTGCCCACATTGGGCCGTCCCGCGATGACCAGCCGCGCCCCCTCCCGATAGACCCTGCCCACCCGATATGAACCGAGCAGTTCCTTGACGAAGGCAAACGACGCCTCTATATCCCCGACGATCGATTCCACGGGTTGGGGGTCAATGTCCTGGTCGGAAAAGTCAACGGAGGCCTCGACGTCGGCGAGAAGGGAAACGAGACGTTCTCGCAGATCGGAAAGTCTCTCTGAAAGCCCCCCCATGAGATGGCACGAGAATACCGAAAGGCCGTCGGTCGTCTTGGCGGCAATCAGGTCGGCCACCGCCTCGGCCTGGACAAGATCGATCTTTCCGTTCATAAACGCCCGCTGGGTGAACTCGCCCCGTTTTGCCGGTCGTGCGCCCATCGATACCGCGGCCGTCACCACCGAGGCAAGCAGCAGCGGTGACCCGTGGCAGTGAAGCTCGACAACGTCCTGGCCCGTATAGGAGCGGGGGGCCCGCATCAGGACGAAGAGGGCGCGATCGGTTATCGTCGGATCGTTTCTTTCCGTTTTCACCGCCCCCGGCACGTCGGCCTTTTTACGGGGGTCCTGTCCGCCCTCCGGCAAATCGTCGGAAACCGTGACGACCCCCGTGTAGAGCCGATAGGGCTCGATCCGTTTCGGCTCCTCGGTAAAGGCGAAGATTCTTTTCCCGATCGCCACGGCCCGGGGTCCCGAGAGTCGCACGATTCCGATTCCCCCCTCTCCCGGAGGTGTCGCAACGGCGACGATGGTTTCCTCAAAGGGGTCGGCAGCGTTCATTTCATTCTCTTTTCGGCTCATGGCGCCAAACGAAAAAGCCCCCGCATAGAAGTGGGGGCTTGGCGCGGAACGTTGAATGTGTAATCGGTCATTTTTTTACGGGGTAGACGACCACCCTTCGTTTGTCGCCCTCTCCGTGGCTTTCGGTACACAAATCCCGATCCGTCTTGAGGGCCAGGTGAAAAAGCCGCCGTTCGCTGGAATCCATCGGCTGCGCGGCCACGGACTTGCCGGTTCGTTTCACCTTTCTCGCGATATTCTGGGCCATTCGGATAATAGTCTGTTCCCTTCTTCTCCGATACCCCTCACAATCGAGGATCACCCTGGTTTTTCGCGTCTGATCGCGCTGCATGTAACGGTTTGTGATGTACTGGAGGGCATCCAGTGTCTGTCCCCGCCTCCCGATGATGAGCCCGTCCCTGTCCCCATCAATAATGAGCGTGAGCCCCTCGGCGGTCTCTTTGCCCGTTACGCGGGCGTTGATCCTCATATGACTGAGAATCCCCAGGAGAAATTGCTCTGCCTCCTGGAGGGCATGGCCGCCGTCCCTCCACCATGCCTTGATGGTTATCTTTCTCTTTTTAAACAGCCCGAATATGCCGCTTATATTGGAGTCGATTACCCGGTATTCGAGGATGTTACGATCGACGCCGAGCCGCTCGGAGGCGGCCGCCAGGGCGTCTTCGAGATCGTTTCCCTCGACAATGATTTCAGATTCCGTTGAATGCATCATGGGAAATTCCTAGTCTTTCACAAACTTGTTCATATAGAGCTGCTGGGCGATGGACAGGAGGTTACTCACGAAAAAGTAGAGCACCAGTCCCGCCGGCAGGTTGAGGAATATCACGGTAAAGATTATGGGCATGAACAACATGATCTTCTGCTGGGTGGGGTCCATGCTCGTTGGGGTCAACTTCTGCTGCAGGAAATACGACGCACCCATAACGATGGGGGTGATGTAGTACGGGTCCATCTCAGACAGGTCCTTGATCCAGAAGATAAAGGGTGAATGTCTGAGCTCTATGGCGACATAGAGGGCCTTGTAGAGGGCGATGAAAACCGGCAGCTGCAGCAGCAGCGGCAGACATCCTCCCAGGGGATTTATCTTGTGTGTCTGGTAGAGGCGCATGACCTCCTGGTTGAGTTTTTCTTTGTCGTTCTTGTATTTTTCTCGAAGCTCCACCATCAGGGGCTGGATCTTCTGCATCTCTTTCATCGACTTCATCGATTTATAGGTGAAGGGATAGAGAACGACCCGAACGACAACGGTCAGCAGGATAATCGCAACACCGTAGTTCTTGAAAACGGAATAGAAGAAGGTCAAGAGCCACACCAGGGGAATAGACAGAAAGCCGAAAAATCCGTAATCGATGGCCGATGACAATGAATGTCCCATCTGGTTGAGTATGTCGACCTGCTTGGGACCGAAGTAGATGGTCATATCCTTTTCAATCGGGCCGCCGGCCGGAAAGGATACGTCTCCCATGGTAACGATACCGCCGGCAAGCGAGTCGCTCAGTCGGACTATCTCGACCTCGGAGCCGGTAAGAGTCTCGGTAATAAGGGCCGTCATGAAGTACTTCGTGTCGAAACCGAACCAGGTGGCGGTGCCCGGTATTTTTTCGGGCTTGTCGGTCTTGACGCCCTTGGCGGCGCCTTTCTTGAGCGACTTATCCACGAAGACCAGATAGTTGCCGGGATAGTCGTAGCTGCCGAAGATGCTCCATGATTTCTTTGTCACATCGATATGATCAAAGAGGGATATGCTCATGTCACCCGCCGAGTTCTGCTCGGTGAGGTTTGTTACGACGACGGCAAACCCAACTCCGTACTCCATCGCATCGAACGTGTAGGTCTTTTCAACCCTGAACTGCTTGCCCGTATAGGTGAGCGTAATACTCTTCTTCTCTTCACCGGTAATGACCACGCTGTCTTCCGACGATGACGTATAGACGACGTCGTCGGTAAAGCTGCCGACCGGGGTGTCAAAGTCGACCCGGGGAGAGAGTATGGGAGTATTTTCATTGACAAGATCGACGGGGGGGGAGTCCTCGGCGATCGTGTTCTTGTAGTCTGTCACGGTAAAGTGGGCGATCCTGCCCCCCGCCGTGGTAATGGTTGCGGTATAGAGGGGGCCTTCCACGACGATTTCCCGCGGTACGGTCGTTTCCCCGCCGGCGTCCGTCGGTTGTTTCTCGACGACGGCGATCTCTTCTTTTACGGGCGGGGCCGTGGGCGCAGGAGTAACTTCCTCTATCTCTACCTGCGGTGTCCTGGCCTCTTCGCCGGCCGGTTTAGGCGTCGGCTTTGCAAAAAAGAGCTGCCACACAACCAGTACTACGAAAGAAAGGGCGATAGCTAACAGTGTCTTCTTGTCCATGTAACACCTGCCTCCGAATCCATTATGAGGTAACTATTCCGGTAACGGCATTATGCCGTCGTACTATCCATCGGGCTGCCCGCCCCGCGTCGATCGTCCCGTATATCCGTCCGCCCTATATCGGGCCGTGAGGGAGAAGATTCGATCGTGGAATTCACCGAGGTCCAGATTATCGGGCGGCCGCCTGACGACTACCAGAAGATCGATCGAACCGGGCAATGATTCCCGGTTGAGACGAAAGACCTCCCGAATAAGCCGTTTTATTTTGTTGCGCGCCACGGCGTTTCCAACCCGTTTCGGCACGGCAATCCCCAGCCGACAAAAGCCCAGGTCGTTTGCCAGGATGACCGTAAGGAAAACACCGTCGGTAAATTTAATTCCGCTCCTTTTGAGCCGCTCAAAATCGCTCTTGTTTTTGATACGGTCTCTCTTGGTAAAGGTCTTCTTATCCACCGATATCTTTTCGCCCAATTCGATGAGCATTTGCGGCATACGGCCGGCTCAAATCGTTTTGCCCACGATCCATCTTTTGGGCGGCAGTGATCCACTACATACGCTGTGGTATGCACGATCGTCACGTTCGGGCGAATGGCCGGCCATATAAGCCCCGCATTCCTTTTTTAAAAAAGGGCACCCCCCGGCGTGTGATGAAGAAGGCAAAAAGGGAGAAAAATGAGGAGATGAGGAGGGGGTAAAAAGCCGGCGAACTCGGTGAACATCCAAGATGTCCGCCAATCCGGTGCTCGTCTGTCCCTTTGTCTCAACGAGTTTACACCACGAAAAACGGCTCACCAGGAAGAGGGATAAAACTCCTCAGTATCCAGACAAGCGTACCGGTTATGCGGACAGTTTCTTTCTTCCCTTGGCTCTCCTGCGGCGAATGACGTTCCGGCCGCCGGGCGTGCTCATCCGTTTTAAGAATCCGTGGGTCCTTTTCCGCTTTAGCCTGCTCGGTTGATAAGTCCTCTTCATAGCTCGGTTCCTTTATTCATGCCCATTTTTGAATAACCCCTGATAAATCCCGGATAACCGATGGGCATATTCGTAAGGGGATCACCCTGTTAAAATTCCCAGAAAAAGCGTAATGTTTCAATTAAACATAAAAAGTCAAGTCTGTCAAGCATTTAAACGATCGGGGCGGAAAATAATAGCGCTCCATACAATGGCCGAGAAACCAATCGTGATCATCACCCCGGGCCGTCATCGCCTCCCCTCGATATCATCATGCCCCCGGACGTCCGTTACCTACCCCCGATGAGGTTTTCCCGCACATATGTTACGGCATTTTTGAACACCATTAGCCCCATCCCTTCCTCCGGAATGTTGCCCCTTGTCCACGTCGGGTGTTGGCTCCGGAAAAGGTATCCCTCCGGATGGGGCATGAGGGCCATAAGTCGACCCGTTTGGTCACAGATACCCGCGACCGACGATAGTGAGCCATTCGGGTTGAGCGGGTATGACATGGTGGGTGTATAGTTCTCGTCCGCGTAGCGGGCAACCACGAGATGTTTGGCCTCGATTGCCGAAAGGACGGCCGGGGGGGCCACGAATTTCCCCTCCCCGTGCCGAACCGGAAACGTCAGGTGCCGAATCCCCCGGGTGAAAATCGACGGGCAGTCCGGCTCGATGAAAAGCCGCACCCAGCGATCCTCAAATCGACCGGAGTCGTTATTGGTGATGGTGACCGACTGCGTCCCGTAGGTGCCGCCGAGGGCCGGAAGAAGTCCGATCTTGACCATCAGCTGAAAGCCGTTGCATATGCCGATGATGAGCTTCCCGGCCTCAACGAAGCCGAGGATCTCATCCAACAGACGCCGGCCCGTGCCCGTGATATGCGCGAACTTTACCCGATTTGCCATCGCCTTGGCCGCACCGAGGTCGTCGCCGTCCAGAAATCCCCCCGCCAGCGCCAATATATGGTAATCGTCCAGCCTCACGTCGCCTGCCACGATTCGGCTGATGTGCACGATGTCCGACACCTCGGCCCCCGCCAGTTTAAAGGCAAAGGCCGTCTCGATCTCGCAGTTGGTGCCGTTGCCGGATATGGTGATTGCGCGTACAGATTTCTTCATACTGACTCAAAAATATTAGCCCGGCCAACATGAATGACCGGTTTTATAAGAGGGTCCCGCGAACCCTCAATTTTTCGATTCACTGCGTGTCTGTCTCCCCTTCGGGGTTTTCCCGAAAGCCGTGGATCGCCCCGGGGCGGATTGGGGGCTCCGGGGGAAGACCCGTTTGCCCGGGACACGCCTAAAACATGAGCGGGCGCAACCAAGCCTCTCGAACGTCATCGAGCGCCAGGTCGATCACGACCACCCCCGATAGTCCCCGTACCACAATGCGTTTGTCTTGGGTCACCCGCCCTACGCGGGCAAACGTCGTGCCCGCCATGATCGTCTCGAACGACCCGGCTTTCTCGGGGGTGACCGTTACCACGAAACGGCCTGCGGACTCCGAAAAGAGGAGAAAATCGTCCCGATCCACACTCTCCCGCACGACCGCACCGAGGTCGATTTCTATCCCCAGGTCGCCGGCAAGAGCGGTTTCTACCGCCGCGGTCCCCAGCCCGGCATCCGAAAGGTCGTGTACCGAGGCGGCAAGCCCGTCGGCGATGGCCGCCGAAAGCGCCCGGTAGCGCCTCAGGTTATTGTCGATATCCACGACCGGGACCGTGTTGCCGACCAGTCCCTTGGAAGCAAGGTACTCCGAGCCGCCGAGCTCGTATTTTGTGGGGCCCAGGACGTAGACGAGATCGCCCGGGCGCTTGGCGTCCATGGTGACGGCCCGGTTGATATCCTCAATCTTTCCCATGACCGAAAAGAGGATCGTGGGCGGGATCGATATCTTTGTCTCGCCGATTTGATAGTCGTTTTTCATGCTGTCTTTACCCGAGATCAGCGGTACACCGTAGGCGGTAGTGACGTCGTAGAGGCCCCGGTTGGCACGAACCAGCTGGGCGAGCTTATAATCGCCGTCGGGGGTCTTTTCCGAGGTCACGGGGTCGCACCAGCAGAAATTGTCCAGTCCCGCCAGATAGTCCACGTTACCACCCACGGCCACGGCATTTCTGACCGCCTCGTCAACAGCGTTGGCTGCCATATGATAGGTGTCTATGTCAGAGTATTTTGGACAGATGCCGTGGCCGATCACCACTCCTGCCTCGCTGTCGAGAATGGGCCGGATGACGGCGGCGTCCGACGGCCCGATCCCCCCGGTCCCCACGAGGGGCTTGATGACACTGGTTCCCTGCACCTCATGGTCGTACTGGCGCACGACCGACTCCTTAGAGGCCACGTTCAGCCGCGACAGCATCGCCAGAAGCTCCCGGTTCAGGTCCGTCGGAGGGGCGAAATCCGGCTCCGGGTGGATCGGCCGCCTCCATCGGGCAAAAAGCCGCATCGGCGGGTTTTTTTCGTGGAGGAAATCCATATCGAGGTAGGCGACCGTCTTTCCCTCGAACCGGACGTGAAAACGCCCGGTCTCGGTAAATTCTCCCAGCACCGTAGCCTCCACGTCCATCCGGCGGGCCAGGTCCATGAATTCGTCGATACGGTCGGGCGGCACCGCCAGGGTCATCCGCTCCTGGGCCTCGGACAGGAGTATCTCCCAGGGGCGCAGACCCTCGTATTTGAGAGGCGCACGGTCTAGATCCAGGACGCATCCGCCCGAATCCCGGGCCATCTCGCCGACGGACGACGACAACCCCCCCGCCCCGTTGTCGGTGATGGAACTATAGAGTCCCCGGTCCCGGGCGACCAGCAGCATGTCGGTCATCCTCTTCTGGGTAATCGGGTCGCCGATCTGCACCGCGGTGGCCGGGGAGCCTTCATGCAGCTCCTCCGAGGAAAAGGTCGCGCCGTGAATGCCGTCCTTGCCGATGCGCCCGCCGGTCATGACGATGAGGTCGCCGACCCGGGCCGTCTTCTCATGGGAAGGTCTGCCGTTGATCGTCTTGGGCATGATCCCGCCCGTCCCGCAGTATACCAGCGGCTTTCCCAAAAAACGGTCGTCGAACACGATCGAGCCGTTGACCGTGGGGATGCCGCTCTTGTTGCCGCCGTGTTCCACTCCCTCCCGCACGCCCTCATAGACCCTCTTGGGGTGCAGCAGGCGCGGGGGAATCTCCCCGGAAAAGCCGGGATCGGCAAAACAGAAGACGTCCGTATTGAATATGAGCCGGGAGCCGAGTCCCGTCCCGAAGGGGTCCCGGTTTACCCCCACTATACCCGTCAGGGCGCCCCCGTAGGGGTCCAGGGCCGAGGGGCTGTTATGCGTTTCAACCTTGAAGACGAGGTTAAAGTCCTCGTTAAACGAGATAACCCCCGCGTTGTCCTTGAAAACCGAGAGGCAGAAGTCTTGTCGGCCCTTGGCCTTCCTGATCGTCTCCGTGGCCCCTTTTATGTAGGTGGAAAAGAGGCTCTCTATTCGCTCGGTATTTCCATTTTCGTCCTCGTAATCGATGAGGGCGTTGAATATCTTATGCTTGCAGTGTTCCGACCATGTCTGGGCGATTACCTCAAGCTCCACGTCGGTCATCTTACTGCCGAGGCCTGTCCGGTCACGGTCGGGGCCGGCTGCCTCCAGGCCGATATATTCCTGAATCGCTTTCATTTCGGCAAGCGACAGCGCCAGTACTCCCTCCCGGCTGATACGTACCAGTTCGTCGTCGGCAACCGAAAGATCGATCTCGGACACGGTCCGATCATGGCTGCCGGTCACCTTCGGTACCCAGGGGGCGATCCCGTTTGCCGCCATGAAGACGTTGCGGTCAAGTATAACGAAACGTTGGATGAGGGGGTTGCCCAGAAGGCCCATTGCGATGCGCTCGGCATCCGACCGGTCGATCGGTCCCCGGATGAGATATTGAAACGAGGTATAGACCTTCTGCCCGGGGGAGAGCCGGTTCGGAAAGATAAGGGAAACGCCCTCCCGGGCCGTCCTGCCGACGTTGTCGGTCACCCCGGGGAGGTACCCGACCTCTACGGCGAAGTCAAACTCATCGGCCGCGGCCAGAGGCAAATCGATACCGGCCTGTTGTATAATCGGGTCAACCAGGAGGTTTTCGGCTATGCCGGAAAGCTCATCCGGGGTCAGGTCCGCGTCGATGGTGAAGACGGAAAGAACCCGGACCCCCGACACGTCTATCTTCAGATCTTCACGGATTCGCCGCGCCGTCTTTTCTCCGTGGGCGTCGCGAATGTCGGGCAGCAACCCCACCTCTATTCGGTGTGCCATAGTCTATTTCTTCTTCACCTTGGAGAGCGCCTGTATCGCCTCGTCCTTGCCGGACAGCGTATCGGGCATAAGAATAAGGAACTCGTTGATCCCCGAGATTCCCCCCACGGCCCTGATCCCCGCTATTGGAACAAGGTCGACGCCGATGATCTCGGAGATATCGGAGCATTCCGGGTATTTATCCTTGAGCAAAGACGGGTCCGTGGACGAAAGATCGCCGTATTCCGCCTTGAAGGCCTCCCAGACCTCCGCCGCGACGGCGTTTGCATAGGCCACCGGATCGTCCCGGGAAAGATCACGAAAATAGTCTTCGTAATAGGGGCGTTGTAAGTATATGAGTTGACGCCGTGCAAGTATCTTGAGGGCATCTGATTTGCCGGCAAGCGCGTTCGGGAGATTGCTGACTGCCGCGAAGAGAGTTATATCCCCGCCGTGATACTGAATAATCGCAAGAGATACAAAATCAAGGCCCGTCAGGTCCGCGATCAGTGCCACAACTCGAAAGACGCCCCGGTTGTTTGCGTCGTCCACGATGGGCCCGTACGTGAATGTTCGGGGCTCGCCCTTGGCGGCGATAAGCGTCTCGGCCGTTAGCGCAAGGCTCTTATTAGCCTCGGCCAGGACGTCTGCGGCCGGCGCCGGACGAAAGAACATGACAACCCCGGCGATCGACACCACAGCCATGATCGATATGATTCGTACCCGTCTCACGGATAATTCCCCGCCGTTATTATATAACGGTAAGACAATATCAGGTATGGCCCCCGGAGTCAACAAAAAGACACGCCGCCCCGGATCCCGTTTGTGCAAACATGCGTATGTTCCCACGAGTTTTACTGCTCAAATATTCGCTGCGGATAGATATCTCCGAAAATCGGTCCGTTGTCACCTTTCGATACCCCTCAAAACCCGTCAATAATGGCGTTATGTATTATGTATACAGATGTATATTTGTCTTGTGTTTTACAATCGGGTAGTTTATTAATATAATATTCGTGCCTTTATAATAAGGAGGAAGATTAACGGATAGACAAACACCCAAACATGGACAACCGCCTTTTCCATGAAACACGTGTTCGGCCCTTCTATTTCGCCTCTCTATCATAAACACCTTCTCTCCTAAGCTTGGGAGATCTTGGTTAAGAGTAATTGTATCATGAGCAGTCATAAAGAGTCTTCGGGGTTTAGTCTGGTCGAGCTGATGATCGTGGTCGCTATTATCGCGGTTCTGGCCGTAGTTGCAATCCCGAATTATATCTCGTATCAGAACCGGTCACGGCAGTCGGAAGCCCGTATCCTTCTGGCCGGTGTTTATGCGAGTGAAGTGAGCTACTATGGTGAACATTCGGTCTACGCCGGAGACTTTAGTGATATTAATTTTAGACCGGCCAGTGAGCCCAAGTACTATAAAAACTGGTATATCAATATCTCGGGAGACAGTTCTCATTTCACGGCCAGCTGTTCCACCGATCTGGATAACGACCGCCGCAACGACATATGGATAGTAACCGACTGCAATCGTGAACCATGGAACATCTACGACGATCTGCGCGATAAATATCAGCCCTATCCGTATACCTGTCATTAAGGCATTCTCTTAAATCCGTTGTAGGCGACTTCTGTATCGTATCTATAGATACATTATTATTACAATTCCTGATCCTTTGGATGACTATCACTATATAAAGAAAGGTGAAGGGGGATCAACATCATGAACTACTCGGGGAACCTTGAAAAGAATAAGCTGCCCGATATCCTTGCGAACATCAAGAGCGAAGGACTAACGGGTATCCTCGCGATAAAGTCTGAAGAGGGGTACGGGGAGATCTATTTTAATGAAGGAATGATAACGAGAGCCGATTCACCAACCTATCGGGAACGCCTGGGCCGCTATATGATAGAGAACGGTATCATTACGGAAAAAGATCTGAGGAAAGCGCTCATCTATCAGAAAGCCGAAGGAAAGAACGAACGTATCGGGGACATTTTGGTGAAGTACGGCCTTATTTCAAAAGAAGAACTGCACCAAAATCTCCGAAAGATTATAGAGGAAATCGTTTTTTCAATGGTCTACCGGGGAGGAATTTACCGATTTGAGCCGACCAAGATCGACGAAAGAGATATTGAGATTCGTATAGATATCGATGATTTTCTGAAGGGTATGAAGGAGTCCTCTCAAGAGCTGGAACGGGGCATATTGTCTGAAAAAGATTCTGACAGCCTCGAAAACGATGCCGCAAAAAAAGACCGGTACGGCGACATCAAGGGAGAGATTGTCGAATCAATCGAGAAGATTATTACAACTATTTCCTCTTTCAATCCGCAGGAAAAGGTGATTCTCGTGGAAGATGAGAAGCTCATGAGAACACTCTTCTCCGACGGATTGAGAAATTTTGGCTACGATGTGGAAAGTTACGATAACCCGACCGAGGCGCTGGAGAAGATTAGGCTGCTTGAGTCTTCCCCGCTGTCCCTGGTCCTCATCACGGATATCGTCATGCCGGGTCTTTCCTCTTCCAATCAGCTATATGGGGGGCTGGAACTCGTTACGGAAATCAATCAGAATTATCCGAATGTATCGATCATCGTAATGACCTCCATCGGCGACTATGATCTCAACCTTAAATCCCTTTTCATGGGGGCAAGCTATTTTCTCAGGAAGCCCAATAAATCACAATTTGATGGTGATGATTTACGCACAAGCCTCGATAAGTTTGTTGAGGAGATCTCTCTATGCGTCGGAAATATTTTCAGAAACAGGCGTATTTATTTCGAACGGGATCAATTGAACTTGATTCGAGAGGAATTGATCAAGTCTCTGATGGACGCACGAATCGAGCTGGGCGGCGCAGAAAAACAACTGGAACGTGATTTATTCGATCTTACCTTCCTGAAGAAGACGACAAAGGAACTCCTCAATAAGCAGAGCTTCTCGTTTATTGTGGATACCGTTCTGCGCTTTCTTAAGATAGATAACGACCGTGCTTTCATAGGGGTTATCAAAAAGGGTGAGTTTAGATATTTTAAGGGTTTCTCTCTCTTTCAAGACAACATTCAATATCTTAACGAGAACCCCGAGGAATTTAGTATAGAACTATCGACCGTCAAGTCTTTGCAGGATATCGTCATCATGAATAAAGTCTTCCGGGGTGCGTTGCCGCCGGAAGACGCGAAGATCATTCACTCATCCATTAAAGGATACGAACCAACGGCATGCGCCATGATTCCGTTTCGGGTTTACGACAAGACTGTTGCCGTCCTTTATTGTGATAACGGACCTGAGAAAAGGGAACGTAAGGACTTTGACCAGCTACTGGTCCTTGCCGATACCGCATCCCTCGCCATGCAGATTACCGTCCTCAACGAAAAAATCAGGACTAAGGAATAGACGGTAATATACAGAGACACCGGGAAAATTGTCTTGTCGGAAACGCCGCCTTCTGGATTACTTATTCAGCAATCATAATCTGTTACGGCCTTTACGGTACGATGAATCCATTTTTATGTAAAGCGCCGCCCAGGGCCGGTCGATAGAGACAATAAGTTATTGGGGCGGCACGGGTGCCGCTCCTTCTTTTTCGTTCCTATGGCTCCCCACCCCTCCTTGGACGATAGCCCCGGGGATTTGACCTACGCCGCCTACCATTAATCCTGTTGTTCCGGTCTCAGTAGAAAGACAATTCGCCGTTGCGCCGCCATTTTATTTACCTTGATAACGGCCGGTTCCTGGTATATACTTTTGATTCCGTTGGTACTCATCACCTACAGGAATCACCTACAGGAGGACAATCACATGGACTGGAAAGAAGACTACAAGAAGAAACTTGTCACTGCCGAGAAGGCCGTTTCCGTCATCAAGTCCGGAGATCGCGTCGCCATGCCCGGAGGGTCGAGTCAGCCGATCGACGTCGTCAACGCCCTGGGTAAAAGAAAGGATGAACTCAAGGACGTGACCCTGACCTCCGGCATTTCCATGTATCCCTATGAGGTTTTCAAGCCCGAATTCAAGGGGCACATCGATTTCGTCTCGCTGTTTGTCGGACCCATGGAACGGGCCTTTCTCAGGGTCGGCAACGTCGAGCCGATGTCCTATCACTTTTCCCTGGCCGACCAGGTCTCGATCGCGGTCGATCCCAATGTCTTCATCTGCGAGGTTTCGCGGCCGGACAAATGGGGCTACATGAGCTTCGGTCCGGTGGGCGTCTATAACAACGACATCTGCTGTAAGCGGGCCGATACCGTTATCGTCCAGGTCAACAAGGAGACCCCCCGTGTCCACGGAAACCAGGCGGTCATCCACGTGAGCAAAGTGGATTACATCATCGAGAACGATCATCCGCTGCCGGTGATTCCGGAGATACCCATTTCCGACACCGAGCGTAAGATAGCCACCTACATCGCCGAGCGAATCCCCGACGGGGCCACCATCCAGTGCGGCATCGGCGCCGTTTCCGACGCAGTGGTGAACCTCTTGGACACCAAAAAGGACCTCGGGGTTCACACCGAGATGTTCACCAACGGGATGATGAACCTGGCCAAGAAGGGGATCATCACGGGGGCCAGGAAGAACTACCACACCGACAAGGTCCTCTGCGGTTTTGCCATCGGCGATAAGGACCTCTACGACTTCGTCGACGACAACCCGACCTTCGAGTTCGCGCCGATCTACGAAGTCAACAATCCATACAACATCGCCAAGAACGATAACATGATGTCCATCAACAACATCATGACCGCCGACCTTACCGGGCAGTGCGCCTCGGAATCGATCGGCCACGCCATGTACAGCGGCACCGGCGGCCAGCTCGACTTCGTCCGCGGCTCCAACGGCTCGAAGGGGGGGATGTCGTTTCTGGCAACGGCCTCCACGGCAGAAACCAAGACCGGCAGGATCTCCAAGATCGTCTCGGCCTTCAAGCCGGGGACGATCATCACGACGCCGCGCTCCGACGTACACTACATCGTCACGGAATGGGGTGTGGCCGACCTCTGGCTCAAGAGCATCCCGGCCCGCGTCAGGGAGATGCTCAAGATCGCCCATCCCGATTTTCGCGACGAGCTCGAGCGCGAGGCGAAGGAAGCGCAGCTTCTGACCTGATCCGGACGCCGATGACCTCATCGGCCCCGAATCCGCACCCGTCGCTCCGGCGATAGTGAAAAGAAACGAAAAGGCCGCCGGGATCAATGATCCCCGCGGCCCTTTTTTCCCCTTCGTATGCGGCCTATTCCGACGAGGCCGTTTCCCGGGGCAGCGCGAACCGCTCGATAATAAATTCCTCGACCTCCCGGGCCGTATTCATCGAGAGGGCCTTCCGGGCGGCCCGGGCCGCGGCGTCCTTGCTGATCGAGATGACAACCTCCTTGATCCGCAAGAGGTACCTCGGCTCCATCGAAAGGATGTTTATTCCCATGCCGAGCAGCAGGATGGCCGATACCGGGTCGGACGCCATCTCGCCGCAGACGCTCACCTCTTTGCCCGTCGATTTTCCCGCCTTGACCGTCATGTCGATAAGCTTGAGGACCGCCGGATTGTAGGGGCTGTAAAGCTCCGACACCAGGCGGTTGCCCCGGTCGACCGCCAGCGTATATTGAATCAAGTCGTTGGTGCCGATGCTGGCAAAGTCTACCCGATCCAGGAAACTCTCGGCCATCAACGCCGACGAGGGGACCTCTATCATGACGCCCAGCAGCGGCTCGACGAGGGGTTTGACCCCCTGCCGGCCTACCTCTTCCCGAACCTGCCGGTATATCTCGGTAATGGTCGCCAATTCGTCAAGGGTCGTCACCATGGGGAAGAGGAGTTTTACGCGCCCGAACGCCGACGCCCTCAGGATGGCCCGAAGCTGGGTCGTGAAGATTTCCGGATACCGCAGTGAGAAGCGGATGGACCTGAGTCCCAGAAAGGGATTGGCCTCCCGGTTGAAGAGATCCTGCGTCAGGACCTTATCCCCCCCAAGATCCAGCGTCCTGATGGTTACGGGGTACGCCTCCATCCCGGTGATTACCTTTCGGTAGAGCTGATACTGCTCTTCTTCGGCAATGAAGTGCTCGCCCATCAGAAACGGGATCTCCGTTCGAAACAGCCCGATCCCCACGGCACCGTTGCGCCTGGCCTGCCCGACATCCTCAAACCGGCTGATATTGGCCATAAGCGTCACGGCCCGGCGATCGGTCGTCTCCGACTCAAGGTCGATGAGAGACTCCATTCGATCCCGGATCGCCCGGGCCCGGGCGATCTTTTCGTTATATATCTCCTGGTCGTCCGAATCGGGATTGACCACGACGTCTCCGGTGGAGCCGTCGATGATGAGAAAATCGCCGTTGGTGATAAAGGAAGACGCCTTCTCCACCCCCATGACGGCGGGAATCGCCGACGAGCGCGCCATGATGGCGGTATGGGAGTTCATGCCCCCCATCTCGGCGATAAGTCCCAGGACCTGTCCCGGCGGAAAAAGGGTCATGTCGGAGGGGAGGAATTCCCGGGCCGTCAGGATCACCGTGTCATAGAGGATGATACACTGGGGGTTTTTCTTCACCAGGAGATGTATGATCTGCCGGTGGATGTCCTTGATGTCCTGCTGTCTCTTTTTGATCTCCTCCCCCTGGGGCCCGGGGGGGGCGTTCAGGAAATCCCTGAGGCTATTCTGGAGGACCGCCTCTACATTGATAAGGTCTCGCTTTACGGCCGCCGGGACCGTCTTTCTGAAAAGGGTGCCGGAAAGCAGGGCGATCTGTGCGTCGAAGATCCCCGCCTCGGTCGTCCCGATCTTCTCGGTAACGATCTCGGCCGACTCCCTGAGATGGGATTCAACCGACTCGAGGGCCTCAACGTAGCGCCTGATCTCGTCGGCAACCGCCTCTTTCTCGACGGGGTAGACGGTAATGTCCTCAAGCTCGTTGCGATAGACCTCCGCCGTCCCCATGGCGATGCCGGGGGATACGCCGATTCCCTTCAGCCTGATTTGTTTGTGAACCCTCTCTTTTGCCATGTCTATCCCGGTAAAAATGCAGGGCGATGAAGAAGAAATAAGCCGGTCCTTTAATAAAGAGCATCGCTATAATAATGGCACATTATATAGTGCGAAAGATGTTTTTCCACTAAAAATATCTTCCGAAACAACCAGGTTGTCCGGTTGCCCGTCAAACAGAAAAGGGGAAGGTCCGTACCTTCCCCTTTAAACGGAACCGAATCGGTCTATTCCCCCATTTGTCTCAGCGTAACCTTATCGACCTTGCCGTTGGAAAGGAGCGGGATTTTGTCGACGGCCACGATCCCCTTGGGAACCTTGAAATCGGCCAGGTGCTCCCGGCAGTGTTTGAGGATCTCGTTGTCTCTCAGGGGCACGCCGTTCCGTATAACGACGAAGGCCATGAGCACCTCGCCGCGTTTTTTGTCGGCCGTGCCCACCACTGCCGCTTCGATGACGTCGGTATGGCGCAAAAGGACGTTTTCCACTTCGGCCGGGTAGACGTTGAGCCCCCCCGTGATGATGATGTCCTTGCTGCGCCCTATGTGATAGAGGTACCCCTCGCTGTCGAACACCCCCAGGTCGCCCGTCCAGAACCACCCGTCCCTGATGACCCGGGCCGTCTCTTCGGGCTGGTCATAATAGCCCTTCATGATCATCGGGCCGCGTGCGATGATGTCGCCTGCCGTGTCTGGCGGGAGGTCTTTTCCGTCTTCGTCGACGATCTTGACCTCGGCGTCGGCTACCGGCAGTCCCACCGAGCCGAGCTTCCGTCGGGAGTCCTTGGCGGAGAGAAACGTAAGGATAGGGGAGGTCTCGGTCAGCCCGAATCCCTGGGTTATGGTCGTATGCGGGAATTTTTCCTGATAGGTCTCAAGCAGCGTCTTGGGGACGCTCATTCCCATCATTGCCAAGAGCTTGAGGCAAGACAGGTCGTACGAACCCAGGTTCGGGTCGGCCAAAAGCATCTGAAAGATCGGCGGTACCCCGTGAAACCAGACGACGCGCTCTTTTTGGACTGTCTTCCAGACGACGTCGGGCCGCCACCCCGGAAATATCACCAGCGTGCTCATCTCGCGCAGCAGAAGGTTGACCAGGATAGGCCCCGAGATATGGGACATCGGCAGGATCACCCCGAAGGGAATGTCCGGGCCGATGATCTCCGGAAAGGTATCGCGCATCTGGGTCGGGAAGAGGTCGAGCTGGCGGACGACGAGGATTACCCCCTTGGGCCTGCCGGTGCTTCCCGAGGTATAGAGGAACAGCGCCTCATCCTCGCCGTCAATGGTCACCGGGGGGGGTGTTTTCCCGGTCTCAGAGATGATCTCTTGGTAGTCGGCCCGTTCCGTGACGGACGACCCGTCGGTAAACAGGATATCTTTCACGAAGTTGTCCTTCTTGAGCCCTCCTCCCATTGCCGTCGTGGAGACGATGAAGGAAGGCCGGCAGTCTTTCACGATTTCGTCCACCTCTTCGGGCCTGAGCCGAAAATCGACCGGCGCCAGAACCGCCCCCAGCGAGAGGGCAGCCAGATACACATCGACAAACTCCGGGATATTGGGGAGATAGCTGACGATTTTCGTGCCTTTGGAAACTCCCCGATCCGCGAAAAAGGCCGCCAGCGCACCGGCCCGATTCAGGAGGTCCGAATAGGTCAGTCGCGTTTCTTCGAAGACAAGCGCGGTCTTATTGCCGGATTCCGACGCCGCCCGCTCGAGATACTCCCGTATATTCATAGTTTCACAGCCTCCTTGGAATTACCACAAAATTTGAATATCAATACTTTATTAGAGGTTAATTTATCTGTCAACTTATAATTTATTAATAGTAGTGTCGAGACACGGGCCAAATCGGCTGACCGGCTCACGCCGTAGGGCCGTACCGGATCGGCCGACGGACGCTCCTTGACAAATCAACGGGCCCTTGTTATTCTTAAATAAGAGGAATATAGCGTGTACGACGCCTGTCGGCACAGGAAAGGAAGCGACTGACCATGACCAAAGACTACGTTCATCCGGCCCTCAACGAAGAGGTGACGGCCATCGGCGGCCATTACGTGGCCGAAAAAGACGAGAGGGTCGCCATCGACGGCCGCGAAATTCTCTACATCCTTGGATATTCGGTGGTGGACACCTCCTGCTGCGGCATGGGCGGAGGGAGGTTCGCGGTGGTGCCCGGTTGGCTCGATCGGTACAAATACCGTACGGACACATCCGGCATGCCCGTCTCAGAGGTGACGCCCGTGGAAGACGACTGGGAAATCCGGCGCGCCATCATCGGGATGATTGAAAAAAAGGAGACGTACTGCTCCGTGCGGTTCCTGTCATAGCCCGGGGATTTCCGTGAGCAGACCTGCCTAAAGGGCAAATAATTGGCTTGTTTTCCCCCCGGCGACCGTGATATAATAAAGCATATGTAAAACGGGTGAAGCCCTAAAACGGCGGGGAGGCCCGATATCATGAAGGCCGAAATTATCAAGGCCGGTGCAAAAATCGGGGAGATCTCTTTTGCGGAGGGCTCTCTGTCGATCAAGTGCGACGACGCCCAGTTGAAAGACCGAATCTATCTCCACCTCACCAGCCCGGAGGCGAAGCAAGACGAGGAGATCAAAAAGCTCGACGCCGTCAAGGGAAGTGAACCCGGCACCCTCGAATACTTCAAGGCCACCCTGGAATTCATCGACGAGATGGAAAAAGAGATCGAGTTCAAGTTCCTGGGGTGAGGGTGTTGCCCGCCCGAGGAAGGCAGGGTTCATCATGGATCCCGAATAAATCAGGCTCCAGTTAAAAGCGACGCTATATGCGCCGCTTTTCTAGTTCTGGAAATTTATGGGGACTCCATACTTAATTACTATTCCTTATACCGTTAAACTGAAGGTTATTAATTAAGCATGGTATCCCCTTAACTCCTCCTCCTCTATTACCGGCTCAGGATATACCCGTCGGTTGGCGGGCCCGGTTTTCTGATCGTATCGGGGTCTGTTGCCATGATGGCCTCGATCATCTCCCAAAAGGCGGAAGCCACCGGTATCAACTGATCAACCGCGATCTTTTCCCACGTATCCTCCAGCGCGTTCCAGTAGGGCGGCGGCGAGATAAAGCTGATCACCGGAAGCCCCGCCCGGTTATAGGCGGTGGCGTCGGTCGACACCCCCAGCGGCGTCGTGGTCGGCATGAGGATGGTGCGCCTCAGGTCATGGGCGATCACCGCTTCTTTCGCGATCTCGACCAGCGGTCCGGCGTCCGTGACGAACAGCGCCCTGGCTTGGATGTCGCCGGTGGCCGCAAGCCCCCCCGCCTCATCCTCAATATATTCCTTTGCCAGGTGTTCGATATGGAGGTCGGCCACGAGATTTTTTATGAGGTCGTCCCGGTGCCGGGCGATGTGCCCCCGGGAACCGAGGACAAACAGGCACTCGGCCGCCTCCAGGACAAACGCCAGCGTCAGCGGCGGCTTTTGGTCCGTGTACGTACGGGCCGCCCGACGCGCCAGCTCCAACACCACCGCCACCCCGGCAGCATCCTCGGTAGCCCCCGGCCACATGGAATCGTGATGGGAGGTAACCTGGATCACCCGCTCGGACTTACCGGGGATAATCCCCACGATATTGTGCATGCGGGCGCTTTTAGTCTCTCCGGCCAGGATGAGGGTCGCATCGGCCGCGCCCTTTTGCATGAATGATATCATGCGTTTGCCGTCCGATTTCCTCAAGCCCATGCCGGGGATCGGGCCGACCTTGCCGGTAAAGGCGTTTCCACCCTCAAAACAGAGGTACGGGGTAATGTCAAGCGGATAGATCCCGACAAACCCGACGGCCCCCCGATTCACCACCGCCTCATAGACCCGCTGTTCTTCTTCCGTCACCCAGCTCATCACCTGGCCCTTGCCCGAAAGCGTATCCCCCGGATCGTGGAGGTAGTACCCGACCGACCTGAGGAGCTCGTATTCGATGTACCCGTGGGAATAGGATACCAGCGCGATCTTCCCTTCGACATCGGCCCCCTCGAAGTCTTCCGTTCTACCCGATCCGAGATCGACGATCGGGGCGCTGACGCCCCCACCGCCGGTAAACGATGTATAGACGATGGGCTCGGCAGAGAAGCTTGCCGACCGCCCGCCGCCGCTCACGGCTAGATAGGCCGGATCGGCGCGCCAGCTCACGAAATCTACCGGCTCCCGCGTCACGTCAGGTATCCCGAGGCCTTTCATGACCCCGAAGAGGTAGGCCTCGGCCTGCGCACCCGCCGCACTACCGGGTCTCTTGGCGCCGAGGTCATAGAGGTCGTGCGCCCATGAGAGCATGCGGTCGAGATCGCGACGGTCATTCATGGTTTCTCCTCACCGATACGTTTTATACGAGTCTCTCCAAAAATTCCAGGGGGCCCGCGCCCTGCCTGATGACCCGGGGCGGCCGGGTCATAAACGAGACGACCGTGGACGCGCGGCCGGCAATCTCGCCTGTGTCCAGCATCAGGTTGACCTCGCGGTCGAAGGTCCGCTTGATCTGGAACGGATCCGTCTGCGGCGGCTCCCCCGTCCGATTGACGCTCGTGGTGATGACCGGGCCGCCGAATCCCCCCGCGATGGCCAGGGCAACCGGGTGGTCCGGAATCCTGACCCCGAGTCCCCGCCCCTTGCCGATGACGCCGTCCGATAACCTCACCTTGGAGGGAAATATGAACGTGTAAGGCCCGGGCAGGATTTTTAGGACTCCGGCAAACGCGATGTCGACCGTGACCAGGGACACGAGCTCCTCGACATTGGGCAGCATCACCGAAAAGACGAGCCCCCGGGACCTCCCCTTGATCTCCCGGAGCCGGCGCACCGCATCGGAATTGCGCGCGTCGACCCCGAAACCATAAAGGGTGTCGGTGGGGTAGACGATTACCCCACCCTGTTCCAGAACCGTTACCGCCTCCTCTATTCCCGCCTGGGGGGCCCGGGTGACATCGACGACCTTCACGGGTCCCTCCTGGTCAGGCGAGTGTCCAAGAGGTGGATCGGATCGACGTTTGCCATCGCCCTGAGCAGGCTCTTTTTTGTTCGGGGATAGACCTGTTCCATTTGAGTGATCAGCTCGCGCATCCGCCTCCGGTTCGTCGACCCGCGGTCGGAAAACGGGCACGCCCCGATAATGGGAAAGTCCATCGCCCGGGCATAGCGGGAGACAAGCCGCTCCTCGGCCAGTACGAGGGGGCGAATCACCGTGTTCTTTCCGTCCTCGGTAACGAACTTAGGCCCCATAGCCCTTATCTGCCCGACGAAAAAGAGGTTCATGAGGAGGCTTTCCATCAGGTCTTCCTGGTGGTGGGCCAGCGCGATCTTTGTAATGTCTCCCCTCCTGCCCCGGGCGTACAGCGCCCCCCGGCGCAGCCGGGAGCAGAAGTAGCAGGGATTATCCTTGGGAGAGGTCTTTTGGGGAATCAGGCCGAAGATGCCGGTCCTGATAATTTCATACTCGAAGCCGTGCCGCGAAAGAAATTCTTCCATGGGGCCCGTATCGCAGCCGGGATAGCCCGCGTCCACGTGTACGGCAAAAACGCGATAAGAGACGGGGGCCTTTTGGGAGAGCCTCCTCAAGGTAAAGAGGAGGGACCAGCTGTCTTTGCCGCCGGAAAGCGCCACCATGATTCGGTCACCGGAGCCGATCATGTCGTAACGGGCGATCGCCTTGCCGACCCTTCCGTCGAGTATTCGCTCGATACTTCCGATTTTTGTCACTGTCGTCCCACCATAGTTACCTCGCATGGTATCGCCTCGTGCGGCGCTTTGTCAAAAAAAATCCGACATTTCTTATAATAAATCCGGGAAAATAGGTATTGACGCACCAAAGAGGGGATGTTACCATTTAACGAGTTGCTATGCCTTACCCACGTTCCACGCTCCGCGCGCAAGAAAGGACCCGATGATCTTCACCTGAAGGGAAGATATCATGTACAGCGACCACCCCTTCTTCTCGGCGTGTCTGTATCGTTGCGAAGTCTCCTCGAATGGACATCGGCCGAAAGCCCCCCGCCACCGCGCCCATGCCGCTCTCATTGCCTTTATGATCTGTCTTGTCCTGGTCGGCTGCCAACCTCCCGACAGGGACGTGGAGCGGGTCTTCAGCCGGCTGCCGAAACGTAACTACGACTCCATTGAATGCTCAAACCTCCCGGCAACCCGCGATTTTTTGGGCCTTGCGGCGGTGAATCATACATCATCCGTGGACAAGAAGCTCGGCTACTTTACGTTGCTGGCTCCTTTTACCTTTTCAACGGGGGAGTATTCGTTCCTGGTTTCCGACAAGACGCCCCTCGGATTTGATCCAAGCGATTTCTATGTTACCGTTGTTGCCCGGACCTCATCCTATTCGATAACGCTCGTCTCGGGCGATTTCGACACGGATACGATCCGCACGCGCCTCTCCCAGGCAGGCTATCGGACCGAGGACTACCACGGCCGCACGGTCTATTACCTGCCGTGGTCGGACGCACCCGCCGAGGGGGGGCTTTTCCTGACGTATGCAAACCTCACCTTCGTCGATGACGACATCATCGCGTCGGCCCCCACCGAAGGGCTCCTCAAGGACTATCTTGACCGGGTTGAGGTCGGCACAATGGACGAAGACCGAATCGTTATGGGGCTGGTCGAGAAACTAAAGGGGGAATCGTCCTTCTATATCTCCCGGGGAGTGAGAACCGACGAGCTCTACGGGGAGGATTCTTTGTTCATCCGCAGCCCCGACGACTGGGGATTTCCCGAATACCGCCTCTCGCCGTATACCTACTTCGCCTTTGGCATCAGGCCCGCCGCCGACAGGCGGCATCAACGGGTGACGCTCCTGATCCTCTATCCCGATGCGGCCTCTGTCCAAAACGACATCGGGCCCCTCACCGAGGGACTGAAAAGCGGAAAAAGCCTCTCCCGCCTCGTTCCCTTTGCCGACCTATTTACCGCAATACAGGTAACGGCGGACGGAGACGTTCTCACGGCGTTGATCGAGTCAAAGAACGATTTCGATATGAAAATCCTGATACGCCTTAAAGACCTGCCGTTCCTCGTCTACTGAAAGGTCTTTTAAACAGCGGGAAGATCCCGTGAAACGAGAAACAATATACGGGATCTCGTTTTTCCTGAACCTTGTCTTCGGCAGTGCTGCCCTCCAGTGGCAGCGGTTGGCGGGGGACATCTTTTCTCCGGCAGGGTTCTTGGCTTACGGGCGGACCGCGGAGTACGAGGCCGACAAGAGCGCCGTACGCATCAGTTGTGCCGCCGGATACGACCCCAATGACTACCGTGGCTTCCTGAAAAAGCCCCAGGCAATAAAATGGACACAACCCAGCCTGCTGACCGAGCTCTTCTCCACCTACCCCGAGACGTTCGGGAGGATTGCCACCGTCCGGCGCGAGATCGCCGTCCTTTTCCCCGCCCACAAAAAAGCTCATCAAAAATACGGTGCAGTTCGACAGAATCAGGAAAAGAATACGCTAAACCGAGACAAGGCATCGATCGGGCCTTATCCCTGGGGCAAACGGGTCTCCCCCCGGGGCTTCCCGGGGGCGGACGCCTTATTGTCGCTTGCCGAGCAACTGAGATATCGGCAGCGCCGTAAACAGGAAGATCATCGCCCCCGCGGCGTAAAAGAGATAAGCATACCCGAGCCGGTCCATCGCCTGCGACAAACAAAACGGTCCGAGGATTGCCCCGGCGTAGAATGCCGCCGACAGCAGCGAGGCGGCCCGCGGATAATGGGGCTCGCTCAGTTCATCGCCGACGATGGCCATTCCCACCGGATAGATCGCATTGACCGCGCCGCCGCTGATAAACGTCAACAGGGCGAGCATTATGAAGAACGGAAAAGACGGCACCAGGAAAAAGAATACTCCGCACACAAAGGATGCCAGCGCTATAAAACGTAGCTTTCCGAACCTGTCGGCAAACTTCATGAGCGGGTAAAGGAGTACTATTCCGCCCAGGTCAAAAGATGTCACGACCATCCCCATCTGGAAGGAACGAAGCCCGACATCCTTGAGATAGAGGGCAATCAGCGACAGGGTCCCTTCGAGCACGAACCCGAAGAGAAATGACGAACCGAGGGGAATGAGAATGAGCATAATCGGAAAGGCGGCCCCCGTGGGACGTTTCGGAATTGAGCTCGCCGGGACGAGGAACAACACGGCCCCCAGCGAGACCCCGCATATCAGCGCGGCCAGGATATAGGGAAGATGCTCCCCTATCCCAAAGAGAGGAAAGCCGATCATCGGGCCCACGGCCGCCCCCGCCGAAAGGGAAATCATGTAGATCCCCATGATCCGCGACCTCTTTTCGGGGGGACTCTCGGCAATCAGGGTCGCTTCGGTGGCTACGAAGATGAACCCGAGGGCAAATCCGTTGAATATCCGAAAGATAAAGAAGGAAGGAATATCGGCCGCCGCGGCATAGAGCCCGATAGTAATCCCGCACAACAGGAGCGAGGCAGCCAACAGACGTTTGTTACCGATCACAAAGATGGCCGCGGGAGAAACCATCGAGGCCAGAAAGGACGCCAGTGCCTGAAACAGGGTGCTCGTTCCCACGACGCTCGCCGAGGCTCCCGCCGCTTCCATTGAGAGGGAAAGCAGCGGCAGCGTTAGTCCGAGAGACAGCCCCAGGACCCCCATCGACAGGTAAATAGGGAAAAAGAACGACCCGTGTCTTGATTGCATAGAAATTACTTATATCAATTTTGCCGGCCGTCGGCAAGGAAAAGCTCTTCGGCCCAAGGAAAAACCGTCTCACGGGGGAGCGTCTCGGTGGCGAGGGGGCTATGAGGGTAAAATACCCGGGGACGAACGATATTCGTCCCCGGGTATAAACAACAATTATTGAACCGTAAATGTTATCGATGCGATTTCCTTGCCGTTACTATCTGTGTCGTGCATTCTGAAATCGTACGAACCCGGCACCGTGGGTGCCGAAAAGACGAGCATACCCGAAGTCATGCCGTTGAGGTACTGGTAGGTGAGGTCATAGCTGTCGTTCTGGGCCTCATCTCCGTGGGGCACGTTGGAAGGGATAATCCCCACCCAGGCATTCGTGGGCAGTCCCGCCGGCGCTGAGAAGGTGACGGTGATCGTCTCCCCCGGAGCGTAGACGCTCTTGTCGACAGCAAGCGAAGGGCCCGCCGGGCCTGACGGTGTGCAGGCCGAGACAAATAAAACGGCGGCCGACAGTGCCACCAACAATGCGATAATAGCGAGTTTTTTGGACATGTTCTTGGTAACCTCCTCGTACCGTAATTATATTCATGTATAACTCATACGGAGTAGCATGTCAATTTAATTTAGCCCCCGGCATATTGCGCGCCGCACTCCGTTTTATGCATCGTACCCCACGGCGCACCGATCAGAAAAAATGTTTACTATTATACAGAAATATACTATAAAATAAGCCATAATCCGTTACCATCCATGACGAGGAGACAAGGAACGTGGAGTACCCGAAAAAATACGAAACGCACCTCACCATGAAGGACGGAAAAGAGCTTTTTTTGCGCCCCGTCTTGCCCGAGGATGCGGGGCTGGTCAAGGACTTCTACGACAGCCTCTCGGAGCGGACGAAGTACCTGCGGTTCTTCATTCCGAAAAAGGAGGCCCGTACCGACCGCGTTCAGAAATTCGCCACCGTCGATTACGAGAAATCGATGGTTATCGTGGCTCTCTACCAGGACGCGATAGTGGGCGCCGCCCGTTACGATTGGGACGATAATGAAAAATGCCTCGAACTCGCCGAGACCGTCCGGGACAATTGGCAGGGAAAGGGACTGGGTACCGATCTTTTTCGTTATATCGTGAAGATAGCCAAGGAAAACAAATATACTGAAATGACCGCCCTGATTCTCGATGAGAACAAAAATGCCTTTAATATCCTCAAGAAGACGATACCGGGCGACCTGAAGATATCATATGAAGGCAATCTCATCCGGGTAACGTTCGCGCTGTAATCTGACCCTCTGGCCCTGAGCATTAATGAATCCGGCCGGGATTTCCCTGAAAAAAGTCCCGGACCGCCTGACAGTAATCGCGACCGGCTGAAATAGCAGGACCTGATAAATTTCCGATTTACATTTTTGCGCGGTACGACAGCGATGCCCGCCGCCGCGCGGCGCTCCGTTCGTTCTTTACATGATGATCCATTTTTTATCTATTTTTAATACCTTCAGGAGGATAAACATGGCGCAAAAGGCAAGTCAGAACAAAACAACAAAGAAGACCGTCGACAAACCCTGGTTTAAATTCTATCCCAAAGGAGTTCCCCGGACTATTGATTACCAGAAAGTCTCTCTGCCCGATGGATTTCACAAAACCGTTGCTGAATTTCCCAATAACAAGGCCCTCACGTACATGGGAAAGGTCATCACCTTCGCCCAGCTCGGCGATATGGTTGACCGCTTCGCTACCGCGATGGCAGACCTCGGCGTCAAAAAGGGGAGCCGGGTGGCCACGCTGCTTCCCAACATCCCCCAGATGGTCATCGCCTATTACGGGGCCATGACCGCGGGGGCAAGCCTCGTCCTTAACAATCCCCTCTACACCGACCGAGAGCTCGAGCACCAGCTCAACGATTCCGAATCGGAATATCTCGTAACGCTGGACCTGCTGGCGCCGCGGATGATCGCGCTCAAGCCGAAGACAAAGGTCAAGAAGATTATCATCTGCCACATCAACGACTACCTCCCCTTCCCGAAAAAGCAGCTCTTCCCCCACGTCAAAAAGGGGATGTTCGTCAAGATCGAGCCCTCGCCGGACATCTACGAGTTCCTCGACCTTATCAAGTCCCATAAGCCCAATCCGCCTCAGGTCAAGATAGGTTTCGAAGATCTGGCCACCTTCCAGTATACGGGGGGTACGACCGGCCTCTCAAAAGGCGTCATGCTGACCCAGTCCAACCTTTCGTGCAACCTGCAGCAGATCCGGGCCTGGTTCCCGACCTTTGAAAGGGGAAAGGAGATCCAGATGGGGATTCTCCCGTTCTTTCACTCCTTCGGGATGACCGCCGTTATGAACCTGTCGATGTGGATGGGGTGGAACGTCGTCCTGGTCCCGCGGCCCGAGCCCCTGGCGATCCTCGAGGCTATAAACCAGTACAAGCCGACGTTTATGGCAGCGGTGCCGACGATGTTTGTCGGCATGCTCCGACACCCGGATGTCAAGAAATACAGCCTGTCCACCCTCAAGGGGTGTTTCTCGGGCGCCGCGCCGCTGGCCATGGAGACGATCAAGGAGTTCGAGGCAACTACCGGAGCCCAGATCTGTGAGGCCTACGGCCTCTCGGAGACCTCCCCCGCTGCCACGATCAACCCCTTCGGGGGCAAGACCAAAGTCGGGAGCATCGGCCTGCCGATCCCCGATACCGATATAAAGATCGTCGACCTGGACACCGGGAAAAAGGAGATGAAGGTCGGGGAGCCCGGGGAGGTCATTATCAAGGGCCCGCAGGTTACCAAGGGATATTATCAGAAGCCCGAGGAGACGAAGACCGCTATTCGGGACGGCTGGCTCTATACCGGCGACATCGGCATTATGGACGAGGAAGGTTACATTTTCATCGTCGACCGCAAGAAGGACATGATCATAGCCGGCGGTTATAACATCTACCCGCGCGACATCGATGAGGTGCTCTTTGAACACCCGAAGGTAGCCGAGGGCTGCGCCATCGGCGTGCCCGACCCCTACCGGGGAGAGACGGTCAAGGTCTTTGTCGTCCTCAAGGAGGGCCAGACCGCCACAGCCGAAGAAATCATCAATTTCTGCAAGGAAAAACTGGCCGCCTACAAGGTACCCAGGATTGTCGAGTTCATCCCCTCCCTTCCCAAAAGCGCCGTGGGCAAGATCCTGAGAAAGGAGCTGCGCCAGATGGAAATGGAAAAGATGGCAAAGGAAAAGAACAAATAAGGCGATACACGGTGCCCTGCGGGAAGACAAGGTCTTCCCGCAGGGCACACCCGCCTCCGGGTGCGACCCCCGTCCGGCGCTTTCAAAAAACTCCGATCGAAACACATCCCCTTACCGGTACCGTCCATTACATTATCATTATCCGCCGTTCCATCGACGTCTTAATACCCGATGAGGATAAAAATGCTTTGCATTTTTTATCATATATGATTACAATACCGGGTGATTTTACATATTTGGAGACATATAGGAGGTCCTCTATGGCAAAAGATCCAAAAGATCTGAAGAAGAAGCAGTCCGCGTCGGCCGCAAAGGCGGATGCCAAAAAGATGCCCTGGCTCAATTCATATGTATCGGGAGTCCCCAAGAGTATCAACTATGAAAATATTACGATGCCCGAGGCATTTCGCCGCACGGTCAAGGAATTTCCGAACAGCCCCGCTCTCACGTTTATGGGAAAGGTCATAACCTTTAAAGAGCTGGGTAATCTCGTCGATCGGTTCGCCACCGCCATGGCCGATATGGGCGTCAAAAAAGGGTCGAAGGTATCGACGCTGTTGCCCAATATCCCGCAGATGGTCATCGCCTACTACGGCGCCATGGCCGTAGGGGCCACGCTCGTCCTCAACAACCCCCTCTACACGGACCACGAGCTCCAGCACCAGCTCAACGATTCGGAATCAGAATTTCTCATCTCGCTGGACCTTCTGACCCCCCGGATGATCGCCCTTAAGCCCAAGACGAAGCTCAAGAAGATCATCTTCTGCCACATCAACGACTACCTTCCCTTCCCGAAGAAGCAGCTCTTTCCGCATGTAAAAAAGGCGATGTTCCGAAAGATTGAGGAGACAGCCGATGTCTATGATTTCGTCGGCCTCATCAAGAAGACCAAGCCCAACCCGCCCAGCGTTAAGATCACCTTCGAGGATCTGGGAACCCTGCAGTACACCGGGGGCACCACCGGCGTATCAAAGGGGGTTATGCTCACTCACGGAAACCTGTCCAAGAACGTCCAGCAGATCTCCGCATGGTTTCCGTCATTTATAAGGGGAAAAGAGACCTCCATGGGGGCACTCCCCTTTTTCCACTCCTTCGGAATGACCACCGTCATGAACCTCTCGATGTACAACGGATATAACGTTATCCTCATTCCCCGGCCGGAGCCGCAGGCGCTCCTCGATGCGACCGACGCCTATAAGCCGTCCTTCCTGCCGCTCGTTCCCACTCTGTTCGTGGGAATGCTCGGGCACCCCGACCTCAAGAAGTTCAACCTGAAATCGGTCAAGGGCTGTTTCTCCGGCGCGGCGCCCTTGGCGTTGGAGACGATCAAGGAGTTCGAAGCGGCCACCGGCTCGCAGATCTGCGAAGGATACGGCCTGTCGGAAACGAGCCCCGTCGCGACCATCAATCCCTTCGGCGGAAAGACAAAGGTCGGATCGATCGGCCTGCCCATTCCCGATACCGAGATAAAGATCGTGGATCTGGATACCGGCAAGAAAGAGATGAAGGTCGGAGAGCCGGGCGAAGTTATCATCAAGGGGCCCCAGGTCACCCACGGCTATTATAAAAAGCCCGAAGAGACCAAGATATCAATCAAGGACGGTTGGCTCTATACCGGCGACATAGGCACGATGGACGAAGCGGGTTATTTCTATATCGTCGACCGAAAAAAGGACATGATCATCGCCGGCGGTTATAACATTTATCCCCGCGACATCGACGAGGTTCTCTACGAGCATCCGAAGGTGGCCGAGGGCTGCGCCATCGGCGTGCCCGACCCCTACCGCGGAGAGACGGTCAAGGTCTTTGTCGTCCTCAAGGAGGGCCAGACCGCCACAGAGGAAGAAATTATCAAGTTCTGTAAGGAAAAACTGGCCGCCTACAAGGTGCCCAGACTCGTCGAATTCGTCCCGGCGCTCCCCAAAAGCGCCGTAGGCAAGATTCTGAGAAAGGAACTCCGTCAGATGGAACTTGACAAGATGAAGAAATAAAGACATCTTTTCATCTTCTGTTTCGGCAATAATAGGGGCGCGGTTCAACCCGCGCCCCTATTTATTTTAGGTAAACGGGCGTGTCTTCCTTTTCGGCCGTCGATTGAAAAAGGCTTCACTTTTTACCGTCGATGGATTACAATACGATCTGAATAATGAACATACGGATAGCGCCGCTTTCGGCGATCATCATCGTTACCCTTTTTGCGGGCGTCTCGTCGTGCGGGGTTCCCCTTTCCGGCCCGGTCGTCCTGATGAGTGGGACGATCCACGCCGAGACGATTACGCTTTCGGCCGGGACATCCGGGGAAGTCAGGCGAATTGCAAAGGTCCCCGGCGACCGAATTAAAAGGGGCGAGCTGTTGGTCAGGCTGGACGCCGCGGATTCTGCGGGCGAGCTGACCAGGGCGAGAAAGCACCTTGCCGATGCCGCGGAACAAGAGAGAAACGCCAGGGAAGAGCTCGATCGGACCACGGGAGAGGTTTCCTACTCCCGCGGCAGATATCTGACATTCTCCTATCTCCTAACAAAGGGGGCCGTGGCACCCAAGGAGGTGGAGCGGCTCAAAGACGAGTGGGAATTCGCCGAAGAACAGAATAGGAAGGCGTTGGTATACTTTGAGCGGGCCGAGATGGAGCTTACCAAGGCCCGGGACGATCTTACAAGGACCGAGGCGGAGTACGGCTCCGTTTTCCTTCTGGCTCCCGCTGACGGTTTCCTGACACGGCTCATGACCTGGGACGGGGGCTACATCCTCAAGGGAGAAGAGGTGCTTACGATTGCCCGTGATGGCGATGTCTATTTCACGGCAGTAGTCAAGGGAGGTCGGCCGGTTACCCTCGGGGAAGACGTAACGATCCTTCCGCTGGCCGTCCCCACCGGGACGATGAACGGATACGTGGCCGCGATCACCAATGGGGACGAATCGCAAACCCCGTCACGGATCGTGACCGTGCGGCTCTTCCCGAAATCCAAGAGGGACGTAGCCAATATCGGGAAATCGGCCTGCGGCATAATACACCACGCCCGATGACTGCCCGTGCCCCCGACGGTAGCCCCGATACGGCATTCCGGACGTAATGGTGCATCACGGGGAACCCCTCCCGCGGCGCGCCACGTACTGACGTTGTTTAATAACGGCACGGATTCTTTCATCGTTACGGCCCCATAGACATATTCCGGATGTCTACGGGCATCGATTAACAAGGAGGTACCATGGAACTGATCGGGTTTGCCCTCGTCATTTTTTTCGTCGGCCTATTCGTGGCGGCCACCGTCATCTCGGCATTTTTTATCTGGATCGGCACCAAGGTCGCGCGCGTATCCGACGCCACATTTATCAAGGCCTTCTGGGCGGCCATTTTCACGAGCTTTGTCGTCTGGGCTCTCACCGGCATCGCCTCGGGTCTATTCGGATTCGGGTCCATCGCCGGGTGGCTGTTGGGCATCGTCATCACGCTGGTGCTCCTCAAGTGGATCTACAAGACCACCTGGGGTAAGGCGTTTTTAACATGGCTCTTCTGCGGGCTGGCCCAAGTGGTGGTGCTGGGCGTCGCGATCATCCTTGCCCTGACCGGCGTCGTTGTCCTCTTGATTTAGTTCACACTCTCGTCGGGAGGATATCCTGTGCCGCGCCCGCGAGGACCGCGGCCCCCTCCCGATTCCGGATGAATATGAAACCGATCGCCCGGTTCCCGGAGGACACGGCGCGAAACCTCCAGGGGATATTTTTTGACATCGACGATACGTTTACCCTCGCCGGTAGAATCCCCGCGGCGTCCTTTTCGGCCCTCTGGGAGCTTTCGGCGGCAGGCCTTTTTTGTGTCCCCATCACGGGGCGGCCCGCCGGCTGGTGCGACCACATTGCCCGGATGTGGCCGGTAACCGGCGTCGTGGGAGAAAACGGCGCGCTCTCGTTTTCCTATGACCGCGCCGAGAAGCGGCTTAAAAAGCGTTTCTTCTTGCCCCCCGACCAGGCCCAAAAGACCCGCGATCTGCTCATGGCCGCGGCGGCCGACGTCTTGCGCGCCGTCCCCGGGGCGGCTCTCGCCTCCGACCAGCCGTACCGCCTGTTTGACGTGGCCGTCGACTTCACGGAGGACGTCAAGCCGCTTACCGGTGACGAGGTAAATATGATCTGCGATATCTTCGCGTCCCACGGGCTCACCTATAAGGTCAGCTCTATTCACGTCAACGCGTGGTTCGGGGACTACGACAAACTGACGATGACGAGGATCTTCTCCCGGGAGGTGCTCGGTATCGACCTTGACGAAAACCGGGATCGGTTTGTCTTCTTCGGCGATTCCCCAAACGACGAGCCGATGTTCGGATTCTTCCCCCACAGCGTGGGGGTGGCCAACATACGGGACTTTGCGGGCCGGATGAAGAGCCTTCCCGCCTACGTAACCGAGAACGCGGGGGGGGTCGGGTTCGCCGAAGGAGCCCGGATTATCATGGGAAAGAGGGCGGCCCGAAGATAAGATTATCACGCACTCTCTTTATTGCCGCCGGAGCGGAGGCAGCCGAGACGGCCCGACCCCGCGTTAGGCGAAATGAGCGGACCGCATCGGCCCGCCAACGATGAAACATCACCTATTATCGGGAGTAAAGCCTATGTGGATCGAAAAATTTTCTCCTACCTCATATCGGTCGATATTCAAGTGGGGCAACCCCCGCGCCTTTCATCACCCCGACGATCGCCTCCTGAGCTTCATCAAGGAAGCCTTCGGGGTCACCGAAAACGACCTTGAAAACCTCCGGCTTACGGGCACGGACGAGGTAAAGCTCACCAAGAAGCCAAAGCTTTCGGACACCGACACGAAAAAGATCATTGCTGTCGTCGGTAAAGAGAACGTCGACGTTTCTGGGTATGAGCGCGCGCGTCACGCCGTCGGGTGCACCTATCTGGACGCGATGCGCCTCAGGATGGGTGAAATCGCCCATCCGCCGGACCTCGTCGTCTACCCGAGGAACGAGGCCGACGTGGTAAAGCTCGTCGATTACTGCGCGAAGAAAAAGATCCCCGTCACACCCTTTGCCGGGAGGTCATCGGTTACCTTCGGCGTGGAGCCGATCAATGGCGGGATATCGCTGGACCTCACCCGGCACATGAACAAGGTCCTCGAAATTGACGAGACGAGTTTTACCGTGAAAGTTCAGCCCGGCATGTTCGGCCCGGCCTTCGAGAAGGTCCTCAACGAATACCGGAGCGACCGAATCGGAAGCGGTTTCACCTGCGGGCACTTCCCCCAGTCCTTCGAATATTCATGTGTGGGCGGCTGGGTCATGACCCGCGGGGCGGGGGGTCAGTCCACCGGCTACGGAAAGATCGAGCACATGGTCATCTGTATGCGGGTGGTGACGCCCAAAGGCGTTATCGAGACCAAGAAGTTCCCGGCAGATGCCATCGGCCCGGATATCGACCAGATCCTCATGGGCAGCGAGGGCGCGTACGGAGTCATGACCGAGTGCACCATGAAGATATGGCCCTACCGGCCCGAGAACCGGAAGATGTTCTCCTGGTTCTTCAAGGACTGGGACGAGGGCCTTGCGGCCATGCGGGAGATCATGCAGGGAGAATTCGGCTTTCCGTCCATGCTGCGGCTGTCGGACGCCGAGGAGACCGACATCGCCATGAAGCTGCAGGGGATGGAGGGCTCGGCCGCCGACAAACTCCTCTCGCTGCTCGGCTACAAGCCCGGCAGGCGGGTGCTGTTGTTGGGCTCCACCGAAGGCGATAAGGACCACGGAAAACTCATCGTCAGGAAGGCGAGGAAGATCGCCCGGGGACACTCCGGATTCCCCCTGGGAGCCATTGCCGTAAAGGGGTACTGGAAACGGCGCTACAACGACCCCTACATGCGGGAAGACCTGATGGATATCGGCATCATTTCCGACACGCTGGAGACCGCTTGCTCGTGGGACAACATAAAGCACGTGTGGGCGGACGTGAGAAAGGTCATCAAGAAGCGCCCCAGGACGGTGCTGATGGTCCACGCCTCTCACGCCTATCCCACCGGGGCCAACCTCTATTTTATATTCCTGTCCCCGGTAAAGCGCGGAAAAGAGATCGAGGACTACACCCAGTTTCAGCACGCGATTATCGACGCCATTGTGAAGGCCGGCGGGAGCCTCTCCCACCACCACGGGATCGGCAAGCTCTTTGCCCCCTGGTACGAGGCCCACGTCGGGCCCGTCGCCTTCGGGATGCTCAAGGCGATCAAGGAATACCTCGATCCGGGCTATATCCTCAATCCGGGCGGGACGCTGGGGCTGGACGCCAAGAAATCAAAGAAGTAGGCGCCGCCGGTTATTAGACCCCGGACGGTATCGAATAATCCATATTATTCTTGACCGAGGCAGACATGAAAAACACCGCGCGTATAGTCGTTTTTGTGTTGTTTTTGTTAGCCTTTTTGCCCTGCCTGGCCCTGGCGGAGACTGCCGACCAGTGGAACGCGAAGGGCCTGGCGTTTATGGGCACAGGAGACCTCGATAAGGCGCTGGACTGCTACAACAAGGCCGTCAAGGCCGACCCACGTTACCCCTACGCCTACATAAACAGGGCCTGGCTCTACAACCTCACGGGAGAGTTCGCCAAGGCGTTACCCGACTGCACGAAAGCCATAGACCTCAAACCCGCCTACTACCTGGCCGCCGCCTATAACAACCGCGCATGGGCCTACTGCGGCCTGGGCCGGTACGAGGAGGCGCTCCCCGACTGCGACACGGCCATACGGCTCGACCCGACCGGCGCCTACGCGTACAACAACAGGGGATGGGCCCTGTGCGGGCTGGCGCGGTACAAAGAGGCCCTTGACGCTCTTGACAGGGCCATCGACCTGAAGCCCGACGATTTTCTATCCTTCACGTACATCAACCGGGGGTGGGCCTACTCCGGGTTGGGGGAATACGACGACGCCCTGGATGACTATGAAGAGTCCTGTGACCGGGGAAACCAGATCGGATGCGAGGCCTACCGGACGCTCAAGGCGAAGATGGACGAGTAAGGCGGAGGAACTCAGGCGATCAAGAGATATCTCGTCCCGGGCTACATCCCCGACCCCGGCATAACAGCGACACCGGGTCATAAGAAAGGTACTTAACGAAACGTATTCGAGGGAACCTTTTCTTAAAAAGGTTCCCCCGAAATCAACAGATTACCGATAAACCATACCGCTCTCTTTATGGAGCGTTCTAATTTTGTCCTTCTTTACCCCAATTCAAACGTAATGCGAAACCGGCACTCCTCGGCCCCGGTCAACCGGCAGGTTTCTTCCTTGCTGGTCACCGATTTTACCTCTTTGATTACGCCGGCCACCTGGTATACCAGCCCGCGAACGTAGCTGCACGACGGCTTTGTAAAGCCCGACAGGTTTTTCCCCTCTTCAATAATCTCCCAACACTCATTGCATTCCGGAAAATGCATGACTATCTCATTTTGATCGAGATGAAACTCGATCGTCTTATCCGGATCGTCTTTGCTTCCGGTGACATAGCCAAAATAGGCAAATTTTACCTTCTCTTTCGGATCGATATCCATCGCAATAAGGCTCTGGAATTCGGGGACGTGATCGACGACGACCCTGATCGTATCGATCCCGGCGCGAAACATGATCGTGTCGTATCCCTTATCCCCATGATATCCCTCACGGCCTTGAAAAACCGGGTGATGATCGAATTGGGGGTCACGATCGCCTCCATATTATAGGCGGGGGGGCTGGTAATATAGTCCTCGAGCCCCGCATAACGCAGTATCGAGTTTTTACCGTTTTCACCAATGATATCGGCTATCGTATCGATGCAGGAACGAAACGCGAGTTCTGAGATACCCTTTACTTCTGCCATGACGACTCCTTTTCCTCATCCTTACGCCGCTTCACGCCGTTCGGTCAATTCATATCGTCTCCCAAAATATCATAGACTTGAATACTATTATCCATACTATCGGCGCCGCCCCTCGCCACACAAATTTCCTTGCCCTGTCCGTAAAATTTGTAGGAAACTGCTATAGCTACCGTTAGATCAGCCACGGGATAAGGGATCATTGTATTTCCCGGCCTGTTTTCCGGGTAATCTGACTGCCCATTCGTTGTGTACCGTGTCTCCTTTTTTTTGGGTGTTTCCCCCTCTACTTCCCCTCGAACTTCGCCTGGCGCTTCTCGATCTTTGCCATGATGCCTTCGTTTGCGTCCTCGGTGTTGCAGACCAGCGTCTGGCCGATCGACTCCAACTCCAAAAACGTCCGCGTATCCAGGTGGCGTCCGCACCGGACGAGCTTCTTTACAAGGCCCACGGCCAGCGGCCCGTTTTTACCAATCTCGTGGGCCAGCGCCAGCGCGCCTTCGGTTGCATCCTCAACAACCCGGTTTACCAGCCCGATCTCCATCGCCCGCCGGGCGTCGATGTTGCCGGCCGTCATGATCAGCTCCTTGGCAAACGACGGCCCCACCAGGGCGGTGAGCCGCGCGATCCCTCCCATGTCGGGGATAAAGCCGAGGGCCGTCTCCTGGATGCCGATCTTTGTTCCCTCCTGGGCGACCCGAAAATCACCGGAGAGCACCAATTCCAGCGCCGCACCGAAACAGTAGCCGTGGAGCGCAAAGATTACCGGTTTTTCCACGTCCTCGATGAGGTTCACGATTTCCTGGCCTTCCCGTATCTTCATACGGACAAAAGGCTGCGTTCCCCCGACAATGCCCATTCCCGCCAGAAAACTGAAATCGATGCCGGCCGAAAAACCCTTGCCGGCGCCCCGTACGATGATCGCCCGCACCCCGGGGTCGGTGAATACCCCGAGCACGGCGTCTCTTATTCCGTAGTAGATGTCCTGGTTGATGGCGTTTCTCTTTTCATCCCGGTTAATGGTGATGATGCAGTTATTTCCCTCTTTTTCACAGAGAACGATTGACGACGACATGGTGTTTCTCCTTTCCCGCCCGCGTCGCGGGGACAAGTGAAGTGGAAGAGATTCAGCGGTGTTCCGTAATAGCCCCTATTGAACGTTATACTATAGCGTTATACACAACATATGTCAACACCGCCGACGCGATGCGGCATTATGCCTGCGCCGTGATACTCTCAGAAAAAACCGCCACACAGACACGAAGGGTATACACTCTTCTTTGAGGCTTGGTGCCTTCGTTGTGAATCCTTCTTGAGCCGTCATTCCAGAAGCGAGAGCTGCCGGTTTGACCCGCCCCGGTTTTTGCTGCCAACTCCCAGCCCATCCACGCAGAGCCCCCCTTTCATATCCGGGTTTTTGCACGAACATATCGAGAGCGCCACACCGTGCCGGTCGGCCGCCTCGCGCGCCCGGTCGTAACCCCGCCGCCGGACCTCATGGGGGATAAGCTTTGTCATGGTCGAGTCGCCCACCGTTTCGTATCCGGCACCCCGAAACATCGAGCCGATGAGCTGGGCGCTCATCGGCTCGATCTCCTTTTTCAACCGGCCCTCGATTGCCGGCCGAAGGTGGAGATAGCTGATCATCGCCTTTTTTACCCCCCGGGCCGCCAGTTCACGAAACAACGTCTCAAACGAACCCGTTGCGTCGGTAATAAATGGAATTACCGGATCCATCCGGACCTCCGGGACAACCCCAATGGAGATCAGGCGCTCGATATTGGCCAGCCTTTCTGTCGGCGTCGCGACAAAGGGCTCGAATCGCGCCTGATAAGAGGGCTCAAGGGAGACGATCCCGATCCGGGCAACGACCAGACCGGGGTGCGCCCGTGCCATCTCCAGGAAGCGCCGCGGCAGGACCCCCTTGGTAAGCAATGAGACCGTAATCCCACGATCCAGCAGGATCTCCATGACCCTTACGGATACGCCGATGATATCGGGATGGGGTTGAAAGGAATCGGAGGCGGTGTTGAAGAGAACCAGGGAAGGCCGCTCTCTCTTTCGCCTCAGCTCTTCGGTAAGCTTGAGAGCAAGGTTGGAAAAGAGGACCACGCGGCCCGTTCCCGGCGCGCCCGTGTAGCCGCGGGCATAGCAGTAGACGCACCCCATGAGGCACCCGACGGTGATATTTACCGAGGGGATGCCTGCAAGGCACCCGAACGTGCCTCTTTTGAGGACGGGGCTCTTTCTCGGGCGGGTTAAGACGTTACGTTCCACCAATACCGCAACTTACTACCCCTTAAGGTCGCCAGCCCTGCGCTTCATTCATGAAACGTAACGAACAAGAACCCCAGGGGATACCGAAAAGGGAGCTCTGTGTGTCTTACGAAAAACGCCCTCTGCCGAGGGGAAAACCGCCGCCACAGGAAACCGCAGAGGACGAAATTGACGCCAATGAGAAATACCAGGCCCCTGACGTATCGGCCATCGACCGCCGCCCGATTGAATCGTCCCGACTACCGGCTCGGGGTCTCCTTGTCTTTTTCCCTGTTGTAGTACAGGAGGTTCCTGAAGTCCTCCTGGCATGTCGACAGCTCGCTCTGAAGCTTCTGCACTTCCTTTTCGAGCTCCGTAACTTTTGTTTGGAGCTCCTGGTTCTCCTTGGTCTTCTGTACCAGGAGTTCCTTGGTGCTCGGGCCACACCCCGGCAACAGCATAAGACCTACCATAAAAGTAACGACGATGACGACCGAAATAGCCCTTTTCATGAAACACTCCTCAAAAACCCTTGGAGAATAAGTATCTCTTTTTACAAATAAAGTCAACTTTTTATTGACTTGCCCTTTCTCTAAGGCTATGATTTGATGCATGAAAAAGCATTTGCCCCTATTGACGGTGTCCCTGCTGTTCATCGCCGGAATTTTCCTCCTTTCATTCACAGATCTCCCAACCTATCCCTACGAAGGCTCCTCACGGTGTTCCCTCTGTCACTCCACGGCGGAAATCGGCGGTCAATACGAGATCTGGTTTTCATCGGCCCATAGGCGGGCCTTAAGCGATCTCTCCTCCGAAAAGGGGGCGGCTATCGCCGAAGAAAAGGGGATCAAGAAACCGGCGGACGACCCGAACTGTCTTTCGTGTCACCTGACCGGCTACGATGCGCCCTTCAATCTCCTCGGTCCGCTCTATAAAAGACAAGACGGCGTAAGCTGCGAAGGGTGCCACGGGGCGGGGGGAGGGTATGCCTTTTTCTCGATTATGTACGACGAAAAAAAGGCCGTTTCAAAGGGTCTTATCGTACACCCCGGCGAGAACTGCACCGACTGCCACGACGGGAAGGCCCATACGATGCCCCCCTTTGACCCGGACCGGGCCATTAAGGCAATAGCCCATCCCATCCCGGGCCGAATCAAGGCCAGATGACGGCACGGCGGACGACCGCTTTACCACAACACATTAGACGACAATGATCAAGAAAACCGATATCAAGCAGCTGCTCAAGAGAAAGGAAGTCAGCATCCCCCTGGGCTTTATTGCCGCGGGGCTGATCGCCACCGTCTCGTGGTTGATTTTCATGTACGGCACCGTCCGCACCGATAACGCCAAGATCGACGGTAACATTATCTATATCTCCAGCGACACCGCGGGCATCGTCGCCGGCCTTCCGAAATCCGAGTTCAACGAAGTATCCCTCGGAGAGACCGTGGCCGAGATCAATCCCCTCCTGGGCACTGCGGAGCGGCTCAAGGGGTCGGAGAATCTCTCTGCCTTTTCGACCCTGGCAGGGATGAAAAAGGAGATTGAAAACCTGAGCGACAAGCTGACCCTTGCCGAAAAAAACTTCGGCCGCAAGAAGGCCCTCTTTGAGAGCGGAGGGATATCCAGGCAGGAACTTGACGGCGAGGCGACGTCGCTTTCGATCCTTCGGTCCCAGGTCGATTCCGCCAGGGATCTTTACGATATGGCCGGCAATATCCTTGCCATAACCGAAGCCGACACCCCCTACATCCCCCTGAAGTCTCCCATCAACGGGAGATTCGCCAAAAAGCTTGTGGACCTCGGGGAAATCGTCACGGCCGGCCAGCCGGTCTGCGCCGTGGTCGACCTGGAAAACATCTGGGTAACGGCCAAGATAAATGAAGACAAGGTGGCCGAAATACGGGTAGGGCAGCCCGTGAAGATCACGGTGGATACCTATCCCGGGGAAGTCTTCAAGGGAGAGGTTTTGGACGTCGGCGTGGCCGCGAACGCCGTCTTTTCCCTTATTCCCCAGGATAACGTCTCGGGAAGTTTCATCAAGGTAACCCAGACCATATCCGTCAGGATATCCATCGACCCCCGGGGATTTATCCTCCGGCCGGGATCAAACGTCACCGTTACCATCTACACAAAGTGACCGACAAAACTCAAATTCCTCCTAATAGCGCCACAGATTCCTTCTATAAGTGGGAGATCCTGGCTCTGGCCATTTTCGGCTCGTTCATGGCCATTCTTGACAGTTCGATCGTCAACGTTGCGCTCCCCCACCTGATGGTCACGTTTTCGGCAAATCTCGAACAGATCGAATGGGTATCGACCGGCTATATGCTGGCCTTTGCCATCCTGATGCCGGCGACGACCTGGCTCCGGGATGCCATAGGCCTGAGAAACGCCTTCGCCCTAGCACTCCTTGTCTTTACCGGCGGCTCGGCACTCTGCGGTCTGGCGTGGGACCTCGATTCCCTGATCTTCTTTCGCGTTATCCAGGCCGTCGGGGGAGGCGCCCTTATGCCCACCGGCCTCACGATGGTCAGCGAGGTCTTCCCGCCCAGCCAGCGGGGAATGGCCCTCGGCATATGGGGAGCCGGGGCCACCGTTGCGCCGGCGCTGGGGCCCACCGTCGGCGGCTACCTCCTCGATTTCGTGAACTGGCGCGCCATCTTCTATATCAATATACCGATCGGGGCCGTCGTCATTGCCCTGACGCTGGCTATCATGAGGCACGGCACCGGTCACCGCGGGAGTTATCGATTCGATTTTTTCGGATTCATCTTCCTCTCGATCGCCCTGGCGGGACTCCTGATCGGCCTAACCCAGGGGGAGCGCGAAGGGTGGACGTCCGCCTATATCCTGACCCTCTTTGCGGTCTCCTACTTCGCCTTTTTCATCTTTCTGATCGTAGAATCGATCGTAGAACATCCGATCGTCGACCTTCGGATCTTCAAGATACGCAATTTTTCGATTACCTGCCTCCTCGGGGCGGCCCGTTCCATCGCCCTGTTTTCCTCCGTATTTCTCATGCCGCTGTTTCTCCAGCGGCTGCTTGGCTATTCCGCCTTTGACACCGGCTTACTGCTGATGCCCTCTGCGCTGGCCGTTGCCATCACCATGCCGCTGGCCGGCAACCTCACGGACCGCATCGGCCCCAAGGCCCCCTACATTATCGGGGGCCTCGTTACCGCCTATTCGTTCTTCATTTACAGTGAGCTTTCCCTCAACTCGAGCTACGGCTTCATGCTTTACGGCCTGATCCTGCGGGGGGCGGGCATGGGATTTCTCATGGCCCCCATCACGGTGGCCGCCATGAACGCGGTGCCGCAGAAGATGATGAGTCTGGCCTCGGGCCTGCTCAACCTGATCATGCAGTTGAGCGCGGCCTTCGGAATAGCGATTTTTGGGGCCTTTCTCACCCGCAGGCAGATGTTTCACCAGGAAATATACGTAACATATTTCACGCCCGACAATACACCGCTGAATCTCCTCATAGCCAAGGTAAAGACCGCCCTCATCCTTTCGGGCAGTACCCTGGATAGCGCCACCACCAAGGCCTATTATATCGTTACCTCCTTCTTCCAGAAATGGGCGGCCTCCAATGCCTATGACGACTGTTTTCTCGTGTCGGCCGTCATTATCTTCGTATGCTCCTTTTTGGTTTTCCTGCTGGAGGACATCTACCCCAGGAAGGGGCTTTTCGGGCACTTTAAATCCGCGGGAAAGCTGACACATGAGCACTTCAAGCCCGGACCGGGGGGGGAGTAGGATATCGACCGGACGCTATATAACCTCGAAAACGCTTACCCAGTCGCCGGACTAACACCCATATCCATAAAGGCCCATAAAGACCATAAAGGAAACCACATAAAAGAAGCCGAAGACCACTTCCGGCCTTCGACTTCCCCTTTCAGTCTGCATGTAGCGCGCCCCGTTTTTCAAATGGATACGGAGCGATAATTCAGCGATTCTTCCCCTGCAGGTAATCGACCATCGGCCCGGTCACCAGCGGCACCACGTCACCGATCATGTGGGGCATGAGGTTATCCATGACTTTCGGCATCAGCTCGGGCATCTGCTCTTTCATATAGTCGGGCATCGGGATCTTGTCGGCCACGCGCGAGAGCATTGTCGGCATGACCTTGGGCATCAGCCTCGGAAGCAGGATCGGAAACAGCACCGGAAACATCGGCTTCATAAGGTTAAGAGCCCCCGGGATCTTTCCCATAACCCGCATCATCAGCCCCATCCCCAGCGGCATGGCATCGACCAATTCCTTGAACATCGTGCCCATCATATCGGCAAACCCCTGGGGGGTCATCAGGTCGATCATCGCCTCAAAGACCGCCCACTGTTTCTTCACCTCCGGGTTTGGATCCGGAAAATCAAAACCAAACGCCTCCACTGAGTACCGGGCCAGGTCCACCACTTCGACCGGGAGTTTTTTCTTGTCGGCCGAGACCCGCAGCTGAAACTCGCAGCAAGGGCAGAGAGCAAGGATCTTTTCGGCCCCGACCTCAAGCGCCTCCTCAATCCGGGTCTTGCCTATTTCGGCTGCGATCGGCGGATCCTTGATGAGGGTCAGCACGCTCCCGCAGCAGTGGGCCTCATTTCGATTGAACGGCATCTCCACGAATTCGGCGTTGGGGTTGGACTTGATCAGGTCGCGCGGCTCTTCATAGACGCCCGAGACGCGCCCGATATGGCACGAGTCGTGCCAGGTGACCTTTTCTTTTTTCTTCCCGTTTTTGGGAAAGGTAAACTTACCCGCCTGAATCTGCTCGGAGACGACTTCGCTGTAGTGCTTTGCCGTAATCCCGAAATCGATGCCGAGCTTCTCGGCCCATTCGGGGTAGGTGTGCCGCCACATCATGTCGCACGCGGGGCACGAGCTGATGACGGTATCGGCGCCGGCGGCCTTTACGGCGGCGATGTTCTTCTTTATCGTCTCGGCAAATACTTCCCACTTGCCGGCCACCAGCATGGGCGTCCCGCAGCAGCTCTCTTTATTTCCGACGGTCACGAAGTCGACCCCTGCCTTATCCAGAAGTCGGACGCTGGCTATAGCGATATCATGCTCGACATAGCTTGCGGTGCATCCCGCAAAATAGACCGTCTTGGCCTTCTTACCCGGTCCGTGTTTTTCTTCGAGATCCTTCGGGAACCAATCCCACCGGTTCTTTCGGTACCCGGCCCAGATGTCTCCCTCCTTGGTGAGGGCCGCGGCCATCATCTCAAACGGCGGGAAGGTCATCCTTTTCTCTTCGTGGATCAGCTTTCCGCGCAGCTTCATCCATGACGGCTCGATCGGTAGCGCTGCCGAGCAGCGCAGGTTGCAGAGCTCACACGTGGTGCATACCAGCATGGTATCCACCATGAACTGGTTCCACTCCTCCCGGCCCTCCATATACTCCCGCAGCCAGTACCATTTCCCCCGGGGAGACTGGCTCTCCCAGCCCCGTCCGTAGAACTGGTCGCACTCCTCGACGCAGTAACCGCACTGGGAACAGCCATAGGCATACCACGCCACGTCCGCGGGGATATCCCGGACCGGCTTTATCGGCCGCTCGCCTATCCGTGTGATGATATAGTTGCCGAACGGCCTGCCGAACGGCTCCAGGAGCTTCGCGACACCCATGACCGTTCCCAAAAAGCCGTTATTGACCACCTTGTGGGGGTTGAGGATGCCTTTCGGGTCGCTGCTCTTCTTGAATTTCTTGATTCGGCCGGCCCGCTGTCCTCCCAGGACCTCCTTGGCCTTGTTAGCGAAATAGAGGCCCGTGGCGTATGCCCGGCCTCCGTGCCTTTCTGCGATATTGATGACGGTCATCGCCAGCGTAAAGACGAGATTGTAGGAGAACTTCCTTTGGTCGGCCGGGATGAAGCCCAGGATAACGACTTCGGGCTTTCCATTTCTCCCTCGCTGGATGACGACGCCCTCCTTGACAATGGGCTGGTTTACCTTGTGCTCGATTTCCTCCATGACCGCGCCGAGCTCGGAAAGCGGGATGACGACTTCCGTCGGAATGAGGCTTGGACCGAGCCTTTTGACGACCATCAGCTTGAATCGGTTCTTCCACTCATGCTGTGCGATCCGTTCGCTGAGGATTTCGGCCTCGCACGGCTTTATCAGTTCGACCATCTTACCATTAATGACACCGGCGTCTTTTTCTCGATACGCGATCGTGATTATGTAGGACGCCGGAAGAAGCACGCGCTCTTCGGCCGGGTGGCCGTGCTGCTCGATGAGGGGAGAACGGTTTTTCATTTCGGCCATTCGCGGATTGATAAACATGACCGACCAGATCGGCAGCTTGGCGGTGATCATCGACTCGATGAGGGTCTGCGTGTTGGCGGCGTCCGGGCAGCCGATCGCCAGGACCGACAGCTTCTCATCCTTCATGGTCTTGATCGTGAGAGTAGAAATAAGCCCGGTGATTCCTTCCGCTTCGGATATCAGCTCCAAATCCTTGCCGGAAAATTCTTTTACCGTACCGTCGGCAAGCACCACGCGGGCCGAGACGACGTTGTCGACAAACCAGCCCGACTCAAACGACCCGATACCCGTGCCGCCCTGGGCAAGCCACCCCCCGACGGTGGAGCCGGGGTAGCTTGAAGGATAGAGGTTTACCGTAAGGCCTTCCTTTTTGAGCGCCCGGTCGATCTTTTCCCATACGATGCCCGCCTGGATGGTAGCCGTCCGTTTGGCCTTGTCGATGGAGATGACCTTGTTCATGCGGAAAAAGTCGACGACAATCCCCCCCTTGACCGGCAGCACGCCCCCGTAGCCTGAGGACGCCTTGCCCCGCGGGGTCAGCGGTATCCTATTTTCATTGGCCCACCTCACGAGGGCCGTAAGCTCCTCTTCCGTCTCGGGTTGGACGACCGCCTCCGGGATGGTTGAGCCGATTATCGGCTTCATGATCGCGGGCATGGCGGCGATGTCGTGCCCGTAGAGCTTTCGCTCGATCCTGTCAAAGGTCACGCGGTCGGGAAATTTCCCTTCGAGGAACGACCGCCTGCCTTTATTCAGTGCTTCCATATACCCTCCCTGACTTGTTTATGTTTGAATTGAGGCCCGAGAAAAATAGAAGACGGTACGCTAATACTATACTCTTTTAGTATATTTTTATTCACCCCCGTTTGTCAAGCATATTTTAATATAAGATGAGCCATGTCGCCGTACGATTCACAGACGGAGATTTTTTCTTAACCCGCACTATATTTTCTCAACCATGGCCCCGGATTCGTTATGCTCTCGTATCCCGGCCATCTTGCGACCGTATATTTTACGACTCCGCCGAATTTCACGAATCTCTTTACATACGTCGAATCTTGCGCTATAATTTCAGATTGATTTAACCAGATTTCGGCGGTCGTGCATGGCGGAGACCCATATTCGGGTAAAGGGCGCCCGGGAACATAATCTCAAGGACATCGAAGTCGTCATACCCCGGGATAAACTCGTTGTCATTACGGGGCTTTCCGGCTCCGGCAAATCGACGCTCGCATTTGATACGATCTATGCCGAAGGGCAGCGCCGCTACGTTGAATCCCTTTCGGCCTATGCCCGCCAGTTCCTCGAGCAGATGGATAAGCCCGACGTTGATTTCATCGAGGGACTCTCACCGGCCATATCCATCGAACAGAAGACCACCAGCAAGAATCCCCGCTCCACCGTCGGGACGGTCACCGAGATCTACGACTACCTGAGGCTCTTGTTTGCCCGGGTGGGCCATCCCTTCTGCTATAACTGCGGTCGGGAGATTACCGCCGTTACGGTCCAGAGCATTGTCGACCACGTGCTGGAGCTTGAGCCCGGCACGAAGTTCTCGGTTCTGGCGCCGGTCGTCAAGGGCAGGAAAGGGGAATACAGGCGGGAGCTCGAGTCGTTTCGCCGCTCGGGTTACCTCCGGGTCCGGGTGGACGGCATCATGTATACGCTCGACGAAGAGATCGCGCTGGACAAGAACAAGAAACACGACATCGAGGTGGTCATCGACCGCCTCGTCATGAAAGAAGCCCTGGGTCATCGGCTCACCGACTCCGTCGAAACGGCCCTCAGGCTTTCCGACGGTTTTGTTACCATCGCCGTGGAAGACGGCCAGGAGCTCCCCTTCTCGGAGAAGTTCGCCTGCAACATCTGCGGAATCAGCTACCCGGAGATCTCTCCCCGCCTCTTTTCCTTCAACAACCCCCACGGCGCCTGTCCCCAGTGCGGCGGCCTGGGCACCACCATGTACCTGGACCCGGACCTCATCGTCCCCAACCGATCGCTGTCGCTTCGGGAGGGGGCCATCGTCCCCTGGGAGAAGAAGAACTCGGTTTACCACTTCCAGATGATGGACGCACTGGTAAACCACTACAATTTCGATATCTACACGCCCTTTGAGAAGCTTCCGGTCAAGATTCAGAACATCATCCTTCACGGATCCGGGGAAGAAAAGATCGATTTCTATTTCGAGCGGGACGGCCGTAAGTTTTTCTACCCCCGGCCCTTTGAAGGGATCATCGAAAACCTCAACCGGCGCTTCAAAGAGACCGATTCCGAGGCAATTCGCGATGAGATCGCCCGATTCATGAACGTACGCTCCTGCCCGGTCTGTGACGGGGCCCGGCTGCGCAAGGAAAGTCTCCATATTAAGGTCGACGACAGAAACATCTTTGAGTATACCACCATGTCTATCAGGGAGCTGTTGTCCGTCTTCGATGCGCTTACCCTGTCGGCCCAGGAGGAGTTTATCGCCAACCGCGTCCGGAAAGAGATCATCGAGCGGCTCGGTTTCCTTGTGGACGTCGGGCTGGATTACCTGTCGCTGTCGCGTACGGCCGCCACTCTGTCCGGAGGCGAGGGACAGCGCATCCGCCTGGCGACCCAGATCGGCTCGCGGCTCATGGGGGTGCTGTATATCCTCGACGAGCCGAGCATCGGCCTGCACCAGAAGGATAACCAAAAGCTCCTCAAGACACTCATGAACCTGCGCGACCTGGGCAACACCGTGCTTGTCGTGGAGCACGACGAGGAGACGATCAGGGCGGCCGACTACGTCATCGACATGGGGCCGGGGGCGGGCGTCTCCGGCGGCTGGATCGTTTTTTCGGGAACCCCCGAGGAGATCCTGACCGACGAGAAATCGCTGACCGGTAAATATCTTTCCGGAAGGGTCTCCATCCCGGTTCCGGCCGAGCGAAAGAAATCAAAGGGTATCCTTTCTGTTGTCGGCGCCCGGGAGAACAACCTCAAGTCGATCACCGCCGACTTTCCGCTGGGCGTCTTTACCTGCGTCACCGGCGTCTCCGGGTCGGGAAAATCGTCCCTCGTCGTGGATACGTTGTTTCTTTCCCTCAACCAGGCCCTCTACCGGTCAAAGGAAAAAGCGGGCAAGCATGACAGGATCGCCGGCATGGAGCTCATCGACAAGGTCATCGACATCGATCAGTCCCCCATCGGCCGCACCCCCCGCTCCAACCCGGCCACCTACACCGGCCTCTTTTCTCACATCCGGGACCTCTTCACCCAGCTGCCGGAGTCCAAGATCAGGGGCTATAAGCCCGGCCGCTACAGCTTCAACGTAAAGGGCGGCCGCTGCGAGACCTGCCAGGGCGACGGCATCATCAAGATCGAGATGCACTTCCTGCCGGACGTCTACGTCACCTGCGACGCGTGCGCCGGCAAGCGCTACAACCGGGAGACCCTCGAGATCACCTACAAGGGCAAGAATATCGCCGACGTGCTGGAGATGACCGTAGACCAGGCCATGGAGTTCTTTACCAGCCACCCCCAGATCATGGCAAAGCTCTTGACCTTGCACGACGTGGGCCTGGGTTACATCGAGCTGGGCCAGGCGGCCACGACGCTATCCGGCGGGGAGGCCCAGCGCATCAAGCTCTCCCGGGAGCTTTCAAAACGGAGCACCGGAAAGACCCTCTATATCCTGGACGAACCGACGACGGGGCTCCACTTTGCCGATATCGCAAACCTCCTGAAGGTCCTCTTCCGCCTGCGCGACGAGGGCAACACCATCATCGTTATCGAGCACAACCCGGATATGGTAAAGAGCGCCGACTGGATCATCGACCTGGGACCCGACGGGGGCGACCGGGGAGGCGAAGTGGTGGCCACCGGCACCCCGGAGGAAGTGGCGGCCGTCGAGCATTCGTATACGGGCCGGGTTCTGCGGGAGATCCTGGACCGCGATCGAACGGGAAGGGCGGCCGCGGGCTAGGCGACCCGTGCCGAGTCCGGTCTTTTCTTGAGACGACCCGCCAAGCACGCCGAGGCCGACCGCCCCGGCCGCGAGTCTCCCACAATTCCATTTTTAAGGTGCAATATTCTCCTCCTCCCACCGTCATTATTATTGTAGATAGGAGCGCGAATGCGCAGACATCGTTGTTCAGGGACACCTCGCTTCGTCCCGTATTTTATGGAAATGGAGTAACCCATGCATACCTTATTAAAGAACCTCGATTTTCATTTAATGGCCGCCATGCTGTGGTTCCGATATCGGTCAAGCCTGCCGGCGGAGGCGATTGCCGAGGCGGGCGTGAAGCCGGGCAATACCGTCCTCGATTTTGGCTGCGGATCGGGAGGCTTTTCAACCCGGGCGTCTCATGTTGCCGGGAAGAACGGAAGAGTCTATGCCCTCGACATTAATCCCCTGGCCGCCACCTATGTAGCCCGGCGGGCAAAAAAGAAAGGCCTCAATAATATCCAGACCATTACGTCAGGACTCAAGACGGGCCTTGCAGATAAAAGCGTCAACGTGGTCCTTCTCTATGACATCCTCCACCACCTGACCGAGCCCGGGCCGATCCTGGCCGAGCTTTCCCGCGTCCTGAAGGATTCCGGGCGGCTCTCGGCCTCCGACCACCACCTGACCGATGATCAGATTATCGCGGGCATCACCACTTCCGGGTATTTTCGGTTCGAGGAGAAGGGGAAGAGGACCTATAGCTTCTCGAAGGCGGGAAGATAGGGGGGTTGACCACCCGCGTCGCCTGCGAGGCCGAAGAACAACGTAGTATAACAAAGGCGGGGCTATGGCTTATTGCCTTGCCCCGCCCACATTGACGAATAAACACCGCGGTAAGCCGGCTGTCTCCCCGTGTCATACCCCTGCCAGCGCCTGGTCCAAATCCTCGATGATGTCGTCCGCGTCCTCGATACCCACGGAAAAGCGGAAGATGCCGTCGCCCATCAGTCTCGTATATTTTTCCTTCTGGGCGTCGTTCATCACCACCATGTCCGAAAAGAAAAAGACAGTCGGCAGGTAGAAGATCAGGCTCTGGTCGTGGCCCAGTGAGACCGCGTGGGTGACGAGCTTGAGCTGCTCGATAAAGGCGAAATGCTCCATCAGCTCCGCCTTGAGGTTAAACGTCATCATCCCCGACGGGGCGCTCATCTGGCGGGCCGAAAGATCGTGCTCGGGAAACGATTTTAACCCGGGGTAGCGCACCGACCGTACCTTGGGGTGTGCTTGGAGGAACTCGGCAACCTTCTGTGCGTTCTCCGAGTGCCGGGCCATCCTGATCGGCAGCGTCGCCGAGCCGCGCAAGATCAGCCACGCGTTAAACGGGGATATGCATGCCCCCAGGTGGACGATCCCCCGCTCCCGGATCTCCGCGAGGACGGCCTTGGGACCGATCACCGCGCCCCCCAGTGCGTCGCCGTGGCCGTTGATATACTTTGTGGTGCTATGGATCACGAGGTCTGCCCCCAGGCTAAACGGGTGCTGGGTGACCAGACCCGACCAGGTGGAGTCCACCACGAGCAGTGCGCCGACCGAATGGGCAATCTTGGCGATGGCCGCGATGTCGGAGATGACCACGATCGGGTTTCCCGGTGTCTCCACGAAGACGACCTTGGTGTTTGGCCTGATCGCGGCCTTGACGTCGTTGAGATCGGACGTATCGACCATCGTGGCGTCGACCCCGAAGCGCGTAAGGTGCGCCGAGACCAGCTTTTGGGTGCCGGTGTAGCAGATCTCCGAGCAGACGATATGATCCCCGGCGTTCAAGAGGGCAAAGAGGGTCGCGGCGATGGCCCCCATCCCGCTGGCGGCCACGACGCAGTCTTCGCCCCCCTCGAGCTCGGCCAGTCGTTCTTCGAGATGGCGCGCCGTGGGGTTGTGCTCACGGGTGTAATTGAATTTATCCAGGTGCTCCCACGAAAGGGTCTTGACCAGCTCCTCCACGTCCGTGGGCAGCTCGTAGGAGTTTGCCATGTGGATGGGCCGGCGGACCGCCTTGGTTTGGGGGTCCGTTCCTTCCCCCGCGTGGACGCACCGGGTGTCTATCTTCCAGCTCGGGTTGTCTTTTTCTTTCACCGTATCCTCCGTGTATGACACCTACGGTTATAACAAAAAATGGCTCTTACGACAATTTTTTTATAAAAGGGGCCGCTGGGCTGTGATATAATTCCCACAATACATCGTTTCACACCTATATACGGGGGCGGGTATGGGGATTATTGAATTTATCATACTTCTGATTATCGCCGCGATCTGCGGCTCGGTGGGCATGGCGCTGACCGGCTTCAACAACAAGGGGTGCCTCGTCTCGACGGCGGTGGGCTTCATCGGCGCCATTATCGGCACCTGGATAGCCCGCAGGCTCGGCCTTCCGGAGCTCTTCAACATACACCTGGGCGGGGCGCAGTTTCCGATCATCTGGTCGATCATCGGGGCGGTGGTTTTTTCGCTGCCGCTCTCGTTGTTGTTCGGGAGGAGGAAGTAGAGGAGGGGCTTTCCCGTTTCATTCGATACAGGATAGGTAACGGGCACGACATGTCGTGCCCCTACGACTTAAAAAGCGTATGTCCAAGCCATATGATCCCGCCAAAGTTGTATCTCGCCGACCCATTCGTTTAAGACACTACGGTTATTCCCAAACCGGATGCTATTTCGTAACTATTTGTACGAAAGGAAAGGTATGGTCATTTGGCCGGTGTTCGGCCAATGGTGTGGTCCTTTCCGAAATCGGTCGGATTGCAGGGCAATTTTTCCTTGAAATTCCGGATCATTTCGCGTCAGCGATAATCGACCAGTACGTGATCATGCCGAACCACGTTCACGGGATTATCGCCATCCAACCCGTAGGGGCACGACATGTCGTGCCCGCCGCAGCTAACCTCAACGCTTTTTCGAAACCTATACCTAATTCCCTATCCGTAATTATCCAACAATACAAATCGACGGTCAAACGGTGGTGTAATAGGCATGACTTCCCTGAATTTCGATGGCAAACACGATTCTACGAACACGTGATTCGCAACGAAGACGATTTGAATGAAATCAGGAATTACCTGGAGAATAATCCCTTACGATGGATCGAGGGGAAAACCGACATTCCATTTGACACCTACGTACCGTAACGGGCACCACATGTGGTGCCCCTACACTCTAATTGCGATAACAAAGTTAATTGACATTATGTATTTAAACATGATATTTACATATACAGACTTTTAACAATTCTAATTGAAAACGTGGATAAAATCACCCAATACATACTTACATCTGGTCTAGGCGATTGGGCAAGCATTTTGGGAGTAGCTATTGCTGTAATCGGCTTCGCCGTTACTATTTACAATATCTTAAAATCAAAAAAGGAACTTAGAAGGGTAAAATCAAGTTTTCTCATTGCGAAAAGTATGGTTGACTTCTCGGCAACTATGGTGCTAATGGAAGAAATAAAAAGATTGCAACGAGAAGGCGAATGGAAGATAGTACTGGATAGATACTCAATACTAAAGAAAAGTCTCATATTCATCAGAGAGGCAAATCCGGATTTGTCGAATGAACAGTATGCAGGTATCCAGGACGCAATAACAAGTTTTAGTAAAGTAGAAGAAAAAGTGGAAAAGGTACTGGAACGACAGTTAACGATAGATAATGTGTCAAATCTAAATAGGATTGTGTCGAGGCAGGTAGAGGCATTACAGAGAATTTTTGTTCAGCTACAAAACAGAATCGATAGGTGAGCATATGGCCGATGTAAAACTCGTAAAATTGATAAAACTCCTTGCAGATAGAACAAACCAAGGATCGCTGCAATGGGGCCAAACCGAAGAGAAGGGAGTCTTCCAGACTTCATTTCCTAATTCCTCTGTCCGGATCGAATCAATTACCGATAAAATACCGGACGGTGGCGACGTGACATATATTGGGCTTTCCGTTTATAATTCGGAGGGTGATCTGGTGGAATCGATAAACAGTTTTGATACGTCAAACCTTGGGGGGCGTACGGGCATGGATTTAATGGATAAATTATACGAAGCTGCGCGAAGGAAAGCAATGGGTGTTGATAAAGTCTTGGATCAGACTATTTCCTATTTAGAAAAAAAGAATTAATCATACCATTAGTTTCCTATTTCCCGTTCCCTGAAGATCCTATACTCTATCTCCCCCCACACCCCGTCGATATCCTCCATCTCGGAAAGGTCATGGTCCGAGGCCCGGTTTCTATCCTCCAAATCCCGGGCGGCCCACAGCAGCTTCAGGAACCGCTGGTGGTGGTGATGGAAACGCTGGTTGGCGTATTCCCGGGCCTGTTCGGTGTAGAGCAAAAAGGGCCAGTCGCTGCCCTGCATCAAGAGCAGCTCGCGCCCCATCTGCTTGAGGACGCGCACGCCGTGCACGTCCGGCACGTATCCCGCGGCCTCGATTCCCGAAAGCACATCCTCCATCTGGCGGCAGCAGTCGTTTATGAGCGGCCAGATCCACCCGTGTTCCGGGTTTTGCCAAACGGTAAAGTCGCCGTTTTCCCCCCAGGTCGAGGGGCCCATTTCGATCGTCTGGAAATCCTCACGGTTCTTATCGGCAAAATCCCCGATCCCCGCGGCGGCAATACCGGTCTTTTTGGCCAGGGCGCGGCAGACCTGTTCGATAAACGCCGGGCCCTCGTGCCACCAGTGGCCGAAGAGCTCCGTGTCATAGGGCGAGACGATGACCGGCGACCCGACACCTGCCGCCTTCGCCCGCTTGACCTCGGCCGAGAGCAGCCTCACGAAGTGGGCCGCGTCCCGCGCCACCCGCAACCGCGCCTTATCGGGGTCGTAGATATCTTTTTTATCTTTTCCCGTCACCCGGTGGTAGCGCAGGCCCGTCTCGGGATCCTGCCAGTGAAATTCGAGATACTCGGGGTGCGACGGATAGCCCACCTCGGCCGACCATACCTGCCGTCCGGTGGCGGCGTTCCTCCCGAAGACGTCCACCCCCGATGGGAGGCGGTAGCCCCGGTCGGTGGTCGGCGCTCCGCAGCCTTTCGCGTCCTCTATAACGGCCGCGCTCCCGATTCCCACGTCTTCGACGATGAACCACTCGACCCCGAAATCCGAGAGCCATTCGTCGATTGCCCGCCGCCGTCTGCCGTCCCTGTCCTCGGCGGGCCGGTAGGCGCATTCCGGCAGCCAGAAGCCCCGGGGGGGTGCACCGAAGTGTTTTTCATAGGTCTCGACGCCGATCTTTACCTGGGCATAGACGGCGCTGTCTCGCGAAAGTAGTGGCAGAAACCCGTGCGTGGCCGCCGACGTGACCACCTCCACGGCCCCCTCGTCCTGAAGCCACCGGAGTGTCCCCGGTATATCCTGATGAAACTCCTTGACGTAAGCGCGTACGTTGTCCTCAAAGACCGCTATCCAGTATTCGGCGACGCGCCGTCGGGCCGGCTCGTCTTCGAAGCGCTCCAGGTCGTAGCGCGCCCGCAGGATTTTGTCGCCCATGTACTCGAGGAAGCGGGCCTTCATGTAGCCGTCGGAAAGCTGGAGGGCAAGGATCGGCACGACCCCGATGGTTATCCCGGGCCGGATGCCGGAAAGATGGAGCCTTCTGAGCACCGTAAGCAGCGGGATGTAGCACTCGTTCATGGCCTCAAAGAGCCACTCTTCTCCCGCCGGCCATACGCCGGATTTCCTGCAGTAGGGGATATGGGAATGGAGCATCAGGCAGAATGTGCCGGACATGTCGATTTCCTCCCGGTCGTGGTTCGGCCCTCACTATATCAGAAAATACCGCCCCGACGCAAACAAAACAATGGCCGGACGGCTCAGCCGCTTATTTGGCCCGAATCAACCGGAGGACTCGCTGGGTGCGGCTATTAGTTCGTTAGTGCGGGTCGTCCCGATCGTGATAGTGTATGCCGCCGTCCGGTTCATGACGACCAGAGCGATCACCAAAGAGATGCACGAACAGATAAAGCGTGACTTGGGCAAAAGGAGGGGGTGAGCGGCCGGTTTCCCACAAGACACGCCGTTGCGGGATCAATCAGGTGAAACTACCGTAACGCCGTTTACGGCGGGTAAGACTTCCCCGTAAACGAGCCGCGAGTAATAAGGCGCGTTGTCCCTTAAATCGATCACGATAGGTGCCTTGACCGAAGTCCTTATGCCGGTATCGTCTCTTTTGCCCGCACCTCGAAAAGCGTAATCGCCTCGGCCGGGCAGGCCGGCACGCAGACGCCGCACCCCATGCACTTCTCGGCGGAAACGACGGCCGTCCCGTCCTCCATTAAGAGCGCCCCGAAGAAGCAGCGATCGACGCACGCCTCGCAGCCGGTGCAGGTATCCACATCGACCTCGGCCGAAAAGCGGCTGGGCGCCAGGATCTTGACCCCGGCCTTTACGAAGACGGGCATCGTCTGGCAGCAGTCGCTGCAGCAGTTGCAGATGAAGTTCTGGCGCGTGGAGCTATTCATGATCACGTGCACCAGACCCGCCTCGTCGCACCGGGAGATGATCTTTTTGGCCTCGTCCTTGGTGAGCTCGGTCCCCGTTCCCCGCTCGATGGCGTATTCGGCCGATCGGCCCACCTGCACGCAGACCCTCAATTCGTGGCCGCATTTGCCGTCGATCGTCCGGCAGGTGCAGTCCGTGACCGCCACCCGGTTGGTCTGGTCGATGATATTCATGACGTCATCGACGGTCTGAATCTGCCCCTCGGCCTTTATGGACTGGCCGATGGGCACAACCCGGGTAAACGGGTCCTTGACGAACTTTTCTATGACCCGCGCGTAATCGAACCACTCCTCGTCCATGTACTTCTTCCAGAGCTGGTGGTACGATTTGGGCGCCTCCGGCCAGAGGATGGTTCCGTCGTGAAACTGTACGATATCCTTACACATCTTATAGGTCGTCATGTCACCCTTTCTCGCCTTGAACATGAGCCCCTTGTGGAAGAGATCGCCAAGCTTCTTCTGCACATCATCCCTGCTGCCTCCCGTCTTTTCGGCAAGCTCATCGACGGTGCCGGGGGTGGCCAGCATCAGCTTCGCGTCATCCTCGGTCGCGATGAATCGAAAGAGCTGGGGTATGATTTTGGAGCCGGTGGTCATGATCCTGTCGGATAATTGTTCAAATAGGTCTTTTTCGGGTGTCATATCGGTTCTCCCAGTGGGTATGGATGGCAACGTGACGGGCGATATCGGTTGTCTACCACTACTTTTACCGGATGTCGGTCGGGTTGTCAAGAGAGACGATGGGTGTAGGGCTCAAAAAAAAGGGGGGCATCGGATGCCCCCCTGAAAGACCGTTGTTTGGTCGTCTTAGAAGAATCGCGCCAGAAGGCCTTCGGTCCTGATCAACATCGGCGCGATAACCAGCGACACCACGCTCATCAGCTTGATGAGGATGTTCATGGCGGGGCCGGACGTATCCTTGAAGGGATCGCCGATCGTGTCACCCACGACGGCCGCCTTGTGGGCGTCCGAACCCTTGCCGCCGTAATTGCCTTCTTCAATATACTTCTTGGCGTTATCCCACGCCGCTCCGCCGTTGGCCATAAACAGAGCCATCAGGACGCCGGTGGCCGTGGCACCGCAGAGCATACCGCCAAGGGCATCCCTACCGAGTACCAATCCTACCAGCGGGGGAAGGATAACCGCGGAAAGCCCGGGGATGATCATATACTTGAGGGACGCCTTGGTGGCGATATCCACGCACTTGGAGGGCTGGGGTTTCCCCTTTCCTTCCATGATGCCGGGGATTTCCCTGAACTGGCGCCGGATCTCCTCTACCATTTCGAAGGCGGCCTTGCCGACCGCGGTCATCGTCCGGGAGGCGATGAAGAACGGGATTACCGCACCGATGAATAGCCCGACAATCACAAGCGGGTTGAGCAGGTTAATCATCGGAATTTTTACCGCCTGGGTGTACGCGGAAAAGAGGGCCAGCGCCGTGAGGGCCGCCGAGCCGATGGCAAATCCCTTGCCGAGGGCCGCCGTCGTGTTTCCGAGGGCATCCAGGCTGTCGGTGATCTTCCTGACGTTCTTACCCAGGCCCGCCATTTCGGTGATGCCGCCGGCATTGTCGGCCGCAGGACCGTAGGCGTCCACGCTCATCGTGATGCCCACGGTGCCGAGCATCCCGACCGCCGAGATGCCGATCCCGTAGATGCCCGCAAATCGATAGGCCAGAAGCGTACCCGCGCATATGATGAGCAGCGGAATTATCGTCGATTCCATTCCGATGGCCAGCCCGTTGATGATGTTGGTGGCGGGGCCGGTCTGTGACGCCTCAGCGATCCTCCTGACCGGGACGTTCTTGGTGAACCAGTCGTTTGCCGACGTATACCACTCCGTAACCAGGCCGATGAGGATACCGGCAATGGTCCCGGCAAGGATTGCCACAAATGTCGGGACGCTGTCAAAGCTGGCACAGATGAAGTAGTTCCCGACCAGGAACAGGGCCGCCGCAAGCATCGTCGAATATCTGAGCGTTGCTGCCGGACCGATTTTCCTGAAGATCTTGACCGACCAGATGCCGATGAGTGAGCAGATCAGGCCGAACGCCACGACCACGAGCGGAAGGGTCATAAGCTTGATCCGCCATATGTCCGCATTGAGATCCGTGATAGTGGTCCCCTTGATGGCGTAGTCGAGGGTGGGGATTGTCGCGGTAGCCGCGATGGCGATGGAAGCTATAATCGCGCCGACGTACGACTCGAAGATATCCGCGCCCATGCCCGCGATGTCGCCCACGTTATCGCCCACGTTATCGGCGATGACGCCGGGGTTACGGGGGTCATCCTCGGGGATGCCCGCCTCTACCTTACCGACGAGGTCGGCACCGACGTCCGCGCTCTTGGTGAAGATCCCGCCGCCCACACGCGCAAACAGCGCGATGGAGCTGGCACCCATGGCAAAGCCGTTGATATATTTGGCGGTCGTGGGATCACCACCGAAGATAAGGAAGTATATCCCCACGCCCACGAGGCCGAGGCTTGCCACTGAAAGGCCCATGACCACACCGCCCATAAACGATATGGTGAGAGCCTTTTCCATACCGGATTTTGCGGCGGCCTGGGATGTCCGAACGTTGGCCCGGGTGGCGGCCTTCATGCCGAAGAACCCCGCCAGCATCGAACAGAGTGCGCCCGAAATGTAGCACACCGTGGTCATCCAGCTGCTATCAACAAATATTCCCAATAAAAGCGCCACCGCAACGAGGAATACCGCCAAGATCGAGTATTCTCTCTTCAAGAAGACCATGGCGCCATCGTGGATCTGTTGTGCCAGATCCCTCATTAGCTCGGTGCCGTCGTCCTGCTTCTTTATGAAGAGGTAAATGAACAGGGCAATCAAAAGCCCAATCAATCCGATAATCGGCACTGCATACAGCAACGCGTAACTCATACGAACCTCCTGAATTGAACCGTGAAGCAACTACCCGTTGAATTCGTTCATTGCAAACTCAACACCATGGGTCAGTATCGTGACGAGGGCCGTGTGCGCCCTCTGAATCGTCTCGTCTATGATTTCACGTTCCTCCGCAGTAAACGGCATCAGCACGAAATCTACCGTATCGTCATCATCCGGGGGCCTGCCTATCCCGATCCGAAGCCGCGCGAAATCGGGAGAGCCCAGCTCTTCGATAATCGATCGGATTCCCCGGTGCCCGCCGTCGCCCCCGCGCGGCCTGATCCGAATCTTGCCCAATTCGAGATCCATATCGTCATAGACGATAACGATATCTCCGGGACTGAGCTTATAATATGACGCTACCCGGGCCACCGAACGCCCCGATAGGTTCATATAGGTCTGGGGGAGCGCCGCGATGACCGCCTGTTGCCCCATGCGCCCCATGCCCGTGCGCGCCTCAAAGCGCCTCCCCCCGATCTTTATCCCCGCATCCGCCGCCCATGACGCGACGACCATGCGTCCGATGTTGTGCCGTGTTCTCTCGTATCCCGTTCCCGGGTTGCCCAGACCGAAGACGGCTTTCATGGTGCCTGCCTCTTATTCGGCTTTGCGGGTCCGTGTTGAGAGGCTGCCCGCCGTCCCGTTGTTTGGTGATCGTCTTCGGTCTTCTGCTTGTTCACGCTAAGGCATAGATCCGTTCTATTCGGCCTTTTCCTCTTCCGGTTCCTCGACCGTTTCCTCGGCCAGCTCCTCGGTCTCCTTGATCAGCCTGGGCACGATAACCGATACCAGGGTAATATCGACAGTCGTATCTACCGAGCAGCCCTTGGGCAGAAGGATATCTTTGAGATGGATCGATTCGCCGATATCGAGATCGGTCGTATCAACCTCGATAAACTCCGGAATATCCGTCGGGAAACATATAACGTCAAGCTTCCTTACCGGTTCGTCCATGACTCCGCCCATCTTGAGGCCCCGCGCCTTGCCGGTAAAGTGGAGCGGAACTTCGACGGTGATCTGCTTTGACAGGTCAATCTTCATGAAATCCACGTGGAGATATTCGTGGGTGAGGGGATCGGTCTGCAGCTCGCGGACAATCACGGCGCTGCCCGAGAGCTTCTCGGCCTCATTTATCCCGACGATGGAAAACACCGGGAGCGACCCTTCATGGGAGCGTACCGCCGCCCTAATCTCGGCGGGGTCGACCTGAACCTTGACCGACTCTTCCCCGCGACCGTAGATTATTCCCGGCAGCCTGTTATTTCTTCGCATCCTTCGGGCGGCACCCTTTCCCGAGCCCTGCCTCGTCTCGACTTTTAATTCTGCAAGTTCCATTGCTTATCACCTTCTAAAATTATCAAGGGTTATAATTCCGCCGCCGAGCTTTCCTCTCGCGGCATTGAACCCTTCACCTGTCGGCGTTCATTAAATAAAAAGTTCGCTTACCGAACCCCGTTGATACACCCGTTTGATGGCCTCCCCCAGAAGGTGCGAGACCGAAAGGACCGTCACTTTTCCCGAGTTTTTCGCCTCATCCGAAAGCGGGATCGTATTGGTAACCACCAGCTCCTTTATGGACGAGTTCTTTATGCGCTCGACGGCCTGTCCCGAAAGAACCGCGTGGGTCGACGCCGCGTAGACCGCCTTTGCCCCGTTTTCAAGAAGCGCGTCGGCCGCCTTGACGAGAGTACCCGCGGTATCAACCATATCATCCAGGATTACGGTGTTTTCCCCCTCTACTTCTCCGATGATGTTCATCACCTGAGCGACATTCGGCCCCGCGCGGCGTTTGTCTATAATGGCAAGCCCCATTTCGAGGCGCTGGGCGTATGCCCGGGCCCGCTCGACGCCCCCGGCGTCGGGAGAAACAATAACCGCATCACGGTCGAATTTTTTCTTCAGGTAATCGATCGTCACCGGTGATGAGTAAAGGTGATCCACCGGTATATTAAAAAAGCCCTGGATCTGGCCGGCATGCAGCTCCATCGATATGACCCGATGAGCACCCGCCTTCTCCAGAAGATCCGCCACGAGCTTTGCCGATATCGGGGCCCGGGGGAAGACCTTGCGGTCCTGCCGCGCATACCCGTAGTAGGGAATAACCGCGGTTATCTCCTCGGCCGATGCACGCTTAAGGGCATCAATCATAACCAGGAGTTCCATGAGGTTATTGTTTACGGGGGGGCAGGTAGACTGGATCACGAAGACCTGCATACCCCGCACGCTCTCGTGGATCTCCACGGAGATCTCACTGTCTGAAAACAGGGAAATCTTCGCTTTCCCCAGGGGGATTCCCAAGAAATCGCATATTTCCCGGGCCATCAGGGGGTTGGAAGACCCGGCGAAGACCTTAATCCTATCCACTTAATGACTCTTTCTTTGCGTTATGGCTGGGGTGGGAGGATTCGAACCTCCGAATGCGGGATCCAAAATCCCGTGACTTACCGCTTGTCGACACCCCACTATTATTACTATATCGCTCGGCGTTCGGGACCCGCCCCTACTCGCCCATTGTTTCCACATCAACGAGCGTCGGCTAATGCTCGTCCATCGCCAGCGGCCTTCCGCCCTCCGTAATTCTCGACAGTTCCTTTTCGTATTCTCTCAGCACCACGTCCTCGATATGTTCCCGTGTCTCATTGTTGAGGGGATGCGCCGTATCCCTAAATGTTCCGTCCTTTCGCTTTTTGCTGGGCATCGCGACAAAGAGCCCATTGTTGCCGTCAATGATCTTTAGATCTCGAATAATAAAACAGTCGTCAAACGTAATGGTAGCATATGCCTTCAGTCTCTCCTCGTTCACCGGGAAGACCCTAACCTCAGTAATATCCATCGATGCCTCCATAGTATATATATTTATTCGAAGAGATTCTTCGCTATATAGGCATTCCACACCGAATGAGTAGTTAATTCTTCATACGCACGCCGGGCCGTGACCTCATTGGTAAAGACGCCGAAGACCGCCGAGCCGCTTCCCGAAAGCATCGCTTTGAGCGCGCCAAGCTTTATCAGCTTAATCTTTATATCCGTTATTTCGCCGAGCATCGCCTCGGCCACCGGCTCGAAGTCATTTAACATAGAGCCGACAAGATCACCAAACGTAGCAATAAACTTTGGAATAATAATATGTTTTTTTTCTTCTGTCAATAACAAATCAATCTTTTCATATGCCTCTCTGGTCGAAATTCCCCCTGCCGGCTTCACAATTACCAACCACGCGTCGGCAATCCCATCGACCCTTTCAAGGACTTCACCCTTCCCGGTGGCCACCGCGGGAGATCCGAAGAGGAAAAACGGGACGTCGGACCCTATCCGGATCCCCAATCCTATGAGCTCTTCCCGGGTAAAACCCAGCCCGAGCAGCTCGTTTAGCCGCGCCATAACCGCCGCGGCATTGGAACTGGCCCCTCCAAGGCCCGATTGCACCGGGATATGCTTCTTTATTCGGATATCGACGCCGACTGTACTCTTTGCCGTTTCCAGGAGCAACCGTACCGCCCGATAGACGCTGTTTGTGGAATCGGACGGTACGTCCGGATTATCGGCATAGACACGGATTCCCGCGCCCCCGACGGTCATACTGATCTCGTCAAAGAGGCTCACCCGGCACATCACGTTGACCAGATCGTGATAACCATCCGGGCGCCGACCCGTTACCCGGAGGTAGTAGTTTACCTTGGCCGGACTGGTAAAGGAGATAGAATCAGCCATTGCACGTCTCGCGGATACGCGACCAGAGGAGATCCCGTCCCACCCGCGTCTTGGCCGAGAAAAGGACGATATCACTCTCGGAGACCTCCAGGACCTGTGCGATATCCTTAACGCGGGCCTTCACCAGGCCTTTTTTCTCTTTATCGGCCTTTGTCGCCACGAACAGAACGGGAATCGAATGGACGGAAAGCCATGAAGCGAGATTGAGCTCTTCGACTTCGGGCCCGCGCCTGATATCAATGATAATGACGGCAATTCGAATCGTCGGTGAGCTCGTGAAGAATCCCTCGACCATCGGGCGCCACGTCTGCCGAATTTCTTTCGAGACCCTTGCGTAGCCATAGCCGGGCAGATCAACAAAAACAATGCTGTCGTTTACGGAGAAAAAATTGATCGCCCGTGTCTTGCCGGGGACCGATGAGGTCTTGGCGAGGTCCTTCCTTTCGACGAGGCAGTTTATCAGAGACGATTTACCGACATTGGAGCGACCGGCAAATGCAACCTGGGGTAACAAACTCCTGGGATAATCGGAAACACTGCTGGCGCTCTTGATGAATTCGGCCTTGACTATCTTCATAACGGCTTCCAGTGCCGATCCTTATCGACCCTGTGTAGATTCACCTCCGGTTCGCCCACCCGTCATCATCGGCCATCGAGGCCGATATTTTTTTGAGAATATCTTCGGCCAGCGAATCCCGATTCCTGAGCGTCATCTTGAACAGCTGTACATCCGGTCTGAGCTTTATTTCCTCGATAAAGGAGTTACCATTACCGGCAATCGTCGCGATAACGGTGGAGGGTCCTGCAAGGACCTTATGTACCGCCCGAATAAAACCCTCAGGGGTACCTTCTATCTTCCCGATCTCATCGATGACGATAAAATCGGCCCGACCTCCAATCGCCGGGACGCCCACCCGCCGTATAGATTCTGAAATGACGCGGTACTTTCCTACCCGGGGCGATCCAAAAGGCGTCACTTGTGCAAGGGAGGCCCTCTCTCCGTCCAACGTCTCGATGATAAACCCCTTTCTGACGCCGCCCTTCCGGATCTCCCGGGTGATGAATCCGGTTTTCGTCCCGGGAAGTCTCACGACAATGGAGGCAATCAGCGTGGTTTTCCCCACACCAGGCGATCCGGTGATGAGAATATGGCGCTTCTTGTATCCCGTATCGATTTCTTTCACGGATCGACCGAAAAGAGGCGTCCCAATACCCTATCGATGCCGACCGCCGAAAACGGTTCTGTCGGCGGGAAGTCGGTAACGGTATCTCCCGGTCGTAACGGACGACCGACGCCCAGACTATACTACAAGGCTGTTTATATCATGAACAGAAAATAAAACGGGGGCTTTGGGTGCGGTGACGCCCATGGAAAGCCCCTCGTCTTAAAAAGCCCAAGAAAAAGACCGCCTCAGTCTATTATCTGCCGCGTCTGCGTTTATGGCGCATCTTTGCGCGAAGCTTTTTATATTTATGCTTTCGCATCTTCTTTCGCCGTTTCTTAATCACGCTGCCCAACGGTATCACCTCATTTCTCAAGTAGTTAAGCCTTGATTTTATACCAAATCCATGGGTCGATAGCAAGCAATTTCGTCGTTTTTGTTCGTTTCATGCGTTAAAATCGCCTCTTTCTCCCGATTCCCGGCCCGATCGGCCCTCGAAATCCCGAGCTGGCGAATCGATAAGGAAAAGCGATCGATTCCACACCAAGAATTTACCGACCGTTTATACTCTATTACTGCTAAAATTGGTATTATATATCCTAAGATGTGAATGAAACGCGTTGATCCCGTGCCGGCGCGGTAAGGTATACCCATGAAAAGAACCATCTCTCTGATCATTCCGGCCTACAATGAGGAGGCGTACCGTGGGGCGTGCCTCGAAAGCCTCAAGGATCAGTCCTTTCGTGATTTTGAACTGATCGTGGTGGACAGTAACGCCACTGATACAACCGCTCGGGTCGCCCGCTTTTATATCGATATCGTCCTCTCTTGCCCCCAGCAGGGAATATCCGCTGCCCGGAACTTTGGGGCGGCTCACGCATCAGGAGATATACTCTGCTTTATCGACGCCGACGGGATTGTCTCACGTCATTGGGTACGGCACATTTCGACCGCTTTCTCGGGACAAAAGGAGATCGACGCCGTTTGTGGATTCAACCTTTTTCGTCAAACGGTTCTTCCAAAAGCCGTCCTCTATAACCTGTATAATGTAATCGTATTCCTTTCCCTCTTGGTCTCAAATCATATCGGTCGACCTTTCGTCGCCGGCAACAATATGCCAATAACGAAAGGGCTTTTTCTGAGGGTGGGCGGCTTTCCCGAATTTGTGGGAGAAGCGTGAGATTATCCAAGCTCATACGGAGCCATAGGCCCTCGGTCGCCTTTAATCCGATGATGATAATCGCGTATTCGGCCCGTCGCTTCGATAAAAAGGGTTCTTCACAACTCTATCGCTCTGGATCAGGTCGATATGGGAAGAAACTCCCGAATCGACCTATCGGGAGGATTTCTAACCTTAAGACCCGGCCGGTTGGCCGGCCCCCTGTTTCCGAGGAGCCGGCTAAGGCGGCCTTACATGAGAAAACGCCGGGGAATACTTCTTATACTATACGGTATTTATAGGATTGACAGGAGCGCCGTTATCTGGTAAAAAAAAGACATAAATACGGTATTATGTATCGATTGGAGTGAATTATGGAATCCCAACTGAAAGCCAAGACGATGCCTCCCCCCCGAAGAAAGAGAATAACCGAATCGCTCATTACCTCCGAAATCGACGGCCTGACGATCACCACCAAGGTCAGCGGGTCGGGCCCTCCCCTTGTCTTCTACCACGGCTGGATTGGCAATGAGGACACGTTCGGGATGTGTCACGAAGCGTTTGCCCGCCACTTTACCGTATACCGACCCGCGTGGCCCGGTTACGGCGGCAGTACGCCGTTGCCGCACTTCTCTATCGAGGACTTCATCGAACTCGGCAAGAAGTATATCCAGAAGCTTGGTCTTGGTAAGATTACACTTGTCGGCAACTGCCTGGGCGGAAACATCGCCATGGAAGTGGTTGCCCGCTATCCGGAGTTGATCAGGCGGCTTATTCTCATCGAGGTACACGCCTACTTTCCGAGATACTTCTTTCCGTTGTTGATCCCGAAGCTCAATAAGATTCTCTATCAAACTGTCTTCAAGACCGCTACCGGGTTTAATTTTCTCAACTCCTTCCTTCCACTTCAGCAGTCAAACGGCAACAACGGCTGGCTCTACACCTGGGAGGGGTTCGAGCGCACCCGGATAGACAGCGCCCTTGACTTTCTGTCGGCCATACATCGGTTCTCGAAAGGAAAATTTGCATCCTATCGGGAAACCTATCGGACAAATGTTCCGGTATTTTACGTGGAGGGGGGCAGGTCCTTCGGGCCGATTGGGGAGTTCGGGAAACTCGTCAATACCTATTTTCAGAACCTGGTTGTTATCTCGATCCCGGAGAGTCTTCACAACCCGGTTGTGGAAAAGCCCGAGATATTCAACGAACGGGTGCTGCGGGCGCTTGGATTGGAGGCATAGGGCATTACCCGGTGAAATGCAAAAGATGCGGACACGGTAAAAATATCGGGCCCGTAGCGTTTTTCGTTTTCCCGTGTTTTTTGTTCCGACAGCCTCTTATCGCCCAATCGGCGGCCTTGTTAAATGGACCATATCTCTCTTCTCAAAGCGGCCGTCTTCGCCCTGGTCGCCGTCGGACTTTCCATCGGTATATATTTCTTCGTCTTTGCCTACCTGTATGTGCAATCCATCCGCGGCAAAGACATCGATAATAAATTACGGAGTGTCAAGCGTATCGTCCTGATTCTCTTTACCGCCTTTGTCGGAATTTTTGCCGTTATCCGTTGCGCCCTAACACCATAGACCATCCGGAGATAAAAGAAAGACCCGATCACGGATGATCGGGTCTTATTATTTCCTGCGACCGTATTCAATCCTTGCCCATCTCCCGTCGGCCGTCGCGCTATTGCCCGCCGTCGTTGCCCAACCCCTGTTCCGTACCCTGAAAAGATAACGGTCCTATTATTCTCTTATGATCAACGCATCAAGCCCTTGTAAAGCTCCTGGAGTTCCTTGACTTTTTCCGTGTACTCCAGGTCGAGCTTATACCCTTTCTCTTTGACGAAGGCCAGGCCCAGCGGCTCCGGCGCCAGGGCCGAGCCATAGATGCTGAGATAATCCGCCGAGGGAGTTATATTGAGGATTGTGACGCTATCTATCTCGTTCTTGCTCATGATCTCTCCGCCGAGGTACGGCGTGTAATTCTCCCTGGCCCAGGTGAATACCGCTTCCCGCTCCTTTTCATCCTCGGGAGGCGTAAGCACACACTTAAAAAACGCTTCGGCGTCATCATTTGAAATCGCCTTGAATAACGATTTTTGGCAGTCTTCGGGAGTTCGATATCCGCATCCCGCGATCATTACAATCGCGAGCAACACTATAAACCCAATCAGAGATCTTTTCATTTCATCCTCAAATTGTTCTGATGGCCCAAAAACACACGCCTATTAAACCGTGTGCCCCCCATTATGTCAAGAAAAAACCAACCGGCGGCCCCTTGACTTTGTCGCTAAATTTGTTTACATTATTATCAAAGGGATGTTATGATAGTATACGGTAAGGCAGTAATCTAAAAGGAGGTGTTCTCAATGGCTCTGATCAGGTGGGATCCTTTCCACGATCTGCTTACACTGCAGGACAGGATGGACCGTCTCTTTCAGGACAGCATGACCAGAAATCGTGGGTATGAACAATCCCTGGCTCCCGGGTTCTGGTCGCCGCCCGTCGATATTTACGAGACCGATAAGGCCGTCATCCTGAAGGCGGAGCTTGCGGGATTGAACAAGAACGACGTTACAATCGAGATTAAGGACTCCAACCTCGTGCTCAGAGGCGAGCGCAAGTTCGAAAAGGATATAAAAGAAGAGAATTACCACCGAATCGAGCGGTCATACGGGTCCTTTTCCCGAACATTTTCTCTGCCGCAAACCGTCGACAGCTCAAAGGTGACCGCTACATTTAAGGACGGACTTCTGGAGATAATGATTCCAAAGGTAAAAGACGCCCGTCCCAAACAGATCGAGATCAAAGAGACTTAAACGTTTTCCTTTATCCCAACGGATTACCGTTATTATTTCTTAGATGGCAAAAAAGGACTACTATGAGGCGCTCGGGCTTTCCCGCGGCGCCTCAATCGACGAAATCAAGAAGGCGTATCGAAAACTCGCCCGAAAATATCACCCCGATATGAATCCCGGCGATCCTTCCGCCGAGGATAAATTCAAAGATATCTCCGAGGCCTACGAGGTCCTTACCGACCCCGAAAAGAAAAAGATGTTTGATCAGTTCGGAGACGCCGCCTTTTCTCCCGGGGGCGGACCCGGAGCACGGACATGGACGTGGAAAAGCGGCGAGAGCCCGTTTGAGGGATTTGACTTTTCCGGCAGCGGCGCCACAGATCAATACGGCTCATTTTCCGACATCTTTTCCGAACTGTTCGGAGCACGCCGTTCCTCCGTCCGGAGGCCCCGGGCGGGACAGGATCTTTCCTACACTATGGAGATAGACTTCATGGAGGCCGTTGGTGGGGTCACGAAGACCGTAACCCTCCGAACGGAGACCGGTACGGAACACCTGACCGTGACTATCCCGGCCGGCGTCAACGAAGGCTCCCGCGTCAGGCTCAAGGGGAAGGGCGGCCCCGGGTCCGCGGGGGGACCTTCGGGGGACCTCTACATCATCACGAGGGTCAAACCGCATCCTTACTTCACCCGCAAAGAAGGCGACATCTACGTAGAAATCCCCGTTACCATCACGGAGGCCGCCCTCGGGGCCCAGGTGAATATCCCCACCGTCGACGGCCCCACACGCCTCACTATTCCGGAAGGTACCCAGGGGGGTCAGAAACTCCGCCTGCGTGGCAAAGGCGCGCCCCATCTCAAGGGCGCCGGCCGCGGTGATATGTACGCCGTCATCAAGATCGCCGTTCCGAAGAAGATCTCCGATTCGAGTAAAAAGCTCCTTCGGGACTTCGATGGACAGAATCCTTTCAACCCCCGGGCAAAGCTCGGCTGGTAGACCGCCGTCTGGGTCGGTATAGGGAAAGGATTGGTATCTCTCTCATATTTCAGGCACAGGCCGCCGAATAGACATTCAGGGAGAGGCAATGGACACTAAAGACAAAGACCAAACCGAGCAACAGGACAAGGGCTTCGCCGTCCACGACAAGCGAAGGGTCGGCAAGGAAGACTCGCCGGAGACCGAATCTCCGGCCACGGACAGCCCGGCCGAACAGGCACCTGAGGCGCAGCAGCCCCCAAAGGCCGAATCTCCCGAGACAGAGACGACGACCGACAAGGCCGATCGAGAGCCCGGAGAAGACCGTCCCGAGCCCGAAACAGGTCCCCGAGCCGAGGAGCGCCCCTACGGTCCGCTGACCTTTACCTCGTTTATCATGTCGCTTTCCACCTCGGCCCTCATCTACCTGGGCCAGTTTCCCGATCCGGTATCCGGCAAGACCATAACGGATCTCGCCGGGGCCCGCCAGACGATCGACCTCATCTCTCTCCTCAAGGAAAAAACGGAGGGAAACCTGACGCCCGACGAGACGGGCTTTATCGATACGATCCTCTATGACCTGAGGATGTTGTTCGTGAAGGCCAACTCGTAACCCCTTTGGCCGTTGGCGCCCCACGGCGGGGCCGGGGGTCCGATTAGCCGGGCTCTTTTCGAGAAAGCAATGGGACGTGCGCCCTGCGGTGCATCCTAAAGACCAATGGCCTTTCGCGGACGGGCGTCTCAACACCGCGCGGCCGCTACGACGGCCCGTCTTGACGGATCCCCGATATCCCCGATGCCGGCAGCAGGACGTTTGACCGAGCCCGAAACAGCCAACCGCACGTCAACCCTCGGCAATTCCACTAACGGGCAAAAACGGGCGGCGGGTATCTCTTCTCTTCCGCCCGTTGACGGCACTCCCTGGAACCTTTTCGGTCAGGCGCTGTCAAACCGATTATAAACCGGAGGTAACCCATGAAACGCGCTACTATACTCTTTTCCGCTGCTGTCTTACTGACAGCCCTATTTTCTTCCGCCGTATCTCTTTTTGCCGCCGAGAAAGTCCCGCGGATGGACGTCGTATTTCTCGTGGATACCACGGGCTCCATGGGCGATGAGATCGGCGTCGTCAAGAAGAGCCTGGTCGATATGATCGCCGAGATCGAGGGCGGCACGCCCAGGCCCGACGTGAGGTTCGGGCTGGTGGTCTATCGCGACCGGGGCGATGACTACGTAACCAGGCTCTTTAAGCTCACCGATGATACCGACGCCGTCATAAAGGAAGTCAAGGGTATTGAGGCCTCCGGCGGTGGTGATGAGCCGGAAAGCGTCAACGAGGCGCTGCACGTCACGATCAACGACATGAACTGGGATCGCGACGTCAACACCGAAAAGACGATCTTTCTTATCGGCGACGCTCCGCCCCACGTCTATGATAATGACTACACATGGGAAAACGAGGTCAAGCAGGCGCTGAAAAAAGAGATCATCATCAACACGATCGGGGCCAGCGGTCTTTCCACGGACGGCGTCGATATATTCACAAAGATCGCCAAGGGCAGCGAGGGAACGTTCCAGTACCTCACCTATAAGGGAGAGTACGTCACCGATTCGGGAACAACCGAGACGGTGATGATGGCCGGCGGTGACTACTATGCCATGGAAGACAAGAAGGACGAGGGATTCTGGAAGCTGGGCGCGGGCCGTGCCGAGGATAAGGGCCTGGCCTCCAAGGTCCCGGCACCGTCGACGATGGCGGGCGCCCCTGGCATGGAGAGCGAGGGCCGGGGATTTGACTCCAGCGTGGCCATCGTCGATAACAACCTGGATTCGATCCTCGTTTCGGGCATGAAGCAAAAGATGATCGAGAAGGGCGTCACCTACGGCAAGCCGATCGACTACACGGTGCTCTATACCGATACGATCGATTACGCCCTCATCGACACGGAGTTCACAGTAACGTCGGCCGACGAGCTCAATAAGATATGTAAGGAGCTTGGAATCGAATACGCGAAGATTGGCGCCGTCGATTTCAAGAATAAGTCGGTCATCGGGATTGCCGCCGACGGAAACCGTGGCTTCTACGGCCTGACCGCAAAAGAGGTGACCCTGGATAATGACACGATAACCGTGACGCTCGTCGGGATGCCCGGAAAGATCGCCGCGCGCCCCGTGATCATGCTGGTCGTGCCCAAACAGAAGACGCTGGTGGCCGACTGGTACTTCGTCAAATAGTCTCACCCAAACGATACCCGCAGCACGCACCTCCAAAAAATCGGGCGGCCTAAGGGCCGCCCGAAGCTTCAATAAACCGCTTGTTATCTTCTTTTCATTTTCTGAACCCCTTCGGCCTCAGACCGAGCGGGAAGCGAATATTCTTCGCGCATCAAATCCACCCGAAGATGCCCATACAGACGACCAGAAACACGACGTCAAGGGCATATATCGCGGCGGTAACGGTGACCTGTTTGGGTCTCGGCTTGAGATCGTAGACCGTAAACGAGGACCGGATGAGGGGGAAATAGGCGAGGAGAATAATCAGGACCGGATTATACCAGTTCCACCACGGATACTCCCAGATCAGGGCGTCCCAGAAATTGAGGACGACCTCTACGCCCACGCAGAGGATGGCGAAGAGAAGGGCCAAGAACGTCCGGTTGCCGATCCCCAGGATCTTTTTATCTTTGTCCCGCGGGAGCACCTTTGCGAAGACGACGCCCATGAACAGGAACATCAGGCTGATCTCGACGTTGAGTCCAACCAGTATGTTATACGCGCTGTTAACAACGCCGGTAGCACTGTTGACGCACGGGGTGGTCCACAGGGCGGAGGTCCCGTGGATAGTCAGAAACAGCGCGTTGATGATCTCGAAGAACCACTCCACGCCCCAGAACGCCAGGCCGGCCAGAACCACATTCCAGTTTTTCTTCTCGATTTCACTGAAATATATATAGAAAACGGCAACGAAGATTGGAATTATATACCACTGAAAATGATGTGGATCTCTGAGGAGCTCAATCGCCTGGTTGGTCGCATCCGTATAGCCGGGGTCCTGCGCCAACCGACCCCAAATAACTCCCAAATCAAGGCCGATATGATTCATCGCTGGCCTCCATACCTAATAGACCGTATTTCTTTCCCCGTACTACGGCGAGGTCTCTTTCGTTGTGTTATCCGGCGGGGTCTCCTTTTTCTTTTCCGGGGTTTTAATAACAATGCCGTCTGGTTTCTCGTTATCGCCGACGGCCGGCGGTCCGTTCTCGTCCCCGCTGCCTTCGACGAATTCCCCCTCGGTCGAACCCAGACCCATAGAGTTATCCAGGGGCGCGGGGGCGGCCTTCTTCTGGATTATATTTTTAATCCCCTCGATCCTAAGTGCCACCATGCTCGGGTTCGGGTAGACCGGCAGCAGCTCCTCGTAGGCCTTGAGCGCTTCGTCCAGGGCCCCTTTTTCCTCCAGTGCCGCGGCGCTATAGAACCGGGCCTCCGTGACAAGCGGAGACTCCGGGTATTCATCGATCAGCTTTTCGTAATACTCGAGGGCCTTATCGACCTTACCGCCCCCCTCCACGAAGTACGTGTTGGCAATGTCGAAATATATATCGGGCTTGAGCTTCGTTCGGCGGTAGCTATCCAGCAGGATCAGGTATTCGAGCCTTGCCTGATCAAAATCCCGCATAAAGTAGTAGCAGCGTGCCAGCTTATATTGATACTGGTCGATTGTATCATGGCCGGGGTAGTTCTCGATGAGCTTTCTCAGCTCTACGATGGCCTGGCCGTAATTGTTTATCTTGGCCATGTATATATCGACGATATCGGCCTGGCATTCGAAGGCGAGTTTATCCTCGGGATAGTAATAGACGAGATATGCGAAGTCCTCGATGGCGTCTTCGTACCGCTTGAGGTAGAGATAATTGATCGTACCCGATCGAAAAAGCGCCTTGGGCGCGTAGTCGGAGTGAGGATTGACAATGGCGATTTCCCGAAACATCTCGGCCGCTTCTTCGTAGTGCTCCTTTTCGCAAAGCTTATCGGCCCGCTCAAAATCATCCTTCAGGGGATCTTTTGCGCAGGATACCGCGCCCGCAAGAAGCAGCGCCCCTAGGATTATGACGATCATCCTACGCATTGCCGTTTTCCTCCTCTCTTTCGGCCAATACCGCGATACTCACGAGCCGTTCGCCCGGATCCACGTTCATCAGCCGCACTCCCTGGGTGTTTCTCCCGATGGTTGAGATGGACGAGCCCTTGAGTCTCAAGAATTTGCCCTTGTCCGAGATCATGATGACTTCATCATCGGCCAGTATGCTTCGTATGCCGATGAGTTTTCCCGTCCTCTCGGTAGCCTTGAGCGCAATGACACCCTTGCCCCCCCGCTTGATCGCCGGGTATTCATCCTCCTTGGTACGCTTTCCAAAGCCCTTCTCCGTGGCCGTAAGTATACTGCACCCCTCCGTAACCAGCGCCATCCCCACCACCCGGTCTGCTGCTGAGAGCCTTATCGCCTTGACCCCCTGGGCGGCCCGTCCCATGGACCTTACCTCTTCTTCCGAGAAACGGATCGCGTTACCGTTTTGGCTTACCATGATAATCTCGCACCCTGCATCCACGTTTTTGGCGATTACCAAACGGTCGTCCTCGCTAAGCCCCACGGCGACAATCCCTGTATGGCGGGCGTTGGCAAACTCCGAGGCGGCGCTCTTTTTAATCATCCCGCGTTCGGTCACCATAATGACATGGGTTTCGCCGCCCACGTCCGAGACAACAAGCATCGAGGCGACTTTCTCATCCGGCTGCATCTGGACGAGATTTGCCACCGACCTGCCCTTGCTGACCCGCGCCGCCTGGGGGATCTCATGGACCCGGAGCCCGTAGGCCCGTCCCCTGTCGGAAAAGACCAGGACGTGGTCATGGGTCTTGGCGGTAAAGAGGTTCTCGATGAAATCGCCCTTGGCCATATCCATGGCCGAAACTCCCTTGCCTCCCCGCTGCTGTGATCGGTACTGAGACAACGGCGTCCGCTTTATGTAGCCGTTGTGGGATACGGTAACGACCATGTCCTCCTGAGCCACGAGGTCCTCCAGGGTGAGCTCCTTGGTCTCTGCGATGATCTCGGTCCTGCGCTCGTCGGCAAACTCCTTTTTTATCTCAACCAGCTCATCGACGATGACCTTGATAAGCTCTTTTTCGTCGGACAGTATCTTCCTCAGCGTCTCGATGAGGGCAAGGATCTCTTCGTATTCTTTAATGATCTTTTCCATTTCGAGAGACGTGAGCCGGCCCAGCCGCATATCGAGGATAGCCTGCGCCTGAATATCCGAAAATTCAAAGCGTGCTATCAGGCGTTCCTTGGCCTCGGGCTGGGTCTTGGACGCCTTGATGATGCTGATGATCTCGTCGATATTCTGGATCGCCTTTACCAGACCTTCCAAGATATGGGCCCGCTCCAGGGCCTTATCGAGATCGAACTTCGTCCGCCTGGTAACCACCTCCCGCCGGTGGTAGATGAAATAGAGGAGGGCCTCCTTGAGCGTCATGACGCGCGGCCTGCCGGCGACGATGGCAAGCATAATCACCCCAAAGGTCGTCTCCATCGGTGTAAGGCTGTAGAGACGGTTGAGTATGATAGGGGCCAGGGCCTCCTTTTTAAGCTCAATGACAATGCGCATTCCCTCTCTATCCGACTCGTCCCTCAGGTCGCTGATTCCTTCAATCTTCTTGTTTCTCACGAGGTCTGCTATACGCTCGATGAGTTTTGTCTTGTTGACACTATACGGTATCTCCGTGACGATGATGGCGAGTTTCCCGGATCGAGCCTGCGTCTCAATCTTGGCACGGGCACGCAATACGATCCTCCCGCGGCCCTTTTCATAGGCCTCCTTTATGCCGGCGGTTCCGTAGATAAATCCTCGGGTCGGAAAGTCGGGACCGGGAACGATCTTCATGAGTTCTTTTATACTGATATTCGGATTTTTAATGATCGCGATGATGGCATCCGTCAATTCTCCCAGATTGTGCGGCGGGATGTTGGTTGCCATACCTACGGCGATTCCCGATGAGCCGTTGAGCAACAGGTTGGGGAACCGCGCCGGGAGGATCGTCGGCTCTTCTCTTGTCTCGTCGTAGTTGGGAATATAATCGACGGTATTCTTTTCGATATCGTCCAGGAGGTGCTTGGCAAGCTTTGCCATGCGCACCTCGGTGTATCGCATGGCCGCCGGGGGGTCTCCGTCGATTGATCCGAAGTTGCCCTGCCCGTCAACGATCAGGTGCCTCATGTTGAAGTCCTGCGCCATTCTTACCAGGGCGTCATAGACCGCCTGATCGCCGTGAGGGTGGTATTTGCCGATGACGTCCCCGACGACCCGGGCCGATTTCTTATAGGGTTCATCATGGAAGTTCCTGAGATCATACATGGCAAACAGGATGCGCCGATGAACCGGCTTGAGCCCGTCACGTACGTCCGGAATGGCGCGTCCGATGATGACGCTCATGGCGTAATCGATATAGGAGCGTCGCATCTCGTCTTCTATGTTAATGGCCGTGGTGTGCGACCGTACCTCATCCATCCCTGGTTCTCCTCGCGTAAATACAAAGGGGCGCCTTTATTGCCTTATTCGGGGCACCCATCATATGGTTTGTGTTGTGAATACATTCGTTTCGATTTTGGGATAATGCCGCACGCACGCCGACATTTCCGTACATCGATGCAGGTGTTATCGGTCAGGCGTCCCGATCCGACGGCCGAGCCCCGCCAAGCCGATCGGTTTTACCGTTTCGGTGACGGTAAAAAGGGGCCGTAAATCACGGCGGGTTACCGGTCCCTGTCCAAACCTATATATCAAGATTTTTCACGTCCAGGGCGTGTTTTTCGATGAATTGACGGCGTGGTTCCACCTCGTCGCCCATCAGGATCGTGAATATCTCGTCTGCCTCTACGGAGTCTTCTATGTTGACCTGCAGGAGCGTTCTTTTATCCGGGTCCATGGTTGTTTCCCAGAGCTGCTCGGGATTCATCTCGCCCAGACCCTTGTAACGCTGAATCGACTGACCCCGTTTCCCCTGATCAAAGAGGAATTCGACCACCTCGGCGTACGTCGAGAGGCTCATCTCCTTCTGCCCGTTCACCAGCAGATAGGGGGCTTCCCCCAGATCCCTGAGCTCACCCATGAGTCTGCGCAGTTCGATGAATTCCGGCGATGAGACAAACTCGGTGTCCAGAATCGACTCCCTGACCGAACCGTTGCGCTTGGTATGACAGACAACTTTAGTCCCCTCGTGCTCCGTATCGTCCTCGATTTGAAACTCAACGCTCCCGAAGGTAGGAGCGATGTTCTTCAAATAGGTCTCGATATTGCTGAGTATGTTGGAGAGCTCTTTCTGTTTCTTCTTCTTGAGCGACTCCAGCGTGAGCTTATCTTCCAGGACAAATGAGCGCAACAGCTCCTTGTCCATTTTTCTCTTGTCTATATGTTCGAGGATCCGCTCAAAACGCATTATCTTCTTGGCAAGACCTATCAACTTCTTGCCCGATACCGACCCCCCTTCCTTTCGTTTCAGTTTTGTGTCTTCCATTCCCAGGTTAAGCAGAAAGTCATCCAGTTGGCCCTCGTCCTTTATGTAGTGTTCGTTCTTTCCTTTCTTGACCCGAAACAGGGGCGGTTGGGCGATATAGAGGTAGCCCCGCTCGACGAGCTCGGTCATATGCCGGTAGAAAAAGGTCAGCAGCAGCGTCCTGATATGAGAGCCGTCGACATCTGCGTCGGTCATGATGATGATCTTGTGATAGCGCAGCCTGGCGATATCGAAGTCCTGCGATCCGATGCCGGTGCCGAGGGCGGTTATGAGGGTTTTGATCTCCTCGCTACCGAGCATCTTGTCAAACCGGGCTTTCTCGACATTGAGTATCTTTCCGCGCAGCGGCAGGATCGCCTGGTTTCGCCTGTCCCGGCCGCCCTTGGCCGACCCTCCCGCGCTCTCTCCCTCCACAAGGTAGATCTCGCTTAGTCCCGGCGACGTCTCCTGGCAGTCGGCAAGTTTCCCCGGCAGCGACAGTCCCTCCAGCGCCCCTTTACGCCGGGTCAACTCCTTGGCCTTTTTAGCCGCCTCCCGGGCCTGCGCCGCCTCGACCCCCTTCTTTATGACCTTCTTGGCCAAGGGGGGATTTTCTTCAAAATAGGCCGCCAGTCTCTCGTTTATCATTGCCTCGACAATCCCCTTGATCTCTGAGTTGCCGAGCCGTCCCTTGGTCTGCCCCTCGAACTGGGGATTCTTAAGCTTGACGGACAGGACCGTCGCCAGCCCCTCCCTCACATCGTCTCCCGTGAGGTTTTCCTTGAGCCCCTTCAGGAGCCCGTTGGACTGCGCGTAGGTGTTAATCGAGCGCGTCAGGGCGGACCGAAAGCCGATCACATGCGTGCCGCCCTCACGGGTATTGATGTTGTTGACGAACGAAAACAGGGATTCTTTATAAGAATCGTTATACTGAATGGCGCACTCCACGAGAACACCGTCCCGCTCCGTCTCGAAATAGATCGGCTTGGGATAGAGCGGATTCTTGTTTCTATTGAGGTGCTCAACGAACGAAACGATCCCCCCCTTATAGGAGAACTCGTGTTCCCGGCCGTCCCGCTGGTCGACAATGTATATCTTGATTCCCTTGGTAAGGAAAGCCAGTTCTCTCAGTCGCTCCGAGAGAAGATCAAACGAAAACTCGGTCTCCTCGAAGATTTCGGGGTCGGGCTTGAACTTTATGGTCGTCCCGGTCCGTTTTGTGGTACCGGTAACCTCGAGTTTTCCCGTCGGTTTGCCTCTCGTATACTTCTGGGAGTAGACCTTGCCGTCCCGACGGATCTCCATCTCGAGCTCGATCGAAAGGGCGTTGACGACACTCACCCCGACGCCGTGCAGACCTCCGGAGAACCGATAGGTCTCGTTATCGAACTTGCCGCCCGAGTGGAGCATTGTCATGACCACTTCGGCCGCCGGCCTTTTTTGAGTCTTATGCATATCCACCGGGATACCGCGCCCGTTGTCGGTAATGGTGACCGAGTTGTCGATATGAATGGTGACGTCCACCTTGTCGCAGTATCCCGCCAGGGCCTCATCGATGGAATTGTCCACGACCTCAAAGACAAGATGATGAAGCCCGGGGCTCCCCGTGGAGCCGATATACATGGCAGGTCTTTTTCTGACGGCTTCAAAACCATCCAGTACTTTTATTTTATCAGCGTTGTAATCGCCCATATGCTCTATACCCTGAGACGTAATAATTCATCCAACGATAAACGCCCAAGTATACCATAAATTTTCAGTTAATGGAACTATATTTTCATCGGCATGATGATGAAGAAGTAGCCCTTTTCTTTTGCCGGTCGAATCTCCCCGGGGCTTGACTCGTCCAGCAGCCTGATGACGACTTCCTGGTCGTCCATGGCTCCCAGGATATCCAGAAGGTAGTTCGAATTGAAGCCGATGCTCATCTCCGGCCCTTCATATTGAACCGTTACTTCTTCCCGGGCCGTTCCCATATCCGGGCTCTCGGACGTAATCTCCATAATCGACGGGGAGATGTGGAACTTGACCATCTTGACCCGTTCATAGGACAGGATCGAAACCCGTCTTATTGTCTTTATGAAATCCTCCCGGGAAACGCTGATTTCCTTATCGTTGCCCGCGGGAATTACCTGCCGGTAGTCGGGAAACCTCCCGTCTACAAGGCGCATGACCAGCGTAAGACAATCACGTTTCACGATCAGGTTATTGCCCTCAAGCCTCATGCCGACCGCCTGCTCACTTTCATCGAGGAGTTTGCTCAATTCCGAAAGCCCCTTCTTCGGCACGATGACACCCTGGGACGCGGGAATCGGGATGTCACCCTCGAAGTCCGAATCTATCAGGGACAGGCGGTGTCCGTCGGTCGCCACCATTCTGATCTTCTTTGCCTTCCCGTCCTGTATTATTTCAATATATACCCCCGAGAGGTTATAGCGCATATCCTCCTGAGAAACGGCAAATATCGTTTTTTCTATCATTCCATTGAGGAGGTCGGGATCCATGTTCCACTGGCTTTCTCCTTCGGGTACCGGAACCTCGGGGAAATCTTCAGGAGCCAGTCCCACGAGATTAAAAACCGATCTTCCCGCCGATATTTCCAGCCAGTTATTTTCCTTTTTCAGAAAATGTATAACGGTACCTTCAGGTATCTGTCTGACGACCTCATAGAGGGTCTTTGCGTCCACTGTTACACCGCCGGGTGCTATCCCTTCACATTCATAGGTCGCACTGATTCCCACTTCCAGGTCGGTTGCCTCTATCGTCAGGTCATTCCCGGTCAATTTTAAAAGTACGTTTGAAAGTATCTGGATAGTATTTTTCTTCTCGACAATACTCTGGGTCCTGGCGAGCCCCCTGAGAATATATTCCTTTTCTATATTCCATTCCATTCATTGACTCCTTTGGCTTACTCTATTTATAGTATTATATAGATATAAGAACAGTAGCACTATATCCTGTTGATTGGTGATAAGAATGGCTAAGTATATATCAAAACTCCCGTTTTCGGTATAAAAAAAATTGGGGATAACCGGTGAATAAAGTCGCTTTTTTACTCCTTCGGGCATATCAACACCCTATCCACACCGATATACCGCCTTTTTCCCCACCTCTATCCTCTGAGTTTGAGCTGGTTTTCTATGGCAAAAACGTTGTTCTTAAATTCGATGTCTTCGACTATTTTTCGTTCGATCTTCTTTACTGCGTGGATTACCGTCGAGTGATCCTTGCCGCCGAACTTTTGGCCGATTTCGGGGTAGGACGCCTTGCTGATTTTTTTTGCGAGGTACATGGCGATCTGCCTCGGTTCCGCCAGGGCCTTGATTCGGCGTTGAGACTTGAGATCGGAAACCTTGATCTTAAAGTATTTGGCGACGGCCTTTTGAATACCGTCAATACTCTCGGGATGGTCCCGGTCCCTGATAAAGTTCTTGAGGGCGGAACGGGCAAAGTCAAGGCTGACCTGTTTTCCGTCGAGCGAAGCCTCGGCCATAAGCCGGGTAAGAAGTCCCTCGAGCTCCCGGATATTGGGCTTGTTGTCGACGATCGTCGCGATAAAAAAGGCGACGTCATCGGAGAGATCCATCGAAAAGTTTTTTTCCGCCTTCGTTTTAAGAATGGCCACCATGTGCTCTATGTCCGGATAATCGATATCCGCGATGAGCCCCCACTCGAAACGGGAACGAAGTCGTTCTTCCAGTCCCGCAATCTCCTTGGTGATCTTATCGCTTGTGAGAACGATTTGTTTCTGGTTTTCGTACAGGGTGTTAAAGGTATGGAAAAACTCCTCTTGGGTCTGTTTCTTGCCCGCGATGAACTGAATATCGTCCACAAGCAGGACGTCAATGTTTCTGAATTTTTTCCTGAACTCATCCATCTTTTCATAGCGGATGGATTTTACCAGCTCATTGACAAACTCCTCGGACGTGATGTAGTAGACGACCGCGTCGGGATACCTGTTGATGATACCCAGCCCCACCGCGTTGAGCAGGTGGGTCTTCCCGAGACCAACACCGCCGTAGATGAAAAGAGGATTATACTCCCGCGCGGGATTTTCCACGACCTTTTCGCAGGCGGCCTTCGCAAACTCGTTTGACGGGCCCTTCACAAATGTTTCGAGAGTGTAGTTGAGATTAAGCCGCTGACGAAGGGCCTTGAGATGGGGAGCCTGGATTTTCGGCTTGGTCCGTTCCACCGGCCCGGAAATCGGTTCCGGGGACTCGATAATGGAGAAATCCACGATATAATCCCGATCGGTTCCTTTTTTCAGGCATTCGACGATCATGTCAAGATAGTGTTCGGCTATCCAATCACGAATGAATTTATTGGGCACCTCAATGATTGCGCGGGTATCCGAAAGCTCTTTACATATCAATGGCTTAAACCAAAGATCGTACGTCTTTTCTCCGATCTTATCCTTGATCGTCTCGGTTGTCTTAGTCCAGATGGAGTCCATTGTGCACTCGAAGCGTTTTTTTACAAGGATATCAACGGGTTATTTTTGCACCCCGTGTGGAAAAATCGAAAAAACACAGGAAAACAGGAATTTAGACCAAAAAAAAGTTGAGTTATCCACAAAATTGCTAACAGGTGTGGAAAACTCAACCCTTTTTTTGATGAAAAAGAGACAACGACGTTGAAACGGTGATATCGAGCTACATCTCATTGCCCAAAAATGGATTGCTGTTTGATAAAGAAGACCTGATTGCGAAAAGGAAACCTCGACCACGTGGCGCTATTAAACCAGAAGGCCGATTCATTGTCAAGAGTAATTTCTCGAAAAGAGTCCTTAAAAGACCCCGCCGACAAAAATAAATCCACCAGAAGACGCCTCGTTCAATACGACCTTCGGCCGTTAGCGGTACCGTTCCGTACGCCACCGGATACCGCACGACCCGGATGTCACGCCGACAATATCCTTGACAACGCCCGACCGAAGGCCATACAATGAGAGCTGGATTATGCGGAGAGAACCGATGGCCGTCGTGGGAGAAAGACGGGTTGTCATCCGCGCACGGGGCGTTTCGCTTCACGCCCGGATATACGAAAACGAGACGGCCAGTGCGATTCTGGAGATGCTTCCCCTGACCGGACAGGCCAGCCGATGGGGGGATGAAATCTACTTTTCGATTCCGCTCTCCCTGGTCCGCGCCCGGGACGTCGTCGAAATCGGGGAACTCGGGTATTGGCCGGACGGCAACTCGTTTTGCGTCTTTTTAGGCAAAACACCGATAAGTCGCGGGAACGAGATTCGGGCGGCATTGCCGGTCAATATCTTTGGTATGGTTACCGACGACCCGACCACGCTTGCGTCCGTGGATGACGGGAGCCGGGTTACCGTTGAAAGGGCGTAGTTGTGATACGCCCTCGTCGGGGGTCTCACCCTCAACGAGCCAGCGCATTTTTTGGATCTCTATCGGGACGATCGAGTTAAACAATCAATGCCTCCAATTATCGATGCCCACATCCATATAATGCCCCACAGTAGGATCGGCGGTCTCATGCGCTGGATCAGAAAGGCCTTTCCCGATCACCCGGTTGACCCGGCCATAGATGAAGCGGGGATCTTGTCGGATCTCTCGGACCAGGAGATCCGTTTCTTCTTTAACTACGTCTATCCCCTGAAACCCGAAGAAACCGACGGCCTCAACGCGTTTAACGAAGAGCTCGCGCGCCGCCTCCCCCACAGCGCCCCCTTCGGCTCCCTGCACCTGAATACGGCCGATAAACGGGCCGTGACACGCCGGTGCATACAGGAGCATCGATTCGTGGGACTCAAATTTCATCCCTTTGTCCAGCGCTTTAATCCCGCCGACGAACGCATGTTTGTCGTCTATGAACTGATGGAGGAGTACGAGAGGCCGGTGGTGCTGCATACCGGGTTTGAGGACTTCTATCGGATGAAGATGCCGCCGGCCGATATCGAGCGTATCCTCCGGCGTTTCCCCCGTTTGGTGCTTGTGCTCTCCCATTGCCTCTTCCCCCATTTTCGGGAAGTACGCGCCCTCATGGAGGAATATGAGGGTATCTGGCTTGACGCCACCAATGTCTTCGGGGCACTGAAGTACCTCGAACTCCTCGAAGGCCCGACGAAGGACCATGCTTGGGCGCAGATAGGTACGCTCTTCCGCGACCTCGTTTCCGATTTTTCGAAGAGGACCCTCTTCGGCTCGGACCACCCCGTAGGGATGGGGACCCTCGATACGATCTATGGCGACCTCTTTGCCTTCGGGCTCCCCGACGAGGTCTCCCGGGCTATTCTCTGGAAAAATCCGCTGGCATTTATCGGGCGATTTGCCCCCGAGATAAGCCGTCGTTGGAACGCCGAGATCCAGGACGACGCGCCATAGCCGAGGCCCGCGAAGACCCCGCGATGCGCCAGCGGGGTAACGACCGGAACGGCCGTTTCCATCGGCACGGGCCGTTCGGAAAGGAATATATTTCATGGGAGATAAATCACAAAAGGCCGATCTGTTTGCGATAGAACTGGCCGCCGCGCTTATTGCCCTGTCGGCAATCCTCTACTTTCTGCACTACATGCTTTTCCGCGACCCCCACCATATTTTCATCTACCTGGTGGGCGACATCGCCTTTCTGCCGATCGAAGTGCTCATCGTGACTATCATTATCGATCGATTGCTCAAGAGGCGGGAAAAAGATATGATGATGACCAAGATGAATATGGTCATTGGGATCTTTTTTTCAGAGGTGGGAACGAAATTACTCAGGGATATCGCGAGCGCCGACGGGAACGTTCGGAAGATGGCCCAGGACTTCCTTTTGAATGCCGACTGGTCGGCCAAGGGAGTCGCTGCGAAGAAACGGGCGCTTTCCTTATATACCCCCGATCTGGACACCGCCGCCTTTGACCTGACGGATATGAAGGACTCCCTCGTCGATCATCGGGACTTTCTGTTGAGGCTCCTTGAAAACCCCAACCTTCTGGAACACGAGCGCTTTACCGACCTCCTCTGGGCGGTCTTCCACCTGATGGATGAGCTGTCTCGTCGGACAAGATTCCAGGACCTGCCCAACAGTGACGTGACCCACCTGGCCGGGGATATGAGGCGGGCCTATGCGGCCGCCCTGGTCCAATGGATCGATTACATGAAACACCTTCATGATCAATATCCCTATCTTTTCTCCCTGGCGATGCGGTCAAATCCCTTTGACCCAAACGCGTCGATCATTGTTACGTCGTAATACGTACAGACAAGGAACCGCCTCCCGTGTACGGCGGACCGGTGGTGCGGGCGGGGCCGATAGCGGTGCCCTACAGCCGCGCGAAGGCGTCCCGGGCCGCGGCAACCGTGTCACGGATATCCCGGCCACTGTGGGCCGCCGAAAGAAAGAGGGCCTCGAAGGGCGAGGGGGCCATATAGATCCCGCGCCCGAGCATCTCGTGAAACCATCGGACAAACAGGTCCGATTTCGTCGCCTTGGCCGCGGCAAAATTGTCGACCGGGCCATCGGAGAAGAAGAACGACATCATAGTGCCGACAGCATTTCCCCGGAGGCGTATTCCCGCTGAATCTGCGGCATCAATAAGCCCACGCCTCAACACATCGGTCTTCTTGGCGATAGTGTCAAAGACGCCGGGCCCGGAAAGTACGGTAAGCGTAGCGATCCCGGCGGCCACTGCCGCGGGATTGCCCGACAGCGTCCCCGCCTGATAGACCGGGCCCGATGGGGCCAGGTGTTCCATAATATGCCGTTTGCCGGCTATCGCCGCCAGCGGAAATCCACCGCCGATGACCTTGCCCAGCAGCGTGATATCGGGGTCGAGCCCCCACAGGGTCTGCGCCCCGCCGAGGGCCGCACGAAAACCACTCATTACCTCGTCAAAAATGACAAGGGCGCCCCGGGAACGGGCCGCTGAAATGAGCCGCGGGAGGAAGCCGTCGGCCGGGGGTACCACTCCCATGTTGCCCGGTACCGGCTCCACGATAACGGCGGCGATCGTGTCGCCCCATTGGTCTAATAGTGCGTCCAGAGCCGCGATGTCGTTAAATTCAACGGTAAGGGTATCGGCAGCCGTCGCCTGCGTTACCCCCGGAGTCGCGGGGATGCCGAGAGTGGCGATACCGGAACCCGCTTCGGCCAGCAGGCAGTCGGAGTGCCCGTGGTAGCAGCCGGCAAACTTTACGATCTTATCCCTTCGGGTATAGCCCCGCGCAAGCCTGACGGCCGTCATGGCCGCCTCGGTCCCGGAAGACACGAGCCTGATCATCTCCATCCCGGGAAAAAACGAGAGTATCGTCTCGGCAAGCACGACCTCCCGTTCGGTCGGCGCACCGAAGGAGGAGCCGCCGGCAATCGCCTCGACGGCGGCCGCCACCACTTCCTTGTGGGCGTGGCCGAGGATAAGCGGCCCCCAGGACAACACATAATCGATATATTCGTTTCCGTCGGCGTCCGTGATGTGCGCCCCGGCGCCACGGGTAATGAACGGGGGGGTCCCCCCCACCGATTTAAAGGCCCGCACGGGGCTGTTGACGCCGCCGGGGATGACACGGCGGGCACGCTCAAACAGGGCCTGGGATTTTACGAGTGTCTTTTCCATAAGGTGTTCCCTTTCTATTCTTCCGTAATTGTCCGGGCCGACGGTTGCTGCGAGTGATCATTCTTCGCTGAGATAGTCGGGGCTCGTCTTTTTAAACTCGCGCACCGAAGCGAGCACGACAAAGGAGTCCAGCCCCGTCTCTTTCTTTATCGATTCGATAACGGCCGAAAGCCCCTTATCATTGGGGGCGTGTATCATCGTATAGAGCCGATAGGGAAAGTCGGGGGCGGCCCGGCGAAGGTAACAATGACTGACCGCGTCAAACCGGGCCATGATCCGCCCGGCGCGGTCCGCATCTGCGGCGGCCGCCTCCCAGGCAACCATGGCGTTTTTCTTCATTCCGCTCTTCGTGTGGGCAAGTACCGCCCCGAATCGCCGTATAACGCCCTTCTGCAGGGCGGCGCGCAGCGTGAGGATAAGCTCCTGCGCGTCAATGCCCGCTTCATGTGCCCACGCATCAAAAGGACGGGACGCCAGGGGAAGGTCCCCCGAGGCGATTTTCAGGATTCGTTTGGTCTTCTCGTCCATGGGATTGATTATGGTTCAGGAGTCACGGGTTGTCAAGGCCAAAGGGAAACGGGAGTGGTTTCCGGCAGGCCGACCCTTCCGTTGAGTCCCGTGAATTCCACGAATCTATGTGAAGGTTTATGTCGCGCCGCTCGACAGCGGGTCCCTCGAAAAGAAGGGGGGCGCCTCCTCATCAACATGATGGCGGTGACGGCGATAAGAGACCGTGTCTATAGGGAGAGGCAGGTATTCCTTGCCTTGGAGCGACGGGGAAACGATATGATAAACGCGATGCCGGGGGCAACACGCGATATGTATGAATCGGATCCCGTATGCCGCCATCCCGCGCGGGGGTCGCGGAAAGCCCGCTGGCCCCGTGTTGTCGGGGAAGGGCGGCCTAAATCGAGAGATCGGCATAACGAAAAGTTATTTTTGTTGACTTGATAAGACAAACCGAGTATAATCGCCAATTTAAATAGCTCTAGTAAATATACGGCACCATCTTAAATGCCGTAAGGCATTGGACATACGTATGAAAATGGTCACCGGGCCCAGATAAGAAGGCGGTTTAAAGGATAATCCGATCTCGTTATACGCGGCGGGCACGCTCTATATTGGGCATGATAGGAATAAGACGGTGTACCGCGGCCCCATCGATGGGTTTGAACTGAAGGGAACTTCGGGTCTGAGGGGGAAGGAGGAACGGAGGATGGAAAAGAAAAAGATCGAATATTTCAAGAACCTCTTGGAGAGGCGGCTGCAGGAGCTCCTCACGGAAGCCGATAGCACCGTCCTGGACATGACCGATTCCAAGGAATACTTTCCGGACCCAACGGATCGGGCTTCCCATGAATCCGACCGAAATTTCGTATTACGGATACGAGATCGGGAGAGAAAACTGATCCTCAAGATCAAAGAAGCCCTTGCCAGGATCGAGGACGGGACCTTCGGGATATGCGAGGAGTGTGGCGAGGAAATCGGCGAAGAACGGCTGCACGTAAGACCGGTTACCACCTTATGCATTAACTGCAAGACAGAGTCAGAGAAAAAGGAAAAGAGGACGAGCACGTAAAATGAACGAGGACAAGCCGGACGGTAAGGCGTTCGGAAACGGTATTTTCGGAGATATAGAGTTTCATAACTATCTTGGCCCCGGAAACATCCTCGAGGGAACGGTTTCTTTCGTCGGAAAGACCCTCCTGGCCGGGTCGTCGGTATCGGGAAATATTACGGGCCGGGGCCAGGAAGCGGAGATATATGTCGGTCCCGGCACGAAGGTCGAGGGCGATATTCGGGGAGACCACGTCGTCTTCGGCGGATCGATGAACGGCACGATCGATTCTCCGAGGCTTTCTATTACGAAGGAGGGGATCGTCTCCGGCGAGATCACTTCCAACAGGGGGATCTCGATAGAGCAGGGAGCTCGGATATCCGCACGGATAACAATGCAGAAAAAGCACAGATCAAAGGAAAAGTAGCATTCCTCGATAAACGAGACGATCCGCCACCGTTATGGAAATCTGTGACGGCACGGGGGATCGATCAGTGATATAAGAAAACGGCCGCCCTGATAAAAAGGCGGCCGTTCTTTTTCCGATGCCCGATCGGCGCGATCGAAGGCCGATTTCCGGCCGAACGGCCGTAGAATCGTCCCCGTACCGTTATGATCGTTATGATATGACGGCGACAAAGAACCCCCGGAAGCGTTCACCGTTTACCGGGGGTCTATCGTGAAAACCGGTCCCGCGTTTTCGCTATACCCCGAACAGCTTCGCAAATGGGTTTGCGTACAGGAGTATCAATGCGATGACGAGGGCATAAATAGCCAGAGACTCGATCATGGCAAGACCGATCATCATGGTGGTCAGCAGCCTTCCATAGGTATCCGGGTTCCTGGCGGCGCCTTCCAGCGCCCCGCGAACGGCCGCGCCCATACCAACGCCGGTGCCGCAGGCGCCCAGCCCGATGGCAAGACCGGCCCCAAGCACGGACAGCGCAAAGTAGATCGTGTAATTAGGGTCCAGGGCACCGGTCGCGGCCCCGGTTTCTTCCTGGGCCAGCGCGAGGCCCGCAGTTGCCACTAAAAGCAGAAGGACAAGAACGGTCATAATAGCCTTTTTACCCATTAAAGATCTCCTTTCTTTCTGGTTGTCATGTGCATTAGTGGGCTTCCTCCAGTGCGCCGCTGATATAGAGCATGGTCAACAGGACGAAGACAAAGGTCTGCAGCACGCTCGTGAGGATCATCAACAGCAGGATCGGAAGCGGTATGAGGTACGGGACGAGCACCAGCAGTATAAAAAAGACCAGGTCTTCGCCCCGAATGTTGCCGAAAAGCCGTACCGAAAGAGAGAGCGGCCGGGAGAGATGGCTGATAATCTCGACGGGAATAAACAGCGGGGTCAGCCACCAGACCGGACCCAGGAAGGACTTGATATACTTGAAACCGTGGGTTCTGACCCCGATGATATGCGTCAGTATAAAGACCACTATTGCCATCGCGGCGGTCGTGTTGAGATCGGCCGTCGGGGAATGGAACCCGGGGATTATCCCGATCATGTTGGCGGTGAAGATAAAAAAGGCCTCCGCCACCAACAGCGGGATGAAGGGCTTTCCCTTATCGCCCATGGTGTCCTTGATGAGGTTGTTCAATCCCAGCATCACCAGTTCGATAACGTTCTGCACCGGGTTGGGCATGATAGAGGCCTTTCGCATCGCCAGATACGACAGACCGATCAGAACGATCATGATGAGCCACGTATAGGTGACGTGAGGGGAATGTTCCATCCCGGGTATATGAAAAAAGTCCAGAAGGAGAATTGGGTGTTCCATCTATCCGTTAGCTCCTCTATCCGTAATGAATATCGCCAGTCCCACGATAAGGCTGTTGACCACTACCACCGAAGCGCCGACGAGGATGCCGATGGGATCGGCAAAGCCGGCCCTCAGTGCCAGGAAGATAACGATGCCTGAAAACAGCAGCCTGACATAGAAGGCAAAGAGGGTCTGCGGCGCGCCGCCCTTTTCTCCGCGCTCGGCGGCCGCCGAGAGGACCGATCGAAGGGACTTGTATAGGCCGTAGTGATTGATAATGGCGACTATTCCCCCGACAAAGATTCCCAGGGCAAAGGTATATGATCTGAGCAAAACGCCCAGGAGGATGAGCAGCAGCAACATAACGAGGCTGCCGGCCTCGATAAGCTCCCGGGCGTAGGATTCAATTATCCTGCCCGTTTCCTTTTTTGTCTTTTTTATCGTCTGCGGTTCCATAGTGTCTGATAAACCAAAATATATTACGAAAGCCGGCGATAATGCCGAGGCCGAGAAATATCAGCGTAAAGCACGGACGGGTGTTCAACTTACCGTCCAACAGGACACCGATGGCCAGGCCGATGAATATAGCCAGGACCATCGAGAGCCCTGTGCTGCTCAAGAGGAAGAGCTGCCTGATGAACCGTTTCTTTTCTTCCTCCACCGACCATCCCCCCCCGGCGCCGCCTCGTCAGCGGTCGGCGCCTCTTTCCCCCGCCCCACGAGACCCTTGCCCGGCAAACCCCGGTTTTGACGGCGCTGTATCCCTCAGATCGTTACCCCGGACAATCACACTCGTATTTTCATGCTATCGACCTCAACCGCATGAATGAGTGCTCATTCAAAACGGGAATATAGCACAGGGCCGTAAATCTTGTCAAGAAAAATGAGGGATTTAAGTGCTATCGGAAAAGCCGGTAAAGGGGGCCGAAGGCGAGAAAACAGTATATTTTTCCCCGAATCGGTGGTATCATCTGCCGTTATATTGATTGGGTCGGGCGACTGCCCGATGTTGCGGGCGAAGACAGGATTCTCAGGATTTCCCTGCGGTCCTCGGGGGTCTCGGGGCCTCCGATAGTCTCCCGTGTGCCGGGACGGCTCATCCGTCGCGGGGCGCGGCGGAAGCGGTGTCGAAACGGAGCGATTTCCCGGCGGGAGGGGGTACCGGTTAGCCGCTCATATTGTATCCAATCAACCCGTGTGTCCAATCAACCCGCCGGCATTCGGCCCGGGCCGTCGGGAGGGTCATCCAAAGGGCTTAAAAGCACCAGTGAGCATATGCCGTACCTTAAGGGAAATCTTCACGTCCATACGACCTATTCCGACGGGCATTTCAGTCCCCGGCAGATGGCCGAGTTTTATCGCGACCTGGGATTTGACTTTATCGCCGTGACCGACCATGAATACCTCCTCAAGCCGGCCTATCAGGAGGTCTTTCCGCTGGAAGTCGACGGGATCATGATATTCGAGGGGGTCGAGCTGGAGCCGAAATTCCTCTATTACCACCACGTTCTGGAGATAAACGGGGACCTCGAGACCCTCTACGTCCTCTGCCACCCGGACCAGTATCGGCTGCCCATCAAGGAGGTCAACCGACGTATCGAGATATTCAACCGGGAGGGACCGGCGCCGCTTGACGCCATGGAAGTAACCTGCAACGGTTTTTATACCCCGGCCTATGACACGCCGGAGATACCTATCGTCAAGATCGCGACGGACGATGCCCACGACGAGCATTCGTGCGGAAAGACCTGGATAGAGGTGAACTGTGATCGTGATAAGGACTCGATCATTCGGGCGATCCGTGCGGGGGACGTCCAGATCGGGCTCTTGAGCGGCAAGAGAAAGATCGTGGGGCAAAAGACCTAACGCGAGCAGACCCGGCCCCGCCCTATTACCCGTCTGTTCGAGAAAACGGGAGGCGGCCCCGCCTTTCTCGTGCACGAAACGTGGGCAAGAGTTCAGGCACCGCGGGAAAACGGCGGCTTTGCTATTGGGACTTATTCCTTGCGCGCCTTATCGATCGGGACGATCTTGGCCGCCGTCTTTTCGTGGAATACCGTTTGCAGCTTTAAGGCCTTCTGGGCTTCGGCGATGAACTCGTCCGGGGAAAGGCCGCCGTTAAGCTGTGAAATCCCGATCCGCAGCTCGACCCCGCCGAGCTTGCGTGACGCCCGTTCCCGAATGCGTCCCGCCACCACGAGCGCCTCCGGCTTTTCCGCGTTGGGCAGTATGACGGCGAATTCATCACCCCCGTATCGGCAGGGGATATCCAGGTCTTTTCGAACACACCGCCGGATAGCGGCCCCGAGCCTCGTGAGCAGCTCGTCACCCCGTTTGCGTCCGTTTGCCTCGTTGAAGGAGGCAAAATCCTCCACGTCCAGGAGCAGGAGGGATAACGGGTAGGGTATCCGCTTTGCCCGCTTGATTTCATCCTCGACGGCCTTGAAGAAGTAGCGCTGGGCATACAGTCCCGTGAGCTGATCCATCTGGGAGGCAATCCAGAGCTGCTCCCGCATCTTGTTTCGCTCCGAGATGTCCCGGGCGATGCCCATACTGCCGATCATGGCGCGTTCTTTGTAGATCGGTGACGCGTTGATCTCAAAGACGGCCGTGTTTCCATCCTTTCGCATCCAGAGCACCTGAATCCCCTCGACGTTCATACCGCCGAGCACCCGGTCCATCCAATGGACGGCGACATGGGCGTCGGTTTGCGTGATGAAGTTGGAAAGGGGCTTGCCAACAAGCTCATCGGCCTTCCAACCCGTCAGCCGTTCGATGGCCGGAGAGATATAAGTGAAGGCGCCGGTCTGGTCGGTTTCGTAGATGATGTCGAAACTTCGCTCGGCAATGCCGCGGAATCGTTGTTCGCTATCGGCCAGCTTCTTCTGTGCACGGACATGATCGGTAACGTCTCGAAAGTTCCAGACCCGTCCGGCGTATTTTCCGTCTCTGGTAAGCGGATTGGTATACCGTTCAAAGACCTTCCCGTCTTTGGTGGTGAGGATATCGTGAGAGTGCTTGGTTGTCTGGGTGAGCTCCTTGGCCTTCGCGAGTAAAGACGGGGCGTCTTCGAGGCGTTCATGGAGGAAGGCCAGGAGGCGGTCATCGCTGTTAGTCGCCAGGATCTCCTCGGGGATGCGCCAAAGCTCGGCAAAACGGGCGTTCTTGTGGGTGACCTCGCCGTTTTCGTTGACGACGAAAATCCCGTCGCCCGTTGACTCGATCGTGGCGCGGAAGAGCCTTTCATTTTCACTGAGGGACTCCTCGGCCCGCCGTTTTTCCTCTATCTCCAGTTTGAGCTGCTCATTGATGCGGACCAGGTCCGCGGTACGCTCCTTGACTTTCTGCTCCAGGAGGTCATGCGCGCTCTTGAGGGCCAGTAGGGCCTGCTTGCGTTCTACGGCGTAGCGCAGTGACCGGATCAACAGAGGGGGGCGCATCTCGGTCTTAAAAATGTAATCCTGCGCGCCGTACTTTACGGCGGTAATGGCCAGACCCTCATCTTCCTTGCCGGTCAGGACCACGATGGGTACCTCCGGGACCATACCCTTGATCCTGAGGAACGTGTCTATCCCCTCGCTATCGGGCAATGTAAGGTCCAGCAAGACCACGTCGATCTTGTTTTCTGCCAGTATCGATATGCCTTCCATGAGGAGCGGGGCATGTAACAGGACGATATCTACCTCCGTGACGCTCTTGGTCATCTCGGAGATAAGCCTCGCGTATCCGCGATCGTCTTCAATGAGGAGGATCTCGATGGACTTTCTTGCCATGCTAACCACACGTAGAGGAAGGAGACAATAACAAAGATATATTATAACTGAGAGGACCGTTTACATTAGCGAATTATTGTGGAAATCGAGAATACTTTATTTTCAACTATTTTAGAGATTTGTCAAGAGGGTTTAATTAACCCCCTTTTTGCTGGGTATCGTTGCCCATCGTGCCTCTCCGGTGATTTATTGCCCATACCCGATGGATTTCCTGAGGCAATTCGGATTACCTATTCCCCGTGCGCCCGGTATGTCGATCCACGTTCAGGGAACTTGGATCATTTAAAGATACCCCCAACCGCCGGGAAGCCCGTCGCCGGAGGTCTATGAGGGCGGGGGCGAAGGGGCGCCGAAACGCTTCGCGCCTTACCGATCGACTATCCCTCAATCCTGAAACAACCGACCGCTTGTCGCTACCGGCCACCACACATTCGGAGAAAGACAGTTACTCCAATTCATGCCATAAAAAAAGGCGGCCGTCAGGCCGCCTTTTAAGGATACGTTTCCTTACGCCTTCTCGAACCACTCGATGTCGGTTATCGCCGCCGACCGCTCGTCGGCCCACTTGGGCGCGACGCGGTCGCCATGCTTGATGTCTGTTCCCTTGACCCGATGCAGGAATTTTGTGTCTGCTCCGTCCAGCTTGATGAGGGCCATCGTGAAGGGGGCCTTCATCATCTTTTCGCACTTTTCCATGAAATAGGGCTCGTCGTAATTGACGACGGTGAATTCCTCGACCACGCCGCCGGGACCGACGGAAATCAGCTCCGTTATCTTGGCGAAATCCCGTTCGCAGCGAGACCGTGGGGGCATGAAGACCTTGCCGCAGCGCGGACAGCGGGAGGCCAGTATCTTCTTCTCGTCCCTGAGCGCGATGAGGGCCTTGGAAAGAAAGAGCCCCGCGTAATAGCGATACGGGATACTCATCAGGCCCCGTTTGCCGCCGCAGTATTTTTTATCGACCGGTAGTTTTTCTGGTATAAACATCACATTCCTCCCTTATTCTTCGGCCAAAACCCAGCCTAAAAGGTCCGCCGGACGCCCCTCCCGTTTATCGGCCCATACGGGCACGACCTTCTTGCCCGGCTTGATCTTCTCGGGATCGTGCTCGATGCCGAAGTGGAAGAAACCCGCCCCGTTGGGAAAGACCATGAACAGTGAAGTATACGGGACGGGCCGCATCTCGCCGGTCAGCGGGTTGATGGTCGGGAAATGGACAACGTCAAAGGTGACGATGTGGGCAAAATCTTCCATCTTGACCCATTCGGCCATATCCACCATGCACTTGGGGCACAGGACCCGGGGGGGAAAGATAACGTTGTTGCATTTCCCGCAGCGCGTACCCCACAGCTCTTTTTCTTTGAGCTTTTCCAGGAAATAGCCCATGATGGGCCCCTTGGCGAAGGTCCCGGGAATCCCCATCTCGTATCGGATTTCGACGAGTTCCCGTCCCTCTTTATCGGTCTTGGTAGCCATAGCGTACTCCTTTTTCCGTTAGTGGTTGGGCTTATCCTTGCCCAGCAGGTGCAACACCGTCCAGAAGGTGCCGCCGAAGCCCGAGGCCAGGGCCAGATTAATGTCCCTGGGAACCTGGTGGTCATCCGCGTCCCCTCTGATTTGCAGCGCCGCCTCTGCCACCCGAATGATGGCGGTGGCCCCGATGGGGTTGGTGGAGACCACGCCCCCGGACGGGTTAACGGGGAACTTGCCGTCGATAGCAAAATCTCCGTTGAGGACCATATCGATTTGCTCGCCGTTTTCCATAAAGAGAAACTTGCCCAGCCAGTCCAGCGCCCACCAGCTGGAAGGATCATACATCTCAAAGACCCCTATCTGCTTGATCGGGTTGACGATACCGTTTCGGGTATAGATGATTCGCGCCGCCTCCCCGTGGGTATTGAGATCTTCAAGATGGGCAAAGTCGAAGAACTCCTGCCGGTGGATCGTGACGTGGTCGTGCATCCAGACCTTCTTCTGAGGCAGCTTCTTTGCCATCTCTTCGGAGGCAAAGAGCATCGCGCAGGCGCCGTTGGACTCCGGGCACATGTGCAAGAGCCTCAGCGGCCAGGCCAGTACGCGGGAATCCAGGACGTCTTTCCTGGTGATGTCGAGCCGGAGGTGAGCCTTGAAATTCTTTCGGGCGTTGGTGGCCATGAGGACGCGCAGCTCCGCCGCGGCTTCCTCGGCCTTCTGGCCGAACTTATTCATCATGATGACACCGGTGGTCCCGGTGATGGCGCCGGTCTGGACCTCGCGGTCCCACAGGGGGCAGGACATGTTGGTGATGCCGGTGGTGGTCATCCCCTCTTCCTGCTTCTCGAAGCCGATGGCCAGCACCAGGTCGTGCATCCCGGAGGCCACCAGGTGGTCGGCCGCCGACACCAGCGTGGTGCCGGTCGTGCCGCCGGTGGTGATTCGGTAGCCGGCCTTGCCGTAGCCGCCGTCGGCTATTACGTGCCACATGTCCGGCTGGTGAACACCCTCAAACAGCTCCATGTTTCCGTGAACGATGGCGTCTATATCGGAAAGATCGACCATCGAGTCGGCCAAAACTTCCTCCACCGCCTCGGAGACGAGCTCGGCAAGGTTGACGTCTTCCCGGTGGCCGCGGTGTTTGGTCTGGCCCACACCGGCGATGGCTACGTTTCGTGTTTTTTTCATTTCTTCCCTCCCTCATCGTTGCCGAGGATCAACACGGCATGAAACTGACCCGCCGGTCCCGCCACGCCGTGGGCGAGCGCCCGCTTGGCACCCTTGACCTGGTGTTTGCCGGCCTCATTGCGCAGCTGCAGGAAGCATTCAGTCGCCCGGACGGCGCCCGACAACAGGAGCGGATTGCCGCAAAGCTGCCCGCCGGAGGGGTTAACCGGCAGCCTCCCCTTCATATCGGTGTCGCCGTTTTCAAAGAGCTCTATGCCTTTTCCGGGCTCGGCCCAGCCGAGACCTTCGTACCAGAAGGGCTCCTGGTAGCCGGCCTGGACGCTGATTTCGGCCACGTCCAGCTGGGCCAGCGGATCGGTAATGCCGGCCAGCCGGTAGGCGGACCGGGCCGCCCTCGTCAAGCTTGTCGATTCCCAGAGATTACGGTCACCGAGGAAATAGGAGTCGTAGCAGTTGCCGTAACCCGTAATCCAGACGGGCTTGTCGGTAAGCGCCCGGGCCTTGGTCTCCTCGGCCAGAATCATGCAGACGGCCCCATCGCTTACGGGATAGAGGTCAAGCTCCTTGATGGGCGACGAGATCGGCTTTGACTTCATGACGTCGGCCGTGGAGATATCCCCGGTGCGCAGCGCCAGGGGGTTATTCTTCCCGTTTTTGGCCGCCCTCACAGGGATGGCGGCGATCCGCTCTTCGGAGATTCCCCATTTCGTCAGATATGAATCGGCCTGAATACCGAGGGCCTTGGTATAATCCATACCCAGAAAACGGGAATAGTAGGGTTCGAAGGCATGGAAGGTGACGATGTTGCGCGAGTCCACCTGGGACTCCTTGGCATGGGCCAGGACGATTACGATGTCATAATGACCCGAAGCGATAGTGGCGGCCGCGTACAGAACCGCCATGGCGCCGTCCGTGGCCACCTTCTCCTCACCACCCCACCTGCCCGCGCCGACGAGGTCCCCCATCGGACCGTCGGAGATGGTTCGCTGGTCAAAGAAGTCGTCGGAGCAGGTAATGGCAAAATCGATTCCCCTGCCGGGGACGAAAGCCAAACCGGTCTCTTCGGTACACTTCTTTACCAGGGGCCAGCACATCTCCTGAAAGCGTTCGTCGGCCTTATTCCCGTCGAATTTCGTCTGATGGGCGCTGACGATAGCTACATTTCGAAGCATATACATACCTCCCCTAGGTTTTGGATGAGAAAATACCGTTCTATGAGAAGACTTCACAAGCTGTGGGCGGGCGATGGACAACCGGACGTCTCAATCGACCCACCGTGTTCCCTAATTAGCATAGACTGACCAATCAGTCAAGAGTTAAACCCCCCCGTGCTCATTATTTTGAATTTTTTTGTTGACATCGCCTGTCGTGTCGTATAACAATCACCCTGTAAGCCCTATTGCACATCGGACACCTCCGATACTACTAATTTACAAATCGCCCCTTTTAAGTCGAGACGATTTTCTTGATATAAACCCCACTGCCATAGTGCACACCCTATGAAACGCTGCCATAAGTGTGGAGAGCCGGTTATTTCCGACTACGTATCGATTCGCGACGTCTGTGCATCATGCGGCACGGACCTGCACGCCTGCCTTAATTGCGTCTTTTACGACCGGGGAAGCTACAACGAATGCCGCGAGCCACAGAGCGAATGGGTAGGCGAAAAGGACAAGAACAACTTCTGCGATTTCTTCCGGTTTAAGGTGGCGCGCAGGACCGCGACCTCCGGCGGAGAGACGGACGTGGCCAAGGCCCGGCTCGAGGCCCTCTTCAAGAAATAACCTGCTATTCGCCCCTTCATAGGACGATACAGTCCACGATCCCGACGCCCCTATCTTGCGTGTCGGGGCTCCTTTTTTATTCCATCGTTCGGGAGCAGTGCATGAAAGCTCTCTATTTTGATTCGGATCTCAAACGGATCGTGCTGACCAAGGCCCTTTCGCTGGTCTATCCAAACGCCCCCCTTTCGCGATTTTCACCGGTCTCGTATGCCGACGTGCCCGAACCGGGCCTCCCCGGCGAAAACTGGGTAAAGGTGAAAAACCGGATGTGCGGCCTGTGCGGGTCGGATATCCATTTCATGTTCCTCGAAATCGACCCAAAGACGGCCCCGGCGGCGGTCCCGCCGATAAAACGTAAATTCCTCGGCCACGAGCTGGTGGGGGAGGTCGTCGAATCCGGGACGGGGGCAGGCGAGTTCAAAGAGGGCGACCGCGTGATCCTCCGGATCGATTGGCCGAGCTGCTACCAGAAAGAGACCCGCCCGATGTGCCGACAATGTCAGCGGGGCAACTACCTCTTGTGCGAAGACCCCGGGTGGGACGGCGCCCCGGCCAACCAGGGGGGAGGCTTTTCTCCCTATATGGTCGTCCACAAAAGCCAGCTGGTAAAAATTGGGCCCGATATCCCCGATAATGACGCGGTCCTCATCGAGCCGGTCGCCTGCTCCGTCCGGGCGGCCCTTAAACGCCCGCCCGCCGCGGGCGAACGCGTGCTCGTGCTGGGGGCCGGCACGATCGGGCTTACGATGATCATGGTGCTTCGGGCGATCTCGCCCGATACCGAGGTCTGGGCGGTGGCCCGCTACCCGCACCAGGCCGACGCGGCCCGGCGGCTGGGAGCGGCCGGTATCATCTCGGGCAAAGAGGCCTACCGAAAGGCGGCCGAGGCCACCGGCGGTAAGTATTTCAAGGGTATGTTTAATAACGAGATGGTCATCGGCGGATTTGACGTGATCTACGACACCGTCGGCAACGACCGCAGCATCACCGACAGCCTTCGCTGGGCCAGGGCCGGGGGGACGGTGGTGGTGGTAGGGATTAACTTTATCCCCAAACGCCTCGAATACACGCCGATCTGGTACCAGGAGATCAACCTCATGGGCATCAACTGCCACGGGCAGGAGACCTTTAAGGGGAAATCGATGACCTCGTTCGATGCGGCGCTGGCCCTCTACCGTGAAGGCAGTCTCGATTTTTCCGGCATCATCACGCACACGTTCCCGATGGCGGATTTCAGGCAGGCGATCAAGATCTTCTTTGACAAGAAGCGGCACCGCGCCGTCAAGGTCGTGCTGACTCACCAGCGATAGGAAATTTTCCAGCTGTTTTAGCGGAATATTTGCGGGTTAGCCTAAGGATTAGTAGGAGGAACCGGTTTTGCAGATTCCCAAGATAGTCCTTTTTTTCATTGTATGTGCCGTATTATTTGTACAGTTCGGTTTGGCGCATGCCCAAGAAAACAAGGATAGCGCTTTCTGGTATAATAGAGCTTTGGATTATGAAGAAAAGGGTGATTACGAAAATGCAATCGAATGCTATACAAAAGCGATAGACCTATGTCCTGATCCCACCTGCCTGTCTTCGAACTATCTTCATCGCGGAACCTGTAATTTTGACTCTGGAAGATATGATCAAGCCATCAAGGACTACTCAAAAGCAGTCGAACTTAACCCAAATTCAGATACCGGTTACGTTGGGAGAGGGAATGTCTACTTATTCTTGAATGAATATGATAAAGCGCTGATAAACTACACTAATGCAATAGAATCTGGCCAGAAAGACTACAGCGGATTTTATGCTTTCTATCTTAGGTCGCGAGCCTACTACGAGAAAGGCGAATACGATAAGGCTCTTGACGATATTAACTATTCATTAAAACTAAAACCGGATCAAATATATATACTATGGGTACGAAGTGATATCTATCGAGAAATGGGACGGTATAAGGAAGCAATGGCCGATATAGAAAAATCGATTTCCATTGCTCCAGACTTCTACCGGTTTTACTTTACGAGAGGGAAGATCAACGAATCGCTCGGCGAAAATGAAAAGGCACTCGAAGACTATAGAAGAGGCTGTGATTTAGGAATAGAAGATCTGGTAAGAAATCGGCCTACCGCCTTTGGTAAAAAAGCCATTGAGGACGTTTGCGACGCTTGCGAGAGGCTGAGAAAAGAGCTGGGTAAATAAGCTATGTTATTAGGTGTGCTTTGTAAGGGTTGCTACACAATCTTAAACGACCAGCCGAGATAAGAACTCTGTCATGGGCCTGATGCCGTAAACCGAATCCCCCTATTATCACGGAACCGCGGGCGGCTCGTGAGCCGCCCCTACAAGGGAACCCCCGCCCCCACGGGCAACCTAAGGTTGCCACACCCCTTCAGGGTTCGCAATTACAACAATAATCGCCGCCGAGGGCGGCATTCATGCCGCCCGTTCTTAACGTCATTGCGAGGGAGTGAAACGACCGAAGCAATCCCCCGACTGTCACCGGAAACGCCACTGAGCCGCGCGCTATTCCTCTGTTGTCAGGGGATTGCCGCGTCGGCCCCGATGGGGCCTCCTCGCAATGACGGCGAAGTTACGTAGCTGCAAGACGGACACGATATGTCATACCCAAACGAATTCAAACGGCAAACGTCCTAACACCTGTAGGGCGGCATTCATGCCGCCCGGTGTAAAATCGCCGTATCGGACGGGCCGCGTTTGCCACGGGGCCTATCGGCCCCTCGCAATGACAATGATAATCGCCGCCTAAGGCGGCATCGTTTAGCGTTGCCGCCCCTACAGTTTCTAATTCGTTCCTGTCTGTAGGGGCCGTTCGCGAACGGCCCGGTGGTCCGGTGGGCGGCTCGCGAGCCGCCCCTACATGGGAACCCCCGCCCCCACGGGCAATCTTGCCGCCTGCAATAAAACGAAAGACAGAGAACAACTGGATTTCCTTATCCCAACCATACAAACACACCGCAGCCCGAACGAGAAAAAGCAAGACAATCATCGGACCGTATGGTATATTTACTCGGTTACGGTATGTTGTATCGGGCGTGCCCGTTACTATGCCCTTTTGGTTTTTTCATGTTGTTACCGGGTAACAAGGAGGTTCAATGATCGAGCGGACACTTTCCATCATCAAGCCCGACGGGGTAAAAAAGAAAATCATCGGCGACATTATCGGGCGCTTCGAAAAAGGCGGCCTGAAAGTCGTGGCGATGCGCATGGTCCATATGAGCAAGCGCGAGGCCGAGGGGTTTTATGCCGTCCATAAGGACAAGCCCTTTTACAGCAGCCTGACCGATTTCATGAGCTCGGGGCCTGCCGTCGTCATGATATTGGAGGGCGACGGAGCAATCGCGAAGAACCGCCAGCTCATGGGCGCTACCGATCCCAAGAAGGCGGACGCGGGGACGATCCGCGCGGCGTACGGGACCTCCATCGAGGTCAATACCGTGCACGGCTCCGACGCCCCCGAGACGGCGGCGACCGAAACGGCCTATTTCTTTTCGGATATAGAGAGGTTCACCTATTAAAAGGCGCCGGGGGCGGTGTTTTGTCATGCCGCTCCTATCGGATATAGCGGGCAGGGTATGGACGCGGGTGGTCATAAAATGAAAGAGCTGGTCGGTATGCTCCCCGATGAGATGGAACAGTTCGTCTTATCGCTGGGTGAGAAACCCTTTCGTGCCAGACAGATCACGGACTGGATCTATAAGAAGGGCGTTACCGATATAGAGATGATGACCGACCTATCGGGCTCGTTTCGCCTTCTCCTTTCCCACAATGCCCGGGTCACGCTCCCTGCCGTTACAAAGGTGACGGAGGCCGCCGACGGCACGGTGAAATTTCTCCTTGAGCTTGCCGACGGCGCGGCAATTGAATCCGTGATCATCCCCGACGAGGGCAGGACGACACTGTGCGTGTCGAGCCAGACTGGCTGTGCGCTCGGCTGCGCCTTCTGCATGACAGGAAGGCTCGGAAAAAGGCGGGACCTCACCGCCGGCGAGATCGTCGGCCAGGTGCTGGTCGCCCGGGACTACCTCGGGACGCGGGGAGAGGCGCTTACCAATATCGTCTTCATGGGGATGGGCGAACCGCTGCTCAACTACGATGAAGTCAGGCGCGCGCTGACGCTCATCCTGGGCGACCGGGGGCTGTCCTTTTCGTGGCGGCACGTAACCGTCTCGACGGCGGGCATCCCGGAGGGGATCACCAGGCTCGGGAAAGAGGTCCTGGTAAACCTGGCCGTCTCGCTCAACGCCCCGGACGACCAAACCAGGGACCGGATCATGCCGATGAACCGGAAATACCCGCTCGATGCCCTCATGGCGGCGCTTGCGGCCTACCCCCTCAAGCGGGGCCGGCGCATCACTATCGAGTACGTGCTCCTTTCGGGCGTCAACGATACCGAGGATCACGCCCGGGCCCTCGTAAGGCTCGTCAGGGGTATCCCCGTCAAGATCAACCTGATCCCGTTTAACCCGTTTCCCGGCGCCCCGTTTTCCCGTCCGGACTACGGCCGGGTCCTCGGATTTCAGGAGATCCTGATTAGCGCCCATCTCAACGCCATCATCAGGAAGAGCAAGGGGGGCGGGATTGCCGCCGCCTGCGGGCAGCTGGTGGCGGCTTCCTCTACTCGGGGGCGTTCGGGCGGGAATGAGAACGGGACGGCATAAACCTATGAGGTCCCGCACCGAAAGTAATCTCCCTGTCGCCCTCGGGTACCTACGCGGCCGGTGATAGCGCTATCGCGTCCAATTCCTTCCAGGCGCCCTCGATCTGTTTCCAATCCAGGATGTCCTTTTTGTTATCCTTGACCTTATGCGCAAAGGCGCAATAGGGGTCTCCCATTGCCCGGCAGCGCACCTCCCTGGTTTCGACGAATTTGCCCGAAAGCTTATTAACGACCCCGTTGTAGAAGCCGTCCATGTAACCCGTGAGCCAATCGCAGATAGGTTTCCCGTTTTCCTTGACACCTTCGGATTCATAGGAATTGGATATCTTTGACAGGAAGAGGTAATTGCCGTCGTCGCCCTTCTTCGAGAAGACCCGGGAGTGAGACCAACCGGCGTGCGCGAACGTGCCGAGATAGAGGCGCTCATCCTGCTCATCGACGAGGTCCTCGACGGTCTTCCACCGGTAATTTTCAATTTCCTGATTGGCCATCCCGATGCCGGCTTTTTTTGTCGCTTCCCGTACGATGGCTTTTGTCCCGTTTTCGGTAAGGGTTTCGTAGAGGGCTTCCCGAAAACTCTGTATAAACGAAACGGGCAGGACGCGCCAGTGGTTTGTTCCCAAGTAGTCGAGAGTCCTGGATTTCCCGTCCCAGGTAACGTCGTCCGGGATGATACTGTTCTGAATATCAATCGGGACAATCAGGCTGTCGACGAATTTTCCGGCCGATTCGACGCTGACGTTTTCCAGGATCTCTTTCGGAGCGCCGCACTTTTCAAGGACCTTTCTGAATACCATCATGACGGGCACTTCTCCGAGGACCCTGTTCATCTCATCGACAAAGGAAAAAATGAAATCGTACCGCTTAAGGAGCAGGCGGTGGTCGGCCTTTTCATTATGCAGCATAATCGTACCGTCCTTTAAGTTCCATTCGACGGTGTTTTGATGTTCCATAGTTTTGTCCTCTTTTAATATATAAAATTCCTTGTAGCTTATAACGGTTATTGTCCGTCCACCCTCAGCGGTACACTATAAAGCAATTGCCGTGCCACAACATTCACACAAAGTAAATAATTACACTAATGATATCAATGCGTTGCAGAGGTGATAACAGACGGTTATCCGTTGGCGGAGCCAACATTCCACTTATGGAACGTTTCCGGGGCCTCGGGGGATATCCTTGAGATGATGATCGTCCAGGAATGCGCTGGATGCATAATAGCTAAAGATTCTGGACTGTTATAGATGTCCCGCAACGGTGAGGAGACGGGCATGAATTGAGGGATGAATTCCGGATATGAAACATGATACACCGCATTACGTTCCAGTAATGGAACACGCGACTGTCCCTGGCGTCGGTCATCGGTAAAAGCGATATAGAGAGGCCGGCGAGGCCGCATTCGTCACAACAAGTGGTATTTCTTCATTTTTCTCCAGAGGCTGGTCCTGCCGATATTCAGGGCGCGGGCCGCTTTAGCCCTGTCTCCGCTATGCCGGGCCAGAATGGTCCTGATGAGTTCCTTCTCCGAGTCCATGACGTGGTCTTTCAGCTCCGTCGTCGGTCGGGGGGTTTTCGCGGAGCCGATCAATTCTCTCGGAAGATGTTCCATGGTAACGATATCACGCCGGCAGAGCACCGAGGCATGTTCGATGATATTCTCCAGCTCGCGAACATTGCCGGGGAAATCATAGGTCATGAGAAACTCCAGCACCTCTTCGGAGACCGCGGAGATGTTTTTTCCCATGGACCCCGCGAATTTTTTCAGGAAATGGTCGATTAGCAGGGGAATGTCTTCTCTCCGTTCCTTAAGCTGGGGGAGGCTTATTTTAAGGACGTTGAGCCGATAGAAGAGATCTTCCCGAAAAACGCCGGCTTTAACCTCCCGGGTAATACTGCGGTTGGACGAGGCAATGATCCGGGCGTCGGTTTTTACGCTCGCGACCGCGCCGAGAGGCTCATACTCCCGTTCTTCGAGAACTCTCAGGAGCTTCACCTGGAGGGGTTTTGACAGCTCCACAATTTCGTCCAGAAACAACGTACCCCCCTCGGCCAGGGCGAAACGTCCGGGTTTATCGGCAAGGGCGTTGGTGAAGGCCCCTTTAACGTATCCAAAAAGCTCGGACTCAAGCAGCGTTTCGGGTATTGCCGAACAATTGACCGCAATGAAGGGCCCGTTCTTCCTGGGGGAGAGGTTGTGAATCGCCCGGGCAAAGAGTTCCTTGCCGGTGCCGCTTGGCCCTTCGATGAGCACGGTGCTCCCGCTTTCCGATATATCGGGCAGGATCGAGAATATCTCCCTGATCCGGTGGTTCTTGCTGATAATGTCTTCATAGGTATAGTTCGAGTCGATCTCCTTTTTAAGGGCTTCGATGGCCGATAGGTCACGAAAGATCACTACTCCCCCCCCGGTTACTCCTTCGCGGTTTCTCAGTACGGCCGCTAAAAGAGATACGGGAATTTTCCTGCCCCCGGCGCCGGTAAGCGAGGTCCTTTTCTGAATGATCTCTTCGTTTGACTCCATAAATTTCTTCAGGACGCAATCATCGTCGCAGGTGCCCGAATGGACAATGTCGCAGCAATTCCCGCCGATCGATTTCTCCCGTGATATCGAGAGAATCTCCTCGGCGGCCGAGTTGATATAGGTGATCCGTAATTGGCTGTCCACGGTGAAGACGCCGTCGTCTATACCATCCAGCGTAAGATCGACGAACCGTTTTCTCTCGGTTATATCTTTGATGATGCCCTGAAATCCAACACCGTCTCCCCCGGGATCGTTCGTCCGCGTCGCCGTGATCAAACAGTCCATTGTCGCTCGATCCTTTGCCCTGAGCGTCAGGTCAAAGTCTTGGACGAAGCCGCTGTCGGCCATAACCTCATTGAGACGGTCCGGATCGCGCCGGTCCGCGCAGACATCCCCGAAATTCAACGCGAGCAGCTCCTCCTTAGTATATTTGAGGAGATATTCGCCCGCGGGGTTTACATCGACGAAGCGGCCCCCGTTGTCACAGATAAAGATGACATCCTTGGACGTCTTGAAGAGGTTGCCGAATTTTTCTTCCGATTTTTGGAGCTCCTGTTGGATTCTCTTGCGTTCCGTAATGTCCCTGCCGATGCCGTGAACCTCTATGATGGTGGGGCCGTCCCATATCAGCCTCTCGCGCAGCTCCAGGGTGATCTTTTTGCCGATGTTGTTTACGAAGGAAAGCTCGAAGGTGCCGACCTCGTTTCCCGTCAGCTGTTCCTTGAACAGGGACTCGGCCAGAGAATAGTCTTCGGGGACGAGGAACTCGAGGAACTTCCTTCCGATGATCTGGGATTTCGCGTACCCGAACGATTGCTCCATGGCCTCGTTCACAAATAAGAAAGTACCGTGACCGTCCATTACATACATGATATCTTCTATGTTATCGACGAGATCCCGATACTTCTTTTCTGATTCCACGAGGGTTTCCTCGAACCGCTTTCTATCGGTGATGTCCCTCACGATGAAATAGAGGGCCGGTTCACCCTCGTAGCGGCCGCCGCCCACGCTCATTTCGACCGGAAAACGGCTGCCGTCGTGACGGATAAAGACGGTCTCTACCAGCGGCCTGCACGATTCCGTCGAGGCGTCATCCAGGCTGTCGCGGAGAGATTCTTTATTATCGGGGGCTGCCAGCGATGTCAGGGACCTGCCGATCCAACCCCCGCCGTCCCCGGCGCCGATCATCCGGAAAAGGGCGGGATTGGCCGACGCGATGTTTCCCCTGGAGTCGACGATAATGATACCGTCCGGCGAGAGGTCAAAGAGGCGCTCGAACTTCATACGCTCGGACACGAGTTTGCGATAACGGTTGAGACGGATAATGCTCTTGACCCGGGCCTCCAATTCTTCCGGGTCAAACGGTTTTGAGATAAAATCATCGGCCCCGGCCTCGATTCCGGCAAGCCGTGATCGGTGATCGTCCAGCGCCGTGACGATGAGGATGGGAAGTTCCGTGGTTCGGGGGTCGCTCCGCAGGCGGCGGCATACCTCAAAACCATCCATCTCGGGCATCATGACATCCAACAGAACAAGATCGGGCGTGTGAGCCAGGGCCGTTTCTACGGTGTCTTTCCCGTTATCGGTAAACAGCAGACGATAGCCGGGGTCGACTAGTAGGAAGGCGAGCGTATCGCGTATCCCCCGATCGTCGTCCGCTATGAGAATAGTGTTTGATCCCTGCATTTGTCCTCCTGCCGAAAAGGAGCCTCCAGACCATATCATTATGCAAAGCAGTATATGCGCATCGTCGGATTCATGGGTATCCGTTGAGTCTATTCGGGCCGTTTACTTCTTTTGCCGGTTAACCGTCCGAAAGCAGAGGCAGAAGCGGTGTCGGTAGATGTCGCGGGACGTTTATTCTTTTTAGTTTAGTATAGTTTCTACAAAGGATCAATAATTATCTTGGACCATGCGGGTCGGCCACGATCCACCGCGCGCGTGTCCGTATGGGCCCCCAGCGTACGCGCACTATTAACTTGTCGAAGCAGCGGGGCACGTGTCGGCCTATTATGGGCTCCGAGATCGAAGACCGCGCGGGAAGTAAAAAAGCTGCCTCGTAGGCCATATGGTGTGTTTAGCCATAACGATAGAAAAGGATTTGAAATTTCGGAAAAATGGATTATAATAAAAAGATAATTCGGGCATTTGAGCCATTTATCCTATTTTTAATCTGGAGACTGCCGTGAGACTTTTGGTCGTCGAGGATGAAGCAAAAGTGGCCTCCTTCATTAAACGGGGGTTTGAAGAGGAATCGTACGCCGTGGACGTGGCGGTCGACGGCGAGGAAGCGGTTTCCATGGTCGACGTCTATGATTATGACATGATACTCCTGGATATCATGCTTCCGAAACTGGACGGCCTTTCGGTTCTTGCCCATATCAGGCAAACGAAAAAGAGCATACCCGTCATCCTTTTGACCGCGAAAGACATGGTCAATGATAAGGTAAAGGGCCTGGATATGGGTGCCGACGACTATGTGACGAAACCCTTTTCCTTCGAAGAGCTCCTCGCCCGCGTCCGGGCGCTGCTCAGACGAGGCAGGTCCGACGAAAGCCTCAAGCTTGTCGTAGACGACCTCGAGCTCGATCCGGTCTCCCGGAAGGTTACCCGCGGGGGCCAAGACATATCCCTGACTACCAAGGAATACTCGCTGCTTGAATATTTCATGAGAAATCCCGGACGAATCCTCACACGGACCATGATCTCGGAACATGTGTGGAGTATCAAATTCGATACCTTTACCAATGTCATCGACGTCTATATCAACTACCTCCGTAACAAGATCGACAAGGATCATCCCAAGAAGCTGCTGCATACGGTTCGGGGCGTTGGTTATATGTTGAAGGATTAGCCGATGTTTTTTGTAACCATACGCGCCAAGCTCGTGTGCTGGTTTACCCTCGTGCTCGCGCTGATTCTTATTTCATTCTCCGCGCTGGTCTATTTCACCCTGTCCCGGGCGCTGTATGACAGCGTCGACAAAAAGCTCACCACCATCGCCGAGATAACCGCCGATTCCTCCACCCGGGTCTCCGAAGACTCCGAGGGGTGGAACGACTACCTGGAGAAATTCTTTGGTTTCCGGCCGACGGCAAAATATATCCAGATCCTCGATAAATCGGGTAACATCAACTACGATGCCGACAAGAGCCTTCCCAAGAGGCTTCCCATTACCGCTGAGACGGTCAAAAGGGCGGAGGCGGGCGAGATTGTCTTCGAAACCCTCTACGGGCTGGACAAGTTCCCGATCCGGATGATCAGCTACCCGGTCGTTAAAAACAATAAGCTGACTAACCTCGTGCAGGTAGGCAGCTCTCTCGAATACGTCGAGGAGACGTTAAGGCGTCTCTTTTTCATCATCATCCTTACGGTGCCGACCGTTATCCTCTTTTCGAGCGTCGGCGGGTATTTCCTGGCAAAGGCGGTCTTGGGACCGGTAACCGAGATAACCGACGCGGCCCGGCGGATCGGCGCCAAAGACCTCTCCCAGCGCATCCCGGTCAGAAACAAGAAAGACGAGCTGGGCAGGCTGGCCGCCACCTTCAACGAAATGCTGGAGCGGATTGAAAAGTCGTTCGCCCAGATTCGCCAGTTTTCCGCGGACGCGTCCCACGAGTTGAGGACACCGCTGACCATCCTCAAGGGTGAAACGGAATGGGCGCTCAGGACGGCCCGGAACGTCGAAGAATATAAGGAAATACTGACCAGCAGCCTTGAAGAGGTCAACCACATGAGCAGGATCGTCGAGGATCTGCTCATCCTGTCTCGGTCGGATATCGGAGAAACGCCGATGGAGATGAAGCCGGTGGAAATCTCGACCATTATCACGGAAGTCTACGATATGGGCACGACGCTGGCCGAATCGCGTAAGCAAAAACTGGAGCTCAACCTGGGCGAGTTGAATGGAATAGAAATCATGGGAAACGAGCTCCGACTGCGGCAGCTCTTCCTGAATCTTATCGACAATGGCGTCAAATATACGAAAGACGGCGGCCATATCCACATCGATGCCTCCATACGATCCGAGAGTGTGGAGGTGCGCGTCAGCGACAACGGCGTGGGTATTGCCCCGGAGGATCAGAAGAAGATTTTCGACCGTTTCTACCGGGTAGATAAAAACCGCTCACGAAAGGAGGGCGGAACGGGTCTCGGACTGGCGATCTGCCGATTCATCACCGAGGCCCATCACGGCGCTATCACCGTTTCCAGTACTCCCGGCATGGGCAGCACATTCACGGTGGTGCTTCCGAGAATCGTGAGTAAAGGATAAAGTGAATTATTAAGGAAAAATAATTCCCGACTCACGAAATTTTAATCGGCCTCATAGATAATTAAAGGAATAACACTTTGGAGGTTTTACCCATGAATTTGGAATGCAGGCGTCGTTTATCACCCCTGACGATGCACGTTTTGCTGATACTGGTCGTCCTTTCGGTGACTTTCGTGCTCAATACAACGTCTCGGGCGGAGGTCGTGACTCCGGGAAACGGCGGCGAGCCTACGTATATTACCATACCGGACTTCACCGTGCTGGCTAAAAACCTGACTCCCTCCGTCGTGAACATCAGCACAAAAATAACGATGGGTGGGGGCGGTCTGCCGCCCGGTTTTTCTCCTCCGCTCGGCAACGACCCCTTTGGTGATTTCTTCAACCGCTATTTCGGGGATATGCCCCGCACCTTTGAAACCCAGAGCCTCGGCTCCGGATTCATCATCAGCCAGGACGGTTATATTCTCACCAACAACCATGTCGTGGAGAACGCGACGGAGATCACGATTATTCTCCATAACGAGAAGACCTATTCCGCCAAAATAATCGGGACCGATCCCAAGACGGATCTGGCCCTCATTAAGATCGATGCGAAGGGGCTTCCAACGGTCAAGCTGGGCAATTCGGACAAGCTGTTGGTCGGAGAATGGGTAATGGCCATCGGCAACCCCTTCGGGCTTGCCGAGACGGTGACCGCCGGCATCGTGAGCGGTAAGGGACGGGTCATCGGCTCGGGCCCGTATGACGACTTCATTCAGACGGATGCCTCCATTAATCCCGGCAACTCCGGCGGCCCCCTCTTCAACATCAGGGGAGAGGTGGTTGGTATCAATACCATCATCATCGAGGGGGGGGGTGGGGGCCTCGGGTTTGCCATTCCCATCAACATCGCCCGGGATCTCCTCTCCCAGCTCAAAAAGGGCGAGGTTGTGCGGGGCTGGCTGGGCGTGGTTATAATGGAAGTCACTCCTGAGCTTGCCCAGTCCTTCGGCCTCGAGGCGCCGACCGGCGCCCTCGTGTCGGATATTGAGGTAGGCAGCCCGGCGGAAAAGGCCGGTATTAAAAGGGGAGACATCATCCTCAAGTTTAACGGCAGAGAAATCACCAAGATGAAGGAATTTCCCACCATTGTGGCGATGACCCCGGTGGGCGAGACGGTGACCATCACGATCTTTCGGGACGGCAAGGCCAGGGACGTCACCCTGAAAGTAGCCAAGATGCCGACAGAAGGGATGATCGGTGGCACGGTGCCAACAAAACCAAGTCCCGGCGTCAAGAGCGAGCTCGGGCTGGCCGTGGAGGCGATCACCCCCACCATTGCCCAGTATCTCGGACTGCCGGATACCGACGGCGTGATCGTTACCGCGGTGGAACCGGGCAGCTTCGCGGAGCGGGCTGGAATTATGAAAGGAGACGTCATCCGGGAACTGAACCGAAAGAAGATCAAGAACCTGGCCGAGTTTAATATAGAGATGGCAAACAGCAACAAGACCGGCCGCTACCTCTTTTTGATCCTGCGCAGCGGTAATACGATCTTCATCGCGATCAACAAGTAGGGGACACAGGTATCGTAGATTGACTTCGATTGAAGCAACAGGGGCAGCCGGTAAAACCTGCTGCCCCTTGTTTTGTCTTTCGGTGACGTTGTACGCGTGTTATGAGCTCGAAGCAGTACGCTTAGAACTCGTAGGTGAGCGTATTTACCCATCGGTAGATCGGACCCCAGTCCTCGTCGCCGGTCGCCGTCTCGTAGTCGAACGCGTCGCCCGTGAAAAGTACGCCGAACTCCGAGTTGAGGCTCAACCCTTCGATGATCTCGTACGTCGCGCCCAGGTCAACCTCCCATCCGAGATCGTGGCTTATGTGGGCCGGAACATAGGCGGTACCGCTGGGGCTCAACGCGTAGTTCATCGGGTGGCCGTAAAATGGCTGATGGGGTGCGAAATTGTTGTTCGCGTAGCGGCCCACCGGCTCGCTATACTGCGCCCAGATAACCGCGCCGTGAACGTCCATCTTCTCGAACGGCATAACGGACCAGTAGAGCTTTACCGAGGTCACGTTCTCGGGGGTGTTGCCTAGGCCAAATGGGAAGCGCCCCGAGGCCAGCAAGGCTGAGTCTCCCGGAACGATGATGTTGCCCCAGTGGAAGTCGTCGTTGCCGATCGTGTTGAAGTGATAGTGGTGCTGGGCGTACGGCCGCCAGTGCTTCTCCCCCGCGCCGTACAGGAACGCCGCCCCAACCTTGAACGCGTCAAAGTCATACGAGACGTCAACGTATGCCGTGTGCCCGTCGATCTTGAGGTCGCTCGGGAGCCGGTAGCTGGCGGGAACACCGCCCGGTACGGCCGCGTTGAACGCATCGCCCCGGCTGTTTCGGTAGCCCGTACCCCAAATCCGATCGTACTCGGCCTTTACTCGCAGCTTCCCGTCCATTAACTTGAGGTCGGCATACATCGCCATCACGTGTACCCACGAGTTGTACATCCCGGCGCGCCCGAATCCAACCGCACCGCCGATAGAACCCGTCGGTGTCGGCCAGTACCAAGCGGGGCCGAAGGCTCCATACCCGATCGCCTCTCCCGCGAAAAAGCCCTGGTCGGAAACACCGACCACAAAAAACGGCGCGCTGGTCGTCTTAGGGTCGTGAATCAACTGGTAGAGCAGACCAACCTTGACCGTGTCCGTAATGTAGTGGGCAGTTAGGATGTAGGTGTTGAGGTCGGACTCGCGGTAGTCGGAACCGGAGCCGCCGATGAGATTGATAGTGGTAACGGGAAAACCGCCCGGCCAGACCTGAAAGGGCACGCCGCCGGCCAGGTTTCCAAATACCGTGTCGACAAGGTCAATGTACTTGACGTAGCTGACGGTCGCGACGAAGTTGTCGATCTTGATTCCCCAGGTGACGCCCGGGTTGCCGCCGTTGCCCGCGTTCATCCCGCTGTCCGACCAGGTCCCGTGGCCGAACCGGCCGCCGATGTTGTCAACCCCGAGCCTGAAAAGGCCGATCTTGGTGACGGCCTCGATATAGGCCGTGTTGATGAAACCGTCGGTTACGCCGTTCGAGTAGTTCGTCCTGAAGTTCCTCTGCTGGCCCCAGACGTCTTCAACGATGTCAACGCTGACGACGGCCTTGAGGAACTCGCTCCGCTTGTGGGAAATGGTCATCCGGAACCGCTGGTCAAAATACCCGGCGTAGACGGTCTTGCCGGAAGTGCCGTAGTTGAATAAGGGCGGTGGGCCTCCTACCGTTAAAGTAACGTCCTTAGACCAGTTGTAGTCCATTACCGAGCGGATCCGGTAGCTGCCCGTGATAGTCGTCTCGGCCGCAAACAACGGCACAGCAAGCGTAATCGTTAGCAGAGCGGTAAACACTAGTATCGATAATTTCTTCATTCGCGTACCTCCTTTTTCCGGAATATTAAAGCAATTAACTGAATAATTAGGTTATGTTCGCCTATTCTTATCTGAGGTGGAACGCATGTCAAGAAATTAGTTAGGTTTTTAATATCCTTTTATTGCGCGCCCCTTTCTTGCGCCAATAAAGAACCCCCTCAGGTTTCCCTGAGGGGGTTGTGAGCCTTATTGTATTGGAGTGTTTTAACCACCTCCGGCGCGATCTCGGCCAGCGGCTCCAGCACAAACCGCCGCTCATGCATCCGGGGATGGGGAATAACAAGGCCCGGCTCATCGACCACCCTGTCTCCGAACAGGAGGATATCGATGTCGATAATCCGCGGGCCGAACCGAAACGTCTCTTTTCGTCCCATCTCCCGTTCGATCCGCTTGATCTCGAAAAGCAGGTCTCGGGGAGGCAGCGTCGTCTCGATTTCTATGACGGCGTTGATAAAGTCCGGCTGGTCTTCATAGCCCACGGGCTTGGTTTCGATAAGCGACGACGCACGGATAACCCGGACTCCCGAAACCCCGTCTATGAGACGGCGCGCCCGATTGATGCTGGCCGCCCGATCGCCGATGTTGGACCCGAGGCCCAAAAAGATTCGCTCCATATAGGCCCTTATATCACACGTATCCCCCCCCTGCAAGCGGCTACGCCCCGCCCCGGGACCGGGGGATCGACTATATGTCCGCGTGTGGTGCCAGAGATACTCGTCCGATGGATGATCGTCGGGGGTTTCCGTCGGCGGGCTCTCCGTCCGCCGCGCGGGCCATTCGGCTTTCCTTTTCTATTGCGCTTGGGTATGGAATTGGTATAATTAGGCGGCCGGGCTGCCGGCGGTATTTATGGTCCCTTTCCATTTTGGATTGACGATGAAATATCCCTCTGAGGAATTTAGGTCGCTTGTGGGCTACTCCGAGAAGTACGGGGTGCACCTCGGGCCCTACGAGGACAGTCGGTTCTCGTTTTCCTACAGGCTCCTATTCAGGCTCGGCGTGCCGTTCGGGGTCTGTTTTGTTACCCCCGGATATTCGATGTCCCGTGTAGGGATCGTTGGGGGCGGTCTCAACGAAGAGATGCTATCGGGCAAGCGGGGGATCATCTACGCCTACTGGCACCGGTACGCCCAGTATTATTACTTCTGGGCGCGCCGCCGCCGGCACGTCATGATGATCAGCCAGAGAGAGGGCGGTGAATACGGGGCCCGGTGCATGGCGCGGGTGGGGGTTTTGGCCGTCCGCGGTTCCACCTCGTCGCTGTCGCGTTCCGGCAAGATCCGTGACAAGAAGGGCAGAGAGGCGCTGGCCGCCATGGTGGGACTGGTTCGGGACGAGGGCTTTCATGCCGGGATTACCGTGGACGGCCCCAAGGGGCCGGCCCTGACACTCAAAAAGGGCGCCGTAACACTCGCCAGGGACACGGGATCCCCGATCCTCGTGATGACGGTCGCCGCCCGCCCCCATGTCCGCCTCTTCAACTGGGACAAGATGTGGATGCCGGTGCCGCTGTCGAGGATCGTCTATTTCTTTACCGGTCCCTTCTGGGTGCCGAAGGACACCGACGAGTCAGAGATTGAGGCGATCAGAATCGAGATCGAGACCCATATGAGACAGATGACGGACCTGACGGAGCGATATTTTGCGGACAAATCGGTTAGGACCGGGTTCCCTGAGCCGGTCTGGGGACCGCAACGCTAATCGATTGGTACCTCCCGCCGGAACCAAAGCACCGCTAATATTATTAGGATTGACTTACCCGTATAAGAACCTCTACACTGCTTCCTATTCATAATTCCTTCTTTTTATTAAACGTATGGTTGACAAATCAGTCGGAGGCAGTTCGCGCCCATCGCGTCGATTGTGGGATTTCCCGCTCATGGATCCTAAGCGATACAAGAATGCCGTGGCGCTGCTTTCGGTGGTGTCCAACGCATTTTTGGCGGGGATAAAGCTGGTCATCGGCCTTTTCACCGGGTCGATCTCGATCATCTCCGAGGCGATCCACTCCGGGGTCGATCTGGTGGCGGCGCTCATAGCGCTCTTTTCGGTGAGAAAGTCGGCCAAGCCCGCCGACCACGATCATCCATACGGCCACGGAAAAGTCGAAAACATCTCGGGGACGATCGAGGCAATCCTTATCTTCTTTGCCGCCGGATTTATCATCAACGAGGCGTTCCATAAACTGTTCAATCCTCAACCCCTCGATCTGGTGGGATGGGGTATTGGGGTCATGCTCCTCTCGTCCGTTATAAATATCGTTGTTTCCCACTTCCTTTTTGTCGTCGCCGAGGCGACCGAGTCCGTGGCGCTGGAGGCCGACGCCTGGCACCTGAGGACCGACGTCTATACGTCGGCCGGGGTGCTTTTGGGCCTTTCGGTCATCTGGACGGCCAGAAAACTCGTGCCGGGCCTGAATCTCAATTGGATCGATCCCGCGGCCGCCATCGTCGTGGCGCTCCTCATCATTCGTGCCGCCTACGAGATGGTCAAGAAATCCGCCCGCGATATTCTCGATGTAAGCCTGCCGGACGAAGAGCTCTCCCATCTGCGTGACCTGATCTTCAGACAGGTGCCCGCGGTTATCGGGTTCCACGACCTGAGGACCCGGAAGGCCGGGTCGACCCGGTTTGTCGAGTTTCACCTCCTGGTCGACCGAGACATGACGGTGTTTGATTCCCACCGGATCAGCCATGTCATAGGCAACGAGATACGGCAGATATTTCCGGACACCCATGTAACCGTCCATATCGAACCGTGCGACAAGACCTGCCCGGACAAGTGTACGAAACACTGCATACTCACGGCTCCGGAAGGAATCGCCCGGGGCCGGTGAAACTATTTGACATTGAAACATACAGACGACAGCGTAGGCACTAAAAAATAAATCCAGGAGAAAAAGGCGTTCCCGTCGGCGGCCGCCGGTTGGTTGCGGCCGAACATGCCACCGAGAGAGGCCGGTTTATCGGATGACGGGTGGGTATCTATCGGGTAAGGGCCGGGGGGCTACGGTACACTCTATAGAAATCCAGCGCACATTCTGACAATAAAAACATCTTGCCGTTCCCACTGTATCAATGATATGCTGGCTAATATTCACGAATCTGCCATGAAGAAACGGGAGAGGGCCGATCGGGGGGATCGGAACAGATTCGGGTAATAGTGCTTCGATCCCCCGGCGCCGGCCGCATGACCGCGCCTGACGGGCTAAAAATGCGAGATTTTTGTCAAAAAGAAAAAAACACTTGATATTTTTGAGTTTTAAGTTTATATAATTAAAGGCAGAGTATATAAAGAGACGAATACACCTCATGAAGACATGGATCGGCCTCATCATTCCCGACGAGACGCTCAGGAACACCGTTCAAACCCTCCTCAAGGTCACGAACGACCTCCAGGTGGTCGGCATTTATTCGGACGCCCAGGAGGCGGTAGCCGACTTGAAAAAGAAGGGCGACGTCAGGATTATCCTCGGCCTGAGGGGCGACCGTCAGTCCATAAGAGACCTCAAGATGATCGAGCTTTCCGGGCCGTATCCGGTGCTGGGAATCGGCGGGCTGATGGACGCGACACCGCTTCTCTTTGACGCGTTCCGGCTCGGGATGATAGATTTCATCTCCTTTTCGCCTGAAGATATCGGCAGTCCCACCGACTTACTGCTCAAGAGGATTACCGAGTCGATCCGGATGCTGTCGTTGGTTAACGTCGATAGGATCACACGAGTTCGCGTGAGGCCTTTCGGCGAGACGGAAAAAACCCCGTACCAGGAACAAGCGGGCTACTATATCGTCCTCGGGGTGCCGCAGGGCGGTATAAACGGGGCGATCAGGCTCCTCTCGCAGCTGCCCCGGCGCCGGGATACCGCCATCGTCGCGTCTGTGCCCCTCCCGCAATCGTGCCTGGGCCCGTTTATCGCCGATCTGAGCTCCTATTCTCAATGGTCGGTCAAGGCCGCCGCCCTAGACGAGCAGGTCTATGGCGGTACGTGCTACCTCTTCTCATCATCTGAGCCGTACTCCGTTGAGGGATCGCTGGCCGGGGAATGCCGCATCGTGCCGTGTCACGAAAACGCCAGCCCGATCGACTCCCTCATGGAAGGGCTTGCCGGATCGTTTGCCGGAGCCGTTCTCGGGGTGCTAATGGAGGGAATCGGGAGCGACGGGATAACGGGGCTTTCATCGATTCGGTCCAGGGGAGGCACCACAATGACAATAAAGAGCTCAGGAGGTATCCTCACCGAGGCGCCCGTGGGGGCGTCCGAACGGAAGGTGGGGGATTTCCTGGTTGATATCAACGATCTGCCGAAGACGCTGACCTCCTTCATGGGCGAGATGCAAGACATCACCAATATAAATCGGCTGCTCGGCTCCCAGTAACCGATGAGGAGTGTCCCATGTCTCTGATAGCTGAACTTGAGGACATGACCGTTAGGATGTCCCCACGGTTCATAAACAACATCACCCATGCCCTTGATGTCGCCATCGAAGAGACGACCGGGCCGAACCTTCAACGGTTGAAGACGTCGGTTTCCGATTTCATCGGGGCGGTAAAGATCATGGGTTTGGACGAACTCAAATCGAAACTCGAAGCTACTGCAAGAATCCTCGATACCCCGGGCCCGATAGCTCAGGCGCTCCTACAATTTCGATCCGAATTTTCCGCGATTGCCGACGACGTCCCCTCAGACCAGCGGGAATTCCTCAGGAAAAAGGAACCGCCTTCGTTTGAGAATATGGACGTCTCCATCGATCGGGAAGTTGTCGACCGGTTCATGGCGATTCCGGGCGTCAGCGAAGAGCGGGCACAAACCCTCTATTTTTCCGGCTTCACGACCATAGAAGACCTCAAGGCCGCGTCGGTCGCAAAGCTCTTCGGGGTCTCCGGCATGACGCTGGTCGTGGCGAAGAAGATTGCCGACCACTTAAACCCCGACAGGCTTATCAGGCTTGAGACCCTCACCAGGGACGAGGACGCCTCGAAAAAAGACGCGCTGTCATTCATCGGGAAAGGCAAGCTTCCCCGAGACGCCGAGGCTGCCGCAACCGACGAAGTTGAGCCGGGCGAAGACGCCGAACTCCTCGATCTTTTCCTCGAGCAGCTCACGGAATATATCGGCGAGGCGGACACGATCGTGCAGGCCCTCTCGTCGGGGGATTTCTCGTCTGAAATCCTGGTGCACCTGGAGGAAATAACCCACGGGTTGGTCAAGGCCGCCCGCTATATGGGCTTTGAGCATACGCAATCCATGGCCCAGCGTATCGAGACGACCGTCAGCGACGTCATCTCCGGCTACGATCAACTATCACGGGAGAACCTCATCTTCTTGAATGACTCGATCCGGCAACTCTCGCTCGGCCGTGAAAACCTGAAGCCAGGCGTGGAAAAACCCGGAGATACGCGCGAAGAAAACCGGAATAACGAGATTTCCCTCGAGTACAATATCCTCACCATGGCCCATTACTGGGGTGAGGTACAGGACCTCTATAAGGACACGCATAACCTCCTGCGGACGGCCTCGGAGCAGGGGAGCTTTTCCGACGAGGACATCGCACGGCTGAGGAAGAACACGAACCGGCTGGACGAAATGGCCGGATCGATATCGGATATCGTGGAGAGCCTGGTATAGCGGAGGGACGTCCGGCTATTGTCCTCCGGTCCGGTCCCTGTAAGCCTATGCGTTAATAGAGTCCGCAGTCGGGAAACGGGAGAGAACCTATGGCAAAAGTGATTGCCGTGGTCAGTCAAAAGGGCGGCGTGGGCAAAACCACCACCGCAGTGAACCTTGCCGCGAGCATTGCAGCGCTCGAGGCCCGGGCACTGGTTGTCGGGATCGACCCGCAGTGCGGCGTCTCGACCTCCTTCGGCAAGGACGGCAAGAGTGTCTCTTACGGCGTCTACAACATGATATACCACGATATTCCGACGACGGAGGCGATTCTCAATACCGATATCCAGTTTCTGGACGTAATCGTCAATAACACGGCAAACCCCGAGGAAGAGGACCAGCTCGTCCAGGCGCTGCGCAAAGACCGGTTCAAGCTCAAGGATAAGCTTGCGGAGATCGATAAGTTCTATGATTATATCCTGCTGGACTGTCCGCCGGCGCTCAATTCCCTGACGATCTCGAGCATGATCGCGGCAAATTCACTGCTGGTGCCGGTTCAGGGTGAGTTCTTTTCGATGGACAGCCTCGGCAAGCTCCTCCGGGCCGCCCGGGAGGTAGCCAAGCGCTACAATCAATCCCTGTTTATCGAGGGGTTCCTCCTGACGATGGTCAACTACCACACCAACCTCGGCAAGAAGATCAGCGAAAACCTGAAACGCGCGATGGGAGACAAGGTCTTTACCACGTCCATCCCGCGGACGGTCCGCCTGGCCGAGGCCCCGCTCATGAAAAAACCCATTATCCTGTTTGACATCAACTCCAGCGGATCGAAGGCCTACCTCTCGCTGGCCCAGGAGATCATGACTAAGTAGATAACGCAGATGAAAATAAATAAGAAAGGGGGGCTATTGCCCCCCTTATTATTTACGGTAAGCCGATTTGTCTACGACGCGAACGATTCGATCGGGATCTCCATGATGGACATGTCCTTACTCTTGATGGCGGTAGCGTAGCTGTCGATACGCGGCAGGACGTTGAAGATGAAGTATTTCGCCGTGGATACCTTGCCCATGTAGTAGGCGGCGTCGGCGTTGTCCGCGATGAAGGACGCCCACTTGCCCCAGTCGGACGGGTCGGCGCCGGCGGCCTTGGCCAGCGCATCGAGCTTCTCCTTGGCGATGGAGGCCTGCCAGACCAGCATGTAGGCAGATATGACGTGCGCCATCAGGTTCAGGAACGGGTAGGCGTTGCCCACGGGCACCAGGAAGTTACCCTCCTTGCCGCACGTGACGAAGAAGGTGGCGATGTCGGCCAGCAGGTCTACCGCGGCCTTGAGGGGCTCCAGGAGGTCCTTGATCTTCTCGTTTCCGGACTGCGCCGTGATGAACCCGTACATGTCGCCCATGAGGGCCATGAAGTTCTTGCCGCCCTTCTGGCCGAGTTTGCGGCCGACCAGGTCCAGCGACTGGATGCCGTTGGTGCCTTCATATATGGCGGCGATCTTAACGTCGCGCAGGATCTGCTCCACCGGGTATTCCTGGGTATAACCGTAACCGCCGTGCACCTGAATGGCCTGGTCGGCCACCCAGAAGCCGACGTCCGACCCCCATGCCTTGACGATGGGTGTCATGATCTCGAGGATACCGTGCCATTTCTCCCGCTCCTCCTCGGTCTTTCCGCAGAGCGCTAAATCCTCGCAGCGGGCGGTGTAGTAGAGCATGGCCCGCAGGCTCTCGACGTGAGATTTCATCCAGAGCAGCATCCGGCGCACGTCCGGGTGGTTGATGATGGGCACGCGCGGGGCCTCAGGATTCCTGAAGTTGGCCAGGTCCGAGCCCTGGAGCCGCTCCTTGGCGTACTTGACGGCATAGAGGTAGGCCCGGGAGCCGGCGGCCAGCCCCTGCATCCCCACGCCGATGCGCGCCTCGTTCATCAGCAGGAACATGATCATCATCCCCTGGTTCTCTTCGCCGAGGAGCTCCGCGTAGCACTTGCCGTTGTCCCCGAAGTTCATGAGGCAGGTCGCCGACCCGTTAATCCCCATCTTGTGCTCGATCCCGCCAATGTTGTAGTCGTTGCGCTCCCCGAGGCTCCCGTCCTCATTGACCTTGTACTTGGGCACGATGAATATAGAGATACCCTTGGTCCCGGCCGGCGCCCCCTCGATCCTTGCCAACACCGCGTGGACGATGTTTTCGGCCAGGTCATGGTCGCCGCCGGTGATGAAGATCTTCGTCCCGGTGATGGAGTAGGTGCCGTCGGGGTTCTTCTTGGCAGACGTCTTCAGCGCCCCGACGTCCGATCCCGCGCCGGGCTCGGTAAGGACCATGGTGCCGGCCCACTGCCCGGCGAACATCTTTTCCATATAGAGCTTCTTCTGCCGGTCGGTCCCGTAATTGGCGATCAGGTGGGCGGCGCCCTCGGTCAGGCCGGTGTATGAAAGAAACGGGAAGTTACAGTTGAAATACTCCCGTGCTACGGCGCCGAGGAGCAGCGGCAACCCCTGCCCGCCCACTTCGACGGGGTGGGAAACCCCGACCCATCCGCCCTCACCGTAGAGCTTAAAGGCGTTGTGGAAGCATTTCGGCACGTAGACGTTACCGTTCTCGAGGCGGCACCCCTCCTTGTCGGATTCGACCACCGCCGGCTCCAGCACGTCCACGGCCAGCTTACGGGCTTCCTCAATGACCATATCGTAGAGCTCTTTCGAGTGTTCCGTATATCGGTCAAGCTCGGTCAGCTTGTCGAGGCCCAGCTGTTCGTAGAGCACGAATTTCAGGTCTCGTTCGTCAACCAGGTAGTTACTCATCTGCTCCTCCTTTGGAATGGTGATAGGTATCTATATCAGGTTAGTATTAGTCACCCGCCCGATAGCGTACAAAATTTTGACTCATATGTCAATAATTCTATGCAGATCTCGAAAAAAAAGGGAGCGAAGCCTGAGGAAGACACGGGACTATGACAGACATATTCCGGTCTGGGAACGCCCATTTTGTATTATTTTTCCTGTTGGACTTCCGAAAAACAGAGATCTTCCGGGAGGGCTTTCTACAAAGTGATTTCCATCTCCATGAAGCAGAGGGTCAGCGGCATTGCCCAGAGAGAATCGGTTTTTGTTCCGACCTCACGAAAGCCTGCCTTCAGATAAAAGTCAAGGGCCTGGGGAAGATCCCGAACGGTAACCAGACGGACCCGGGTAAAACCCGCGTCCTTTGCGAAAATGAGCGTCCGGCCGAGAAGCAGCCGCCCCAGCCCGATGCCCCGGGCGTCCTGATGGATGACGAGCCACCGGATAAAACCGATCCCGGCGCCGACATCCAGAAGCGTTACCACCGCCACGATTTTTCTCGGCGAATGGCAGACCAGGAAAAGATTGCCCGGGCCGGATTTGTTTGTAAGGATCTCCACAAGGGTGCGGGCGGCGTCGGCCAGGAAGGCGCGGTTCCACCCCATTTCGTCGATAAAGACCTCCCGCATGAGCGCAAGGATCCGGTTTGCGTCCCCGTCTTTGCCGGGACGGACGACAAGATCGGTTCCTGAAATTGCCGGCGGTTCTTCTGTCGGCTGTTTTACTGCGGTCTGGTTTTTTCGTGAATCCATGCGCCGAACCCCGTGGGAGAGGCTTTACTTTTCTTAACGGTTAGTATATCATACCGCCATGCCTGTTGCACATATCATTTTGACATCGATGGATATCTCCGTCGGCGGGTTCAAGACCCGCCTTCCGATTATGTGCACCCTGGTGGAGGACGGCGAGCGCCTGATGCTCTTTGATACCGGCTACTGGGCGGGCGAGGAACTCACGGCGGGGCTTTCCCGTCTGAAGTTTTCCCGGGCCGACGTGACCCACGTGTTCCTTACCCACTTTCACGGCGACCACGCCGGGGGCGCCGCTCTGTTTTCCGGCGCGGTCAAGATCGCCAGTAGGCGTGAAAACGATTTTTCGCGCAACTGGCTGAAGAAATTCGTCGATGCGCGCGATCGCTACCGCTATGTCAAGGATTTCTTTCCCTACCTGCCGGACGTCATCATACGGGAAAGGTCCGATATGCTTCTGGAGCACTCCCGGTACGTTCCGCAATACTGGTGGGACGGCATTCTCGAGGGATATGCCTGGATCGAAGACGAGCCGGCCCTTATCCCCGACTGCGTAACGCCGGTGACCACCCCCGGCCACACCCCCCATCACACGTCATACGTTATCAAGGGGCGGCGCGGTGCCGTGCTTGTTGCCGGGGACGCCCTGAGCCGCCGTACGGCGGGCACCGACGGGTCGCCGCTGGATGAACCGAACCTCGACCTTACCGCCTATAAAAAGAGCGCCGAGATGCTTCGTTCTATTCCGTCTCTGGTCGTCCCCGCCCACGACCGGCCCTTTGTGCAGGGCTGCTGCCCGATTAAGACGGGTAAACGGGTTGAGTTTTAAAAGAACGTCCCGGCCTTTGGCACCCGCAGCATCAAAAAGTGTATGTAATACCATTTTGGTATCGTATTCGATATACCATTTTCATAACCACGGGTTGCCGGCAATGAGAAAACGGAGCCTTTCGGTAAAGGCGCGGCGTATCGTGTTGGCGGTTCTTTCACTCATGTGTCTTGTTTCCCCGGCCTGTTCGTATGCGGCCGAAGATGAGCTGACGGCATTTTTGAAGAACATCGGCTATTTTGGGCAGACGAAGGAAGAAATGGAAGAGAAACTCGGCACTCCCAACGTAGTAACGCACGACACGGCCGGCCATTTCGTAACCACTTATTACTACCCCGGCCTGGAAGCGGTGTTTGATGATCTCACCGACAGGGTCTCCGTTCTCAGTATTACGGACAATGCGTGGACGGTCGATGCCAGCGTCTCTATCGGCGCGGCCAAGCGTGATGTCATCAGTGCGTTAGGCGACGACTACTGCAGGCTCGTGGAAGACGGTGCTATTGACGTCTGGGTATACTTTTGTCCTAAAGCGTCTTCCGACGTTCAGGCCCGCCTGTGCGACCACTGCCGCGTGTGTTATATCTTCTTTGAAAACAACCGGGTCTCACAGATCGAATGGTCAACCGAGATATTGGGAGACTATTAAGAATTAGAGGGACACCATATTTAATTACTCTTCTTGTACCTATAAACTAAAAGGTCCGGTAATTAAGTCTGGTGTCCCCTTAATTTACCTACCGTAAAACAGACAGGTGCTGGAAGGAAAGGCAGAACCCTCCCCTCAAGATAAGACATGGAAATATCGAGATCATATTAGGCCGCCATGAGCTGCAGGGCCGACCTGTTCATGGAAACCCAGGCGCCGATTTATTCCCATTTCCGATGATCTTACAGGCCGGAAGGCTGAATAACGCCGACTGAGCGCCCACTCATTTTAATGAATGACCATTCATTATTTTCTTGAAATCGCCCCCGGTCCCCTGCTATAATAAAATTTGACGGGCCACCACATAAAGGAGATCCATATGATGGACTGGAAACAAGGCTATAAGCAAAAACTGGTTTCGGCCGAAGAGGCGGTAAAACATATCAATTCCGGAGACGTGATTGCCATGGGCGGCGGACCGAGTGCTCCCCCCGATATCGTCGATGCACTGTCCCGGCGTTATCGGGAACTCGAAAACGTCACCCTGGTTTCCGGCATTACCATGCACCTCTTCGATGTTTTTAAACCTGAATACCGGGGCCACATTAACTTCAAGACGCTCTTCATGGGCCCCCTGGAGCGGATGGTCTTTAAACAAAAGGGAAACGTCGACCCCATCTCCTACCACCTCTCCCAGACCGACGAGCTCGTTTATCGCGAAAAAATAAACGTCTACGTTGGAGAGGTGAGTCCCCCCAACGACAAGGGATTCATGAGCCTGGGACCGGTCGGAGTTTACATCGGGCGGCTTGCCGCCAAAAACGCCGACCGGGTCATTGTCCAGGTCAACAGGGAGACCCCGTTTCTCCACGGGCAGGACACGACGCTTCATGTCAGCGAAGTGGACTGGATCGTCGAGAAGGACCACGCGCTTCCGGTTCTCCCGGAAATCCCGGTCTCGGACGAGGACGAGAAAATCGGGGCCCTGGTTGCGGAGCGGGTGCCGGACGGGGCAACCGTGCAGTTTGGGATCGGGGGAACCTCCAACGTCGTCGGGCTGCACCTGAAGGAAAAAAAGAACCTGGGCATCCACACGGAGATGCTAACCGACTCGATGATGGAGCTCTTCGAGCAGGGGGTGGTTACCGGTAACAAAAAGACGTTTCACCCCGGAAAGATCGTCTGCGGCTTTTCCGTCGGGACCAAGAAGCTCTACGATTTCATGGACAACAACCCCGTCTGCGAATTTGCGCCCATCCACTACACCAACAACGTTGACAACATAGCAAAAAACGACTGCATGGTCTCCATCAATAATACCCTGACCGTGGACCTGACGGGGCAGTGCGCCTCCGAGTCCCTCGGCCACTCGATGTACAGCGGCACCGGCGGCCAGGTCGACTTCGTCCGCGGAGCCGCCAAATCGAAGGGCGGCATATCGTTCATGACGCTCCCCTCGACCTCCATGACGAAAAACGGCAGGATCTCCCGCATCGTCTCTCAATTCCTTCCGGGGACGATCGTGACGACACCCCGATCGGACGTGCAGTATATCGTGACGGAGTGGGGAATTGCGGACCTGAAGCTAAAGAGCGTCCAGACCCGCATCAAGGAGATGCTCAAGATCGCGCACCCGGATTTCCGGGATCAGCTCAAACACGAAGCAGAACAGGCGGGGCTGCTGTTTTGAGCCGTCACTAATAATTTCATCGCCAGACTAAAAAAGGGAGGGGCCGCCCCTCCCTTTTATGTTATACTCCCAGCACTCTATCGGGGTAACGAATGCGCGCAATGAAGCCTGTCGAGTGGGGGATGCTGATTATCCTTTCGGTCATATGGGGAGGGTCGTTCTTTCTTATCGAGATCGCCCTCAGGGATTTTCATCCCTTTACCGTTGTCTTCTTTCGCGTGGGGACGGCGGCGGTAGTGCTGGTGTGCGCCATGTACCTCTTTGGACAGCGGCTACCCACTACCCTTGGGGGATGGTGGCCCTATCTCGTGCTGGGCGCGCTCAATAACGCCGTTCCGTTTTCCCTGATCGTGTGGGGGCAGACAAGAATCGACAGCGGCAGCGCCGCAATATTTAACGCCACGACGCCCATTTTTGCCGGCATTCTGGCGCATTTTTTTACCGACGACGAGAAACTCATCCCACGGAAAATCGTCGGCATGCTCGTCGGGTTTCTGGGCGTCTATATGATGTTAAGGCCGGAACTCAACGGCGGGCTATCCTGGCGGGGCTTCGGCCAGATTGCCGTTTTGGGCGCAGCGCTGATGTACGCCCTGGGGGGGATATTTGCCAAACGCTTCAAGGGGGTCCCGCCGCTGACCGTCGCGACCGGCATGCTGGTCTGTGCGACCATTCTCATGCTGCCGCCGTCGCTGGCGGTCGATTGGCCCTGGCCGTCGCATCCGTCGTTGGAGGCGGTCGGGGCCGTCGCGACACTCGCGGTGCTGGGTACCGCGGCGGCCTACGTCCTTTTCTTCCGGATCTTGGCGACGGCCGGGGCCGTGAACGTGCTTCTGGTCACCTTCCTGGTGCCGATCGGGGCGATCGTGCTGGGCGTCGTAATCCTCAGGGAGGTGATTCGCTGGGAGGAACTGGCGGGAATGGGTCTGATCTTCCTGGGGTTGGTCGGAATAGACGGGAGGGTGTTTGCGTATCTGCGTAAGAAGGCGACACCCGAAAAAACGCAGGGAGACAAACCCATACGACCCGGCGAGGACCCGACACGATTGTAGCGCAGGTGGACGAGAGGATCGATACCCCCGGAAAGAAGAGATCTTCCCGGGGTATTTGCCTAATCCGCCGGAAACAGGCCTTGCGTCCGTTCGATGGGCCGTTATGAGTTTGACGGTTTGGGCAGTTTGGGGATGAGCCAGGACAGGAATGCCCCCTCGCTCCTGGTCTGGAGCAGCACGGTGCCGGGGCCGGTCAGCTCCACCACGAGCCCCTCGCCCGAAAACAGGGTGCTCTTGACCCCCCCGATGGTCTTGACCTTATAGCCGATGGTCTCGTCAAAGGCCACCAGGTGCGTCGTATCCACAATATACCGCTGGCCCTGGCCGAGATTGACTTCGTGGATCGCCCCGTAGCTGGAGAGGATCAGCGTCCCGGAGCCTGATATCCTGAGCATGAACAGGCCCTCGCCCGAAAAGAAGGTCTTGGCGCCTCCCCACTTCGTGTCCATGGTTACTCCGTCGGAGCCGGCCAGGAACGAGCCCGACTGGACCAGCAGCGTGCCGCCCGTCATGGGGACGACCATGATGTCTCCCGGCAGCGTCGGGGCCAGTGTGATCTCCCCGCCGCCTCCGGCGGCGGTATAGGTGTTGAGAAAGAAGCTCTCCCCCCCCAGCACCGTGCGGGCCAGCGATGAGAGAAGCCCCCCGCGGGCCTGGGTCTCCAGGGCCAGATCGGCCGACATGGACACCATCGCGCCGGCTTCCGTCCTGATCTTCTCGTTGGGCGCCAGTGCCACCTTTGCCAGGGAATAGGCCGGACGGTAGAGTATTTCGGTCTGCATAAAGAGTCTCCTTTGATCCTCGGTTTATTAATAAAACCTCTGTTGCTTCATCCTCGCGCCTAAAGGCTCCCGGTGGCTCCGCCCGTTACGGCTCCCTGTCGCCGGCGCGGATGCCCCCCGGATCTTTGTGGAGGGGCACTCAAAGACCTCCCCTGTCGGGCCACACCCAATCCGTTTTCCCGCCCGCGGCCGCGTCTGTTCCCGTTATTCGTTTCCTAGATCGCGTCCCGGTCGAGGCTGCGGTACTGCACCGCCTCGGCCAGGTGTTTGGTGGTGATATCGGGATCTCCGGCCAGATCCGCAATCGTTCGGGAGACCTTGATGATGCGCGAGTAGGCCCGGGCGGAGAGCTTGAGCGTCTGCATCACCTTTTCGAGAAACTTGCCGCACTCCTCCGACAGGGCGGCGAAGCGCTCGATGTCCCGGTTGGGCATCCGGGCGTTGAAGAAGTAGGGGCGGCCGGCAAAACGCTCGTACTGGATAAGCCTGGCCCGATTGACGCGCTCGCGAACCGCCTCGGAGCTTTCGGAGGGCCGCTCGGTGAGCTCCTTATATTTGAGCGCGGGGACCTCGATGTGGATGTCTATCCGGTCCATCAGCGGCCCGGATATCCGCGAGCGGTAGCGCCGGATCTCCAGCGGCCCGCAGGTGCACGGCTTGTTCTGATCGCCGAGGTAGCCGCAGGGGCAGGGATTCATGGCGGCCACCAGCATGAACCGGGAGGGGTAGGTGATGCTCATCAGCGCCCGGGATATGGTAACTCTGCCGTCTTCCAGCGGCTGGCGGAGCACCTCCAGGGCGTTCTTCTTGAATTCCGGCATCTCGTCCATGAACAGGACGCCGTTGTGCGCCAGGCTCACCTCGCCGGGGTTGGGGATCGCCCCGCCGCCGATGAGCCCCGCGTCCGAGATCGTGTGGTGGGGGGAGCGGAAGGGCCTGGCGGCCACCAGGGGCTTTCCGTCCATTTTGCCGGCAACCGAGTGGACCTTCGTGGTCTCGATGGCCTCCTCGAAGCTCATCTCCGGCAGGATCGTCACGATACGCTGGGCCAGCATCGTCTTGCCGGAGCCGGGTGGGCCCATCATGATGAGGTTATGGCCGCCGGCGGAAGCCACCTCGAGGGCCCGCTTGGCGTGACTCTGTCCGCGCACGTCGATGAAATCAACGTCGTAGTTCTTGTGGGAGAGGAATATCGCCCGACGGTCTACCTGCCGGGGGGAAATGTCGGTCTCTCCCCGCAGAAAGGAAACTGCCTGGGATAGCGACGCGAGCGGTATTACGTCGATGCCGTCCACCACGGCCGCCTCCGCGGCATTGGCATCCGGCAGCAGGACGGCGTCGAATCCCTTTTCGCGCGCCGTCACGGCCATCGAGAGTGCACCGCGAACGGGTTTGAGCCTTCCGTCCAGGGAGAGCTCTCCCACCAGGATATATCGAGAAAGCGTTTTGGAGGGGATAAGATTTGAGGCCGCCAGAATAGCCACGGCCATCGGCAGGTCAAAGGCCGAGCCCTCTTTTTTTATATCGGCCGGCGCGAGGTTTACGGTGATCCGCCGGGAGGGAAAGTCAAAGCCGGAATTCTTGATGGCGGCCCGGACCCGCTCCTTGCTTTCCTTTACCGCGGCATCCGGAAGACCCACGGTGTTGAGCATCGGCAGCCCCAAAGCAAGATCGACCTCCACATCGACAATGTAGGCATCGATGCCCAGGACGGCGCTGCTTTTGATCAGAGACAGCATAGGCTCAAGATTAGAAACTACCGGCCATGTGGAGAAATGCTTTGATCTTGTCGTTGGTATCCCGAAGGCGGTGCGAAAGCGTCCGCACGAAGGCCCAGAGCATCTTGTAGGCGATCTCCTTGTCGAAAAACAGGAGCTCGTCGAAGTCTTTTTTTGAGATGACCACAAAATCGGAGTTCTCGTGAACGATAACGTCGGCGGATCGGGGGGACTCGTCGATGAGGGCCATCTCACCGAAATAGTCACCTTTGCTCAGGATGGTGAGCGCCTCTTCCCCGGCGCCGCTAATCACCTGGGAAATCCGTACCGCACCCTTGATGATCACGTAGAATTTGTCTCCCTTGTCTCCCTCATGAAAGAGAAACGTCCCCTCGGGATGCGATTCGTTGACCAGTATCTGAGATACCTTGGAAAGCTCTTCGTCGGTCAGGTCCTCGAAGAGATAGATACCCTTAAGAATGGTGGGTTCCATGCCGACTCCTCCGCCTTGAATACCACATTAACAGACCTTCCTATCAATTTCAATGAAAAAGAAGAAAAAACGGACAGCGACGATGCGCGTCGTGTGATATCCAAACGGAGGAAAATGCTCGATTGGCCCGTGCCCAAGGTTCGGATCGGGACGCCGCCCATCATAATAAATCTTTACACTCTTGTTGGGTCTGCTATAATTGTTAGCATGGGCGAGACCGAAGAAATACAGCACCTCGAGACGAGATTGAACGAGCTCAGGGTGGCCTATGAAAAGTACTTCGCCGGGGTGGAGAAGATCGAGCCGGCCAGATTGCGCGACGAGGTTCAGCGAATAGTGCGCAGGGTCGGCACCCTCTACATCGGCAACACGGGCCTCAAGTTCAAGCGGGACTCGATTATCGCCCAATTCAACACGCTCACCCAGCACTGGAACCGCATTCTCAAACAGATCGAAGACGGGACCTACCAGCGCGACGTCTTCAAGATGCGCCTCAAGGACAGGGAGCGGGGAGGCTCTCCGGCACCGACGGGCGCCCCGCGCGGGACTCCACAGGCCGCGCCGCCCCCGGCCGAGACCGAGAAGGGCGGGTCGGCCCCTCCAGGTAAATCCCCCGCCCACGGCGCGCCGGGCGAACCCTCTGCAAAAAAATCGGGCGAGTATGATTCGGTCTATCGAAGCCTGGTGGCCGCCAAGAAACGGCTCGGTGAGCCGACCGAGAACATCAGCTATAATGCGCTGGAGTGGAGCCTGAAAAAGGAAGCGGAGGCCATCAAAAAAAAGTTCAAGGCCTCACGAGTAGACTTCACGGTGGAGGTCAAGGACGGAAAGCCCGTAATCAAGGCCGTGCCGGTAAAATAGATCCACCTGACTTATCTTAAGGCGTATGGAAATTGCGGACGGCGTATTTACCTATCTGGGACGGCTCGGCGACAAGATCAGGCCCGGCGCCGGTTCCTCGTCGGTAACGGTGGTCAAGGGCGATTATCTCGTGATGATCGATACCGGGGTTGTCTCCGGCGGCGCCTTTGACGATCTGGTCTCCCGCATGAAGGCGGACGGCCTTGACCCCCGGGATGTCCGGCTGGTTGTCTTCACCCACGCCCACTGGGACCACATTAACGCTGCCTCGAAGGTTATCTCTCGTTCCGGCGCCGGAACTGCGGCCGCACTAAAAGAAATCCCCTACATCGAGGACCATAAGAAAAACTTTAACGCCTTCATCCGGGACTTTGCCGAATTCGCCGGGGAAATCTTTCCGCTGCCCCTTCCCGTCGCCCGGCTCCTCATCCGATACGCGTGGGGCCGCCAGCCCGGCTTGACCGTTTCACAGAGCCTCGACGACGGTGATACGCTTAATTTTGGGCGTGAGATCAGGGCGGCGGCACTTCCCGGACACACCGACGGCCACATGGGCTGTTTCATCCCCGACGCCGGGGTATTGGCCTCGGGAGACCTGGTCGATTTCGAAAATTCCGAGGGTATGGACCTCAACAATCCCCGATCGAGCTATGAGTCGGCCGTCGGGTCGATAAAGCGTGCCATCTCCCTCAACCCCGATATCCTGATTCCCGGGCACGGCGAGCCGGTGGTCGGCAGGCAACGGGTCCGCGAGATGCTTGAGGGTGGCCTTGCCGGTGGGCTTGAGTATCCTGCTTTGATTAAAGGGGTGCTCGGTAAAACGCCCCTCCGACTCAAGGAGATACTGAGGGCCGTGTTTCCCGGCACCCCGTTTTCCACCGAGGCGATGAGGATGATGCTGGTGCTCATCGTCATTCTCTACATGGAGAAACGGGGCGAAGTGAGGCGGGTGGTGAAGAAGGGAAGGCCCGCCTGGGTGCTTGGGGAAAAACAGGAGTAAGGGTGCAAGTTGAATTAAGGTGACACCATACTTAATTACTATTCTTATGTTTCTAAACTGAAGGTTTATGGATTAAGTATGGTGTAACCTTAATTCTCCCCTAACGATTACCGGCCACTTTTAAATTCTCATTGATACAAAAAAACCCATTAACGCAATTCCCTCTAATTAAGATATATAGGAAAATCCATATGACGACAAAAGGAAGCCTCCAGCAACACCTCCTTTCCCAATCTGCCGACCGGGCCCTGTTTGAGCGGGCGGCGGACTACGCCCTCGACTACATGGAATCGGCCTACGGCCGGGCGGTAACGCCGACGGCAGACAGCCTCGCGGCGCTTTCCATCTTCGATGAGCCGCTTTCGGACGACCCGTGCGACCCGAGGGAGATCGTGGGTCTGCTTCACTTCCACGGCTCCCCGGCCACGCTGGCGACCACCGGCGGGAGGTACTTCGGGTTCGTCAACGGGGCGGCCGTCCCCGCGGCCGTGGCCGCCGGGTGGATTGCCGATGCGTGGGACCAGAACGCGGGGCTTTACGTGATGTCGCCCATTGCCGCCCGGCTCGAGGCCGTCTGCGAGCGGTGGCTCGTGGAGCTCTTCGGGCTTCCCGAAGGTACCGTCATGGGCCTGGTGAGCGGGACGTCGACCGCCACGCTGTGCGGGCTTGCCGCCGGCAGAAACGCGCTGTTGGCGCGGGCGGGTTGGGACGTGAATAAACAGGGGCTCTTTGACGCGCCGAAGATCCGCGTCGTTTTGGGCGAGCAGGCCCATGCCACCGTATTCAAGGCCCTGGCGCTATTGGGGATGGGCAACGAGCGGGTCCAGCGTGTCGGGGTCGATGCCCAGGGACGCATGATCGCCTCCAAGATGCCCCAGCTCGATGATAAGACGCTGGTCATCACGCAAGCGGGTAACGTCAATTCGGGGGCGTTTGACCCGATCGACGAGATTTGCAGTAAGGCGCGCGCCGCCGGCGCATGGGTGCACGTGGACGGTGCGTTCGGCCTGTGGGCCGCCGCGTCCGAAAAAAAACGGCATCTCACCCGGGGGGTCCAGAAGGCCGACTCCTGGTCCGTGGACGCCCACAAGACGCTCAACGCGCCGTATGACTGCGGGATCGTGTTGTGCGCCGACCGGCAGGTCCTGGTGGCCGCGATGCAGGCCACGGGCTCGTATATCCAGTACGGCGAACACGGCAAAAGGCGGGACGGCATGCTCACGACGCTGGATATGTCGCGCCGGGCCCGCGCCGTGGAGCTCTGGGCGACGCTGAAGGCCCTCGGCAAAAGAGGCGTGGAGGAACTGGTCGACGGTCTGTGCGACCGCGCGGCGCAGTTTGCCGAGGGACTGGTGGTCAACGGTTTTACCATCCTCAACGACGTCGTCTTCAACCAGGTGCTGGTCGCCTGCGATACGCCGGAAGAAACTAAGGCGACGCTCGAACAGATCCAGCAGTCCGGCGAGTGCTGGTGCGGGGGCACGGTCTGGGACGGAAAACCGGCAATCCGCATCAGCGTCTGCTCATGGGCAACCACCGAGGCCGACGTCGATCGATCGGTAGCGGCGTTTACGGCGGTGCGGGGGAGGAAATAAGAAAAGGCCGCCTTATCTGGCGGCCCCGAAAGCATTTATTATTATTAGACCCTACAATTGACACCTCTGTTACACACGAGTCATTTACTCATAGCCACTAGAATCATCAATTGAAAATTTAGCGATCCCTATTTGATTTGCTTTAGATGAACCTTCTTCTCGTAATAAGGTAGCAAAAATGTTTATTACTCCCTTATCTAAACTAACTACTTTCATAGTTTTAAGTTCCATTTCTTTTGTCGTCGGAAAAGTCTTTTCTAGTTCAGAAATAATACTAATCCAATCTGATTTTGTTTGTGGATAAACCACAAATTGTGCCCAAACTCCGGTACTCTTTACGAAACAATACTTTATCTCCACCTTATACCCAAGGAAATCTTCACTATTACCTTTTAGATTTACATCTGGTCTAATTTTTAAGAACTCCTCCTTAGTCACGCCCCATTTAACACCTTTATAACCCTCAGATAGACCGGATATGATATCTTCATTTGACTGAGCCCGAGCCTCCAAATCTAAAAAGAAAAAGATAACTATTGCAAGAATCCCAACAGCTAGTAGAGGAACAAATAATTTAATAGTCTTCAACTGTATCACCTCACTATGGGTTAAAACTTTAGCAGGTATAATACCTTATGTTACTTTACTATTTCAAGCGTTTTCATCTTTCATTAATTGAAGGGAATGCCATTATAGAACGATTTACCCCAGACTTATATTTTTCTCTTGACAGAAATACTTTAAGTTAATAAGATATGATTGACAGTCAGTCATATATAGAGAGAACGATGCGTATATCCAAAGATCCCGAGGCCAGAAAAGACGAGCTGATCGAGATTGCCGAGCGCCTGTTCCTCGAAAAGGGGTATGACAATACGGCCGTTACCGATATCGTAAAGGCCGTCGGCGTGGCGCAAGGGACCTTCTATTACCACTTTAAATCAAAGGAAGACATCCTCGGCGCGATCATCATCAAAAGCCTCGAAGCCGTGGGGCGGGCCATTTCAGATATTACCGGCCGCACGGACCTCACCCCGCCGGAAAAGATCGGCGCAGTTATCGGGGCGGCGTTTGACACGATCACCGAGAAGCAGGGGCTGATCGAAAGCCTCCACCGCCCCGGAAACGCGCTGGTCCACGACACAATGAAGAGGATCACCATCGATATCATGGTCCCGTTCATGGCCCGTCTGGTAGAGGAAGGAAAACGGAGCGGGGCGTTTGACGTGCCCCACCCGCGTGAGGCGGGCGAGCTGGTCCTTGCGACCGTGGCCTATTCCTTTGACCACCCGACGCTCCTTTCCGACCCGGCGCACCGGGGCCGTATGAAAGCGGCGCTGGAACACGCGCTGCCGCGGATCCTCGGCATGAGGGAGGGGACGATTGAGGTTGGGTTATAATCAAAAGAGGGCCGCGTATCGCTATGGTTTTTTTTGGCGAAGGAACTTTCACCACAAAGACACAAAGTCACGGAGAAAAAAGAAAAACACCTTTATCCCCTTAGTGTCTTTGTGCCTTCGTGGTGTATTGGTCTTTTCTTACGCGGTGAGGAATTTCACCGCAAAGAGACAAAGGGAATTACGGGGACGCGTACCTAATTCCTACTCAGCTTAATTAAACGAAACGCCCACGAATTAGGTACGCGTCCCCGTAATTCGTGTCACGAACGTTCCCGGTGACAGTGAGGTTGTCGCGCCCACTTCGTGGGCTCGCAATGACAATAGTAATCGTCGCCGGAGGCGACACAGACTGCTGACAAAGTCCAGCTTCTAAACAACTGTCATCGCGAGGGGCCTTTAGGCCCCGTGGCGATCTCGGATACTGATTTACATACTAACGTGATTACGGGTAGTTACTGTGTGCGAGATTGCCACGTCGCTTCGCTCCTCGCAATGACATGATTTGCGATAGTACTGAAAAGCAGGTTTGTCAATACCCTG
>JAFGAS010000025.1 GCA_016933535.1 Candidatus Zymogenaceae bacterium
GAAGGGGTCGCGGCGTTGCTGTCACCCCGTCACCCTCGAACGCAGGGCTGTCCGCTTAAATGCCCCTTCCGAACGTCGCGGTCTGTCCATCCGGTATCGGCTACATCCCGGTTCTTATCGACGACCCTCATGACGCCGCCGCACGAATCGGACTATCCCGCTATGTATGAGCTAACGGAAACTATGGATCGTGTTTATATGACCGATACTCCGCTATCGCATCAGCACGCGGAGGGACGGTTCGTAAACCGCCCCGGACTGCTGACGAAGTCAGATAATTGAAGAGGTGTCGCCATAAACCCCCGTGGGGGCATGGCGATCTCCGGTTTCGGTTTTATTTCAAAATGTCCAGGAGCCGTGGATCCTGCCCGCGAACCCCGATGGACTTCTTCACTCCCGTACTCGTGCCGAAATAATCGGTGCACGCCGCGACCAGGTACGGGAACATTCGGCGAAAGTCGGAGTAATTGCCGTCATGAAATGCCGAGGTCTTCCAGATCTGCGACTGGGCTTCGCCGTTTTTCAAACCGTATGCCGTTACTATCATGAATATTCTTACGTTGCTTCCCTCCCCGGCCGTCATTCCGTAAGCCAGATTGATGAGGGTCTCGGCGTCTTTTTTGTCGTATACGCGCACGTACCCCTTCAAAGACAGGCCGTTCTCTAACATCCTCGCGTATTCGAGGAATTCTACGTCGGTATCTTCGACATTTTGAACCGCCGACGCGAGGTAATAGACCTTACCTTTCGAATCGGCATCGGGGGCCGCAAACGAATTGACGGCTATCTCGATCCAGTAATCTCCCGGAAACATCCTCGGGTCGGGGGAGGCCGGCGGGGGTGCCGTGGCGCACGCCAAGAGGTAGGCCACCGTAATCAATACGGCGGAAAGAGCGGCGGCCAGTGCCCTGTTCCTTTCTTTTGTCATTTTCATCTCCTGTTGAAGGGTATAGGCAGTGAGTTACGGAAAACTGCTGCAAGTGTTATATATACTCATGGTGCGGGTAACGATAGCGCCAAGACTATCCAGAGGAAATGACTGGAAACCAGGCCGATAACCGAGTATAGTAGTACTGGTAAAACCGCTGATATTGTAATACGTTCCAATAATTCAGGTCAAGATATTAATTCGACGCGCACATGAAGATCTATACTGCACATGCAGCATCCTGGTTGTGGGACCTCATCCATTCCCTGCCGATATGCCACCACCTGCCCGAGCGAAGCCGTATATTCGGGATCGACCTGCCGCTCTGCTGCCGCTGCTCGGGAATATACTTCTTTATCATCGCAGGCCTCGTCCTTAACCATTTCTTCCGCCTGTGCGATATCCGGCGCGCCGGAAGGCTCGCTTTTTTCATCGCCCTGTCCCTGGTTGCCGGCGCGGAGGCGTGCGCCGAGATCGCGTTCGGAATCGATCCCGGGAACGTGGTTCGGCTTTTCACCGGCGCGGCCTCCGGATTCGCGATCGGGGCGCTGCTGTCGGCCGGCATATCGGGATTTAGGTCGGCATGCAATAAAAAAACCTCTTAGACATCCGAAGATCATCACCCCCAACCCTGTCCGTTTATCGAATTTGCTTGACAGCATGTGATATGGATGGTAAATAAATTATCAGTCCATTAACTAATTTATTTAACTATGTCCCGTACCACCGACATAACCAAAGAGGCCATCCTGGACGCCGCCATCGCCCAGTTTTCCCGCTACGGCTTCAAGAAGACACGGCTTTCCGATATAGCGGCGGTGCTGGATATCTCTGCGGCGGCGCTCTTCCGCTACTTCAAGGACAAGCGGGCTCTCTATGACGCGGCGGCGGCCCGGGGCTTGATGCGCTGGCAGGAGGCGGCTTTTTCGGACGCGGAACGCCTGACCGACCCCATCTCGGCCCTGACGGCCCTTGCCCACGCCAGCTTCGACTACCTCTCCAGAGACCCGGAATTTGCCGTTATGCTCAGGAACGATCCGGGGATCTTTCCACTGTTTTCCGGTGACCACTTCGAGGCAATCAACGACGCCTCCAAAGCGATGATCCGCCGTCTCATCGAAGAGGGGCAGCGGGCGGGGCTCTTCCGATCCGTGGATATCGACCGGGTGAGCCATCTCTTTTTTTCGGTCTACAAGATGTTCATCGTGGGAAGCTACATCGAAACGAACACCCAGACCTCGCGGGAGGCGTTTGACCAGTTCATCGATATCGCCGTACGGGGGTTATTAACGGAGAAGGGGGCGGAGGCTTACGGGCGATCGGACGGATAATTCCCGACCATAATCGGGTCATTCCCCTAGGGCCGACCGTCACGGGCACAGGACAAACTGCCCGTATGTCTAATAGGTAAAAGGGTTCATTTTCAGACAAACCGAGGGAGGAATCGCCATGATGGTCTACATCAATTTTCCCGAAAGGATCAGGAAGATCCAGGAAGAGCTGGCGGCAAAGGGCGTAGATGTCCTGGTCGGCACACGGCTAAAAACCATCACCCACTGGTCCGGCGGGTTTGTCCCGTGGCGCAGCGCGCTGATCATCCCCGCCAAGGGACAGCCGACGTTGATCACCCCGCTTCTGGACTCCGGCCGTCTTGCCGACGAGAGCTGGATCGCCGACGTGGCGGGTTACGGGGCGCTGCCGGGAATCGACTTCTTTGACGTCATCAAGATGAAGGTCGCAGACATTGCCAGCGACGGCGGCACCATCGGTATCGAGGACGGCACCACCAACTACCTGCCGGAGGGCTTTATTACTCACCACGAATACCAGACCCTGAAGGCCATGTTCCCCAAGGCCGAGCTCGTCAACTGCACCGAGATCACCGACCGCCTCTGCCTCATCAAGGAGCCCGCGGAGATCAAGTTGATGCGCCAGGCAACCGCCATTGTCGACAGGGCCCACGAGGCGGTCAGGCAAAATCTCCGTATCGGGATGAGCGAAAAGGAGATCGCCGGGCTTGCCGAGAAGGTAATGCGGGACGCGGGCAGTGAATTTGCCTGGACGTTCACGGGCGGCCAGGAGATCGCCGCCGGCGAGCGGACCTGGTGGCCGTTGGGGGGCTGCACGCCGGCCACGGACCGCCTGGTCCAACTGGGCGAGCCGGTGCTGGTGGACCTGCACGGGATGTACGGGATGTTTCTCGGCGACGTGTCCCATAACTACATCATGGGCAGACCGACCAAGGAGCAGCGCGAGGTGATGACCGCTTACACCGAGACGGCCTATAAAGTAATTGATGAGATGAAGCCGGGTAAATCACTCAAGGAGGTCACCCAGACCGTCCACGAGTTCGTCGCGAATAACAACTGGAGCGCCTGGGTGCTGCCGGGCTACGGCCACGGGATCGGACACCTGGGCAACGAGTGGTACCCCTGCGTGGCCGATACGCCGTCTCCCGGCAATAATGAGCCCGATTTCATCCTGGAGCCGGGCTACATGCAGATGGTGGCCGTGATCTGCAACCGCCCCGGCGCGGCGGGGTTCCGGCTGGAGCGACCGTTGCTTATCACCGAGACGGGAAACGAGGTGCTTTCGAAACTCCCCATCGAGCCGGGGATCATCGAGTGCGACACGGGGATGGTGTTTCGGGATAGATAGTTGATCAAATAGTGAGACAAAGGGCGCCCGTCGGGCGCCCTTTGTTTTATCGGCGGAAAGCTTTTGTATTTCAGTATAAACGTGGATTTTGTCATTACCGGGAGCGTCTCGGCGCAGCCTCCCGGGGCAGCGCGACGTGGCGGGACGCAGCAATCCCGGATTCCGCAATCTTCCGTAATCATGTTTCCCTGTATAGTACGCTCCGGGATCGCCACACTACTATAACCCTGCGAAGCAGGGTTCTCGGGGGGTCCGACAAAGGAGGGGGGGCGTTGAGATACTTAAATAAATTGACTCTCTGTAAGACTTTCAATATAATAGTTATGGAAGCGGAAAGGTCACTGGTGGGCCTCCCGGACTTCAAATCCGGTGATAGGCGCAAAGCCACCCCAAGAACGCAGGCGTTCTTGGGGACCCCGACGGGAGAGTAGAGGGAATATATAATAAAAGGTACGGAAGTGGAAAGGTCACTGGTGGGCCTCCCGGACTTCAAATCCGGTGATGGGCGCTGATAACGTCCATGGTGGGTTCGATTCCCATGCACTTCCGCCAATTCTTTTTCCACGAATTATGGTGACACCTTACTTAATTACATTTCTTAATACGTTTATGTTGCGTAATTAAATAAGGTGTCACCATAATTTCGTAACCTGTTTTTAGGAAGGATACTAATGTTCGGTTTGGGTGTCTGGGAGCTCTTTCTCATTCTCCTCATCGTTCTGGTCATGTTCGGGGCTGGGAGGCTCCCGCAGCTTGGCGCCGGCATTGGAAAAGGGATCAAGAATTTCAAGAAATCGCTCAAGGGCGAAGACGAGATCGATATCACCCCTACGGACAAAGAAAAAATCGGCAGGCCGTAATCATATCGCCCCCCGGCGGGATAGCAGCGACCGGGCGGTGGCGATGATCACCTCATGAAGCGTTGAGTCGACGGCAATCTGGTCGAGATCCTGTTGCTTGAGAAACAGCAGCAGGCCCAGGGCGATTGGAACCGGCGTGTAGGGATTTCGGACGATGGCGGTCTTGACGTCATACGAGGATACCCACCGGTCGTTTTGGTAGATAGTGGCCAGTACCTTCTCGTGGTTGGGCCGCCGGGACGCCATCTTGACGACGTCGGACTCGGTCAGTGACGGGTTTTCGAGGATATTCCTGGTCACCAGGGGGTTCGTGTCATAGAGGAGCCGGGCCAGTTTATCTTTTGTGTGGGTACGGGCAAGGCTCCGTTTCTCGCCGAGCGTCAGGTAGTCCATATCTCTCCCCTCCACAAAATCATATTCACCATAGGGTATCCTCTTGGGTGAAGGCGCCATGAAGATGTGGGCGGTGGTCGTGTAGTCCCTGCTGACCGACAGGTGATACAGGGCCAGGAGCCGCATCGGCGGCGTATCGCCAAGATTGAAAACATCCACGCACGAGAGGATAAACTGGGCACGATCGATATCGCCGGGCCGGGCCCGCATAAAGACGTCGTTGACGATATCGGCCAGCGTTTCGTCGGGCAGGGCCAGAAGCTTCTGGGACAGCCTCTTGGTCCGCATCGTTCGCTCGGCAATTGCCGTGTGGCTTGTCACAAGGCGATCGGCATACAGGCTGGTCTTCAAAGGAACAAGGGCCCTGAGGAGCGCAACGAACAGATCGACGGGGCGGCCCATCGCCGTGAGGGAGTCTTCGGGGGGCGGATGGTGGAGATCGGACATACGCATATCCTCGAGTCCGGACGGCGCACGAACTCTCATAGGTAATCTTACCAGAAAATGGAAACGTTGGCAAATACCGGTTGCGGCGGTCTAATCGATGTAAAGGTATTACTTGACAATAGACTCATCGGCGTCGTAGTATAAAAAAAATCCCTGGGATCAGGTTATGGGACTCTTTCCTCTTATCACCGCCGCGGCGCTGTTGCCGGCGCTCTTTACCGCCGCGGGGTATTTCATATCGTTTCACCGTATGCCCGACGATCACGAGATCAGGGCGCGGAAACGGTGGAAACTGGCAAGCCGGGGCAATGCCGTGTTTCTCATCTCGGTGCTCGGGGGGCTGATCGCCGTTACCGAAGGCTGCCGGGATCTTCCGGCGGTTGCTAAAATCCTCATATCATACCTCTTTATCCTGATCACGTTTACCCCCTTTATGATTGTCCTCGGGGCCATCGACCGCCGAGTTCGGGAGATCGAGTTTCCCCTGTGGGGATACATCAAGTTCCAGTATTTCCTTTTCTTTGGACGGTGGTCTTCCGTACTGGTGATCGTTGCTTTTTTATTGCTCCCCGTGGGGCTCACGGCACCTGACGGTGGCATTTCGCTCACGGGCGTCGGCCTCATGATCGGGGGGGCCGCCCTCTTTATCCTCTGTTCCCTCTATCAGATGAGGGTCGTCGGCAGGCTGACGGGGGCGCTCGTACCCGCGGGACCGGACGACGGCCCGGTCGGCGATACTATTAAGCTGGCGGAAAAGGCCGGCGTCAGGGGCGTAAAGCTTCTCTTCATGGAGACCTTCGGGTATCCCTTCTACAACGCCTTTGCCGCCCCAGGAAAAATCATCTATTTTACGCGGCCCCTCCTGGGTGCCCTGTCCAGGGAAGAGCTTTCGGCGATCGCGGCCCATGAGATCGGCCACCTGACGACAATGAAGATGAGGACGGCCTTCATGCTGGGTCTCCTCACGGTGTGCGTCGTCGCGCTGTGGCTCCTTGTTCCCCACGTTCCCCGGCTGCTGTCGGATGTCGGCTCGTTCGTCGTCGAGATCGCGGTCGCTCTGCTCATCTTTCTGGCCGCGGTTATTTCTCTCGGTGCGGCCAGTCGCCGATTTGAGGTCCGGGCCGATGCTGCGGCGGCAGAGCTTACGGGCGGACCTCAAGCCATGATTGCGGCGCTCGAGAAAATATACCGCCTTGGCATGCTCCCCCGCAGGTTCGACAAGAAGGGTTCCGAAAACGCATCCCACCCGAGCCTTGAAAGGCGGGTGGCCGCGCTCAAGGGGGAAACGGTCCCGGCACTGAAGGGTAACGTACGGCGGCTCGTAATCCTTTTTGTCGGTATCGTCATTATTATTGTCGCGCTTGTGCTGCTTGATACCGGCGTCATCGGAAGACTCCCGGTCGATGATCGGGACAGCCAGTACTCGTGGGTTGACGTTATCGGCCCCCTTGAGATGAGGCTTGCCGATGATCCCGATAATTTCGAGCTGCTCAAACGCCTTGCCGTGGAATACTTTATCATCGAACAAGACGGACCGGCCCTTGAGAGCGCGGACCGGGCGTTGGCCTTTAAGCGTGATCCCGGCCTGTTGGTGCTCCGGGGGCTCCTGTTGAATTTTAGCGGCGACCGGACCGGGGCGCTGTCGGCGATGGAAGAGGCCTATCGTTTAGGGAGATCGACCCTTGCCCTGAAATGGGCGGCGGTCATAGCCTCTGATGCCGGACAAAACGAAAAGGCGCGCGGTTACATTGCCGAGATCACCGCGATCAGCCCGGACGATCCCTTTGTAAAGGAAATGAGCGAGAGGCCTTTCGGAGGCTCGGATCCGTATCCTTTTGTGGGGTATTCGGTCGTATTCCAGCGTTAGGGAGCCGCGCCGTCGGTATCGGTGCCGGCATCGTCAAACGATAGTGAGGGGGGATAATCAATGACGGAAAGTAAGGACGGATTCTACCTGATGGTCGCAAAAGACATCATGGTTGCGTTTGCCGATCGGATCGAGATTGCGGCAAAGAGCCCGGAGGGATACGGCGAGGCACTGGGCGCGACGTTCAATATACTGGCCCGGGAAATCAAAAAGGCCGACCTCGACCTGAAGAACGTCAAGGCCCAGTAGGGATCATCGATCGGCCAGCCGCAGGATGGACTCCGGATCGATTCCCGATACTGCGATTCTCTTCTTTTTTGATTTTTGACCCGCGGCGATCGATACGCGGGATGGGGCGACATTCAGCGACCGGGCGATGAGCTTGACCACGGCCTCGTTGGCCTTCCCTTCGACGGGTGCAGCGGTCACCTCGACCTTGAGGACACCGTTGTCCTCTCCGACGATCCGGCTGTTCCTGGAGGACGTCTTTACCGAGACGGCAAAGGAGCAGGCGTCCGCTTTCCGGGAGATCTCAAGCATGCTCAGAGACCGAAAAAGCTGGTAACGCCCAGATCGACGGCAACACGCAGGAGGGTCGGGACGAGGAAAAGGCGCAGGAAGTAGAGGATGACGATCACGATTATCGGTGAGATGTCAAGCCCGCCCAGGTAGGGCATCCTTCGGCGGATGGGGCTCAGGACCGGGTCGGTGACGGCCGACAGGAACCTGACGATGGGGTTATAGGGATCGGGATTTACCCAGGACAGAAGCGCCCGGATAATGATAATCCAGATGTAGACGGTGATGGCGATGTTCAGGACCATAGCCAGGGCATGGATGAGATTTCCCAGCACATACATATCTCGGCGTACCTCCCCTTTTTGAGTGTATCGTACCTATTTTTGTCCCAATAATCAAGCCCAAAACGACGGAGTGAGCCGTAATGCCCGCTATCGGGGCGCGACTTTTTTGGGACCGGCGGATGCTTTTTGTGATAAAATGGCATATTCATGTCCTTGATTTAAAGGGCGCCGCACGGGGGCCGGTATCGGCCGGTACTATGCTGGGGGGTCCAACGAAATGAAGAAGCTTCTCGGGGTGTATACATGCGCGTAATTATCGCCAAGAGCGCCGGTTTCTGTATGGGAGTCAGGCGGGCAATGAGCAAGGCCTTCCTGACCCTGAAAAAGGAAAAGGGACCGATATACACCTATGGGCCGCTCATCCATAATCCCCAGGTCGTCAGGCTTCTGTCCGAGAAGGGGGTCTTGTCGGTTACGGACGTATCCGGCACGGACCGGGGGACGATCGTTATCCGCGCCCACGGAATATCGCCGCAGGAGCGGATGCGGGTCCGGGCCACACACCTCAAGATTGTGGACGCCACCTGTCCCAAGGTCATGAAAATACACGCGGCGGCCAAAAAGCACCATAGGCAGGGCTATCTTGTCGTCGTGGTGGGCGACAGAGACCACCCCGAGGTCTCGGGAATTCTCGGATATACCGAGGGAAAGGGGGTGGTGGTGGGCAGCCCTCAGGAGGTCAAGGACCTGCCGGACGCCGGGCGCGTCCTCGTGGTGGCGCAAACCACGTATAGCCAGGAGATGTTCTCGGCCATCCTCGAAGAGATCGGACGGCGGTATCCGGCGGCCGAACTCGAGGCGGTGGATACCCTCTGCGACTCAACGAAGCGGCGCCAGGACGAGGTCAGGGAATTGGCCGGGCGGGTCGACGCGATGGTGGTGGTCGGCGGCAGGGACAGCGGCAACACGAGGCGTCTGTTCGAGACCGCCATCAAGAGCGGGGTGCCGTCGTTTAGGATCGAAGATGAAAACGACTTGAATCCCTCCGATTTTGCCGGGTTCAAGACGGTTGGTCTGACCGCCGGCGCCTCCACGCCAAACTGGGTGATCATGCGCGTTTGCGACCGACTGGTCGATATCGATCGGTCCAGGCGATCATGGCCGGTCGAAGCGCTCACCGGCATGCTGCGCTTTGTGGTCAACGGGTACCTCTGGGCGGGACTTGCCGCCGGAGGGCTCGGGACCGCCGCGGCTCTCCTGATGGGGGTCGATTCGTTTTTTTGGGTCCCGGTCGTCTCCGGCCTCTACGTCTTTTCGATGCACCTGATCAACCGTGTCGTCGATACGGAGGGGACGCATTTCAACGACCCCTCCCGGGAGCGCCTCTTTTTGAGGAGGCGGGCGCCCTTTATGATAACGGCGGTCGTCAGTTCACTCGGTGCGATATTCATTGCGTGGCGGCTTTCCGGGATTATAGGCCTGCTGGTGGGCTTTGCCGTCCTCATGGGATTGATCTTTACCGCACCGATTATTCCCGCGGGGCTGCAACGGCGCCTCGGATACGGGCGGATCAAGGATATTCCCGCATCGAAGACGTTTTTGGTGGCCGCGGCATGGGCCGCCGTCTCGGCAGGGGTGCCGTACCTATTAGAGGCCTCCCGGATCGGACCGGTCACGTTTCTTACCGTATTCGTTTTATGTTTTCTGGTCGTCTTCATTCGGGCGTCTCTTTACGACATCCGGGATATTCAGGGAGACGCCGTCGTCGGGAGGGAGACCATCCCCGTTATTATCGGTAAACCCTGGACACAGAGGCTTGTCCTTATCCTGACGGGGGTCGTGGCGTTGATTCTGGCCTTGTCTGTGTCGGCGGGCCTTGTTACCTCTCTCGGGTGGTGGCTTATGATAGTCCCCGGATACTGTCTCTTTACCCTCTGGCTCTATCACCGTCGGGTTATCTTCCAGGGGATAACGTTTGAGGTGATGGTGGACTTGGAGTTTATCCTGGCGGGGGTGGTTTCAACAGTCTGGTTTGTGACGAAATAGGAAATACTTATTCAGTGCCGCCGATATGTGGTGCCGGCGGTAAAGCACATCGGCGATAGGCGATAAGATAAAGCCGTCCTTTTATACGAACAACCCGCCGGTTGCCCGTGTTACCCCGGGAACGGGTGACATTCTATTTGCGAGCCATATATTTTAGATTATTGCGCGGAGAACATGCCATGAATCGGGAAGCGTCCAGGGATTCTGCATCTTTTTCAGGAAGGCTGCATGACAGAAATCTTACCGAAATACTTAAGACGGCGCGGGATCGGAGGCTGACCGGTAGAATCTCCATAAAGGCGAGAGAAGGATTTGCCGGAATCCTGATGTGCGAGGGGAAGATCGTCTCGGCAACCTCTCCGATTATCGGGGAGCAACTCGGCGAGCGTCTGGTAAAGAAAGGGATCTTTACCGAAGCGGAGCTCACCATGGTTCATGAGGCTCAGAAGAAAAACCCGACTGGGAACCTGGAGTCTACCCTCGTTGAGGAGGGATATCTGAAAAAGGAAGACCTGTTGGTAATCCTCAATGAGCTGAGTGAGGACGTCTTGTTTGGTATCTTGTTTTGGGACGGGGTCTACCGTTTTGAGGAATCCGTTCCGCCGCCGATTCCCGAAGAGTTTTTAATCGACGTGGAAGGCCTTTTAAAAAGACTGCGAGGCTCCCTGGATGAGCTGACCGGGATTGGAGAGGATGATCTGCTTGATCTGAAGTTCGAGGCCGACACGGCGTCAGCTCCGGCGCCGGATAAAGACCCCAAGGAGGAAATCGTTAAGACCCTCAAAGACGTGGCAAAGAGCCTGGCGACCTTCAAGCCGAGAGAGCTGGTTATCGTCGTTGAGGATGAGGTGCTCATGAGGACGATACTCGTCGACGGCCTGTCGCACTTTGATTTTGATGTAGAGACCTACGATAATGCCCGGGTGGCCCTGGACCGGATACGGGAATTGGAGACGGACCGGGTATCGCCGGTGGTGATCCTCGATTTGATGATGACCGGCCTTTACGACGATAAGGATGTCTACGGCGGCATGGACCTGCTCAGTTATATCAGCCAGAATCATCCGGTGATCCCGGTCATTATTACTACCGGCGCCGGCGATTTGCAGATCAGGCTTCAGACCACATTTCTGGGAGCTTCCTGCTTCCTGAATAAACCGACGGCAACGGATTCGGAAGGGGACATCAATGGAAATCGGGTCGACCTCTTTATCGAGGAGCTTGCCTATTGTATCGAAAACATCTTCAGGAGAAGCCAGGCCTATCTGGAAAAAGAGCAGCTCGCATCGGTCCGGGAAGAGCTTCTCAACCAGCTGTTGAAGAAGGGGAATGTCTCTTTCTGGAGCCATGACGACATCCTGAGGGCGAAGATACTGTTCGTGGATGATGAAGAAGGCATCAGGAATCTTGGGGAAGAATTCCTTAAGAATGAGGGATTCGGGTCGGTAGAAACGAGTAAGGACGGGCAGGAGGCCATTGATTCGTTCACCGCCAGGAGACATGACGTGGTGGTTACCGATATCGTGATGCCGAAGAAAAATGGCATTGAGCTGCTGAAGTACGTCAAGATCTTGTCCCCGAATACCCAGGTCGTTATTATTACCGGAAACGCCGATAAAAACTCGGCGGTGGCGGCCGTCAAACTCGGCGCCTTCGAATATATTGAAAAACCGATTAATTTTTTAGAGCTCACTCAGGTCGTCCGTCGGGCGGCCGAACTGAAACATGTGCTGGATGAGCATCTGTAGTGTTCCTATGGTAGCTGAATTTGCGGAGGAAACGATGGACTGACAGGTGAAGCGTGTCAGCGGCCTATTATCGTTTGCCGGCGACAGCCTGCCGGGTGTCCGCGGCGCCCGGATCGTTTCGACTGCTTCAGGAAACTGAAATCTGTTATAGTGGTGGTAGTTATTCTTTCAATCCGATCTGAACTGCGAGGTACAAAAATGGATGTAATGGAGGCGATCAAGACCAGGCGAAGCGTACGCCGATTCAAGCCGGACGCGATACCCGAAGACGTGATGAACGAGGTCCTTGAGGCCGCCCGCTGGGCGCCGTCGTGGGCAAATACCCAGTGCTGGGAATTCGTCGTCGTGACGGATCAGGCCGTCCGGCAGCGGCTCTCCGAGGAGGCCCTTTCTCCGGGCAACCCGGCCCGGCGGGGCGTTGCCGAGGCGCCGGCCGTGGTGGTGGCGCTGGGCAAAGAGGGCATTTCCGGCTTTTATAAGGACAGTCCGGCCACCGACAAGGGCGACTGGTTCATGTACGACGTCGGGGTGGCAATGCAGAACCTGTGTCTGGCGGCCTGGGGACACGGCCTGGGCACCGTCCACGTGGGATTGATGGACGCGGTAAAGATCGAGGAGATTTTAGGTGTGCCCAAGGGCACACGAGTGGTGGCCCTGACCCCTATCGGGTACCCCGCCGTAGTGGGGGGGAGCCCGCCCAGGAAGGAAATCAATGACTTCGTCTGGCGGGAGAGATACGGAGCAAAGTATACGCCGTAAGAGGCGGTGTCTTTGATTCCGGTAATTTTAATAAATGTACGGGCGGCTTGTGAGCCGCCCGTACATAATCGTTCGGTTTCTCACACCAATAGACACGATTGCGCTTTCATCCAATTTTCTCTAACGTATCTCCACAAAAATATCCAACAGCTCCCCAGGCCGCCGATCTTTGTCTCTCCGCTATCTGCCGTTGGTGCCCGTGGAACGCTCAACCGTGGGGTTGTCATGGACGTCTCCCTGAATCGGCTCCCGGATTTGTATATCGGTGACGGCCGGCAGGAAGTCGCTTCTCCCTTTCTTGAAATACTGGGTCGCACGGACCGATCCGTCCGACAGCAGCGTGATGACGTTAAAGTTGCGCCCTACGGACCGGGTCCATTCGTCGGATCGCTTGGCAGACGAGCCGCAGCCCAAAACGGTGATCCGGTTTTCCACCCCTTCGTGGTCGAAATAGGAGGCGCGGCAAAACTGGGGATGGTGCCGGTGTCCGTGCAGGATGAGGTCGAATCTCTTCTCGATGAGCCGGGAGAGAAATGTCCCCGCGCTCTCGAGCATCATGAAAGACTCATCGGCCAGGCGCGGCAGGAAGCTGTACGTGGTCGGCATCGGGTGGTGATGGAGTATAGCAATCTTGAGCGATTTACGGCGGTCTTCGTTTTGCCGGGAGCGCTCGATGTCTCCAATCCATTCGGAAAAGGCGTCCAGGTCGCGCTCGATAATCAGACCGTGGGACATGAAGCGGGCAAGCTGGATGCTCTTTCTCCAGAACCCTCCCCGGGGCTCATACAGCTGGTTTGAATCGAAAGCCGCTATCGTTATAGGGCTTTGGGGTGAGACATAGTTGCCGCGTTCCTCTTCGGTGAAGGCCCGGTAGAATTTTCGGGTACTTCTCAATCCGTACGTCCCCTTGTAGTACAAATCGTGGTTTCCCGGAACGACCCGCAGTACCGGTGCGAAACCGTGGTACCCCTCGATGTCTTTCATGGCGCCCCTGAGCATCGCGGCCGGGACCGCAAAGTTACCCATCGGGCCGTCGGCAATGTCGCCGGTTACAATGACGAACCGGGGGGCGAGGCGCACAATATGAGATATCAGCTCGGCCAGGATTCCCAGGTTCCTGCCGTCATAGTGGAGATCGGACAGGTGGATGATCCTGCATTCTCTCTGGTCCGTTTTATGTTGTTCTTTCATGGGAAAGTCTATTAAAGGCATATGAGTTTTTCCGTTGGTTGTCCATATTATTGTCATTGCGCCGGCCGGCGGCGGGCGACCGGATATCGAGCACCCCGACACGGTCAGGGGCCGGTGCAAACGCATCCGCGCCTGTTACCTTCGAGGCAATAGCGGGTAGAGAGGCCGATCATCATCGTCAGGCATCGCTCCCGAACCACGCGTGCCGAAGTCGTAGTAGTGTTTCGGATGAGGGAGGTAACCCTCGATGACCCAGTCGTAGAGCTTCTTTATGTTGTTATATGACCCGCTCATGGGAGGAAATCCCTTCATCGTCCGCGCACGGGCTACGTCCCGTACAAGGTCCAGGTCGTGCTGCCGTACGGAATGGACCCACCCCATGTCCTCATAGTAAGCCGACAGGTATTCCTGCTCTGTTTGACCGGGGGTCGGGATAAAGAGGAGATCCTTTTTCTCCAACTCGGCCAACTCCATGACCGTCGTGTAGCCGCTGCGAGTAATCACGAATTCGGCCCGATTCATGAGGTCCGCCATCTCGTGCCGGTCCGCGTGGGACTTCATGAGGGTATCGTCGTCGAGCCTCTCCTCGAAGGCCGAGGCCGGGTCCCCCAAGAGAATAACTTTTTTTCCCGAGATCCCTCCGATCTGTTCCACGATTATTTTCTTCAGCGCGTCCTTGGTTACCTTGGGACCCGAGATGCTTACGAGGTAATCAATATCCTGCGGGACATCCTGTTTTCTGATGTCCGTGAGTATCCCCGCCGAATAGGCCCTCCTCTTAGTGAACGGCCTGCGGGCGTATCCGAGCTTTCCGGAGAGGGACCGGGGACCGGGGGGATTGTCCGGCACAATGACGCGTTCGAAGTGTCGATGGTATCGGCCGTTGAAAACCTCCATCATCCGCTCGACCGACTCGATACCGCCCGGGGTGGCAAACCGGATCTGATGGGAGATGAACAGACACGGCACGTCTTTCGTGTAGGCCCCGAAGCGGTTGTCGCTGATCACCAGGTCATATCTCTCGCTTCTAACGATACGCGAGATTATCCGGTGCTCGCGCGCGATGTTGTTGACCATGAGGGGAAAGAGCGCCACGACCCTGGTTATGGAAAATCCATCGCTTGTATAGGGGGAGGGGTAGTCAGGGACGTTATAAAACTCCAGGTCGGGAAACTCCAATGAGAGGAGTTCCAGCGCGATGCCGGTGGCGGCCACACCCACCGTGTGACCGCGGGCGATCAGGTCATTTATGATCGGGATGTCTCTCGTGGCGTGGCCGAGGCCCCACGAAAGAGGGCTGAAGAGTATCTTTGCCATTTTGGTCTTTACCTCTTTTCGATTTGCCGGGAAGTCTTCTTTAGCCCGGCCATAGTACTACCTTTACGTATAGTATACCACAATCGTATATATCGTTTATGCATACGGTAATTTTTGTGTAAGGTTCGCTTTCGGGTGAACGAAAAGGTGAAATGACCGATATTTACCAAAAAATCGTCGAAAGCTTATAGCAGAGACATATTTTCTATGTACGATACGCCCATGCTATCGGTACGCCCGATAGAAAACACGTAACGTATAGTACAGGAGGTACAAAATGAAAAGATTCTTGACTTTGCTCGCGGCGGCCGTGTTGGTGATCGGAATCGCCGCGGCGGGAATCGCCGGCGAAACGAAAATCCTGGGAGCAGGCGCCACGTTCCCGCAGCCCCTCTATTCCAAGATGTTTGACGTCTACAACAAGCAGTTCAAGGTAAGGGTCAACTATCAGGGAGTAGGCTCCGGGGCCGGCATTGAGCAACTTACCAAGAAGACCGTCGATTTTGGCGCCACCGACGCGCCGATGAAGGACAAAGACCTGGCCAAGGCCCCCGCGCCGATCGCGCACGTCCCTATCTGCCTGGGAGCGGTCGTGGTGACCTATAACCTTCCCGGGGACCCGCAGCTTAAACTCTCCCGGACCGTATTGACCGATGTCTTCCTCGGCAAGATCACGAAATGGAACGACAAGGCGATCGCGGCCCTTAACCCGGGCGTTGCGCTTCCGTCGCTTCCCATCACCATCGTCCATCGTTCCGACGGCAGCGGCACCACGTCGATCTTCACCGACTACCTGGCCAAGATCAGCCCTGAATGGAAGGAAAAGGTCGGCGCCGGCAAGGAGGTCAACTGGCCCGTGGGCCTCGGTGCCAAGGGTAACCCCGGCGTGGCAGGGCAGGTAAAGAACGTCCCCGGCAGTATCGGGTACGTGGAGCTGATCTATGCCCTGGAGAACGACATGCCAACGGCGATGCTCGAGAACAAGAGCGGCAAGTACATCACGGCGACCCTCGAAACGACCAAGCTCTCCGCGGACGTGGCCATCCCGGACGATACCCGCATGTCTCTGACCGATACGGACGCCAAGGAAGGATATCCCATTACCGGCCTGACGTGGCTCATCCTCTATAAGGAGCAGAACTACGACGGCAGGACCAAGGATGAGGCCAAGGCGCTGGTGGACCTCATGTGGTGGATGACCCACGAGGGCCAGGCCCAGTGTGAACCCCTCCACTATGCCCCGATCCCGAAGGCGGCGGTGGAAAAGACCGAGAAGATCCTCAAGTCGATTACCTACGGCGGAAAGCCGATCAGGAAGTAACTGCAAGCGTATAGAAAAACGGGCAGGGTAGATCTATTACCGTGTCCGTTTGTTTCTGCCGGTGCCGCTGCGCGTTTCTTGCCGGTAGGTCGAGAAACGGCCGCCTTCCCCAAAAAAAGGCACGGGGTTACCTCATTCCCTTTTTTTCCAGCAGCATCTCCATGAAGGCGTCGACCCTTGTCTCAAACTGGGCGGTGGAAAAATTGCGGGCGTCCATATGGTCGGCGTCGATGACCACCGACGGCACGCCCAGCTCGCGCTCCAGCGCCCGCTTGATGTCCATCTGCCCCAGCGTGATGGGCGCGCACGACTTGTTGGAGTGGAGGATGGCCCCATCGATCTTATAATCGCGGCACGCCTTGATAACCATTTCCTTTCTCCGCTGCATCGAGACGCACGAGACCAGGGGATAGGACATGAGCGACTTTACGGCCAGGGCCTCGATCGGCTTTTCCACGCTAAGCCGTATTGACCAGGCCGCCGAGTAGGTCTCGGCCACCACGACGCCGCCCATTTTCTCGAAGTAGTTGAATATCCCCATGTTGTACCAGAGGGGGATGTTGTCCCAGAAGAGGCGCAGCTTTTCCTCCCCGATCATCCCGGTTCCCTGCTCGGCGCGCCCGCGCACCTCGTCACGCACCTTGGTGAGGAAGTCAACGGCGGTTTGCGTCCCCTGCCTGGTGACCATGACGAACATGATGCCAATCTCGGCGGCCGATATCGGGGTGGGGACGTGCCGGCGGAAGGTCATGATCTCGTCCCAGAGGGCGCAGGCCTGGTCCGAGAGCCGGACCGTCTCATCGAGCCGATCATAGTCCATCTTTCTTCCGGTCGTCTCCTCCAAAAAGGCGATGACCCGGTTGATCTCGCTGGTGGCATAGTCGATGTGGTAACGCCGGATCTTCTCCACCGGGACCTGGGGGAGGTCGGCGTGGAACACCCGTGCCTGCGGAAACCGGCGTGAGATGAGCTGGAGGATCTTCATGGCGGGGACGCACCCCCCGCCCATGGAAAAAACCATGTCCGGTTCGGGCAGCCCCCCGAGGGGGACGCCGTCGGCGCCCAACAGGCCGTAGACATAGCCGACGATGTTGCGCAGGTAGCCGCACAGGTCCTGGGAGTAGCCCATCGCCTCGGAGACCGCGAAGTCGCGGTCGGTCAGCCCGAAGGCGGCACATACCGGCGACCAGTTTTCCGGGAAGACCGGCATCAGGTCCATGGCGTAGAATATCTCGATGAGGCCGTTCATCGGCGGCATCCAGCCGACGGGAATGCCGCGTTGTTTTGCCTCATGCCCCTCGATGTAAAAATCTGCGACAACCTGCCTGAGTTCCTTGGCCGTGGCCAGCCGCTTGGTTGATTTCTGGGTCTTTTCCATAGATAACGTCCGTGCGCTTGGGTTTAGCTGTTTCATCCCGAAAATCGTGCGAGACCGCCGCGGGGCCCCCACACTGACGATCATGCCGTCGATTCGTGCCGGCAAATGAGGCCCACCCGCGAGACCGTCAGGGGCCGATCATCTCGAAGAATCCCTCAAGGCGGGTTGTGAGCTGCCCCTCGTTGATGCCGGTCTCTTCCATCTCCACGAGGAGGACGGGGATGTCGGCACCCTTGAGATCCTCAGAGAGGGCCGGATAGTCGGCCAGGTGGGGGGTGCAGAACTTCTGAAATATGAAGACGACGCCGCGGGCCCCCGAGCGCTCGATAAGCCGTTTGATGGGGCCGGTGCGCTCTCCCACGACCGAACGGGCGGGGCAGGGGAAACGGCGTTGATAGCGGTCGATCAATCGATCCATCGGGGTAGGGCCGGACCCGTCGGCGGGATCGATAAAACGGTAACCGGTGCACAGGTCGTCGGCCGCCGTCCTTCCCCCTGTTGCCTCGATGACGTCATAGATTCGCATTTCCTCAACAAGGCTTCCCGAGACGAGGATCGGTATACCGCGGCGGTGGGAGGTGTTGCCCTCCCGGGCCGATTTGACCAGCGTGGTCAGGAGCGGACGGTATTCTTCCGGAGGCAGCCCGAAGCAGGCCTCCAGGACGGTATAGAACTCGCGGCCCGACAGGGGCAGCCGGTTATCGTATCGAAGCTCATAGAGCTCATGCATCAGCGCCCGAATCTCCCCGAACAGGTCAAGGGAGCGCGCAAGGGACGTATCTGAGACGGTTCCGCCGACGGCCTCGAGTCCCTCGGTAAGCTCGCCGAGCGTCCGGCGATAAAACGTCGTTGCCGGGTCATTGGTGTGATAGGGCAGGGGGATGGTGTGAAAGAGCTCGGCCGGGATGTTCTCTTCCCAGATGTTGATCATACCGCAGGCGGCGTCGCACGTGTAGCCGGTGACGATGCCTGACAAGTAGTCGTATTGCCCCCCCATTGCGCGCTCCAGACAGGCGCGCAAGTAGGGACAGATAAAGCTCGGCACCAGCGTATTGGCCTTTTCAATTCTTGTCGTTCCGCCGGATATCCTGATGGGCAAGAATCCTGCGGCGTGGATTATCTCGATGGGGGTGTAGGTACAGAACCAGCCGAATATCTTCGTGGTCTGCCCCAATTGCCTGAGTCGCTGCGTCCGGCTTGTAACGGCCTGTTGGAAGGGTGATAAATCAATCGGCGACATGGCAACTCCCCTTTTACAGTGGAGGGCTTGGGCGTACACCGCAGCATATTGTCAGGATACCGGTAATAGACCGCCGGTGTCAAGACAAATAGACCGGCTCAATTAGGGCTTGATTTTATCGCGATTTTTCCTTATGATCAAAGAAAAAGGGTCGGAACGGAAGGAAAAGAAACTATGCCCGCAAACCTCACCCCCGAATACCGCGAAAACGAGCGGAAGTTTCGCGAAGCAAGAGACCCCGAGGAGAAGCTGCGCTATCTTGAGCTGATGCTTGCCACCATCCCAAAGCATAAGGGTACAGACCATATGCAGGGTGATATCAAGCGCCGCATCTCTCAAACCAGGGCGGCGCTTGAAAAAAAATCCGGCCTCAAACGCCATAATCCCTTCAAGGTTGAGCGGGAAGGAATCGGCCAGTTTGCTGTCGTCGGTGCCGCCAACGTCGGCAAGTCAGCCATCGTCGGCAAGCTTACCAACGCCAAAACCACGGTGGCCGATTATGCCTTTACCACGACCAAACCCGTCCCCGGCATGATGCCCTTTGAGAACGTCCAGATCCAGATTGTCGACCTGCCCCCGGTATCCGAGGAGTTTACGGAACCGGCCATGGTGGGGATGATCAGAAACACCGACGGGGTAATCCTCGTCTTCGATCTCACGTCCGCAGATCCGGCGGCCCAGATCGAGGGCGTCCGGGGACTCCTCCTCAAATACAAGGCCAAGCTGTGTTGTAGCGCTGAAGAAAGATACACGCTGGACGGCATAGCCCACCTCAAGGCCTTTTTTGTCGGCAACAAGCTGGAAAGCGCGGCCGCAGAAGAAAACCTGAAGATCATTACGGATCTTTACGGCGCCGATTTTTCCGTCTTTGGGGTCTCGGCCGAGCGGGAATTCGGCCTGGACGAGATCCGGCGTACGGCTTTTGAAATGCTGGATGTCATTCGGGTGTATACGAAGTCGCCGGGCAAGAAGCCCGACTTCGACGAACCGGTGGTCCTGAAACGGGGGGCGACGGTGATTGACTTTGGCGCCTCCATCCATAAGGACTTCGCCAAGTCCCTGAAGTTCGCCCGCATCTGGTCCAAGGATCCCACTAAATTTGAGGGGCAGAAGGTAAACCGTGACGAGGTCCTTTTCGACGGAGATGTTCTCGAGCTGCATATATAGAGACACCCGCGGAAGACTCCGCTTTGCGCGGGGCCGTTCGGCAAAGAGGCGAAGGCATGAATATATCGCCGGTGGGCAGTCTCACGTTCTTCCGAACGACGATCGGGAAAACGCGGTAGGAAGTTGTCATTCGATCGAAAATGGGGTAGAATAAAACGTATTGAATTAATCTATAGTCGAGGCGACCATGGCGGAACAATGTGAGATCCCGGCGGGAAATCCCGACAGCCCCGAGATAGACGAGGTACTCAAAACGGTCAAGACGATCGCGGTGGTCGGTCTTTCGCCCAAGGAGGATCGGCCGAGCTACCGGGTCGCGTCATACCTGCAGGCCCAGGGCTACCGGATCGTTCCGGTGCGGCCGGCCGCAGACCAGATCCTCGGCGAACGCGTATACGGCGATCTCTCCGAGATACCCGACGATATCACGATCGATATGGTCGATATATTCCGACGCCCCGATGAGGTCATGCCGATCGTCGAGGCGGCGATTGCCCGGGGGGATGTGAAGGCCGTCTGGATGCAGGAGGGTATCGTCAACAACGCGGCCAGGGAAGCGGCGCTTGCCAAGGGCCTTTCGGTTGTCATGGATCGGTGCGCAATGAAGGAGCACCGGAGGATGCGGGAGGAGGCAAAATGAAGGGAACTTCCCTGCGCGCGGTCGTTGCGATGGCGCTGCTTGCCATCGGCATCTATTTCTTCGTGATCAAACCCCAGGAAACCCCCAAAGAGACCCCGGCCGTAACGGAGACCAGGATCTGGCCCGACAAGGTGGACGCCATCGCGAAGATGAAGACGACGATGTACGCCATCGTCGGGGCCGAAAAGAACCGGAAGGCCCTCGACGAGTCATATCTTCCGTGCGCCCCGAATCCCCCCGAGGTCCCCGATATGCGGGCGGTCTGGAACCCAAACGCCGCCGGCGGCTGGAAAGAGCTGGACGTCTTAATGCCGCGGGAGACCTGGTTCCAGTACGAGGTGGTGGTGACGGGGGAGGACGGGTTTGAGGTTTATGCCCGGACGCTTGCCGAGGGGACGCCGCTCGAGTTCATCATCGACCAGGATATGAATTTTCGGTGATGTGGGCCGATGGGCCGCCGCCTCTTTCTATTGCTCCGTCGCGTAGGCCGGTGGCTTGAAAGTATACCCGCCGTTTCACGGCGCCGCAAGATGGCGGCAGTGGAAAACCCCAATACCCGCCGCACGACACACCGCTATATTCGATAGAGATATACCACACGCAGACTCATCTTGAAGGAGGAGACATGAACCTGTACATAGACTATCAGAAACGACTGGCCCGCATTCGGGCCGAAATGGAGACCCAGGGGATCGACCTGCTGTTGGCCACCCGCATGGTCAGTGTCACGTTTGTGGCCGGGGCCTTTGTCCCGTGGCGCGGCGCGGTCCTGGTCGGCAGGGAGGGATACGTCGGGCTGATCAACTTCATGATAGACCTTGAACGGATCAAGAGCGAAACCTGGCTCGAAAACGTAACGGGATACGCACCGATCCCGGGCATGGACATGATGGACGTTGCCGTGCGCCAGATAAAGGAAAACGGCTGGGAAAAGGCGGTCATCGGCGTCGAATTGGGTCATTCGCCCCGGGGCAACACGGGGTATCTGTTTGCCACGGAATACGAGTTTTTGCGCCAGGCCTTGCCCGAAGCCGAGTTGGTAGGGGCCATGAACGTCATCGATCGAGCCGCCTATATTAAAGAACCAGCCGAGATTCAGCTCATGAGGCAGGCCACGGCCATGGCTGATTCGGCGATCGCCCGGGTCAGAGAGTCCGTCGAGGTGGGAATGACCGAAGCCGAAGTAGCCGGCATCGGCGAGGCCGAGCTGCGGCGCCTCGGCAGCGAATATCACTGGGCCGTGACCGGCTCCACCGAAGTCGCGTCGGGCTACCGGGCGGCCTGGGCTATGAACGGGACCACCCAGCCGACCGATAAGATCATTCAGGAAGGCGAAAACCTGATCGTGGACTTTCACCCGATGTATCGGACCTTTCTTTCGGATCTTACCCATAACTTCTTCCTGGGCAAGCCCAATAAGGAGCAGGTGAAGCTCGCGGACGCCTACCTGAAGGCGGTCGAGACCCTGATCGGGGCCCTCAGGGCCGGGGCGACCGTCGGCTCGGTGTGGTCTGCGGTAAATGAGCAGGTAACGAGCTCGGGATACGCCGCCCACACGCTTCCCTTTTTCGGCCACGGACTGGGAGTAAGCGGACACGAGTGGTACCCCCCCATCGGCAATGCCGCGGAGGTCCGGGATATCGTGTTTGAGGAGAACGTGGTTGAGGTCGGCTTTCTGTCCATGACCGTACCCGGTATCGGCGGGCTCAGGCTGGAATGTCCGATCCTGGTAACGCCGAGCGGCGGGGAACCGCTGAGCAGAACGCCGCTGGGAATGACCGTTATAGACGTTTAGGTAAACGGCGGTGTCTTGCGACCGCGGGAGGCAAGATTCGCTCCCGGCGGGATGCCGTTTTGTCGCACGTGCGGTGGAAAAAGGGTGCCGGAAAGGGGAACTTGTTTCCACATCAGATATACGATATCTTATGATCCTTTTGGCCAAGCGTCCGTTTTCTGATGCTTACGGCCTCCTGGACATACGTATCGATATATTTCCGATCCTCGAGGTCGAGGTTGAGAAACTCGAGGGCCATTCCGGAAAAGAGCCCCAGTTTTTCCCGGTCTTCGGCCGTAACGATTTTCATTACCCGCGCCTCGGCCCGCACATCCCGTTTTGGGATCGGGATCGTGAAGTGAACGGTGTAGGTCTTCTGAATCGGCAGCGGGTCGTCGGTCTCGAGGAATATGCCGGTTACGGAAATATCCACGCTGCTATACCTCTTCACCTCACCCATGTTCCGAACGTAGACCTCGGTCCTCAGGAGGGCCCGGGGGTAATAGAGGGAACCGCGGTTCTTGAGGAGCTTGCCGACCGCCTGGGTGAATTCGGTACGGTCTATGGGCTTGGTCAGGTAGTGGTCGGCGCCGGCCGACAGGCAGCGGGACTTGATGTCGTCCTTATGGTCGCTGGATAGGATAATAATGGGGATGTCCCTGAAACGGGGATCGCCCTTGATGATCTCGCACGCCTTATCTCCCGTGAGGTCCGGCATGTTGTAGTCCAGCAGCACCAGCTGGGGTTTCTCTTTCTTGATGACCTTGAGGGCATCGAGCCCGGAGCGGGCCGTCAGGATATCGCAATCGATACGATCCAGCATTCCCTCCTGGACATCAAGGAAGAATTTAACGTCATCCACGATGAGTATCTTGGTCTTCATGGGAGGCACACCCTTCTCGAATACGGCGTCACCATACCACACGATCCCGTGAAAGTAAATATCCGACCGAAGAATATCGATTAAAGAATTCTCTAAAATACTTGATTTTCGTACGCGTTACCGGTAGCATAGTAAAATGAATGAAAGCCAACAAAGTCAGTCAAGATTTTTCGCGTGGTATCATCACTCGGCCATCGTGCGGTTTCTCCTGTATATAACCCCCTGGATCATGCGGACGTTCTCCCGAAAGACCATCCACCGCATCCGGTATCCGTTCATTTTCCTCTACTTCTGCATAGGGGTGCGCTTCAGGCGGGCGGTCAGGGAAAACCTGAGGATCGCCCTCGGTGAAACGGTATCGGAACGCGAATTGCGGCAGATAACCAGACGGGTTTTCGACAACGTGACCAAGGCGTTTGCCGATGCCTTTTTCGTGTCCGCGCTCCCGCCGGAGCGATGGGTGGAGGTGATGGACCTGCCCGTCGGCAGGCAGAACATCTCAAAGGCCCTCGAACAGGGCAAGGGGGCGATCATCCTGACCGGCCATATCGGCAACTGGGAAGTCGGGGGGATCACGCTAGGCCAGGTCGGGGGGGAGACGCACATGGTCTATATGCCCGACCGGTTTGCCGCATTCGAACAGGCGCGGGGCAGGGCTCGGGATTTACAGAAGGTCCACGCACTGCCGATGGGAAGCTCCTTTGATACGGCGCTCAGAGTGATCCGGCTGCTTTCCGAAAACAGGATTATTACGATGAAGGGCGACCGCTCCCTCAACGGAGAGGGGATCATCATCCCTTTTTTCGGGAGAGACACGGTCTTTCCCAGGGGGCCGTTCCTGGTTTCCTACATATCAAGGGCCCCGATTCTGCCCGCATTCGTAGTCCTCAACCGGGATGGCCGATACGTGCCCATCGTCGAGGAGCCGATATATATCGAGCGTACGGGTAACCGGGAAAACGACATCAGGACGCTCACGCTACGCATGGCCCGGGTTATCGAGGAATATATCAGGCGGTATCCCGATCAATGGTACATGTTCTATCCCTTCTGGAAGCAATGATGCTGGAGTCCGGCGGGCGGCAATACGATATACTCGGCACGCCGGCCGGCCGAGGGCACGTCTATCGGGAGGTGTGGTGCCGTATTCCTGCCGGCGGATACGGGAAAAACCGGGGAACGCTAACCGAGCGGTGAGAAACACTATGGATCGAAAAACGACCGAGAAAAAAAAGCTGTCAATGATCTTTCCTGACTTCGAGGGGACTCCGCTGGCCTATCGGGCCTTTGTCCCTCCCCTGGGTCTCCTTACGCTGGCGGCCCTGACGCCGCCGGAATTCGAAATCGGCTTCGTTGACGAGCGCAGCGATACGATAAATTTCGACGAAGAGGCCGACGTAGTGGCCATATCGGCCATGACCCCTCAGGCGGCCCGGGCCTACGAGATCGCCGATCGGTTTCGGGCCCGAGGCGTGCGGGTCGTGATGGGCGGCCCCCATCCGTCGCTGCTGCCGGAGGAGGCGCTGCTGCACGCCGATGCGGTGGTGGTGGGGGAGGCGGAGAATATCTGGTGCGGGGTTCTGTCGGACGTCCTGGCGGGGAGGTCCGCGGGGATTTACGTCTGCCGGCGAAAGCCCGACCTTTCGGGCCTGCCTTTTCCCCGTCACGACCTCCTGAACGAAGCAAACTACCTGCCGATCCGGTCGATCCAGGTAACGCGGGGGTGTCCCCTCAACTGCGAATTCTGCACCGTGCCCAAGAATTTCGGCCGGGAGTACCGGATTCGACCCACCGATGATGTCCTTTCCGAGATCGAGCGGCTGCCCAGCCACCTCTACTTTGTGGACGACAATCTCATGATCAAGCGCAGGAGCTTTACGGGCCTCTTTGACCGAATGGGCGACATGGATAAACGATGGACGGGCATGGCCCCTCTTGCGATCGCTTCCGACGCGAAGTATGTTGATCTGTTGGCCAGATCCGGCTGCTGGTCGATGTACGTGGACGTGGGGCCGTGGCTCTCGGTGGGTCTCAGGGGAGATGTCTCGTCGCTCAAGGAGCAGGTGTCCCGTTCGGTCGGCTATATCAAGAAGCTGCAGGACGCCGGTATCAAGGTAATGGGGTCGTTCGTCTTCGGTTTCGATTACGACGAGGAGCCGATCTTCGAGGCCACCCTCAAGTTTCTGTTGATGAGCGGGATCGTTGAGGCGGAGTTCCTGATCCTGACCCCTTACCCGAACACCCCGCTGGCCGAAAAACTCGAGGCTCAGGATCGGATCGTCAGCCGCGACTGGTCGAGGTATAATACCACCCACGCGGTCTTTCGTCCGGCCCGCATGACCCCCGAGATCCTCGAGGAGGGCGTGGGTTACCTCTGGAGGGAGTTTTACCGTCAAACGGATCTGCCCGAAGGCTTCGTGCTGCCGAATGTGACGGCGGAGGCGCGGCGGGCCCACGAACGGATACTCTCTGCGGTGCCGATCCTCTTTCGCGATATGGCCCACGAGGGGGTGCTAACGGGGCTTTCCGGGGTCTCCGGGAAGATCGGCGTAGAACAGCTCGTGCGGATCTGGAAAAGTTCAAATCCTCCCATTTTTACACGGATCGTGGGAAGTGTCTACGAAGAACTCGGGTATAAACAGTCCTAACGCGAGAGGCGGCCCGGCGCATTTCACAATGACCCCGCGGCGCCTTCAATCCCCCGGGCCCCGGGGCGGACGGAAGAGGCAAGAGCGGGGATCGCGTGATTCCTTCCGGACGGACGGTACGCGTTGTGTCCGTCAGGGGATACCATACGTTTTAGAAGAAGGAGAAAATGTCATGACTATCGATAATGGACGGCGGTACACGGCGGCCTTCGGCGCACTCTTCCTTATGGTCTTGCTGACGGTTCCCGCGCCCGCCGCTTTGACCTGCCCGAGCTGGCCCGCCCAGGCCAGCCGCTACCTGACGAACGCCGAGCTGGCCGACTGCGGATGCGGGGATCTGAAGATCCTGCGCAACGAGATCTACGCCAGACACGGCAGGATATTCAAGACGGATTACCTGCGCAACTACTTCTTGGATCAGCCCTGGTATTCACCTGATCCCCATAACCCGGAAGGAACGAAGGGCCAGAACATGTTCGAGGAGTACAACCGGGGATTTATCCTTCAGTATGAGAAGGGCAGGGGCTGTAATCCCCAGTAACCGCCGACATGACCGTCGTACGGCTCGACAAGAAGGTCGCCTGGATACTGACCGACAAGCAGGCGGAGGCGAACGTCGCTCTTTATCGAGTTGATGCCCGGCCACGCCATCCCCAGGATCGATTACGGAGGGGCGTTTATAGGACAGGACGGGTCCGGGATCGGGCGGACGATCCGGGGCCGTATTCACGGTGTAGTCCGTGGTACATCCCTCCCGTAAAGACAGTTACCGATCCGGCCGATAATCGGGCCCGTTTTTAAGCGCACGCGCCTTGGCGCGCGTATCGGTTGCGAGACAGATTGTGAACGCCACGATAAAAAACATCAGGACGGACCTATCCAACAGCGCCGACGAGACGGCGCGGGTCAATTCCCAACGGTTTTTCAAGGAAGAGGTGCTCTGTTACGGCGTAAAGGGCGCGGTGGTCAGGAGTATCGCCAGGAAATACTACAAAGAGGTCGCCGCGCTGGACAAGGGCGAGATATTCGCGTTGTGTGAGGAGTTGTTTCGGTCCGACCTGTGCGAGGAGGCCTTTGTCGTCGGTGAATGGCTCCCGCGTATTGCCGACAGGTTTGAGCCGGGAGACCTGGCGATATTCGAGGGCTGGATCGAGCGCTACATCAATAACTGGGCCAAGTGCGACAGCTTCTGCAACCACACCGTGGGAGATTTCGCGCAGATGTATCCCGAATGCCTGCCCCGGATCATTCAATGGACCGGGTCGGGCAACCGGTGGATGAGGAGGGCGGCGGCGGTCTCCCTGATCATCCCGGCCAGGCGGGGGAAATTCCTGCCGGAGATTCTCGAGATGGCCGACCGGCTGCTGACCGACTCCGACGACATGGTACGGAAGGGGTACGGCTGGATGCTGAAAGAGGCAAGCCGCCTCCACCAACAGGAGGTATTTGCCTACGTGGTGAAACACAGGAAAGTCATGCCCCGCACGGCCCTCAGATACGCCATTGAGCTGATGCCGAAAGACTTGAAAGCCGAGGCGATGAAGAAGGGGTAAAGGGGGAACACCCGTTTTCCTTCAGCTTCGGCGCCAAACGCCGAAGCGGCGGATCTATCCACCATCCCGACAATAAACTACACTATCGAATTTCCCCGACCCAAGGGGCCTGCCTCCAGCCCCGGGCATCGACCCGGCCGCCCCGTAGCGAACGCACGGCCCGCTGCCTCGACGGCGGCATGCCCCACAAAGGGCGCCCGCCGCGTCTCATTGGCTCGTTTCAGAGTGCTTCAAGACGACCCCCTATCTTCCGAAGGTGCCGACTTGACACGATTCGTCTTTTGTGATATTTTATCATTAATAGCGGCAGTCATTACTGTTATGAGCTTCGTGATAACGTGCGTATCAAACCTTTCATATGGAGGTCTAAAATGAAACTCAGTGTTAAGGCACTTGCGTTGACATCGGGCATTCTGTGGGGCCTGGGGCTCTTTTTCGCCACCTGGTGGATTATCCTCATGAATGGTGAAAGCAGTGAGACCACCTTTATCGGCATGATCTACCGGGGATACAGCCTCACGCCGTTGGGGAGCGTCTTCGGCCTGGTCTGGGGTTTTTTTGACGGGCTGATCGGCGGGGCGATTTTTGCCTGGCTTTACAACCTGCTTGCAAAAGGAAAGTAGCGGGGCGGTGTCCGGCAATTTTATGTTTCTCTGTTGCGTCCGGTTTCCGATAAGCCCGATTCAACATAGCTTGCCGTGAGGAATTGCCCTTTTCGGGAGGCGTAATGGCAGGCGGAGGAGAATAAGCGTCACCCCGCGGATGCGCGCATCGCGGGGTGATCGTGCGAACTATATATAATCGTGCCCGGCCTGCCGCGGCCTACTGCCCGCCGCCGGAGCTTTCGTTGTCAAAGGCGCTCCATCTGCCGTTGCCGAAGCGTCCTCCGCGCCCGTTACCCCGGGGGCCGTCTTCGAAGGGGCCCGGACCGTTATCTAAGGAGCCGGTTCCGTTGTCGACGTCACCGCCGGGGCCGACGTCCAATTCTTCCTGCCCCGGGCCATACCGGTGGGGACCGGCGCCTCCAGGATTGCCGATAAAAAGAAGGGCAACGGCTATCGCGACGGCCGCCACGGTCGTGACGATCGCCGGGCGATTGCGAAAGTGTGCCGTGAACGTCTTGGCGTTGAGCGCCAGGTGGGCGACGCCGGCCACGACGAAGACAATCCCCATCACAACGTGCAGGAGTTTTAAATCCAGGGGAATAGTAAGGTGCAGCAGCATCATCGGGCCGGAAATCGCCAGGGCTGCAAAGGCCACCGTCACCAGCGCGCAGATCCATCCTCTATTGTTTTTTGTCTCTGACATTTCTGTCCTCCTTTCATTGTCTGAAATCCGCTTATTCGTCCGGCGGCGTTCGGCGGTCTCGGCCGAGCGGCTCCGCCCCGTCCGGGGATATCCGGGGACCAGGCACGGCCGCGCCTCCGGTCCATCGGCCGAGGGTTTTAAAGATATCCGTCATGATCATGGATTAAGGTTTGACACCGTCTTTGAATATGGTAAAATCACCCTGGTGCTCCAGGTGCGCCGATTTTTTTATTTTATTAAACAGGCAATCATGACAATACCTTCGGAATTTCATCGAATAAAACGTCTGCCACCCTACGTATTTGCGGAAGTGGATGCATTGAAAATGGAGGCGCGTCGGCGCGGTGAAGATATTATCGACCTTGGAATGGGAAACCCCGATAAAGCCACACCGCCCCGCATCGTTGAAAAGCTCGTCGAGGCTTCGGCAAACCCAAAAAACCATCGATACAGCTCGTCCAGGGGGATCTACCGGCTCCGGTGTGCGGTCGCCGACTGGTATAAGCGGCGATACGGGGTCGACCTGGACCCGGACTCGGAGACGATCGTCACCATAGGGGCAAAGGAGGGGCTCTCTCATTTCGTGCTGTCGGTGGTGGAGCCGGGAAGCTCGGTCCTCGTCCCCAACCCGACATATCCCATCCATACGTATTCGGTCATCATTGCCGGTGGCGACATCCGAAGCATCCCGTTGACGCCGGAGCGGGACTTCTTCTCCGATCTCATGACGGCGCTCAAGCTTATCTGGCCCCGCCCGGTCATGATGATTATCTCGTTTCCTCACAACCCCACCGCACGGGTCGTGGAACGGGACTTTTTCGAGGAAGTGGTAGAATTCGCCCGGGAAAACGACGTGATCGTCGTGCACGATTTTGCTTATGCCGATATCGTGTTTGACGGATACGTCGCGCCGTCGTTTCTTTCTATCCCCGGGGCCAAGGACGTGGGTATCGAGTTTACCTCGATGTCCAAGAGTTTCAACATGCCGGGGTGGCGGATCGGTTTTGCGGCGGGAAATCCCAAGCTCATCGCGGCCCTGGCGCGGATGAAGAGCTATTTCGACTACGGGATATTCCAGCCCATCCAGATCGCGTCTATCATCGCATTGACCGAGGACCAGGGGGCGGCCGTCGAGATCGCGGCAAACTACGGCAAGCGGCGCGACGCACTGGTAGACGGTCTTGCCCGAGCGGGCTGGGAGATTGAAAAGCCGAAGGGCACGATGTTCGTCTGGGCGAAAATACCCGACCGCTACCGGAAGATGGGGTCCCTCGAATTCTCGAAATTTCTCCTGAGAGAGGCAAAGGTCGCCGTTTCTCCCGGGGTCGGTTTCGGCTCGGAGGGAAACGACTACGTTCGGTTTGCCCTCGTGGAAAACACCCACCGCATTACGCAGGCGGTCAAAGGAATAAAACGGATACTCTAAATCGGGAGTCTGGCATGGCCAACAAACCTCGGGCAATTAACGTCGGGATTATCGGTTACGGGACGGTGGGGTCAGGAGTGACCAGGATCCTCGTCGAAAACCGCGGGTTGATAAAACAACGTCTCGGCACAGATATCGTCATCAAGAAAATCTGCGACGTCGACATCACCCGGGATCGGGGAATCGCGATAGACAGCTCGGTCCTCACCACGAACTCCCGGGAGGTGATCGAGGACCCCGGCATCGATATCATCGTGGAGACCGTCGGGGGTATCGATATCGCCAAGGAGATAATCATGGCGGCCATCGGCTCCGGCAAGCACGTTGTGACCGCCAACAAGGCGCTGCTGGCCGAGGCCGGTGACGATATCTTTGCTGCGGCCCATCGTACGGGAGTGGACATCAACTTCGAGGCCGCCGTCGGCGGGGGGATACCGATCATCAGGACCCTCAAAGAGGGGCTGGTGGGAGACCGGATAGAGTATATATTCGGGATTATGAACGGGACCTGCAACTATATCCTGACCCGCATGACAGACGACGATATGGAGTTTTCCGCGGCCCTGGCCGAGGCCCAGAGGCTCGGCTACGCCGAGGCCGACCCGACCCTGGATATCGAGGGGTACGACACGGCCCATAAACTGGCCGTTATCATTCCGCTGACCTACGGCGTCAAGATCGACTATGCGGACATCCATGTGGAGGGGATTTCGAACATCCAGTCCATAGATATACGCTTTGCCCGGGAAATGGGGTACAAGATAAAGCTGTTGGCAATCCTGGTTTCCACCCCGGGCGGGATCGAGGCGCGGGTGCATCCGACCCTTATCCCGTTTCGGTACCTGCTGTCCAACGTGAACCTCAACATGAACGCCTTCTATATCCGGGGGGCGGCCGTGGGATCTATCCTGCTGTACGGCCAGGGGGCGGGACGGATGCCCACCGGGACCGCCGTGGTTTCGGACCTCGTGGAGCTTGCCCGTAACGTCTCGTCGGGGATTAAGAAACGGGTGCCCCCACTCTCGTTTTCCGAGGCCGATATCGCGCACATCAAGCCCAAGAAGATGGACGATGTGGTCACGAACTACTATCTCCGTTTTTCGGCGCTGGACAAACCGGGAGTGCTCTCAAAGATAGCGGGAATCCTGGGAGACCACAACATCAGCATCGCCTCGGTTATCCAAAAGGGGAGGGCCGAGGGCGATAGGGACGTCCCGGTTGTTATCATGACCCATGAGGCCCGGGAGCGCGACGTAAAGGCGGCGCTCGCAACGATCGACGGACTCGATATCATCGTGCGGCCCTCTATCCTCGTCAGGGTGGAGGACACCGCAATGAAAGGGGGCGTGTGATGGAAAGATACCGCGGACTCATCGACCGCTTTTTTGAACGCCTCCCGGTCAAGGACCGGAAAAATATCGTCTCCCTCCTGGAGGGCAATACGCCGCTGATCAAGGCGGATCGCCTCCGGGACAAGATCGCCCCCGGCATCGAGCTCTACCTGAAATACGACGGGCTCAACCCTACCTGTTCGTTCAAGGACCGGGGCATGACCGTGGCGGTTACCCGGGCAAGGGAAGAGGGGAGCAGGGCCGTCATATGTGCCTCCACCGGCAACACCTCGGCCTCCGCGGCGGCCTATGCAGCCCGGGCCGATATGAAGGCCTTCGTGCTGATACCGGAAGGAAAGATAGCCATGGGCAAACTCTCCCAGGCGGTGATGCACGGGGCCACCGTCATCCAGATAAAGGGAAACTTCGACGAGGCGCTCATGCTCGTTCGGGAGATCTCCGAAAAGCACCCGATCACGATGGTCAACTCGCTCAACGAGGACCGGATCGTGGGGCAGAAGACGGCGGCCTTCGAGATCATCGAGGTGCTGGGCGATGCCCCGGACTATCACGCGCTGCCCGTCGGCAATGCCGGCAACATCACGGCCTACTGGATGGGCTATACCGAGTATCATCGGGACGGATTGGCCGCCAAACTTCCCAAGATGATCGGGTTCCAGGCCGAGGGGGCGGCCCCGATCGTCAGGGGGGAGCCCGTGAAGAATCCCGAGACGATCGCCACGGCCATACGCATCGGCAATCCCGCCTCGTGGCGGCGGGCCGTTGCCGCCCGGGACGAGTCGGGCGGTCTTATAGATATGGTCACCGACGACGAGATCCTGCACGCCTACCGCATGATCGCCTCGACCGAGGGTATCTTCTGCGAGCCGGCCTCGGCCGCCTCTGTGGCCGGCGTTATAAAATCGGAAGCCGGCAAGCTATTTAGGAAGGGCGACATAGTGGTCTGCACCCTGACGGGCCACGGGCTCAAAGACCCCGACACGGCCATCAAGGTGTCGGCCGAGACGCACATCATCCCGCCCGAGATGGATAAGGTCCTCGGGGTGATGGGGCTCTGATTGCCAGCAGGAAATGTACGTCCCTTTTGGTGCCCCGATAGGAAAGGGAAGGCGGGGGCGGGAGAAAATATAGCTCAGGCTTACCGGGATGCTTGGGCCGCCCTTCGTGATACCTGCCTTGCGTGCAGAGGTAAAACGCGGCAAAGCGGTCCATAGCGCATCTGCAGGACCCGTCGGCGCGTCAATGAAAAAGCTTAGAATATGGAACAAATGAAATACATAGTCCTGCTCGGCGACGGGATGGCCGACGAGCCGGTCGAGGCGCTCGGCGGCAAGACGCCGCTTGAGGCCGCCCGCACCCCGAACATGGACCGTATCGCCGCAGACGGCGTGGCGGGGATCGTCAGGTCGATCCCCGAGGGATTTCCCCCCGGTTCGGACGTGGCCAACCTCTCCATCATGGGTTTTGACCCGGTCCGCTATTATACCGGCCGGGCCCCCATCGAGGCGGCAAGCCTCGGCATCGAGATGAACGGGTCGGACATCGCCTACCGGATGAACCTGGTCACCCTCGGGGACGGGCAGGGAAAGGACGGCCGGCGGATCATGGCCGACTACTCGGCCGGGCATATCCCGGACGAGGATTCCCACCCGCTGGTCGAGGCCCTCGATCGCGAGCTCGGAAACTTCGAGTACCGGTTCTACCCCGGCAAGTCCTACCGGCACATCCTGGTCTGGAAAAACGGCAAGCGGGACATCATCACGACCCCGCCGCACGACATCATCAATAGAGAGATCGGCACGTATCTCCCGTACGGGTACGGCGCGGGCCGCCTCCTGTCGCTCATGCGGGAAGGGGAGCGGATCATGGCCGACCATCCCGTCAACCGGGGCCGGGTTGCCCGGGGGAAACCCCCCGCCACCTCTCCCTGGTTCTGGGGGCAGGGCGGCAAACCCAACCTCGTTACGTACCGGGAGCGCTGGGGGATCGAGGGGGCTGTGATCTCGGCGGTCGATCTCATACAGGGGCTGGGCATCCTATCCGGCCTTTCGGTGATACAGGTCCCCGGCGCCACCGGATGGATAGACACGAACTACCGGGGTAAGGTAGAGGCCGCGCTCGGGGCGCTGGCAGACGGCGCCGATTTCGTCTATCTTCACGTGGAGGCGCCCGACGAGGCCGGCCACACGGGGGACGCGGCGCTCAAGGTCAGGGCCATAGAAGAATTCGACGCCAAGGTAGTTGGCCCGGTCCTTGCGGGACTCTCCGCTTTCGGGCGGCATCGTTGCCTGGTGCTGCCGGACCACCCGACGCCCGTGGGGATCAGGACACACAGCTCAACGCCCGTGCCGTTTGCGGCGGCGGGCGCGGGGCTTAATAACGCCGGGGCCGACGGGTTTTCCGAGGCGGCGTGCGGAGCAACGGGCCTGTTTGTCTCTCAAGGCCATATGCTCATCGAGAGTTTCTTTGAGGGAACGCTGTGAGCGGGACGGAATATGTCAATCGATTCCGGGAGCGGGTTCGGTATGCCGACGTGGACCCGATGGGTTTTGCCTATTACGGCAGCTACCTGCGCTGGTTCGAGATCGGGAGAACCGAGTTTCTCCGGGAGCTCGGTACGAGATATCGGGACGTGGAAGAGTCGGGGGTCCTTTATCCCGTGACAGAGGCATACGTAAAGTACGCGTTACCCGCGCGCTACGACGACCCGATCGAGATCGTCACGAGACTTACCCGTGTAAAGAAGGCCTCACTGCGTTTCGACTACCAGATCGTCGGTGTCGACGGCCGTCTTCATGCCTCGGGGTGGACGGTGCACGCGGCGGTGGACCGGACGGGAAGGGTCGTGCGTATATCTGTCGAATTGGTAAACCTCCTGAAATGCGCAAACGCATCGCCTGGGTAAAAGAGGCCGCGATAGATGTAAGGACTCGTTCACGATGTTGGCGGACTACGGAGGATAGAAGCTCCCCGAAAAGGCTTGTTTTAGTATGTATGCTGTGATATATTGAGCAAATAACGTAATAGGAGTCCATATATGTTCGGGTTAGGAACGACCGAACTGCTTGTTATCCTGGTGATCGCCCTGGTCATCTTCGGGGGGAGCAAACTCCCCGAGCTTGGATCGGCCCTGGGCAAGGGAATCAAGAATTTCAAAAAGGGGCTTTCGTCCATCGGCGAGGATGACGAAAAGAAGGAGATCAATAACTCCGGTGGGCAGAGCGGTAAGAAGATCGAGCCGTAACAGCGGTTGGCTGCCGGCCGTCCGTGGGGTTATTCGTTCGGCCGTTTTTACGGCGATCCGGGGTTCGGCTTTTTTATTTTGAAAACGGCCATTTTTGTTGACAGAGGTGACAGGACTTGCTATAATTTCTAAATACTATCGCGGGGTGGAGCAGTCCGGTAGCTCGTCGGGCTCATAACCCGAAGGTCATAGGTTCGAATCCTATCCCCGCTACCAGAATAATCAAGGACTTACGTGAAGGCGTGAGTCCTTTTTTTATGGTGACCTATAGTTATTCTGAGGTTTGCCGATTCAATGGCGCGGTACTAATTGTTGACAGAGAAGTGGCTGAGGGAGCATAACACCATCAGGCCGCATAGCTCCCCTGGTTACCATTCACGGGCTCCCGAATCCATACTTCTCCGGTCACCAGAAGTTGGACGAGAAACATACGCCCATGGACTAATGTAAACAGTGGTATCGTTAATGGGGGCAGGTCACGCCCCTACGGGTGCTAAAACAATCCTTTTTTCTATTTCTTTACACAGGTACGAGATTGCCACGGCCGTCTGCGACGGCCTCGCAATGACGGCCGGGATTTCCCCAGACAGTGAGGGGATTGCCTCGTCACCACGTTCCTCGCAGTGACGGCGGGGGGTCCCGGAGGCAGTTGGGGGGATAGACCATCACCCCAAAAGGCAGGCCTTATGGGGGCCCCGATCAACCCACCGTGCCCCGCAAAAGGGAGACGAAAACGGTCTCATCGCAATGGCACTTCACCGGTCATCGCGAGGGAGTGTCCTGCCAAAGCCGCAAGCCTCCAAAGGAGGCGTGGCGGGACCAGAGCAATCCCCTGACCGTCACCGGGAATCTACGCTTATCGCGCTTTCTCCGCTCCGTTGTCGGGAAATTGTACTTCACCCCGGCCGTCACCCCGCACTATCGGCTCCGCCGCAGGCCTTTTTAACGCGTTACCTGGTGAAGACCACCCCGTTGTTCCAGTTGATCCTGATCGCCATGCCCTGGGCGTTGAGGATGATGGTGCCCGAGCCCGATCCCGGCGTAACCCCCCCCGTCCAGCTGGCGTTGATGTTTGTCCCGTTGATGGTCCCGTTGCCGGCCTCGCCGTTGGTCGCTCCCCACGTGAAGGTGTTTTTGTTCTGGCTTATGTAGTAGGTAAGCCCGTTTGACCCGTGCCAGGGGCCCGCTATTTCCGGTGTGCCGGACGACCCGGGCGTCGGTGACGGTGTCGGTGACGGTGTCGGCGACGGTGCCGGCGACGGTGCCGGCGACGGTGCCGGCGAGGAACCGCCGACTTTCACCACGACCGACGAGATCCTCCCGTCAAACCCGTACGTGGAGAGGTAGAACGACTTCATGCTCTTGTCGGCCCCCGGGAGCGTGAGGCTGGCACCGCCAAAATTCGCATGCTCATACAGGATCACCTCCATATCACCGAACATCTGCATGAACGTCCCCTCGTCGTTTATGTCTCCGTTGATGCTGGGGTACTTGGCCACGATATCGTTCTTGTACTGGGGAATGGGGAAGAACTGCTTGGGATCAGCCTTACCGCCCCCGAGGAGCGTGTTCGGGCCGTACTTACCCAGCGCAGCGCCGAAGATATGCTGCCCCTTGGGGACAATGATGAGCGAGCTGAAGCAGTCATTGCCAATGCCCACGTCTTTCAGGTTCCCCTTGTAAAAACCGTAGTTGTCCCCGCCGAATTTTGAGTCGTCGAAAAAGACCGCTTCCACGTCGCTTCCCACCTGTACCGACGAGATGATGTCGTTGAAGCCCTCGCCCAACGAGTTGACGTTCCTCTGGCGCATATTCGGCTCGAGCTTCCATGACCGGTGCGCTCCCACGAAGTTTTCATGCTCGTAGGCGATGACCTCGTTCGGCTCGACGGCCAATACCGGGGCCGCAGGAAATAAGTAAAGCGAAACGAGAGTGACGGCCGCGGCAAGAAGCATGCTCTTAAAACACCTGTGATACATAATACAATACCCTCCCTACCATAAAAGGCATTTTATGCAATACCAAAAAAAGGATCGCGCCCCCGCACAACAAACACGGGGCGGTAACTCAGACAAACGGCCTACGGTCAGACAGGGCGAGCGGGGAAAAGGAGCGCAACGGGCAACGAGAGTCCTGATATTCTTCAGTGGCAGCCGAGCATAAGGCGCGATTTGATAGAAACGAGCCGGAATAGTAAATTCCTTAACACAGAAATACGTATCATGTCAATAGTTAAAATTTAGCCAATATAAATACACGTGTAAGATACACGTGTAATGTGCGGCGGCCCGCAAGCCGCCCACGGATTTACGATGGCACTTCACCGGTTATCGTGAGGGAGTGTCTTGCCAAAGCCGCGAGCCTCAAAAGGAGGCGTGGCGGGACCGGAGCAACCCCCCGACTGTCACCGGAAGCGCAACTGAGCCGTCCGTCTTTCTTCCATAGTTAGGGTATTGCCGCGGCCGTCTGCGACAGCCCCACAATGACGGTGGAATCAATTTCCCTCCCCCATCGGGGCTCCCTAAGGACCTGACTTTCTGGGGCTCCGATGCCTGTCGCTCCCGTCACTTGCACGGCTCGTCGAGCCGCTTTTCGATATCCTCGACGAGCTCCTCGAGGTATTTTTTCTGCACGTCGTAGGCATGCTGCTCCCACTTGACCGCGAGCCTCCCGAGGACGAGGGGAGGGACTCCGGGCGAGCGGGCGATTTCATCGACGGCGGTCTGGAGGGACTTCGTTCCGTCCGAGTCGATGTTGAAGAAGAGGTCGACGCCCACGACCGCTGGGCGCAGCGCGGTATCGGCGTCGATGGTGATCGTCTCAAGAAGGTCGCCCATTTCCCTGCGAGGGGTCACGGGGACGACGACCGGTTCCGAATATCCCCACTCGGCCATCGTCACGTCGTCGATACCGATGACAACGACGGTGAACTCCTGAGGGAGCGGGTGGTTCTTCAGCCTGAGGGAAAGGTCGAGCCACCAATTTTCGTAATGCCGAATGATCCCGAAGTGGTTGACGAGCGACATGAGGATTGTGATAATGATGGCGAGAAGGTATTTCTTTAAGAACTCGGGCCATTGGATGGTGATTCTGGTGTGAGCTGACCCCCAAAAACGAGTCCATGTTTGGAGTTAGACTTGGGAAACAAACAAGGGTTGTTTTAGATTTACAATGAACCTTATTGTTTTAGGGCTGATCTCCTCAATGTATCCTTTTTGAGTGTATCCTGTCCCCGCTACCAGCATACTCAAGGGCTTACGCGAATGCGTAAGCCCTTTTTTTGTATTTGTCCTATAGCTCTAGGTTCAAAATTAGTACTATTTCGACTTAAGTAAGTGAAGCTCTTGACAGTGAAGCGGCGGCGGGAGCATAACACCATCAGGCCGCATAGTTCTCTCGGTTACAACCCACCGGCCCCCGAAGCCATACTCCCGTGGCCTTTGAAAGTTCGACATGAAACCTATGTTTATGAAATAACGTAAACAGTGGTATCGTTAATGGGGGCAGGTCAACTTTTAGCATGGACTCGTTTTTGGGGGGCAGGTCACCCGAGGAGATCGCGGCCGAACTCAGGGGCTATTTTGAATAAAGGATTACCCTGAATACGTACGAAATGAACAAGGGCGGTCTATGACCGCCCTTGTTGCGCACGAAGTTCGAGCGATATGGTCTAGTTTTTCGTCATCGGCTCGAGCTTGGGTTCGATGACCGGCGCGGGCTCGGGTGCAGGAGCGGGAGCCGGCTTCGGGCAGATATCGAACATATAGCCGATGCCGCCCTCGATGCCCCAGCCGTCGCTTCCGCTGAAGTTCGTGCGGCCCTCGAAGTTCAGGTAGAGCCTGTCGGTCACCTGGTGGTCGAGGCCGACGAACATGTAGACCGGGTCGTCCAGGTGGAAGCTCGCATCAAACGCAAAGGCGGGGTTAGCCTTGTCGACCCAGTCGGAGCTGGCCCTCAGCCAAGTATAGTCCACGCCGATATAGGGGGTCAGTCCGGTGTCGCCGATGTGCCAGCCGACGTGAAGCTCGGGGGTCAGACGATAAATGTCCATATAGACGTCATATGATGCAACCCGAACACCCGCGGCATTATATTGATCGATTTCGAAGTCGCGTGAGAACGAATGGGTAAAGAGGGCTCCGCCGCCGACGTAAAGCCCGTTGTCCGCCCGGAAGAACGTCGCCTTGACGCCGAGGCCCCACATAAACATCGGCGCCCAGCCGTCGGATTCAAACCTAGCCCCGAGACGATGACTATCCATCGCGAGGCTTTGTCCGCCGACAAGCCCGACGAGCTCGACGTTCTCGAGGACACCCCAGTTGACCTGCAGGTAGTAGCTATGGGTATTGACGTCCCAATCCCTGTAACCAGCCAAGATGTATTCGACTGAATCCCAGTCGGAAGCGGAGTACCCGTAGCGGAGCTGGGGCAAGAGCTTGCCGCCGCCAACTGTGTCGCTCCCTTCGCCGGCGAAGGTTGATAGTGTGAAGACCAGAACGAGCGAAAGTGCCAAAAGGAGTGATCTTTTAACCATTCGTATTCCTCCACTAATCAGTAAAAAGTTAGCTAATCTTATCCTAATAAATATTTTTATGTCAAGAAAATATTAAACATCCCTAATATTTGTAACACGTGCGCATTGCCCTTGCCTTCGGTACGCTTGTATCCGCGCATTGACCTGCCTCCGACAAGGAGTCCATATTTAGGAATTGCCTGGACACCATACCGGGGTCATTTTAACTTGATACTGAATCTCACCGGCTCCGGGGTCAGCTCCTCGATGAGTTTTCCTTTTTGCGGGTAGCGTGTCCCCGCTACCAGAATAATCAAGGACTTACGTGAAAACGTGAGTCCTTTTTTATTCTGAGCGTACCGGTCTGTAGGAATCACTTGTTCTATCGCGTGTACCTATTGACTGATATGCGGCTGAGCGTGTACAATAAAGACCGCCCAAAAAATCGGCGGCGGCGCGAATCGGCGGTCCGCGGCGGTCTTTTGATAGTTACCGTCGGCGCGCTGCACAGGCGGATCGGGGCGCAGTCCCGAAACGCTGGATCGTTATCAACAGGAGAGTCTTCAGGAGGTGAAATACAGAAATGGACGCTAACCGTACATTACGGGTCGGTATTGTCGGCCTGGGGCTGGCGGCCAGGGCGCATCTGGCGGGATGCCTCACCCATTCAAGCGCAGAAGTGGCGGCGATTTGCGATTCCGATCCTCAGACCGTCCGGAAATTTGCGAACGAAACCAATATCACCAAGACGTTCACTTCCTATGAAGAAATGCTCAAGGAAGACCTGGACATCGTGGACCTGTGCACCCCCACCTACCTTCACAGCCCGATGACGAAGCAGGCCGCCGAATCCGGCAAACACGTCCATTGCGAAAAGCCGTTCTGCCGCAGCATTGCGGAGGGGCAACCGGCCATAGATGCGGTGAAAAAAGCGGGGGTTAAGCTGCTGGTGGGAGAGACATATGTGTTCACCTCCTCGCATATCAAGGCGCGGGAACTAATCGAGGCGGGCGAGATCGGCCGCCCCCTGCAGATACGCCAGCGTTTCGGAAAATGGAACCTGAGAAAAGAGCTCGCCGCGCAGGCCGCCGAGATGGCCCCGATGTGGCGGGTCGATCCGGTCAAATCGGGCGGCGGACCGTTCCCCTGGCTCTTCGACCATGCCGTCCATCTGTTCGCGGCCGCGAAATATCTGATGCAGGATATCCCCGTCCACGAAGTGTATGCGGTTACATCCACCACCAGCGTATCCAGCCGGCGCCCGTTGGACTGGACCGTGTACCAAATCCCCGACACGGATATTCCCATTATCACCTGGAAATACGCGGACAGCGACCGCCAGGGACTGTGGGCGCGCGCCGAAACGCTCAACGGAAAATACGATTACATGACCGGCTTTTCCAGCCTGATCCTCGGTGAGCGGGGCGCGATAGAAGTGCTGGGGGAGGGCGGCGCCAATCTGTGGTGGGAAGGAAAACAGCAGCACATCATGCTTTTCCGGGAGGGAAAGGAACCGCTGGGGTTGTGCCTGGACGAAGGAAGCGACGCCGTTTGGGAATCGGGTATCAACTATTATCCCAGAGGCCACATGAACCAGGTGCACCACCTGATTGAGAGCATCCTGCACGATACGCCGACACGGTACGGCGGGCAGGACGGGATGGAGGCGGTCAGGTGCACGCTGGCGACCATCCGTTCCGCGAAGGAAGGGCGGCCGGTTACGGTAGAGGAGATATCGCCGGAATATACGGCCTATTGATTATCTCATATTGTAGAGATTCACAACAGGTACGATCGGGGCAGGGGGGCATCAGGATTGGATTATCTCCCCGCCGCCGGCATCATCAAGGACCTGCGGATTAACGTGGGTCCTTTTTTATTGATGACCTATGGAAATATGTATGGTAACGTGACCGAAAAGAGAAAAAACAGGACATACCGGTATCGTTACGGTGAGCAGGTCAATTATGAATATCCTGGTGACCACCGATAAAAACTACCTACCGCACGCGCACGTCATGCTTGTATCACTCCTTGAGAATAACAAAGAAACCCCAATACACCTGTTTTACATCCATTGCGACTTGGACGATGGATCAATAGCCACGTTTAGAAATGCCTTCCTGGGGACGAATCTTACTGTGTCATTTATACAGATAGACAGGAAGGAATTACCCGCACTGGATACAAAAGGCTATATTACCCCCGAAACGTATCTCAAGATATTCAGTCCCAATTTACTCCCGAGAACAGTAGAGAGAATCCTCTATCTCGATCCGGATATTGTTGTCAGGAAGGGCCTTGGTGAATTATACAAAACAGACCTGGGTGAGTGTCTTCTCGGGGCCGTGGAAGAATACCATCTCAGGACGTACGGCAACACCGTTCTGAAGATACCGGAGCAGTATAAGTATTTTAACTGTGGGGTGATACTGATCCATGTTGAGGAGTTCCGCAGAAATAAGATATCGGGAAAATTACTGAGTTTTTTACAGAAGACGAATACGCCGTTGACCCACAATGAACAGGACGTATTTAATGCAGTCCTCTATGATAAATGTCTTTATCTTCATCCGAAGTGGAACGTTCATACAAGGATTCTTCAAGAATACAAGTATATCTCCATTGCAAACAGCCAAGAGATGCGCGAAGCCGGCAGCGATCCGGCAATCGTTCATTTTACGAGCGTTCCGAAACCGTGGGATTATTGCTGTACAAACCCGTTTCAAAAGGAATACCGGTACTATCTCAACAAGACTCCGTACCGGGAAGCCAAACCGAAGGGCCGTTCGTACCCGAATATGATTAGAAAACTGCTATTGAAAACGATTATCTACAGGATTCCGAGAAGGATTAAGGATCTATTCCCTTTACGTTTTAGAGCTCAGGTTATGGACATGCTGCTGCGTTTTGACGGTGAGGTAACCTGAATTGCGGAAATGAAGGCAGGGGTGTTGCTTTTTTCGGTTGAACGGCCGGGGAAGGGAAGTAACATCCTAAACAGCACGAAGGCTTCCACAGGTAAACGGGGCAGGGGCCGCATTGTTGAGGAGCGCGGCCCGACACAGATGACCAATGAAGGCTTGATCCTTCCCCGCTACCGGCGTCATCAAGGACCTACGGATCAGCGTAGGTCCTTTTATTGGTAACCGGGCAGACCGCGTGTGATAGTGTAACGGACACGAGGATACATGAGGGCCGGGTATCGCTGGAAGGTATCACAGGACGCAAAAATCGGACCACGAAGGCACAATGAAAGAAGTAGCCCCGGGAATATTCCGCGTCACCGAAAAGGGAATCGCCGGCGCCATGACGCCGCCGGTAAACCTGTACGTGCTTGCCGGCGACGACGGCGTAATCTTTGACGCCGGATATGGAAACAGGCATTCGGTCAACAGCCTGGTCGGCGAAGTCAGAAAGATCGAGGCGCTCTGCCGATCGCGCGGCAGTCCGTGCACGATCACCCGGATACTGCCGAGCCATGCCCATCCGGACCACGTATCAGGTTTAAAGAGAATACGGCGTTCGCTCGGCCTCTCTATCGTGCTTACACGGAAAATGGCCGCCTACCTGTCGTCACGGGAATCATACAGAAAGGTGCTCTGGGGGGATAGATCGGACCATCGGTATTTTTCAAACTCGAATCTCGAATGGTATGCGACCCGTACGCTGAACCGCATGTACCGTATTTTATTCCAGTTTCTATTCCACACTGACGCCATATCTGATCCCGATATCATTATTAACGACAGGTCCCTCATGGAGATCAACGGCGAACAATGGGAGATATTCCCGTCGCCCGGGCATTCCGATGACCACATCTCCCTCTATAACAGCGAACGGGGGATCCTCCTTGCCGGAGACAACGTATTGAGGAGAATTACCACATGGCTGGGCCCCCCGCACTCAAACCTCGAGGAATACATCGAGTCAGTCCAATACATGCGTGACCTGCCGAACCTCACGCTGATCCTCAGTGCGCACGGCGGTCTGATCACGAATCCGAGAGAAAGGCTCAGGGAGATACTCCGGTGGAGGGAACGCAGGACACGGGAGGTGTGCGAGATCGTCAAGAGGAGCGGGGCAAACGGCGTGACCGTCAGGACCATCGTCGGCAGGCTATACGGGAATGAAAGCCGGTCCAAACAGAGAATGGCATCGGGATGGGTAAAGGTAACGCTCAAGCACCTGGAAGACACGAATAAGGTCGTACGAAAGGTGCACGGGAAAAGGGGCAATTCCATCGTCTTTGTCAGTGAGCAACACTCGATGTGAAGAAGGCTTGCCCCCGACCGTATTTGATAAAGCTGCCGTCCAACACGCCCGGCCCCGAAGGAGACTCGCGTTTGATATCGGATCCCGGCGCGGCACACGGGGTAATTAGAGACTATAAACTGGTTTCAATCGGGCAGGGGCGGTCTCCTTGAAGAGTTTGCCGGCAGCCTCTTCCCGCTACCAGCATCATCAAGGACCTACGCTAAGGCGTAGGTCCTTTTTTTGTTTTTGACCTATCAGAGGGATGTATGATAACGTGGCAGAAAAGAGAATAAATCGAAGCGTAGAGTTTCATATTGAGGTAGTCGTAAGGATTTTACTCCGTTGGTAGAAGCTCAGGTACTGACGGGGAAATGGTGCAGAGAGATAAAATGGCTTGCCGCGTAGTTTGCCCTGCTCACACCCGCTGTCTCCCGAGACTATACTTTCCCAATCTTCACAAGGGGCTACGAAACATGCGCCAATCGGCTAACTTAAACATTGCTACGGTTACGGGCTAAAGCTAATGAACTCTAAACTATGGAAAATAACCGTAACAATGAGAAAGGCTACCATATTTCCGGGGACTATCTTACGTCTTCTTAAGCACCCTTTTCCGATAATCAGAAGATGCCGATATTTAGTAAATAGTTTCTACGTCGAATTAAGAGCTAACGGAGCCAAGTCCGCATTACTGCATGTACACGGGTATATCGGAAGAAGAATCGGCAGCCAATATGTTTATGATAATCATTTTGATACCGAAAAGATTCAAAACGAGATAAGAGACTTCAACTATAAGCCGCTCATAACTATACTGATGCCGGTTTATAAAGCGAAGCCACGGTGGCTTATCGCCGCCATAGAGTCTGTCAGAAGACAGTTTTATGAAAACTGGGAATTATGTGTGGTTGATGACGCATCCGGAGAAAACCGTATCAAGAGAATATTAGGGAAATACGCAATAAAGGATAGGAGAATTAGGACGAGTTTTTTGGATACAAACGCCGGGATAGCCGGAGCATCCAACGAGGCCCTGTCCATCTCAACGGGAGACTTTGTCGGGCTGCTTGACCAAGATGATGAGCTTACTCCGGATGCCCTGTATGAATCGGTTAAGGCCATCAACGAAACAGGAAACGACTTGTTCTATTCCGACGAGGATCATATCGTTAAAAATGGACAATATGCAAAACCTTTCTACAAGCCCGATTATTCTCCGGACTATATTCTTTCACAGAACTATATCTGCCATTTCGTGATCTGCAGGAAATCTATCATTAAAGAAATTGACGGATTTAGAAAGGGATTTGAAGGTTCCCAGGATCACGACTTGATCCTAAGGGTACTTGAAAAGACAAATAACGCGTACCATATTCCGAAGATACTCTATCACTGGCGTAAGCATCCTGAATCTACTTCGGAAAATCCGGATTCAAGGCCTTTCGTATGGGAAGCCGGAAGAAGAGCCGTTGAAGAAGCCTTGAAAAGGAGAAATATAAGAGGGGAAGTATATTTTGGAAAGGAGTTTGGAACGTATCGTGTTAAACGCGAAATAATAGGCAGCCCATTGGTAAGTATCGTAATTCCTTTCAGGGATAAGCCCGAATTCCTGAAAAGGTGTTTAGACTCGATTTTAGATAAGTCTTCATATGCTCATTACGAGATCGTCGGTATCAATAACGGAAGTTGTCTTGACGAAACAAAAGACCTGATGGATTCATACGGCAGGTTGGATCAGAGAATATGTTTCTCCACGTATGACGCTCCTTTTAACTATTCTGCGATAAACAACTATGGTGTGAAGCTTGCGAAAGGGGTTCATATCGTAATGCTGAATAACGACACGGAAATTATCACTCCCGATTGGATCGAGGCATTGCTCGAACACTCCCAGAGACCTGAGGTTGGAGTTGTCGGGGCGAAATTGTATTATCCCGATAATACCATTCAGCACGCGGGCGTAGTAATTGGATACGGAGCGGGAGTGGCCGGCCATTCCCATTATCATTATGATAGAGATTCGGCCGGTTACTTCTCCAGACTAAATGTTATTCATAATCTTAGTGCGGTAACAGGAGCACTCATGATGATAGAGAAGGGACTATTCGAAAAATCCGGGGGTCTAAATGAAATTGATTTTACGGTGGCTCTCAATGATATTGATTTATGCGTACGTCTTCTGAAAAAAGGATACTTGAATGTCTTTACCCCGTATTGTGAAGCATACCATTATGAGTCAATTTCACGCGGATATGATAGAGACGCCCCGGAGAAGCAGGACAGATATTCCAAGGAAGCGGAAGTGTTTAAAGAAATGCACAAAGAGATCCTAGACAGGGGTGATCCATACTATAATCATAACTTAACGCTTACCGGGAAAATATGGGACGTAAAATGATGTTTAGGAAAGCATCTATTTCAGTTATAATTACTATCGAAATTGGAGGTGACATACCACCCGGGAAACGAGTCTACATTAAGAGCCACTCCTCCCCGCGTCATTCTACAAGCTGTTTAATAGCTGTCTTGATTTCTAACGGTGGCGGAGTTATTTGATCGGGAGTCTCTCCATTTTATTTAAATGTGTCACCGCTGCTGGAATAATCAAGGACTTACGTGAAAGCGAGAGTCCTTGATTTGAATGATGGAATATTAAGTTGCCGTCATTGTGCGATACCAGCCGGCCGTGAAATGGTGTCTCGGAATTATGTGAGCGAAGTCACCGAGTTTAGTGAATCCGTGCTATACTATCAAAAGAAAGATTGTATGAGAGAGATGTCTATCCATTACGGGAGGTTCCGGATCACCGTGACGAGATTGATCGCATTGGATCGTTAAGCGTCTTAATTTGGCATTCAATATTAGGATGACAACAGACATCGCTTTTTCGAGGTCCGTTTTAAGTCATTGAGGAGGCGGCAATATGAAAAACATCTTAGCAAAAAGGTCTTTCGTTTTATTCACTATAGTAATCACGGCGGCATTTTGTTTCTTTGCCGGTTCGGCCTTCGCCGAGCCCGATATTTCCGGCCAGTGGCAGAGTAACCTCGGCGTTATTTATAACATCACCCAGATCGGCGACAAATTTACGTGGCATATGCCGTCAAACAATCAAATGGGCTTCGGGGACATAAACGGTACGAACGTAAGCGCCGTATGGCCGATAGGCTACGCAACCGGGACGATCACCGTTGATACGGCCAACCGGGGAATCGGTATCAATTGGAGTAACGGGGTGGTATTCACCCGTCCGGCATCGCCGCCCCCGGCTCCGACACCTCCGGCATATACCTGGCAGCAAATCGGAACGCCGGCGGCTGCAATCTACGCCGGCGGCAACAGGCTCTTCGCCACCAATCCCAGTTCCGGCGACATCTACGAGTATAGCGGAACGCCGGGTTCCTGGACGAAGGTAGGGAGCCCCGGTAATATGTTTGCCGTGGGTGGGAACGGCCAGCTCTACGGTCTTTCGCCGGACTTGAGCGGTGTTTGGAGATACGACAACACCCCGATGAACTGGACTCAGATCGGCGGTCCCGCGTCAAGGATTTACGCCCGTGGCAACCAGCTTTTCGCCACCAATCCATCCACCGGCGATATCTATCAGTATAACCACACGCCCGACTCCTGGACAAAGATAGGAGGCCCCGGCAATGTGTTTGCGGTGGGCGGAATGGGCCAACTCTACGGTCTTTCACCGGACATGAGCGGTGTCTGGAGATACGACGGTACTCCGATGAGCTGGACCAAGATCGGCGGCCCCGCGTCGAAGATCTACGCGGGCGGCAATCAGCTCTTCGCCACCAATCCCTCTACCGGCGACATCTACCGATATGACGGCACGCCCAACGCGTGGACTAAAGTAGGGGGCCCCGGCTATTCGTTTACCGTAGGCGGGAACGGCCAACTCTACGGCATTTCGCCGGACATGAGCGGTGTCTGGAAATACAGCGGTACGCCGATGATATGGACAATCATCGGCGAGCAGGCATACGCCATCGCCGCCGCCGGAAACAACCTGTACGGTATTCAATCGGGCACTCTTACTGTCTGGCGCTACATACCGTAGGGCGCAGAGGCAGCAACAGAACACTAGTGCGAGGGATTCAAGGGACGGAATTCGAATCGTGTCCCTGCTATCGGCATCATCAAGGACTCACGCCAAGGCGTGGGTCCTTTTTTGTCGTGCGTCAATATTGTCGAGTTATACTATTGTATTTGAAACAAAACGGATATAAAATACATATACATTATTAATGAGGTCGAAAAATGAAACGGCTACCTTTAATGTTTGCCGGATTGACGATCTTAATCGTCCTGTGTACCGCCGGGATGGCCCTGGCGGCGCCCCAGCAGGGGATGCTGGTGGACAAAAACGGCGACCCGGTTACGGGGTTTTCCAACGTCTGGATTGAAAACGGTGTCGCCTATCCCGTATACAACCCGACCACTCACCTGTGGTACAGCGTATTCATAACCGGGACGGGCGACAACGGCGTTGTCATCTGCACAATAGGGGCGCCCCTGGGCACCGGCGGCGACTTTCATGGAGGTTATGAAGGCGACGATGATGACGATCTCAAGCCCGATGCCGATTCTACTTTAATCTTATAGGCCGGCGGCGAGGTGTTTCTCGACGACGCGTGGCTTGATAATTGAGGAGACACATGACTGACGACGCTCACGATCCGTATTGCCTGGCCGGCCTGTAATACATACCACACTGATCGGGGCCGGTACGCCGGCCCCGAGGTAGTCCAGTACTCATCCGCTCGAAACGCCACTTACCTTTAAATCAACGGCCCCGGTGCCCGATGTGTTATCCGCTCTATCTGGAAAAAAAAGGGGGGGATCCTATCGCCGTAAGATTGCCGGCAGATCGTACCCACACTCTCATTGCGGGCCCTCCGATCCGAACAGCGGGATGATGCCGGATGACTAGTGCTCTTCGGGAGGAGACGGGTAAGGGGGGCGGATGTCAACGCGGGCAGGTCAGGCAGGGCAATACCCTACTTCTCTCCCCGCCCGTTTACCAGCGTGATCTTCACAATCTCGGGATGGGTGAGGACCCGCACCGGGGGACCCCAGGTGCCCAGCCCGCTGGTGACGTAGACCTGCATCGGACCGATCCGGGCATAGCCGTAGCTGACCGTGTAGACGAGATTGGTGATAATCGTCAGCGGGAAGAACTGCCCGTGGTGGGAATGGCCGGCAAGCATCAGGTCGATCCCGTCGCCGGCATACTCCTCCATATTGACCGGCCGATGGGTCAACAGGATCGTGGGCAGAGATGGGTCACATTTGGCCATGAGGTCGGCCATCGACGCCTTCTTGTTCCCGGACCTCGGGTCGTCCAATCCAACGAGGTTGACGATCCCCGGAAAGGTCACGACTTCGTCCCTCAGCACCGTGATGTCCGCAGACTCTATAAAGGCCTCAGCCTTTTCGGCCCCTCCGTGGTATTCGTGGTTGCCCATCACCGCATAGACGCCGCGCGGCGCGTGGAGCCGGGAGAGGATTTCGGCCGTGCCGTTCATGCCGTCGACGCTCCCCTCTACGAGGTCGCCGCCGATGAGGATGATGTCGGGGTTCGCGGCGTTGATCTCTTCGACGAAGTCCTCCACCTGTCGTTCGTGTATGGTCGGCCCGATGTGGAAGTCCGAGGCAAACACCACGGCCGTGGGGTTATGGGCCTTCGGGAGCTTCGCGAGATCCACCGCCACGTTTTCGACCCTGATAAACTGCGTGTTGAGCCACCCCAGGAAGACAATCAGAACGACAAGCCCAATGGATCCAAAGAAGGCCGTCCGGCCGGTACGTTTTGGGTCGGCCTTCAACCGGGCGGGTATAACGGGAAGGAAACGGTCGACGAGCCTGACGATATCCGACAACAGGACGATCAGGAAGAAATAGACCATCGCCACGATCCAGAACGAGCCGATGAGGTTTACGACGTCCAAGACGGCGCCGTATCGGCTATCTTCCAGGGAATGCATGACCGGGAAGGCAACGACCAGGGCGACGAACAGGTACTTCAGGCAGACGACCCACCATCCTTTTTCGGAAAACGCCGCAAAGCCGCGGAAGTAGATGTAGGCGTTTATCAGGACGTAGGCCGCCAGGAAGCTCGAAAAAAACATGAAACGATCCCTCTATTTCTATGGCAAGTCACACAGGTTCATCTTAAACTATATTATTATATTATACTATATTGAGCTTTGACAGGGAAAAAGGTCGATAAAGCGAGATAATTGTAAAAGTCACGGCGTCGTGATAAGGTGCGTTGCGGATTTCATGGAGGAATAGTCATGTTTTTCGATCCAAAGACGCTCTATCATATCCCCCACGGTGTCAAGACTCGCTGGGCCAGCCCCGAAAACTGGGACGCCGCTGCGGGGGCGGGGGGCACTGAGAACTCCGGACGCAAGGGGTCTCCCTTCTTCTATCTCCCCGCCGGGGCGCAACGGGTTTTGGCAGAGGTCACCGGGCAAACGGGCACGCTCAGACGAATATGGATTACTATCTCCGACAGAAGCCCGAAGATGCTCAGGGGCGTGCGCCTGGATATCTACTGGGACGGCGCGAGTGAGCCCGCAGTCTCGGCCCCCCTCGGTGACTTTTTCGGCCACGGCCTCGGGCGCATGCGGCCTTTTCAGTCGTGCCTCTTTTCCAGCCCGGAGGGCAGGAGTTTTCTGAGCATCGTGCCGATGCCGTTTAAGACCGGTATGAGGGCGGTGGTGACCAACGAGAGTGGCACCGACCTGACGCTTTTCTACTACGACGTGGACTTTACTGTTGGTGACGGGCACCCGGCGCACACGCCCTACTTTCACGCCCACTTCAACAGGGAGAACCCAACGACCCTGAAAAGGGACTTCGATATCCTGCCGCGCGTCGCCGGGGCAGGGCGCTACCTCGGGGCGCAGATCGGGGTGATCGTCAACAGACAGCGGTATGCCGCCACCTGGTGGGGGGAGGGTGAGGTAAAGATCTATCTGGACGGCGATCGGCAGCTTCCAACACTCTGCGGCACCGGCACCGAGGATTATATCGGCACCGCCTTCGGGCAGGGGAGGTTCGATCACCTTTTCCAGGGCTGTCCCCTGGCCGACGAGAAAAACATGCAGTATTCGTTCTACCGGCTCCACGTGCCGGATCCGGTCTACTTCGCAAAGGACATTCGCGTCACCCTCCAGCAGATGGGGATATGGGAGCCCCACACAAAAGGGGGCCTGATAGAGTCCTCCCCGAAGGTCTTTCGGGCAGGGCCGGGAATGGAGGAGGTGGACCTTCGGGAATTGGGCGACGACTGGCCCATCGGCTACTTCGAGCGCGCCGACGACGTGTCGAGCTGTGTCTATTTCTACCTGGACCGGCCGACTAACGGCCTGGGCCCCATCACGCCCGCGCCGGAGAGGATGAAGGGCCTGGTCGAGGACACGGATATGAAGACCCACGAGGGGATTTGAGAAGAGTGCGTCGGTTTTGTGATACGTTGGCTATTGGATGTTTCGCCTGTCCGAACGTATAGGACTGCGGCCCGCCGGGAGGTGGACTCCCCCCCGTGTAAAGGCAACTCAAGGGGTGAACGGTAAAAATGGCCGAGAAATTTCCGCCGGCGGGTTCAAGTACCCTATTGAGGCGGCAGTACCGGCCTTTCCATCGGCCAGAGCGTGTGGAGCGGCTTCATACTCTCCTTGTATCTTTTCCGGCGTAATCCGGGACCCCCGAGTTTATCTCCAATACGTCGTTCCGTGATTTTTTGACCGTGGCCGGGATCGATACGGTATTTATTGGGTTCGTTTATGCCGTAGCCGACCCCCTCGCCGGTTGCCGCGGCGGCCGGGGCAGGTCTTTTATATTGTCTTTTCGGTAAAAAGGGCTATAATTGCCGGAAGACGGGAATTAGCGCCGGGACGGGCCGTTTCGTGTATCGCCAGGCGGCGCTTTTTGTTCGTAAACCCAAACCATCCCATCCTTCACAACACGAGGGATCGATTATGGGACACCTGCCGACGCTCTTTATTGCCACGTTTACGACGCTCTTGGCGGTCACCAACCCTCTGGAGGTACTGCCGATCTTCCTTCAGCTCCTGGAAGGCAAGGATCAACGGACCCAGCGCCGAACCGCCTTCCGTTCGTGCCTGTATGCCACGCTCTTGATGCTGTTCTTTATGGTCTTCGGGACGCTGGTGCTCAGGGCCTTCGGCGTGCCGCTGTCCATGGTCCGAATCGTCGGGGGCATCATCCTGGTTCGTATCGGCTTTGCCCTCTTTTTACCGTCCTCCCCCGGCACCACGGTCTTCGGCGGCGGGTCGGTCGGCAAGGACGAGGACTTCTCGTTTGTTCCCCTGGCCATGCCGCTCATGTTCGGGCCGGGGGCGCTGGCCACGGTCCTCGGGATGTCGTCGATGGTCAAGACCCCGATCTCGAACCTCCTGCCGATCACGGCCATAATCCTTGCCATCGTCTGCTCGATGGCCGTCACCTACCTGATTTTGGCCTATGCCAGGGCGATCCTGGGGCGTATCGGCCCCAAGGGTATCGATGCCGCGACCCGTATCGTGGGTTTCTTCGTATCCGCCATGGGCATGGGGCTCATTTTCCACGGCGTAGTGGAGGCACTGAAGGTTTACGGGATCATAGGGGTGAGTTAATGTGTTTTGTGGGGTGGGCGGCGCCGCGCATAGCTCAAGAGCAGTGAACCTGGCAGACCGGACCGGGCCGCACGTATCCCCGCCATACACGGAACTCTTTATAGCCGCTGCGTTACACGGCGCAGCCCTTGATGCCCCGTTTTTGATAATAGCGCTGGTGGTAGTCCTCCGCGGCAAAGAATGCCGGCGCGGGGACGATCTCGGTGACGATTGGCCGGCCGTGGTCTTTTTGGGCCTCTTGCCCCGAAGCGAGGGCATCCTTCTTCTGTTCGTCGTCGAAATAGAAGACGGCCGACCGGTACTGGGACCCTACGTCGGGCCCCTGCCGGTTGAGGGTCGTCGGGTCATGTATCTTCCAGAAGACGGAAAGGAGCTTTCGATACGATACCACGCCCGGATCGTACTCCACCAGCACCGTCTCGGCGTGGCCGGTCGTGCCCATACAGACCTGTTCATAGGTCGGGTTTTCGGTCTTCCCGCCCATATAGCCGACGGTGGTATTCACGACGCCCGCAATCGTCCGGAAGGTCTCCTCCACGCCCCAGAAGCACCCGGCTGCAAACGCGGCCTTACGAGTCTCATGGTTCTTTGATTCCGCATCCTTAAAATCAAGCGAGACCGAGTTGATGCAGTAGCGCTTGCCCGTGGGTTTCGGCCCGTCGTCAAAGAGGTGGCCGAGGTGGCTTTTGCATTTACCGCACACGACCTCGGTGCGCGCCATTCCGGCCGATGTGTCAACCCTCGTCTGGACGGCGTCTTTGGCGACGTCAAAAAAACTCGGCCAGCCGGTCCCGGAATCGTATTTCTTGTCCGACTCAAACAATACCGCCCCACAGGCCCTGCAGGAATAGACGCCCTTGTTCTTGTTGGCGTGGTATTTCCCCGTGAACGGGGGCTCGGTCCCCTTTTCCCGCAGGACGTGGTATTCGGCCGGCGTCAGGCGCTCCTTCAATTCCTTTTCTTCTATTGTCCCTTTAATTTTTTTCATCTCTTAGCTCCCGAAGGGTCTTGTCCGATTACGCTATACTGCTTAACTATAATATAAACACTACCGGGCACAAGTCAATCCATGAAGGATTCGATATTGCTCCAATTACAGGTTTAATTAATGGGGAGAAATTGTTGACTATTACCGCCCAAGGCGCTACTATATGAAATTCCGCCACGTCGCAGGCCCTTGCGGACAGAGACTATCTTTCTATCCCGCGGTGTGTCGGGATATCGGTAAAAAGACGGCCGAAGGACGATGAATAAAAAGCCGGTGCGGCCAACAACCGCGGCGGATAACCGACGATAATGGGGTCGTATCATGGAATTGAAGCTATTTGATCTCCTGCTTCCGAGTGAAGTCGCATTCTTCAGATATCTCAACCAGCAGATGGATCTGTTTTACCGGGCCTGCGAATCGTTTAAGGGTCTCATTGCGCAACTCAAGAACATGTCTCATGAGGAGATTCACCACTACACGGCATACATCAAGGAGTACGAATCCAAAGAGGACGAATTTGAGCGCGACATCATCATCCAGCTCAACAAGACCTTTATAACACCGCTGGACCGGGGGGATATCCACGAGATCGTGATCGGGATCGGCCACTCGATGGACCTCTTGAATAACGTCGCCCAGAAGATGGATAAATACCGCGTAACGGAAGTACCCGAGAACGTCACGAAGTTCGTCAATATCATGATTTCTGTCGCCGGTGAGCTCAAGAAGCTGATCGGATCCCTTGAAAAGAGAAAGGATCTCTTATCCTCGATTAACAAGATACACGAGTTGGAGGTCGAGGCCGATACCCTGACTCACGCGAGCATGGCCGCGCTGTTTCAGGTGAAGGATCCGATCTATATCATAAAATTCAAGGACATCTACGAACATCTGGAAGATCTCATAAATTCTATGGACGACATAGCCAAGTTGATCAGGGGAATCACGCTCAAATAGGTATCGTATGCATCTCACGTTCGCCGTGTTCATTATCGCGCTGGCCCTCATCTTTGACTTTCTCAACGGCTTTCACGACGCGGCAAATGCCATTGCTACGGTCGTCGTGACCCGAACGCTCACTCCCTTTCAGGCCGTCCTCATGGCGGGGTTCGCCAATTTCCTAGGCTTTATCTTCTTCGGGGTGACCGTCGCCCAGACCGTCGGAAAGGGGATCGTGGACAGCAGCATCGTTACGCTGCCGATCATTTTCGCGGCCCTCATGGGTGCAATCGTCTGGAATATCCTGACCTGGTTCCTGGGCCTGCCCACATCGAGCAGCCACGCGCTCATCGGGGGGCTCGTCGGGAGCACGGTGGCGGCCGTCGGGGTTCGGGCGGTTCATGTCAGTGGGGTGGTTAAGGTCGTATCCTTTATCTTCGTTGCGCCGCTCCTGGGAATGGTGGGGGCGATCGTTTTCACTATGCTCATCATCTGGATATTCCATCGGTTCAATCGAGAGCGAACCAACAAGATATTCAAGAGGCTCCAGTTGGTCTCGGCGATGTTCTACAGCATCGGCCACGGGACAAACGACGCCCAGAAGACGATGGGCATCATCGCCCTCGTGCTTTTTTCATCGGGGATGATCCCGACGTTTCACATAGATAGATGGGTCGTGTTCGCCTGCTATTTCACCATTGCGCTCGGGACCGTCTTTGGGGGGTGGAGGATCGTCAAGACGATGGGCACCAATATCACGAAGATACGGCCGATGGAAGGCTTTTGTGCGGAGACCGCATCGGCGTTCGTTCTGATGGGAACGGCGCATTTCGGGATACCGGTCAGTACCACACACGTGATCGCCGGCTCCATCATGGGGGTGGGTACCGTCGAGGCGGTACGGGGCGTCAGGTGGATAACCGCGCGCAGGATCATCTGGGCCTGGATACTGACCATCCCGATGACGGGCGGCTTTTCCGCCCTGACGTATTACGCCGTATCCATAGTCATGTAAGGACCGACCACGGCGCGTATTCCGATCCTACCCGTGAACGTAATCCCCGATCTTCCTGATACGATCCATCTCGTCGGCCGGGAGGGGGCCCCGTGCGAGGGCGGCCAATCCTTCAACCATCTGGGCCTCGTTCTTAGGCCCCATCATGCACAGGTCGACGTGGGGATCGGTCAGGACAAAACGGTAACAGTCCGACGGCGTCAGGGGCCGCTGCCCGGGCGGCATCTTTTTCGGGTTCAACAGTTTGCCCCACCGGGTCGCCGTGTAAGTGGTCAGCCCCGGCCGGTTCTCGCCGACCAGATACGGGAATACCTCTTCTTCGGCCCCGCGGTGGGCGGCGTTGTACCTGACCATGAAGATATCGATGGGGCAATCGCTTCTGCGGGCGATCTCCCCGAAGAGCTTTCGGTTATGGCCCGACATGCCGATGAATCGAACCATGCCTTTCTCCCGCAGTGCCAGGGACTGTCGGATGATCCGTGCGGGCGGATAGGAATAGTGACAGCCCAGGAGGAGTACGTCGGCGTAGTCGGTTCCTAGGGCGCTGATCCCTTTGTGGACACTGCGGCTGACCGTCAGGCCGAGGTGATCGTACGTCTGCAGGACGATGACGATGTCCTTCCGGTTGCTGCTGACGAGGTTCTTAAGGCCGTCCCCCATTCCGCTTTTCCGGGGGGTGCTCCAGTAGAAGTAGTTGATCCCGTATTCATGAAAGGCCCGTTCGACGGCCGCCGCTGGCACTCCGTAGCCGCCAGCAAGCCCGAGCCGGCTTACCGAGAGCCCGGTTCTCCCAAGAATCGTCTTCTTCGTGAAATCCATGACCTATCCTCTCTTTGTTCTACACCATTGGGCGTAAATGATGCGCACCACGATCGTCCTCGGCCCCGCCTCCATGCCCCTTGCACGGATTTGTCGGCCAGGCCGATGATGTAGGTCGCTGCACGGGACGGCCGACCGCCGTCCTTCAGACCGCTCAGCCGCCCCCAAAGCCGACGGTCACCTCTGTACCCCGGCTCACCAGGATCGGCACGATGCCTTTTCCGCCCGAAAGCCGCATGACCGTCTCCCTGGCGGCGGGATCGTCGTCGATGACGATCTCTTCAAAGGCAACGCGCCGCTCGGTCAGGTCACGCAGGGCCCTTTCGCAGTAGGGGCATCCGCGCTTGGTATACACGATAACCGGCTCGACACGATCGTGACGTTGGTTCATTTGGGCCGCTTCATAGACGCTTGTCACCGCGAACTGCACGTAGGCCAGGCACTTGTCCTTCCAGATGCCGGATTCCAGGAATTCCCGGTACGCCCCCGGCTCCGAGAAGTCGTATCCAATCAGCTGGCGGCAGCTCAACCCCGAGAAGGCGGCGGCAAATCGGGTTACGAAGTCGCCGGAGTATGCACGGGCGCGATGACGCGCCTGTTTGACAGCCGCCTTATCTTGGCCGGGTACGCGGCACACAAGGCCGAGGGCCATGGTCGCCGTGGAGACAGCGCCGCAGGGAGCATCCTGCTTTCCTCCGATACCGCCCAGAAAGGGGATTCCCGCCCAGAGGATACTATCGTCTTCGAACCTGAATGCTTCCCACAAGACCTGCAGGACCGCCGGTCCTCAGTGGTATCCCCTGCCCAGGAGATCTCCGGCTCTTTTTTTTGCCTCATCGAGGGAAAAAGAAGGGATCATATCAGTCTCCATCCGTATGATAAAAGGAAAATGCGCCGTCTGTGATAAACGGCGGGAACAATGAAACGCACCGTATACGACCGCCTATCCGATATCCACCAGCGAGAGCCTGCCGGCAAATCGCGACATCATAATCTCCCGGGTTGCCCGGTGGGCGGGATCGGACAGGTCGGGGTCTTTTCCAAGCAGGGACTCGGCCTCCTTTCGGGCGGCAAGCAGCGTACGGTAGTCCCGGGTAAGGTCCACCGCACGAAACGCGGGGAGACCCGATTGCCTGGTACCCATGAACTCGCCCGGTCCACGGATTTTCAGGTCTTCCTCCGCGATAACGAAGCCGTCGGTCGTCTTGGTCATGATATCCAGCCTTCGCGTGGCATCCTCGGAGCGGACGAAATCTGCCATCAGGATGCAAAAGGAGCGGTCGGCGGCGCGGCCGACCCTGCCGCGCAGCTGGTGGAGCTGGGAAAGGCCGTACCGATCGGCGTGCTCGATAACCATCACCGTGGCGTTGGGCACATCCACCCCGACCTCCACGACGGTCGTTGAGACCAGGACGTGAATCTCCCCGCGGGCAAAACCTCCCATTGTCTCTTCTTTAAGGGCCCCCTTCATCCTTCCGGTGATCAGCCCCACGCGGTATTCGGAGAAGACCTTCGTCAGCTCATCGGCCATACGCACCGCGTCCTTTAGAGGAAGCGTCTCGGATTCCTCCACGAGGGGATAGACACAAAAGGCCTGCCGCCCCTTCTTGAGCTCTTCCCGGATGATCTCGTAGGCGCGCGGCCTCCCGTCCTCGGAAAAGAGGAGCGTGGTGGGTGGTATCCGGCCCGGGGGCAGCTGGTCGATGACACTTACGTCCAGATCGCCGTAGACGGTCAGCGCGAGCGTCCGTGGAATGGGGGTGGCCGTCATGACGATCATCTCCGGTGCCGGTCCCTTGTCCTTGAGGGCGCCGCGCTGCAGCACCCCGAAGCGGTGCTGCTCGTCAATGACAACCAGGCCCAGGTCACGGAAGCGGACGTCCGTGGAGATGAGGGCGTGGGTGCCGAAGACGAGCGAAATGCTCCCGTCGGCGATTCCCGAAAGGACCTCGCCGCGGCGCTTGCCCTTCACCGAGGACGTGAGCAGCGCCGAGCTGACACCTATGGCCGCCAGCATGCCGGAGAGGTTCCGGTAGTGCTGTTCGGCCAGGATTTCGGTCGGCGCCATGAGCGCGGCCTGGGCACGCTCCTCGACGGCGATAAGGGCCGCGGCGCACGCGACAACGGTTTTCCCGCACCCCACGTCCCCCTGGATGAGGCGGTGCGTCGGGTGAGGGGCCCTGATATCGGCGACCACCTCCGAAAGCACCCGGTCCTGGGCCGCCGTCAGGGAAAACGAGAGGCCGTGCAGGAATGAATCCATGAGTCTTCCTTCGGCCCGATAGCTCCTCCCCGGGGACTTGATGATATTCTTTTTCCTCAAGAGCAGGCCAATCTCCAGGATGAAGAGCTCGTCGGTCGCCAGCGACCGTACCGGCGGATAGGACCCGTCGGAAAGCGCCGGCTCGCCGTCGGCCGGGTCGTGGATTTGGCGGATTGCCTCGCGGACGGGCATGAGGCCCAGCCGTCCCCTGATCTCTTCGGGCACCCCGTCGGGCAGGAGGGGGCCGTACGTATCCAGCGCCGATCCCACGATCGAGACCATTGTCTTGAGGCTGATCCCCTCGGTGAGCGGGTAACGGGGGATGAGGCGGCCCCGGTACTGTTCCGATTCTTCCCACGGCTCCACGTCCGGGTGCGCCATGCTTTTCTTGAAGTTGTATTCCGAGACGACGCCCCTCACCAGGAGTTTCGCGCCGTTTTTGAACCGCCCCTGCATATAGGGGGCGTTGAACCAGACCAGGGTCATAACGTCCCTGCCGTCGGTGACGATGAGCTCATAGAGGCGCTTTCGCGTCCTCTTGGAGTACCGATTGCCGCCCGCGACCACCTCGACGATAAGCGCCCCCTGCTGCTTGTGGACGAGTTCCCTGATCGTATTGAGCCGGCGCACGTCGATGTAGTAGCGGGGGATGAGAAACAGCAGGTCCTCCACCGTCTCGATACCCCGTTTCCTCAACAGCTCCCCCCGCCGCGGGCCCACTCCCTTGACGTATTCGACGGGGGTCCTGAGCTTTTCGAGGGCGGCCGGCAGGCCGGGTGGGGCAGCGGACGGGGCAGGGCGATCTGCCGTACCCGGGGAGCCCGTGTCGGAGATTATCTCACGAAGAAGGGCAAGGGAGCGGGTAACGGCGCTGCGTTTTTCTTCCTCGGCGAGCGTGTCGAAGCCGGCGAGTAATTCGTCCAGCCTATCTACTTCTGATTGCCACCGGGCATAATCCGGTGCCTCACGCATCCGGGAGATGATCCGGCGGGAGGTGGCCGAAAAACCGGTAAGCCGAAAAAGGAGGGCGAAGTCGCCCTTTGCCGCGTATCCCAGCGGCCTGGTGAGAAGGGCGGCGAGCCTGCCGATTGTCTCCCCGGACGGTGCGTTTCCCATGGAAAGAGTCTACCCGATAATCATGCGGATTAAAAGGACTTTTTAATGCCTTGACAAGAGGCCGGTGCCGTTTTAGTATCGGGGCTATGGAGTACCTTGAAATCAGGCGTGTCTCCAAGCGGTTCGGGGATGTTGCGGCCGTCAGCTCGGCGGACCTTGCAGCGGCAAAGGGATCCATTACGGTGATCCTCGGGCCGTCGGGCTGCGGCAAATCGACGCTCCTGCGCATCATCGCCGGGATAGAGGCGCCCGACGAGGGCGCGATATACCTGGCGGGACGTGATATCACAGGGGCCGGGCCGACACAACGCAATATCGCCATGGTGTTCCAGGACTATGCCCTCTACCCGCACATGAATGCCGAAAAGAACATGACCTTTGGACTGATCATGCGGGGCGTGGGGAGGCGGGAGGCAAAAGAGCGGGCAGCGCGGGCGGCGGTCCTGTTGGGAATCGAGGGGCTCCTCGACAAGAAACCGGGGGCGCTGTCGGGGGGTGAGCGGCAGCGTCTTGCCGTTGGAAGGGCGATCGTCAAGGAGCCGAGCCTCTTTCTGATGGACGAACCCCTGAGCAACGTGGATGCACAGTTCAAGGCGGCCATGCGCATCGAGATCACGCGCCTCATACGGGATCTCGAGGGCACCATGATCTGGGTTACCCACGACCAGGTGGAGGCAATGGCGATGGCCGACACCCTGGCAATTATGAAAAGCGGTACAATCGAGGCGGTTGGGGCGCCCCGGGGTCTGTACGAACATCCCCCCAATCTCTTTGTGGCGGGGTTTCTCGGCAATCCCCCGATGAATATCATCCCCGCCGGGTCGGCAGCCTATCGCCGGCTCATGGAAGACGGCCCGGCAGGCACGGATGCAAGCGCGATAGTCGGCGTCCGACCCGAGGATATTCTGATCGGCCGGGGAAAATTTACGGCAACCGTCCTCTTTCGAGAGGACCTCGGTTTTGAAACGCGCCTCACGCTGGCGATCGCAGACGGCCCCCGGCACGAAACCCTGACGGCGCGGGTGGTCGGAACACCCCCGGACGTCGGCGGGACGGTCCGGTTTTCCATAGACCGACGGCGCCTGCACCTCTTTGACACGATTACGGAACGGAGGCTGGAGTAATGAAACGGGCCGCTCGGCGACGGCACCTTCTGTTCTTCTCGACCTCGGTGGCCGCGCATCTTCTTTTTGTCCTCGCGGCCGTTGGTGTAGCCTTCATCGTATCGGACACGCCCCGGCCCGGCTCGGACCATCCGCTCGTGGTATCGCTCGATCGGGGTGAGGAAACGGGCGACATATCGGCCCCGGAAACGGCCCCCCGAGAGATCGCCGCTCCCGTGAAGGTATCCGTCCCGTTCACAACGAAGGTATCGGGAGATACCGAAGGCCCGGGAAATCCGATCGAGGTGGGGGAGCCCGGCGGTGTGTCCGGTATTACCGGGCCGGAAGATGGGGGCGATACAAAGGCGCTGCCCGATTACATAAGAAGTGTGCGTGCGCGGATTGATCGGCACAAGCATTATCCATCGGACGCGGCCAGGGACGGTATCGAGGGGACGGTTACCGTATCGTTTCTGCTCGACAGGCGCGGCACCCTCCTGGAAAAGGGGATTGCGGTCGGCTCCGGCCACCCGGTGCTCGATAAGGCCGCCCTGGCCGCGATCGGGGACTCATCGCCCTTCCCCCCGTTTCCGAACGGCCTGGAACGCGAAAGGCTCCTGTTGAAGCTTCCCATCACCTACCGGCGGCGGTAGGTCGTCTCAAGGTGTACCTGCCACATCCGGTTATCCCTATTATGACGAAGATCACGATCGGCCGCAGGCACCGGGTGTCGGGCCCGGTCCTTTCGACGGGGGTTGGTAACGGACTTGCCCTGTCTTGCGCAGGTCCGTATGTTGACAGGGTCGTTTTTTACCCGTATAATAGGCCCAGTGAAGGAATAGCCAATGCCGACGAAACAACGCCTCTCCCCAAGCATGGAAGATTACCTCGAGGTAATCTATGGCCTGGTTGAACAAAACCGCGTCGCCCGCGTCAGGGATATCGCCGATATCCTCTCCGTAACGATGCCGTCGGTAACGGGGGCCCTCAAGAAGCTCTCCGGCAAGGAGCTGGTCAATTACGACCCCCATGAAGTGATAACCCTGACGCCCGAGGGAGAGGTGCTGGCCCGTAAGCTTGTCCACGCCCACCGATCCATCGCGTCGTTTTTGACCGAAATACTCAACGTCCGGCCCGACATCGCGGAAAAAAACGCATGCCGGATGGAGCATGCCATTGACGACGTCGTCCTGACGCGCCTCATTCGCTATATCGAGTTTGTCGGAAAATGTCCGGGCGTGGTCGCGCGTTTTTCGGAGGAACTCGGTCACTTCTGTCCCCAGACTCCCGACCGCGGGACCCGTGAGACATGCCTGGAAGACCGCCTGCGGTCTCATGAGGAGCCGGCGGTCAAGAAAAAGGTAAAGACTCGATCCCGGTCGGCAAAGCCGTAAACCGGGATGGATTTCCAATACGGATAAAAGGCGGCCGGCGTCCCGCCGGGGGATTGCCGGCCGAACCGCGCCTGCCGCATATCGACGCGCCGTACGGGGCAGCACCCGATTACGATGGGGCAAGACACCATCGGGCCATTCCCATGACCCATGATGGCCGCCGACCGCCGGCGCTTCTTCACTTACCGCAGCACCGTTTATACTTCAGACCGCTGCCGCAGGGGCACGGGTCGTTGCGGCCGACCGTTTTTAGCGGTTTACCCCCCTCGGGCGTCCGCTCCCGGAACTTTGCCACCCGCTGTTTTATTTCGGGAACAAAGGGAGCGATGTGCGTCAGCAGTCCCCGGTTCACCCCGCAAAAAGTCGAAAGCCCCGTATATCCTCCCGATCGGTCTGCCCGAAACCGGGTGCAGTCTCCCCGGCAAAAGGACAGCCATTCACACCGGACACAGTCTGCGGGCAGCGCAGATTTGAGGGAGGCAAAACGGTTGCGGGCGGGGCTTTCGGCAAGCTGCGAAAAGGATGAGTCCGAGATGTTTCCGATCCGATACTCGGGGTAGACGAAAAAATCACACGGGTAGACGTCGCCGTTGTGTTCCACCAGGAGGTAGGAGTCGCAGCGGTCGGAAAAGCCGCAGGAAACCTTCGCGCCGTCGATGAAATAGATCAGGATATCCTCGAACATACGGATGGAGACGTCGTAGAAGCCGTCGGTTATCCAGAGGTCGAAGAGCCGCGTGTAGAAAGAAAGGAGCGCCGGGGCCATGACCGAAAAGGGAAAGGGCCTCCCGGCATCGTCGGTCTCGTAGCAGGGGATAAACTGGAGGTGGGAAAAACCCTTGCCCCGGAAAAAACGGTAGAGCCCTTCCGGGTCGCCCACGTTGGCGTCGGTAAGCAGACAGAGGATATTGAAGGGAACGCCGTGCCGTCTCAGGCGGGCGATCCCGCGCATTACCGCCTCATAGGTTCCCTGTCCCTTCGCGTCCTTCCGGTAGCGGTCATGGATCTCGGCCGGGCCGTCAAGGCTGATACCCGCCAGGAAGCGGTTCTCCTTCAGGAAGACGGCCCATTCGTCGGTGATCAGCACGCCGTTGGTCTGAAGGCTGTTTTCGACCGACTGCCCGGGCCGTGCGTGGACGTTTTCAAGCCGGACGACCTCCCGGTAGAAGTCGAGGCCCAAGAGCGTCGGCTCTCCACCCTGCCAGGTAAACGAGACACGGCCGGAGGCCGCCCCCAGGGCATTTTCGATCAGTGCCCCGGCGGTCGCCGCCGTCATCAGGTTTTCGGTCGGGTAGATACCGGCCACCCGCTTATAGAAGCAGTAGTCGCATGAAAGGTTGCAGCGGGCAGATGAGGGCTTTATCAAGAGCGAGAGGGATTGCATGGCTTTATTGTAGCAGGACGGCGCCGGTTGTCAAGGGATCGAAGCGTACATAAAAGAGGGGCGGCAGAAACCGCCCCTTCGGGCTCGTCAGGTGTTTCCTTTTTCTTTTTCATATCACCGGCTATTGCCGCCCGTGAGTGTCTTTGGACAACGGGTCTATGTGGGCCTTGGGGCGGCCGGTCTCCCCTGGGCGATCGAAAAGGCCTCCCTCGTCAATTCGGCGGGAATGAGGTTTTGCCTCATTTGTTCGGTGAGCGCCGGTATCGCCAGCCACTGCCCCGACGACGTCATGACGATCTCGAAGGTGCCGTCCGGCTTGACCACGGCGGCCCCGCCGGAGGCCCAGAACATCATCCGTTTAGCGATGTCTCCCTTTACGCGCTCTCCCCTCCCGAAGACGACAACCCGCTCGTCTATCCCGATCTCCCGGTAAAACGTGTAGGAGAGCCTGACGGAGACGCCGCCGTTTTGAGAAAGAAAGAACGCGCCCCACCCCATGGTCTCGTCGCCCAGGGCCAGAAGACAGATCGGGTGAAGGTTCTTGCGCCGGTGGAAACGGCAGACCGTGTCCTTATCTGCCGGGTCAAAGCCGATCAGCGAGACAACGAGCCGGTCGCCGGGGCCGTCCACGAGCCTGAACTGCCGCCGGAGTCCCGGCTCATCCCTGCCGACCCCGCAGACAAAACACTTCATATAGTAGGGCAGGGCAAGGAGCCTGTCTGCAATATCCGCAAAGTTGGCCGGCAGGTAGGAAGAAAGCGTTTCCCTTCCCGCGGGGTCGTCCTTTTTGCAGGTGATCTCGCCGGAGATATAGGGATAGGGCTGACCCTCCTTTTCGATAACGCCCGTCCCCGCGCCGTCGGCCGCCGATACGGCAAGCCGGACCGTATCTCCCACCACGACCTGAGCCCCGCCCATCCTGAAGTCGGCTGAAATGGGGAAGACCCGGGCGGGGTCGTCGGGGAAAGAGGGAGAAAGCGACAGCAGCTCCATGATCGCCCCCATCCCGAAACCGCCGTGGGGTATGCCGATCCACCCCTCCGTCCGCTCGTCCATGATAAGAAGGGCCCGAAGCCCGCCGTCGGGCGCCGTATTGTATTGCCTGATGATAAAACCGTCCGTTCCGCAGGCGGAGCAGTCGGTGTGGTAAGGGGCTTGAGAATCCATAATCGCTCCACGACGAAAAATCAATTTTTACTTGGTGAGGTATCCCTCGATGTAAAGCTCCAGCGCATGGATCATCAGCGCCAGGTTGTCCATGTTGACACGGCTGAAATTATCCTTTGTGGAATGGAACCCCCCCTCGCCGAGGCCCGGCGTCCCCGAATTTCCGACGGTGATCGCGGGGATGCCCACCGCCATGAAACGCTGCGCGTCGTCGGTGATGCTCTCGCGGGGCTCGATCGATGTCTCGGATACGCGCATCCAGGCGGCGCCGAGGCGCTCGATGAGCTCCGGATCGGCATCGTAATATTTCAGGAACACCCCGTCTTTCTTCCAGTAGACCATCGGGCCGTTTTGACCGACGAGCTCCAGATTCACGAGGGTCGTGGGAAGGGCGGGCTGCCAGCTTGCGCCGAACCGTTCCTTGACATACCAGTGAGCGCCCTGCAGCGTTACCTCCTCTCCCGCGGTAAAGACGATCGTGACGTTGGAATTGCCCAGGCTTACCTTTCCGTCATGGATATCTTTCGCCAGGGCCAGGAGGGCCGCCACCGAGGTGCCGTTGTCCACCGCCCCGAAACTCTGCCGGTCTGCGGGCAGGAAGATATATCCCCCGAACCCGAGGAAGACCAGGCCCCAGTAGATGACGAGGACCCCGGCTGTGATCCCGGCGGCGATCGTTCCCCCCTTTTTCTTGAGCGGGGCGTAGCGCCTCGTAAAAAAGGTAAAGACGGCAACGGCCAGGCCCAGGACGATCGCCAGGGGTATGAACCGGTAGATCCGGGCGCGCTGGATATGGTCCCAGAAGTCGGTCTTGGAGTCGTAGTGCGCGGCAAAGATCAGCTCCCGGGCGGGATTCGCAACGGTGTAGGTGACGACAATATTCTGCCCGGTCTTCTTGACGATACCCGTGACGACGGGGACGAAGAATTCGAACTCGGCCAGGAGCAAGAGCGGTATGGCCAGGGCCACGATCAGCGCGGCCACCGGCCTCTTCTTAATGACGAGAACCAGCAGGAGCACCGCCAGCGCCAGCAGGGCGATTCCGAGGATAAGCTGCATATACGGCCGCAGGGTAAATTCCTGCACGACGAACGGGATGCCCCAGTCGGTAAGGGTCGTCTTGATATATACTGCGGTTTCTTCGAGGGCCGGACTGTGGTCGGGACGAGGGATCGAGAGGTGGGACATTATTTCGACAAGGTCCATGACAACCTCCAGACGATGACATACCGGCAGATTATACCACATTATTGTAGACCGGACATTTTTTTTATGATTTTATGATCTTTGTTGACCGATCGCGGCCTTATCGTATATTATAGAAAAGGGGACGATTGGTAGTAACAAGGAACTCCGGCCGCCGTCCCCGTTTTTCAACGCGGCCGATTTTTTTCCGGAAAAGGGGTGATCCGACATGAAAGACTCGAAGACAACACAAGATGCCGCAATCCGCGCGATGGAGCCGTCCGATTACGACGATATTCTGGTCCTATGGAAATCCCTTCCGGGCATGGGACTTTCTTCGGCCGATGAACGTGAGAAAATAACGGCCTTCCTTGGACGAAACCCGACGACCTGCCTGGTGGCCGAGCGTGAAGAGCGGATCGTCGGGACGGTCCTGGGGGGGTGGGACGGCCGCCGGGGCTATGTCTACCACCTGGCGGTGGACGAAGGACTTCAGGAGATGGGAATCGGCACGGCCCTCATGGACGAGGTCGAACGGCAATTTCACGTCTTGGGCGCCCGGCGCATCCACCTGATGATTTATCGGGACAACACGGCCTGGGCGTTCTACGAGAAGCGCGGCTGGTTCTTTCGGGACGATAAGATATCGCTCATGAGCAAGGACCTGGCCAAAAAATAATCTCTTGCGAAACGGCCTTCGGGGGTATATACTTATTGAAAAAGGCATAAGAAAATAGACTTCGGTTGTCGTGGTGATCGAACTCCTGCTTGGCGCCCTTCGATAAATACGGTACAACCCATCCCTTCATATAATCTCCCCAACCATGCCTTTCGTCATGCCCGACACCGCGGGGGTGTCGGTAAACCGTTTCTTATTATTACGTACTTAATAAGAGAAGGTCTCCCATGAAGATAACCCTTATCGAGCCCAAGAGTCCCGATTCCCACATCTTCTCGCTGTATGCCTTGCCGCGCCTCGGTACGATCCTGCTGGGCACCATCCTCAGGGATGAGGGCCACGACGTGTGCGTCATGGTGGAATCCATCGAGGAGATCGGATGGGACGCCGTGCTTGGCTCGGACCTCGTGGGGATATCGACCACCACGTCCACCGCCCCCCGGGCCTACGAGATGGCCGCGGCCGTCAAATACCTGGGTATCCCCACCGTCTTGGGGGGACCCCACGTAACCTTTATGTCCGACGAGGGCCTGAAGTATGCGGACTATGTCATCCGCGGGGAGGCGGAGCGCTCCCTTCCCCTGTTTGTCGACGTGCTGGCCGAAGGCGGGGATATGGGCAGCGTTCCGGGCCTTTCGTACGTTCGCGGCGGCAAGGTCGTCAATAATCCGATCGACGGGTCGTTCATAGACCTCAACGACCTGCCCGAGCCGGATATCACGCTGATTGCCGGCGGCATGTTCAAAAAGCGAAAGTGGACCAACCGGGTGATCCCCATCCAGACCTCCCGCGGGTGTCCCTATAACTGCACCTTCTGCTCGGTGACCCGGATGTTCGGCAGGCGCATGAGATACCGGGACGTGGATGCGGTCATCGAGGACCTCAGGAAGTATGACGACAAGAAGAACTCCGTCTTCTTTTATGACGACAACTTTGCCGCCGATCCCAGGAGGACCAAAGATCTCCTGAGGAAGATGATCGCCCAGCGGTTCTCGTTCGTCTCCTCGGCCCAGGTGCGGGTAGACGCGGGCAAAGACCGGGAACTCGTCGGGCTCATGCGGGAGGCGGGGCTCAAGACCGTATTCGTGGGGCTTGAGAGCACCAATACCGAAAGCCTCTCGTGCATGAACAAAAAACAGACGATGGACGATATGGAGGAGGGGCTTTCGGGATTCGCCGAGTTCGGCATCGACGTGCACGGGATGTTCATCTTCGGCTTTGATACCGATACGAAGAAATCTCTCAGAGATACGGTCACGTTCGCCAAGCGGCACCTGCTCGATTCCGTCCAGTTCCTCGTACTGACTCCCATGCCCGGGACGCCCGTGTACCGCGACCTCGAAAAGGACGGCAGGATCATCATCAAGGACTGGAGCTTCTACGACGGCCACCATGTCGTTTTTACGCCGAAGCTGGTGTCGCCCTATCAGCTCCAGAAGGCCCAGATCAGGGGGCACCTGCGGTTTTACTCCTTCCGCGAGGTGATCAGGCGTTTGAACAATTTTGACTTCTTCGGGGTGATGCTGACTGCCTACGCCAAACGGCTCAGCAGGAGCTGGGTCAGGGAAAACAGGATATACCTCAGGGCGATGAAGCTCATCCAGTCCACGGAAGACTACATCGTCAGTATCGACCTGAAACGGACGACCGGTGACGTCAGGAAGGCCGTTTCGGACGCGATCGCCCGGGCGGCGGGATCCATCAGGGAGATCGGGAAGAGCGATACCCTCGGGCATACCGCGCCCAAGGAAGGGGCGCGGGGGATCTCGGACTGAGCCGTGCCGGCCGGGCCCATCCGGAGCCTGTGGCCCGATATACTGCGCACCATGTTTAATCGCTGGATGAAAGGACCTTCGGCCGAATGAAACGGGTAACCTGCGCTCTTTTGCTGGTGATCATGATCGGCGTCCTGCCCCGGGGCGCCGTTTTTGGAATAGATACGGGCGGCTGCTTTGCCGGGGCCGACCGGTCGACGTGCGAAGAAATCCTCACCCTGGTCAACCGCGAGCGGGGCAAAAACAATCTCCCCCCGCTGGGCTGCGACGGTGCGCTTTCGGCCATTGCCCAAAATCACGCCGAGGACATGGCAGGGAGGCGCTACTTCAAGCATATCAGCCCCGACGGGAGGAGCCCCTTTGACCGCCTGGCCGAGGCGGGAATCCACTACCGGCGTGCCGGCGAGAACATCGCCTTGAATCGGGAGGGCGCTCATTCGGTGGTGAAGCTGTGGATGAGATCGTCGGGACACCGGAAGAACATCCTCGGCGATTTTACAAAGGCCGGCGTCGGTTCCTACCGCGGATACCACGTGCTGCTGCTTATCAAGGAATAGCCGATGGCGGTCTACGGCGGGGCATCCTTCTACGTATTTTCCGGCACCGGCAACAGCCTGCGCGTTGCCCGGTGGGCCGCGGCGCGCGCCGGGATTGCCGGGTGCGCGGCGCGGGTTTCTTCCCTCACCGACACGAGGCCCCGGGATATACCGACCGGCCCCGACAGCCTCATCGGCCTCTTCATGCCCACCCACGGGTTCACCGCGCCCTTCAAAATAATCTCGTTTGCCGCCCGGATGCCCCGGGGTAGGGGAACGCATGCCTTCGTCGTGGCCACGCGGGCGGGAACGAAGTTCGGAAAGCTCTTCCTGCCCGGGATGGAAGGGACGGCCGCGTATCTTATCGCCGCGATTCTTGCGCTCAAAGGCTACAGTGTGCGGGGGGTCGCCGGGATCGACATGCCGTCAAACTGGACCGCCCTGCACCCCGGGTTTTCGGAAAAGAATGCCCGGGCGATCATCGGGCGGGCTCGGCCGAAGGCCGACGGATTCATCGACTCGATACTTGCCGGCAGGCGCGCCTTCAGGGGTTTCGTCTGCCTTGCCCTGGGTATTGCCCTTGCCCCAATATCGGCGGGCTACCTCATCTACGGCCGCTTCATGCTGGCCAAGCTCTTTTTTGCCGATAACCGGTGCAACGGCTGCGGCATCTGCGCCCGCGACTGCCCGAACCATGCGATACGGATGCTCGGTAAAAAGCGCCCCCGGCCCTACTGGACGTTTTCGTGCGAGAGCTGTATGCGCTGCATGGGCTACTGCCCCGAGGCGGCCGTGCAGGCCGGGCACTCCTGGGCGGTGATCGTCTATTTTATCACCGCAATCCCGTTTGCACAGTACCTCCTCAACCTCATGGTCACGTATCTCACCGGTGCTCAAGCCATCCGCGGGACGTGGGCCATGACGGTCATCCAGTATCCCTTTTTCCTGGTCTCCCTTGCCGCCGCCTACGCGCTCTTTTACCTCCTCACCCGAATCCCCGCCGTCAACGCCGTCTTTGCCTACACGACCCTCACCCGCGCCTACCGGCGGTATCACGAGCCGGATACGGGAATAAAAGAACTCGGCCGTAAAATTAAATAATTGAAGGTGGATACGTTCATTCGGGAGGAGATCGTGATGAGGCGTGATATTTATCTGTTCGCTTTTACGTTGACGGAAGCTAATATGTGAGATATACTATCCATAATGGCCGGCTGATGTGGTGTCTCACCGACGCCGAAAAGCGTGTCATCGTCGGCGCGCTGGACAGGTCACGCCGGATCGCGAAAAAAACTGAAAAAAGGAGCATTGCTATGGCATGGAGAGAAACGAAAAAAAAGAAAGGGATAAAGGATAAAGGGAATGTGAAGACTTCGGGCATAGCAGGCTCAATTGCGGGGGTACTATCTGCTAGTGGCTCCGCTTCTGCTCAAGCGCCGGATAAGAAAAAGACGACGAAAAAGAAATAATTGCCCCCTGTGTCAGACAAGCTCTTTTACGGATTTAACAGATCTTGCTATAAGCCAGTATCCTTTTTCCCTTTTCCCGCTCACGGCGGCCTACGCTATCTTTTGGCTCGTCACGGGGATCCCCGCCGTCAACGCCGTCTTTGCCTACACCACGCCCACCCGCGCATACCGGCGGTATCACGAGCCGGATACGGGGGCGAAGGAGCTTGGGAGTAAAACCAAGAAACAGCTGGCGGATGTGGTAAAAGCGGGATAACTCGACAAGCCCGGTAGTATTTATCAGTACATTTTATTCTTGACGAAAGCTAATAGAGTAGCTATACTTCCTCAAAACTTTTCTCGTGTTTTCTGCTTTAGATATTCAAATAGTGAACCAACTTGATCGTTTTCAATCGTCGGGCAGAAATGGAGGGGCCGCTATGTGCGTTCCGGTGTGCCAGAAGAACAAAAAGAGAATTTTTTGTGAGAGGGCTGAAGCACTTATACAAGGGTACTTAATTGGGTTGCCTTTTTGGATTATCTCACATAGGAGGTTTGCAATAGTATGAAAGATTTGTCGGAGGTGTATGTACATGAAATTGATAATCTGGAAAACCCTGTTCTTGCCCGTAAGTTTGACGACTTCATTAGTATATACAAGGACGCTTTTAGGGATCGTAACGAGAGGGAGGAACCTGAGGAATTAAGAGAGCATATTGAATCTAAGAAATCTAAAAGGGATAGCGCGAATAATTTTCGGTCTCATTTACTAGTGGCATCAAAGGATTCGAGCCTTAATCTTAACAGCGTTATCTACGGTGGAATATTCGCCGTATATTATCCTCAAAGTTCATCCGGTTTCTATGCGTATATCGCTGTCGATAAAGAATATAGGAAAAAGGGCGTGGCCAGGAAACTGGTCGATGAATGTAACGAAATTCTTCAAAATGATGCAAAAACGCTCAATAAAAATAAGAAATTAAATGCGGTCTTTGCCGAAGTCCGAAAACCGAGCTACCCGAAAAATTCAAGGAATACGCTTTCCGGTATTAATAGGTGGAGATTTCACTCAAGTGTAAAAGTCAAGCACCTTCCGTGCGGTTCTTCGCCTCGACCTAACCCTTCTTCACCGTCGGGGGGTGGTGGAGGCTATGCTTAGGCGGAAGTAGTATCGCGGTCTTAAAAAACCTTGACAACCTCCCCACGTTTAGTTAGTATGCAAGCTAATCGCATACGAGGAGTACCGGAAGTCCGGTAACCATGAAACCAACCGACTGCATATTCTTTCAGCTGGCAAAGGCCAGCCAAAACTCCGTCCGCTTCTGGGGCCAGCGGGCCGCGGGCCTGGGCCTTACGGCCGCCCAGGCCATGGTGATGCGCTTTCTCTTTGACGAGGACGGTATCACCAGTAAGGAGCTCGGGGAGCGGACCCAGCTGGACAGCGCCACGCTCACCGGCATCATCGACCGGCTGGAGGCCCAGAAGCTCGTGGTTCGGGCGGGCAACCCGGACGACCGGCGGGCGATATCCGTACGGCTGACCGAGGCGGGGCACGGGGTCGCCGAAAAGATCTCCCGGCTCTCCGAGGAGGCCAACCGGGATTTTCTCAAGGGCTTTTCCGACCAGGAAATCGAAATGCTGCACAAGCTGCTGGCCGCCGTCAGGAGGATTGCCTGATTTTTTTTGAGCCGATAACTTGCATGCAATTAGATTGTATAAGAGCTAAGATATTAAAGCGATAGGAGGGACGACTCTAATGGAAAAGGAAGAGATCAGACAGTACGGGCTTTCGATCGGAGCGGACGTGGTGGGGTTTGCCGCGGCGTCGGACTATAAATCGGAGCGGACGCAGCCGCTGGATACGTACCTGCCGGGGGTCAAGTCGATCGTGGTCCTCGGATACCGGGGCAACCGGGGCGCCCTTGAGAGCGCAAGCCACCGCATTGCCCTGACCTCACGGATGGGCGAGATAGAGCTGGGCAACAACAACAGCTACCGCATGGCCCGGTTCATCGAGAAAGGGACCAAGACCAAGGCGGCGCCGGTGCCGGTTTCGTACCCGCTGGATATGGCGCCCCCGGTGATGGGGATGGCAGGCGACGTATCGCTTCGGCACGCGGCGGTGGCGGCGGGCCTGGGGGCCTTCGGGCGCAACAACCTCGTGCTCAATCCTGAATTCGGCTCCCAGATCGTCTTCGCGGGGATCCTCACCCAGCTCCCGTTTGCCTCCGACCCCCCCGTAACGGACAACCCCTGCACGGACTGCGGCCTCTGCGTGGAAAACTGCCCCGCGGGGGCGCTTGAAAGGGAAGGCTACACCGACACCCTCAAGTGCCTCAAGACGTCCCAGCCCTACGGCTTTATCGGCACCCTGAAGTATTTCTCGAAATTCGTCGGGGCCTCCCCCGACGAACAGAAGGCATTACTGCGCGACCCGGCGCTCCTTTCCATCTACCAGGCCCAGTTCATCGGGTTTCAGTACCACTGCTTTTCCTGCATCGCGTCGTGTCCCGTGGGAAGCGGGGAATAAGGTATGTTTGAGCAGATCTCCGATTCGATTATGCTGGTACGCGGCAAGCTCAACGGCCGCTTTCCCTTCTCCCATTCCATTGTCATCGACGGTGGGGACGGCGGCGCGGTGCTGCTGGATACCGGCTGCGGGAGCGAGGTCATCGAAGAGATCAAGAGGGCCTACCCGATACGAACCGTTATAAACTCCCACGGCCACCCGGACCACTCGGCAGGAAACGGGCGGTTCGACGATTCGGTCACCGTCTACATGCCCGCAGAAGGCATCGACACAGGGGGCAACATACGTGCATTGGCCGACAGGCTTGCCCAGCCGGGGGAGCTTGCCGCCTACTGGAAGGACTGGGTCGAAAAGACGATGGGGTTTATCGACCGGCGGCCCGATGAGGCCTATCGGGAAGGGTCCGAGTTCGTCTTCGGAAACGTCCGGCTTGCGGCAATTCACACGCCGGGGCACACGGCCGATCACTACTGCCTCTGGGAACCGGACCGAAAGATTCTCTTTTCGTTTGACTACGACCTGACCCCCTTCGGCCCCTGGTACGGCCACCGGGAGTCGGACATCGGGGCGTTCAAACGGTCGATCCGCCGGCTCATGGACCTGGACGTCAAAATCCTCGTCTCCAGCCATCGGGACATTATCACCGAGGGAATCGCCGAAGGGCTTTCGAAGTACCTCTCGGTCTTCGACCGGCGGGAAGACAAGATCGCCGCGCTCCTTGCAGCCGCCCCCCGGACAAAGGACGATCTGGTGGAGGCGGCGCCGATCTACGGGTCATATCCCTATGCCGAGCCGCTGCTGCGCTACTGGGAGTGGGGGATGATCGAAAAACACCTGGCGGATCTGATCGCCGCGGGCGTGGTGATCCGCGGGGGGGACGGGCGGTACCGGACGACATAGGGGCGAGCCGCGGGTCGGTAATCAGGAACCGGCGCTCTTCCTTTTATTGAGATACATGGCTCTGTCGGCGGCCTCGATGAATTCCTCGATGCTCTGACCTTCGGACAAAAGGGCGATTCCGGTGCTGATATCGATATCGGGGATATGCTGCCTGATCGTATTGCGAAGGCGGGTTCCCAGGGCCGCGGCACCCTCGTGGGTCGTGTTGGGTAATATGATGATGAATTCATCGCCGCCGTATCTGAAGGCGGTGTCCACCGCCGACCGGATTATCTGCTGAGTCAAACGCCCCACCTCCCGGAGCACATCGTCGGCCTTCAGGTGGCCGTGAACATCGTTGTACTGCTTGAAGCTGTTGATGTCAAACATAATGAGCGAAAGCGGGTAAGAGATCCTCTTGGCGCGCTCGACCTCCTGGTTGATCATTTGAAAGAAGTGGTGGTGATTGAAAAGGCCGGTAAGACCGTCGGTGACCGACAGCTTGCGAAGGTCTTCCTCCAGACGCTTGCGGTCCGTGATGTCCTCACAGAACCCCACGATGTGAATGATCTCTCCGGCGGCGTTCTTGACGGGGAATATACGGTCGCGTATCCAGCAAACCGACCAGTCCGGCCGGAGGATCCGGTATTCCAGCTCCCGTTCCTTCCCAAAGTAGTTGTCCAGGGATTCCCTGACGATATCCATGTCGTCCGGATGGATAACCTCGCGCCAGAGGTCAGGATTCCGGTAATACTCCTCGGACGGCCGGTCGTATATCTTTTCGAAAGCCGGGCTGACATAGATCAGCTTCTTTTCGTGGTGAGAGTATATCCAGAAGACCTCGGGGATCGTCTCGGCTATTGTGCGAAACCGGCGGTCGCTGTCGTCTTTCATCTTCTCGGCGATGTCGCGCCGTTTTACTTCGTTGCTGAGCCGCTTGTTCATCTCAATAATTTCCGCGGAGCTTTTTCTGACCCATTTTCCGAAGAAGACCAGCTTATCGGTGGTTAGCTTCAGCTCTTGCTCCAGGCGGTTTATCGAGCTGATGTCGCGCATGAAGATAAACAGGACGTCGTAATCGTCCAGTTCTGCCGGGCGCAGGGAGCATTCGACCTGGATCGCGTGCCCCTGTTGATGCATAAGGGCGGTCCGGAAGGTGTCTGTGGAACCCACGGCCAGTACCTTCTCGGAGAAATTCCTGAATGCGGATCGGGCCTGGGGCGCCAGCAGTGTGCTAAACGGGCGATTGACGATAGAATCTCTTTGACGGCCCACCATGCGGACGAACGCCCCGTTGGTCGATATAACGCTACCGTCTCTCACGACGACGATTCCATCGCCGGTGAGTTCAAAGGCAGCTTCATCGATTGTATTGAAGGGCGGCATATGGTCTCGATCGTGAGATGTTAACTGTGAAAAATGATTTTCTACGGTACGGTCCATAGCGCACCTCGTATCGACGGTTCAAGACGGTTGAGACGCCGGCTTCTCGGCGGGCAGCACCCTGCTGCCGGGTATCATATCCGGCTTTCGGAGTCGATGGACTGCATGAGCATGACGTCAACGACGGCAAGCTCATAGAAGGCGTAGGATTCGAGGATATCCGGGGAGACCTTGCTTTCGTATACTTGCCTGCCCTGCTCGATCTCCTTTTCGAGTAGGCTGAAAAGGATGTCGTTTTTCAAGCCCTCTTTTATCTTCTTGAGATTGTAGATGGTGATATCCGAGATGATGGTTCGGGCAAGTCGCCGGGCATGATCGCGGTCTGTTATCAAGTTCATACGGTATACCTTAAAAAATCTAAAATAGTGTACGAATGAACAATATTAAAGCAATTAGCGTGCCATATTGGGAGAATATCCGTGAATGTAGAGGCCAATATAGCGGTGTAATGCATCGTTTTCATACATTATAAGCCGATTATTACGGTATTCGGTGTCCAAACCGGTGCGAGTATGCCTCGTTTGGGAATCGTTGCAGAAAAAACGTGGCGTGTTGAATAATATACAAAATAATGTAATCGATAGCTAATCAAAATGAGAAGATAGGTAATTTCATTACAATATCAGCATATTATGCCATAGTGATATTAGAAATTGTTAATACACTGTCCGCAGCTTCAGTTGCACAAATGTAACATGTAACGCTGCAAGAAACGCCCGGACAGGGAAACGGCGGGGGCCAACGATGGCGGCCGATAACGCAGGAGGGCGTCCATCCATGCGGCATATCTATGGCTAAAGCGGATTGTGGGCAGGTCCGGGTGGAGGCCGCCCGCGCACGGCGATAGCGATTATGGGGTTTAGAGCGTGGCCGTAAAGAAGTCAATGATTCGAGCAATATAGCGCTTTCGGTCGGCGAAATAGGTACCGCAGTGGTCGACCCCCGGCTCCTCCCAGAGCTCCTTAGGAAAAGGCAGGGCCTCGTAGACCGCGTACTGCTGGGCGGGGGGGATAACGGAGTCGCGCTCCGATACAATCACCAGCGACCGCCGGAGCCGAAGGCGACGGGCCGAACCGGGAATATCCATTCTCCCGAGGTCCAACCCGTAAAGGAGCAGTGCCCACGTCCGGGTAAGCACGGGGATAAGCAGCGCCCGGGTGATGGGAAAGAACTGACGCATGCCGGCGCGCATTAGGGCATCGGGCCGGGCAAATGGGCAGTCGGCCACCAGCGAAAGCACACGGGAGTCCCGCGCCGCCGTAACAACGGCAACGGCGGCCCCCAGGGAAAACCCGATGATCCCGATCCGCGCGCCGGGGATTCGGGCCGCGGCATACCCGACGGCCGCCGCGGCGTCAACGGCCTCCGGCCTGCCCAGGCCCATGGGGGCGGGAGAGCTTTCGCCCCGGCCCCGGAAGTCGGCCAACAATACGTGAAACCCGGCCTTTGCCAGAAAACTCCCGACGCCCAACAGCTCGCTCTTGATGCCGGACCTCCCCGTCAGGCCCACCACCACCCGGTTCCCGCGTCCGACCAGCCACCAGCCACAAAGCTCGATACCGTCGGCCGTCGTAAAGGAGACCCGCTCGAAATTAACACCCGTCTCGAAGGGGGTGAAGACGTAGCCGTCCATATAGGTCTTTTTTCTCGGGCGGCAGAGGTATAGGGCAAGGATTAAGGCGGCGGCTATATTCAGGGCGAATATGACGGCCGCGAACGTCACGAGAGTTTCGAGAATGAACGGAACGATAGGAGCTATTTTTCCACCTCACCATGATACGCCGTGATGCCTCGTTTCCTCGCAGGGGCCAGGGGAGAAAATGGGCGACCGGGATCGTCGAGGCAATCCGATACGGGTGACCGCCGCCCCGCACGACGATCCTGATATTCAGCCGCTGCCCTCGGCGGCGGTCAATTATATCACGATTGTCGCCAGGCCGGCCCATTTTTCGGGATAAGATAAATATAACCGCGGGTGCAATTTACCTTGACAAATCGGGAGTAATGTCATAGAGTTTTGATTGACAAATCAATCTACATGCAGGTCGTCCCGAATCAACCGGTGTCCATATTAAAAAGTGATGATACGCCCTATGACACAAGAAAAAAACGCAACAAGCAAGGCAGAGCAGATCATCGAGTCGCCAGAAAAGACCGAGCTTATCCTCGATGCGGCCGTCAAGGTCTTTGCCGATAAGGGCTACTACGGCGCCCGGGTCTCCGACATCGCCCAGGAAGCGGGGATCGCCTACGGATTGGTCTATCACTACTTCAAGAACAAAGAGGACCTCCTTATCTCGATCTTTAAAAGCCGATGGGGCCAGTTTGACCAGGCCGTACGGACGATCATGGAAGAGAAGGACGATCCGCGCCTGATGATTAGCTCCATTATCTCGTTTCTCTTCCATTCCTACAAGAACAACCCGAAGGTGATCGAGGTGATGATCCTCGACGTTGCCAAGAGCACCCGTTTCTTCAACGGTGAAAATATTAAGCAGTTCACGGATCTCTTTTCGCTTATGTCCGATATTGTGCTCCGAGGGCAGGAGCAGGGGATATTTAAGAAAGACCTCGATGCGAAGCTGGCCGCGTATTGCCTGTACGGTTCGGTGGAACGGATCATGCTCCGATGGTTATTGGAGGACAAAAAAATAATTACCGACCAGGAGGCCCGGTCGGCGACCGAGATGGTCACCACCATTATCCTTTCCGGTCTTGAGCAAAACGGTTAGTAGAGGAGGATTTCATGGATTTCGCGTTTACGGACGAACAACTCGCCTTCAGGGATCAGGTCCTCAAATTCTCTCAAAAGGAGATCGCACCCCTGGCAGAGGAGTATGATTACAGGGGCGAGTGGTGTTGGGAGTCCTGGAAAAAAATGGGCGAATTCGGGCTGCTGGGCCTCCACTTTCCCGAGGAGTACGGCGGCTCCGGGGCCGACGTGGTTACCTCGTGCCTGGCCGCCGAGGCCCTCGCGGAGGGGGGTGCCGACGGCGGGCTGACGCTGTCATGGGGGGCACATACCTATCTTTCGGCCGACACCATTTATCAGCACGGTACGGACGAGCAGAAAAAAAAGTACGTCGCCAAGATGGCCACGGGTGAGTGGATCGGGTGTATGGCCCTCACCGAGCCGAACGCCGGATCGGACGCCGCCTCCATCACTACGACGGCGGTCAAGAAGGGGGATCGGTGGATTCTCAACGGGACGAAGATGTTCATTACCAACGGACCCATTGCCGACATATGCGTATGCTACGCCGTCACCGATAAGGAGAAGAAACACATGGGGATCTCGGCGTTCATCGTCGAGAAAGGTTTCAAGGGCTTTTCGGTGAGCAAGACCCTCAAGAAGATGGGGGTAAAGACCTCTACGACGGCCGAGCTCGTCTTCGAAGACTGCGAGGTTCCCGAGGAGAACCTCCTGGGCACGCTCAATAACGGATTTCCGATGACCCTGCAGACGCTCGAATGGGACCGCTCGGCCCTGTTGGCTCCCTTCGTGGGGGGGATGGAGTTCGTCCTGAAGCAGTCCAGCCAGTACGCCAAGCAGCGCGTCCAGTTCGGGAAATCGATCAGCGAATTCCAGGCCGTCCAGAAGAAGCTTGCCGACATCAAGTGCTTCGTCGAGGCGGCCAGGCTCCTTGTCTTCCGCGTCGCCTGGAACAAAGACCAGGGCAAGTCAATGAACCATATGGAGGCGGCCTGCGCGAAGCTCTGGGTCGGCGATTGGGGTATGCCCGCCATCTCCGAGGCCGTACAGATTCACGGCGGTTATGGGTTCATGCACGAATACCCGGTGGAGCGGGTCTTCAGGGATACGAAGCTGGCGCAGATCGGCGGCGGAACCTCGGAGATTCAGCGATTTATTATCTCCAGACTCCTGTTGGCATAGGGAGGACAATATGGATTACGGACTAAATAAGGAACAGTTGGCCCTGCAGGATTCTTTCAGGAAGTTCTGCGAGAAAGAGATAAAGCCCAACGCCGACCTCCTGGACAAGGCGGATCCGGCCAAGGTACCGGGCATCCTCAAGAAAAACTTAAAGAAACTGGCCGAGATCGGCTACACCGGCCTCTTTCACGACGAGAAATACGGCGGTACGGGCAAGGACCTCATCACGCAGAGCATTGCGCAGGAGGAGCTGGCCAAGGTATGCGCGGCCACGTATCTTTCCGTCGGCGCGAGCGTGGGCCTGTGCGGAATTCCCATCGGCATCTTCGGAACGGAAGAGCAGAAAAAGAAATATCTCCCCGGACTGATAACGACGGACCTTGTCGGCTGCTTCGGGCTCACGGAGCCGGAGGCCGGTTCGGACGCGATCAGCATATCGACCACGGCGGTCAAGAAGGGAAACAACTGGGTGCTCAACGGCACCAAGACGTTTATCACCAACGGCCCCATTGCCGATGTCGCCGTCGTTATGGCAAAGACCGACCCGACGGGAGGCAAGGGGAGAAACGTTTCCTCATTCATCGTCGAGAAGGGGACGAAGGGATTCTCGACCGGAAAGCCGATGGACAAGATGGGCTACCGCGGATCGCCCACCTCCGAGCTGATTTTCCAGGAGTGCGAGATTCCTGCCGCCAACCTCCTCGGCAAGGAAAACGAGGGATTCATGCAGGCCATGAAGACCCTTGAGTATGGAAGGATCGGCATGGCTATGGTCTGCCTGGGCGTTTCCATGGCGTGCATGGACGAGTCTATAAAGTACGCCAAGGAGCGCGTTCAGTTCGGACGGCCCATCTCGAAATTCCAGATGGTCAGCTTCAAGATCGCCGACATGAAGCTGTTGACCGATGTGGCGCGCCTTTTGATCTATCGGGCGGCGTGGCTCAAAGACACCAACGATCCCGCTGCGGCGACGGCGGCCTCCATCGCAAAGCTCGTGGCCTCCGAAACGTCAACGCAGATATCCAGCATGGCGGTGCAGGTCCACGGCGGATACGGCTACATGAAGGAGTATCTCGTCGAACGGCTCTACCGGGACGCCAAGCTCGGCGAAATCGGCGAGGGGACCTCGGAGATACAGCGAGTTCTGATCGCGCGGGACGTTCTGGCAAAATATTAGGGCGGGATCGAGAGAGTATATCGGTTCCATAAACGTTTCCTACCAGGGGTCCTCCCGCAGCACAACCGGGCCAACAATTCTCTCCAATAATAAAAGGGGCGGCATCTGCCGCCCCTTTCGTTGTGTGGCCATCGTTAAAATGACCTACTTCATGCTCATCGGCTCGAGATTGGGTTCGATTACCGGCTCCGGCGTCGTCGGCGGGGCCGGCTTCGGGCAGCCGAACTCATAGGTGACCGAAAGCAGGCCGCCCCGATCCCAGCCCGTGGACTCGTATCCCATCGAAAACGGACCGTCAAAGAAGTAGCCGGGCCTTCTGACATCACCGGCGGCAAGCGCCGATAGTAGGCGGTGAGTCCGTTAAGAAGAGGGAAGAAGAGGGAAGCCGTGAGATCAACAGAAACCATGTTGTCTTGCCGATAATCGGTGGAAAGACCCCCTCAGGTGTATAAGGGGATGACCAAAAGTATTCCCGATTCTATCGTATAATCTACTCGCATGCCGGTAGCAATATGCCGGTTGGTCAGCACTTTCTCATATTCTATTTCTCCCGGCCACGGGATTATATTAATAAGTATATTAGGATTATCTAACCAGATTGACCTACGGTACTATTGATGTACCGCATTGGTCTGCATATAGGGTTTAGTCGGCGCTCACCTTAGTATGCAACCGACCTAACCGGTCCGAACACGAAAACCACCGGGGGGGGATTTTTTGTTTGTAATTCTCTACGATTTTTAATAGACTGATGAGCAGTTTTGACGGAGGCGGCGATTATGAAAAAAATCGGTATCGTCAGGAGATTTATAATTCCTCTCGTTATCGTGGTCGGCATTATGACGGCGGCGAGCCTCATTTTCCACGGGGCGCGCACCCTCGAACCGGGAACCACCCGGACCGTTCTTACCTGGATTTTCGGGCCGTTGATGTTCATCTCGATCTGGTTTTTTGGGTTCGTCGGTGTGCCGATCGCCTATTTTTCGGGCGCCCGGTTCGCGGAGCGGCTTATCGTCGCGTTTGCCAATCCCATCATCTGGGTCGTGCGGATGATGTTAAAAGTATCGTGCCAGTTCGGCCCGGTCGAGCTGTTTTACTTCTTTCTTCTCCCCTGGACCTTCGGGATCGTATGCGTGACGCTTTTTGAGTTCTCCATTACCGAACTCGTTTGCCGGGCCTTAGACAAGAGGAGAGGGGGTGCGGTGCGGGTTTTTTCGCCCGCGGTGCTGGTGCTGTTGCTGTTGGGCCTTGCCGGTATTTATTTCGGGCTTATCCGAGGGCAGGAATGGGTCTATATGGTTGTACACAACTATGCCCTTCATTTTATGAAATAGACCGGGAGTAATACGATGAGCGATAAAAGAAACAAGAGCGGTTTTAATGGGGGGCTGACACGCCGGGACGCCCTCAAGGTAATCGGCGGGGCCGCGGCCCTCGGGATCGGGGGGCTCCCCTTTGGAGAACGGCTTTTTGCCCAGACGCTCCCAAAGCGGCCGAATATACTCTTTGTTCTTACCGACGATCACCGCTGGGACTGCATGGGCGCCATGGGCCACCCCTTTCTGAAGACACCCACTATGGACCGGATAGCCAACGAAGGAGTACTCTTTGAAAACGCCTTCGTGACGACCTCGCTGTGCAGCCCTTCCCGGGCATCGTTTTTGACCGGGCAGTATGCCTCGACTCACGGGGTAATCAATAATTTTTCGCGGTGGGACGAGGACCAAAACATTACCTTTCTCCAGCATCTCAAGGAAGCGGCGGGGTACGACACCGCGTTCATCGGCAAGTGGCATATGCCGGGCGGCGGGCTTCCCAACCTTCCGGGAGTCGACCTTTTTATCTCGTTTACAAAAAAAGACGGACAGGGCGATTACCTCAACTGCCCCATCTATAAGAACGGGGATCTGGTGACCGAGCCGCGCAATCCCTATATCACCGAAGACCTGACGGACTACGCCCTCGAATATATATCCAAGGAGCGCAGCGGGCCGTTTGCCCTCTATCTCTCCCACAAGGCCGTCCATCACGACTGGCGGCCGCCTCAGCACCTGGCCGGAATGTACAAGGACGCCGACCTCTCATTTCTGGCGCCGGAGTCGGACACCTTCGATACGTGGACGGGTAACAACTGGCTGGAAGGGACGATGGGACTCATGCATCCGGTCTACCGGCGCTACTGCGAGTGCATTACCTCGGTGGATGAACAGCTCGGGAGAATCGTTGCCCTGCTGGAAGAAAAGGGAATCCTCGACGATACGGTCATCGTCTACTGCGGGGACAACGGTTATATCTGGGGAGAGCACCGGCTCTACGCAAAGCATTGGCCCTACGAAGAATCGATACGTATTCCCTACCTCGTCCGCTACGGCCGCTTTCTTCCGGAGCCCGGACGAAGGGCAGACCAGATGGTGCTCAACATCGACCTGGCCCCCACCCTCATGGAGCTTGCCGGGATCAGGCCGGCCGCCTCAATGCAGGGCGACAGCTTCGCGCCGATCCTCAGGTCCGCCGATGCCGCCGGCCGAGACGCCTTCATCTATGAGCTCTTCAAAGACTTTCCCTTCGGGGGCAGGGTGCCAACCCACAAGGCATTGAGGACCGAGCGGTATAAGTATATCGAATGGGAGGAATGCAGGACCCCGGAGTTGTACGATCTTGTATCGGATCCCCGGGAGATGAAAAACCTCGTAGGGACCGGGGAAGGGGAAAGACTCACCGGGGACCTGGCAAATGAGCTGGCGGCGTTGAAGGAAAGATATTCAATCAGGTAATAGACAGCAGAGGCGGCCATGCTGGAATCTCGAAAGATTCCTAACTCGTTTCTCCATTTCACGCTCAGGGCCATCCACGATATCATGGGGGGCAACGGCCTGAATTCGATCCTGAACATGACGGGACTCTCAAAATTCAGGGACAACTTTCCGCCGAACAACGAAGAGATCGAGTCCGAAGCCGCTGATATCGGAAGGCTCGTAAAGGGGGCGATGGACCTGATCGGACAAAACGGCGTCAAGGCGATCCTGAAGAACGCGGGACACAGGGGCTATCGGATGTCCCTGGACGAGAATCCCGAACTCATGAATGCCATGGCCGCCGAGTTGAAGAAGCTTCCGACCGACCGGGAACGGATCGCCTCCCTCATGGGGGCGATTACCTACGATTCAAACCGGATATTCGGGGAACAACACCAGGAACTGGTCGCCCTTGAGGACGGTTTCGAGGTGAGAATCGCCGAATGCGAGTGGTGCTGGGGCATTACCGGGATGGGCGGGCCCGTTTGTTTCGCGGAATTGGGTCTGGAGGAAGAGGCGATATTCTGGGCGACGGAAAAACATTACGACATAACGGAGATCGCCTGTCGGGCCATGGGCGCCGAGCGCTGTATCTTTCGCATTGCGGGCCGGCCGCGGGATTGATGACCGCCGCGATAGGGCGCCCCCGCGGACCCTTATCCGGTTACTATCCGTCCCGTCTCCGTGTGGTCAGCCGGCCATATTCGATCCCGGACTGCGAATGAACGCCGCGATGCGATCGAAGAGCTCGTCGCCGCCCCGATAGACGATCCCGTGATAGGGACTCTCCACCAGGACGACCTCCCTGACTTCCGATGAAATCGCATCGCGATACTCATAGGCGCCCTCGGTGTCGACGGCGGGGTTGTCCCCGCCCTGTATAATGAGCGCCGGCACGGTTACGGCCGGAAGCTTGGCCGTGACCTCCCGAATCAGGACGTGGATTTGATACATCCCGTGTGCCGGATTTCGGGGGTACGTGAAGTGGGGATTTTCCGATTCTTTGTTCGTAAACTCGATCGGCCTGTCTTTTATTCGCATCTTTCTGAAGAGATGGTCGGCCGCATCAACGAGGGGAGCCGTCGCCCCATACCGGCCGGTCGGGCGCATGGCCGCCGAAATTGAAATAACGCCGGAAAGCCTCGGAGGATTCTGAGCCGCCAGCAGCCATCCCAGAAGCCCCCCCATACCAAATCCACAGACAAATATCCGCTGGACCATCCGGGAGAGGATCGTGTACCCGTAGCGCACCGAGTAATACCAGTCATGCCGCGTCCTGGATACGAGATCAAGGGCGGATGTCCCGTGGCCCGAAAGGCGGGCATTATATACCGTGATACCCCGGTGCGTAAGGTGTTCCAGGAGGGGCCGCATTTGTTCGGGGGACGCCAGGTACCCGTGAACCAACAGGACCCCGAGCTTCGAATCGGCGAAATTGAACCCGGGCATCCCGAATTGCATCTCCCGGGACTCATCCTGATCGTAGAATTGGGAATAGTCCGCCAGATAACGCTCGCGGTCGCCCTCGATGAGCGCCCTGGTCGTTTGTTCGTGCAGCGCGCGCGGGCCGATCTTCAAGGCCGCGTCGACGGCTTTGGTTGCCTCCGTCAACGGTTCGATCTCGTTATTTATGACCTCGATGGTATTCAGGAGCCTGATATCGTGAAACCCGTGGGGCCATTTAAACTCCTTCTCCTTGATAACGAGGTCTTCCCCGTTCCTTTCGAGAAGTCCCTCGCGGATTCCCATAGACAGGAAATCATCGAGGAGTGACTCCCCCCAGACGACCATCGCGTGGGGATTATCCGCGATAGTATTGTGGCAGGCGATATGGGGTATCTCCCGTATCGTGAGGGCCGCCGCAAAGACACGTTCCTTGATATCCTCCCACGGCTCCCGATACCGCCGGCGGGCCGTCATGGAAAAGAGGAGCCGGGAGACGAGGTGATCGGGATTGACGGTGACCAGCTCGTAGATCTCCTTCATGTAGTCGGTCATCATTGCCTTGACGGCCCGGGAAAAGGCGCCGGTTTGTTGGCCACGGAAGACCGGGGAGTAGTCTTTCTCGCTCAGCCAGGCGGCATACGACACGGTTGCCTTCGGGATGCCGAAGTTTATGGTAATCTCAACTCCCGATTTCAGGAAGGAGCTTTCCACCATGAGTTCCTCCCTGAATCGCTTGGGGAGCACCCCCTTGGTCAATATCTGCACCGCCCGCTCGACGGTCTGGATAAATCCGTTCCTGACAAAGCGCTGCGGCCAGTAGGTAATATTGACCGGAACGATCCTGACCTCAAAGGGCGAAAGGCTTTCCAGGTCAAAAATTTTCGTGAGCCGGTACCGCTCGGCAAAATCGCTCACTATGCCGGCGGCCAGCTGTGCCTTGAGGGCAATAACCGCGGCTCCCGTGTGGGGAGGCCGGTGGATATCCGTATCGGGATCGTGGAGCAGGAAGCGGCGGGCGCTCAGCACCTTGCGGTCCTTGACCATCTCACCTTCCGGAAAGATGATCCAGCTCTCGCCGGAAAGCAGGCTCTTGACGGCTACCGTGTCCCGATCGGGGATGTTGACAGGCACGGAGCCTACGGCCTCCATGAACCGTCTCGGCAGCGACTCGAAGACATAACGGGCGGTAAGCGAGCGGGGGGTAACCCCGAGCCGCTTCTCGATAATATAGGGAAGGAGGATCGTTTCGATCCGGGTGTAGTGGTTACAGACGAAGATCACCGATTTGGGGGGAATCCGCTCGATCCCGTTGACCGTGATGATTACGCCGGTCAGTTTCAATACTCCGGTAATCAGAAAATCGAGAATGCGGGTGGTAATCGAGCTTATCTTCCTGAGATCGGGCATGTTCCGATTTCCTTTTCAGTCGTCCGACCGTATGGGGTGTGTGCCGCAATCGTTGCGCACTTTTGCCCGGATGCCTATCTCATGCCGATATCCAATGATGGGAGGGGACAACCCCCTGCGCGGGGTCGGTAATGAATCGATATATCCGGTCGAAGATGACGTCACTTCCCCGATAAATGATGCCGTGGTAGGGGCTGTCCACCCAGACCAGCCCCTTGGTCTTGGAGGCGATGGTGTCGTAATACTCCTCGGCGCTCTCCGGATCGACGGTTGGGTCTTTTCCCCCCTGTATGATGAGGGCCGGAGTCATGATTCGAGGCAGCTCTTTTCTGACGACCGATACCAGCTCGAGCAGCTGGTCTACCCCGTGAACGGGGTTCTTGAAATAGTTGATATGGGGATTCTCGGGGTGATTCGGGATAAACTCCACCGGGGTCTTACCCATGCCGAAGAGTTTCATGGTGTAGTCCACGAAATCGATAAACGGAGCCAGGAACGAGGCCCGGCTCCTGAGTATCATGGCGGCCGATATCGAGACGATGCCCGCAAGCTTTGGGGGATTTGCGGCCGCCAGGTGCCACGAGAGCGCCCCTCCCATGGAAAAGCCGCAGATGAATATCTTATCGACCAGGGTTGTGAGAACGGTGTAGCCGATGCGGGCGGTGTAGAACCATTCCTCCCAGCTTCGGGTCGTCAGATCGTAGGGAGAGGTTCCGTGACCGGCCAGCCTCACGTTATAGACGGTAAGACCTTGGGCGGTCAGGTACTCATAGAGCGGGCGCATCTCCTCAGGAGAGGCCATATAGCCGTGGACAAGCAGCACGCCCACCTTTTGACTGCCGATATGAAGCTTCGGCATCCCAAATCTCTTCTCCTTGGATTCCCCCTTTACATAGAACCGCGCCCAATCCATGACGTAGCGCTCTTGTTCTCCCGCGACGAGCCCCCGGGTTGCGGCCTCGGCCAGCGCCGGAGAGTCCAGGAAGAGCGTCTCCTCTATCGCCCGCGTGACATCCGTGAGGGGCTTGATCTCGTTGGTGATTACCTCGATCGTATTGAGAACCCGCGCCCCTTTGTAATAGTCGTGCCACTTTAATTCCCTTTTCTTAAGGGAGAGGCGGCCATCTTTCATTGCCATAAAGCCCTCCGCCTTTCCCATCTCGAAGAAGTTATCCAGGTGCGGCTCCCCTACGGCCACCAGGGATTCGGGGCGCTCCCGGATGATTTCATGAAAGGAGAGGTTGGGGATTCCCCGTATTCCGAGGGCCGCCAGATAGGTGCGCCGTTTCACGTCTTCCCACGTCTCGATGAGGACGTTCTTTTCAACCATGGTCGAGAGGAGCCGGGCGATCAGGTGATCGGGATTGATGGTGACGAGCCGGTATATCTCCGTCATATAATCACTCGTCATTGCCTCCACCGCCCCGGAGAAGAAGGGATTTGAGATGTTCTTCTGAATCGGGTATGCCTCTTTTTCCGCCAGCCATACGGAATAGTGGGAGATCTTCTTGGGGGTGCCGAAGTTGACGGTAATCCGGGCCCCCTTGGAGAGGATCGAGCTTTCCAGGGTGAGCTTCTCTTCATATCGGTGAGACTGCCCGCCTTTTTCAAGTTTGGAGAGGAGTTTTTTGATCCGCCGGGTCAGAAAGGTGTTGGAATAGCGGACGGGCCAGTAGGTGATGTTAACCGGGACGATCGTCACCTCGAGCGACGAGAGGGAATCGAGCCCGAAGACCTTCGTCAGATGATACTCCCGGATAAAGTCGTTCATGATCTTGGCGGCCATCTGTGCCTTGAGGCCGATGATCGAGGCCTCCGTCTGCGGTATTTCCACGGTCGGTTGATCGGTATCGGCCGGTGGTGCTCCGATTACGTCGCGGCCCAGTGTCCCCTCGGGGAATATGACCCAGCTCTCGCCGGAGATCAGGCTCTTGGCGGCGATATCGTCCAGATCCGGATGCGATACCGGCACCGAGCCGATCCCCTCCAGGAGCCTTTTGCCGACCGCATCGAAGACGTACTGGGACGTCAGAATGCGCGGGGTCTGCCGCTTGTCTCGGTAAATGGCATAGGGAACCAGCAGCGTTTCGGTCCGGGTGAAGTGGTTGGCAATATAAATGACCGATTGGTCGGGGACGAGTTCCAGCCCGTTGACCACGAGATCGACCCGGGCAAGCCGCAATATCCCGTCGATCACGTACCTCAGCGCGTTAACTCGAAATCGGCTAATAGATTTGAGGTCGGCCATTTATCACTCCCAGACTCTACTGCTTATCATAGCATAAACGGAGAAAATGAAACGAAAAAAGACGATCGGGAGATCGGCGCTGAGTGAATAATTAAGCGAGTCCGCGGATGGGGAGGCGGGCCGCTGCCTTTACGAGACGAACAATGACGGCGGTTGCATCGAGGGCGAGCCTGTGCTATCCTATTGGCTTTGATATTCGAATACTTTCCTCATGGTGGAGACGACCCGATGAGAAAGACGATCGTTATGGCCGCTGCCGCCATTTTTCTGTGTGCCGTGTCGGCCGCCGCCGGCGGCGAGCTTGTCGACACAAGGGTGGAGAAATTCGGCTATGCCGTTGCGATTCCCGTGGAGTTTTTTCTTGACGGAACGGTCTCCGACACGGCCGCCTGGACATACCTGCCCGATTCGTCGACCGTCCCGCCGGGACCGGCCCTCACCATCTGGGTCAACCGGGTACAGATCCAGACGCCGGGCTCGCGGCAGCTCTTTGATATCAACAAGAAATCGGACACGGACGCCGCAGGTGCGCCGGACGCCCCGATAAAGGACCTCACAGTCCTGGATATCAGGGGCGGATACGGATATTGGTACAAGGAGTCCGACAAGACGGATCCCGCCGAGATCCACCGGTGGGTCGTGAAGGTGTTCGGCAACGGGGGGGTCTACATCCTCTGCTTTTCGGGTCCGTCGGCGGAATTTGCGGCGTGGGAACCCGTATTTGAGCGGGTCATCGGGAGTTTCACCTTGATTATAGGGAAGGCGGGGTAGGATATATAATCGGCCCTGCGTTAAAACGCACCCGCTTATTCTCGGGCCGATCTGCCGGTCTCATGTATATATAATACCCTTGACAGAAATATTGACCTCATTTACTATACGTTTAGACGTCCTTCCTGCGCCCTTTGAGGCGAGAATCCGCCAATAAGAAACCCGAGGAGGGTACCGGTAGTCAAGAAGAACAGCATTTCCCACGAATCCCGGGGGGATGTCCGCCGACAACAATTCCGATTCGGCGCCTCGGATATATAAACGAGGCGGCAATTGCCCCGGATCAGAATCACGTTGCCGCCAATTCTCTGGGAGGTATGCCATGAAACTCGAGCTTCCCGAGCTCCTCTGGTACGGGAACAAGACGACCGTCATCGATTTTCCCGACGAATGGGAGGTGGCGTTCTCCAACATGCGGGGGGCGCGGCGGCCGCCGCTGACCACCGGCCAGATAGAACAGGCGATAAAAGGCCCCATCGGCTCCCCCCCGCTTTCGGAGATCGCCCGGGGTAAGAAAACCGCCGTGATCGTCTTTGACGACATCACCCGGCCCACCCGTGTCTGGGAGATTGCCCCCATCGTCATTCGGGAGCTTACGGCCGGGGGGATAGACGAGCAGGACATCACCTTTGTCTGCGCCCTCGGAAACCACGGTGCCCATACCAACCACGAATTCAGAAAAAAGCTGGGCAACGACATCCTCGAAAAATTCCGCGTCTATAACCACAATCCCTATGAGCACTGCGACTATGTCGGCACGACCAGCAAGGGGACGAAGGTAATGGTCAACCGGGAGGTCATGGCCGCCGACGTAAAGATCGGGATCGGGTGTGTGACGGCCCACCCGCAGACCGGTTTTTCCGGCGGGGGCAAGATAATCCTGCCGGGCGTGGCCCATTACGACAGCTCGTCTCACTATCACATCGAGGTCTACGGTCAGGACCCGGCAAGCTGTGGGCTCGGAAACTATGATCGCAACATCATGCGCCTTAACATCGAAGAGGCTGCGCGCATGGCGGGGCTGGATTTTAAGATCGACGTAATCGTCAACGACCGGGGGGCCACCACGGCGGTATTTGCCGGTGATTTTGTCGAGGCGTATAAGGAGTCGGTAAAGCTTGCCAAGGACGTCTACGCCGCCGAGCCGCGGCCCCGGGGAAACAACCTGGTCGTCTGCAACGCCTTTGCCAAGGCCAACGAGATGGCCATTGCCATTCTTTGCGGGGGATTGGCGCTGGATAATTTTTCCGGAACGGTGGCGATCCTGGCAAACGCCCCGGAGGGCCAGGTGACCCACTACCTGCTTCGAAGCTTCGGGAGGAACCACGGTGGGCGCCAGTATCCGGTGGGTGTCATCCCGGCCTCGCTTGACGTTATTATCGTCACCCCCTATCCCGACCGCACGTTCGGCGATTGGGTGAAAAACCCCGAGGTGATTACCTGGACGAAGAGCTGGGATCAAACGCTGGGGCTATTGAAGGAAAAATTCGGCGACGGCACGAAGGTGGGGGTGCTCCACGATGCCACGATGATGTATTTTGACTCATAGAGGCACGAGTCCTGTGTGCCTTCCACGGACACCAGGGCCGTTTTCGGTGCGGTCATAGGCCATTATCGGCCGCGGGCACCGCTCTATACGATATTTCTTATAGCATGTCCCTACGATTTGGAGGCGTATTTATCATATACGCCGAGTAATAGATGGTTTTTTAGAGAGGTCCAACAATGACATGACAGGCAACGTATAATAGAGTGCCAAAAGGCACAAAGGAGGGACTATATGATCGATGAGAAAAAAGTGTCTTCCTCAAAGGATTTTGAGGTTACGCGCGGCTACGCCTACTACGTCTTCCTACTTCTTTTTCTTCTATATCTATTTAATTATGTCGATAGGATGGTCATCGCCTCGCTCTTTCCGTATCTCAAGGCCGATTGGGGACTGACCGACACCCAATGCGGTTGGTTTGCGTCGATCGTCACGCTGATGATGACGGTCTTTGTGTTTCCGGTTTCCCTTCTGATTGATCGCTGGAGCCGAAAGAAGGCGATCGCCATCATGGGAATCCTGTGGGGATTTGCATCGGCGGCCTGCGCGGTCACGAGTAACTTCATCCAGCTCATCTTTGCCCGGTCGTTCGTCGGCATCGGCGAGGCGGCCTTTACCTCCGGGGGACACGCCATGATTGCCGCCTACTTCCCCGAGGAGAAACGCGCCACCATGAACGGGTTCTTTACCGCGGCCATTCCCATGGGGACGGCCATCGGCGTGATCCTGGGCGGCGTCATCGCCGAGACCCTCGGGTGGCGCTACGCCTTCGGGATCATGGCGATCCCGGGGATCATCGTGGCCGTCCTCTTTTTCTGGGTAAAGGACTATAAGACCGTGGCGATCATGAAAAAAGCCCAGACCGACACGGGCCTTCTACACGTCAAAATGAAACCCCTTGACATCGCCAAGGAATTCCTCCACACCCCTTCGGTCCTCTTTACCTATCTCGGCTACGTCGGCAACACCTTCGTGACGACGGCCCTCATGACGTGGCTGCCGAGCTACTACCACCGGGTGGATAATCTCCCGATGGATAAGGCCGGAATGAAGACGGCGGTCGTCTTCCTGCTTGCCATTGTCGGGGCCCCGATCGGCGGGTTGGTGATCGACAAACTGCGGAAACGGTGGCTCAACGCCCGGATGAGCATCCCGGCCCTTACCTCGCTTCTGGCGGGCCTTTTTGTCTTCATCGGGTTTTTCTTCTTTGTGGGAACGCCGCAATACATCTTTCTGTTGCTGTTCGGCTTTTTCGCGCCGATGTTTGCGGCCGGAGGGTCTGCGGTGACGCAGGACGTGGTGCACCCGGGGTTGCGGGCGTTCTCATACTCGTTGGCTCAGTTCTTCATGATGGCGCTGGGCTATACGCTTTCCCCGATCTTTGTTGGGGCGATCTCCGACCGCTACGACCTGTTGACGGCCTTCCAATTTCTGCCCCTTTTCGCCCTTCTGGGAGCGATCGCATTCTTCATCGGATCATTCTACTACGTGCGGGACCTGCACAAGGTTGAGCGGGTAGTGCTCAAGGAGGAAGCGAAGAAATAATCGATAGGATTCTGAAAGGATGATAATAGCGAGAAGGCCGGAGCGGTAACGCTCCGGCCTTTTTTTATGCTGTAATGACCTACAAAGGGTCGTTCCCCTGTCCCGCTTCGCGCTCGCTTTTGGCCTTGCCTTGTCGTATTGCGGGCCTTCATTGAGCAGGCTGCCGGGGCACGAGGGACACGCGGTGAGGGGGCTATCCTTTCGGCTCTTTACCGTCACGGTAGACCGCGGCGATCCGCTTGTTCAGACACGCGATCCGTTCGGTCGACGGGCTCTGCTTTGCCTCCAGGATGATAGGCGAGTCGCCCCGGTAGGCGACGCACGAATCGAGCATCTGGGGCCGCGAGGCAAGAAACCACTTGGTCCGCTCTGCGGGCGTCATCTCGTCCAACAGGTCTCCGAAGGCCTCCCTGAGCGAGAGGTACTGCCCCTGGATAGAGGCGTGGCATGCCTCCATGACCAGGTTAGTCATGTGGGTGCAGCCGTCAGGGCCGCCGATGGCGTTTTCCATCCGCAGGGTCAATCCCTTCTTGATTTCGAGCCCGACGGCGCCGGGCAGCGCGGCCAGGCCCTCCCGGCAGCTCTCGTGGGGGACCCGGATTATGTGTCCCTGGATGCTGGTGATAACCATGCCGGGAATCGCGATATCGAGCACGACCGCCATCTCGTGGTAGTTATCGGCCATGTGGGCGGTGACGGTGATGAACCCGTCTGTGAGACGGATGTCGACGTTTTTCTTTCGATTGAAAACGACCGGCCCGTTGGGTGGGAGGCCCCCGGGCGGTTCGGCCTTATTGTTGTCGGATCGATTACTCATGGGATTGACGTATGCCTCTTGTATCCTCTCTTGAAAAGACGGCGGGTTCCGCCCGTGTGTAATGGGCCTCTCAGGGGGCGAAGGGATGCCGCCTGATGATGGTCTGGGTGCGCTCGGCGCCCACCGAGATCATGGTTACGGGGACGGCCAGGAGCTCTTCGATCTTATCTATATAGTTCCGGGCGTTGTCGGGAAGGTCGGAATAATCCCGGGCCTTTCCGATATCATCCTTGAAACCGGGCAGCTCGATGTATCGGGGGACCACTCGATCGAGCGTCGGGATATCGGAGGGAAATTCATCGATCAGTCTCCCGTCGACCTCGTATCCCGTGCATATCATGAGCGACGATAGGCCCGAGAGTACGTCGAGCTTGGTCATGATGATGCCGGAAAGGGAGTTGACCCTGACGGAGTGTTGAGCGGCCACCGCGTCAAACCACCCGCATCGGCGCTTTCGTCCGGTAGTCGCGCCGAATTCGGTGCCCTTTTCCTGAAGACACCGTCCGATGTCGTCAAACAGCTCCGTCGGAAAAGGGCCGCCCCCGACGCGCGTGGTGTAGGCCTTGGATATGCCGTAGACGGCATCGATCATGGTCGGGCCGATGCCGGCGCCGGTTGCGGCGCAGCCGGCAACGGTATGGGACGAGGTCACGTAGGGAAACGTCCCGTGGTCGATGTCCAGGAGGGTCCCCTGGGCGCCTTCGAACATAACGGAGGCGCCCCGCGCTATGCGAGAGGCCAGGATGGCGGGGATATCGGCGATATATTGGGTGATCTTCTCCGACAGGGCCATGAGACGGTCGAAAACCTCCCGGGGGTCCACGGGAGATTGATCGAAATAGCGGGTAAGCAGAAAGTTTCTTTCCGCCAGGGCCGATTCAATCCGTTCTTTCAGAAAACCGGGGTTGGCCAGGTCGCACATCCTGATACCGACGCGGGTGGCCTTGTCCTCGTAGGCGGGGCCGATGCCCCGGCCGGTGGTGCCGATTTTCCCCTTGGCGTTTTTTGCCTCCCGAGCGTGATCGATCAGTTTGTGATACGGCATGATCAGGTGCGCTTCGGAGCTTACCCTGAGCATAGCATCGTCCGGGAAGAACCCCTGTCCCCTGAGGCTTTCGATCTCCTCGATGAGGACCTCGGGATCGACGACGACCCCGTTTCCGATGATGCAGAGCTTGTCGGGGTGCAGTATCCCGGAGGGGATCAAGTGCAAGATGATCTTTTTATCGTCGACCACGAGGGTGTGTCCGGCGTTGTTACCGCCCTGAAAGCGGACGATGATGTCGGCGTGATCGGCCAACAGGTCGACTATTTTTCCCTTCCCTTCGTCGCCCCACTGGATCCCGACGATGACGATATTGGGCATTATATTGATTCCCGTCTAATAAAAAAAATAATGCGCGCAGGCATCCCGATTATTGAGGGCAATCAGTATACCATACGCGCGGGGGGAGGTCAAAATGAAAACGGCTGATATCCCGTACCGACGCGTCCGGGCGTTAATACGTCCGGGCGCGTCGAAGGGCCCGTTGTTTTCAGCGTGATTATTCCCCTCTAAAGCTTTACCTGTTGAACGGAAAGCATATGCGGCAGCTTCCTGAGCTTTTCAATCACCGAGGGCGACACGACGCCGTCTACCGACAGGATGACCAGGGCGTTTCCGCCCTCCTTGTCCCGGGCAAGGTGCATTCGGGCGATATTGACGTTGTTTTCTCCCAGTGTCGTCCCGAGACCACCGATAACGCCCGGTTTGTCGAGGTTCGTGGTGACCAGCAGGATTCCCTCCGGAAAGGCCTCGAGGGGGAAGTTGTTGAGCCTGACGATCCGCGGGCTTCCGTTGCCGAAGATGACCCCGGAGATGAGCCGTTCTCCTTCTTTTGTCCGGGCCCTCAGAGTGATCTCGCCGGAAAACCCTTGGGCGTTCTCGCTCTTTGTCTCGATTATCTTGATACCCCGTTCCTTCATGATGATGGGTGCGCTGACGTAGTTTGCGCCCTCTTCGAGGATGGGATCGAGAATCCCCTTGAGCAGGGCCACGGTAACGGGGGGGGTGTCGATGGCCGACGCCTCGCCCTGGTATTCGACGGTAATCTGATCGAGGCCTTCCAGCCCCAGCTGCGAGAGAAACGAGCCCATTTTTTCGGCAAGGACGATATAAGGGCGCAGCACCGGGGCAGATTCGGGGCTGACCGACGGTGTATTGACGGCGTTTCTGACGATGCCCTTGACCAGGTAGTCGGCAATCTGTTCGGCCACGGCCACGGCCACATTTTCCTGGGCCTCTTCGGTGGAGGCGCCGAGGTGGGGGGTAAAGATAATACGATCGTCTTTGAGGAGGTCACCGGGTTCCGGCGGTTCCTTGACGAAGACATCCAGGGCCGCCCCCGCCACGATTCCCTCGTTGAGGGCCCAGAGGAGATCCGCCTCGTTCACGAGGCCGCCCCGGGCGCAGTTAATGATGAAGACTCCCTTCTTCATCAACTTGAATGAGTCCTTGTTGAGCATCCCCACGGTGTCGTCGGTCTTCGGAACGTGGATGGTGATGTAGTCGGATCGGGCGTAGAGATCATCCAGAGAGACGATCTCGACGCCCATCTTGGAGGCGACCTCCGGGCTGATAAAGGGGTCGGCGGCGATCACGTGCATCTTCAGGCCCAGGGCCCTGTCCGCGACGATCCGCCCTATATTACCCAGCCCGACCACACCCAGGGTCTTGTTGAAGACTTCCTTGCCCATGAATTTTTTCTTTTCCCATTTTCCGTCCCGCATGGAAGCGGTGGCCTGGGGAATGTAACGGGAAAGGGAGAGCATCATCGAAACGGCGTGCTCGGCCGTGGTGATGGTGTTACCGCCGGGGGTGTTCATGACGACGATGCCCTTCTTACTGGCCGACGGCACGTCCACGTTGTCCACGCCGGTGCCGGCCCGGCCGATTACCTTGAGGTTGGTCGCGGCCTGGATTATATCGGGGGTCATCTTGGTGGCCGACCTGATGGCGATCCCGTCGTAGGCACCGATGATCTTCTTGAGCTCCTCCGGTTTGAGGCCCGTGATGACGTCCACCTCGATCCCCGGGGTCTTCTTGAAGATCTCGGCCGCCTTTTCGGACATGCTGTCGCTGATGAGGACTTTCATGTGATCGCTCTCCTGTCTATTCGAGATTCTTGAGGATATCCTCGGCCACCGAGACGCCGCTGCCGAGCTTTACATCAAACCCGAGATTTTTAAGGGTCATCTCGACCGCGGCAAGGGTCATGATGATGTCGAAACGGTCAACCCAGCCCATATGGGCGATTCTGAATATCTTGCCCTTGAGGGTGTCCTGCCCGCCGGCCACGGTGATTCCGTAGACCGTCCTGAGACCTTTGACGATGTCCCCCCCGGCTATATCGGACGGCGCCTTGATGGCTGTAATGGAGTTGCTGGGGGAGTCGGGGGCAAATAGCTCCAGCCCCATGCCGACGGCGCCCTTTCGGGTGGCGTCGGCCATGACCGCGAAACGGTCAAAGAGTTTCTCCAGCCCGATCTCTTTGACGATGGCCAGGGCCTCTCTCAAGCCCACGATCAGCGAGACCGCCGGAGTATAGGCGTTCTGATTTTTGGCGAGATTTTTTTCTTCTTTCTTGAAATTGAAATAGTATTTCGGCAAGGTAGAGCGGGAGACGAATTCCCATGCCTTGTCGGAGACCGAGACGAACGCGAGCCCCGGAGGAAGCATCAGTCCCTTTTGCGAGCCGGCCACGACCACGTCCAATCCCCATTCATCGACCGGCAGCGGGATTACGCCGAGGGCCGATATGGCGTCCACGACGAGGATGGTGTCGGCCTTCTTCCTGACGATATCGGCTATCTCCTTGACGGGGTGGCCGACGCCGGTCGATGTCTCCGAGGCCTGGATGAAGACGGCCTTGACGTCCTTATGGGAGGCCAGCGCCTCTTCTATCTGGGCCGGCTTTACGGCCTGACCCCACGGTACGTCGATATTGACGGCATTTACGCCGTAAGCGGCCGCGATTTCTGCCCACCGCTCTCCGAATTTGCCGCCCCGCACCGTAATGACCGAATCGCCGGGCGACAGCGTATTGACGACGGCCGCCTCCATCGCGCCGGTGCCGGAAGAGGCGTGTATGATGACTTCCTTCTTTGTCTTATAGAGGTATTTAAGCCCTTCTCGCACATCGGCCAGGATCGCTTCGAACCTCGGTGCTCGGTGGTGGATGATCGGCCCGGACATTGCCGTGAGAACCCGTTCCGGAACGGGGGTGGGTCCGGGTGTCATGAGGTATTCCTTCATGTTTGTGCCTCAAAAGCGGTTTAATGACAATAATCGCAATAACTTGTTATCAGAAACACGCGTGCTTGTCAAGAGAAATGAATAGCCGTTCATTTTTTGTACGAAAACACCGTAGCCTCGAGGGGCTTGATATTCCAGGTGACCGACAAGAGGCGGTCGGCCTCATCGCGCCGGTTGGAAACCAGGACGCGCCACCTGTTTCGGCCTCCAATCGGGCCGCCGTCGTCTTTCGGCGTGAAATCGACCGCCTCGTGGGAGAAGCTGAGGACGATCAGACACCGATCGTCTCCGTATTCCCTGAGGTAGGCCAGTATGCCCCGGGGGGTCTCCCTGAGGATTTCGATGGTCCCGCGGGTAAGGGCGGCGCTTTCCTTGCGCTTCCAGATGATCTTTCGGTAAAAAGAAAACAGGGACGAGGGGTCGTCGGCTTGGGCGGCGACGTTGACGGCCTTATAATCGGGATTGACCGGAAGCCAGGTTCCGGCCGCAGACGAGAAACCCGCCGACGTCGAGTTGTCCCACTGCATGGGGGTACGCTCCGGGTCCCTGCCCACGGGGATCGGCCAGTAACGGATTCCAACGGGGTCCTGGAGGTCCTTCTTTTTGATCGAAAGGTTGGCCATCCCGATCTCTTCGCCGTAGTAGAGGAACGGGGTGCCGCGAACCGTCAACAACAGCATGGCCGCCACCTGGGCGCGGCCGAGCGTCCGGGCCTCGTTACGGGCGTGGTACCTACCGATGTGGCGCATGCGGTCATGGTTGGATAAAAAGTATACGGGCCAGGCCGCTTTCGGGACGGCCGTCTCCCATGCGGCGACGGCCGATCCGAAGGAATCGGCGCAAAACGGCTGGTTGGCGAAGTGGAAATAGAAAGAGAGGTTCAGGCCGTCCGTCCCGTTGCCGTAATAGCGGGCCGGTTCGTTGGGGTCGTCGTTGGCGATCTCACCGACCAGCATCCGATCCCCGTAGGAATTGACGAGCCGGCGCATCTCGCGCACGACTTCGATATTTTCGGGAAGGTCCTTGTCGTAGAGGTGGCGCTGCATGTCATAGGGGCGGCGGCCGATACAATAGGGATTGGAGCGCAGCAGTTTATCTTTAAAGATAAAGTTGATCACGTCCAGCCGGAAACCGTCCACGCCTTTGTCAAGCCAAAATCTCATTTGATCGTACATCGCCTCTCGCAACTCGGGATTCCTCCAGTTGACGTCCGGCTGTTCGACAAGGAAGTGGTGGTAGTAATACTCCTGGGTCTTCTCGTCCCACGTCCAGGCAGGGCCCCCAAAGATCGACTGCCAGTTGTTGGGACGGTAGCGGCGCGGTGGCTCTGCCCCGTCGGTGTATCGCCGCTTTAACGGGCGGGAGGGCGCCGACCAGATGTACCAGTCCCGCTTGGGATTAGTGCGTGAGTTCCTCGACTCGACGAACCAGGGGTGGAGGTGCGAGGTGTGGTTGGGGACGAAATCAAGAATGACCTTGATCCCGCGTTTATGGGCCTGGACAAGGAGGCGGTCAAAATCGGCCATGGTTCCGTAGGCGGGATCGATACTCTTATAGTCCGAGATGTCGTAACCGAAGTCGAACATCGGGGAAGGGTAGAAGGGCGAAAACCAGATCGCGTCGACGCCAAGAGAGCCGGGCGTCCCGTCGTTCAGGTAATCCAGGCGGGAGATAACGCCGGAAAGATCGCCGATTCCATCGCCGTTGGCGTCCATGAAGCTTCTGGGATAGATCTGGTAGACGATCCCGTCTTTCCACCAATCTCGTGTATCTGAGGCGCCCTTTCGTTTCATACGGTCCCCTTATAGAAGCGTATCGACTTAAATAGCAGATTATGGATGGTTTTTCAAGGAAAGATAGTGAAGAATGCCCTATTACCCGAAAATAAATAGGGCCGTACGGGCGGCGATGCCGACTTTATATCCCGTATCCTTGAGGCCGATCATCGGTATGCGTGGGCGGTCGGCGCCGTCCCTTCTCGTCTTACAGCTGGGTCTTCATGGAAGTGACGACGATTGCCGACGTCCCCCCTACTGGGCACTTGAACTCGCAAATGCCGCAACCGATGCAGAGGTCGTAGATCACGACAGGCTTTTTTAGCTGATCGCCGTCCGTGGTTACTTCTCCGGGGACCTCTTTGAACGCGATGGCCTTATCGGCGGTGGGGCAGTGCTCCTGGCAGACGGCGCAGTTGACCCCGTACGCATAGGGCAGACAGCGGTCCATATTAATATAGGCCTTTCCGATGACGGTGACAAGCTTCTCGGGTATGGTCAATGTCTTTATGGCCTGGGTGGGACAGACCTGGCCGCAGAGGGTGCACCGGTACGTGCAATAGCCCACCCGCGGTACGAGGATCGGGCAGTAGATCCCCTCGATGCCGCCCGTCGTGAGATCGGGCTGAAGCCCCCCGGTGGGGCATACCATCATGCACTCGGAACACCTGATACACCGGGAAAGGAATGCCGCCTCATCACGGGCCCCCGGTGGGCGAATGAGGGCATCGATCCCAAGTGTGTCTTTCAGCTTCCTCACCGGGGCGATCGAGAGCAGTGGCCCCATGAGGAGGCCGCTGAAAAGCGAGCCGACAAGCCAGCGGCGCGACATGACGGGGCCCGTCCGCTTCGGTTTTCTCCCGATCGAGTAAACGACCTTTTTCTTGGGGCACTGCCTGACGCAGTCCAACGTCAGGATGCACTCCCCCTTTTGGAAGACGCCGTCGGTCGAAAAGGCGTCGGTGTCACAGGCTTGGCGGCATTTATCGCACCGGGCGCACAGCGCCGCGGGTTTGCGTTTCAGAAAAGATACGCCCGCGATCAGAGAGAGGAGCGCCCCGAGGGGGCAAAGGTATCGGCACCAGAAGCGGGGCCGGACCGCCTCCAGCGCGATGATGCCCAGGAAAATGGCAAGACTCAGTCCCGCCAGGAAGAAATAGCCCTGATGGAAGGGGAGGACCGTCGTCTTCATAGCCGAAAGCAAGGCGTCGGCGGAGCCGGAGGCGATCGGGACATCCCACCTGACCAGCGGCCCGAGGACGCCGTGCACAGTGATGGAAAAGAGGGGGTAGCCGACAACCGTCAGCGACCGGACGACGATCGAGAGGGGATCGAAGATCCCCGCCGGGTTCACCGAAAAGAGCGAGACGGTCAGGATTATCGCGAGCAGGTAATACTTCAGGTTCTTTGAGGGGACGCGCCGCGTAGGGTGTGCGGGGATGCACGGCCGGGCTAGGTCAAGTATCGTCCCGAGGGGACAAACCCAGCCGCAGAAAAAGCGCCCGATCAGAAGGGTAAGCGCCGCCAGCAGCAGCGATGGCCAGAAGAAGGCGTTGATCTCCCGGGAAGCGGCCAGCGTCGACAGGGCGGCCAGCGGGTCGATAGAAAAGAAGACGTTTATCGGGTAATTGATCTGGTCGCCGCCACGGTAGGTGGTGGTTATGAACAGCACGAGAAAGATCGCCAGGATCAAGAGCTGAATTGTCCATCTCAGGCTGGGTGTCGGGTTCTGGAATCGTTGTGCCACCGCCTACCCACCGATGATCCTGACTTTCGAGAGGTCGATCTGCCCTAATCCCATCTCGGATGCGCGAACGATATGGCCGATATCCGTGCCCTTCATGCTGAAGAGCGTTGCCCCGTAGGAGTCGACGGCCACCGGATCGATACCCGCGATCACGCGGTTGGTCACCCTGACGTTGCCGAGGTTGCCTCCCGAAGGTCCGCCGTCGAGCATTACACGGGTGGCGTCCAGGACAATGAGGGCGGGTTTTATGAAGCTGGAGATGTCGGCAAGTTTCTGATCGATTCCCCAGTGGATCTGGCCGCGGTTTGAGCCGATAATCCCCATCAGGTTTTTCATTGAAAGGGTAAGGGTAGTGGATCCGTGGTTTTTGGCCACCGGGACGTTGATGAGCTTATCGGCCTCCAGCGCCTCTCGGTAAAACGTCCATTCCGCGAGCTTCTTTGCCCGCGGGAGCCGCCTGGTCAGCCACTTGTTGTCGTCAATATACTCAACTTTTGCCTTCGGGTTCTTGAGTCCTTCCACGGCGGCCTTGATGCCGCTGGTGGCGTATGTCCTGCGGGCGTCGTCACACGGGTTGTCGAAAACGAGAACCCTCCCGGCCCCGGCATCCAGGCACATCTCGACGATCGTCTTAACGACCACCGGATGGGTATTGCCGCCGTACTGCGGGGGACTATCCCAGCCGATGTTGGGCTTGACAACGACCCGCTCGCCCCCGGAGATGAATTTTCCGATTCCCCCGATCCCCCCGATGGCATCGATGACGGCGTTCTTGTAGTTTGTCCCCTTGCCGACCGAAAGGGTGCTCGTTGCCGCCGCAAAGAGGTTCTCGGGAAGGGCCACGGCGCCCGCCAGCAGTGTAAGGGACGATGCACAGAGCGCCCGGGTCAGAAACGATCTCCGGTCAAGGAGATCCGAGAACAGCGGATAACCGCTCCGGTTCTTACCATCTCGCATAGACATCCTCCGTTGCCGACGGTGGATAGTTGATAGACGAGTCTATTCGTTTTTCTCTTCGCCGGCCTGAGCCTCGGTGACTTCCTCAGTATAGACCTGGGCTACGCTCTTGACGTTAATCCCCGCGGCCTTGAGGGCGCCGGTGATATCGCCGGCCTTGGTGTCATAGGTTTTGAGGATGTAATTTACCTGCTTCATTGCGTTTAGTCCCCTTGTGAGTGGTTGAGTATGAAAGTGCCAGCAAGATAAGTATACCATGCCTCTTTTTTTCTGTCCAGAAGGTATGGCGGGATTTTTTGGGTCGGCCGGGGACGGATACGTCAACGGTTTGGCGACGTGAGCGAAAGAGGGCAAAGGGCCGGGGCGTGACGGGTGTCTCGCCCCGGCATCAGACTATCTTATAGGTTAGAAGTCCCACAGGCGCATAAGGCCGGCCGAAACCGTCCAGTCCGGATCGGCATCGCCGAAACCGGAGGCGCCGGAGACGAAGAAGACGCATTTTCCGACAAGGAACCTGAAACCGCCGCCGGCCATGTAACTCTCGGTGACCGATTTGCCTCCCAGCTTTCCATAGAACTCACCGAAAACCGATATCCGGTCGGTTACGGCGTATTCCGTGCCGAGACCAACGACAAAAAAGTCATTCTGGGCGCTCAGCTCTTCGGGATTGCCCTCGATCGCAAGGCCCAGGTTGGCGTGGGCGACCAGCTTCTTATATGAAACCGACGCGAGGATCAGCCCGGTGAAATCCATCTTTCCGCTGTCCAATCCCTTGTTATAGCTATTCATGGGCAGCTTGATGTCGGTGAGGAAGCCGAAGCGGAATATCCCGGCCTGCCAGGGCGATACCTTGAAGTTGACGTGGAGATCGGATATTCCGTCGGTGTCTCCGTAAACGGGCGAATCCTCAAGCAAAAAGTACGAAGAGGAAAAGCCGATGTCGACACCATTGGCTACTCCGACCCTGATATCCTTATAGAAGACGTCGTAGAGGATCGAATCGTCATCAAATCCCGAGGCGGAAAGGCCCAGCGAGGTATATACGCCGTTTTTCTTGACCGTCCAGGCCTCGTTTGTGTTCATCGGGAAGGGGTAGTATGAGAGGCGCAGCGGGGTCTCGTCGGTATAGAACGACAGACCGGCGCTCGGGCCGACATCCCAAACGCGCGACAGCGACAGCCCTGCCGACCATTCGGGGGTCTGCGGTGTCAGGCCGTACGACCCGATGACGCCCCATTCCCATCCCCAGGCCAGCGGTCCGACCACCCCGAGGGACACCTTTGCGATCTCGTGTTGCCTGTCGTCGCCGGTGGTCCCGGCAACGTCGGCGACGATCGACCAGTGATCGGTAATCAGGTATTCAAGTCCCGCGCCGTAGGCAAACAGGTAGTCGTAGTGCCGGTATCGCGTGTTGTCGCCGATTATGGCAAGGCCGGCGTTGAGGTTAATCTTCAGGTTCTTGACGGTCGCCGAATAGAGCCCGGTTACGAAGAAATCCTGCTCGTCGGTTCCAAGGCCTTCGGTGTCCTCGGCGTTGGGGAGCTTGGTCGCGATTGAAAAGCCGAGCCTTCCCCAGGGGCCCTTCCAGGGAGACACCTTGAGGCCGATCGTCAGATCTCCGGCACCCGACGTTATGCTGTCATCGGGCCACTGCCGCATCATGAAGCCGCCGAACTTGAACATAAGATCGGTGTCTTCCGAGACGCCCCAGGTTACGCCCAGGCCGGGCGTATGCAGGAGCAGCGATGAGTCGGGAAGCCTTTCGGCGGAAAAATTGACGTCTAAACGGAGTTTACCGGCGCCGACCGTATCGGCGCGGTCCGTGGCCAGGGGATTGATCTCTGCAGCCTGCGCGGCAACTCCAAAGGCAACAAATACAGAAAGAAAAAGGAAGAGGATCTTCTTCATTTCTACACCTTTCTCTAATTAAATTACATATTTCTTTTTTAGGTAAGTAAAGACAAGTTATTTTTACCATTTTACTCTTGTATGTGTCAATTAATAACTCGATAAAGAGAAATAAAAACCCGACGGCCCGGCCGTTTGCTATCCGGACGCTTTTCTGTTGATTATTCATCGTATCATTTGTAGAATAGTAACAACCCCGCATAAGGATTATTTGTGAGAACCCTGTGCCTGCTTGCCGTATGTATCGCCCTGATCGCCCCGTTTTGGGACAGCGCAGCCGCCGACAGTGATGTCTCGTCGCTCATCGAACAGGGAGACGCCGCGTGGGAAAAACGGGGAACGGACGGGGCCGTCGAAAACCGGAGGGCCGCCGACCTTTTTCTCTCGGCCGTCGAGGCGGCCCCATTTAATTATGAGGCGCACTGGAAGGCCGCCCGGTCGCTCTGGTGGCTCGCCGATCAGGCGCTTTTAGTCTCCGACGATAAACATCGGCAGCGCGAACTCGGGAGGCAGGCAATGGACCTTGCCGGACGGGCCGTGCTCATCTCGCCTGACGGTGTCCAGGGACGCCTTTACCGGGCGATGTCGGCCCTTCATTACTGCTACGGCATCGGTATGGTCCAGGCCCTCAAGGAAGGGATTCAGGAGGAGGCGGCCCGCCACCTTATCTACTGTTACGAGGAAGACGCGGCTGCCGAGGGGGGTCTTGTTTTCATGGGCCTCTCAACCCTGTACCGAACGGCGTCCTGGCCGATAAGAGATAAGAACAAATCCGTCGCGTATGCCCGTGAGGCGGTATCGGTCAATCCGGCGGGTATTCGCGCGGCGGTCTTTCTGGCGACGGCGCTGGCGGCGGCGGGTTCATATGAGGAGTCAATGGAGCTACTGACCCGGGCCTCGGAAATGGACGGAGACGCGGCGAGGGAGCCCGACTATAAATGGTGGAAACGTTTTGCCCGGACATGTGTCAATGGAGGAAAGGTTCCTGATCCCGATAAGATCCGGTAGCGAACATTTCCTTTCGGATAGGGCGGCTCTGTGTCTGCGTCGATAAGGCCGATATCGGGGCGTTGAATCTGCATCAAAAACTCGGGTTTGAGATCCGGGAGGGGAGGTGGGGATACGACTACGAGATGATTTACGCAGTTGATCGGGTCGCCGAGGACATGTATTACGATAGGGAATTATAGGTTGTCGCCGCCGGGGGGATATTACTTGACATAATAAGTAATGAATATATACAATAACGACATGGCCCGATGATACGGCATCTTTGCTTCCGGGTCGTCGTGCTTTCATTATTTGCTTCTCTTTTCTTTTTGAGCCCTTCCCAAATTCTTGATCGGTTACTGCGGGTTCGAGGGGCGGGTTTGTACCATACGAGGGTATAGTCACGCGTGCAGACCGTCAGGTTTCTCCCCGACCATGATAAGACCACCGTCGGCCGTCCAACGACGATACTGGACGCGGCGCTGGCCGCAGGAATCTTTATCCCCGCCCAATGCGGAGGATCGGGGACCTGCGGCAAGTGCGCGGTCAGGGTGATGGGGGAGCCGCCCGAGTCGGGCCAATCGCTGGCCGTCCTGGGACGGGAACGATACGCGGCGGGCTGGCGCCTGGCCTGCTCTACCGATATCCTCGAGGATATGTCGGTTGAGATACCGGCCGAACACGCCCGGTCCGCGGCCTGCCCGCACCCGCCCGCCCGGCCCATATCCGCGATCGGGGGGGCGGCGGCCTCGGAAGGATTTTCCGATCCTCCCTGTGAGCGATGCCGCGTTACCCCGGCCGTCCCAACCCGCGAAGACAATACGAACGATCTGACCAGGCTCGTCGCCGGGATAAAGAGGGCGACAGGGGGCGAAGACGTATCCGTATCCCTGCCGCTCCTCCAACAAATCCCCGGCATTCTCCGTAAGCACAACTGGGACGTGGAGGCCTGTCTGGCCCACCGCGGCCACGATATGAGACGGCGGCGGCTCGTAGGTATCTGTCCCGGCGGCCGGCGCAACCCCCGTTTTGCAGTCGCTTGCGATATCGGCACGACCAGCCTCTGGGCGAGCCTCTTGGATATCGAAACGGGGCGGGAAGTCGGCAGATCCTCGGCGATGAACCCTCAGACCCCATACGGGAGCGATGTCATTTCCCGGATCGTCTATGCCGGCAAAAAGGACGGCGGCCGGACCCTCCAGCGAATCGTGATAGAGGCCGTCGACGGGCTCATCGATGAACTCGTTGCCGCGGCGGGGGGCGATCGATCTGCCGTCGGCCATGTTGTTATCGCCGGCAATACCGTCATGAGTCATCTGTTACTCGGCCTGGAGACGAAATACCTCCAGCGGGCGCCCTACGTCCCGGCGGCAGGTGTCTACCCCGACGTTGGGGCACGCGACCTCGGGCTTGACCTGGACCCGGAAGCGCCCCTTTTCGTCTTTCCGTCCGTGGCAAGCTACGTGGGCGGCGATATCGTGGCGGGCGTGTTGGCATCCGGCCTTTGCCGGGAGGAAACGGTCACCCTTTTTATCGACATCGGCACCAACGGTGAAATCGTCCTGGGCAATGGCCACTGGATGCTCACCGCATCGGCATCGGCGGGTCCGGCCTTTGAGGGGGGAGGGGTGCGCTTCGGCATGGGTGCGTCGGTGGGGGCCATCGAGGGGTTTTTCATCGACGGCGGCTACGAGCCGATGATCACCACCATAGGAAGACGTCCCCCCGTCGGCATCTGCGGTTCGGGGATCATCAATGTGACGGCCGGGCTCTTCTACGGGGGGGTGCTTTTGCCCAACGGCAAGATCAGGGAGGGGCTCCCGACCTGCCGGGTACGCCAGGGAGACAGCGGGATGGAGTACGTACTGGTATGGGCGGCCGATGCGGCAATAGACGAAGATATCGTCATTACGGATGTGGATATCGAAAACGTTATGCGAGCCAAGGCCGCGCTGTTTGCCGGATATCGATCCCTCATGGATGCCGCGGGGACCGGCATGAATGAGATCGGGCGGGTTATCATCTCCGGGGCCTTCGGGAATTTCCTGGATATCGAGAACGCCGTCGGCATCGGGCTTTTGCCCGATATCGAGAGGGACCGATTTGTCTTCATCGGCAACGGATCGCTGGCCGGCGCTACGCTTGCCGCTCTGTCCCGGTCGCGTTTCAGGGAGGGACTTGAGATAGCCCGGGGCATGACCAATGTGGAGCTGTCGGTCGATCCCGGTTATATGGATCGCTATATGGCCGCTGTTTTTCTGCCTCACACGGACATCGACCTCTTCCCGACGGTCAAAAAAACGCTGGCCGCATATCTCCACGCATCGAAGGAGGGGACGTTGGCGCCATGAGGATCGCAGTCGCAGGAAAGGGCGGAACCGGAAAGACAACATTGTCGGCCCTGGTGATCGGCGCGCTCAAACAACGGGGGATCCTCCCGATCCTTGCGGTTGACGCCGATCCCAACGACAACCTGGGGCCCGCCCTCGGGATGGAGGTCATGCGGACCCTCGGCGAGATCCGCGAAGATTTTATCGACAGGCGTCCCGATATCCCGGCCGGGATGACCAAGGGGGCCCTCCTGGAGATGCGGATGCACCAGTCGGTGATCGAGGGACAGGGTGTAGACCTGCTGGTCATGGGCAGGCCGGAGGGGCCGGGCTGCTACTGTTTTGTGAATAACCTCCTGCGTAAATCGATCGAAGAGCTTTCGCGCAACTACCGAGCCGTCGTTATCGATAACGAGGCGGGGATGGAGCACCTCTCCCGAAAGACCGTGGGGGCCGTCGACCGGCTCTTGCTGGTCTCCGACCATACCGTCAAGGGAATCAGGACGGCGCTGCGCCTCAGGAAGCTGGCCGATAACATGGACGTCACGGTCAAAGAGACGCGGCTTGTCGTCAACCGCGTGGGCGCCGACGGGTTGTCGGACGCGGTGAGGTGGGAGATAGAGGAAGGCGGCCTTGGACCGTGCTTTATCCTGCCGGAAGACGAAGGCATCGCCCGGGCCTGCCGGGAGGACACGCCGCTCATCGGCCTTTTAGAGACCCCGTACGGACGGGCGGTACGAAAACTCGTGGATACTATGGTTACACAGGATTGAACATGAACGACGAGAAAAGGGACGTCGGACAAGGAGGTTCGGATGTGCTCGGGCCGACGTATGAGGCCGGCAAGCCGGATGCCCCCGATGACTGGAGGAAGAAACTCCGCAGCCGGGAAGAGATGTTGGGCTACCTGAAGACGGCCTGCCGCTACTGGTATTCGGACGACTGGTACGGCAGCGAGCGGCGAAAGACAAGGGCGTAGGGACATCCCATAGAACCTTTGATTTCATAGGGAACCCTTCGATTCCGACGAAAAACGTTGTTTTACATCGGCATCGTCGGCGGGGGACAAGTCTGGAAAGCCGGTATTCATAAGGAGAAAAATTTATTTTATTCTCACTCAAATAGGTTAGAACAGAGTACTTTTTTCGTCAAAAAATAGTCAGGGAATTCTTATGGCACAGTTGGACGCACAAATAACCTATACCGGGGCCGTGACGGCGGTAACACTCGGCCCCCCGGGCCGGGAGGTAACGGTCGGGGGGGAGACCTCCTACCCCTTCCATCTGTTTGAGGGCTCGATGCCCCACCGCCCGAAGATCGCATTGGAGGTGATCGATACGGGTCCCGGCGAGGGTTTTGCGGCGATCGATTCCGTCTTTGGGGATGCCCTGAACGATCCCGCCTCCTGGGCGAAAAAGGCGGTCGGTGAACACAAACCCGACCTCATCTGCCTGACGCTTTTCGGCACCGATCCCAACGGGAGGGACGACCCGCCCGCCAAGGCCGTCCAGACGGTGCAGTCGGTCCTTGCGGAAATAGACGTGCCGCTGGTGGTCTGGGGATCGGGAAACGAGACGAAGGACGCCGCCGTCCTCAAGGCGGTGGCAGAATCGTGCCAGGAAACGCCCCTAGTCCTCGGGCCGGTGACAGACGGCAACTACAAGCAGATCGGGGCCTCTGCGCTGGCCTACGGGCACGTGGTGATCGCGTCTTCTCCCATCGATATCAACCTGGCAAAACAGCTCAACATCCTGCTGGAAAACCTCGGGATTCCCGCCAACCGCATTCTCATCGATCCAACGGTGGGGGGGCTGGGGTACGGCTTCGAGTATACCTATTCGGTCATGGAGCGCATCAGGATCGCGGCCCTGACGGCGGGCGACGAAAAGCTCCGGTCGCCGCTGTTCTGCCACGTGGCCGGGGAGGTGTGGAAGACCAAGGAGGCCCGCCTCACGGCGAAAGATGCCCCGCTGTTGGGCGATCCCGCGGTGCGGGGGGTGTTGATGGAGTCGATGACGGCCCAGGGGATGCTGCTTGCCGGGGCCGACGTCCTGGTGCTGCGTCATCCGGAAACGGCGCGCCTGATGAAGTGGTTCATAGACGAGATGAACGCACAATGAATGGGATACTCTCGATAGACGCGGCGCGCTGTGTGGCCTGCGGCCGATGCATCCTTGCCTGCATCACCGCACACTCACGGGCCCACGACCTTGCCGGGGCCGTTGCCGACCCCCCTTATCCCACTTCGCGGATTGCGATACTGGATACGGGGGGGACCCCGGCGGTAATATTGTGCCGTCACTGCAAGAAACCGCGCTGTGCCCAGGCGTGCCCGGCCTCGGCCATTGAAAAGCTTTCAGGCGGTGAGGTGATCCTCGACGCGGATCGCTGTACCGGGTGCGGGGCCTGTGCCGATGCCTGCCCCTTCGGCGTCCCCATTACCGCGCGCGACGGCCAAACATATGTCACCTGCGACCTCTGCGCGGATCTGAGGGCACAGGGGGGTACCCCCGCCTGCGCCGGGGCCTGCCATTCGGGGGCAATTGTCTATCAACCGAACCAATCCTCTGGAAGAGCTGTGGTGGTCTACGAGCGCTCGGCCGAGGGCAACGGGATATACCTGCGGATGACCGGCACAAGGCGCGAAAGATGAGCGTAGGTTCCCGTCGGTAACATAACAGGAAATCCATCGGAGATCCAATGGCAGACGAAAAGAGAAAGAGCATCGATCCGGCGGTCCTTACTCTCGTCGAAAAGGCCGCGGCCGACGAGGTTATGCTCTGCTGGGATCGGCTCGACGAGCAGTCGCCCCAGTGCGGTTACGGTATTGCGGGGGTCTGCTGCCGCAACTGCGCCATGGGGCCCTGCCAGATCAATCCCTTCGGTGACGCGCCGCAAAAGGGCGTCTGCGGGGTGGACGCCGAGACGATCGCCGCCCGTAATTTCCTGAGATCGATTGCCGCCGGGGCCGCGGCCCACTCCGACCACGCCCGGGCGGTGGTGGAGGCCTTCATCAGGACGGCCGACGGCGAAATTCCCGGATTTGAGATCAAGGACGAGCAAAAGTTGCTGTCTCTGGCGATGGACCTGGGTGTTTCGATCGAGGGAAAGGACACCGCCGCGGTCGCCAAAGAGGTGGGGAAGACCCTCCGGGAACAGTTCGGCCGACAGGACGGGGAGCTTGCCTTTATCGCTAAGGCCCCGATAAAGAGGCAGGAACTCTGGAGAGCGCAGGGGATTGTCCCCCGGGGGATAGACAGGGAGATCGTGGAGTGCATGCACCGCACCCATATCGGCGTCGACCAGGACTATAAAAACCTGATGAAACAGGCCTCGCGCACGGCCCTGGCCGACGGCTGGGGGGGCTCGATGATCGCCACGGAGCTCCAGGACGTGCTGTTCGGAAACCCCGTGCCGATCGTCGGCTCCGTGAACCTGGGAATCCTCGAACCGGACCAGGTCAACATAATCGTCCACGGCCACGAGCCGCTCCTCTCGGAGATGGTGGTGGCCGCCTCCCGGGACAAGGAACTCCTGGCGCTGGCAAAAGAGAAGGGGGCCGCCGGCATCAACATCGGGGGCATCTGCTGCACGGCCAATGAGATCCTCATGCGCCACGGCATACCCGTGGCGGGAAATTTCCTCCAGCAGGAGGTGGCCGTCGTCTCGGGCGCGGTGGACGCGATGATCGTGGACGTCCAGTGCACCTTGCAGTCGCTGACCGACGTGGCCGGCTGCTACCATACGGCGCTCATCACAACCAACCCCAAGGCCCGGTTCTTCGGGGCGCGCCACCTCGAATTTGACGAGGCCAATCCGCTCGTGGCCGCACGCGAGATCGTAACAATCGCCGTGGAAAACTTCCCCAATCGAAAACGTAAGGTCGTTATTCCCACCGATAATAAGACGGACATGGTGGCCGGGTTTTCCCACGAGACGATCAACTATATCCTCGGCGGCCTCTTCCGGGGGTCGTACCGGCCGCTTAATGACAACATCATCAACGGGAGGATCCGGGGAATCGCCGGGGTTGTCGGATGCAACAACGCTAAGGTGACCCACGACGAGCACCACGTGACGCTCGTCAAGGAGCTTATCGCAAACGACGTGCTGGTGCTGCAGACCGGGTGTTCGGCCGTGGCCTGCGCCAAGGAGGGGCTGCTGGTCCCGGAGGCGGCCACCCGATACGCCGGGCCGGGGCTTGCCGAGGTCTGCGAGGCGGTGGGGATGCCGCCGGTGCTGCATATGGGTTCATGCGTGGACAACTCCCGCATCCTGATGGCGGCCACCGCCGTCGTAAAGGAGGGGGGGCTGGGCGACGACATCAGTGACCTTCCCTGTGCCGGAGCGGCCCCCGAATGGATGAGCGAAAAGGCGCTTTCCATCGGCCATTATTTTGTTGCCTCCGGGATCTTTACGGTCTTCGGAGTAACCTGGCCGACGCTCGGGGCAAAGCACCTAACCGAATATCTCTTTTCGGGCATCGAGGAGGAACTCGGGGGCAAATGGGCCTTCGAAACGGATCCTGTCAAAACGGCCCGGCTCATGATCGATCATATTGACCAAAAGCGGCACAAGCTCGGCATCGATAAGGCACGTGAGCGTGTCCTCTACGACATGGAAAAACGCCGGGAGTTGGAGACTTAGAATCAGGAGTAGCCGATGTCAAAGATCATTGCCGCTGCGGGAATCAACGGGGCATACACCATAGTCGGCCGGGCCAGGAAGAAGTACGAGGAGGCCCTCGAAAAGTACGGGCCCGACCGGGAGGTGGCGTTTCCCAACACGGGATATTTCCTGCCGATTATCTACGGAATACTCGGCGTGCCCGTCAAGAAGCTTTCCGACATGGGCCCGGTGCTGGATCGGGCGGAGTCGTTGCTGCCGCCCCGCGTGAGGCAGACCCACAACCTCCCGTACCTCGGCCCGGCGCTGGACGCGGGAATGGCGACCTTTTTCGCCGAGGAGTGCCAAGAGGCCGTCCGCTACCTCGATGACCCGGATTATTATCTGGCCGGCCGGGAAGAAGTGAGCGGTGGTGCGATATGGCTGGGGGCCGCCGACGATGTGATTATGAGAAAACGCGGCGTGGAGTTTGTGGACGGAACGGCACCGGGGTTTGCCGCCGTGCTGGGCCGCGCCCCGAACGGCGAGATCGCCGCTAAAATCGCCCAGGAGCTTCAGGAAAAAAATCTCTACGTCTTCATGTCCTCGGGACTGGGCGGCAAACCAGGGTTTGCCGAACAGCTCGTCGAGTCCGGCGTACAGATCGGCTGGAACACGCGCCTGGTTCCCTTTGGGCCGGATACGTCATCGGTCGTCTTTTCCATTGGATTTGCGACCCGGGCGGCGATGTCGTTCGGAAACATCAAACCCGGCGATTTCAGAAAGATCCTGATATACAACAAGGACCGGATATTCGCCTTCGTGCTCCCGTTCGGGTACGTGGACGAAGAGTGGTACGCCAACGCCCTAGGGGCCGTCAACTTCGGGTTTCCCGTCATCGCCGATACGGCCATACCCCAGATCCTGCCGACGGGGGTCTGCACCTACGAGCACGTGGTCTCGGGGGTGGGCTACGACCAGTTGGTGGCCAAGGCCGTGGAGGTGCGCGGCCTCAAGGTCAAGGTAGCCAATGTCCCCATCCCGGTCTCCTACAGCCCGGCCTACGAGGGGGAGCGGGTAAGGAAGGACGACCTGGTGGCCGAGTGCGGCGGCGGCAGGACACAGGCCGTGGAGCTCACCACCACCCGTGAGATGGATGAGGTCACCGACGGGGCCGTCGAGGTCATCGGCCCCGACCTGGATCTCTACGCGGGGGCGAAGGCCACCCCCGTGGGCGAGAGCCCGGCGCTGCCGCTGGCCATCGTGGTGGAGGTGGCGGGACGGCAGATGCAGAAGGACTTCGAGCCGATACTCGAGCGTCAGCTCCACCACCTCATCAACTACGCCCAGGGCGTCATGCACATCGGGCAGCGCAACATCGTCTGGCTCAGGTTCTCAAAACAGGCCGTGGACAAGGGCTTTCGGCTCGGTCACCTGGGCTCGATCATACACGCCAAGTACCACGAGGACTTCGGCAACATCTTCGACAAGGTCCAGGTCAAGATATATACGGATGAAGCCAGGGTAAAGGAAGTATACGATCGGGCGGTGGGTATCTTCCGCGAGCGGGACGAGCGGATCGAGGGTATGACCGATGAGACCACCGACCCCTTCTACTCCTGCACGCTCTGCCAATCGTTTGCCCCCAACCATGTCTGCATCGTCACGCCGGAGCGGCCGGGGTTGTGCGGCGCCTATTCGTGGCTCGACTGCCGGGCATCATTCGAGATCAACCCCACCGGCCCCAACCAGCCGGTGCCCAAGGGCAGGACCATCGACGAGCTCTACGGCCAGTGGGAAGGGATCAACGAGTTCGTGGCCAAGGCCTCCCGGGGCAACGTCACCGAGTACGACGCCTACAGCCTCATGCGCACCCCGATGACCTCCTGCGGATGCTTTGAGTGCATCGCCTGCATCATGCCGCTCTCAAACGGGGTGATGACGGTGGACCGGGATTTTCCCGAAATGACGCCGGCCGGCATGAAGTTCACCACGATGGCCGGGATGGTCGGGGGAGGAAACGTGACGCCGGGATTCGTGGGGCACAGCAAATACTACGTCACGAGCCGAAAATTCCTGAGGGCCGACGGGGGCATCAAGCGGCTGGTCTGGATGCCGTCGCGCCTCAAGGAAGAGATCATGGAACGACTTATCGTCCGGGCGAAAGAGGAAGGGGTGCCGGAGCTGCCCGACCAGATTGCAGACGAGCGGATCGGGACGACGGAAGAGGAGATCCTCCCGTTCCTGGAAGAGGTGGAACATCCGGCGCTGAGCCTGCCGCCGTTGTTCTAATGGTGAGGATAGTGGTGAATCAATACGGTAATACGACAATCGCGCGTTCGTTATCTTAATTCGCGGCGAATATACGAATATACATATATAAGGAGCCATCATGCCTTCCGGGATCGAAATACTCAAACTTCTGCCCAAGACCAACTGCGGCGACTGCGGCCAGCCCACCTGCCTGGCGTTTGCCATGAACATAGCCGCGGGCAAGATGGAGCTTGCCGCGTGTCCCCACGTTTCCGAAGAGGCCCGGGCGGCCCTGGCCGAGTCGTCGGCTCCCCCCATCCGGGAGGTCACCATCGGGACCGGGCCCGATAAGGTTACCGTCGGCGGGGAAACGGTCCTCTTTCGCCACGAGAAGACGTTCTTCCATAAGCCGGGCCTGGCCGTCCTGATTACCGATGCCATGAACGATGCAGAGATCGATGCGCGGATCGCGGCGTTTGCCGCCCACCGCTTCGATCGGGTAGGGCTGGTGCTCTCGGCGGAGCTCGTCGCGGTCCAATCGACGACGGGAGACACGGAGCGGTTTGCGGCGACGGCCAAAAAAGCGGCGGAAAAGGCCGCGGGCGTCATCCTCATGGCCGATTCCCCCGGCGTCATGGAGGCCGGGCTTTCGGCCGTTGCCGCAAAAAGGCCCCTCATCTATGCCGCCGGCCGGAATAACGCCGACGATATGGCCGACCTCGCCCTAAAGTACCAGTGCCCGCTGGCGGTTACAGCCGAGGATTTGGCGGCGCTTGCCGCGCTCGTACAAAGACTTACGGCAAAGGGAGTAAAGGATATCGTGCTGGACTGCCGGTCGCCGTCGATGTCGGCCATCCTCTTGAACCAGACGGCGGTGCGGCGGCTGGCCTTGAAGCGGGAAAAATCCCTCGGATATCCAACGATCTGTTTTCCGGCGCGGACGGCCGGCGGATTTTTGGAGGAAATGCTGGCGGCAAACCTCGCCGTTGCCAAGTACGCCGGCATCGTCGTCCTCTCCGACATCCGGGGGGAGGGGATATTCCCGCTCCTGATCTCCCGCCTGAATATCTATACCGACCCCCAGCGGCCGATGATGACGGCCCAGGGGCTCTACCCGATCAACAACCCGAAGGAGAGCTCACCGCTGTTGGTGACCTCCAATTTCTCGCTGACCTATTTTATCGTCTCGGGCGAGATGGAGGCCAGCCGTATCCCCTCGTGGCTGTTGGTTCTGGATACCGAGGGGCTTTCGGTGCTGACGGCCTGGGCCGCCGGTAAGTTTGCGGGGGACCTCGTGGCGGGTCTCATGAAAAAAACCGGGATCGCCGAAAAACTGGCCGAGAAAAGGGTCGTTATACCCGGATACGTGGCCGTCATCAGCGGGGAGCTCGAAGAAGAGCTGGGCGACGGCTGGGAGGTAATCGTCGGCCCCCGGGAGGCCGCCCACATCCCACGGTTCCTGCGGGATATGGCGGGCACCGCGTAGGGCATGGGACATCGCGAGTTGACAGATGGCCTGTAATCGAGACACGGGCCGGGACTGCCGCCGCCAATATTTACGCTATCAATTCACGGAGGTATTTTCGTGTTTATCATAGCCGAAAATATCAATATCATGTCAAAGACCATCGGCGAGGCGATCAAGAACCGGGATAAGAAACCGGTGCAGGACCTGGCCGCCCAACTGGAGGAGGCCGGGTGCGGGGCGCTTGACCTCAACGCCGGGCCGGCCCGCAAGGACGGCCCCGAGCTGATGGAGTGGCTGGTCACGACGGTGCAGGAGGTCACGAGGCTTCCGCTGTCGCTGGATACCACCAACATCGATGCCATCGAGGCGGGGCTGAAGGCCTATCGGCCCCTCGGGGGGCCGCCCATCGTCAATTCGATCTCGGTGAGGCCCGAGCGGATGGACGCCCTGCTGCCGCTGGCGGCCGATACCGGGGCCCGGGCCGTCGCGCTCATGCTCGGCGTCGAGGGGATTCCGAGGGACGCCAACGAGCGCGGGGTGCTGCTGGCCGACTTCCTCTATCGCGCTTCACAGGCGGGCCTTGCCGAAGGCGATATCTACGTCGATCCCATCGTGCTGCCCATCAGCTCCCAGCAACAGCAGTTGATCGCCTGCACCGAGTTCATGAAGATGCTGCCTGAGCTTGCCCCCGGTGTCGGGTCTACCTGCGGCGTCTCCAACGTGAGCAATGGTGTCACCCATGAACTGCGGCCCATCCTGAATCGCACCTATACGGCCATGCTCATGAAACTCGGCCTGGGATCTGCCATCGTCAACGGGCTTGACCCGGTCACCATCGAGCTCATGGGCGGCAGGCGCCCCGATATCACCGGCATCGTCGGGCGCGTCATGGACGGCCATGCGGTTGACGACGTATCGCTCTCGGCCGAGGAGCGCGACTACGCCAAGACGACACGGGTGCTGCTGGGCAAGGCGATTTTTTCCGAATCATGGCTTACTATTTAGAAGAGTGTTGCGTTGACACGCGACGCGTGTCAACGCAACGATTAGAGATCGTCATTGCGAGCCCCGAAGGGGCGTGGCAATCTCGAACGATGTTGATAAGAGATCGTCATTGCGAGCCCCGAAGGAGCGCGGCAATCTCGAACGATGTGAGAAGAGAGATCGTCATTACGAGTGCAGGGAGGCAATATCTTTGTTTCCCGGTGACAGTCGGGGGATTGCTTCGGTCGTTTCACTCACTCGCAATGACAGAGGAAACTTCATGGTCGTCTCCTGTTCGGCCGGAAAGACAAAAGCCGCGCCCAACTATGAGGCCGCGCTCGCGGCGTCGTGGGGCGATATTGCAGAAATTGATATATTGCTCCAGGCCGGGCGGGTCGGCGGGATCGTCGAGCAGCGGCGGGACGGGAACCGGTCGGTAAGCCTGCCGTGCATGGGGGAGACCTATTGTATCGGGCTGGCGGACGGGAGCGTCTCCCGCGGTGACGGCGCGGTGGTCGGCGTCTTTACCCAAATACTCATCCTCCATGCGCTGTGTTCCCACACGGGGTGTATCCCCTCGGGCGACTGGATCGCATTTTCAGATATCCCCGACGGGCTCTTTTACGGCGGCGTCTACAAAAGGCGGACCGCAGGGCGTCTTGCCCGGGCGCTTTCGGGCGGGGGAGACCTCCTTTGGGATGCGGCCGAACGATTGGGCGGCAGGGAGGCGGCGCTGGGGGGGGATGCGTCGGCCGTCGTGGAGCCGTTTGCCGGCGTGCCGGTGGGCATCGTCTTCTGGGAAGGCGACGACGAGTTCGGTCCCGCCGTCACGTTCCTCTACGACAAGACGATCACGGGGATATTTCCGGCCGAGGACATCGTCGTCCTGACACAGTGGCTGGTCGAAGAGATGATACAGATCATCAGGGAGATAGCCCGATGAAGATCGCCGTCAGCGGAAAGGGCGGTGTGGGCAAGACCACCCTCGTGCTGCTGCTGGCACGGTACTTTCGCGACCGGGGTACGGGCGTGATCCTGGTCGACGCCGACCCGGATGGGAACCTGGCGGCCGGACTCGGCCTGGACCCCGCATCCGTCGTGCCGATATCGGCCATGAAGGAGTTGATCGCCGAGCGTACGGGGGCTCGCCCGGGGACGTCGGGCGGCTTCTTCAAGCTCAATCCGCGGGTGGATGACCTGCCGGATACCGTAGCGATAAAAAAGGACGGCATACGCCTTCTCGTCATGGGCACGGTGCGGCGGGGGGGAGGGGGCTGCATCTGTCCCGAGAGCGCGCTGGCAAAGGCGCTGCTTTTACATCTCGTCCTGGAACGGGACGACGTGGTGATCATGGACATGGAGGCGGGCATCGAGCACCTCGGCCGGGGGACGGCCCGGGCCGTGGATATGATGATCGTCGTGGTGGAGCCGGGCAGGCGCAGCGTGGAGACGGCAAACCGCGTCCGGGCGCTTGCTGCCGACATCGGCCTGACGAAGATAGCGGTGGTGGGCAACAAGGTGAGGGACGAAGGGGACGAGAAATTCCTGCGGGAGGCAATGCCCGGATTTGTTTTCCTGGGATTTATCCCCTTTTCGGAGGCGGTTATTCAAGCCGACATTGGCGACGGCGGGTTTTCACTGGCCGATTCACCGGTTACGGCGGCGGCCGACGAGATTGCCAAAAGGCTCATCGAAATAGATCCGGGGACGCAGACCTGAGCCCCGTACCCTCTTCCTTTCAAATCGCCTCGGCGGAGGCCCTTATCCACCGGGGCCGTTAGACCGTTGTCATGTCCGGGAATAGCCGTCCCGGTTCGGATCGGCCTTCATCGCCGCGGACGGGAGTTGAGGGCGATTATCACGGCGTTTAGGACAGGGCCTTGTTGGCCGCCTTCAGGGTGTTCTTCAAGAGCATCGCCCTGGTCATGAGCCCAACGCCCCCCGGGACCGGTGTTATCAGCGAGGCGCGCTCACAAGCGACGTCAAAGTCCACGTCGCCCACGAGCTTGCCGTCGGGCATACGGTTGATCCCCACGTCGATGACCACCGCCCCCTGTTTGATCCATGGCCCCTCGATCATCCGCGGCTTGCCGGTGGCGGCAACCAGGATATCGGCCTCCAAAATCCGGCGGGCAAGATCGGTCGTCCGGGAATGGCAGACGGTGATGGTGGCGTGTTCCCTCATGAGCATCAGCGCGATGGGCTTTCCCACGATGTTGGAGCGACCGACGATAACGGCAGATCTCCCCTTGATTGATACGTCGTAGCGCCTCAGGAGCTCCATGATGCCCGACGGGGTGCAGGGCTCCAGGAACGCCTCGGACGCGAGCAGCCTGCCGAAATTTTCGGGCGTAATCCCGTCCACGTCTTTTACGGGGTCGATGCGCTCGATGACGGCATCGGTGGCGATATGGCCCGGCAGGGGAAGCTGGACGAGGATACCGTGGACGGCGTCGTCGGCGTTGAGCCGGTCGATGAGCGCGGCGACCTCCGCCTCGGGTGTGCCGGCGGCCATCCGATGGGTGATCGAATCGATGCCGACCTCGGCGGCGTCGCGCTCCTTGTGGCCGACGTATACCTGAGATGCCGGATCGTCGCCCACCAGCAAAACCGCAAGATGGGGTACGGCGCCGCTTCTTTTCTTGAGGAGGGCCACGCCCTCGGCGACCTCGGCCCGAACGAGCCGGGCGATCTGTTTTCCGTCGATGATCTGTGCCATAATTACTCCGTTTGACTATTGGCCGGTAACAATAATCCGGTGGTTCATCAGGTCGATAAGCTCGATACGGCCCGAAATCTCTCGCACCCGGCCGAGAATATCCTCAAGGTAGAGCCCGCCCGGCGCCGGCTTGATCAGCACCACGTCTTCGAGGACGAGCTGCTCATCTTCGCCTTTTTTGAGATATACGTTCGATTCGCACATAATGCACCTCCCCAGCCGGTCGCCGGATATCTCTCGGGTGACCATTTGCGGGCTAGAAAAGTCCCCTGATCTTTTCGGTTACCGGGTCAATATCCACGTCCATGAAGGCGGGGCGGGACGGCAGGCCCGGCATCGTGCGCATTTCCCCGCACAGCGGATAGAGAAAGCCCGCCCCTGCCGAGATGCGGATATCCACGATGGGTAACAGGTAATCCTTGGGTACCCCCTTGAGCGCCGGGTCGTGGGAGATGGACAGGTGCGTCTTTGCCATGCAGATGGGAAGCCCCTCCAGACCGAATTTCCTGATGAGCCTGATCTTTTTTATAACGTCCGGAAAGAGGTCGATATCCTCGGCATTATAGAAATCACGGGCGATTGTGCGGATCTTCTGTTCGATGGGGATATCCAGGGGGTACAGAAACCGGAAATCCTTTTTCAACTCGCAGGCCGACGCCACGCCCCGCGCGAGATCGATCGCCCCGTCGCCCCCCTTTTCCCACGCGTCGCTCACATAGGCCCCCTGGGCGCCCGCCGATATCGCCGCTTCTTTTACGATATCGATCTCCGAATCGCTGTCGGTCAGAAAGCGGTTGACGGCCACGACCACCGGGACGCCGAATTTCAGGCAGTTTTTTATATGAAACGTGAGGTTGCCAAGTCCCGCCTTAACCAGCTCCCGGTTTTCAGTTTGGTAGGCGGCATCGAGCGATCTTCCCGGAGACACCTCGGGGCCTCCGCCGTGCATCTTGAGGGCGCGGATCGTGGCCACGATCACGATGCAGTCGGGGGCCAGTCCGGACGTTCGGCACTTGATGTCGATGAACTTCTCAAGCCCGCACTCGGCCCCGAAGCCGGCCTCGGTTATCACGTAGCCGCCGGAGGCAAGCTTGAGGGCGATCGTGTCGGCTATGATCGATGAATTTCCGTGCGCGATATTCGCAAACGGACCGGTATGGACAAAGACCGGGCTTTTTGCCAGTGTCTGCATCAGGTTGGGCTTGAGCGCGTCCTTGAGCAGGACCGTCATGGCCCCGGCCACGCCGAGGTCCTCGGCGGTCAGCGGCTCGCCGCGGCGGCTCACGCCGAAGATGATACGGCTGATCCTTTGCCTGAGGTCGGGAAGATCGGCGGCCAGCGCCAGGATCGCCATGATCTCGGAGGCCACGGCAATATCAAACCCGTTCTGGCGGGCCAGGCCGTCCAGCGGTCCGCCCAGCCCCGTGACGGTATTACGGAGCGACGAGTCGCTTACGTCCACCACCCGCCGCCAGAAGACGTTATGGTCGTCCATATCCAGGTATGCAAACCGACGCTTCTCGGCCTGGGTGAAATCCTCGGCGCGTTTTTCGGGGTCGATGCCGAGCTTTGACAGACGCTTTTTCTGCCAATCGGTGAATCGTCCGTCCTTGACCAATATATCAAAGAGCTCGGGGGCGCTTCTCCGTGATTCGTGGAGCCTCCGGGCGTCGATGGCCGCGGCCATCAGGTTGTGGGCGATCGCCACGGCGTGGATATCGCCGGTCAGATGAAGGTTGAATTCCTCCATCGGGACCACCTGTGAATATCCACCCCCGGCTGCCCCTCCCTTGATCCCGAAGGTCGGCCCCATAGACGGCTGGCGGATGCAGGTGAAGACGGGCTTTCCGAGGGCCTTGAAACCCTGGGAGAGCCCGATGGTGGTAATGGTCTTTCCCTCCCCGAGCGGTGTCGGGTTGATGGCGGTGACCACCACGTACTTTCCGTTGGGCCGGTCGGCCAGCGTATCGAGGATGTTGGGCAGGACCTTGGCCTTATATTCCCCGAACGGCAGCAGATGCCGGCTGTCGATGCCGGCCTGTCGGGCCACATCGGCGATGGGGGCGGCGTCCGCCGCCTGGGAGATCTCCAGGTCACTCGGGAAGTTCGCGGGTCTGTGCTGAATCATCGGTGTATTGTATCCTTATAAAAGAGCATGCATTATACCAAAACGGCAATAAAGCACAACCTTATCCCGGTAGTTTCTTATATTTTTGCCGGGGAGGCCGCCCGTGTGAGGTCCGGCGGGCCTCATCGACCGAGTCGATTGCACTATTGACACGCGTATGCCCCTGTGGAATAATCGAGGCGATTTTATGGCGTATAGGAGCTGTCTATGGAGTATCGATTGCTTGACCTCGAACAAGAGGAGAGAACGGCGATAGTCAGGATCTCGCGGCCCGAAAAGAAGAACGCCCTCTCGATTGACCTGATCGAAGAGCTTTCGTTCATGGCCGAGGATCTTAAAAAGCGCGCCGACCTGATTGCCGTGATCCTCACCGGTGGCGATTCCTATTTTTCACCGGGCGTGGACCTTTCGGACCCGAAGCTCTACGAGATTTTTGGAGAGGGGCTTTTCCAAAAGCGTAAGGCGATGGAGTACGGCCCCCGGATGTGCCGGGCGTGGGAGGACCTTGATCAGTTTACGATTGCGGCCATCGAGGGGTTCTGCGTCGGCGGTGGTGTGGCGCTGACGGCGTCCCTTGATTTTCGGGTTATGGCCGAATCGTCCTTTATCCGGGTGCCGGAGATCGGCCTGGGTATGAACATGAGCTGGGCCTCGCTGCCCCGCCTCGTCCACCTCGTGGGGCCCGCCCGCGCCAAAGAGATCGTCATCTTCGCCGAACGGGTGAAGGCGGCCGACGCCTACGAGTGGGGATTCGCGCAGCGGATCACCGCCGACGGCAACGCGCTGTCGGTGTCCAGAAAGATCGCCGAGCACGTGGCCGAAAAGCCGCCCGTTCAGGTTGCCATGACCAAGCAGACGATCAACGCCCTGACGACGGCGCTGGATCGCCTGACCTCCCACATGGATACGGACCAGTTTATCCTCTCGCTCATGTCCGAGGATTTCAAGGAGGGCGTCGCGGCGTATCAGCAAAAACGCAAGCCCAGCTTCACCGGGCGTTAAGCCCTCGTCCCGGCATCCGCGGGCCCGTGTCCTTAAAGCCGTGCGCGGTAAGCCGCCGCGATGCGGACCAACGTTCCCGTCTTGTGCACGGCCGGGCGGGGGTGTAAACTCACCCGAACCGCTCCCTTTGCTTGACATGCCGTAAGAAATGTATTAAGGTTCTATTTTAGTCTGGACGGGTAACGACATGGTAGATACCACCCTGCTGCTCCACGCGAACCTCCTCTACGCAGAATTTCCGTTTGCGGAAATTCCCAATGTTATCGACAGGAGCTATCTCCCCGTCCTGGAGATGCTCGAAAAAAATCCCCAGTATAAAATCGTCCTCAACGTTACGGGATTTACGCTGGACGTGCTTTCCGGCGCGTTTCCCGAATACGGCAAGTACCCGGAGGTCGTCGACCTGATCAAGGCCCTGATAAAACGGGGCCAGGTTGAGGTCACCGGAACGAGCTGGACCCACGGGATCCTCCCGCTCATGACAACCGAGGACGTCAGGCGGGATATCGGGCGCTACCTGGCCACCGCCAAGCGAGTTCTCGGGATCAGGCCCGCCGGGTTTTTCCCGCCGGAGCTTTCCATCGACCCGCTGCTGCCGTTGATACTTTCGGAGAACGGATTTTCGTGGTGTTTCGTCGACAACGGGCTGTTGCGCTACACCACCGACGACCTGCTCAACGTCGCCAACGACTTCAAGCCCGTGCCCCCCTCGATGTTCAAGGAGATCGCGCTGGCCTCCCGGATGGGCCCGCTCGGCCAGCTTCGGATGCTCTTGAAGATGAAAAAGTCGATCAGGTCGATGACCGGCCTTTCCCCGGTGGTATGGAACGGGGCAGGCGCGGCGTCGATCGTGGCCTTTCGGAGCGTCCAGGAATGGAACAGCTACACGCTGTCGTGCCTGGGCCGGATGGCGATCATGAACGAAAAGCGGCTCTACGCGATGCTGGATGCCGTCGGTCCGACGCTTTCCGGATTCTTCCTGCCGTTTTCCACGGACTTTGAGTTCTACGGCTACAGGGGTAACGTCCTGGAGGAGCCGATCCCGGTCTCGCGGCTGGCGGCCCTGCTCGAATATATCCACCAGAGCCCCCACCTGACGTTTACGCTGCCCTCGGAATATCTCAAAAAGACCGATACGGCCTCTTTCAAAGATCTCTACCTGCGCACCGGCAGCTGGAGCACCGACGCCGATTTTGCGCTGTGGGACGCCGACCCCGATAACCGGCGGCTCAACGACTTCGTGCGGGAGGTCCGGGGCCTTTACGACCGGCGGGCCGACGCCCTTTCCAAGGCGGACCGGGAGATCGTCGAAAAGTACCTGTTGTTGGCCCAGGGGAGCGACGGCAGGGGATGGACGCCCATCCCGGAGCACCGTCTCTTCTGTTACAACGCGGCGCTCTCGGCCCTGACCATCCTCAGGAGAAAATGATACGGGCCGCCCGCGCGATACGGCGGGTAAGGCCGGTATACTCTTTATAGAGTCTTTATAATGACTGCCATTTTTTGATAAGGAGTCACTATGTCAGAGCTCACATTCGACAAACGCGATAATGTGGGGATCGTTACCCTCAACCGCCCCGACAACATGAACGCCCTGACGTTTGACATGGTCAAAGGGCTGATCGCCTATTTTCAGGACGCAGAGCAGGACGATTCGATCCGCGCGATAATCCTCACGGGCAGCGGCCGGGCGTTTTGCACCGGGGCCGACCTCGTTTCCGGCGCGGGGCGTTCGGATCTCGCCACGGCCATGGGGATGAAGCTCTCGGCCCACCTCTACGGCAAGGTCTACTTCAGCATGGCCAACTGTGAGAAACCCATCGTCAATGCCATCAACGGGACGGCCGCCGGCGCCGGCGTCAACATAGCGCTGGGCGGCGACATCATCGTGGCGGGCGAGGGCGTAAAATTTATCGAAGTCTTCGTGCGGCGGGGGCTGGTGCCGGACGCGGGGGGATGCTTCCTGCTGCCGCGGATTGTAGGGCTGGCCAAGGCCAAAGAGATCATGTTCTTCGGAGATGACATCCTGGCCGAGAAGGCCCTGGAGATGGGGCTGATCCACCGGGTCGTGCCCAAGGATAAGGTCATGGACGAGGCGATGGTGCTGGCAACGCGGCTGGCCGCCGGCCCCACCCGGTCCATCGGGATGATCAAGAAGATGCTCAACCGCTCGTTTGACGTGGATATGCAGACCATGCTCGAATTCGAGAGCGCGTTCCAGGGAATCGCCGTGACCACGGAGGACGCCAAGGAAGGGGTCATGTCGTTTATCGAAAAACGGCCCCCGAAGTTTCAGGGGAAGTAGAGAAAGGGGAAGGGATTGTGGAAAAGCCGTAATCCTCGAAAGGCAACCCATCCGGCATCGGAACGGCGATTCACGGGCAACTCGACAAATAAACAGTATTGCCCTTTTATACGAGACCCGTCATGGTGCGGGCGATATTGGCCGGACGAAGCGTGCCGGTGGCCGTGATTGATTTAAATTACGGCTCGGAATAGGCGTCGTAATGAACCGTTTATATAAAAATCATAGGGGGATCGTATGAAAATCACCGAGATCGATTTTTATCTCTGTCATTATCCATTGCCCGCGCCCTTTATGCCGTCATGGATCCCCGGCTTTCCCCAGCACAACAACAGCTGCCTGATCACGGTCGTCAAGACCGACGAGGGGATAGAGGGCTATTCGGCCATGGTCGGGTTCCTCGACGAATCCAGGGGCCTGGTCGGCATGATGCGGCCCTTTTTGGTGGGGCGCGATCCCACAAGGATAGAGAACATCGTCCAGGTCATCCGCAGCGCCCACTACCTGGGCTACAAGGCCTTCTTCATGGAAGTCGCCATGTGGGACATCCTCGGCAAAAAGGCGGGCCTTCCGATCTATAAGCTGCTCGGGGGAGGGGACGGCAGGATCAAGGCATATGCCTCCTCCGGCGAGATTCAGGAGCCCAAAAAGCGGGTTGAATACATCAAGGAGATCCAGAAGATGGGCTTTCGGGCGGCAAAGCTGCGCATCCGCTCCATGGAGTTCGAAAAGGACATCGCCGTGGTCGAGGCGGTGCGCAACGCCGTCGGCGACGACTTTGACATCATGGTCGACGCCAACCAGGGCTGGCCCATCCACCTGGGGCTGGTCGAGTGGCCGCGCTGGGACCTGAAGCGGGCCATGCGCACGGCGGCGGTGCTGGAAGACCTTGATGTGCGCTGGATCGAGGAGCCGCTGTTCAAGCACGACTACGACGGGATGGCCGCGCTGAGGGCCTCCACCACCATCCCCATCGCCGGGGGCGAGTTCAACACCGACCTCTACGAGTTCCGCGACCTAATCGGCGGGGGCTGTCTGGATATCGTCCAGCCGGACGTGACGCTGGCCGGCGGAATCCTCATGGGCAAGAAGATCGCGGGGATGGCCGAGGCCGCCAACCTCCAGTTTTCTCCCCATACCTGGACCAACGGGCTGGGGTTTGCCGCAAACCTCCAACTGATGGGTTCCGTCCATATCTGTCCCTACTGCGAGTTCCCCTTCGAGCCGCCGGGATGGGTCCCAGAGGCGCGCGACTTCATGCTCAAAGAGCCCTTTACGGTCGGCAAGGACGGGTATATCACCGTGCCCGACAAGCCGGGCCTGGGCGTGGAGCTTGACATGGAAAAAATCCTGGCCCACGGCGAAAAGCTGTAGCGGGGCCGCTCTTCGGTCACCGCGGTCGTCTCACAGGCCACGATAAAAGCGGGAGGGCATTCATGCAAATCGGTATTCCAAAAGAGATAAAAAAGGAAGAGTATCGGGTGGCCGTTGCCCCGGCGGGCGTCTCGGCGCTGACGGGACGGGGCCACGCGGTCCTCATAGAAAAAGGGGCCGGGGAAAAAAGCGGCATCACCGATGACGACTACAAGCGTGCGGGGGCCGTGATCGTGCCCTCAAACAGGGCCGTGTGGGAAGGGGCCGAGCTTATCGTCAAGGTCAGGGAGCCGGAGGGCTCGGAACTGGAGCACGTTTCGGGCCACGTCATCTTTTCCTATCTGCACCTGGCGGCGGACCCCGCGCTTGCAGCGAAGCTGCTGAAGACCAACGTCACCGCGATCTCGTATGAGACCGTCCAGACCGCCGACGGCTACCTGCCGCTGTTGGCGCCGATGAGCGAGGTCTGCGGGCGGCTCTCGATTCAGAAGGGGGCCTACGGCCTGGAAAAGATCAGCGGGGGCTCCGGCGTGCTCCTTTCGGGCGTCTCCGGGGTGCCGGCGGCCACCGTCGTCATCCTCGGTGCCGGGATCGCCGGGTTCAACGCGGCGTTCGTGGCTGCGGGCATCGGCACGGAGGTCTTTATCCTTGATACGTCGCCGACGCGCCTCAAATACGCCGGCGATATGCTCAGGGGCAAGGCCGTCACCGTCATGAGCAACAAGGCCAGCGTCGAGGAATACGTTTCGCGGGGCCACGTCGTGGTCGGGGCGGTCCTTATCCCCGGCGCCAGGACGCCGCATCTCATCAGTCGGGACCTGGTGAAGAAGATGAAGCCCGGCAGCGTCATCGTGGACCTGGCCATCGACCAGGGCGGCATCTCCGAAACATCCCGGCCCACCACCCATAACGACCGCTTCTTCGTCGAGGAGGGGATCGTCCACTATGCCGTCCCGAATATGCCGGGGGCCGTGCCCCGCACCGCCAGCTTTGCGCTGAGCGGGGTGACGATCACCTACGTGTTGGAGCTGGCCGACAAGGGATTTGACGGCGCAATCGCCGACAATCCCTCGCTTAAGCGCGGCGTAAACATCCACAAGGGCAAGGTCGTCCATAGGGGCGTGGCCGAGGCGTGCAGCGAGACCTACTGCGAGCTATGACGTAAAATGAACCGGGCGAAAATACGGGGGAATGGATAGTAAGGACTAAAGTCAACGAATAGGATCTGCGGCTATTCCGTCCTTTTCGCAGCAACTAACAAATTAAACGTTGAAATTAACGGTAATTAAATAGCAATATATAGGAGTGATAGTCTCCGGAGAGAGATCTCCCCCAACCATGCGTTGTGTGGGTGATTGCGAAATAAGTCATGTTTTTTTCGTGATAGCCGCCTCTTTTCCGTTGCAGGAACTCCACTAGTTACACTTATCTATATTTCATCAACGATTTTATAAATCCGCCACTACTATTGTATGTAGGACACACGGCTAAAAATTTCGAGAGACGTTTCAAAAAAGAAAAATGTTAATATAAAAAGTAGAGCAATAATCGTTGTAAGAATCCAAGAGACGGGAGAACCAGAAAGGGCAGACCGCAAATGTGTTTTTACCCGCGTGTTAAAAAATTAGTGCGCCGCCCGGCAATCGATGTCTATCGCCTTATGAGAAGAGTTATCTTTACCATAATATGGTGGCGGAAGCGATGCTGGAATCGGACGGATGGTACGGTCCTTTATATTTCCCTTCCCATGCATTACGCGATGTTTTCGGCGATTCATAAGTATTTGCCGCACGTGCGTATCGTTGCGCGAAAAGGGGAAGCCGCCGATTACCTGGAGCGCCTGTCTATTGACTATACTACGGCCAAACTCTATCCAGATCTCGTTATTGTAATGGATTATCATTATATTCGTAGGGAATTCCCGATATGGGGGATACGGGCCGTTCAGGTATTCCACGGAATCGGATGCAAGGATTTTATAGACCGTAAAGACAATAGGGATTATCTTTGTCTTGTGCCCGGTCAAAATCTGAAAAAGAGGCTGGAAAAACAAGGCGTCCCCGCTATTCGAGTCGTCGGGTACCCCAAAACCGATTGTTTTTTTGACCAAACCTTGGATAGAGAAAGTATATTGCACAGCCTATCCCTAGATTTATCCAAGAAGACAATACTGTATTCCCCCACCTGGGGAAGCCTCAGCTCCACTCCGATTGCGGCCGATAGCATTAAAAAACTGAGTAGCGACTATAACGTTATCGTTAAGCTGCATGATTTGTCGGAGCCAAAATGGCTGGATCTGTATCGCCGGATAGATACGATACGGTTTGTGGAAGAGTCAAACGTTACCAGCTATATGTTTGTGGCTGATCTTATGATCAGCGATTTTAGCAGTACGATTTTCGAATTTGCGCAACTGTTCCGACCGATTATTACCATACTTCCCGATCCGTATAGAGCCAGGGAATGTGCCCATGATTTTTCGTGGTGGGAGATAACAAGGATGATTCGCGAGATAGATGAGTTAAAACCTGCTGCGGATAAACTGCTCGAAGGTGACTGGATGCCCGATACTCGATACCGGGAGGTTGTTAATTCCATTTTTTCATACAATGATGGTAAATCAGCGATGCGAGCGGCAGCGGCTATCAGGGAATACGAAAAGGAGGGTACGATATGGAAGCGGTGATCCTCGCGGCGGGTCTCGGCAGACGGTTACGGCCTATACTGGGTGATCAACCGAAATGTCTTCTGGAGATTAATGGCCAAACGCTGCTTGAAAGACTTATCTGCCAGCTGCGTGGGAGCGGCGTGCGGCAAATATGGATTGTCGTGGGGTACATGGCCGATATGATAAGAGAGCGGTTTCCCTCCGGGAAGGGGCTTTCGTACGTGTATAATCCGCAATACGCCACCGGTAACAATGTCATGTCACTGTACAAGGCCCTGGATCACGTTCGCGGAGAATTTACATACATAATGGGAGATTGTATCTACGAGGATGATTTGCTGTCGCAAGTTGACGAACGGGACGACGAGGTTGCCATAGCCGTTGATTTTTCCGATCGGTGTACGGGAGATGACGTTATGGTCTCCGTATCCGATGGCCGTGTCGTTAGGATCGGTAAAAAAATTGACGTGTCTCCGACAACGGGTTATTTTGCCGGTGCGGTGAGAATCGGCCGGGAAGCCCTTAGCGTACTGCGCAATGAACTGGGTGCGTTCGCGATAAGAAAGGATAACAGACTATACACCAGCAAGGCCCTGGATGAGATGATCAGGCGAGGATCAATCCAGGCCTCATTCGTCGACGTTACCGGCCTGTTCTGGGATGAAATTGACACGCCCGATGATTTTATGCGGGTAAAAGGCAACATTAATCAGGGTGTTGCTCAAGCGCACGACGAAACGTATGGCGAGCTGTGATGCGCCAAAAAACCATCATTTCCACCGGGACCGAATTGGGGGGGCGGGTGAAAACCGCTCGGAGCCGAATGGTATCTCGGATACCCTCTCGAAAAGCGAGCAAGACGATCATCGACCCTGTTTGGTATTATGATCAGGGAGCCGTGTCCGTTATAATCATGTCATACCGGCAACGGTGATGGGCAGCAGGGCATCGGAGGATTTCTCAATGAAAGGAGCGGACACCAAACAAATCGCCGAAGAGATAAAATCCATGGTCGATCGGGAGACGGCCGCCTGGGACATGAAGGACGCCGGGACCCTAGTGGATATATTCCATCCCGACATGGTGTGGCCGTGGCCGCCGGACAACCGGTCGCATGACCCGATGACCTGGGAATTCGTGCAGGGCAGATACGACAGACAACGCTGGCAAGACTCCTGGCAGGAGCTCTTCGATACCCACACGCTGGTGCACAACCGGCGAAGGACGCTGCGCATAGAGGTCTCGGCCCAGGGAGACGGGGCCTTTGCCGTCGTCGACGTCGATACGCTGTGGCGTCACACGGAGACCGGGGCGACCGTTGTCTGGAAGGGGCGGGCATGCAAGGGCTACACGAAGACGGCCTGTGGCTGGAAACTGATCATGCACACGGGGCTGTTGGACTACGCCGACCAATAAGGCTCTTATAAATTCTACCGAGACACCGAGGCCGGCGGCTCTGCCCGCTGCTTTCCCGCCGTATTGACTCACGTACAAAACCGCACTATACTTATATATTACGGGATGATCGTAATGGTGTCCCCATGAATTATCCGACCGGCGGGGGGCTTGAGCGGCACTACCGGATATTGGGCCTCGTTCCGGGGGCCGACGCCGGCCAGGTGAAGGCCGCCTATAAACGCCTTGCCAAGCGCTGGCACCCGGACCGATGCGCCGGCGACCGGCGCGCGGCCACCCGCTTTCAAAAGATCAACAAAGCCTACCGAACGATCGTGGGCGCCAAGGAGCGCTCCCACGCGGAGATGTTCGTCTTTCTGCGGGGGCTGCCTGCCCGCGGCCGCCCGCTCGATATCGTCCGGGGCTACCGATCGCTGGCAATATCGACCCTGCTGCTCTCCCGCCTGGCGCTCGCCTATATCGAGGAAGGGGCCGTGGATGACGCACGCGACATCCTGGACCGCATCGACGCGTCGGGGCCTCCGCTGGTCTCAACCTGCATCAACCGCGCGTACCTCTCGTTTCTTACGGGAGACGACTCGTGCGCCCTGGAGAACCTCTACCGCGCCAAGGACCTCTTCGGGGGCGATCCGGTGATCGCCCTGAATCTCTCCGTGCTGCTCAAGAAGATCGGGAGGCTTTCCGACGCCTATCGTGAGATCGAACAGCAGGCCGACGACGCCGAGCAGAAGGTGGATTTTTTCGAGGAAATGGCCCGGACGGTTTCATTTCTGGACAGCCGGCGGCGGGTCGTGCGGCAGCTGCGCAGGGCCGTGGATGACCGGCGGCTGGAGCTCTCAGTCGGGGAGCGCGGGTCCCGGGCCGTCCCGAAGCTCACGGGCCCGATGGCGCCGCCGGAGCGGGGGGCGTGAAATCGGTAAAAACGGGTGCCGATGGGCCGCCGTCTTTTGAGGCGGCCTTCTTTGCTACCAGACGCCGGGCAGCAGCCGATATTTTACCTTCCCGGCATATTCCATATACCCGGCCGGTTCGCTTTGAAGCGCGGTGTCCTCGAGGGCCGTGCGGGCTATTAAGAGGAGCGCGCCGGCGCCAGCCGGCACGAGCGCCCAAAGAGAGCCGAGGATAAAGGGTGCGCTCACGAAGCTCACGATGATTCCGGTATACCCGGGGTGTCTCACAAAACGGTAGGGACCTTCCCAAACAACCTGTTGATCCCGTTCCGTCTGGATTCGCACGACGCTCGAAAACCACCTGTTTGTCTGCATCGCCCATCTGGTGAAGGCAAACGAGGCACCGTAGACGACCACCGAAACCGGATACACCCATAACGGCAAGCCGTGCGTCCAGCCGAACCGCCCCGCGTCAAGGCCCCCGACGACGAAGATGCTCATGCTCAGCGGAAAATAGAGCGCCATGAAGCCCTTGTCCCACCACTTGATGCCCGGCCCCGGCTTGATCCGCTCGGCGGCAAGGCTCGTGTAGCCGGAAGACTGCAGGATTGTCACGACAATCTGGACGGCCATAACGACGATAAGGAGCCACCCCTGCCAATAGTCGGATCTGCCCGCGGAAAAAAGGAGGAGGGCTATCAGGACGCAGAAGAACAGAAGGTTCCTTATCACTCCCTTGAGAAAGAGTCTTTTTCCGGTATTCTCATCAATATCGGTATTCGGATGCCGTGTGTCGGCAATTCCTCTTTTCGTGACCCGGCGTGGAGTCGCCTTACCGATTCAATTGGCGGGTTGATGTGCTATTTTTTCAGTTCCTCGTCGATGACCGCCGCCGTAGCGGCAATGCGGCCGGGATCGGAAAATATCAGCTCGAAGGTATTATGGGGGCTGGCGGCCCGCCACTTGATGAGCGATTCTTTCGCCTTGAGGTAGTAGCTTTTCGGATCGGCATCAAAGGGCGCGTAGCTGAAGTAGTAATAGGTCCAGAGGCCCGGGATCATCGATGATTCCTTGTCAAAACGCGTCAGGGTTTCGATGTCTTCGACGCCGGCCTCGAGCCGATAGAGCATAATGGAGGCGTATGCCCGCATGGCGTAGAAATAGGAGAAAAGCTCCGAGTATTTTGGGATGGCGTCAATCCCTTCCGTGGCACTTTCGACCGCCATGGCCCAATCGCCGTCTTCGAGGTAGTCGTTGAGTTCGAAGAAATATTCCATGACCAACGGGTCCTCGTTATCCCTTACCTCGATAAAGTAGGCGTCCGACAGCTTATAGGATTGTGACTTCGGCATAATCGTTGTGCAGCCGACGATGACGATGAGACCGGCGCAGAGTATCAGAAACCGAAAAAAAAGCGATCGCATTTTCATGAATCCCCCCCTTCTTTCGGCGTATTATCCGTCAATCGACTGTTTTTTTCAAGATAAATCAGCACGGCGGGCTTGGGCCTGGTACGGGGAAGGGCTGTGTGCCGCCGGCCGCGGGTAAAAGGTGCTTGACTTTATCCGTTGACTGGGCGTATGATACCCATTGATAGCGCCCCCGTAGACGTAAGGCCGATTCCCTTGGCTGTTCGATAATGAGAGAGCGGAGGGGGGGGAGGAGTGGAACGCTTGGTTAGTAGGGTCGTGAGAGCGAAGGGACGGGGGAGTGAATATCCTGCCTGCGGAATAAAAGGATGAAATAAGGGGAGATTGTCCGCGGCCGTTGTTCGGGTCGCCGATCTCTCGCTTTTTTAGAATGATGATGTCATCAACAGAAGAGGGGCAAAAACGCCCCCTATTGGTCGTCATCCCGGCCTCGTCCGCGGATTCGACGGCTCGACCAATCCCCGCTTATCTACGGCCGATCATGGGAAGACCTCATCTCGGCTATCTGCTTGATGCCGCCCTTACGCTTGCCCCCGACGGTATTATCGTATTTGCACACGGTGCCGACGAGAAGACGTTGGGAGATATATGGGCGCTGATGCCCCCCGGGGGATCGGTCGTTGCCGGGGCGGGGGACCCCATGGCCTTCATCGGCCGGATGCTGAGTGACCTACAGGGGCACCCCGGAGACATCCTCTTTGTCTCGGCTGTCGCGGCACCGCTGGACGGAACGGTCCTCTCCGATTTTATCGACGCCTACCGGCAACAGCCGGAAACCCCATGCCGGATTGAGGCGGTTGGGGCAAACGGTGAAAGACAAACGCGATTGCTGGTGGCCGACGCCTCTTCGATAGGGGGTATAGACGGGCCGTCGGGCGATTATAACGGATCTTTCACCGATCGCCTTTTCGGTCTGCTCGACCGACAGGCGTGCAAGGGCGGCGGGAGACAATTTATGGTGAACCGGCCTGACCGGCCGGGAGACGTAGGGTTTCCGCGGGACTTTGCCGCGGCGTTGCGTGTTGTTCGGGGGGCGGTTGTCGAACGTCTGATGGACGGGGGGGTGACGGTCATCGATCCGGAGCGAACCTACGTTGATTGGGCCGTCACGGTTGGTCCGGGCACGACGCTCTACCCCGATACATACCTGGAGGGCCAAACGACCCTCGGCAGTGACTGCTTCGTCGGGCCGAACGTGAAGATTACCGATTCGGCGCTGGGGGATACGGTTACCGTGAAGATGTGCTCGGTCATTACCGAAAGCGTCGTCGAGGGGGGGGTACAGATCGGCCCGTTTGCCCACATCAGGCCCAAGACGCATCTGGGCCGTAATGTCAAGATCGGCAACTTCGTCGAAGTAAAGAAATCGACGATCGGCCGGGGTTCCAAGGCAAGCCACCTCAGCTATCTCGGGGATGCCGAGATCGGCAAAGAGGTCAACGTGGGCGCGGGAACCATCACGTGCAACTACGACGGGGCCAAGAAACACACGACCACCATCGGCGACGGCGTCTTCATTGGGTCCGATACCCAGTTCATCGCGCCGGTTGCCGTGGGTGACGATTCGCTTATCGGCGCCGGTTCCACGATCACCAAGGACGTCCCACCCAATTCCCTGGCGGTCGCCAGGTCAAAACAGGTTACGATCCCCGGCCGTGGGGTCAAATCTCGAAAGGAACATACATAAAAGCGATAATAACGAGGAATCGATCATGTGCGGAATAGTCGGCTATATCGGCCCGAAGAAGGTGAGCAATCTCCTCCTGGACGGGCTCAGGAGGCTTGAATATCGGGGTTACGATTCCGCAGGAATAGCCGTCATTTCCGGCGGAACGGTAACCATCAGGCGAAGCAAGGGTAAGCTCTCGGCCCTCGAGAACCTGATTTCTCAGGAATCGCTGGACGGCTGCGTGGGGATCGGCCACACCCGCTGGGCGACCCACGGCAAACCCTCGGATGAAAACGCCCATCCCCATAAGGCGGGAAACATCGTAGTCGTGCATAACGGGATCGTCGAGAACTACCTCGAACTCAAAGAGATGCTCATCGGTGAGGGACACACGTTTACCTCGGAGACCGACACCGAAGTCATCAGCCACCTCATCTGGCGTTTCATCAAGGATGACCTTTCCTTCCGGGACGCGGTGCTTTCGGCGCTTAAGATGATTAAGGGGTCTTATGCGCTGGGTATTCTGAAGGAAGACGAGCCGGACACGCTGATGGCCGCACGTTTCGAGAGCCCCCTCATCCTCGGCCTTGGGACGGATGAATTTTTTATCGCCTCCGACATCCCGGCGGTCATCAACCATACCCGGGATATCGTCATCCTGGACGATGGAGAAGTCGTGGAGTACAAGGACGGCGTGCTCACGGTCATGGACCTTGCGGGAACTCCGAGAAAAAAGCCGGTCCGGCGCATCGACTGGAGCCCCGTTATGGCCGAAAGGGGCGGGTATAAACACTTCATGCTCAAGGAGATATTTGAGCAGCCGCAGGGGATCATCGATACGATGAGGGGAAGGATCTCCGAGGATCGGGGCGAGATAATCCTGCCCGAACTGAACCTTACCAGGCAGGCCGTCGAGCGTATCGATAAAATCGTCATCGTGGCGTGCGGGACGTCATGGCACGCGGGGCTGGTCGGAAAGTTCATGATCGAGGAACTGGCCCGCATTCCCGTGGAGGTGGAGCTGGGCAGCGAGTTCCGTTATCGCAATCCCATCATAGGAGAAAGGACCCTCATCATCGGTATCACCCAGTCCGGCGAGACGGCCGATACCCTTGCGGCGATGAAGGAGGGGAAAGAGAAGGGGGCCTTCGTCGTTTCGGTCTGCAATGCCGTGGAATCAAGCGCCGCCCGGGCGTCGGCCGGCGTCGTCTATACCCATGCGGGCCCGGAGATCGGCGTTGCTTCCACAAAGGCCTTTACGACGCAACTGACCTCGCTCTACCTGATCGGGCTGTTCCTGGCCCAGATCCTGGGGAAGATCTCGCCGTCTGATATGAAGCGCCGCCTGGCGGATTTCGTTACGCTGCCGGGCCACGTGGAAAAGGTCCTATCGGGAAACGATGGCATCCGGGTGCTCGCGCGCAAATATATGCACGCGAAGAATTTCCTCTACCTCGGCCGCGGGATCAACTATCCCATCGCGTTAGAGGGAGCGCTCAAGCTCAAGGAGATCTCCTATATCCACGCGGAGGGATACCCCGCCGGCGAGATGAAACACGGGCCGATTGCCCTCATCGACGAGGAGATGCCCGTGGTTATTGTGGTCACCAAAAACAAGACCTACGAGAAGGTGCTCGGCAACGTCGAGGAAGTGAGGGCTCGCGACGGCATGGTGATCGCTGTGGCCACCGAGGGGGACGAGGAGATCAAAAAGAAAGCCGGAGATGTTATTTATATACCCGATACGGACCCGATGATTGCCCCGATCGTCCTGGCGGTCCCGTTGCAGCTTCTGGCCTATCATGTGGCGGACCTCAAGGGGACGGACGTGGATCAACCCCGAAACCTGGCCAAGAGCGTAACCGTAGAATAGATGATTATATACTCACAGAGTAACCCTGCCCGGTTCATGCTGTCGGGGTTTCTTTTCATTATCCTATGGGGGACGTTCGTCCTGTTGCTGCCCCAGTCGACGGTCGCGGGCAGCATCCCCTTTGTGGACGCCCTGTTTACCGCCACAAGCGCCGTTTGCGTAACGGGGCTGACCGTGGTTGATACCGGGACTACGTTTACCCTTGTGGGACAGATCGCGATACTCACGCTTATTCAGCTCGGCGGTATCGGGATCGCCTTTTTTGCTATACTCTTCGGCTTCGTCTTTACCGGCAGGATCAACATCGGGCAAAAATCCCTCTTTTCCTCCACGATGACTCCCCACGCGCAGTGGGATATCTGGGGCGTCTTTCGAATCATCTTTACGGTCACCGTCACGGTAGAGCTGATCGGGACGATCCTCATCGCGATTCCGATGATGGGGGTCGTCGGCGATGATCCTGCGAAGGCGTTTTACTACGGCCTTTTTCACGCCGTCTCCGCCTTCTGCAACGCCGGTTTTTCACTGATTCCCGAAAATCTCATGGCGGTCAATGGGGAGCCGCTGGTTATCATTCCGGTTATGATCCTCGTCGTGATCGGAGGTGTCGGCTTTTTCGTCATCGACGACCTGCTGCAGGTGATCAGGACCAAACGGCGCCACTCGCTCACGCTCCATACAAAGATCGTACTGGTCACAACGACGCTGCTTACCGTCATAGGGGCGGCCGTCATCGGTCTCCTCGAGTTTCGCAATACCTTTGCCGGCGAATCGACCGGTTTTCTCATCATGAATTCCCTCTTTGCCTCAATTATGCCGCGTACCGCCGGTTTTAATATCGTAAACATGGCCGAGATGCTTAACCCGAGCGTCTTTATTGTCATTATCCTTATGTTTATAGGGGCCTCCCCCGCCTCCACCGGCGGGGGTACAAAGACGAGCACCTTTGCGGTAATCCTATTACTGATCCGGTCTCAGTTTCAAGGCAGTGAAGCCGTATCGGCCTTTAGGAGGACAATACCCTCCGAGACGTTGCTGCAGGCGCAGATCATCATGGCGCTTTCTACCGCACTTATTATTATCATGACGTTTCTCGTCCTCTCATTTGACCTAGTGGGGGCGCCGATAGAAATCACCGGCCGGGGGATATTCGTATCGAGCCTCTTTGAGACGGTATCCGCCTTTGGGACGGTGGGGCTTTCGATGGGGATAACCCCCTATCTGAGTTGGGCCGGTAAATTCTTTATTACGTTGACGATGTTCATCGGCAGGGTGGGGCCGCTGACCATACTGCTGGCCCTGCAAAAACGGGCGGGGTCGGTCCACTTTGCCTACTCCGAAGAAAATCTCATGGTGGGATAGGAGGGCCTATGAGAAGCTTTGCGGTCATCGGGTTGGGGAAATTCGGTTTTAACGTGGCCAAGACCCTCTACGAGCTGGGCCAGGAGGTCACGGCCATCGATGAGGATAAGGAGATCGTGCAGAAGGTCCAGGAGTTTTCATCCCAGGCGGTCGTCACCGACGCCACCATGGCAGAAAACCTCCTGGCGCTGGGCGTCAACAACGTGGACGTGGCCGTGGTCAGCATGGGCGAGAAGATGGACTCGTCTATTCTTATCGCGCTTCACCTCAAGGAAATGAAGGTGCCGGAAATCTGGGTCAAGGCCATCAACGAGGACCACGGCAAGATCCTCAAACGCCTCGGCGTTACCGAGGTTATTCACGTGGAAAAAGAGATGGCCCAGCGGATTGCCCAAAGCCTGTCCAGACCCAATGTCATAGACTACCTGCCGATCTCGGAGGGATACAGCATCCAGGAATTCGCGGTGCCGGCGGTGTTTACCGGAAAGAGCCTGACCGAGCTTGACCTGAGGCGCAAGTACGGGGTCTTTGTGATAGCCGTCAAGGAGCTGATCCCGGAGCGGGTCGTGTTGAACCCGGAGGCGGACTTTGTCTTCAAGGACAGCGATATCATGGTAATCCTCGGCAGCGATCTCGACCTTGATAAGCTCAAGACCGTGAAATAGGGACCTTTTTAACGACTCATAGCGGACGGCTACACTATCCCATAATGGAAAAAAACGAGATCCTCAAGAGGCTCAACGACGAGCAGCGACAGGTCGTCACGAAGACTTCCGGCCCGATCCTGGTTCTGGCAGGCGCCGGCAGCGGAAAGACACGGGTTCTGACACATCGAATCGCCTACCTTGTCTCCGAGGGGGTCTCCACCGACCGGATACTGGCCGTTACCTTCACCAACAAGGCCGCACGGGAAATGAAGGAGCGGATCTCCCGACTCCTGGCGGTCGACTGTGACCTGCCCTGGATCACCACCTTTCACTCCGCCTGCCTGAAGATCCTGAGGAGACAGGCGCAGGATATCGGCTACAACCCTCGGTTTGTCATCTACGACGAATCGGATCAGGTATCGTTGATGAAGGGAGTGTTGCGCGATCTCGGAGTTACCGATAAGGCCATCACCCCCCAGACGGCCCTCTATTTCATCGAGCGGGCCAAGAACCGGCTAATCTCTCCCGAACGCTTCGAGCAGGAGGCGTCCGACCCCTTTCTTACGAAGATCGCCGGAGTATACCGGCGTTACCAGAATAATCTGAAAAAAAACGCGGCCATGGACTTTGCCGACCTTATCATGCAGACGGTACGCCTCTTTGAGGACGTTCCCCGGGTTCTGGCGGCGTATCAGGATCGATTCATCCACGTCCTTGTGGACGAATACCAGGATACCAATACCGCCCAGTACCGGCTGATTCGCCAGCTCACTGAAAAGAGGAGGAACCTCTGCGTTGTGGGAGACGACGACCAATCGATATACCGGTGGCGGGGAGCCGACCTCGGCAACATCCTCGAATTCGAGCGCGATTTTCCCGAGACGACGGTGGTGGTGCTCGGGAAGAACTACCGATCGTCCAAGAACATCCTGGCCGCCGCCGGCTCCGTGGTGCGAAACAACATCGGAAGAAAAGAAAAGCGGCTCTGGACCGACAACGATCAGGGAGAAAAGCTCACCTACTTCGAGGGGAGCGACGAGCATGACGAGACGCGCTACGTCATCCGGACCATGAAGGATCTCATGGAGCATCACGGTTACCGTCCGGCAGACTTCGCCGTTTTTTTTCGGACAAACGCTCAATCGCGTATCCCGGAAGATGAACTCATCAGGCAGGGGGTGGGATATCAGATCATTGGGGGGATGCGCTTTTATGACCGGCTGGAAATCAGGGACGTCCTGGCCTACCTGCGATCTGCCGTCGTGCCGACCGATTCGGTGAGCCTGGGTCGAATCATCAATACCCCGCCCAGGGGCATCGGGGACAAGACCATAGAGAGGATTCGGGAGCTCGCGGCGGCGCGGGGCGTTGATTTCTATCAAGCGATCGGTCTCTATCTCGAGGAGGGATCTGCCGCCCCGAAAGCGGCCAAAGGTATAGCGTCGTTGGTGGATATCCTCACGGCCATTGGACAAGAGAAGGGGCTCGCCGCCGCCGCCGGGAGGGCCGTTCTTGATTCGGGGATGTTGGCTCACTGGCAGTCGATGAGAACCGAGGAGGCCCAGGGGAGGGTGGAAAACCTCGAGGAGTTTCTGTCGGCGGTCACCGAATATGAACAGGCCAATCCCGATAGCGGCGTCGCTGATTTCCTGGATCAGGTGGCCCTTGTCTCCGATGTGGACGCGATGGATAGCGCGGCGGGCGCGGTGTCGCTCTTGACCCTTCACAGCGCCAAGGGCCTCGAGTTTCCGGTGGTCTTCATGGTGGGGATGGAGGAGGGACTATTTCCTCACCAGCGGTCGATGGACTCGGCCGAGGACATCGAGGAGGAGCGCCGTCTCTGCTACGTCGGGATGACCAGGGCCAAGGAACGGCTTGTGATGACGTCGGCCAGGAGCCGTACGGTCTTTGGACAAAACCGAATCTGCGCCCCCTCCCGTTTTATACGCGAGATAGACGCCGCGTATATCACGATGGAAAAGAAACTCGCTCACCTGGACACCGGACATCGCCTGGACAGGGCATACGCTCAACGGGAGCCGGAAACGGACGACTATTTTAGCGACGACGTTCAGCCTTTTCGGCCGGGAGTCCGCATCCGTCATCCCGAGTTCGGTATTGGAGTGATCAAGGGGGTGGAGGAATCGGGGGAGAGGTATAAACTCTCTGTGCTCTTTTCCGGTGTAGGGCTCAAACGGATTATCACCGGGTACGTGCCGATCGAGCTTGTATGAGAGAAACAGGTAAAAACTTTTTTATTTTGACTTTTTATGAAAAATCCCGTAACGTATGTATCAATAACGGTTTAAACGGTATCTCGCGCACCGGGCTCCTTTGAGTGACATGAAATGGCAAAATTCATCAGGGTAAACTGTCCCAGTTCTCTATGCGGGAAGGAAATTTTCCTGGATCCTACCGAGGTTCCCGCGGAAGGTAAGAGTGTTATTTGTTCCGCGTGCGGCGTATCATTCAAGATAAAACTGAGCAAGAAAAATGTCGATCGGAACGAGATCCATGAACGCGGTGCCCGGGGGCTGGTGGTGGTCATCGAGGATTCAAGGTTTGCCCGAACCCAGATAGTGGATGCCCTCGTTCAGGAGGGAATCGAGATCGTGGAGGCCGAGACCGCCGAGGAGGGGCTCGAAAAAGTCATAGAGCTCAAGCCGAAGGTTGTCATCGTCGATATCTTCTTGGGCAGCGGGAACCCCAAGGGTCTGGACGTGGTCCGTACTATCAGAAAAAGGACCGATGCCGGATTTCCCAAGGACGTCAAGATCATCATGTATACGGTGATGTCCGAGGACAAGGTGCCGCTGGCTATCAGAAAAATGGCCGACGCCTTTATCCACAAGGGCCCCACCGCCCTCTATCACCTCGTGGAAGAGGTGCTCAGGCTCCTGGCGGAGTAACACTCCCGATAATGTTTGAGACGGTTTTATGGGCGGGAGGAGCGGGCCGACCGCCGGGCTTATTCTCTTATCGGCAGCCGATAGACCGCTTAACGGCGCCGGCGCCAACGTATATTCCGGGTCCCCCCAATGACTTCCCCCGATTCCCTCCATGAGACGATCATTCCGGTCTGTGCGGCCGCCATTATTCGAGAGGGCCGGGTCCTGGTCGGCAGGAGAAACCGATACATTGACGATTCTGGAAGGTGGGAACTGCCGGGGGGGAAGCTTATGGCCGGCGAAGACCCGCGGGCGTGTCTTGCCCGGGAGCTTCTCGAGGAATTCGGGGTGAGGGCACAGGTCGGCGATTTGTTTGCCGTCACAAATCACCGCTACGAGCACCGACATATCCTGTTGATCGTATATCGGACGTCGGTTCCTGCCGGAGGGCTATCCTCGTCTGACCACGATCGGCTTATCTGGGCGGACCCACGACAGATGGAGAGCCTGGATTTTTTGGAGGCCGACAGACCCATTGTGAGACAGCTCATCGATGAATTGGAGCATCCACAACCGTAACGTTATGGGGAGATAGACAAAACCCGGGCGGGACTACAGGAATCCCGCCGGCCGATCGGTTGCGAACGGGAAAGCGCATGAGGGTGGAGAGCTGGTCGGACTATTTGGAGGGTATCGCCGAAACCACCCGCAGGCCGGAGGCTATCCGGTGTGTCTTTTTCGGGCAATTTTCTCGTTGAGAATGGTGATCTGCATGGCCAGAGACGCGCAGTTGCAGAGAATCTGTATCTGATCGAGGTTCCTGAAGGTATTTTTTTGTTCCTCATCGTCACAATAGAGGATTGCGACCGTCTTCTCATACACACGAAATGGAATAATGAAGCAGCTCTTAGGGACGTAACCCCCCAGGAATGACTTGATGACCTCCCCCTCCTCGGGCGACAGCTTGCCGGTATATATCTTATTGAAGCTGACGACCTCTTCAAACGGCTTAAGTTCCAGGAATCCGATACAGTATTGGTCCTGCTTATCGTTGTATTTAAGGATATTGTCTCCCGACTCATTGGTAAATCCCCGGTAGAAACACAGTTCACCCCGCTTGAGTATGGCGATAAATCCCCGTTTCTGGTCAATCCTGAGAAAGTCGATAAGGGTATCGGCGATAAAGGCGAAACTCTGTTTTTTCAGGAGGTCACGCGTTGTTTTCTTGAGGTACGTCAGGTCGAAGATATCCCGCTCAATCTCCTTTTCGGCGCTGCCGAGTTCGAACTTGGCGTCCATCAGCTCATTGATAAGCTGTTCCCGGATGATAGCCAATTGTTCTTTTTCGTGGTGAATCCGCTTGTTTCTCAGGAGGTTTCCCACGCAAAAGGAGAGCTCCTCGACAAACTGGTCCAGCCCCGATCGGAGCATATCCGAAGAAAGCCGTGCCTTTTCGGGCTTCTGGAGGTAGTAGCTCGATCCCAAAAAGAGGGACTTGAGCCTGATTTCGTAGTCGGCGATCGAAGTGATGACGATAACCGGTATGTGGGGATAATTTTGATTGATCTCAGAGAGGAGCTCCAGCCCTCCATAGAGCTCCGTGGGTGATGAGATCCCCGGCATAACCAGATCCATGATCAGTATAGGCGAGACGCGGGTCGGTTCCAGGGTTTTGATCCGGTCGAGGGCCTCGGTGGGATTATCGAAGCTCTCCACCCGGTAACCGAAGTTTTTGAGCCCGTCGGCGAAGATCGTGCGCATCAATTTTTCATCTTCGACAAGGATGACAATTTCCTGTGGGGTGAAAGAGGAAATGCTCCTGGTTATGTTGTCGATCGATTCTATGATCTCGTCTTTGATGTCACGATGTTCTTTGTCCGGCTTCTTATCTCGTTTCGGGGGAGCTTGTATATCCACCGAGAGAAAATCATCTTCTATCTTGGAGAAGGACTTGTCGATGTCGTCGAGGAACTTATCGACGTCGATCATCAGGTTGATGTCCTGGTCTTTAAGCTCGCTGGCCTCAAAGCGGTAGATGCCGTCCCAGAAGACCATCGTATAGAGGGCGTCTTCCATCAGCTCCCGGAGGTTTTCGTTGAGGACTTCCTCGGTGACCAGGCCCTGCTGGATGAGAATCTGGCCGATACGCAGGTTTTTCCCCTCGGTCTTCTGGTAGATCATGACCTTTCTGAGGTCTTTCTCGGTGATGTGCTGCTTGTCGATAAGCCGCCTGCCGAGGCGTTCGCGAAAGGTGGGGGAGTAGGCGTTGATGATTACGCCGTCTTTGAAATAGATCGTACCGAACCCTTCCTGGGACTTGAGGGCCAGGATGCCGGTCAGGCTTTCGCCCTTGACCTCCCGGAGGATATCGGAGAGCTTGTTCTTTTCGAGGCTTCCGGAGAGTTTCATAAAATCAGTGGGCCATAATCCATCTTCAGATCAGTGGATCAAATGGATCAAAGTAATCTGAAAATTAGGTAATGAGATAGAATATGCGACATTATAAATTATAAGGAGTGATGAGGCAATAAAATAATTCATATTATAGAAGATATACAATATTATACTGTCATCTTTAGCGCTGCGCGTTTCGCCGTATTCCTTCCGATGCGTCTTGCGCCGGGGCGGCAGGGGCACGTTGGGTCAAAAGCCTCACTTATCACGCAATATGAAAAGGACCGGGCCCTTATCGTATAAAAGCCCGGTCGCGGTATCCCTCATGTTAAGATGGCCCTGCGGTTACGTCGGCATCGCGGGACGAATGCATATTGACCCCGACGACGGTGCGTACCCCCTTGTCATTATGGATACGGAGTAGAAATATAATGCCCTTCCTTTCTTGTAGATAATGGGGCATCCTGTATAAATCAATCATGAGTGGATCCTTGCCACACGGTTGATTTTTTTCTTGACAGGAAAATATCAACCGTGGTAGAGTGCGGTGCAATGAATGAATAGTCATTCATATTGGTCGTGTTGGTCGGTAATCCGAATCGCGGCAGTTGCTTTGCGGAGAGGGCAAAGTGGTTTTTTTAGTCACGGTCCGGCGTGGGGGGAAAGGGGGCTTAGAACGCCGCCTTCCTGCTTCACCGGTCGCGGCAGGAAGGACGAAACGGATAGCCGAACGCCCGGATGGGAGACAAGGGCGATCCGGGAATCCGTACGATAACCGAAAACGGTTCAAAAAACTATGCGTGAACTGATCCTGCTGATCATCAGCGCCGTCCTCGTCAATAACTTCGTTCTGGCGCGCTTTCTGGGGATATGTCCCTTTCTGGGGGTCTCAAAAAAAACGGAGACCGCCGTCGGCATGGGAATGGCCGTCATTTTCGTGATGACCCTCTCGTCGCTGTTCACCTGGCTCGCCTATACGTATTTGCTGGCGCCGTTTCATATTGAGTACCTTCAGACCATTGTCTTCATCCTGATCATCGCCGCCTTTGTCCAGCTTGTGGAGATGTTCATCCAGAAGGCGAGCCCGGCCCTCTACCAGGCCTTGGGGATATACCTTCCCCTTATCACGACAAACTGTGCGGTCCTCGGTGTGGCCGTAATCAATATCCAGACGACCCACAATTTCTGGGAGTCGGTGCTTTTCGGATTCGGGGCAGCCGTGGGGTTTGCACTGGCGCTGGTCCTCTTTGCGGGGATCAGGGAGCGGTTGGAGCTTTCCGACATACCCCGGCCGCTCCAGGGAACGGCCATTGCCCTGATCACGGCTGGGATTCTGGCTCTGGCGTTTATGGGATTCACCGGATTGGTAAAAATGTGACGTGACGTATGTTTGAGTCAATTATCGTACTGGCCGGACTCGGTCTGTTATCGGCGCTCGGGCTCGGTATCGCCTCCCGGGCCTTCCACGTTGACACCGACCAGCGCATTCAGACAATCGCCGGTCTCCTGCCCGGCGCAAACTGCGGCGCCTGCGGCTTTCCGGGCTGCAACGGTCTGGCCAATGCCATCGTCTCCGGCAACGGGAAGATCGAAGCCTGCTCCGCGGTAAGCGATGAGAACCGCAAGGAGATAGCCCGGCTCATGGGGATGGAGGCCGCCGAGACCGTCAAACGGGTCGCGGTGATCCACTGCAACTTCCCGGCCGGCGGTGTTGGAAACAAGTTCGAATATCTCGGTGTTACGGACTGCCGGGCGGCAAACCTTGTGGCCGGCGGCCCGAAACAATGTGTCTATGCCTGTATAGGGCTGGGCACCTGCAAAAGTGTCTGCCCGTTTGACGCGGTTACCATGGGCGATTCGGGCCTGCCGGTTATCGACCCGGAAAAGTGTGTTGCCTGCGGAAAATGTGTGGAGGCCTGTCCGAAGAAAATAATTGATCTTGTCCCGGTTTCCCGGATGGTCCAGGTCCTCTGCTCCTCGCGCGACAAGGGGGCCCGGGTCAAAAAAGTGTGCAGCGTCGGTTGCATTAACTGTATGCTCTGTGAGCGGGTCTGCCCGTTTGAGGCCATACACGTAATCGATAATATCGCCCGCATCGATTACGAAAAATGCCGGGTATGCGGGCTCTGTCTGCGCGAGTGTCCCACGGGAACGATTGCCAACCTGAGGGGATGGGAGGTCGTGGCCGAAATCGGGGAGAGCTGCAACGGCTGTACGCTCTGCGCCCGGGCCTGCCCGGTCGACACCATCTCGGGGACGGCTAAAGAACGACACATCGTAGACCCCGAGCGCTGCATCGGGTGTGGGATCTGTGTCGATCAATGCAAGCGGGATGCCGTTACCCTTGTCAAAAAAACGGCCGCGGTCCGCAAAGCGGCCGCCGCCGGAGAATAGTCGATGGCATCAGATACAATAAAGACCTATCGGTTCAGGGGGGGGGTGCATCCCCCGGAAGAAAAATTGACAAAATCGATACCGGTGCGTACGATGCCGATGCCCGATAAGGTCTTCATACCGCTCTCCCAGCACCTCGGGGCTCCGGCCAAACCGATCGTCTCTCCGGGCGACCGGGTCACGGTCGGCACGAAGATAGCCGACGCCGGGGGATTTGTCTCGGCCCCCGTTCACTCCTCCATATCCGGTGTCGTCAAGGGGATCGTCGATTACCCGCATCCTGCCGGAAGGAATCTTCCGGCCGTCGAGATCGAGGGTGACGGGACCGATCAACGGGACGGTGCGGTAAAACCCCGTTCGAACCCGATGGATCTCGATCCCGGTCAAATCAAAGAGATTATCCGGGAGGCGGGTCTCGTGGGAATGGGCGGGGCCACATTTCCCACCCACGTCAAGCTCTCACCCCCGGAGGGCAAGCCGATCGACACCCTCATCATCAACGGCGCCGAGTGTGAGCCGTACCTTACCGCCGACCACCGGCTGATGCTGGATGCCCCCGATCATATCGTAACCGGGGCCGAGCTCATGGGGAAGATTCTCGGCGTCCGGCGAATAATTATCGCCGTCGAAAAAAACAAGATGGATGCCGTGGCCGCCCTGAAAAAGGCCGTGCTCGGCGGCGATACGGCAGTGGTCGCGCTTGCGGTTAAGTATCCGCAGGGGGCGGAAAAGCAACTCATCAAGGCACTGCTGGATCGCAGCGTCCCTTCCGGCGGCCTGCCGATGGACGTAAAGGTGGTGGTCCAGAACGTGGGGACGGCCAACGCCGTCTATGAGGCTGTGGCCGAAAACCGCCCCCTCGTCTCGCGCTACTGTTCCGTCACCGGCCCCGGCATTAAGAATCCCGCAAACCTGGTGCTGCGCATCGGGACCCCTGTTTCGAAGGTCATAGAATACTGCGGCGGCCTTACCCAAGACGTTAGGAAGGTCATCCTTGGCGGCCCGATGATGGGGATTGCCGTCTGGGACTTTTCCGTCCCCGTCATGAAGGGTACTTCCGGAATACTGGCGTTGACCGAAGAGTACCTCGACGAAAACCGGGAAGGGCCGTGCCTGCGCTGCGGCAACTGCGTTCGGGTCTGTCCCATGGGGCTTACCCCCCTCATGTTTGCGCGGCACACGCAGCTCGGGGCGTTTGATCGGGCTGAGGAGTTCAACGTTATGGACTGTATCGAATGCGGCTGCTGCGCTTATGAATGTCCCGCCCATATACCGCTCGTCCACCTGGCCAAATACGCCAAGGCCGAGATCCAGGCACGGAGGAGGAAAGCCCAGGGATGAAAGAGACCTATATCCTGACGACGTCACCCCACATCCACAATGCGGAATCGATCCCGCGGGTCATGTATTCGGTGGTTATTGCGCTGATCCCGGCGGTCCTCGTATCGATCTACTACTTCGGCGTCTCGGCCCTTATTATCTACCTGATTTCTATCGCTTCCTGCCTCGTGTTTGAGGCGGCCGCACAGAAGGTGATGGGCCGACCCATCACGATCGGCGACGGAAGCATCATGATTACGGCAATCCTTCTTGCCATGAACATCCCCTCCACGTCGCCCTGGTGGCTGGTAGTGGTGGGGGCGCTCGTGGCTGTCGTCCTCGGTAAACAGATCTACGGAGGATTGGGGCACAATCCCTTTAATCCGGTGCTCGTGGCGCGCATACTGCTGCTCATCTCGTTTCCCGTTCAGATGACGGCATGGGTAGAACCGGTTCCCCTCTTTTCGGGGGTTGACTCCGTCTCGATGGCCACCCCCCTTGGCGACATGAAGACCACCCTCATGCTCAAGGGCCTCATCGATACGTCGCACTTCAGCTATATGGATACCTTCATCGGGTTCGTGGGAGGGAGCCTCGGAGAAACCTCGGTCCTGGCGTTGCTGGTGGGGGGGATCTTCCTGTTAGCAAGACGCGTTATTACCTGGCACGTACCGGCAACCTACATCGGTACGGTCTTCGCGCTGACGGGTGTGTTCTGGCTCATAGATCCGACGAAATATGCAAACCCGGTCTTTCACATCCTCTCGGGGGGATTGATGCTCGGGGCCCTGTTCATGGCCACGGATATGGTTACGTCTCCCGTCTATCCCAGGGGGATGCTGATATTCGGGATCGGGTGCGGGATCATTACGGTGCTCATCCGGCTCTTTGGAGGGTATCCCGAGGGCGTGGCGTTTTCAATCCTCCTGATGAATGCCGCCACCCCGCTTATCGACCGATACACCACGCCGAAGAAATTCGGCTCTATCGTCCTGGACGAGGCAGCGAAATGAAGGAGATTGCACGGCTTATCCTTGTTTTGACGATCATCTGCGTTGTGGCGGCGGCGTCTCTCTCGGCGATCTATACCATAACCAAGGAGCCCATCGAGAGGGCGGCCAGGGAGGAGAAGCTCTCGGCCATGCGAAAGATCACGCCCGCGTTCACCAACGAACCGGACGTCGACAAGGTGACGATCTCCCTCGGCAGAGACAACAAAGGAAACGAGATCGCGCGGGACTACTATATCGCGACCAAAGACAACGCCGTCGTCGGGATCGATTTTGAGACATCATCGGCCGCCGGATACGGGGGCACGATATACATCATAGTCGGCGTCACGCCAGACGGAATGCTCACCGGTGTCGAGATTCTCAAACATTCTGAGACGCCCGGCCTGGGCACGAAGGTAACCGCTCCGGCGTGGCTTGCCCAGTTCAAGAATAGGGACCTCGCCAACACGATCTGGTCGGTGAAAAAGGACGGCGGCGATATCGATTATACGTCGGGTGCCACGATCTCCCCGAGGGCCGTTGTCGCGGCCGTAAAGCAGGGGCTCGAAGATTTCTCATCTTACAGGGAGGAAATCATGGCCGGGGCACAAACGTTTATCACCACGCAATAGGACTCGTAAGGTCGTATCATGGCTGACTTCAAAGATTTTACCAAGGGGATATGGTCCGAGAACCCGGTCTTTAAGATCGTGTTGGGGATGTGTCCCGTACTCGCGGTGACCACCGCCGCCGAAAACGGCGTGGGTATGGGCCTGGCCACTACGTTTGTCCTGGTATGCTCTAATATCGTGGTATCCGGCGTGCGTACGGTAATTCCCGACAAGGTCCGCCTTCCGGCCTTCATTGTGATCATTGCCTCGTTTGTGACCATCGTCGATCTGGTCATGAACGGGTTTTTCCATCAGCTCCATAAGGTCCTCGGAATCTTCATTCCGCTGATTGTCGTCAACTGCATCATCCTCGGCCGGGCCGAGGCGTTTGCCTCCAAGAACTCGATTGCCTCCTCGGCCCTCGACGGGCTGGGGATGGGGGTCGGTTTTACGCTTTCCCTGGTGGTTCTGGGCAGTATTCGGGAGGCCCTCGGCAACGGCACGATCTTCGGGGTCTCTCTCTTCGGGCAGGGGTTCGTCCCGATGCTTGTCATGATTCTGCCACCCGGTGCTTTCGTCACCCTCGGACTGCTGCTGGGGGTCATGAACAGGATCGAACAGGCAAGGGACAAGAAACCCTGACGGGGCCGTGCCCGTTCTCCGGTTGGGATTGCCCGGAGCCTCGGGCAAAAAAAATGGGATACGCGTTCGGTATCCCAATAAAGGAGGTAATTTATGTTCTGCCTCCTTTATATCACCTCAAAATTAAAACAGTCTTAAACCAGTATTAAAATACGATTAACTATTCGATCGAAAATCATCTTTCCGGCCGATAAAAGGCCACGTGTCGGACATCGCCTTTCCGCCCTTATAAGAAGGCGGAAAGAGAATATCCCCTGTTTTTGTTTTGGATACCATTTTTTATTGTGGCGTGAAAATGACCGCGATTACCATACCCATTAAACGGGTCGACGGGTACGAGGGGGAGCTTCCCCGGCCGATCAGCCCGGGTTCGGCGGGACTCGACCTGACGGCCCACCTTGCCGCCCCGCTGGAGATAGAGCCCGGGGGACGACGGCTTATCCCCGCGGGGATCGCGCTGGCCATTCCCGCCGGCTTCGAGGGCCAGGTTCGTCCGAGGAGCGGGCTTGCCCTTCGCCACGGGGTGACCGTGCTCAACAGCCCCGGTACGATCGACAGCGACTATCGGGGGCAGGTACAGATAATCCTTGTCAACCTGGGGGCCGATCCCTTTGTCGTGAAACCCGGCGATCGGATCGCTCAGCTGGTGATCGCGCCGCTGGCGGCCGTTCGGTGGCAGGAGACCAATGACCTGCCCGAGACCGGCCGGGGGGAAGGGGGGTTCGGGCACTCGGGTAAGTGAAGAGACGGCCGAGGAAGGTGTTTAACGGCGCCCCTTTCGGGAAGAAGAAAGACGGTCAGGGCAGGATCAAGGAATGAGAGGGCGGTTGGACGATCTCGGTAGGCCTTGCCGAAAACCGGGGGCTCTCGATCAGAGCTGCTTTTCGAAAAATTCAAGGACGGTCTTTGCCACCAGCTCCTTTTCCACGTCGACCGTGATGGTGTGGTACGACCGCTGGAGCATCACCTTTTCCTTGACGGCCGAGGAGACCCCGCCGTAGATGATGTCGGCGCTGCGGTGCGCCACGACGGTATCGTTGACCGACTGCATGATGAGCAGGGGATCTTCAACCATGGGAAGGTGGGTTCGTACCCGTTTCATCAGGCGGAGGATCGATACCGCCGCGATCACGGAATCCCGCTCGTAACAGACGTGGGTACGCCCGCCCGGCAGCGCCACGTCGGCGACGGCCTTGGGCAGGTCGGGGATCAGGTATTTCAACCCCGTTACGCCGGCTACCGGAAGCAGACAGCGCGCCTTCCAGTCGGAAAATGCCATCGGGGTGGCAAGGGCCGCCCCGCCCGTGATACGTCCGAACTTATTTGCCATCAGCGAAAGACAGAGCAGCCCCCCCATAGACATCCCCGCGATAAAGACCTTTGGGAAATGGGCCGAGAGGGCCAGGAAGTCGATCTCCGCCCGCCCGAACCAGTCGCGCCACGTCGTTTTGTTGAGGTCCTTGATATCGGTCCCATGGCCGGGAAGAAGCGGCGCGCGGACGTGATAGCCCGCCCGGTGGAGGTACTCCCCGAGAAACCGCATCTCTGAGGGGGTTCCGGTGAGGCCGTGCAGCAGCAAGACGGCCTTATCCTTACCGGCAAGCTCGAAGGGCTCGGCCCCGGCCATTACGCGGGGGGGGGTGTTCATGGTCTCTCCCTTATGATCAGGTCAACAGGAGCTTCGTTTTAACAGTGCCGTCGTGTCCGGGGGGCAGTAGAGACCCGCCGTCCGGGGCCTCGAGGGCAATGACCCGGCTCTCTTTCCAGGGGCGTTCCGGTTCCCAGTCCAGGATGCAGATGACCGGCCTTTCGGTGAACCAACCGCCGCTGCAAGCCCCGGGCCGGCAGCCGCCGGGCATGGCGTTGGCGAGGTCGGCGTGGAGCACCACCAGCAGCCCCTCGCAGGGGTAGTCGGCCAGCGCCCGAAAGAGCTGATCCGGCTCCATCGGGTCTTTGGCGGCCATCAACCGGGGATCGGTATCCAGCCGCCGGAGCTTTTCGCCTGAGAGCGTCCCGAGGATGACGAGGGCCGTCTGAACGCAGCGAACCGCCGGCGAAGAGACGGCCTTCTTCACCCGCCATGATTCTCCCATGACGCCCCCTATCCGGGCTGCGGCTCGCTCCGCGGACAAAATCCCCTCATCGGTGAGCGGGCGAGGAGCCGCCTCGGAGGCCTCGGCATGGGTGACCAGCACAATCCTCACGATAGATCCCAAACGGGCGTTTTGGACGCCCTACTTTTTGCCCGCCGTGCTCGCGGTGAAATTCTTGACCATCTCGAAGAAGGTCCCCGAAAAGACCATGATCGTCTGATTCCGGTTTTCGAAATTCATGGCGACCTCGAGGCTCGGGGCGTCGATGTTCTGGTCAAGGGCCCGCTTGGTAAACTTGAGGGCGGCCCCGGACTTGGCGAGCATGGGTTTAGCGATCTCGACGGCAGCCTCCATCAGCTTATCGACCGGCACGACCTTTTTTACCAGGCCGATCTTCTCGGCCTCATCGGCCCGTACCTTCCGGCCGGAATAGAGAATATCGGCGGCCGCCGAAAGCCCTATAAGGCGCGGCAGCAGGTAGGAGGAGCCGAGCTCTCCACCAGAAAGGCCGATGTTGATGAACGAGGCCACGAACAGCGCCTCGGGTGCGGCTATGCGGACGTCGGCCGCCAGCGCGATACAGAAACCGCCGCCAGCCGCGGGGCCGTTGACCGCGGCAATCACGGGCTGGGGGATCTTCCTGAATCCCTGGATTATGGAGCCGTAGCGCTCCTGAACGAGCTTGATGAAACGCTCGGGGTCCTTGAAGTGGTCAGTCTTTTCGTGGGTGACCGCGGCCATGAGGTCCGCGCCCGCGCAGAAGCCGCGGCCGGCGCCGGTGATGATAACGACCTTGATCGATTCGTCCTCGTTGAGGAGCCGAAAGAGATTGTCAAATTCATCCAGCATGTCCGGACCGATGGCGTTGAGGGAATCGGGCCGATTGAGGGTGATGAGCATGAGTCCCGGTTCGGGACGGGTCAGCAGCATTGTGGTGAACTTTTCCATAGCTATCCAACTTCCTTTAGTGAGTAATCGCGTGAGCCCAAGCCTAATTTTTCGGCGTGGGAGAGCTGAATGGACCAGTCAATTTGGGGATAGACGCCCCGGAATTTGTCACCGCCGGGTGCAAGGCCGTCTTTTAGGGCCGTGCCCTCGATACCCGGTGCGGCGTTTACGAGGTCCACGGACGCCTGGTCGACGGCTACGGGGTCGGCCGATGCTGTGATCCCTATATCGGGGACGATGAAGGGATTGGAGAATCCGTAGCAGTCGCACTCGGGGGTGACGCTGGTGATGACGTTGAAAAAAAACGACGTCTTTTCCTTACCGGCCATTACCCCGAGGCAATATTCGGACATCTTTTTCTGGAACGACTGGGTCGATTCGTTCCAGACGATTTGAATGGACCCCGTGGGACAGGTGAGGATGCATTGGCCGCACCCGATGCAGGTCTCGGGATTGATAGAGGCCGTCTCATTGACTTCTATGGCGTCGGCGGCGCACGTGAGGGTGCAGTCGCCGCAGCCGGTGCAGGTCTTTGTCCGCACACGCGGCGAGACGCTCGAGTGCTGGGCGAGTTTTCCCATTCTTCCCGCGGACCCCATCCCGAGGTTCTTGAGGGTGCCGCCGAATCCCGACAGCTCGTGCCCCTTGAAGTGGGAGACCGAGATTAACCCGTCTGCCTTGACGATATCGGCGCCGATGTGGGCGTGATCGAGGATCTCTCCCTTTATGGGGACGCTTATTGCGTTGTCGCCCCGCAGTCCGTCTGCTATGATGATGGGCGCCCCGACTGCCTCCGGCGTGAATCCGTGATCATGGGCGGTCATGAGGTGGTGCGCCGAGTGGCCCCTCGACCCGACGTAGAGCGTATTGCAGTCGGTGACAAACGGGATGCCTCCGGCTGCCTTCACGGCGTCTACCACCGGCCTGATAAAAGAGGGTCTGACGTAGGCGGTGTTTCCCTTCTCCCCGAAGTGGACTTTAACGGCCACGAGCGCCCGTTCGGCCGCCCTGTCGCCGATGCCGACGGCCTGGATAAGCCGGCCGAATTTTTGCAAGAAATCCGGCTCGGAGAGCCCTGCGATATCTGCAAACCAGACGGTTTCGGACATGAACGTAACCTGACCAAATAAAAAAACATTATCGTCGATAGGCCGGCTAAAGTCAATACGTGAGTGGATGGTTTTTGTTTTATTTTCACGTCCTGCTCTGATATAATGAAAAGTAGGAAGTGAGCAGTATGATCATTGAGATCGGAAAGGTCATCGAGATAAAGGACGGAGGTGCCGTTGTCCTCGTCTCACGAAGCGCGGCGTGCGCGGGGTGCGCCTCAAAGAATGCGTGCCATGCGTTCGGGTCAAAGAGCGAGGCCCGGATCATTGTCGATAACCCTATCGGGGCCGTGATCGATGATACGGTGGAGATCGGCGTTCGGGAAGGGGGACTTGTGGCGGCCTCGTTTATCGTCTATATCCTGCCTGTCGCGGCGCTGTTCGTCGGGGCGGGACTGGGCACCTGGATCGCCGGGATGATCGGCATCCCCGTCGGCGGAATCTCGGCCTTCATGGGGCTCCTGTTTTTGGGGGTGGGGTTTGTTGCCATCCGTCTTATGGATCCGTACCTGAAAAAGAAGAATACGCTTATGCCCCGGATTATACGGATCGTGGAGGAGTGCCGGTGAAAAAGGACGCGGGTGTAAAGGTCGTGACCGCAAACAAGAAGGCCCGGGCCGACTACTTCATCGAGGACACCTTCGAGGCGGGTATGGCGCTCATGGGCACGGAGGTCAAGTCGCTGAGGGAAGGGCGGGCCAACCTGAAGGACTCCTACGCCCGGGAAAAGGACGGACGGATCGTGCTGGTGGGGGCCCATATCAGCCCGTACCCCTTCGGCAACCGGGTCAACCACGAGCCGGAGCGGGAGCGCCAGCTGTTGCTGCACAAGCAGGAGATAAGGCGCCTGGTGATAAAGACGCGGGAGCGGGGCTATACCCTCGTGCCGCTGGCGATCTACTTCAAGAACGGAAGGGCAAAGCTTGAAATCGGGCTGGGCAAGGGCAAGGCGCAATACGACAAGCGAGAAGCGATAAAGAAACGGGAGCAGGACCGGGAGATGCAGCGGGCCATCCGGGGAAGAGGCAGGTAGGAAAGGGTTCTAACCCTTCCCTACGGCGGCCGTGCAGTTGGGGCCGCCGTTTAAAGCCCGATCGGACTTGATTATTTTTAGGAGACATGATATATTACCTGAGCAGAGAAAGTATCGACCGTAACGGTAAATTACCAACACAAAGGGGGGCGATAAGGGTTCGACGGGGATATTTTGATCTCGATGCTGCATGCCGGGGAGCCTCACCTACCCGTTAATCATGGTGGGAATAAACACAAGCGCAGAAAATTACGACTACGCTCTAGCCGCTTAAGTCGGCTAGTGTCCGCTCGGTTCCGCTCCTGCCGGGGCCGAAACGGGCATGACCAATGCGGGATAAGCCGATCATAACTTCCGGGGTGATCGGACGAAAATAAACGGAATCCCCTCATAAAGACCCCGCCGTTGGGGGCTTGTGAGGTGGTACAAAACGACGGCTGAGCATGGAGTATGTATCGGGTGAAGATCTTCGGACGCGGGTTCGATTCCCGCCGCCTCCACCAAAAATGATACCCACGCAAACGGATTTTGCGTGGGGCCCGACAGAGAGAAAGAGAAGGACGCGGTATATGAAGCGTTTTTACCTATGCAGTCTTAGGGACGGCATAGGTACCCCTGCGGAAATCTGAAAATATGACTGATTTCCTTCAAATATTCCTTTCTGTTTTGGCACTTCTTGGTATTGGCAGTATTGCAGGTGGGTACATAGCCTATATCCTCGACAAAAAGAAAGAACGTGAATTTAAGGTATTAGAGCAGAAGGAAAAGAGGTATAAATCCTGTCTCCTATATATGGATGCTTTTTTTGAGCCGAAGAATATAAAGTAGCTTTCCAGCCGACAACCAGATATAAACAGCGCGCAAGATATTATCGAGTATCTCAAGATGGAATTCCATGAGATGATACTCTATGCTTCAAAGGACGTTATATTTTCCGTTAAGAACTTCATCGAGAATCCCACCTATAATAACTTCCTGAAGACAATTATTACGATGCGGAAGGATTTGTCGACAGAGAAGGATAATCTTGACTTAAAGGAAATCGGACTGAAATTGAAATCGATGCGCTAGCTTATTTATAAACAGTCAGAGTTCTTTAAGAAGTCACTAGGATGTTCGACGGGCTCCTTAAGACAGACAACATGTCATCGCGAGGGCCCGGAGGGCCCGTGGCGATCTCGGACGGATTATCGGCCATCGAACGGTGTATAAGGTGGTTCTCTTGTCCGTACTTCTCAATAACGTCCGAGATTGCCACGGTCGCTGCCGCTCCCTCGCAATGACGGTATGTTTTAGTCGTTATTTGTCATGATATTGAGATAGCATGTCATCGCGAGGGCCCGAAGGGCCCGTGGCGATCTCGGACGGGCTTTTAGACGGCGACCCCCCTACGGAGTTGGTTTTCCATTTTAGTGATGTCCGGAATTGCCACGGTCCCGCCACGCCTCCTTCGGAGGCTCGCGGCTTCGGCAGGAACGCTCGTTCGCAATGATAGTATGTCGATCGAGGCATAAACTATAGAAAGGATACTCAGCCGTATAAGAATGAATAGACAATATTACGTTTACATTATGACTAATAGAACGAATACCGTCCTGTACACCGATGTAACGAACAACCTCAAGAGAAGGGTCCATGAGCATAAGGAAAAGACGGTTGAGGGATTTACGAAGAAGTATAATGTTACGAAGCTCGTCTACTACGAGATTACAGAAAGCGTAGAAACGGCTATTTTTAGAGAAAAGCAGATCAAGGATGGTTCAAGAAGCAATAAGAAAAAGGCTATCTCGGATTTCAACCCAAACTGGGACGACCTCTACACAATGATCTGATGGAGTCTGATACATGAACAGAGCAACTATGTTTGAGGCACTTGAACAAATAAACGAACGCCCCGGGCCGTTTGAGTATTATACGGCACAAGACCTGTGGACCGACGACTATACATCACAGCAGATGCTCTCCTACCATTTGAACGGCGACATCGATGTTTCGTCCCGCAACACCGCCTTCATCGACCGCTCCGTAGAATGGATCGTGTCCCACTTCAAAGTCGGCGCGGGGACGAAAATAGCGGACTTCGGCTGCGGGCCGGGATTGTATGCGACGAGACTGGCAAAGACGGGGGCCGAAATAACGGGGATAGATTTTTCAAGCCGTTCGATTCAATACGCACTGGAGATCGCGATAAAGAACGGTTTAAATATCAACTACGTAAACCGGAATTACCTCGAGTTCGATTCAGACGACCGGTTCGACCTCATCCTCATGATTATGTGCGACTTCTGCGCCCTCAGCCCGACGCAGAGAAACGAGATGCTGGCGAAGTTCTTCACCTTGCTCAAGCCGAGGGGGGCGGTTCTGCTTGACGTATATTCATTGAAAGCCTTTGCGGATCGCCAAGAACAGGCATCATATGAAGCGAACCTCCTTGACGGCTTCTGGTCCCCTCAACAGTACTACGGCTTTCAGAATACGTTCAAGTATGAGGACGAAAAGGTAGTGCTCGATAAGTACACGATCATCGACCCCCATCGCACGCGAACCGTATATAACTGGCTGCAGTATTTCGGGCCGGATACGCTCGGGAAAGAATTTACGGAGAACGGTTTTGTGATTGAGGATACTTTTTCCGATGTCGCCGGCAATTCCTTTGATCCGGACGGCTCCGAATTTGCCGTGGTTGCCGGGAAAGGGTAGAAAGGAAAGGAATAGCCAAAAGTCTCAGGAGCGCACTATGGATGAACTAAAACTCAAACAGGACGTGTGGAAGACAGTCCAGGCCCTCAACGGCCTCTGGACGGTGGAAGGAAGGGCCGATGATCTGGCGGACTACTTCCACCAAGATATGGTGGCCGTCACCCCCACCGACCGCCTGCGGCTTGAAGGCGGTGCGGCGTGTGTTACCGGGTGGAAGGCGTTTTCAGAGGCCGCAAAAATCCACTATTGGAGGGAGATTGATCCGAAGATCGATCTGTTCGGGAACGGCGCGTTTGCCGTGGTGACCTACTACTTCGATATGTCGTTTGATATGGGCGGGCGGACCGTCACGATGGGCGGGCGCGATATGATGTCGCTGGTCAAAGAAGACGGCAGGTGGTGGGTCGTCGCCGATCAGTTTTCGCCGTATCCGGTATCGTAGATAATGGGCCGTCCATAATACACAGACGAGGCCGGCAGGGGTAAGGCGGGTCTGGAGTCCCTTTTTACGTCGAGGTCAATGAGATAAATGATGAGAAATCTGACTGCTGTTTTCAGGGCCTTTATCGTGTGGCTGGTTCTGATGTGGGTAGAGGTCGTTCACGGGACACTGCGGACGATTATCCTGGCGCCCCGGGTCGGCGACTTTTGTGCCCGTCAGATCGCCGTTTTCACCGGCTCGCTCCTTATCCTGGTCATCTCTTTTTTTATGATCGGGTGGGTCGCTGTGGTGCGGACGCGATCGCTCATCATGGTGGGTCTCCTTTGGCTGGTGCTTACCGTTACGTTTGAGCTGGGCCTCGGACTTCTTGTCTTCGGCTATTCCTGGGAGCGGATGGCATCGGACTATAACATCGTCCGCGGCGGCCTCATGCCGATCGGCCTTGCGGTATTGTTTTTTTCTCCCCTCATCGCGTCCCGGCTGCGCGCACGGCTATTCGTCCGATAAGGTTTCCCATGGATCCGCCGTGATTTTTAGTGATGTATATCACTGAATAAATAATACCCGTGATATAAGTATTACTAATTTGATGCCCTTGTTCTTTCATATCCTTACCTTCATAGATCATTGAGGAGTTTGACCATGAAAAGGAAGATGATCTGTTTGTGCGTGTTTCTTACCCTTCTTATGATCGGTTCCGTTTCGTTTGCCCAGGACATCCCCCTGGTCCCCCTGACGCCGCCCATCGACCCCGCGCTCATTAACATCGTCGGGACCTGGAACTACACCGCGTCGGCCTCCACCGTGACCGGTATGTGCCCCGCGGGGCCTCCGGGTTCGGGAACTATCACCATCTCCGGGGGTGCCGGCGCCTATACGCTGGTGTTTGTCTCGGGCAGGGTATGCAGCCCCGCGTCGATGTGCACGTTTACCGGGACGCTTACGGGAAACAACCTCCTGGTTTCCAACGCGGATACCGTCGATAACGAAGGCGGGTCGGCCGGCAACGCCCTGAACCTGACGGTCCACAACAACGGCCTGATAACCGGCAACGGGAGCTCCAGTTATATCCACCCCGACGGCTTCGAATGCCATTGGAGCTACACGATCAACATGACGAGGGGCACGAAGTAGCGGGCTGATATCCGCCCCGGGTCCTGTGGAGCCGGCCTAAATTACGGGGTCACAGGAAGGCCGTATTCCAGCCGACGAACTGCGAGGGATCGACCTTGACCTCCTTTCCCGGCATGGCCGATCGATGGGGGGGCGGATGCCCACCCAGACCGTACCGGGCTTGAAATATTCCTTCGGGGCCGCGTCCCGGCAGTAGGGGACGCCGAGAAATGCCGCCGTCTCCGAATGACCGCAGAAACTGACGATTTCCGTCGCGCAGTCGATGATGATCTTTACCTTGTCTATCGTTATTCCCAGCACAACTGCGATGATCCGCGCTCGCCGGCAAAGCGGAGAAAATAGCGTTAACCCGACGATCGCCTGACGCATCATCCGTCGCCGAAAAATTACCCCCGATATTGACGATTTTCCCCGCTTTTCACCGGGAACGTGAACAAACGAGGTTGCGGTAATTCCTACAATATGGTATGATTCACCCATGCCGATATCAATCGACGAGTGAGTATGCCGTTGGACACGAAAAAAACCACATCTACGGTACCTAAGCAGGGTTTAGGCCGGGAAATAGCCGAGATCAACCTCCTGTTTGATATAAGCAATACCCTGGATATGAGCATCGACCTCAAGGACGTGCTGGGTCCGGTTCTGGCCAAAATGGCTCATCACATGTCTATGCTTCGGGGGACCATTACGATCCTGGACCGCAAGACCGGGGAGATATTCGTCGAGGAGGCCTACGGCCTGTCGGAATCGCAGAAGGATCGGGGCCGATACAAGATCGGTGAGGGGGTAACCGGGATGGTCGTGAGGACCGGTAAGCCGGCCGTCGTACCCCGGATCTCCCGGGAGCCGCTGTTTCTGGACCGAACCGGAGCGCGCAACGGGCCCCAGAAGGAGGATGTCTCGTTTATCTGCGTGCCCATCATACTCGAAAACGATGTCATTGGGACGCTGTCGGCCGACCGCCTGTTTGACGAGGCCGTTTCATATAATGAAGATATCCGGCTCTTGTCCATTATCGCCTCCATGATCTCCCAGGCGGTAAACCTCAGGCAGTCGGCTCAGGAGATCATCGAGGAAAATATCCGCCTGAAGGAAGAGCTAAAGGACCGGTACCGTCCAAATAACATCATCGGGAACTCAAAGGCGATGCGGGAGGTCTATCAGCATATCGCCCAGGTCGCCGCCACCAGCACCACCGTATTGATCCGGGGCCAATCGGGTACCGGAAAGGAGCTGGTGGCGCACGCCATCCATGCCGAGAGTGATCGTGCGGATAAGCCCTTTATAAAGGTAAACTGCGCCGCTCTGCCGGAGGGCGTTATCGAAAGCGAGCTCTTCGGGCATGAAAAGGGCGCGTTTACCGGCGCCAATCAGACAAAAAAAGGGCGTTTCGAGCTTGCCCACGGGGGCACGATATTTCTGGACGAGGTGGGCGATCTCACGCCCGCGGTCCAGATCAAGCTGCTCAGGGTAATCCAGGAGCGGGAGTTCGAGCGTGTTGGGGGAATGAAGACCATCTCGACGGACGTGCGGATCATTGCGGCCACCCACCGGGACCTCGAAGAGCTTATCGCCCGGGACCGGTTCCGGGAGGACCTCTACTTTAGGCTCAATGTCTTTCCCATTCACCTTCCCCCGTTGAGGGAGCGGCCCGCCGACATCCTGCTGTTGGCCGACCATTTCGTCGAGAAATACAGCACCAGGCACCATAAACGGATACGGCGCATTTCCACTCCCGCCATCGATATGATGATGGCCTACCACTGGCCGGGCAACGTCAGGGAGCTCGAGAACACCATCGAGCGGGCGGTGTTGTTGAGCAGCGACGGTGTCATCCACGGGCGCAGCCTGCCCCCCACGCTACAGACGGCCGAGGCGTCGGGAACGCAGCCGCACGGCGGCCTCACCAACGCCGTGGACGCCTTTGAGCGGGACATGATAATGGATGCGCTGAAATCGGCCCGGGGCAATCGGGCGGAGGCGGCAAGGATACTGGGTATCTCCGAGCGCCTCATGGGCCTGCGCGTGGTCAAGCATGAGATCGATCCAAGTCGATTTCGTACCAAACGGTAGGTCGCGGTAAATAAACCTACCGTTTGGTAGCCTATTATCTGCACTCCCTCAGCCCATATCCTCTATCGCATCTAAATAATTCCGTGATTACAATAAGTTAGCCTCTATTTTTCCGTCCGGAATATTCTGGCAGCGTTCTTGCAAATATATCTAACCCATAAGAAGCATGTGTCACGGGCCCGAAGAGGAGACAACGTCTTTTCCAAAAGGCCAATCGGAGGTCCTCCGGCGCCCAAGACGCCCCATTGGATGGAAACAAAAAAGGAGGTTTATGGTATGAATTCCGGGGATACAGCATGGATTCTGATTTGTACGGCCCTCGTCTTTATCATGACACCGGGGCTGGCTTTCTTCTACGGCGGGATGGCCAGACGCAAGAACGTCCTGTCGCTCCTTATGCAGTGCTTTATCATCATGTGCGTCATCGGACTGCAATGGGTCCTCTTCGGCTATTCTCTGGCCTTCGGACCCGATGCCGGACACGGCATCATCGGGAGCCTCAAGTGGATGGGGCTTGCCGGCGTGGGTGGGGCTCCTAATCCTGACTATGCCGGGACCATCCCGCATTATGTGTTCATGATGTTCCAGATGATGTTTGCCGTTATCACGCCCGCCCTTATCGTGGGGGCGTTTGCGGAGCGAATCAAGTTCTCGTCCTTTTTGGTCTTCATAGTCCTCTGGGCGACCTTTGTCTATGATCCGTTGGCCCACTGGGTCTGGGGTGTCGGCGGATGGCTCAGGGAACTCGGTGCGCTGGACTTCGCCGGGGGCATCGTCGTTCACTTCAGCTCCGGCACGTCGGCGCTCGTGATGGCGCTGCTTCTGGGCAAACGGGTTGGATACGACAAGCATACGTTTAGACCCCACAATGTCCCGTTCACGGTTCTGGGGGCGGCGCTCCTCTGGTTTGGGTGGTTCGGCTTTAACGCGGGAAGCGCACTGGCCGCCGATGGTCTGTCGGCAAATGCATTTGTGACCACTTACGTGGCCGCTGCCGCCGCCGGCCTCACCTGGGCCCTGATCGAATGGCAGCAGCACGGCGGTGCGACGGTCCTTGGGACGGCCACCGGCGTTGTGGCGGGACTTGTGGCAATCACCCCAGCATGCGGGTTTGTCAATCCGATGAACGCGATATTCATCGGAATCATCGTCTCCATCTTCTGCTATATCGCGGTGGCAAAGATTAAGCCACTGCTCGGCTATGACGACTCACTGGATGTCTTCGGCGTTCATGGCGTTGGCGGCCTTTGGGGAACGCTGGCTACGGGGTTGTTTGCCGAAACGGAGGTTAATGCTGCGGGAGCCGACGGGCTGTTGTTCGGCAACGTACACCAGTTCCTGGTTCAGTGCCTGTTGTTTGTTGTCGCCGGTGTCTTTGCCGTCGTGGCAACCTGGATTCTCTATAAGATTGTCGATGCAACGATGGGGATGAGGGTGGACGTCAAGTCCGAGACCATCGGCCTTGATCTGACCCAACACAACGAATCCGCATACACCATGCTCGAATAGGAGGACAAGACGATGAAATATATCATTGCCATCATTCAGCCCCACAAGCTCGACGACGTAAAGAATGCCCTCGAGGAGGTCGATGTAAACTTGATGACCGTCAGCACTGTGCTCGGCCAGGGAAGGCAGAAGGGCATCACAGAGGTCTACCGGGGCGCCAAGGAGGCGGGAGGTCTCCTCAAGAAGGTTAAGCTTGAGATCGCATGCAACGATGAATATATGGAGCCAACGATAGATGCCATCATCAAGGGGGCACGAACCGGAGAGGTCGGTGACGGGAAGATCTTCGTGATGGATCTCCAGAACGTTGTTCGGATCCGGACCGGTGAGCGGGGAGGGCGTGCCATCGGATAGACCGCCCACGGAAGGCATTTTTCCCGTGGGAACGGTAAGCCCCCCCAGGAAACAGACTTTTTTTGGGGGTCCCAAAATGAGAAGAGGGAAAGAGGATAGGAGAGACCAAGGAAAAGAGACCGACGTTTTGGGGGTGGGAATGATGTCCTTTCTTCTCATAGGGTTGGGGCCAAAGATTTGGACGGCACATGTTAAATAGCCCGTATCGAGCCCACTGGGAAAAAGACCTCTGTGGGCGCGATGCGTTGATAAGAAACACAAGAAAACAGAAAAACTAAAAGGAGGAAAACAATAGTGGGAATTTCAATCCAGGTATGGACCGCCATTGGGATCATCCTGATTGCGATCATCATTATCTTCGTCAAGGCCAACCTGCACATCTGTGAGCCGAATGAGCTCTTGATATTCTCGGGCAGGCAGCGCAAGCTCAAGGACGGAACGAAGGTCGGCTACCGGGTCATCAAGGGCGGCAGGGGCCTCAAGATACCCATTGTCGAATCGGTGACGCGTATGCCCCTCAACACGATCCCCATCGAGATCGATCTCAAGGGGGCGCTCACCAACGGTCTGATCCCTATAGACATCGAGGCGATGGCCAACGTCAAGATCGCCGGATCCGAGAAGGAGGGAGTGTACAACGCGCTGGAGCGTTTCGCGGGCAGAAATCTCGGTGAGATATCCCAGGTGGCCAGAACGACTATTGACGGCTCACTGCGGGGAGTCCTGGCAACCCTCTCGCCCGAGGAGGCCAACACCCGGCGTCTTGAATTCGCGGAGAAGGTTGCCGAACAGGCGGGGATCGATCTTGAACGCCTGGGACTGGTCCTGGATACCTTCAAGATCAAACAGATCGCCGATCCCCAGGGGTATCTTGAAAACATCGGGCGCAAGAAAAACGCCGAGGTGCGCAGGGACGCCCTTATTGCCGAGGCAACGGCCGAGGCGGAGGCCAGGGTGGTGGCCGCGGAGGCCAAGAAGAAAGGGAGCGTGGCCGAATTCATGGCCGAGGTTGCGGTTGTCGAGGCCGAAAACAAGTACAAGATCAAGAAAGCTGAGATGACGGCGGACGTCAACCGGGCCGAATCCAGGGCCGCCGTGGCCAAGGGGATCACCCAGGTTCAGGAGGAAGAGAAGCTCGAATCGGCGCGCGTCAAGCTCAACAAGAACAAATATGAGGCCGACACGATCGTTCCTGCCGCCGCCGAAAAGCAGGCCCTGGAGCTCCTAGCCAAGGGCAAAGCCGCCAGGATCGTGGAAGAGGGAAAGGCGATGGCCGAAGCCGTAAAAGTGATGCGGGAGCAGTGGAAAAAGGACGAGACGAAGGAGCTCTTCCTCATTCAGCAGCTTCCCCTGATCCTTGATCGGGTAACCGGGGTCATGAAAGACAACCTCCAGATAGAAAAGATCACCATCCTCGATCAGGGCGACGGCAACGGATTTCCGGCCTATGTAAAGGGCATCACGGGGGGCGTAACGGCCTTCTTTGAAGGGATAAAGGGCGCCACGGGGCTGGACATCCCGGATATCCTGGCCACAAAAAAGAAGGGCGGCGACTAAAGCCGGTGGCCGGATATCATAGCATACTGCCGTGAACCCCTCGGCCGGAAAGCCGGCAGGCGTCGACGGAACCGCGGCTTACGGGTGGATCTGTAAAAAGGTATTGAACGGCAAGAAAGAATATGGTATCTAATAAGATTGTTTTATACTTAGTCGACCATAGTGATCGACCGAGAGAAAAAGGAGAATCAGAATGACAATAGCACACACAAAGAAGGACGTCCTTAAAATCGTCAAGGAACGTGATGTCAGCTTCATCCAGCTCTGGTTTACCGATATCCTGGGTATCCTCAAGAGCTTTGCCATCACCCCCGGCGAGCTGGAAGAGGCCATTGCGGAAGGAATGGGATTTGACGGTTCGTCCATCGAGGGTTTTGCCCGAATCGAAGAGAGTGACATGATCGCAAAGCCCGATCCCACTACGCTGCAGTTCCTGCCGTGGCGCGGTGGCGATCGGCCCGTGGCGCGGATGTTCTGCGACATCCTTCAGCCGGACGGTGCCCCCTACGTCGGAGACACGCGGTACGCCCTCAAGAGGATCCTTCAGAAGGCAAAGGACCTGGGCTATACCTACTATGTCGGCCCGGAGCTCGAATTCTTCTACTTTGCCGACAAGCACGGCACGGAGTTCCTCGACCAGGGCGGCTATTTCGACGCGCCGCCGCTCGACCTGGGTGGGAAGCTTCGGCGGGAGACCAACTTCGCACTGCAGGACCTGGGTATCTACGTAGAGTACAGCCACCACGAGGTTGCCCCGAGCCAGCACGAGATCGATATGCGCTACGACGAGGCCCTGGCGATGGCCGACAAGGTCATGGGCTTCAAGGTGGCGGTCAAGGAAATCGCCCGGCTCAACGGGTGCTACGCCACCTTTATGCCCAAACCGGTCTTCGGGATCAACGGCAGCGGCATGCACGTCCACCAATCGCTGTTCAGGGAAGACAGGAACGCGTTTTACGATGAATCGGCCAAGGATGAGCTCAAGCTTTCCGATGACGCGAAACACTATATCGCCGGTATCCTGAAGCACGCCCGCGAGATCTGTGCCGTTACCAACCAGTGGGTCAATTCCTACAAACGGCTGGTCCCCGGCTACGAGGCGCCGGTCTATGTCAGTTGGGCGCGGCGCAACCGCTCCACGCTGGTGCGCGTACCCATGTACAAACCCGGCAAGGAAAAGGCCACGCGTGTTGAGGTGCGCTTCCCCGACCCCGGCGCCAACCCCTACCTTGCGTTTGCGGTGATGCTGGCGGCCGGCCTCAAGGGTATCGAAAAGAAGTATGATCTTCCCAATACTATCGAGGAGGATATCTACCATTTCGACGCCGAGAAGCGGAAAAAATACAATATCACCGAGCTTCCGGGCAACCTCTATGAGGCGATCACCGAGCTCGAAAAGAGCGAGCTGATCAGGGAGGCCCTCGGCGACCATATCTTCGATAAGTTCGTCGAGAACAAGAAGATTGAATGGGACCGGTTCCGGACCCATGTCTCTCAGTATGAGCTTGATAATTACCTGTGGAGACTCTAAACTAAAGTATCCCCACGGACACACGACGTGTGTCCGTGGGGCCCCATATAAAGAACCCTGTAAAGACCTCAATATTTCTTCAATACCGATCAGAATATGATTATCCCTTGTATCCATATTTTCACTGTGGTATCATTTCTCGAATATATGCGCCGGTCGTCTTTCGATGCCCTTGTGGAAAACCTCATCGGCGGCGTGCCGTACCCGTTTTTTAGGGAAATGACTTACCTGATAAAGTGAAACAGACATGGGATTTTTGAGAATCGCACAGGCCCAGATCAATACGACCGTGGGCGATCTTGACGGCAACAGCGTAAAAATTGCATCTTTTATCGGCCGGGCCAAAGAACATAAGGCCGACATCGTTACCTTCCCCGAGCTTGCCGTAAGCGGTTACCCCCCGGAAGACCTCGTCCTTAAATCCCACTTTGTCAAGGACTGCACGGCCGCCGTACGGCGGATCGCCCGGGAAGTGACCGGCATTACGGTTCTGGTTGGATTTCCCGATTACGACGGGAAGGCGGTATACAACGCCGCGGCGCTCATCTGTGAAAAAGAGATCGTATCGGTCTATCACAAGATGGAGCTGCCCAACTACGGCGTATTTGACGAAAAACGCTACTTTACCCCGGGGACAAAGTCGCTGATCTTTTCTATCAAGGGCGTCCCGATCCTCATTACCATCTGCGAGGATATCTGGATTGGGGGAAACGCGCTGGAAGAGTGCGGGAAGAAACACGCTGTTGCGGTTTCTCTCAATATGTCCGGGTCACCGTATCACGCGGGCAAGCTCTCCATCCAGCAGGAGATCGCCGCCCGATTTGCCCGCAGCACCGGCTCATACCTCTGTTACAATAACCTCGTCGGTGGGCAGGATGAGCTTGTCTTCAACGGGACGAGCCTCGTGGTGGACCCCGACGGCAGGCTCGTTGCCCGAGCCGCCCTTTTTGACGAAGACCTGCTGGTCACCGATATCGAGATCGACCGTGCCGCGAAACCGGCCCATCCGGCGGGAACGTCGCCGGAGTGCGGGGAGGTCCCCGTCGTCCGCGGATATACCGGCGGTCCGCGGGAAAAGGCGGCGCCGTCCGTCTCCTGCCTTCCGAAGAGGGAAGAGGAGATCTACCGGGCCCTCGTTATGGGGACGGGCGATTATGTAAGAAAGAATAGATTTAAAAAGGTCGTCATGGGGCTTTCGGGAGGAATCGACTCATCTCTGGTGGCGGCCATTGCCGTGGATGCCCTGGGCGCCGAAAACGTCATCGGCGTCACCATGCCGTCTGCCTATACCTCTTCGGAGACCTTTTCGGACGCGGGCAGGCTCTCCAAAAACCTCGGCGTCCGGCTCATTACCTCTCCCATCAAGGAGATATTCTCCACCTATATCGATCGGTTATCGGAGGTCTTCGGCGATTCTGCGGAGGGGGTGTGGGCGGAAAACCTCCAGGCGCGCATCCGGGGAAATATCCTCATGGCGCTCTCGAATAAGTACGGCTGGATGGTGCTGACCACCGGCAACAAGAGCGAGACGGCCGTCGGCTACTCTACCCTCTACGGCGATACGGCCGGGGGCTTTGCCATCATCAAGGACGTGCCCAAGACGGTGGTCTATGAGCTTTCCGCCTATGTTAACGAGGCGGCCGGAAGAGAGGTCATCCCCAATTCCGTCATCGTCCGGCCCCCAACGGCAGAATTGCGCCCCAACCAGAAAGACGAGGACTCGCTGCCGCCCTACGCGGTGCTCGACCCGATCCTGGCCCACTATGTGGAAGAGGACATGGCCCCCGAAGAGATCATCGCGCTGGGATTCGACGAGAAGCGGGTCTACGACACTATTCGGCTGGTAGATATCAACGAGTACAAGCGGCGCCAGTCTCCCCCCGGTATCAAGATCACCCATAAGGCCTTCGGGCGCGACCGCAGGCTGCCCATCACAAACCGGTACTTCGAGTATACGTCGAAAAATTCGAAGAAGAAGGAATAGGCGGTATCACAAGTCTAGCTGACAGGCGGAGCCTGTTAGAGGTCCGCTCTATTAAAAACACGGATAACCTGTCGGTTGTCCGTGCCACCCATCGCCACAACGTCACCCCTGAATAGGGATAGGGGGTTGGCCGCAGTGCCTTCGAGGTACCCTGTCCCTTACTTCTCCTTCCTGATCTTCCTGAGATCGTCCATTGCCTTCCTCCCGATAAAATCCACCAGCCCCGGCCATATCTTATAGAGAAACCAGGCGATGCGGGCATCCGACCCAACGAGGATGATCGACTTATTCTTGGCGACGCCGGAGAGGATGATGTGCGCCGCGTCGTTGACCTCCGTCATCTTCTTCGGCTTATCGGTGAGATCGGCGGGGTCAAACCCGACCGCAATGTAGTTATCGAGGATCGGCGTCCTGATGAAACCGGGGCACACAACGCTCACCTTTACGCCGAGGGCCGCTCCCTCGCCGCGCAGAGACGTGGAGAGCCCCACCACCGCGTATTTGGTCAGGGAATAGCTTGTCTCCAGCGGCACCGGAATGAGGCCGGCCAGCGAGGCCGTGTTGACGATGTGACCGAAACCCTGCCTTACCATGACCCGATAGGCGGCCAGGGTCCCGGCCAGCACCCCCATGAGGTTGATATCGATAATCTTTTTCCAATGCTCGTCGGTCATATCCCGCGTCTCGCCGACGATGGCGATGCCGGCGTTATTGAACATATAGTCCAGGCGGCCGTGTTTCTTGATTACGTTATCGATGAGTTTCTTGATCTCGGCCGATTTCGTCACGTCGAGTTTTGCCGCGTAGGCGTTTCCTCCGGCCGCGCCGATTAGCTTTACGGTCTCCCGCGTTCCCGGTTCATTGATGTCGGCGGCGCAGACCGTAGTCCCGAGACGTCCCAATCGGGCAGCCACGGACCGCCCGATGCCGGAGGCCGCGCCGGTCACGACGACAATCTTGTCTTTGAAGAGATCTTCCTTGTTCATGTCATATCCTTTTCAAAAAACGGGGTATCCGGGTTTAGTCGGCGCCGTGTCGTGTTGGCGTCCCCGACGAGCAGCTGTTTATATACGGGGTATCGCCGTAATGTACCGCTATATCCGTGCGATCATATCGGCCACCCAGCGATGGATCGGCGCCATGTGGGCGAAGCGCTCGTAGACATAATCGACAATCTTTGCCGAAAAGAGCTCGGCGGGGATCGGTTCCTCTAAGAAGGCCGTCATACCGTCATAGAGGAGCAGCTCGCTGTTTTCGTGGCCGGGGTCAAAACCGGCCGGCACTTTCTTGTAGTGCTTTCCCCAGACGTCGTAGCCCGGTCTTGACCGTACGGCGGCGATAGCTTCGGCCAATTGAGGGCCGTAGACCGGATGAACGACGGCCTGGCGATAGGCCGCCAGCAGCGGCTTGGGGAAGAAATAGAGCCCGGAGCCGGTCATGATGCTATCCGGCTCGATATGAAAATAGAAGCCCGAATTCTCCATGCGGGGCCGGCCGCCCTCCCAGAACCAAAAGGCCAGGTGGGTCTTGTAGGGGCTCTTGTCCTTGGAAAAGCGGACGTCCCTGTTGAGGCGAAAGAGGGACCGGTTGACGCGGGGGTCGGCAATGATGTCGGGTGCGATGATCTGAAGCCGGGCGCCGATGGCCTGCACGAATAACTGGGCCGGCGTCATGACGTAAGTCTGAAAGTCGGCCCGATGCTCGTCAAACCAGAGCTTCGTGTTGTTTTTGGCCAGTTCGGCAAAGAAGGCCGGGGTCTCGCGGAAAAATCCCGCGAAGGAATCACGGTCCGTCATAATAGAACCTCGTTATGGTGTCCGATATGTGCCCCCTATGGACGGCGGGATCGGTTTGGGTCTTTGAATTGCCCTAGTCACTAAAAGTGTTGACAGGTGACGAGAGAATAAGTGACGAGTCACGGTCTTCCTGTTAAGATGGTTTAACCACAAAA
>JAFGAS010000002.1 GCA_016933535.1 Candidatus Zymogenaceae bacterium
AGCGCCAAGCTCAACGCCGTGGGTTCATACCGAATATACGGAGGGGCCTCGGCGCAGGTACTCGCCGCGGGAACCCTTTCCGGGGGGGACCGGCCCCTGGGCATGATGTACGCCAACGTCGCCGTGGGCGACCTGGACGGAGACTCGACGAAGGAAATTATCTTCGCGGGCCGCCAAGACGTGCAGATAAACTCCTGCAACGTCATAGCCGCGAACTGGGATGAGTCAATCTCTAACCTCGCCTTCTGGTCCAAAGGTAAGTCGATCCCGGTCAACGGCAATGATTGGGGTTTCCATCCCATACCGCCCTTGGTGGCCTTTAACCCTCAATTGACGAGGGCCTCTGACCATGGAACGCCGGATACCCTTCTGGCATGGAACTCGATACTCCGCTGCGAGGCCAAAAACTCGGATTTTACCGAGGGTTTCAAGGGCCTTACCTCGATAGGGCTGCCGGTGTACACCAACGTTTTCGCCGCGGACGTCAACGGCGACCAGCGGGACGAGCTCGTGTCCCTTTCAAGCGTAGGGGGCGTCGGAATCGAGATCTTCGGCCTGGGAACGGGAAACACCTTCGCGGTTGACACAATCCCGGTAACGGTGGGTACCTTCTTTACCCTGGGCGCCGCGGACTTGACCGCCCAGAGCCTCATCCTCCGCTATACGGGCACCTCCGTAAAATACACAAACCCGAAAATCATCGCGGTCATCGCGTCTCCCCCCTTCTATGCCAACGCCGCGGATACCCCGGCCTTCGGCAACGCGGGAACCAGCCTTGGAATGACATCCTCCGCTTCGCAGACAAAGGCCAATGTTTTTTCGGTGAACGCCAACTTTAGCTTCGGGGCTACGGCCAACTGTCCGCTCTGGGGCGACTTGGGCGACCTGGAGATTAAGTACACCTTCGGCGCCTCATTCTCCACGGGCTTCGAGCGTACCACCGAAACCTCCTGTACCCATCGGTATACGACTCTCGCGGGAAGCGATGCGGTGGTCTACAGCTGCGTACCCTATGACGTTTACAGCTACGAAGTCCTCCACTCCCCGAATGCGAACGCGATCGGCACCTCCGTCACGGTGGACATACCACGCTCGCCCCAGGTAATCCTCATGGACAAGGACCTGTTCAACCTCATACCCGAGAATCCCCTTTTGGTCGAAAGCTCGATTCTCACGCACTCCATAGGCGACCCCTACACTTACATGAACCTTACCCAGGCCACCGCCCTCTTCACTCAGAACCCCAAAGGGCTCATCGACGTGGAAGGCATAAACTCTCCCAGCGGGGACAACCAGGTCGCGGAAAGCATCGTATGCATTACCGACAGCAAGGGAACCTCCTACGGCGGGGGACTCTCCTTCACGGTAAGCGTGGAAGAGGTAGCCTTCGGGGCCCTCTTCGGCGCCGAAATGGGCTTCAGCGATGAGTTTACCTATACCGTGCAAACTTCGGAAAGCACGGAGTTAAGCGGGGCCGTGCCCGGCAGCTCCCTTGCGGAGAACCAGGTATTCAAGTTCGGTATACTGGGCTACCAGAAGACGGAACCAAGCCTACAGGCGACCCCGTTCATGGTCGTATCCTATTGGGTCGGCCGATGAAACTGACGGCATAGTTCGCGCTAGAACCAAAGCATCCCGGGGTTTCGGTGTCGCCATGGACCGGAACCCCTGGATCGCTGACGCCACTATAATGCCCCCTACTCTATCCAGTAATTCACCACGATGAAATCCTGCATCACGCAGCCCTCTTCGTCCTTCAGTTTCTGCTTGTAGGCAAACATGCCCCAGCGGTATTGATTCTGGTTGAAAGCCGCCGCCGGTATGCCCCCTACTACCCCGCAGAAGGTCATGCTCGTGGAGGAGGAGGAATCGTAATAGCCGCCGATGGAATAGCCCGCGCTCAGGCCCACCTTGACTCCGCCGGCTATCACTTTCGCGGCGACGTCGCAGCTGTAGGTTAGGCTCGCGCCCCAGGTTTCGGTGTCCGTTATCTCGATCTCCACCGATTGGGTGCCGCTCCCCTGGGGCACGAGGTTGGCGCCGGACGACCGGGCAAGCTCCGCGATCTCCGTATCCAGGATAATCCCGTCGCCCACGTCCACCTCGGTTTGGGCGAGAACGGCTTCGACCCCGGACGTGCCCTGGGGATAGGTAGATAGGGCGTAGGGGGTATCGGGGAGGAGCCCCGCGGATATCTTCATGCCCGAGGTGTTCTCGTTGTAATAGTCCCGGGTAAGGTAAAAGATCCTTACCGTCTGGGGGATGGCAAGGGTGAAGGCCGAGCCCACCATTGTCGGGTCGGGATGGGACGAAACGGTGTAGGTGTATACGTCGTAGGGAACCGCGGAGCATACCACCAGGTCTTCGCCGGCAGCGGCGGTATTGGTAACCGTCTCAGTTACCGTATGCTCCGTGCTGTAGCTCCCGCCGAGCTCTATCTGGTTCTCGATCTCCAGTTCCACCCGAAGGGTTTCGGTACTGCAGATAAAGCCCGCGGAAACGCTGAATTCAAAACCCGCAACGATCCCCGCCCGAACGCTGAAATCGGAACCGATGGTATAGGCCGCCCCCGTTCCCGTGCCGAGGCTCGTGGAACTGTTGCCGGTATTCTGCCCTATCCCGTCGAGCGTGGGGGGAGCGGCAAGGAGCGCGATGAGCTTGACGTCGCGATACTCCGTTCGGTGGGCCTCAGCGATCTCTACGGGGCTCGCGTCGGCCGAGGCGGCGTCGTACTCCACGAGGGTACTGTCCTTGTCAACGTTAAGGGGAACCAGGATCGCGTTGGCCAGGGCGTTTGTTCCGGTACCGCTCGTATCGTGGAGGTTCCAGCCGTAGGTTTTCGTGTCCGTGTTGTTCAGGAGCCCGTAGGATTTTACGACCCCCGCCTTCGTCATGACCAGGATATCTTCCATAAGGTCGCCGTTTACGTCGCCCGCGCCGATGTCCGCGATGTCCGTGGAGTACTGCACGTACGCTGTCGCGGGATCGATAAAATCGCAGGCGTGATAGACCAGGGCATTGGCGTCGTATTCATAGAGCCTTGGGCCAATGGCGAGCTCTTTTGCCCGGTCCCCGTCGAAGTTTACGGGAACCAGGAAGCGCGCGGGGTAAGAACCGTAGTTCGCCGCACAGTACCATTGTTGCCCCGCAGACGCCGTACTGTGGGTAACGAGGGAGGCAAGGGAATGGGAATAGTCATCCTTAATTTCGGTAACGCCGTACATATAGTTTGTGTAGGAGTTCATGCCCGTGAATACCGCCTCGTCCAGGCCGTCGCCGTCCACGTCCGCAAGGGCGACATTGAAGAGATCGGGATTCGCCGAAAGGGATTCAAGGACGATCGACGAGGTAAGGCCGTCCGTGAGCTCATGGCCCTCGCCGTCGAACAGTATGTAGTTGAGGGATCCCTTGCCGGTACCGGAGCCCGTAACAAAGGAAGAGTCGTACCATGCCGCCAGGATTCCGGTCACCCGGTCTTCCGTTATGACGCCCGCCGCTACCTTAAGTTTTTTGACGCCCTTCTTGCCCGTAGTAAGGTCAATGATGCCCGTAAGGGTTATGGTTTCGATGAGGGCGTAACCGTTCCTGCCGTCGTCGAGAATCCAAATCTTGCCGTCCGACTTGGAACTGTCCACAATGCTGCCGCTGATCACGATCTCGTCGTACCCGTCGCCGTCGAGGTCCGCCAGGGCAAGGTCGTAATCCGCTCCTAGGTCGTCCGTTCCTATGGAGAGATCCAAGTTCGCGGGTTTTAGGTTTTGAACGCCTGAGTCGCCGGCGTCGATTATCGTAAGCACCCCGCTGCCCCCGGCGGGAGACCAATAGACCAGGGCGGTCTCGTCCTGAAAATCGTCGTCAAAGTTACCGGCCTTCGCCGCCTTCTTATTGGCGGCGATCACGTCGAGATTAAGCCGCGCGTCGAGTATTTCCTGATTGGGCGAGGTTACCCCCTCGGGAATCACAACCTCTTGCTGAGAGGTCTTGAGGAAGCAGGCATAGGGATCCACGAGGGTCTGATTGAGATTCGAATTATTGTAATCCGCCCCAATAATGAGGTATTCCACGAGCCTCGAAAAGGCGTTATACCGTTTCGCCGGCAGGGGAACGCCCTGGGTGCTCGGGGTTATTACCGGCAGGAACGAGTTGCCTGAGGGTTCCTCTTCATCGTGCGAGGAGGCCGTAGGCGCGCAGGAGGTCATGGATAGGATGAAGGAAAGCGCCGCAAGGGAAAGCGCGAGCGCCCGAATCATGGATTTTTTCACAGTGTGCTCCTTTTTCGGGCATGAGAGCCCGAAAACCGTCCAAATGACAAACGACAAAACAACCGTTAGGCACAGGAGAGTAAGAAGCAGGGACATGGTGCTGATGCGGGGACGAGGTGCGGACTGCAGGGCAACGCGGGCTGCGCGGCTCCGCAAAACACTTTATTATTTACAGTCGGCAATACCGGTTACTTAACTGTATCCCATATTGCCGTTTTGTCAACTGCCCTAGTGTTGTTCTCTAGGGCACCGCCCGCGGGATAGGGGTCAATCTCGGCTGGGTGCTGGATCCCAAAAACGCCGATCTGCGAAGCAAGCTTCGCGCGGCCTTCTCGTCATGGTATGATATGGCCAATAACGAAAAGGACGAGAACTGCTGCATTCTGGAGATCAGGGTTGTTTCGGGCACGCTGAACATAAACCACTGGGAAAAGCTCTACCATATGGATTTCGTCAATAAAAGGGAATGCGCAGGCACGGGCTCTAGGGGAGATTGACCCTGATCGACGCCGCGCCGGTTACAGGTACATGGCGGAAGCGGGATCCCATTCGTTTTCGTCGTTGAGAATCGGCTGGAGTTCGAAGAAATGGTCGGAGATCACGTTAAATACGTCTTGGCTCAGTTTAGCGGGGCACATGGACTTGAGAATCGTCATCGCCTCTTCCGCAGGCAGGGGCTCCCGGTAGGGCCTTGCTTCGAGAAGGGCGGTGAATACGTCGGCATAGGCGAGAATGTCTATCTCGCTTTCGAATTGGTCTAGGCCGCACTTGAGCGGGTATCCCGTCCGGTCACGGCGCTCATGGTGGCTTCCAGCCCATCGGCCGATCTCCGCCAACTCGTCGCTCCCGGAAAGGATCAAGGCCGAGATTAAGGCATGCTCCTGCATCTTCCTGAGTTCATCCCCGTCCAGGGGCCCGGGTTTTTCGAGAATTTCCGAGGGCACCGCGATTTTGCCGATATCGTGAAGGTATCCGGCGATGCGGAGCTTGATACGGGTTTTCTCGGGGAAGCCCATGAACTGGGCGATCCGTTCCGCCACCGCCCCCACGGACTGCGAGTGGGTCAATGTCCAGTGGCTTTTAGAGTCCACGATACGGCCAAAGAGAAGGGCGACGCTTTCGAGATCCGTCGGTCCTCTCTCCCGCATTTCCGTATCCACCGCGCTGAGAAGCAGCTCCTGAAACGACAGTTCTTCCGCGTTATACCAAAACTGAGCGCTCTCGGTGGCACGCTCGAAGGCCCCTTTCAGTTCCGGGAGAAAATCCTTGCCGAAACGGCTGCGGATCTCCTGCCGCAGGGCCTCTTTCGGATCGGGGGAATCGGTGAAATGGTGGGTGTAAATATCTATACGGTCCGCAAGGTGTAAAAACCAGCACGCCTCGGGCACGTCCGAGGGGTTTACGCGGCCCCTTTGAGTATCTTCGTAGCGGACATGGTGGTGCCGGATAACGGCCCTAATATCCTCGAAGGTTGGAATGCCGCTCAAGATTCGCGCACCGTTGATTTCATGGGGTTCCGGGTTCACCACGTCAATCTGTGTCAGTTCATCCCGTTCGGCCACGTAAATCGCGCCGATATCGTGTATCGAGGCCGCGATTACGAGTTTCGAAAGCCGTTTGTACGGCAGCCCGTATTCGGCGCCCAGTTGGTAGGCGAAGGCCGTTACGCGCCGGTGATGGTCCTTGAGAAGGCTGTTATACGCGTCAATGGATTTGATCAGTGAGACCAGGACGCGTTTGGTGGATAACTGCTCAGAGGGATCCTTCATTTTTTTTGCTCCCCTATTTTGTTGGTTGATCGTTTCTTCAATTGTAGTTTCCACATTTCTTTTCCGCAAACATCGGGGGAGATGCAGAAACGGTAATGGTAAAGAATCATAAAAAAAGGCTTTCCAGGGTGATAACCAGGGTTTAGTATTCCTGAGGCAATCAGAGCGATTCAAGAGCAACAGGAGTGAACATGAAGCATCACAAGGCAGTACTTTGGGGCATCGCGGCGGCTTGCGTGTTTGGGTGCGCCGATCCCTCAAGCGAAACGGCAGAAACCGGAAACCTGAAAATCCGGTCCTATTCCGCGGCATACACGGATCCCGCCGATATAACGGCGGAGGGGCCGATATACGCGATTTTGGACGCTGAATACCCCGACGGTTCCGTTAAGACCGTTGTCACCGACGCTCTGGGTTCCTACGACTTCGGCTCAGTTAATGCAGGCACCTACAGAATAACCCCGCGGTACGTGAACGGCGCTGCCGCGACGGAGGTGACGGTACGGGCGAATGAAAACGCCGAGGCAACGATTGTTACCCCCGTGATCGAGACTGCGTATTATCTGCTGAACCCCAACCAAGCGCCCGTGAATAACGCGGAAATTCGGGAGGCCTTAACGAAGGCCGTTGTAAGGCAGGAGATCATCGCCGCCGCCGCAGAGGATGTCGACCCGCTCTATAGCCTCCTGCCCGCGAAGCTAAGCGGCCCGTGGTGCTCGGGGGCGGCCGCCGCGGTGGAGGCCGTGGGCGATTCCCGGGAGATTGTCGGAACCGACGCCCTGGAGCTCACCCTTTCATACAACAACTACGCAATAAATCAGCTTATTGCGGAAGAGGTCGAGGCCCAGTGGGAGGCTATCGGCGCCAGCGTTACCGTGAACCTCAACGGGGTATCCTGGGAGGATTTCGTCGCCTTGCGCGACGAGAACCCGAGCTTTCAGGCGGCCCGGGGCGGCTGGAGATTTGACTCAAACAATCCCTTGTTCATCTTTAAGGCCCAGGCCTTTATCGACGATCCCGCATACCTCGCCCTGCTTCAGGAAACCGAAACCCATTTACAAAACGGGCAGATCTTGGATTTTGAGGCGGGCATTGTCGCGCTGAGCGATTTTGTTATGGACAATTATTTGGTTATTCCCTTGTATCAAAGCAAGTAAACCCTTCGCTGGTTTTTTTACCCGGGTAATATTGACAAATCTATTTTACCCGGGTAATATAAACCCATGAAAACCTATTCAATCTTTGTCTCATACCGTCTCGTCGCCTCAGGGGACCTCAAGACAGTCCTTTCGGCGGCGAAAGCCCTCGTAGACGCTCAGTCCGCCCCCGGGGGCGAGTCCGAGAACTTCCTAATATTCGAACACGCCACGGGGCGCCAGGTTGACTTTGACCTTCGGGGAAGCCTGGAAGACGTCCTCGCCCGGGAACTGCCGTCGACCGACGCCGCCCCGACTGACGGCGCTCCGTCCGACGGCGCACCTGCCGCCAAGACCGGGAAGGGACGGCCTAAGCTCGGCGTCGTTTCCGCGGAAGTAACCCTCCTTCCCCGCCACTGGGAATGGCTGGCTGCCCAGCCGACAAGGGCGTCGGGAACCATCCGGCGCCTGGTAGAGGAAGCGAGGGTCAAGGAAGGAACGGACCCGAAACGAAGGGCCGAGGCGCTGGGCAACCTCTTATGGTGCCTCGGAGGCGACCTTAATGACTTCGAGAACGCGACCCGGGCCCTGTACGCCCTGGATACCGGTAGGCTCTTCTCCATCACCGACCAATGGCCGGGAGACCTTCCTTCCTTCGTCCGGAACTGGTTTAGCCCCGCGCCGCCCCGGAACGTGCCGGTCCAGAGCCTGGCGGTTCATACTGACCCGACCCTCGACCCGACCCTCGCCCTGATGGAGGATCTCTTTCGGGACGCCCCCAGGCAGGGACCGGGGGAAGGCGCCCAGACCGCCCGGGCGCTTGAACTGGCTGCCGCCGCGGGCGCGCGGTTGGGTCCCGATTCCAGGATCGCGGACCTCGGGTGCGGCACCGGGGCGCAGACCCTGGAACTGGCCCGCTTGACCGGCGCGGATATCGTGGCCGTCGACATCCTGCCGTCCTTTTTGGAGCGCCTTGAGGAAGGGGCGCGGAAACTCGGCGCCCGCGTCAGGCCCCTCCAAGCGTCCATGGGAGCCCTTCCCTTCTCAGACGGGGAGTTCGACGCGCTGTGGGCCGAGGGCTCCGTCTACAACATGGGCTTCCGCGAGGGCCTTTCGGCATGGCGCCGCTTCCTCAAGAAAGGAGGAATCCTCTGCGTCTCGGAACTGACCTGGTTCGGGGAGTCCAGGCCCGCCGAGGCGGAGGCCTACTGGGGGCGGGAATACCCGGGGATAGACACCGCTGCGGCGAAACTAAAGATAGCCGAGGAGTGCGGCTACGTCCCGGCCGGGTACTTTCCCCTCCCCTCTCGATGCTGGACAGAGGGCTACTACCGTCCCCTGGAGGGGCTCATTGACCCATTCCTGGCTCGGCACGACGGCAGCGCCGCGGCACGGCGGATAGCCGAGGGTCTCCGGGAGGAGATGGAGGTCTACGATCGGTTTGGAGACTTTTACGGCTACGGATTCTACGTCCTTATAAAGCGGTAAGGAAAAAAGGGAGAAAAACATGAAAGATCTCAAGGGAAAGGTCGCCGTCGTAACCGGCGCGGCCAGCGGTATAGGTTTGTCCCTGGCCCGAGCCTGCGCGGCGGAGGGGATGAGGGTCGTAATGGCCGACGTGGAGGGGGAAGCCCTGGAGAGGGCGGCCCGGGAAATCGCGGAGACGGGCTCGGAAACCCTGGCGGTAACCGTCGACGTGAGCAGCGAGGCCGAGGTACGCCGTCTCGCGGAACGGACGACGGAGCGCTTCGGTGCCGCCCACCTGCTCTTCTGCAACGCGGGAGTGGGAGCGGGGTCGCTCCTTTGGGCGAGCACAGCGAAGGACTGGGAGTGGACCCTCGGGGTCAACCTTTGGGGCACCGTGCACGCGGTGAACGCCTTCGTCCCGGCCATGCTCGCACGGGGGGAGGAAGGCCGGGTGGTCATCACCTCTTCCGACGCGGGGCTTGTTGGAGGTCCCTTCAACGGCGTGTACCGGGTTTCCAAGCACGCCCTGACGGCCTACGCCGAAACCCTCCACCACGAGCTGACAGTCGTCGGCGCCAAGGTCGGCGTCTCGCTCCTCTGCCCGGGCTTCACGAAAACCCGCATCTGCGACGCCGGCCGCAACCGGCCCGAGCGGCTGAAGAACGAACCCGGGGAGGCCGCGAATATCCCGACCCAGGGCTTCGACGACTTTATCCGGGCCCAGGTGGACCGCGGGGTCTCGGCGGAGGAGGTAGCCTCGGAAACCCTGAAGGCTGTGCGGGAGGGGCGGTTCTACGTCATCACCGACCCGGGAACCTACGAGGGCGTCCGCAGGAGAATGGAGGACATCCTCGACGGGAGGACTCCGGCGTTCGAGATTCCCAGGGAGTAAAAAAAAAGTCACAAACGTACAATACAACTCCCATCGCGCCCGGTACTCTCCTTCCCAGGAGGACGCTATGACAAAATACGTCTTTGATTTTTTGGAAAGGGGAATACTGGGCGAATGGCGGCCGCACCCAAGCTGTCCGGGCGTCCAGTTAGCCGGCGTTACCCATGAAGCGGACGATACCTGGAGGACGGTTCTCGTGAAGGTAGACCCGGGGAAATCGTTGCTGCCCCACGCGCACGAGGGCGAGACGGAGTTTCATCTTGTCGTAAGCGGGAGCGCCGCGGCCCGCCGCGGCAATGAGCGGCTCTTGTACGGCCCGGGAGAAATGCATAAAATAAAGTGCCGCCAAGAGCATGAGGTTACGGCCGGAGACGAAGGCGTCGTAATGGTAGCGCTGTTTCTAAAGGAATGAGGAGCATGTACCGCAATTTCAGGATCCACGCTGTATCAAACAGAATTGAGGTCATTCACTCGAAGGGGATAGATTGCGGTACCTGCCTTCATACCCATTCAAACTGGGTTTTCGCCCTCGTTTTGGAAGGTGAGCGAATCATTCAAATCGGTAACGAGTTGTTTCGGGTACAGGCGGGAAGGTACTACCTCATCGAACCCCATCGGCCCCATAAGGTATTACCCGGCAAAGCCGTCGTCGAAACGATGGTCGTTACCCTTCGGGAACGGCGCGAAGTACCGGATACGCTAATAAATCCCGGGTATGAGCGCTACTCCCGGGAATACAGAATAAGGAAGATTAAGGGCGAGTACGGTTTACCCCCCGGACGATTGGCGCGGCAAGAACGGGTCAAGAAAGCCCAAACCCTCTTGCTGGAGGGGCATACGCAAAGCTATGCGGCCCAGGAAGCGGGATTCTGCGATCAAGCCCATTTCTGCAAATGTTTCGCGGCCCTGTGGGGCGTATCCCCGGGGAAATACCTTGAGGCGGCGAAGGGCGACTGATTCCGGGCAAGGAGAACTGTCGATGTTGAGAAGCATAATTTCGGGAATGGCAGGATGCGCGCTGGCATTGCTCGCATCCTGCCAAACGACGGCATTGAATCCCTACCCGGGCATTGAAACTAGAAAGCTTACGAGCGGGACTCTATACGTTACGCCCTCCGATCACCCTACCCTCTTGATATTCATTGAGGGCAGCGGAATGAATTCCGTCCTCGGATTAAAGAACGGCGTACTGTGGGACAGCGTTGGCTTTGCCTACTATGTTTACAACCATTATCGAGGCGATTTCGATATCGCGATCCCCGAAAAGCTTGATTATTCATTCGGCGAAGACTATCAAAACGATTTGGAAAGAATGCCGCGGTATACCGTAGACGGTTTGGTCTCCTCCTACGCCGCGGCGTTAGACGATTTCTTAAGCTCGAAGAACTACGATACGGTAATCCTGTTCGGCATCTCCGAAGGCGGTCTGCTGCTGCCCAGAATCCTTAACAATTTGCGTTATAAGGGCAGCGTAACGAAGATGGTCGTTTGGGGGGCCGGCGGATACAGTCAGGAGGAATGCTTTAGGATATTGGGAGGCTCGGCAATTCCGATGCCCCAGGGCTATCGCGAGGAATGCCTAAAGATAGACACGGTGCTCGAAGAAGTGGCAAAAGACCCGTATTCATTGACTAAGGGTTACCTTGGCTGGCCATATAATCGATGGAGCAGTTTTTTTCCGTATCAACCAATACAAGAGTATAAGGCCATAAACGTACCGGTTCTTTTCGTCCAAGGGAAGCGGGATTACAGCAGCCCGGTTGAATCCGTTCAGTTCCTTCAGGTATACCGGGGCGACAGGCAGTACAGCGCCAAATACTACGACATGGGACACATTCCCGAAGAGGATACCGAAACCATACGGATACTTGACGAAATCGCGGCATGGATAAGGGAGTGATTTCCCGAAGGGCCCGAGAAATCATGAATCCTATATAAAACTTGCATACATAATGAGGATTGCCTTACATAGCGGAAATAGCTGCGGCTGCGTTTCTTGAGTGTGGGCCGCCCCCATCAGCTCACTTGAAAAAACCATAGTATCAACAGATGATGAAAACATCATCCCCATAACCGTTTTTACATTGGCTCTACTCCATACACAAGAATGCAGTACAATAACGACGCACAAGATTATGCGGAGTTTCCGCTACTTACTAGTGTATCTCCGAGGAGAAGTTACATTCTACTACGGGAGAAATACTAATCGAGTGGGGAATCTCCCGCTATCGAAAGACAATATCTATTGGCCCCGCGACCGTGATAGGTTCCAGGTCACCGATTGATTCTACCTTTTTATTACCGAAATACACGCTTTCAAGCAGGAGTCCCTCTATTCCCTTAGCTATCGTCAATGCGTTACTTCCGCTCTCAGGATACCAGGGCTTCTTCTCAAACTGGATATCCCTTAAGCAGAATCCCTTTATCTGAATTTCCGTCCTTTCCATATCCATATTTATAAAGCGGAAGATATCCCCTTCTATTCGAAGGTCCTCAATAATTACGTCTTCGATAATACCCTTGACGCCGTTCCCAAGGCTTGCGGTTATAATCCCGTTATTCTGGTAGGCTCCGCCGTCCCCATCCCATTCTCCGCGAACTATATCGCAATGGGAGACTCTCGCGCCCGACGCCCTGTTCACGGCGGATTGCCCCCAACCCAGCTGAAAAATCGAACCGTTCTCCATTCCCCAGTAGACGTTATGCTCCATAATACCGGTTAAGTAATTGGCATCGTCGTTGACGCGGACAAAACAACCCTTCTTCACGGCGGCATGGAGCCCGTCGCTGGAGGCCCTGAACCCAAAGGCCTTCACGTTGATTAGTTCCTTGTGTCCCTCAAAATTGAAATGATAGGGATGTATGCTCAGGATCCCCTCCACGTTGGTATCCAGTGCCCCACGGACCAAGGCCTTGACGACGGAACCGTCGGGCGATATTTCGGCGGGATACTTGGTAGACCACCCAGGATTTGATTTTGGCCAAGCCCAACGCGACCCCACAACCATTCCGCGGCCCGCGATGGTAAATCCGGGTTTCTTGATCTGTATCCTCCCGTCGATTATCGTGTCTGATGGAATATAGAGCGCATCGAAGGGGCTATTCTTTTCTATAATTAGGGCGTTGTTTTCATCCAAATAGGGGCTCCCCTTTCCGATCACTCCGGAGGGCAAAACCAGGACATTCCCCTTGGGTTTTTCAGATATCGGGTTGATGAATATCATCAAGCCATGGTCGAGAATCCTTGAAAAGGCGTTTATTTCAACCAAAACGCTTTTGGTATAATCTCCTGGTTCAGCCTCAAACTCGATCCAGGTACTCCCGGATCGGACTGAGTCAGACACCTCAGCATACCGGGAAGGTTTAAGGCTGCGCTTGAGAATCCGTTCCCCGTCGATGATCTCGATTCGTATCCGTATCCGTTCGTTGGCGTCGCACTGGGCGAAATGAACGTGATTGTCCCTGTAGGAACCAAATACCGTTTCTTTATCGGGATAATCCGGCGTGATTTGGTAACAGGCCGTTGCATCGGCATCGGACCAGGTCGACGCATCCGAGGCGGCTTTAATAAGAACCCGGTAACGAGGGGACGGGGAAATACCTGCGGGATACAAAGAGATCGGGGCCGCTAGTCTATGTATCGCCACAGGCGGAACCCCTTGCGCAGGCTGTTCCGCTGCGAGGTTTACAGCGACGAACATTAGTACCAGTAAGGCCAGCTTTTGAACTACATTCATTTTCACACATCCTTTGGCTCTACGTAAATAATCCGCAGTGGCCTCGCTAACTGAGCCCCCCCCCAAGAACCGTGAATTCCCTAGCCTGGCGGTATGGAGCCTATCATTAAAATATAGCAAATATTTTGCCTTTACAATGCAATTTTTTTGCTTTGGTGTTATACTACCCATTATGAAGTTACTTTCCGCACATCGAGTGCAAATACTTACATTCCTGGTCGCTTTCGGTCTTCTTTCCTGCCGCGTCGAGAAAGAGTTACCCGCTGAACGGGAAATCACGCAGATCATCGATCAAATCCACGGTTTAGCGGAGAGAATCGGAAACGACGACTCAAAAGAAACCAAAATGGAAGCTATTCGTAATTTTATAACCGCCGTTACTCCGCTGATTGAGGCACGAAACGGATATCTTACGGAAGGGGGTCTCTTTTCCGCTTCCGCCCCTTCTCAGCTGCCAGGGGAATATAGAGCCCTTATATCTAAAGAAAACCTCGCGATCCAGGCCCTCATGGAAAGGATAATCAACGATCCTGCGCTTTTAAGCGATCAAGAGTTGATTACAGAATGGAATCAAATAAGACAGCTTGGGCTTTGACCTATGGTTCCCAGGAGCATACGATGAAACGAAACTCGATTGTTTTTTCCCTTGCGGCGGTAATCCTCACTATACTCATCCTTTTCGCGGCCATGATTACCTATCGGATTTACGTGATCGGCTCGAGTCAACTGATCGCGGAGCAGGAGTTTTCATATTCCACGATCGTCGCCGACCGCCGGTTTCAATTACGCAGGGAGCTCGAGAGGTTGAGTGACGTCATTGAGCTGATGGCTACGAATTCGCTGGCGGAGATTTCAACCGATGACCTTCAGGGGAAGGATAGGCTCCTTGCGGATATTGCCGATATGCCCTTGACGGCCTGGAAGGCACTTTTCATTACGGATAGCCGGGGAATGATCACTTCCTCCACCGATCCTGAATTCCTTCGCAAGGATATTGGCACATCCCCCTACTATCAGTTCCTCATGAACAACCGGACAAATCGGACACGTCTTTCGTATATACCTACATCCGCGATCGATACCGGACTCGGTTTTATAAACCACGTATTCGCTACTCGGTTCACCTGCAGGGAATCGGGGG
>JAFGAS010000026.1 GCA_016933535.1 Candidatus Zymogenaceae bacterium
AACCGTCGTCAATACGATCGATGTGCCGGCGCCCTTTGTAACAGGGCCGGATCTTATAAGTGATTCGACCCCAACCTGGAACTGGACATCGGGCACCCTTGGAAGCGGTATTCCCGAAACAGATACTACTTACGACGTCCAGATTAACGATACCGCAGAAATGGGTTGGATACCCTTGGGGACGACTACCCTCACCTATACCGCGCCCAGTTCACTTTCGGACGGGGAGTACACGCTGTTCGTGCGCGAAACTTATCTTACTAATGAGCCGAAAATCGGCAGCAAGACCACCATGGTCGACACCACCGGGCCGGCCAAGCCGATAGGGATGGGGCCGTACGCCCTCCTTCCTGCGGGGCTTGAAACCGCCGAAAACGACCGGTGGGCGACACCGGACAGTACCCCCGGGTGGAGATGGCAGAGTGGCGGCTCACCTGACGCGATAGGAACCTACGGCTACCGCCTCATGGCGGGAGCGACCGAGCTCACCTCGGGAACTACCACCGCCACCACATTCCTGTACACGACCGCGCTCGCAGAAGGCGTCTACACCTTCTACGTGAAGGAATTTGACCAGGCCGGAAATCCGTCCCCCGAGTCATCCTACCGAATCACCGTCGACTGGACGCCGCCGGTGTTCAACAGCGTTGTAGCCGAGGGAGGCGCGGTATACACGAATCAAACCACTATCAACGCGGCGCTCGATTTTGCAACCGAAACTACGCCTCTTACCATGTGCTACTATGACTACACCGTTTCCAAGTGGACCGAGTGGGAGCCGGCTAGCACGCCGAAATCGATTCCCGCCGTCGCCGGCAACGGTGAGCGCTATGCTTATTTCGGACTGCGGGACGAGGCCGGAAACGAAACCTACAGGTGGGACTTGATCATCCTCGACCAAACAGCACCCACGGTGAGCTTTGTTATCAACAACGGAGACGCCTACACCCCTTCAACACGGTGCTATCTCAACATCACCGCGAACGATAGCTACCCGAACCAGAGCGTTCTGCAGGTAAGGCAGCGGTACGGGGGTTATGAGGGTCCCTGGCAGGCATACGCGACGTCGATCCTCTCGTCCTTCTCGTTCACAAACGACGCGGGGAGTAAGACCGTTTATCTCGATGTACGGGACGTCGCGGGGAACGTCACCACCGTGAGCGACACCATTACCCTGCAGCTCGCGAATCCAAACTACAGTTGGAAAGGCTACAACAGTATCGGTTCTGTACGTACCTATTTCAACGAGGTGGCCGATCCAACGGGGAGCTACGTGACCCGGTACTACGTCTATTACACCGCAGATCCGAACGCGGATCCAAACGGCGGCTCCCCGATGAACGGTTTGGGGTACGTCACGAATACCTACTATTATGACGGAAGTGTGCCGACGGGCCAGACCTACTGGTTTTACGTACGCGTCTACAACGCCGATACGGGAGGCTGGGGCCCGTTCTCGAGCGTGGGGACCCTCGGGTACTCCTCGGACATCGCAATCGTCTATGACGACGAAGATCTGGACGAGGCGACATACCTCAAGAATATCCTGACCGATTATTACAGCCTCGAAACGGCACTTTACGTCGAAGGAAAAATGCCGAGGTGGACGGTGACCCTCCTGCACGAGAACTATATCAGCAACACCTACAGCTCGAGCAACAGGATCTACGGCGCCCCGGTCATCCTCATGCCCGGCATCAGCACCTTCATATTGGATGAAAAGGCAGGTGTCATATATCAGAACACCGGGAGAATCAGGAATATCGTCACCAACGGTCAAGGAATTGTCGCCTTGGGTCCCGGGGGCGCGGCCGCGCTAGATATCATCGCGGACAACGCGAGTTCCTGGGGAATTTCAGATCCGCCGACCTACATCGGCCTGGATGAGTCTAGAACGGACACGACCGACAGCACTACACTCACCACTATCTGGCCTGCCACGCCGGACAACGTGTGGCAGTTCCCTCTCTACTACACCAAGCTCGCTGCTCCTGGTGCTCCAGCAATTTTCTGGAAATATCCTGCGGATGGAGCGCACGGCGCCTTGTACTTCTATAAGGGCATTCCGCCGTCCGGCGTCGATCTCAAGATATTCGCGGCGGCACTTGAACCGCGAGATTTTTATCCGATTGTCCGGCAGGGAAGGTTTCTCTACTACGGATATTTTAAGTTGCCCATCTATCCGGTGGGCATGGTGTTTACCGTCAACATGGTCTATCGCATGAGCTTGTGGTAAGCATCGCGACCGATGGGGCTCCTTAGAAGGCCGGGCGCCTTGGCCCGGCCTTTTTTTTGAGCGCAATCTGACGCTTCCCGCCGCAACAGCCTACTTTATAAATGTCCCCTTCCTGTATTCGTCAAAGGCCGTTTCCAGCTCCTCACGGGTATTCATCACTATCGGGCCGTACCAGGCGACCGGCTCCCTGAGCGGCTTTCCAGAAATGAGGAGAAACCTCACTCCGTTTTTGCCCGCCTCCACCTCGACGGCGTCGCCGTCATCGTACAGCACCAGGCTCTCGATGCCGATGTTGCGCCGCGTTTCAAAATCGAAATAGGGCGCTCCTTCGGTCTTGTACTCGAGAGGATCTTGCTCCTCTTCAAAACGGCCGTCTCCTTCAAGCACATAGGCAAACACGGTGTACCCTTTCGTCACTTCGTGGCTGAACTTCGCGGCGGGCGGTACGGTCACGTCCAGATAAAGAGGATCGATGACGATGTCCCTGACGGGCCCTTTTTCACCCGCGATCTCTCCGGAAATAACCCTGACAGTCGCTCCGTTATCCAGCCGTACCTGGGGAATCGTTTCCGCCTCTACCTCCCGG
>JAFGAS010000027.1 GCA_016933535.1 Candidatus Zymogenaceae bacterium
ATGATATCGATACCGGCATTCATCTGGTCGGTAACCGCGGTCTCGACAGCCCCCGCGAGCGGGTCAAAAAAACTCTTTAATCCGCCGGCCTTTACCACGGGATAGCTGCCAACAACGGTCGTGGCCAGGACTTTATTGATGAAATATCCTTTTGACATAAAAAATTCAAAGCCCCGTTTAGTATGATTCTTGTTTTCCAGACAAAAAAGGTTCGTGGTCAGGGGACCAGCCGGTGCAGATCCCGCGGGAAGAGGACGGCTTCCCGGACATTGCCAAGACCGAGCATTGTCATGACAAGACGGTCAGCGCCGAGGCCCCAGCCGGCGTGCGGTGGCATGCCGTACCGGAACGGGCGGAGGTAAAACTCGAAGCTCTCGGGATTGAGCCCTTTCTGCGCAATCTGTTTGACGAGAATATCGTGCCGGTGCTCCCGCTGGGCACCGCTTGAGAGTTCCATCCTCGGGTGCATCATGTCGAACGCCTTGCAGATAGAGGGATCGTCCTCGTACTGCATCGCATAGTAGGGCCGGATCTCCGATGGCCAGTCCACGATGAAGTAGTGGCCGCCCATCTCGGCACCGATCGCCCGCTCGGCAGCGGGGCTGACATCGTCGCCATACTTGATCGGGTCCTCGATCTTCTTTTTTGCAATCTCGATTGCCTCGGCGTACGGGAGCCGGGGAAACGGTGCCTTGGGAACGGCGAAGTCATCGATTTCGATGTTGGCGAGCTGGACGCTGCACGTCTTATCCACGTACTCATAGGTCTTGACGATGAGCTTCTCTAAGATGCGCATGACCTCGTGGTGGTCGGTAAACGAGACCTCGATATCGATACTGGTCGCCTCGTTGAGGTGCTTGGTGGTGTTGTGCTCCTCGGCGCGGAAGATCGGGCCAATCTCGTATACTTTCTCGCAGCCGGCGGCCATCATCATCTGCTTGTAGAGCTGCGGGCTCTGGTTGAGGAAGGCCTCCTTGTCGAAGTAGGCAATCGGGAAGAGCTCAGTGCCACCCTCGGTTGCGGCTGCCACGATCTTTGGGCTGGTGATATTGGTGAAGCCCTCGTTATGGAGGAACTCGTTGATAGCAAAGGTTGCTGCACTCCGGATCTCGAAGACGGCAGCAACGCGGGGGCGCCGTACATCGAGGAAGCGGGCATCGAGCCGGGTGTCGAGTTCTGCAGAGACCTTCTCGGAGACATCGAGAGGGAGGGGCGTCTCGGCAAGGCTGATGATCTCTATCAATTCGGGGACGAGCTCGCGGCCACCGGGTGCCTTGTCAATGGCCTTGACCGGCCCACAGACCCGGACAACCGATTCGCGGGAGACGGCCTTGACGGCTGCAAGGACTGCTTCGGACACTTTCTTCTTCGGGATGGTCACCTGGATGATGCCGGTCCGGTCACGGATGAGCATGAAGGCAAGGCCGCCAAGGTCCCGGACCTCGTGGACCCAGCCGCAGATTTCCGCGGTGCCGGTTTCCGGTGTGACGTTCTGTATGGGTATACGCATAAAATCCTATAACAATGGGACGGGGGGGATAATGGACTTTATGGGGAGTACAAAAAGAGTCAAGCCGCAGGAAAAACCCGCCACATTTATATTTCGTCCCCTCGTTTCTTGAATAGGAGAATAGTATGACAGATACCCCAACAGAAAAGACCAATGAAAAGGAACGATCCGGCCTGGGCCTTGGGACGAAGATCCTTTTAGGAGTCATCGCGCTCATCGTTATCGTTGCCCTTCTTGCGGTCGTGACCCTGACGGTTGCCGTTATCGACTCGCAGACCGGTACCTCGTTTCCCTACAGTACCACGTACCGGGTCAGCATCCCTGATGGCGAACCCGTCACCATGGGAACCACCAAGATCATTGTCCTGACCTACGAGAACGAAGCTATTACCGAGGTTGACGGTGTGAAGGAGAAGCTGGTGGTCGGCCAGGAGCGCGTCATCAGCCCGCGGTATGCCCGGGTCTCAGCGCTCGGTGTCCCGCTGATGGATACGGACTTCCGGATCACGCTCAAATATCTCGGCACCTCGGGGAACAACGCCCTGTTTGACATGACCGTTCAGACCTCCAAACAGGTCCCCGAGATGGTCCTCTCTAAGTTGATCCCGTCGGGCATGAATGCCGTCCCGGCCTGACCAAAAAAAATACTTTTTCTTATTCCATTGCCCGCATCACATCCGGGTAGAGCACATCCTCCCGCGAGTCAAGGGGTATCGTGGCAATGGTTCTGCTGATCTCGTCAAGCGGGTTGGCAAGGATCTTTGCTGTCGAGAGCGTGTAG
>JAFGAS010000028.1 GCA_016933535.1 Candidatus Zymogenaceae bacterium
CGATCTGTGGTTTAAAGATTTCGGCAATCCGGGCATCAGGAAAGCCGTGATGAAGGCCGGGGGGGCAATCGTCCCCCAAATCGGCAATCATCCCCCGACTTTCGCCGGTTCAGGCGTCGAATTATTTGACGTCTTCCTGACGGTACACGGCCTCGGATCCTTTGATGAGGAGTTCAAGAACTCGATCCCCGTCAAGCTCGGCGGGCTTTCGATCCGGATTCTCTCCCTGGACCGGATCATAAGGGGCAAGGAAACGATCCGCCGTCCGAAAGATCTTCTGGTCCTTCCCGCCCTGAGAGACGCCTTGGAGACGATGAAGAACAAGGCGAAGTCTTAAAGACAAATCTTGGAATCGGGATTTAAAGCCTTGCGTCCAGAGTATCCGCGCAGTAATTAGCCGTTGATATACCCGCTTCGATGGATGATCTTGTAGCTGCCGGTTTTAACCTTCACCTCGATCTTTTTGAAGGATTTGTCCGCGGGAGAGGACGTTGGGCGATAATACAGGAGATAATAGTTTTCGGCCGCATCCGCAACCCTCTTCATGCCGAAGACGGGATTGAATGTCGATTCGGCCAGCCCGCCGGTCGTCACGGCCAGGTTGTGGAAGGCCGAGAATATGTCGCCGGGCAATACGAGGTCCATGGCCATATCCGTTGTTCCGGTCGACATTTCGCCGAGTTGGGCGCCGCCTTCACCCCGAGACGGCAGATCCAATTTCATTCCCGAATATTCGACGTCGCCCCTGGCGTTTTTATGTTTCCTGAGATAGACGAAATGGACGGTCGTCTCGGCATCGGAAAATATCTCGCGGATGAGCGCTTTATCAATCTGGTTATGCCTGTCGACGATTCGCTTTTCATATATATACCTAAACAATGCAGGCACCGAAAACGTCTCTTCCTGATAAAAGATGAAAACGTGTTTTTGTCCTTCGACCGGTTTGAAATAGCCGGCGAAATCGCGGAATTTTTTCTCGCTCAGAATTTTATAAGCCAGGATTTGATCGCAAATGTCCTCGACTCTTTTTCCCTTGATCCAAGGATCATTGTCATCATATACGGCCAAGTCATGCAGCTCCCGGATAAGGCCCCGGACAAACAGCCCAGATTTCCGAAGGGACTTCGCCAGGCGGCTTTTGACCTCCTTGGCTAAGTCCGCCCGACGGTTCATCTGGTCGGGGCTCATCGTGACTTTCCACTGCTCGTTCGGTGTAACAAAGAGAACGACATCCGTATCAATCAGAACGTTTTCGAATAAGTAATCGACCGCCTTGTTCGTCTCGGGCGGGTATTCGTCCATCTCGAAATAGAGAAGGAAGACACGTCTCTTGATCGATTCGTCTGGTTGAACGGGCGGGGCCGGAACGGTTAATCCCGGCTTCGCCTCGGCCTGGGAGCGGACGATCTCCGTTTTCCTGATGAGATAGGCAGCCTCGACGGTCTGAAGGACTCCGTTTTCATAGACCTCGAAATCATCCTTGGTCAGGAAATCCACGAACCGCCCGCCGTCGTAAACGCGGACGGGGACTTCGATATTGACGACGGAGACGTCGTGGGTGAGTTGTTGGATGTCGAGAGCGGCGGTATTGCAGAGGAGCATACCAGCGCCAAGTATCCCCGTCATTACGTTC
>JAFGAS010000029.1 GCA_016933535.1 Candidatus Zymogenaceae bacterium
CCTTTTTCGGCGCTGTCTTCAACATGACGCGCATGAAGCCATGGGGGCGACGATATGATAACCGCATCGAGATCTTCACGTTCAAGCATGGCGCGGTGGTCTTCATAAACGCCGCTTACCCTGTACTTCTTTGCGAAGATATCTCTGTTGTGCGGGTCGGGATCGCTGATTGCGGCAATATAGGCCCTCCCGTCGGCCACGATGGCCGGGCCATGGCCCACTCGACAGATATTTCCCGCACCAATAAGACCTATCCTTGTTTTATTGCTTTGTTCCATAGTGCTTCCCCAAGGGCTTATACGATCATTATATTTTAATGGGTTAACGATACCGTTAACCCATTAAAATCATCGAGTTATGCGCGCCCGGCACGATTCGAACGTGCGGCCAACGGATTCGAAGTCCGTTGCTCTATCCCCTGAGCTACGGGCGCATAATATCATGATAAAGCGGCCTTCGGCAATCGTATCGGAACTTATAAGCTTTGACAACGACCGCCAAGCCCGCGGCGCTATTTCTTGTGTTCCGCCATCATCTTGGATTCTTTGAGCATGAGGCTCAGTATCACGTTGATAGCCAACAGCCCCACAAAGACCAGCATGAACGGCGTCATGGCGCGGTTCTCGGTCCGAAGCGCGTCCATACCGAAGATGAAAATGATCCCCGAAACCTGGCCCGCCAGCACCAGCAGTCCCTGGGACGTAGCCTCCGGCGCGGGATGTGTCAGCTCGGCGCTGTACTGGTACCCGATAGGTCCGCCGGCCATAAAGAAAAAGCCGAGCGCAAAACTCGATATCATCAAGAGCACGAACGAGGTGGCAAAGGTAAGGCCTAAAAGTCCCGGGATCGTGAGAAGCACAGTGAGGACGATGAAGAACTTACGCTTCCGAAAGACGTCCGAGAGGATCGGAAAGACAACGGCCCCGACAATGCCCCCCACCAGCATGATGGCCCCGGCGTATCCCGCCTGCTCAATGGTAAATCCCCGGGGCGCCAGGATTTGTTCGATCCAGGTGGTAACGGCGTTGAACATCCCCAGGCCGATGAAGAAGATAACGATGAGGATGATCATATCGCGCTGCTTAAAGATATGTTTAAGGCCCTCAAAGACCGTATGACGCTCGTCGCTGCCGGCAAGCCCCGGGAGCGTCGGCGGTTTTTCCCGCATAAAGACCAGGAAGAGGACGGCCCCAATCGCCGAGACGATCCCGTAACCCAACAGCATTTTAGCCATTCCCATGCCGAGAAAGAGCATCGGGGTCAGCGCCATGGCCAGGATGATTCCGATGAACTGGGCCAGCACCGAGATGCCGGCGGCCGTCGCCCGCTCTTGGAGAGGAAACCACCGCGCCGAGACAGCCGTCACCGCGTTGAGGATAAACGGCTGGGCGATTGCCAGGCCGAACTGCGCGGCAAAGACCATTGCGTAGCTGGAGCCGGAAAAGCCCCTCATGAGGCCGAAGACCCCGGTGAGCGCCGCACCGACACCGATGCCGATCCGGATGCCGTAGGTATCGATAACATAGGAAGCCGGAATGGACACCGCAAGGTAGACGATCATAAAGATCATCGAGAGCACGGCGATCGAAAGCTCCGATACGCCGTAAAACGCCGCGGCATCACCCGTGATAGGGGCAAACGTGATCCAGTTTGCCTGCATAATGAGGTTGATGATGAAAAAAAGTCCGAGCACCACCCACCGATAGCCGTAGACCTTAATCGCTTTTTCTGGCATGATTCTACTCCGATCAATGGTATAAAATGGTTACGAAAGACATGGTCAAACGGGATGATACAAAAATCGCCGGGGCATGAAAAAAACCGGCAGTGCAGGCCAATCCCGTCTTAACTCGTGGCAGCGTTTATGCGGCGTCGGGACGCCGATAACGACTCGGTAAGATTCGTCTATGCTCCGGGAGATTATTTCCCCCCCAGTTCCTTCGCTCGCCGATAGGCCGCGTCGACCGCCTCGATAAACGCCCCCCGCACCCCGTTTGCCTCCAGGACCGCCAGCCCCTCGATGGTCGTCCCCGCGGGAGAGGCCACCATATCCTTGAGTTCACCCGGGTGCCTGCCGGTCTCCAGCACCATCTTCGCGGCACCGAGGACTGTCTGGGCCGAAAGCTTTTCGGCAATTTTCCGCGGCAGCCCCGCCCGAACGCCCGCATCCGAAAGCGCCTCCAGAACAAGGAAGAGGTAGGCCGGACCGCTGCCCGACAGCGCCGTAACCGCGTCGAGGTGCGCCTCATCCACCACCAGCGCCTCACCCACGCCCGAGAAGACCTTCATAGCCTGGGCCAGGTGGTCTTCACCGGCTGATTTACCCGCCGACAGGCACGACATACCGGCAAGCACCAGGGCCGGCGTGTTGGGCATGACCCGGATGACCGGTATATTCTTATTGAACGCCGACTGGATCGTTGCCAGCGTCACTCCCGCGGCTATCGAGACAATGAGCTTTTCGGCCGTCATAGCATCGGCAATCTCCGAAAGGACCGCGGGGACCTGGGCCGGCTTGGTGGCAAGGATAATTATATCGGAATGCGTAACAACGCGTCGATTGTCGGCGGTCGTATCGATGCCGAGGTGTTCGGCAATAAAGGAAAGTCGCTCGGTCGAGACGTCGGAGGCAATAAGGTGTTCCTTCGACCAGAGGCTTTTTGATATGATACCCCTTATCAGGGCTTCAGCCATATTACCCGAGCCGAGAAAACCGAGCCGTTGAGCGGAAAACATCGTGTTTCGCCCCCCCCGCGTGAGCGTAACGGTGAACAGTGAAAACAAAACGGTAATTGACAATATATATGAAAGATGGTAGCATTACAAGATTATTTTTGTATTGTCACGTATCGGGGTTTCACAAAAAGAGGCTTCCAACAATAAAAAGGATTTAGATGAACCAATCGCTTAAAAACCTCTCCTTATGGCTGGTGATCGTCCTGGTGGTCATTATCGCCGTCAGCCTCCTCTCGCCTCCGAAGAACGACATCAAGGACGTCAGCTATACCGAGTTCCTCTCCCTGGTGGAGGCTTCCGGCAACAAGAAGATCGAAAAAGTGACGATCGCCGGCAGGGAAGTTACCGGAGAAACAAAGAAGGGTACTAAATACAAGACCTATATTCCGGACGATCCGGAATTCATCCAGTCTCTCCTGAAGAACAAGGTGACCGTTCAGGCCAAACCCGAGAGTGTCCCGTGGTATGAGAGCGGCATGGCACAGATGGGCATCCTCGTGGTGATGCTCGTCGTCTTCTGGTTTTTCTTCATGCGGCAGATGAACGCGGGCGGTCCCGGTAAGGCCCTTTCCTTCGGCAAGAGCCGCGCCAAACTTCTGTCCGAATCCCACCAGAAGGTGACGTTTGAGGACGTGGCGGGCATTGACGAGGCAAAGGAAGATCTCAGGGAGATTGTCGATTTTCTCAAAGACCCCGGGAAATTCACGCGGCTGGGCGGCCGCATCCCCAAGGGAGTCCTGTTGATGGGCGCCCCGGGAACCGGAAAGACGCTGCTGGCCAGGGCGATCGCGGGCGAGGCCGAAGTCCCGTTTTTCACCATTTCGGGCTCCGATTTTGTGGAGATGTTCGTCGGCGTGGGCGCGGCGCGGGTTCGCGACCTTTTTGAACAGGCCAAGCACCGCTCTCCCTGTATTGTCTTCGTCGATGAGATCGACGCAGTAGGAAGACACCGCGGCGCCGGCCTCGGCGGAGGCCATGACGAGCGCGAACAGACCCTCAACCAGCTGCTGGTCGAGATGGACGGTTTTGAATCAAACCAGGGCGTTATCCTGATCGCCGCCACCAACCGGCCCGACGTTCTGGACCCCGCCCTGCTCAGGCCGGGCCGTTTCGATCGGCAGATCGTTATCCCGGTTCCCGACTATATCGGCCGCGAAAAGATCCTGGTCGTCCACACCAAACGGGTCCCGCTTGAAAAGGGGGCGGACCTCTCGATTCTCGCCCGGGGCACGCCCGGGTTTTCCGGGGCCGATCTGGAAAATATGGTCAACGAGGCGGCCCTTATCGCGGCCAAACGGGGAAAACAGAAGGTCGAAATGGTCGACCTCGAAGAGGCCAAAGACAAGCTCCTCATGGGCTCCGAGCGAAGATCGATGATCATCAACGACGAGGAAAAGCGCCTTACCGCCTATCACGAATCGGGGCACGTGCTCGTAGCAATGCTGCTGCCGGGCACCGACCCGATTCATAAGGTCACGATCATCCCGAGGGGCAGGGCCCTGGGCATCACCCAACAGCTGCCTATTGACGACCGGCACAGCTACAAGAAGGACTTCCTCGAAAAGAAGATACAGATCTTCCTGGGCGGCCGTGTCGCCGAAGAGCTCGTATTGGGGGAGATATCCACCGGGGCGGGGCAGGATCTGGAGGCGGTCACCGGTATAGCCCGCAAGATGGTCTGTGAGTGGGGAATGAGCGCAAACCTTGGGCCGCTTACCTTCGGCAAACGGGAAGAAATGATCTTCCTGGGCAGGGAGATCGCCCAGCATAAGGACTACAGTGAGAAGACCGCCGAAGACATCGATAGAGAAGTCAAGCGGATCGTCGATGAATGTCTGACGGCGACCCGAAGGATCCTCGAAAAGAACCTGGATAAGCTCCACCTCCTGGCCACAAGCCTGTTGGAAAAAGAGGTCCTGTCCGGAGATGAGATCACCGTAATATTGGGAAACGGAAAGGCTGCCGCATCGATGATGAAGGAAAAGGCCCAAAAGGAATAGATCCGGTCCGATGACATTAACCGGCGGCGCGTACGCCCCGGGATTTGCCGGAGAGAAAATAGATCTTTATGACCCGATCCACCGCAAATCCGAGTCACCCGAGCAACAACCGGCGGCTCCTTTCCGAGAATCGCGCTCGTGCCGAAGCGGGTTGTTTCGCCCTGACCGTCGGCGGCCGCCTCCTGGATCTCTCCCGGCAAACACTTGTCATGGGGATCCTCAATGTCACGCCGGATTCCTTCTCCGACGGGGGACGATACCTCGATGTTGATCGGGCGGTCGACCGCGCCCTGTGCATGGCCGAGGAGGGGGCAGATATCATCGACATCGGCGGGGAATCATCGCGGCCGGGCGCCCGGCCCGTATCGGAAGAGGAAGAAACGCGCCGGGTCGTTGACGTCATCGAGGCGATACGCAAAAGGATCGACACCCCCCTGAGTATCGATACCTATAAGGCCGGGGTGGCGCGGCGGGCGGTAGAGGCCGGGGCCTCACTGATCAATGATATCAGCGCACTTACCTTCGATCCGAATATGGCGCCGCTGGCCGCCCGGCTTTCGGTTCCGGTTATCCTCATGCATATCAAGGGAACGCCCCGGGATATGCAAAAGGACCCCCGGTACACCGACCTGATCGGCGAGATAAAGGGCTTTCTGGACCGGGCCATCCAACACGCGACGGGATCAGGGATCGATCCCGAGCGGATTATCATCGATCCCGGGATAGGCTTCGGAAAGACCGCCGAGGATAATCTCACGCTGATCGGGCATATCCGGGATTTCTTTGACCTCGGGCGCCCGGTGCTGATCGGCGCTTCGCGAAAATCGTTCATCGGTGCGCTTACCGGGAAACCCGTTAACGACCGGCTCTGGGGAAGTATCGGGGCGGCCGCGGCGGCGGCGCTGTTGGGCGCCCACATCGTGCGGGTTCACGACGTGGCCGAGACACGGGATGCCCTTGCCGTCGTGGACGCCATAAATCGGCGCGACCGATAGCGCCCCGAACGGACATCCCGGTCTCCGGTGCTCCCCGGGATAGCCACGGTCAAACGGGATCGACCCGATCCGCACAGAGCATCATGCTCGAAAGGACACAGCAGATCATGAAGAGACTCTTCGGAACCGACGGGATCCGCGGCGTGGCCAACGAAGAGCCGATGACCACCGAAACCGCCATGAAGGTGGGCCGGGCTACCGCCTATATCTTCAAGGGGGGCAGCAAGCGACACCGGATCGTCATCGGCAAAGACACACGGCTTTCCGGCTATATGCTCGAAACGGCGCTGGCGTCCGGGATATGCTCGATGGGCGTGGACGTGCTGCTCGTCGGCCCGCTGCCGACGCCGGGCATCGCCTTTATCACCTCCAGCATGCGGGCCGACGCCGGGGTAGTGATTTCGGCCTCCCACAATCCCTTTCAGGACAACGGAATCAAGATATTCTCGGGAGACGGCTTTAAGCTCCCCGACGAAAAGGAGCTGGAAATAGAGCAGCTCCTCTCCTCGGACGAGCTGACCCGGCTGCGTCCCACCGCCTCCGAGGTCGGCAAGGCCTTCCGGGTGGAAGACGCCGTCGGGCGCTACGTGGTATTTCTCAAGAGCGCCTTTCCGAAGGATCTTGACCTCTCGGGCATGAAGATCGCGGTGGACTGCGCCCACGGCGCGGCCTACCGGGTGGCGCCCGCCGTCTTCGAGGAGCTCGGGGCCCATGTGGTCACCTGCGGCCATGAGCCCAACGGAGAGAACATCAACGCGGGCTGCGGCTCCCTCTATCCCCAGGTCGTCAGCACGCTCGTCAAGGAGACGAAGGCCGACATCGGGATAGCGCTGGACGGAGACGCCGACCGGGTCATCGTGGTCGACGAAAACGGCACCGAGTTCAACGGGGATAAGATCATGGCGGTTTGCGCAGGCCAGATGATGGAAAACCGGGAGCTCAAAGACGGCGTGCTCGTGGCCACGGTCATGAGCAACATGGGGCTTGAGGTCTTCATGAAACAGATAGGCGGCCTGCTCATCCGCACGCAGGTCGGGGACCGCTACGTAGTGGAAAAGATGGTCAAGGGCGGCTACAAGCTCGGTGGTGAACAGTCGGGCCACATCATCTTCCTCGATTACAACACCACTGGCGACGGGATTCTTTCGGCCTTGATGCTCCTGGCGGTGATGATCAGGAAGAACAAGCGGCTCTCGGAGCTTGCCGGCGTCATTACCGATTTTCCCCAGGTGCTGAAAAACGTCCGCGTCGGCAGGCGGGTCGTCCTGGCCGACGTCCCCCCGATCGCCTCGGCGATCAGTGAGGCCGAGCGGCGCCTCGGCGACAATGGACGGGTCCTCGTGCGCTATTCCGGTACAGAAAACAAGGTCAGGGTCATGCTGGAGGGCGAGGACTCGGCACTGATAACGAGCCTTGCCGCGGGTATCGCCGATGCGATCGAAAAGGAGCTCTTATGATCGTTTCGGTCGGCACCGACGCACTCGAGATCGACCGGATGGCCCTGGCGCTCAAACGCCAGGGAAAAGGCTTCGAGCGCCGCATCTTTACCGAGGCGGAAAACGCATACTGCCGGCGCAAGAAGAACTCGGCCTCCTCGTATGCGGCCCGGTTCGCCGCCAAGGAGGCCACGCTCAAGGCCCTGGGCCGGGGGCTTTTCCAGGGAGCGGCAATGAACGAGATAGAAGTGGTAAAGGGACCGCGGGGGAAGCCCTCGATCAAGCTTTCCGGGGGGGCGCTGACGATCTTCGAGGAACTGGGGGCACGGACAATTCACCTATCACTGACTCATTCGAGGGATATCGCCTTTGCCGTGGTGATCTTCGAGGGGTAACCGCCCCGAAAGGGGACGACTATCGAAACGTTCCTGAACAAAACGGCAGTTTCCGGGTAATGTCATGAAAGCAGCCACCGCATCTATCATCCGCGAGCTGGACCGGTCGGCCATTGAGGAGTACGGCATACCGGGCCCGGTGTTGATGGAAAACGCCGGCCGCGGATCGGCACGGATCCTTCTCGATCGGTTTGGAGAGGCCTACCAGACCGGGGTGACGATCGTGGCGGGTACGGGCAACAACGGCGGTGACGGGTTTGTTATCGCCCGCCACCTCGTCAACCAGGGCGTAGAGACAGACGTCTTCATCGCCGGCCAGATAGATACAGTAAAACAAGGAGAATCGGCCGCAAATCTGGCGACCATCAGGAAGATGGGAATCCCCGTCGTGCCGATCACCCGAGACGAGGACGTGGCGGCGCTTTCCGATTCCATTAGGAACCGGGGGATCGTAGTAGACGCCCTGCTGGGTACCGGGCTGATTCGGGAGACCTCGGGGGTCTTTTCCCGCATCATTTCGGTCATGAACGAAGGATATTCGGTCTTTTCGGTCGATATCCCCTCCGGGATTTCTTCTGACACGGGAAAGGTAATGGGGTCGGCCGTGAAGGCGGACGTGACGGTCGCCCTTGCGCTTCCCAAGGTGGGTAACCTCCTCTACCCCGGGGCGGAGTTCTGCGGCGAGCTGGTCGTCCTTGATATCGGCATTCCCGAAAAGCTCGTCAATCGTATCAAAATCCAGGATTACGTGCTGACACCCGGTTTGTTTGCCCCCCTGATGATAAAACGCCCGCCGACGGCCCACAAGGGAGACTTCGGCCATCTGTTGATCCTGGCCGGCTCAATGGGCAAGACCGGCGCCGCGGCCCTCTGCGGAATGGGCGCGCTGGTCGCCGGGGCGGGCCTGGTAACGGTGGGCGCTCCGGAATCGCAGGTCGGCGTGCTGGCGGCAAAGCTTACCGAGGCGATGACCGAGCCCCTGCCGGACGCCAACGGGGCGCTCGACCAGACCGCATTCGGGCGCATTATAAAGGTCCTCGAGGGCAAGTCCGCCGTGGCCCTGGGTCCCGGCCTCGGGACGGGCGCGGGGGCCTGGGAGGCAACCAGGCGCCTGATAATGGAGGTCGACCTGCCCATCGTGATCGACGCCGACGGGATCAACGTCATAGCGCTGGAGCCGGACATACTCAAGCAGAAAAAGGGCGATGTCATTCTGACGCCCCACCCGGGGGAGATGGGCCGCCTCATCGGCAAATCGGCCGAGGAGGTACAGGAGGATCGGCTGGGCGTCTCGCGGGCGTTCGCCGCCGAGTACGGGGTATGGATCGTGCTCAAGGGCGCCCGGACGCTCATCGCCTCACCCTCGGGTGACCTGTTCATCGCCACGGGCGGCAACCCCGGCATGGCCTCCGGCGGTATGGGTGACGTGCTCACGGGGTTGATCGGCGGATTTCTCTCGGTATCCAGGGACCCGGCCCTCTCGACTGCCGCCGCCGTCTTTATCCACGCGGCCGCCGGAGACCGGGCAAAACAACGGGTTGGCGAGATATCCCTGATCGCAGGAGACGTGCTGTCCGAGGTACCCGGGGTGATCACCGCGCTTTCCTGCGGCTGTGAGACCTTCGAGAACGGGCTGTCGTATTACTTTTAGGCGGGCACGCGCGGTGGTTCGGCTGCGGGGAGCAGCACAGATGGACTCTTTTTGAGGGAATTCATGTCGTCGTCATCGGCTGGGCACGGTCAGAATAATTCGCGGACGGATGAGCCGGGGGCGGACGGACGGTCGATAGTCACCCGGTCTCCCGAACAGACCTTTGCCCTGGGGGCTGTTATGGGGGGCGCGGCGGTCGGCGGAACGGTCCTCTGTCTCTTCGGCGACCTCGGCTCGGGCAAGACGAAGTTGACCCAGGGACTGGCGGCGGGGCTTACCGTGCCCAAAACCTATGCGGTAACAAGCCCGACCTTTACCTACGTCAACGAGTATCCGGGAAGGCTTGCTCTCTATCATATTGACCTTTACCGCATTTCGTCTCCCGACGAGCTGTTGGACCTCGGCTGGGAGGAATATATGTGGGCCGACGGCGTCGTGGCCGTTGAGTGGGCCGAACGGGCGGGGGAGTATCTTCCCGAAAAAAGGATCGACATAGCAATCACGATCACGGGCACGGACGAGCGAAGATTCGATATCACCTTTAACGGGGAGCACGCGGCAATAGACGCGGCGCTGATTTCCCGAACTCATGAACGGTAACACAAGCCGGACGATGGACAACGAAACAAAATGCGGTGTTGATAAACCTCCCTAACAACCGGCACTATCAGACTGAATAGTATGTCTCGCGGGGGTGAAATCCCCGGCGGCCCGGCGTCTCCCGCCGTGTCCCCGGCCCGTTTCCCCGCGGGGTTGGTCGATATTTCACGGCCCGGTCGGGGAACAATTCTCGTTCGGGCATTGAGCGGCGCCCTTTAAAAGCAGACGCTTCTTTGGATGCCGGCAAGGGAGGTTTTAAGAATCCTGTGGCACTGATCGTTCAAAAATACGGCGGAACCTCTGTGGCAAACCTCGACCGCATCGCGAGCGTCGCCAGACGAGTTATCGCCTCGCGAGAAAATGGCAACGACCTGGTGGTCGTTCTTTCGGCGATGTCCGGCGAGACCGATCGTCTCATCGACCTGGCCAAAAAGATCAATCCCGCTCCCCACGAGCGGGAGATGGACGTGCTGATATCTACCGGCGAGCAGGTAACGGTGGCGCTCTTGGCAATGATCCTCAACAACCTTTCCGTCCCCGCTCGATCGTTTCTCGGCTCTCAGGTCAAGATCATCACCGACAGCGCGTTCACCAGGGCCCGGATCACCGAGATCGAAAAGCAGCAGATCACCGACGAGCTCAAACGGGGTTCCGTCGTGGTGGTCGCGGGCTTTCAGGGGGTGGACGGCGACGGAAACATCACCACGCTGGGGCGCGGAGGATCCGATACGACCGCGGTCGCCCTGGCCGCGGCGCTTTCGGCCGACCTGTGCGAGATATACACCGATGTCGAGGGCGTCTACACCACCGATCCCAATATCTGCCCCAATGCGAGAAAACTCGAAAAGATCTCGTACGACGAGATGCTCGAAATGGCAAGTCTCGGGGCAAAGGTTCTCCACACCCGCTCGGTGGAATTCGCGAAAAAATTCAGCGTCCCCCTGGTGGTGAAGTCAAGCTTCACCAACGGTTCCGGGACGATCGTAACCGGAGAGGATAAGGATATGGAACAGGTTGTAGTATCGGGAATCGCCTACAACGTCAACGAGGCAAAGGTAACCATCCGGGGGGTCCCCGACAAGCCGGGGATCGCTTCCCGCATCTTCGGGACGATCGCCGACGCGGGCATTATCGTGGATATGATCATCCAGAATGTCGGGGCCGACAACAGCGCCGACATCACGTTTACCGTTCCCCGCAGCGACCTCAAGAAAGCCACCGAAATCCTCGACGGGCTCAGGGGAGAGCTTGGGGCCGCCGAGGTGATAGCCGACGAGAACATTGCCAAGGTCTCCATCGTGGGCGTCGGTATGCGCAGTCACGCCGGTGTCGCTTCGGAGATGTTTCGGGCGCTGGCCAAGGAGGGGATCAACATATTGATGATCAGCACCTCGGAGATCAAGGTCTCGTGTGCCATCGAGCGCAAGTACACGGAGCTCGCCGTGCGCGTACTGCATGAGCAATTCGACCTTGGCGACGATGCCCCCCTCGTAACCCAGGAGGAGCTATAAGGAGAACCGATGCGGTTTGTCAAGATTTATGACACGACCCTGAGGGACGGCGCCCAGGCCGAGGATATCACTTTTATCCTGGACGACAAACTCAGAATCGCCAAACGCCTGGACGACCTGGGCGTACACTACATCGAGGGCGGATGGCCCGGCACCAACCCTAAGGACGACACCTTTTTCAAGGCCGTAAAGACGATGCGGTTTTCTATCGCCAAGATCGCGGCGTTCGGAAGCACCCGAAAAAAGGGCATCGCCGCCGAAAACGACCAGCTTCTAAAAGCACTGGCGGCTGCCGATACCGAGGTGGTCACCATCTTCGGTAAGTCGTGGGACGTCCACGTCAGGGAGGCGCTGGGATGTTCGCCGGAGGAAAACCTGGCCATGATCGGCGACACGCTGGCCTACCTGCGGCCCGGGACCCGGGAACTTTTCTATGACGCCGAGCATTTCTTTGACGGCTTCGTTGCCGACCCGGACTACGCCCTGGCGACGCTGAAGGCCGCCGCGGGATCGGGTGCCGACTGCATCGTTTTGTGCGACACCAACGGCGGTATAATGCCCTGGCAGCTCAAGGATATCATCGAACGCGTCAAAAAGGAAATCGCCCTGCCGCTGGGCATCCACTGCCATAACGACAACGGCCTCGGGGCGGCAAACTCCCTGTTTGCCGTCGAGATGGGGGTCGATCAGGTTCAAGGAACGATCAACGGCTACGGGGAGAGGTGTGGCAACGCCAACCTCTGCACGATCATCCCCAACCTGAAGATCAAGATGGGTATCGAGTGTATCTCCGACACACAGCTCACCCGGCTCAAGGAAGTCTCCCGCTTCGTGGACGGGATGGCAAACCGCGTCCCCGACAAGCACGGCCCCTACGTGGGTGAGAGCGCGTTCGCCCACAAGGGCGGGATCCACGCGAGCGCCGTCACCAAGAATCCCCTCACCTACGAGCACATTGACCCGCGGCTGGTCGGCAACGAGCAGCGCATCCTCGTCTCCGATCAATCGGGGCACTCCAACATCCGGCTCAAGGCAAAGCAGCTGGGCATCGACCTGTCGGCCGAGGACGAAAAGGCCCGGCAGCTCCTCAAGAACATCAAGGAGATGGAGAGCAAGGGCTACCAGTTCGAGGGGGCCGACGCCTCGTTTGAGCTCCTCGTCAACCGCGCCATAGGCCGATACAAACCCTCGTTTCGGCTGCGGGGCTTTCGGACCATCGTGGAGCGGCGCACGGGCGACAAGGAGCCTCTCTCGGAGGCCACCATCATGATTGACGTGGACGGCCGCGTCGAGCACACCGCCGCCACCGGCAACGGGCCCGTCAACGCCCTGGATTTCGCCATAAGAAAGGCGCTGGAAAAATTCTACCCCGAGCTTGCCGACATGCGGCTCTTGGACTACAAGGTGCGCGTGATCACCACCGAGGACGGCACCGCCGCGACCGTGCGCGTGCTCATCGAGTCGGGCGATAAGGAGGACACCTGGGAGACCCTGGGCGTACATCCCAACATCATCCAGGCCAGCTGGAACGCCCTGGTCGACAGCATCGAATATAAGCTCTTAAAGGACGAGAAGAAGCGCCGGGCCAAGGAGGGGGGCTGATCACCGCTTTTCGTCGGTAAACGTCCCGACAGGCCCATGCGGGATCACTCGATGAACCGCTAAAGCACCCGAAGTGTGCGCGGCAATCCCCCGACTACGAAGAAAAGGCCGCGGTAAAGGTTCTTTCTTACTCTATAGTCGCCAGATTGCCGCGTCCCGCCACGTCGCGTACGCTCCTGGCGGCTTCGGCAGGGCGCTCATCGCGATGACATAGGATATCGTTTTAGCTGTCTGCGGTAGTTTACGGACGGCCGGCATAAGATTATCTCGGAATTACCGCCAACCATATTGCTGATGGATCATCATTATCGGTCGATTCATGGGAAAGCCCGTCCCCCCCGGCACTACCGACACCTCCCGTCCCGATACGGACATCGATGACCGTCCCCTGAAAACCCCGCCCCCCACCGACGACATCCTCCGCTACCGCCCGGGAATCGCGGCAGTCGCCGCCCTTATCCTCTTTGCCTGCATCGCCTCGTATATCGTCCGGTGGGCCGACAATCGGTTCTTTCCCGACCCGCCCGTCTCCCGGGTGGTCTGCCGCACGCCCGATGGCGGTATCGACATCCTGCCCCGGGGCACGAACGTAGGCGCGGCGCTGGAGGGCTGGGAGATTGATACGGCGGGGATCAAGAGCAAAACACTCAAGAGACGGATTCCGGACGGCTCCCGGATCACAGTCGTGGACACGCGCACCGGGCGCCGCGCGGTCGTCGAGGAGCTCCCCGCCGCCGAGCGTTACGCCCTGGGGCTTGACTTCGATATCAACAAGGCGTCCATACCGGACATTGCCCTGATCCCCGGCATCGGAGAGACCTCCGCAAAAAGGATCGTCGCCTATCGGAGGACGCACGGAGATTTTACGTCTAAGGCGGGCCTTTTGGAGGTGCCGGGGCTGGGAAACGATAAGGTCCGAATCATCTCGCGCTGCGTATCGTTCGGCAGCACGATCAAAGACGGGCCAGAATCCGGGGATGCCGCCGCTCTTACCATGCCGGAAACGGCGGCCTCCCCGGGTCGGCCCGGCAAGCTGACGCAAGACGACCCGCCCATCGACATCAACGGGGCGGACGTAGAAGACCTCGTGCGCATCCCCGGCGTGGGTGAGGTAACGGCCGGGCGGATCATTGACTGCCGCGACAAGAACGGCCCGTTCGAGAAGATTGCGGACCTGGAGCGGGTCGAAGGGATCGGGAAGAAGAAGGCCGAACGGATCGGGGGGTACGTGCGGTTTTAGGACTGCCGCCGGATATGATGAGCCTGAGTTCCCACGAAACGTAAGGGCGTTACCGGTTAGAACCCGTAGGGGCGGCATACATGCCGCCCGGCGTTATGGCAAGAAACGTAGCTATACGGCAATCTCAGTGTTTTTTTTCCACGGACAACCGCAGGTTGTCCGTGTCACCCGTTGTCATGGTAAGGCAGGAGAGATAATGATGAACATAACCAAGGAAACCATATCCGTAACCTGCCCGCACTGCGGACACTCCTTTTCACCGCACGCCGCCATCCACGAGCTTGCCGAGGGGCTCAAGTTGACCTGTGAAAAATGCGGCGGGGAGATTGCGATCGACGGTAAGGTCCTCGAAAATATGGAGCAGATCCTCCAGCGGCTCGGGGTCGGCGAAGCGCCACCGGGCACTACGGCCCAAACCCGAAGCTCCATTACTCATCGGTGCCCGGACTGTGGGGCATCCTCGTCGGTTGCCATGAGCCTGTCGGAACTTGGGGAGAGAGATAAGATCTTCTGCACCAAGTGCGGAAAGGAGATCCCGATCGACCGGGAAAAGATTCAGAAGGCCCAAAACGTCCTGGCAGGTCTGACGGAGGCGCCCGACGGCGACCAAGGCGAGACGTTCGATACCCCCGTGGGGACAATCATCGTCAAGAGAAAGACACTTAACGTGGACGTAAAGACGGATATCGGCCTTGATGAAACGCCCGGCCCCGGAACGGAGAATCACACGGGAGACATCCCAAGCCCCACCGCCCCTCACAGCATCGAGCCGCGGAGGGGATGTTTTGGGGTGATGGTGATACTGGCGTTTTTTGGAGTTCTTGTCTTGGTTTACGGTTTTTCCATTTGATATGAATACGACTAAGGAGATATCCTTATCCTAGAGAAGAAGACATGAATATTGGGTATGACTCGTGGTTTCTCAAAACATGAAAGGAGAAATAGATCTTTGAAATGAGTCTATATTGGATTTCTTAAAACGACTAAAATGAAAAAGTTACGATCTTACCGGACAGTTTAACCGGATAAAAGAGGTTTTCGGCGGAAGAAAGGGCCATCCCCGGGTTATTAAACTC
>JAFGAS010000001.1 GCA_016933535.1 Candidatus Zymogenaceae bacterium
GTACGATCCCGTGCCCGAGGACGACCCGCTCTGGGTCGCCTACTCGAGGAAAAAGGACGCCTTCGTGGACGAGATGTTAGGCGAGGACGAGGCCTCCGAGGGGCCCAAGGCCGACTTGAGGTCCCGACAGATAGACCAACGGGACCGCGCGATCGCATTGCTCGCCCGGGCCGAACGGAAGTCCCACTCTAAGCTCGCGCAGGACCTCGGTATGCCGACCGGCACGGTGAGCCGAATCTTATCTAGAACCAAGGGACAGGATTAATCACATATATTAGCTATAGAGCGAAGTGCTAAGATTGAAGCGGTTTTTCCGGCATTTTGACGGTCTGGAACGAACGAGTACACAAAAGGGTAAGTGTCTAGGAGCCCGTCGGCCAGTCGGAGGGGGTATATCCCCCCGGGTCGATAGAGGGCCGAGGTGCAATCAATGGATGCCGACAGCAAGATAACGATGCTTCTGGGCGTCGTGATCCTGATAGTCGTAGCCGCCGCATTGTACCCGCTCGTCGGTGACTCGGTAGACAACCTGACAAACGCCTCTCACGAGGATTATGTCGGTACGGAAACTGAGTCAATCGTGGGCATGATACCGCTGTTCTACTGGCTCGGTGTCGCCCTCGTGACGATCGGTGTGGCAATCGTGGCTATCAAGTCGTCCTTCTAAGCCTCGAAGGCGCTTGAACCGACAAACCTCTTATATATTTCTCCCCGCCATTTCTTAGTATGCGGGAACGCTTGGCCGTCGTCGTCACCTTCTTAGCGCTTGCTCTGGGCGCAATTCTCCCGGCCACGCTCGGCCCCGCAAGTCAGCCAGCCGTCGCGGCGGTCATGCCTGAGTACCAGGGGGGATACGGGTACGACCCCGCGACGGCCACCATGACCGACCATAACGGGTTCCAGTATTCGTACATGCCCGACGGGATAATCAGGCTCGAGCTCCCGTGGGGCTACACCACCTTTTTCAGCTTCGGGCTCCAGGGCTATTACGGCGGGGTCCTGGCTCAACGGACGGCGCTAGACTATACCTGGGTATGGTCGGCCGAGGCCGTGGAGGCGGTGAACGATACGGGGGTTATGGTCGGGTATGATTACATCTTCAAGGCGTCGAACACGGGGGACGCGCTCGGATGGGTCATCACGCTCCAATTCTGGGCGGACGCGAGCCGTATGAAGGTCACGCACGAGCTGACGAACGGGTACCCGGGGGCCCTGACTGATTGCCGGTTCTGGTACCTATTCGACCTCGAGAACACCCCGGCGCCGTACACTATCGAAACGGCGCTCGGGACGGTGGAGGGGCCGCTCTATCAGGCGGTCCCGGACTCCGTGCATTGGGTCCGGCTGTCCAATCAGTTCCAGTTCGATTGGTCCGACGCCCTGGATGAATACTCGAACGATATGGCGTACATCGGGGACGGCGCCGTGGTCGGGCTTCCGGGGCTGGCGATCCTGGGCATAAGCCTGGACCTAGGGGACATAGCTCCCGGGGCCACGGTGGAGCTGGACCCGTACTTTAGCGGGGTGACCCGTACA
>JAFGAS010000003.1 GCA_016933535.1 Candidatus Zymogenaceae bacterium
ATCTTCGATCCCTTCTTCACAACCAAGGACATCGGCAAGGGGACGGGCCTGGGGCTTTCGATCGCCTACGGCATCGTCAATGAACACCGGGGAACGATTGATGTCGAAAGCCGCCCTGAAAAAGGTTCTACGTTTACAGTAAGGCTTCCCATCGTAAAACAGGACGAATTGATCGATATGGATAAGAAGGTATCTTCCTCCAACAGACAGACCAAGAAGAGGCGAATCCTGATTGTCGAGGATGAAGAGCCGCTCCGGAATTTTATAGCGGAGGCCCTTACCGAAGAGGGATACGGGATCAGAAGCGCGTCCTGCGGGGAACAGGCCATTGAGCTGTTGAAGATACTGCGGTTTGATCTTATCATCAGCGACCTCAAGATGCCCGGAATCGGCGGCAAGGAGCTCTACGCGTTTATCCACAAGCATACGCCCGATCTCTCAGAGAGGGTGCTTTTCATGACGGGCGACATCCTGGGAAACGACACGCAGCACTTTCTGGAGATTACCGGAAATCCGTACATCGAGAAACCTTTCGATCTCCCCCAACTCTTTTCAATAATACAAACGCTATTTGACACGGACAAGTAACCGGAAAGCCGGATCGATATCGCCGTGTCGGCCGCGTCCATCGATGACGGGCCGAAGAATCCGGCATGTCGATTGACACCTCCGTGCGTCTGCGGCGTGAAGCAGGGACTATTTCCGGCCCGCCCCTTTCCTTCGGATGGGGCCCATAAAGACGCCCCGGGACTTCCCTTTGCCCGTTTTCGCCCCTCGGATGCTGTTGACATCATCACAATAATTATCTATAGTTATTCAACAGCCCCCGCCGCCTGGACAGACGAAACGGACAGCGTGAGGCCTTTTTCGAGGGCGAGGGGAAAATATTAATCTTATCGTCTATTCGTATATAGCTTACGATCGGATTTTTATCGGAGGAGTTGTGCTATGTCTGAAAACGTGAAGAGACATCCAATGATCCCGCCGGGCACCCTTTTGGCGGTCACAGCAGTGGTCGTTCTTATCGCCTCTTTGACTGCGCTGTCCGGGTGCGGGGTCGGCTCTCTCCCGACCCATGAGGCCGACTACGATGTCGTCATCATCGGCGGCGGCCTCGGCGGCCTGTCGGCCGGAGCGCACCTTGCATCGAGAGGGCTTTCGGTCCTCGTCCTCGAACAGCATCACAAGGCGGGCGGCTGCGCCACGAATTTTACTCGGGGGGCATTCGTGTTCGAGACGTCCCTGCACGAGATGAACGGGGGCGGCCCGATCGACACGCCGGGCACCTACGCGCTGCTTAACGGATGCGGTGTCTACGACAAGCTTGCCGACAAGCTCTATCGTCTGCCCGACTTCTATCGTTCGGTCTATCCCGACGGCGTGGATATTACCCTTCCGGCCGATTGGGAGGGCTGGGACGCCGCCCTCAAGGAACGGTGGCCCGATCAGACCGAGGGAATCGATCTGTTTCATGCCACCTGCGAAAAGACCTTTGCCGACGCCCTGGGTGTGCTCGATATCTATCGGTACTCCCCGCTGAAGGCCTTTCTCACCAAGGCGATGGTACCGTTCAAACACAAGACCCTCTACCGATGGAACGGGCGCAGCGTGCAGGAGCTTATGGATGAATGCTTCACCAACGACGACATCAAGGCGGTCGTCTCCCAGCTCTGGGTCTACTACGGCCCTCCGACCAATGACCTGGCCGCCCTTGAGCTATTGACGGCCACCTACGCGTATCTCACCGAGGGCGCATGGCACATAAAGGGCACGTCCCAGGCGATGTCGGACGCCTATGTCGAGCGCATCCGGGATCTGGGCGGTGAGGTCAGGACCGGCACTCTCGTAACGAAAATCATTATCGAGGAGGGGGTGGCCCGGGGCGTCCAGACCGAGTTCGGTGATACCTATACCGCCCGCTATATCGTGGCCAACACCGATCCCTACCAGCTCGTCTTTAAGCTGATCGGACAGGAAAACCTCCCGAAGAGCTATGTCAAAAAGATCCAGGGCATCAGGCCCGCCAATTCGCTCTTCGGCGTCTACCTCGGGCTTAATATCGACCTCAAGAAGCTCGGCTATACCGATACCGAGATATTCAAGAACAGCGCCAGAGACAGCGCCGTCATGTACGAAAACATGATGAGCGGCAACTTCAAAGAGGGAGGGGCCAGCATCACGATATACACCAATTACGGCGACCCGATCTACGCGCCCCCCGGCAAGTCTGTCTTGGTGCTCCATTCCTACTGTGATTACGATATCTGGCCGAATGATCGGGCCGAATATGAGAAGATGAAGCAGGAAAAAGCGAACGAGCTTATCTCGCTTGCCGCGACCGTAATCCCCCAGATCGGAGACCCCGCAAACATCGAGGTAATGGAGGTCGTCACCCCGGTGACTATCAATGAATTTACGATGAACTATCACGGCATCGTGTACGGCCCCGCCGCAACGCCGGACCAGTTCCTTATGCTGGCCCCCTCCACCCCCATCGACAACGTATTCATGGCCAGCAACTGGAACCAGCACGGCATGGGCCCCGGCCACCTCAACGGGTTTAAGGCCGCGCGGATGATACTGGACCGGGAGGGGATGGATTAAAGGCGGAAGAAGGATAACTGACGCACAAAGGTCTCACTGCCTCTGTGAGAGGTATGTGAGACCTTTCTTTTTACCGTCAGTGCGAGCCTTCCCTCTCCTCTATCGGCCCCCCGTAAAGCCTGCTTCGTAGGGTGGTAGTTGTGCGGCAATGACGGTAATGTCGCTGGATACATTTTTTCTGTATTCTGTTTAATATCGCCGGCCCTCCTTGATTGTTTGACCGACAACTAAACAGGGATCCCGAACAATCCTAATATCCTCACCGTATCCGGATGTATCTCCTCTCTTAACACGACCATCTCATCCCGGTCGACCCACAGCGCCTCCCCCACGTCGCTTGCCGGCGCAAGCTCTCCCCCAATGGCTCGCGCCCGCTTCACGATATAAACGACGTGCAGCGTCACCCGCCCGTCTTCCCGCACGATCCGTTCGGTCGGCTCGACTTCCGACTCGACGATCTCGATGACTAATCCCGTCTCCTCGGCGACCTCCCGCTCGATACCTTCATCGATCGTCTCCCCGATCGCCAGCATCCCCCCCGGCAAAATCCACGTCCCCTGCCAAAACCCGCCCCGCTCTGCCTTGTGCCGGACCAAAAGGATGCGCCCCCCTTCGTCCTCAACGAGGGCGCCCGCGCCGATGAGAATCCCGTCGTCCATTTCACCATCCATACACAGCCGCAGTCCCGGCCGTTTCATGCAAAATATAGGACATCGTTTTTATCTTGTCATCATTCTATCATATCTGATAGAATTCTGTCTTAGTATGTTTTCCCTCAACCGAAATACTCGCAACCATGTGCGAAAAGGAAGACTGCGCGTCCCCGCCGTGTATCGATCCTTTAGTGGATTCGGGCGGGCGGATGATATTCCGGGTGTGTGCCGGGTCGTGCGAAAATCTCGCCTCCTCGTCCTATCGCCTGTATCGTTGCTTGCCGCTTTTGTTGCCGTCCTTATCCTGATAACGGGATGTTCACGGCAAGAACCGCCCCCCCCACCGATTTACACGATGCAAGAGCAAACCGAAGAGAGCCAGCCGGCGGAACAGCCGGCCCCACCGATCCTTACGATTCTCTGCAGGTCCGAGTATATCCCCGAAGCGCTCGTTGCCGACTTCACCGCCCAAACCGGCATAACGGTCGTCACCGCCGATCCGGCCGATTACCCTGACCTCACCGCCGCCGACGGAAGTTATGATCTTGCCCTCGTCGATTCTCTCTGGCTGCCCCTCCTGATCGATGAGGGTGCGCTTGCCGAGATAGACCGTCCGGCGATTCCAAACAGCGCCGCTATCTCCCAGCCATTTTCGGCCGTTCCGTTTGATCCCGACGGCACTTTCTGCATCCCGTTTCTCTGGGGGACATTCGGGATCGTGGTCAACCGGAGCGTCGTGACGGACACCAATATCGAATGGGAGATATTGTTTGACCACCGTTTTTCCGGCAAGATCGACATGCCCGACGACGTCCGCCTCCCGCTTGAGGCGGCCCTGCGCAGCCTCGGCGCCTCTCTGGGAGAGGCCGACACAGACGCGCTCAACCGCGCCACCGATCTCCTTTACGAACAGCGCAAGACCGTTCGGGGCTATTTCCAGATACCGGAGATTATCGACCATCTCGCGGAAGGCTCATCATATATCTCCTGTATCGATAACCCGTCGGCCTTTCTTGCCATCAAGAGCAACAGCGCGCTCGAATATATCGTCCCTGCATCCGGGGCTCCCCTGTGGCTCCTGGTATGGGTCATCCCCGCGACTTCTGAAAATCCCGGTGATGCCAGAAGCTTTATCGATTTTTTCCTCGCCCCGGGGCGTATCGCCGCTGTTTCCAACGCTAACCGGGTCGCCAATGCCATTGTTGACTCCAGACCCTATCTGGACGATACACTCATCAATACGGCGATGATCATCCTGTCAGACGACATGTTAGCCCGATGCCGTTTGCCGGAACCGATAGACCTTGAAACCGAAAATCTTATGATGCGTCTGCGGGACGACTTTATGTTTAAGTAAGGGGCGCAGCAGTGCGCCGTCTTGGCACGAACCGGACCGTTAACCCGATGAGGTAATAGCTTTAAAGGAGGTATGACATGAATTCCATCTTTATGGGACCGGCAGCGCGCGCGATCGCGCTCCTGCCCGACCCAAGCTACACGGACGCCACCAACCTGGCGATCGCCAACCTGAGGAGTCTCGACTTTTTCCAGTGGTATCTCGTCCCAATTTACCTTCTCGTCTTCTACATTTACTTCAACGAGATCGAAAAGAGGAACTGGAACGTCGTGCTGGCCGGCCTGGCCTTCTGGGGGCTGGAGTGGTTCTTCGAGATCCTCAACGGGATCTTCCTGTACGTCCATGGGACATCGGCGATTTGGACGGCCCCGGCCGACAGCGCCCTTATCATCACCGTGGGCCTCAACATCGAGATCACCTTGATGTTCGCCTTCATGGGAATCGTCTTCGCCAAGGTTCTCCCGAAGGACAGAAAGATGAAGATCATGGGCATCCCCAACCGGGTCTTCCTGGCCTTTTTGAACGCGATCCTCTGCGCCATCACGGAGATCGGCCTCAACCGGTGGGACGCACTGATCTGGGAATATTGGTGGTGGAATTGGTACAACCCGATCCTCATCATTATCATCGGCTATTCTCTCTACATGTTCTTCTCCTTCTGGGTGCACGATATGACCTCCATGAAAAAGAAGATCGCCGTCGTCTCGACGATGTATGTGATCGATATCGTTTTCCTGATCGTGTTCATGGGTATCCTCGGCTGGATATAGCCGAAAGGCCTGACCGAGACAACGAGACGGGCGCGGGAAAATTCCCGCGCCCGTCTCTCATTAAACAGCTTACGGATTGTCATCGAAATAGTCAAGAACGGCGATCCAGTATACACGACGCGTCTACATTTCCCGATAGATAGTCTCCCGCCTTCGTCTCCTAGCGCCTTCGCGGTTACGCCTTCTCCATTTCCGCACAAAGTAGTAGGGCAGGCAATTCATCACAAAACACAGATGCACGAAGGGAGAATATATCTGTGCCTGACGTACAAACAGGAAAGGCGGCGGCTCTCCGGCTCGGGTAACAGTCTTCCATAATCACGATCCCACCGCCCTCCGCATATCACGGCACCGCCGTCACCCTTCTTCCCTTAGCGCGATGACCTCGCCGCCGGCCCCAAAGAAGAAGACGTCCTCGTGATGGGCGACCCCGGAGTCGATGGGATCAAAGGGCTCATTGATGAGCGTTCGGCCGGTGACAAGATCGATTTTTCTAAAAAAACCGTCCTTATGCCCTCCGCCGGTTATGAACATGTTGTTCCCAACGACCGCAAACGGGAACAGCCGGTGCGAATACGTATACGATTCGATTTTCCAGACGATGGAACCGGTCCGATGATGGAACGCGGTAATCGAGTAGCCGGCGGGCATATGATATCTTCGTGAAAAATAGTTCTGGCAAACGACAATCGTATCGTTTACCTGCAGGATGTCGCCCATGACCTTGGTATATTTTATGGCGGGGCGAAGCAGATCCGTGCTCGTCCAGAGGAGCGTCTTCTCATGGTGAAGATGGGCGGTAACTCCCTCCCGATACTTCCCATCTAAATAGCACCGCTCAACCTTGACGCCGGAGGTAAAAATATACTTGACACCCCGAAAAAGAGGGCCCGTATCGGCCTGGATAATCTGTTGTTTTTCGGGATCGAGGACGGTCGATGAAGCGCGGCCAAACCTATCGGTCATCATGACATAGAGCAGCCCCTGCTGTTGGATGAACCGCTTCACCCAACCCCGCTCGGGGAATAATAGCTTGGCCCAGTGTCCGAGAACCGGCTGCCTGAAGAAATAAAAACCCCAATGAATATTGAGGGCCCAGAGAGAATAATCGGCCAGGACATACAGCGTGTCGTTGACCGTCAGTGGGGCAAGATCGACGCCCCCCCTCGGATGAAGGGAAAATTTCCAGAGTGTTTTCATCTTCTGGACTCATCTTATGACGCATTGCTCAGTCTGTCAACACCCTTTTAAACGGGGTCTCCGTCAGAGATTATCATTTGTCTTGAAAATAGGACCGGTATAACGTAAAATTCCTCATGTTTGCTTGTAAGGAGAGTGCCATGTCATCCAACAGAAAAGTCGTTTTCAGTTGGTGTATGTATGATTGGGCAAATTCAGCTTTTGCGACGACAATCATGGCGGCCGTCCTCCCGACTTTCTACAGCAAGGTCGCCGGGGCCAATTTGCAGCCGAATATCGCGTCGGCCTACTGGGGGTACACCGTCGCTATCGCGATGATCACGGGGGCCATACTGGCCCCTATTCTGGGCGCCATTGCCGACCACACCGGGGCCAGGAAGCGGCTCATGGGTTTTTTCGCCCTTACCGGCTCGATTGCCGCGGCGCTCCTCGTGCTCGTATCCACGGGTGATTGGCTGGTGGCCTCTCTTTTTTATATCCTCGGAAATATCTCGTTTACCAGCTCTATTATCTTCAACGACTCCCTGCTGCCGCACATCGCCGGCGATCGTATCGATACGATATCCACCCAGGGGTACGCCCTCGGTTACCTGGGAGGGGGTATCCTGCTGGCCCTCAATCTTGCAATGATCATGAAGCCGGAGTTCTTCGGCATCGCAAACGCCGAGTGGGGGTCCCGCATCTCTTTTTTGAGCGTTGGCATCTGGTGGGCGGTCTTCACGCTGCCGGTTCTGCTCAACGTCCCTGAGCCGCCGGTCACCATCGTCAAAGGGGAATACCGTAATCCCGTCGCCGCCGGTTTTCAGCGATTGGCAAAGACCTTTGCCGAGGTGAGGAATTTTAAGGAAACCTTTAAAATGCTGATCGCCTTCTGGCTCTACAACGACGGCATCGGCACGATTATCGTCATGGCGACCGTCTTCGGCTCGGAAATCGGCATCGCACAGACCGACCTCATCGGGGCGATCCTGGCCGTCCAGTTTTTGGGCATCCCGTTTACGCTCCTCTTCGGCAGGATCGCGCGGCGTTTCTCCCCCAAGACCGGGATTCTGATCTCCCTTACCGTCTACACGGGGATCGCCATCGGAGGATATTTCATTCAAAACGCCCTACACTTCTGGATTATGGCGGTTCTGGTATCGATGGTTCAGGGAGGCTCCCAGGCCCTCTCCCGTTCTCTCTACGGATCGATGATCCCCAAGAGCAAGACGGCGGAGTTTTTCGGGTTCTATGATGTCAGTTCTAAGGTCTCCGGGATACTGGGTCCCTTTATCTTCGCACTGGTCGCCCAGTTTACCGGAACCAGCAGACTCTCGATCGTATCGATCGTTTTTTTCTTTATCTGCGGCGGACTGATGCTGCTGACGGTAAACCACAAGAGGGGAATGGAGACGGCCGATCGTATGGAGCGGGAGATCCAGAGCACCGGGGCCGCTATGCCGTAATAAAAAGCAGGCAACGCCGTCTATCGTAACATCCGCGGCACCGGATATCGTTGCCGCACGGGGGCCTTTCACCTCGAATCGGGCCGCACGACCCTATAAAAAATTACTAATCTCGTTGACATAAGCCAGAAAGTGTAATATAATATTTTAATAGTGTGATAATTGTATGAAATACGCTGCCTTTTCATTACTCGCCCTTGTGATTGCTCTGACCGGCGCTTTCGGCTGGTTTTATATCTATAATTACCGGCCTGCCGTTTCGGACCTCAAATCCAGGGATGATGAGTTATTTACCCTTAACAATCTCTTGGATAAGGCAAAGGCCGACCTGGAGGTAAAGGACGCTCAACTCAGGCAAGCCGAGGCGCGACTCGAAGAGCTGACAATCAGCGACAAGAAGAAGGCCGAGGAAATAGAAAAGGTTGACGAAACCTACCAGGCCCTTCTCGACGAAATGAAAAAGGAGATCGAGGAGGGAAACATTGAAATCACCAACCTCAAAGGTGAGCTTTCGGTTAACGTCCTGGACAAGATCCTGTTTGATTCGGGCAAAACGGCCATTAAACCGGAAGGATTGGCCGTTCTGGGTCGAGTGGGTGAAATACTTAAGAACGTAAAGGACAAGAAGATCGTCGTCGAGGGGCATACCGATAATGTCCCCATCAGTTCCGCGCTGAAATCACGATTTCCCACCAACTGGGAACTCTCCACGGCGCGGGCGGTAGTTGTGGTGAGATACCTTCAGGAAAAGGTGGGAATAGACCCCTCCCTCCTCTGGGCGTCGGGGGTTTCCGAATACCACCCCGTGGCCGATAACACGACCGGGGAAGGAAAGGCCAGAAACCGAAGAATCGAAATCATGCTAAAACCGATGCCGCAATCCAAAAAGGAATAATCGGTATCCCTTATGCCCTGCGTATCCACGCCGCTATATTTTGCAGTAAAGGAGGCATAGTAACTGAGTACCCGGGAAGTCTTTTCAGCAATATTTAAGGTGGGTGATCTTGCCGTATATCCCGCGCACGGCGTCGGCATTATCGAATCTATAGAAGAGAAGATAATTTCGGGGTCCTGTCAGCTCTTCTATACAATGCGCATCATGGACAACGGGATGACGATTATGATACCCTCCTGCAATATCAGGAATGTCGGCTTACGGCAAATCATACCCAGGAAAAAGGTCAAGGAGGTCTACGATATACTGAGCGAAAAAGGGATAGAAATAGACAATCAGACATGGAATAGAAGATATCGGGAATATATGGAGAAGATTAAGACCGGTTCTGTATTTGAGATCGCCGCGGTCTTACGGGATTTATACATACTCAAACAGGATAAGGAGCTTTCCTTCGGAGAGCGAAAGCTGTTGGATATGGCGACAACCCTTCTTGTTAAGGAACTCGCTATCGCCCAGGGAACGGACGAAAATAAGATACGGTCTGATTTAAAAACCATCTTCCAGAAGGAATAAGCCAAAACCAGAAAAAACTAAGCCTGCCTTGCGATAATCGAATTCTATTCCCTTACGCGAAAAAAATCCCGCTCTTTTTTTCGTAACAAACGAGCATCCCGCTCAAACTGTAGTATAATAGTTTTATGGAACGCTGTCACGATCGTGACCGCACAAAGATTATTATGTATGTATAACAGGAGACGCATTCATAGGAGGTGAATATATTTTGTATACTTACTTTTTACGGGTATTATTGGTTCTTTTTTCGGCTCTTTTCGGGTACCTTGCGGGCCCGGTCTTTGCCTTTCTCCCCTACCCGTCCATTTTCGGCACGACCTTCGGGGCTGTTCTCGCGATCCTGGTGATCACCGCCATCACCTGGTCCAAAAGAACCTCGTTGCGGGTTATCGTCGCGGGAACGCTGGGACTTCTCGTCGGCATCATCGCCGCCAACATCGTTTCATATACCCTGATCTTTAAAATACTCGCGCTCGATTCCAATACGATCGCCCTCTATATCCTGATTAACATCCTGTTCGGCTACACCGGTGCCGGCATCGGGATCAAGAAGGGAGAGGATATCACGTTTACTCTCTTTCGAAGGGCCGCGCCCGAGAAAGAAAAGGAACAGGACTACAAGATCCTCGATACGTCGGTCATCATCGACGGGCGGATAGCCGACCTGTGTGAAACGGGATTTGTCGAGGGAACGATCCTCCTGCCCCAGTTTGTGCTCCGGGAGCTTCAGCACATCGCCGACTCGTCCGACCCCATAAAGAGGACGAGGGGCAGGCGCGGCCTTGACATCCTCAACAAGCTGCAAAAGCAGGTAGGCATAGACGTCGAAGTCATAGACGTGGATTTTCCCAAGATCAAAGAGGTGGACGATAAGCTTATCGCGCTTGCCCAAAAAAACAAGGGCAAGATACTTACCAACGACTTCAACCTGAACAAGGTGGCCGAACTCCAGGGACTCACCGTTCTCAACATCAACCAGCTTGCCAATTCCCTCAAGCCGGTGGTGCTTCCCGGTGAGGTGATGAACGTCCGCGTCCTCAAGGAGGGAAAAGAGGAGGGTCAGGGGGTCGCCTACCTCGACGATGGGACGATGGTCGTGGTAGATAATGCCAAGCAGTACCTTGGGCGCAATATCGACGTTTCGGTAACCTCGGTCCTGCAGACCACTGCGGGAAGAATGATCTTTACGGTCCTCAAGGGAGAGGGCGCCGACAAGATTTCCGAGCGCAATTAGATACAATCACTACTACCTCAACGGCCCGGACCCGCTCCGGGCCGTGTCCTTCGGAAGTGCATGAGGATCGGCATCGGATATGACGTCCACCGGCTCGTCCGGAATCGGAAACTGATCATCGGTGGAGTTGTAGTTCCCTATTCAAAGGGGCTCTTGGGCCACTCGGACGCCGATGTCCTCTGCCATGCCGTCATCGATGCGATTCTCGGCGCGGCGGGCCTGGGCGACATCGGCCGCCTCTTTCCCGACACGGACCCGGCCTTCAAAGACGCCGATAGTATCGGCCTTCTTTCGAATGCCTATGCAAAGGTCAATAAGGCGGGATTTGAGATACACAATGTCGACGCCGTGATTATCGCCGAGGCCCCGAAGCTCTCCCCCTTTATCCCTGCAATGGTCCAATCCATAGCCCGCACCCTCCAGACAACTTCCGACCGGGTCAATGTCAAGGCCACTACCACCGAGGGCCTCGGTTTTGAGGGGAGAAAAAAGGGGATTGCCGCATGGGCCGCGGTGACCCTCGATGAGAGTAAACGATGAGCGTGAGAGTTCGATTCGCCCCCAGCCCCACAGGCCCGCTTCACCTCGGCAACGCCAGGATCGCCGTTATCAATCGGCTGTTCGCCCAAAAGGAGGGCGGCCGCCTCATCCTTCGACTTGAGGACACCGACGAGGCGCGATTCGATCCCGCGGCAGAGGCCCTGATCGACCGGGATATGGAATGGCTCGGCATCCACCCCGACGAAGGACCGGGCATCGGCGGGGCATTCGGTCCATACCGCCAGAGCGAACGACACGAGATATACACCCAAACCGCCGACCGCCTGCTGGCCGAAGGCCTCGCGTATCGGTGCTTCTGCTCCGATGAGACGCTGGCCGACGAACGGAAACGCGCCGTCGCGGCGGGAAAGCCCCCCCGCTATTCCGGGCGGTGCAGGTCACTGACCGACGGGGAGATCGCCTCCCGCGCCGGCGAACCGTTCACCGTCCGTTTCAGGGCCGATTTTACCGAGATACGCATCCGCGATCTCATCCACAGGGAGATCGCCTTTGGCTCGGACGCCTTCGGCGATTTTGTGATTATGAGGACAGACGGCTCTGCCGTTTTTATTTTTTCCAGTGCCGTGGACGACTGCCTCATGGGGATCACTCACGTCATCCGAGGTGAGGATCATCTTCCCAACACGCCCCGTCAGGTCCTTATTCACCGGGCACTCGGGATTGCGCCGCCGGTGTTTGCCCATGTACCGCTGCTGGTTACCGAATCGGGAGATAAGATAAAGAAACGGGAGGGAGGTTTCGATATTGAGACTCTCATCGAACGGGGATACGTCCCGGAGGGGATATTTGCCTATCTTGCCGCCGTCGGCAACCCCGCCGTGACGGGAAAGCGGATTTTGTCGCAGGACCAAATTGCGCAGTCTTTTGACATCACGCGGCTTGGCCGCAGTGCCGTGAAAATCGAGCCGGAGAAGATAACACGGATGAACACCCTGGCCGTAAGACAGATACCCGCAGACGACCTCGCTTCCCGCCTGGTCCCGTTTCTGCGTTCCCAGGGCTACGATACGGATCGCATCGGCCGACCTTCACTGGCGCTTTTTGCCGACGCCGTCAGGGATAATATTTCCACACTGGCCGACGCAACGGCCTTTGCCCCGATCTTCTTTTCGGAGATTCCCCCAATCGACGACGCTTCCAGACATATCCTGGCTCAAGACGAATCCCGACGGGTTCTTACCGCGCTTCTCACGGGCATCGACGGGGTCACGGAGTTCACCGACGAGGCCTTCCACTCCGCGATCAGGGCGACGGCCGATGAAACCGGAATCGACGGAAGGCCGCTCTTTGCCCCCATTCGGGCGGCGCTGACCGGAATGGAGCACGGGCCGGCGCTGGAAAAGATCGCCGAGGCGGTCGGGATGGAAGTGATAAAGGGAAGGATACGTAACGCCCTGAGGCTCTCTTCTTAAGGCGGTGTTCAGGACAAATCGAACGGCTGGGGGACGGTTAGACGGGCGGCTGGAGCTCATCGCTTTTCGACCGTTTACCGATCGTCAAAGAGGTTTAGAATCAACTTTTTATCCATACGCTCGCGCTTTTTTCGTTCGTGCTTTTCGGCCTCGTCCTCACCCATCCCCAGGTAGGTATCCCCTTTATAAATGAACCGGGAATAGACGTTGGAAAAGGCCGTCCAGTTGCCGTCGAGCCCCTCCGAGCGGACCTGCTCTCCCGTAAATCCCCAGACCTTCGCGTCCAGATCGTCCAGTTGAAAGAGGATAACCGCTTCCAGCGTCATCGGGAGCACCGGGGCCCCGTATTCGTGCCGGCCGTGGTGGGAAAGAACCAGGTGGAGCACCATGTTCTTGAGATCTTCCGGAAACGACTCGATGGCGGCAATCTTCTCGTCGGTCATCCGGGCGCCGATAAAGAGGTGACCCAGGAACCTTCCCCGATCGCTGTAGTCGAAGGCCCGCTCGTAGTCGAGCTCCTGGATTTTGCCGATATCGTGGAGGAACGCCCCGATAACCAGTATCTCGCCGTTGATCTGCGGGTAGTATTTTGCGATATCCAGAGACATCTTCACGAGGTTGTAGGTGTGCTCGAGGAGCCCGCCGAGGTATGCCTGGTGGAGCTTTTTGGCGGCCGGCGCCCGGGTGAATCTCTCCATGAATTGCCCGTCCTTCAAAAAGGAATTGCCGAGTCTTTTTAGGAACGGATTCTTGAGGGAGGCCATAATCCTGGTCAGGTCACGGACAATCTCTTCGGGGTTCTTGTCGCCCTTGGGGACAAAATCGGCGATATCAACATCATGGGACGGCGCGGGAGTGATTGCCTCCACGTTGATCTGCAGTGAATCCTTAAAGCTCTCGATCCTGCCGATCACCCGGACGAAATCATTCTGTTTGAAACTCTCGAACGTCCGCTCGACGCTCTTTTCCTCACTCTGCCGATCCCACATCCTGCCCTCGACCTTTCCGGTCCGGTCCATCAGGGCGACCCGGATATAGGGCCGGCCGTCTTTGGTAACGGCCAGCATCTTATCACGTACCAGGAAAACCGAATCGATGCCCTGTCCGTTTTTAAGCTCTTCGACGAATACTTTGCTCATATCCCCTTACATACCCCCGGTGATATCGAAGTGATGGGCGGTGGTAAAAGACGAGAGGTCGGAGGCCAACAGGATCACCATCGGCGCGATATCCTCGGGCCTGCCGACGCGGCCCAGCGGTATCATCTTTTCGAACGCCCCCCGACGCTCAGGCGTCGTGAATTTATCATGGAAAGGCGTCTCGATAACGCCGGGACCGACCGCCATCACTCTAATGTTATACGGCGCGACCTCTCGCGCAAGCCCCATCGTGAACGTGTTCATGGCCCCCTTCGTGGAGGCGTAGGCGGTCGATCCGGGCCCGCCGCCGGTATAGGCTCCGATCGATGATATATTGATGATAACACCGCTCCGATTCGGGATCATCGTCTTGAGGGCCCGCCGGCAGCAGAGAAAGACCGAGCGCATGTTGACGGCGTAGACCCGGTCCCACACGGCCGTCTCCATCTCGGCGATGGGAGAGCGCCCAATCATCGAACCGGCGTTGTTGACCAGGCAGTCGGGGGCGCGCCCCAGCTTTTCGGCCGTCTCGCTGAAGATACGCAAGACCTCCTCCTCATCGGAGACATCTCCCTTAACAAGGCAGCAGGTCCCTCTCTCCTCGTCGATTTGGGCCTTGAGGCTCTCCGCCTCCGATTGGCTCGAAAGGTAGTTTATCGCCACGGCGGCTCCGGACCGGGCGGCCTGTTCGGCGATAGCCCGGCCGATGCCGGTGGAAGCCCCGGTAACCAGCATAATCTTATCGTCAAGACGGACGTCCATAGGTCCTCAATCCCTGCACGATGTATAAATTTGCCCGTTATCGTATCATAAACCGGATGGGATGGGAAACAAAAAGGGGGGATTTGCCCCCCCTGTCTCATAGATACATATAGGTTGAATGCCTATACCGACATTGAGAAGAAGCATTCCGTCACTTTCGCAAGCGGTATCCTAACTTCATTGGACTAAGCCAATCTCCCTCCTTCGGAGTGACAGTGAGAGGATTGACGCGTCAGTATCACCCCACGAAGCAGACTTCATGGCCCCCCCGATCAAGCGCACTCCTCCCCGCAATGACGGGGACCGGTCATCCTCCCTTCCCCACCGTGAAGCCCACAAGATCCCCGGATTTAATGTCATGACACCCCAAAACCGCAGGTTTTTGGGGTGTCAACGGGGCCCCCGCGAAAACGGAGTTTTCGTGGGGTATTCTTACGGCCCCCACCCGATGAGCACCGCGATCGTCAGCAGCAGGAATCCGGCCAGCAGCATCATGAGCTGCAACGGCAGCATGAACCGGGCCCATTTTGTCCAGGTGATACCGGCCAGCGACACCGCGACGATCAGAAGCGGATTGGTAGGCCAGAAGATATTGGAAAAGCCGTCGCCCATCTGGAAGGCCAGCACCGTCACCTGCCGCGTGATGCCCACAAGCTCGCCCAGCGGCACCATCACCGGGATCGTCACCATCGCCTGGGCCGAGCCCGACGGGATGAAGAAGTTGATGATCGTCTGCACCACCAGCATCGCCCAGGAGGCATAGACCACGTGAAACTGCTGAACAACAGACGAGAGGTTAAAGAGGATCGTGTCTATGATACGCCCTTCGTCGGCAATCACGATCACGGCCCGGGCCAGCATAATGAATAACCCCGCCGGAAGAAAGGTGATAAATCCCTTGACGAAGGCCTTGACCGTTCCCCAAGCCCCCAGGCCTCCCAGGAGCCCCGAGGCGATACCCATAATCACGAAGATCAGCACCACCAGCGGCAGGCTTATGTCCCCCATGATCTTTGGGATCAAGAGCTGCCCCCCAAGCATCGTCACGAAAAGGACGACCACCAGCACCGCTATCAGGGTGACCACCCGCCGGTGGGCGGCCGTGAAGTCCGAGTACTCGCGCTCGATCTCGACGAACTCCTTGCGCACCGACGCGTCGAAATTGGCCACGAGGCTCTTGGCCGGGTTTTTTTTGACCCGGGCGGCGTACACCATCGTGTAGGTCACGGCAATCGTAATCATCACCAACCAGGCCAGGAAGCGAAAGCCGATCCCGGAAAAGAGCGGGATCTCGGCGATTCGCTGGGCGATCCCGACGGTAAACGGATTGGTCATGGCGGCGGTGAATCCCACGCCGCACGCCCCAAAAATGAGCATGAGCCCCACGATCGAATCGTACCCCATGGCGATTGTCATGGGCACGACGATGATAATAAAGGGCGTCAGTTCCTCCAGGATGCCGAAGAAGGCCCCGAACAGCGAAAAAAACACCATGAGGCCCGGGATGACGTACTGCTCCCTCCCCTTGAACTTCTTGATAAATCTCAGGACACCCGCGTCCAGCGCTCCCGTTCGGCGCATGGCCATGAATGCGCCGCCGATGAGGATGATGAAGACGACGATGATCGCGCCGATGAGCCCCTTGTACCAGAGGGACTTGACCGGGGAAATAAGGAGATCCAACACGCCCTGGGGATTTGGCTGGACATACTTAAAGCTGTCCGGGACGATGACGTTCATGGTCATGCCGGTCTCGGGATTGACTTTATCGACCCGGTCGTAGAGTCCCGCCGGAACAAAATGGGTCGCCACGGTCACGAGCACCAGCAGGGCTACGATGATGACGTAGCCCAGCATCATCCTGCCGACGGGTAGTTTTACGTCGAGATCTACCATAACAGCGCTCCATACATAAATTGAAGGATAATGAAGGACGGGCCGATAGGATCTGCGGTATGAAGCACCGGTGTCTGCGGCGGGACCGCCCTATCCCCGCCGGCCGATATGTCGGGCCGAGCGGGGTTTTATGATATGCGTGCGTCAGTGTAGCGAATTTGCGGATTATTGGCAAGGGAAAAAAGGGGGACGCGTGGGCGATAGTCGGCGGAAAAAGACAAAGGCGACGCCAGATATCTCCGGGGTGTACGATTAGGGGGACCGTTTGTAAAAACGGCCCCCCTTGATTTTCCCCGAGGCGTGTGAGGTATATAACGGGCTAACGAACCTTGATGGAGCTGATCCTGTCGTTCCACCATCCACGCCCCAGGTCCCAGCTATTGTCCCGGTTGCCCCATGACCGCGTGAATTCCTTGCTTCTCCCCCCGAAGTTGATGTCCTCGTAGACGATCACCCGGGTGATACCCGA
>JAFGAS010000030.1 GCA_016933535.1 Candidatus Zymogenaceae bacterium
AGCTTCCGGAGGAGAAGGCTGAAGAAGCTCGGGAAGAGGCGGCAGAAGCTGGCGCCGAGACCGCCCCGACTGAGCCGGATAGCGAGGCTGAAGGGCCCAAGATAGGAGAGCTGGTGGAAGGGTCTCTCAAGTCCGAAGCTGAGAAGGAAGTGGCACCGATGGAGGTGGAGCCAGAGGCTCCGAGGGAAGAGGCCCCCATCGAGACGAAAGAGCCGGCTCCGGAGATTTTGAGGACGGAAACGGTGGCGAAGGCCGCCGAGCCGGAAGTAAGGCCACCGCCATCGAAGAGGGCGGCGGTACCACCACCCACAAAGCCCCATCCTCCAGAGAAGGGACCGGGGAAGGGTTTTGGGTCCTGGGGAAGAGACCGCAGGGGACCTCTCCTGGCCCTGGCGGGCCTGGCCCTCATCGTGGTCCTCGCCGCCTTCTACCTCTGGTCGCCAACGACGCCGGATGAATCGACTCCGGCTGTGCCCTCGGATTTCGTCAGCTATTCTGCTTACCTCACCAACGAAAGCGAAAACAGCTACCTGAATCTGGACGTAACAAACACCAAGGGGCTGGAGAGCAAAGTCGAGCTGGTCCTGCCGCCGGACGTGGACAAGAGCATCAGCGCCACGGGCGGCGTCGTCACCATATCCTACACCAACAATACCGTGATCCAGCTCGCCTCCCGCAACAACGCCAGCGTCTCGGTGGCCCTCACCGGCGAGTACATCCTCGTCCCCGTCACCTTCAACCTGGCGATACCGGAAGGCTACGAGTCGAGCGTCCTCGTCTACGACAAAGACTATCAGGTGAGCCGCACCAACAGCACCATCAGCCTCTGGTGCAACTGCACCGACGACCATCTGGATTTCGATCAGATCTACAATGCGAAGAAAGTTTCTGGCGGTCCCGGTCCCGAGGAGGGAGGCCTCGAGAACGCTACAGCTAATCTCTCAGCTGGGGCTTCTGGACCGGAGCCGAAAGACGATCTCTAAGGATGGCACGGTCGAGATACCGGTGGCGGGGCCCCTGCCACCGTCCCCGTCGCTGCCGGGGCTGAAGATCATTTTTCAAGAGAATCCTGAGTTTTACGAGAGGTCCCCGGAGCTGGCCGAACTTCTCGCCGACGATATCGCCCCCGAGGAGAGGGAGCATCTCCCTGCGGGATGGTTCATCCTGGGAAAGGTTGTCATCGTCAAGATCGATTCCAGAGTTGAAGATCTGAAGGAGAGGATCGGCGAGGCGCTCCTGGAGATCTACCCCCGTTGCAGCACCGTGCTTCTGGACCGGGGGATCGAGGGACAGTTCCGAGAGCCGAACCGGGAGGTGATAGCAGGCCTCGCCACGACCGAGACGGTCCACCGGGAGGACGGGGTCGTCTTCAAGCTCGACGCCATGAGGACGATGTTCTCGCCGGGAAACCTCCGGGAGAGGATGAGGATGGGCCGCCTCGGCGGAGAAGAGACGGTGGTGGACATGTTCGCCGGGATCGGGTACTTCACCCTCCCGATGGCGGTCCACTCCCGGCCCAAGAGGATCGTCGCCATCGAGATCAACCCCGTCGCCTACGGGTACCTCGTCGAGAACGTGCGCCTCAACGGCGTCGAGGAGATCGTGGAGCCGGTCCTCGGAGATTGCGCCAGGCTCGCGCCTGCGGCCATAGCCGACCGGGTGGTGATGGGGTACGTCGGGACCACAGACCAGTACCTCGACGCCGGGATGGCGGCCCTCGTGCCCGGCGGGGTTCTCCACTACCACCAGACCGTCCCCGAGAAGCTCTATCCCCAGATGCTCGAGAGAGACCTGGCGGTGGCGGCGGAGCGGGCAGGGCGGTCGATAAAAATCGAGAGGTGCGCTCGGGTGAAGAAGTACTCGCCGGGGATGCTTCATGCCGTCATCGACGCGAGGGTCGACTGACTTCCCATACCCAGCCAGCTCAGACATTCCTCCTCCCGTCATTCCTCCTCTTAAACCCCCCTATGATCGGGCCATCCCGAAGGAAAGCCGCCCGAATGATTATTATCCGTTGAGATCAATAATTGGAGAAGGTGATCTATCGTGAAGATATCCTGGCTTGGCCATTCATGTTTCAAGATCGAGGACGATTCGGGGAAGGTCGTCGTCACCGACCCCTTCGACGAGAGCGTCGGCTACCCCCTCCCAAAGATCCGGGCTGACGTCGTCGCCGTCAGCCACGACCACCATGACCACAACAACGTGAAGGCCCTGAAAGGCAACCCCGCCGTGGTCAGAGGTCCCGGAAAGAGAACTGCCGCAGGGATCGAGTTTGAAGGGACCCCCACATTTCACGACGACCGGGGCGGAAAGCTCCGGGGCAAGAACACCATCTTCTGCTTCGAGATGGATGGGGTCAGGATCTGCCACCTCGGCGATTTGGGCCATCAACTCGGCGAAAAGGAAGCAGCCGCCCTGGGGAAGGTGGACGTCTTGATGATCCCGGTGGGCGGGACCTTCACCCTTGATGGCGAGGGCGCCAAAAAAGTCATTGCCCAGATAAAGCCAAAGATCGTCATCCCGATGCACTTCAAGACCCCCGCCGTGCCCAAGTCCTTCGGGATCCATCCTGGGGACGATTTTCTTTCGGGAGAAAAGGTCGAGCGGCCTGGAAAGAGCATAACGGAGGATGATCTGCCCGCTGAGGGACCGATGGTCGTGGTGTTGGATTACGGCCTGCCGCCAGAAAGATAAATTATTTGTATTATTTAAGCAGTACATCAGGTCATGAGCATCGATACGTCGGCCTCCCCCGGAGCCGCCGCGGCCCTCTTCAAGGCGACGGTGGCGGTGGGGGCTGTTGGGATATTCCTCGCCATCTACTTCGTCTTCACAGATCCGCTCCTTTCGGTGAAGGTCGCCGCCGCCCTGCTGGTGGGGGTCGTCGGAGTGATCAGCTTTCTGAGGCACAGCGTCTTCTGGCGCTCCGACCAGGCGAGGATGGGCTGGGCCCAGGACGATCCCGCCTTCCAAATGGAGGTGGGGCTCGCAAACCTCGCCCTGGGGCTTGTGGCCCTCGCAGCCGTCCTCTTCTCGTGGGGGCCCGTCGCCTACGGGACGGTGATGTTATCTTACGGCCTGTACCTGGCGGGCTCGATCGGGGTCCATCTCAGGGACGCGAAAGCTGCCGGGCCGGAGCGCCGGAGCCGGAGCAGGTCCCGCGTCCTCGGAAAGGTCCTGAACACCGGGATATTCGCGGCGGCCCTCCTGGCCTTCGGAGCCTACGCCCTCTCTTTATGAGGGGCGAAGGGCTCCGAAACCCTCCTCCCAGGAGGCCTCTTCGGATCGACAGGTTAATACATGAAAAGCGAAATTTCGCGTCCTGAAGCCCGGTGATGTAGCGGTCAATCATACGAGGCTCTGGACCTTGTCACCTAGGTTCGAATCCTAGCCGGGCTATGAGATATATTTTGTCCATGCTATCGATATTTAAAACCTGTAAAATTGTATCAGTAAAGTTTGCAGCTTTATTTCTTTATACCATGTTTAAAAGTTGGGTATAGTTGGGTATATGTCAAATAGTTTTAGCGCTACGCAATTGCAGAAGAATAGCCAAAAATTATAAATATCCTTAATTCGTAAGGTACTTTTGTTAATATGCCGCAATAAGCCCGGACGGAGTTGAACACTCATGTTCCTAAGTGATAATCAAATTAAAGAATATTTTGACGTGTATGAGAAGGGGTACCAAACAACATCAAATACACTTAATTTACATATTGCTAAAGAATTTAAAGAAGGATTATTGTTCGAGAAAACGGACGAGTTTTCAGCAGGATATATAGGTGGATCCCAAGAAGGCTATCCAAGACAAAAGTCGTTTTGGTCAGAAGAAACAGTTAACCTGAATGAAGAAACTATAGGAATTCTATTCGGACGGCAACATTATGCATCGAAAGGTTTGCTAGTTTTTCCTGGGTTTATTCATCCAGGTTTTGATGGAAGATTACTTATAAATGCTATAAATCTGGGACCAAAAATTCTTTTGCATAGGGGTGATGCAATTGCATACGTCGCGTTTGCCACAACTAATCCTGTAGAGAATAAATTTGATGTGGCAGATTGGTATAGAAGTAGTCTTAATATCCATGGCCTATAGCCCTATATGGTGAGATTATTTGATAGATCTCTTATTCGTAATTAGTAAAAATAATAGTACAGATATGTTATCGTATATTTTTGGAGGAATAATTGGATTAATCGGGGTCGTGGCTGCAATATTGCTATTTTTAGTAGAACATAAAATATCCCAATCGGCGGAAGTGTTAAATGAATTACGAAATAAATATTACAATAATGAGTTGGATTATGAAACGTATAAACGCGGAATAGCCAATTATACAATTCAGTGGAATTATGTTGGTTGTGATAAATTCCTTAGATATATATTACTTTTATTTTTCCTTGCATCGCTCAGTTTAATCATGTTTTATTTATATGATTTTTGTTTGCATTTATTTAGAGATAGGATCTTTCTATATTTCGTTATTCTAGATTCGCCTTTATTAATATTTGTGTTAATTGTATATGAACTTGTTTTTGCACCAGATAGCAAGTTTTTCGGTAATATGAGACCAAGTAATGTCATGAAAAATCAATATCCATTTAACGAAATTACAGAAAAATATTGTGGTTATTTTGATGTAGAAGATATAGAGCAATTAGAGAGAAATCGATTCAAAAAAGCCAAACGAAATTTAATTAGAAGATACGATCAAGTGGTAATTTACTTGAGTTCCTCGCGGATATTTCAAAGATGGATTTGATATAAGTCTATTGATATCGGAGTGACCGACAAAATATATATGTCTTCTCCCTGGTTTAAGAGGCGGCCATTCTGTTCTGTGATTTTGAATATGATGGTGCTTAACGATCGATCTCGCCCGACCCCCCGCCCAGAATTCGATCGCCACCCCTTCCTCCGCCAGCACCACATCTTCGAAGCGATCGGCGAACCACTCCCTCGACTCGGTGAAGATGGGGACGATCAGGTCCGGGTCGATCTGATCGATGACCCAGGTCAGGTCTTCCCGGGAGGCGTGGCCTGGGGCATGAAATTGTTTGTCGAAGGCGGGGTTGCGCCTGCCGCCGTCCTCCTTCGCCACCGAGAAGCCCCGCCGAAGCGAAGGCCAAAGAATTGATTTCGCCAGCGGCAAACCGCTAGATTCCGACGCCCGTTACCATTTCTGATGCTTTCGAAGCCGCCTTCCGAGCCTAAGCTCCCCATGATTTAGGCATATCAAGATACTTTTCGCTATCATCCACCACAATCTTTAAATAGTATTATGTGCCTAAATATG
>JAFGAS010000031.1 GCA_016933535.1 Candidatus Zymogenaceae bacterium
CCGGTTACGGAGTCCACAAATCGTCGGGATGTAACCACCGTATCATAGTCTTCCAGCAAAAATGCGTCGAACCCCCGGGAGAATCCAAGTCCGACTATGAAATATTTTCGATGGTATCGAGAAGACTCGGATTCTACGATAAGTATACCGAAGGCGGACTTACGGAAATCGACTGGGTGAAAAGGTTGTTCGCCGCCAGCGACCTGCCGAAATACATTTCGTGGGAAGACTTTGAGAAAAAAGGCTATTTTATCGTTCCTTTACCAAAGGACTATAAGCCGACCCCGGCCCTGAGATGGTTCGCCGAGGGCAGGAAAAAGGACACGCCCGATCCCGGTCCTAACGGCGGGGTTATACAAGGACTGCCAGACGCGGACGGCGCTCTGGGTACCCAGACCGGCAAGATTGAATTTGAGTCGACGAGCCTCAAACGCTTTGACCCGGATGACCGCGAGAGGCCCCCGGTCCCCAGGTACATCCCATCCTGGGAAGGGCATCACACCAGGAAACTGTTCTCCAGGTATCCGCTACAGATGATCTCGCCGCACCCGCAATACAGCTTCCATACCATGCATGACGGTAAAGAGAACTGGATCGACGAGGTGCCGGAACACCGGGCCAGGGGGAAGGACGGTTATTACTACTGGGTGATGCGTATTAACCCTAAGGACGCCCGGAAGAGAGGCATCAAAGAGGGCGATCTTTTGAAGGCTTATAACGACCGCGGTTCCGTCCTGGTTATCGCCCAGGTTACGGAGCGGATACGCCCCGGCGTCGTACATGCCTACGAGTCCTGCGCCATCTACGACCCCATCGGTGAGCCCGGCGAATCGACGGACAAGGCGGGATGCGTTAATATCCTGACGCCCCACCGCTTCATCTCCAAAAACGCCTGCGGCATGGCGCCGAACTCGTGTCTCATCGAAGTAGAAAAATGCGAATGGAAAAGCGGGGAGTAAGAACATGGCTCATTGGGGTCTGGTTATAGATATATCGAGGTGCGTGGGTTGTTACGG
>JAFGAS010000032.1 GCA_016933535.1 Candidatus Zymogenaceae bacterium
GCAGGTGGCCTCCGGCGCGCAACTGACCGTCTCCAGCATCGTGCAAGGCACACTCAGCATCGGCGGCGCCCCCCCGTCGGCAAGCATGGCCTCCCAGCCGGTGCCCGAACCGGGCAGCCTGTTTTCTCTGCTGATACTAGTCATCGTTTGGGGAGCGGGACGGCGTCTGAGAAAGAAGGTTCCCGAAATCCAATAAACCGATCCGAATAGGAAGCGGAATATTTTTCACCGATCGGCAAGGGACGGGCGTAAGCGGCGTTCTCTTTTTCGGCGTCGGCGAAAAAAGGTCTCCGTGGATGTTTTATGAAAGGAGTTTTCCCCGGATGAAGTGTCTTTCCCACGGTATGTTTCTCAGGTTGGGTGTCGCCGTGCTGGTCATGACCAGCACGGGCGTTTTTCTTCCCCCGGTTTTCGCCGAGGAATTCAACTGGAGGGCTCTCGACGGTGCCAACTGGTTGACGCCCGTGAAAAGCCAATTCGGCGGTACTTGTTGGGACTTCTCCGCGTGCGGCACGATCGAGGCGAAATACAAGCTTACGCGAAATGATTATGCCTTTAATCCCAACATCTCCGAGCAACAGGTCTGTTGGGAAACGGATCCCGACATGGGCAGCACGGGCGGGGGATGGGGCTATAAGGTATTGAATTATTCGGTCACCCACGGCATCGTCTCCGAGGCAGAATGTCCCCATCAATCGTCGAGCGAGGACGTCGGCATTGTTCCTTACTGGCCCCTGGCGGACGGCTGGGAAGACCGCGTGTGGAAGAGCATCTCCTATCAGAGACAGATCACAACCAGCACCTCGGCGACGAAGACCTACCTCAAGACCCTCGGTCCGTTGCACGTCGGGGTTGGAGCCTCGAATGACTTGTACTCCTCCCCGACAGAATTGATCAATAACTACCGCAGTCCCACGTCGACCCTGGACCACGAAGTGGTGCTGGTCGGCTTCGTGGACGACACCCGGGTTCCTACCGGCGGTTACTGGATCATCAAGAATAGCTGGGGCACCGGCGGGGGAGATGGCGGATACTATTACGTCCCTTACGGCAACATTGAATATCACAACGATACCAACGCGATCACCAGTCCCGTCTTTTACACCGGTGCGATGGCCACGGCCACCTGGACCGGTACCTGGAATAGCACTTGGAGTACGACAGGTTACTTCACTCCCAGAAACTGGTCGAAGGACGGGGCCAATTACCGGTGGGTCAACCAGGAGACGCAAGCCATTTTCGATTCCACCGCCGACGAGTCCCGACGTTCCATCACGATCAACGGCACGGCCATCGCCCACGGATTGACCTTCAGCGCCGCCGGATACTCCATCTCCTCCGGCGCCCTGACCGTCACCGGCGGCGGCATCACGGCCGACGAAAGCGTCACCATCAA
>JAFGAS010000004.1 GCA_016933535.1 Candidatus Zymogenaceae bacterium
GGCGGTATCACCGGCAGCTTCTACGACATGTGGGTGGAGTCGTATGAAGGGGTGCCGTATCGGGTCGGCGGCATGTGGATCGCCGAAAGCGGTCCGGACGGCCTTGCGACCATTCCGAAGGCACTGCCCGGGGATTTCGACGCGGCCAATGCCTATCTGGAATACGCTTATCTTGATGAGTCCGTGGCGGGCAGCTTCATCCGCGAGGAAGACGGGATCAATATCGGAGTTGCTCAGGGTCAATACGGCTATGGCGATACGGCCTTCATCACGTATGACCTCTACGACACCGAAGGCATCTTGACGGATACCCGAAGCCTTCCGTTCGGTATCTTTAGCCTGTGGCTGGGTGAGGATGACCCATGCACCTACTGGGGCAAACCCGCGGGCGAGGTCGCGTGGAACGCCGTGATCGGCGGCTACGGCGGTTTCGGTTACGAGGAAGGCGGATACTGGTTTGCCGATATTTCGGCCACGTGGGATGACTATGAAGGATACACGACGGAACTCGCCCACGGCACGATCATCGGCGGCCTGGGCGGAAGATATATCACCGATACCCACATGGGGTGGATCACCGGGTCGTTCGAAGGTCTCTACACCGAGGATGACTATGATTGGGAAAACGACGAGGGTTACGGCACCTGGTTGGGCCAGGGCGTCGGAATCTATGAAGGGGTTCCCATCGATGTCGGCGGGGAGTGGAAACAGGATTTCTACTACAATAACAATGGATACTTGGAGTGGGATGGCTATACCGATGGTAACGATGTCAACGGCCACGGTCTCTTCGGTTTCGCACAGCGTCCGGACAACGGCAACTACGACTTCCTGGCGGTCGGCGAATCCTTCAACTACGGTTACGGGAACGGCAAAGGCTCCTATCTCTGGGGCGGGTATCCGGAGTATGTGAGCACCTCCAACGGGATATTCATCGAGGGCCTTGCCGGCGGTCTCATGAAGGGCTCGGCGGATGCGCGCTACGGGACGATGACCGGGAACCTGGCGGCCCTCTACCGCACCGAAAGCGGGGAAGTCGGGCTGATGTCCGGCCCTCTGTCGGGCGGGTTTGTGGAATTCGTTTATAACGATGAA
>JAFGAS010000033.1 GCA_016933535.1 Candidatus Zymogenaceae bacterium
AAGGCCGATTACATCACGGGGCAGGTGATACAGGTCAACGGCGGACTGTACATGTGACACAGGTAAAAAATCTGATATATACATGAGGGAGGAAAAGGAATGACCGTTCAGCTCGAAGAAAAAATTAAAGCAATTATCATTGAGCAGTTGAATATAACAGAAGAAGAGTGCGTCCCCGACGCGGCGTTCATCGACGACCTGGGGGCCGACTCTCTTGATATAGTGGAACTGATCATGGCAATGGAAGACCACTTCGGACTGGAGATATCGGATGATGATCTGGCCAGGATACGCACTGTGAGGGATATCACCGATTACATAAAAGGAAAATTGTCATAGTCATGACATCGAGACGGCGGGTTGTCATAACGGGGCTGGGTATCGTGAGTCCCCTGGGTAATTGTCTGGAAGACACCTGGGCCGGAATCTGTTCCGGAACGTCCGGTATCGCCGAGATTACCCGGTTTGACACCGACAGCTTCAAGACGAAGATAGCGGGAGAAGTCAAGGGGCTTGACCCCCTGGCCTTTGTCAATGCTAAAGAACGGCGCAGGATGGATGACTTTATCATCTATGCCCTTGCGGCCTCGGAGATGGCTCTGCGCGACGCGGATCTGACGATTGGAACCCGGAACGCCGAGCGGGTCGGGGTTATCCTGGGCTCCGCCATAGGCGGTCTGACCACCATCGAGAAGGAGAAGGAAACCCTGCTCAGTGCGGGACCGGGGAGGCTGTCCCCCTTTACCGTCCCGGCGGTGCTGGCAAATCTTGCGCCGGGGCAGGTCTCCATACGATTCGGCGCCAAGGGCCCCATCGGCTGCGCCGTCACGGCATGCGCTTCAGGGAACAGCGCCATCGCGGAGGCTTTCAGAACCATAGCATGCGGGTACGCGGACGCCATGATAACGGGTGGAACGGAGGCTGCCGTCGCCCCCCTTGCCGTAGCGGGATTCGGGGCCATGAGAACGTTATCGACCAGAAATGACGAGCCCCGGCGGGCAAGCAGGCCCTTCGACCGCGACAGAGACGGATTTGTCATAGGCGAAGGGTGCGGCATTATCATCCTGGAGGAGATGTCATGGGCTCTCAACCGGGGAGCCCGTATATACGCCGAGATTGCGGGGACGGGATCGACGAGCGACGCCTTCCACATGGCGGCTCCCCCACCGGGGCATGAAGGCGCCGCGCGGTGCATGCGGCTTGCCCTGCAGGACACGGGGATGGAGCCGTCAGAGATCGACTATATCAACGCCCACGGCACATCAACCGCCCTGAATGATGTGTATGAAACGGAAGCGATCAGGACGGTCTTCGGTGAACACAGCAGAAGGGTAGCAATCAGTTCGACCAAATCCATGACGGGGCACATGCTGGGAGCTGCCGGGGGAGCGGAGGCCATCTTTTCCGTCAAAGCTATTCAAGAAGGCGTGGTGCCTCCCACGATTAATCTGGATAATCCCGATCCGCAGTGCGACCTGGACTATACGCCTCACCAGGCGCGGCACCGGGAGATCAGGGCCGCCATGTCAAACACCTTCGGATTCGGCGGCGTCAATTCAGTTCTGATATTCAAGAAGTTTGAGGGTTGAAGGGGATTATCATGAAGATTATTATCGGTTCCGATCACGCCGGTTTTCTGTTAAAGGAGACACTGAAGAAGGCAATCGGGGGCATGACGGATATCGGCACCGGTAGCGCGGATTCCGTGGACTATCCCGATTTCGGAGCCCGTGTGGCCCGCGCGGTAGCCTCGGGGGAATACGATCGGGGGATTCTGATCTGCGGCTCCGGCATTGGCATGTCCATCGTTGCGAACAAGTTTCACGGTATCAGGGCGGCCCTCTGTACGGATACGGAGACGGCCCGCCTCAGCAGGATGCATAACGACGCCAACGTGCTCGTCCTTGCCGGAAGGCGGACAGACCCGGAGACGGCCGTCGCCATCGCCACGGTTTGGCTTGATACCCCTTTTGAAGGTGGACGGCACGAGCGGCGTCTCGAAAAGATACGGAATATTGAGAAGGAGAAGAGATAATGTCCATATTACAGAAGACGGATCCGGAAATCGCCCGGGCGATACTCGATGAAACCAGACGGCAGGCCGGCAAACTTGAACTGATTGCCTCGGAGAACTTCGTAAGCGAGGCGGTGCTTGAGGCGCAGGGCAGTGTCATGACAAACAAGTACGCGGAAGGATACCCGGGAAAGCGGTATTACGGCGGGTGCGAGTTTGTGGATGTGGCGGAAACCCTGGCCATAGAGCGGGCGAAGCAGTTGTTCGGAGCCGATCATATTAATGTCCAGCCCCATTCGGGCAGCCAGGCGAATATGGGGGTCTATTTCGCC
>JAFGAS010000034.1 GCA_016933535.1 Candidatus Zymogenaceae bacterium
TACACCCCGATCCCCGCTATCGGTGTTTCGTCGCCTTCCTGCACCGTGACCCCGAAGATCCCGCCTCCAACATCCACTGTCACCGTATTGACAGCGCCTTCGGAAACGGTAATAAGATCGCTCCAGTACTGGTTGCCGAACATGTCCGCCCGGAATGCAAAGCTCCTTCCCTCCGGCAAAACAAACGAAACCGTCCCCGCCTCGTCGGTGGTTTCGTATTGACTCAGATACGATCCGGCTTCGGAGAACAGGTACACCCGCACCCCCGCTCCCGGTCCGGAACCCGTCACTACCGTCACTTCCACGGCCTCTTCGGGAATGGTCACCACCATTGCGCCGGCGCCGGTGATGTTGAAGACTTCACTCCAAAACTGATTCCCCGCATAATCAACCCGGAACCGGTATTCTCCCCCGCCGAAATCGGCCGGATCAAAGTGGGCGATGCCGTCCGCATCGGTCAGCGCATATTTTCCCGTGTAAGAACCGGTTGCGGTAAAGGCGTATACCTTCACGCCGATAAGTTTCCGGGCCTTATCCGTCCTCACTATGATGCTGATATCCTGGACTTCCTCCTGAATGATATAGTCGGCGATGGATACGCCGCTCTGATTTCCGGCGGCATCAACAGCCATAAACCGTATGGTCGTATTTGCTTCCACCATGATCGGATTGTCGTAAAGGGACGATGCCGCCGTCGGCTCCGTACCGTCAAGGGTATAATAAAGGTGAGCCGGTTCATTGGCGGAGAGCACGACGCTTTGAGGTGTTGTATAGAGGCCGCCCTGGGGTGACGCCTCCGGTACGGGGGCTGTTCTGTCGATAATAACGGCCCCGGCGGCATAGGGTGAAAGGACCGTCTCCTGATCATCGGTGATGGAGCCGTAGATATAGTAAGCACCCTCGTCGAGACCGCCGATATGCCATAAATACGTATCCGACTCTTCGTCGGCATCCTCCTCAATCCCCGAAACAATCATCACCCCGTCGTTTCCTTCCGCGTCCGTGTCGTAAAAGAGGGCAACCACCGCATTGTCATCATCGTCGGCGTCCTCCCAGGAGATACCCACGGCCTCAGCGTTCGTAAAAATGTCTCCGGAGGGCTCCAGAATAACCAGGGACGGCCGCGCGGAATCAAACACATAGACCTCGGTCACGGTCGCGCTCCGGTTGCCGAGGGCGTCCATGGCCATGAATTTGAGAATCGTCGTTTCAGCTATTCCAATGGGAGCCGAGTAAAGCAGGGATCCGGTTGTCGGCTCACTGCCGTCGGTCGTGTAGTAGATCCACCCCGGTTCGTCGGCCGAAACCTCCACACTCTGTGCCGACGAATAGGTGCCGCCCGGAGGTTCCGCCGAAACCGACGGCGGGGTTGTGTCGATTGTAATCGAAGCCTCACCATAGTCGCTTACGCTGCTCGTGGTGTCGGATATGACTGCGTAGATGTAGTACGTTCCGTCATCCATGGTGCTGATATCCCAGATA
>JAFGAS010000005.1 GCA_016933535.1 Candidatus Zymogenaceae bacterium
TTCCCGGAAAATCCCGGTAGCCGACCCTGAAAAGCTGGGTAAGTACCGGAAGATATTGGCCGATTCCATACAGAAGGTGCCCATTTTGAAGGCCTGGAGTCAGGCCGGCACCGGGTTCGATATGGACGTGGGTGTGATGACCGGAGACGTGCCTATCCGGAACTGGCGTGACGGTGATTTCCCCACCATCGAGAACCTGACCGGTATCACTCTGATGAAGACTATCGGTGATGGCATGGAAGGCTGCTTCGGCTGCCCGCTCCGCTGCAAGAAACGGGCCAAGTTCGAAGAGCCATATCCCCACGACCCCGCCTACGGCGGGCCGGAATACGAGTCCCTCGGGGCGCTGGGTAGCAACCTCGGCATCGATAACCTCAAGGCCGTCGTCAAGGGGAACGAGATTTGCAACGCCGGTTCTATCGATGTTATTTCCGCGGGCGGTGGTATCGCCTTCTGTATGGAATGCTATGAGCACGGCCTGCTGACGAAGGAACAGACCGACGGGCTCGAGTTGACCTGGGGCAACCACGAAGCCATGCTGGCCTGCCTCCGGAAAATCATCCGTCGGGAAGGTATCGGCGATATCCTGGCCGATGGTATAAAACGCGTTACCGAATGGGTCGGTAAAGGCTCGGAGAATTATTCTGTGCATGTCAAGGGGGTCGACCCCGGTATGCACGAGCCGAGGCTGATGCCTTCGATGGGGCTGGGCTTCATGGTCAATCCCCACGGCGCCGACCACTGTCTGAATGTCCACGATACCAAGTTCACCGCCGCCCCGGGGCTTCGTTCCATGAATAACCTGGGGTTTTACGACCCGGTGCCCGCCGAGGACATCGGCCCGCGCAAGGTGGCCCTTTTCCGCGTCGAGCACCTGCGGCAGAACCTGCTCGACTGCCTTTCGATGTGTCACCTGTCGTCGGTAGCCGTGGACCTGGAGAGTATGGCCGAGATTGTCGAGGCGGTGACCGGCTGGCATACCAGCGAAATGGAACTGCTCCGTATCTCCGAGCGTGTCATGACCGTCGCCCGGCTGTACAACATCCGCGAAGGTTTCACCGCTGACGACGACCGGCTTCCGGACCGCTTCTTCCATCCCAAGACATCCGGCGTCCTCTCCGATGCCGCCCTCGACCGTGATGAAATGGACCGGGCCAAGAAATATTACTATCGGCTCATGGGCTGGGACGAAAAAGGCGTGCCTCTCCCCGAAAAAGTCGAGGAACTCTACATTGAGTAACCCGCCTGCCTGTCATCGCGAGCCATCCCGGTTTTTGTCATTCCCGCAAAGGCGGGGATAAAGCTTAGCCCCCCTCCGTGTTTGCCCGGACGCGGGCGCGTACGGGATGATACCGACTTATTTCCGTCCTCAGGCTTATAAAATCCTTCTCTCATCTCCCCCGTATCAAGTACGGGGCAAGCTCTTTATGAAAGGGAGACGATGTTATCTTCCTGATTCATCATCATACCTTCACCGGAAGGAGCCTATATGGAGGGAGTACAGGTTTTCACCCTCACCTTTCCATTCCTCTCCCATCAAGGGAGAGGTTAAGAGGAAGGACGATATCTGGTAGGGATTCGATTTGTAAAA
>JAFGAS010000035.1 GCA_016933535.1 Candidatus Zymogenaceae bacterium
GGAGGGATGGCCGAGTGGCTTAAGGCGGCGGTCTTGAAAACCGCTGAACGAAAGTTCCGTGGGTTCGAATCCTACTCCCTCCGCCAGTAAGAGAAAAAAGAGAAATGATATGAGTATGACGCCCGGTGCGTCACCGATGCCGTAATCGTCAGGGACCGCCTTGGATTCAGGGCGTGTTAGCGCCGATTTGGCGAAGCGGATAAAGTGACGAAACGGGGCGGATATACCGCTTAAAAGATATAGATAGCGGAGAGATGGCCGAGCCGGCTGAAGGCGCTCGCCTGCTAAGCGAGTGTAGGGGGTCAACTCCTACCGAGGGTTCGAATCCCTCTCTCTCCGCCATTTTAAAAAACTCATTGATCGAGAGATAATGAAGATACGATCAATCGTCCTCATAATCCTCGTTGTGTGCTTTTCCGGGGTCTCCTGCGGCAGGGCCGTGTCTCCGGTTGCGTTAAAACACGCGGCAGAGGGCCAGCGGCTCTATGAGCTCATGCAGTACGAGGACGCCATCAAGGAATACAACGAGGCCGTCAAGGCCCAGCCCTCATTTGCGCTGGCGTATCTTGGTATCGGGAGATGCCTGGCGGATAGCGAGAAATTTGACGAGGCGCTGAGACAGTATAAAAGGGCACTGGACCTCGATCCGAAAAACGATGAAATCATGTACGAGATTGCCCGGACCTACATCGAGAAGGGACTTGGTGACGAGGGGCTCCTGATGCTGGATAGGGCAAAGGACCGCAATCCCCGTAATCCGAAACTGTTTCTTTACCGCGGCATCTATTACTATAATAGTATGCAGTACACCCTGGCCATAGACGAATTCATGAAGGCCGCCAAGGAAGATTCGAAGTCCCCGGAGCCATATATAAAACTGAGCCTCCTGTATATCAACGCCAATAACCCCTCGTACCAGAATGGGGAAAAGGCCGTTGAGTATGCACAAAAGGCCGTTGATCTGGCCCCGGATTCTCTCAAGGCCCTCGATACCCTGGCCAATGCCTATTTCTTCGCGGGTCGATACGACCTGGCCGAAGAGACGGCCATGGTGGCGCTGGAAAAGTCTCCGGATAATCCGATTCTCGAAGAGAGCCTCATGCGATTTCGGAGCACCGTCAAAGGGTCCGCCGACGAGCACAACCTCAAAGGGGCCGAGCTGCTGGATTCGGGTGATTACGGCGGCGCCGCCGAGGAGTTCAAGATGGCCATCGATATCGACCCGGACTTTTCGGACGGCTATTATAACCTCGGAAAGGTCTATTCGCAGATTCAGGATTACAACCAGGCGCTCGCCTCCTATAAGAAAGCTATCGAGCTCAATCCCGACAATCCGCGCTATCACTATAACATGGCTATCGTGTACGGGCTGAAAGGGATGTCCGGCGAAAGTGAGCAGGAATACCTTATGGCTATCTCCCTTGATCCATACTATGATAAGGCTCACAACAACCTGGGCGCCCTCTACGTAAAAACGGATAAGCTCAACGAAGCATTGGCGGAATTCGATAAGGCCTTTGAGATCAATCCGAGGAGCGATTACAAGAACAACAGCGACATGGTGCGTAAGATGATGGAGGAACGGGGTCTTACGCCGAAACCCGTAATATCGGATAAGGCAAAGAGCCAGTACTAACCTTTATCGTTGACGAGGCTATCTATGAATGACTTAGAGGGGAAAGTCCCGCAGATCGAGGGAAACTTCACGGCGCTCTCTCTGGTAAGCCTGATACAGGGTATCTCCGCTAACAAGAGAATGTTGATAACCCTGTTCTCCATAGACGGAAACGAGGGCAGGCTCTATTTCGAGAATTCCCGCATCGTGGGCGCGTTTGTCGGAGAAGAGCTGGTAGGCAAAAAGGCCTTTTTCCGGATGATCGAGTGGGAAGACGCCCGCTTCCAGGCCTATGATATCACCGATATAGACCGCTCCAGGTTCAACATCGATCTTGAGGTCTCTCACCTCCTTTTGGAAGGGCTCAGGCAAAAGGACGAAAAGGCCAAGATAAAGAAGCGAATCCTGCCGATCTATAAGATAACGAGGGGCGAGGGGGATTTTGACCTGAATGATAAGGAGCAGGAGCTGTACTCGCTCATCCCCGGCGACGGTATCTTCGTCAATACCCTGGTTAACCTGACCTCGATGACCGACTGGGAGGCGTACACGAACCTGTCGTCGCTGATGATCAAGCGGGCGATCGTCTTCATCAAGATAAAAACGCTGGTCATCGACGACAGCGAATTTATGACCAAGATCCTCAGAGATATCCTCGAAAACCTCTACAAGGACGTCCTGATTATCAAGACGCTGAAGACGGGCGAGGAAGCCATCAAGCTGATCGACTCTCCCGAGTTGAAGGTAAGGCCCGACCTGGTCTTTACCGACATCGTCATGGAGGGGACCAGCGGGATGGAGGTCATCAAGGCTGCAAGAAATCAAGAACCGGCCATCCTTACGATTGCGGTGACCTCACTGCAGCGGGAGATGAAGGACATCCTCGACGCCGGGGCCAACTACCTCCACAAGAACTGGATCACGCGGGACAATATCGGCGAAATTATGAGCGACCTTGTGGAACGGACGATCTGTGGAGAAGTCGGTGTCATCGGCGGTGAAACCTATATAAAATCCGCGGTATCCTAAAACATAATCCATCCGACGGAAAACCCATTCGTAGAGAAATACCCGATAGACCCGTCATAACAAAGACGAGGGAGCTTGCCGAGGTGGCGGTAATCTCGGCACTTTACGTCGCGCTGACCTACCTTATCGCCCCCATCGCATACGGCCCGATCCAGTTCAGGGTCAGCGAGGCCCTGGTTATCCTGGTGGCGGCGCGCCGGCACCTGATCCTGTTTGTCCCGGTGGGATGCGTCGTTGCAAATCTCCTCTCGCCCTATGCCGGCGTGTGGGACCTCGTGTTCATGCCGATCATGAGCACCGTGGGGGCGCTCCCGCTCTTTATTTTGGGGCGCCGATTGCTGCTGGTAACGAGCTGGTTTTACGGGTTGGTAACGGGGCTCTCGGTGGCGTTCATGATCTCGATCGTCGAGAAATCGGGTTTTCTGGTCCTGGCCCTTTCGATCACCACGAGCCAGGTAATCATCATGACGGCCGGATGGCTCTTCTTCTCGGGCTATCTGATGCTGTTCGAGGCCGGGGGGGGCCGCCGGGATAGGGACGGACCGCCGGCGGCGTGAGGCAAAACCCTGCGACGAAAACGGTGTCGCCGGGATCGTACGGGCAAATTCGGCTATGAAATGGAAAGGGCGGCAGGAATGCCGCCCTTATTTACGGGAGCGGTGTCGGGTCCGGTACGCGTGTTTGTTGACGGAACGTGACCGCGGACGGGCCGGACGCACGAGGCATGGGAATGAGTGTGTGGGGACGAGCGCGCCGTGGGAGGCGTGGAATATTAGAGATTGAGATATCAAGATATCAAGATATCAAGAAAAGGGGGGGGCTACGGCGTTTGGCCGGCGATCCGGCGGATGATCGATAAGATCTCGAGGTACTTGTCCCTGGTACCCGCGACGATATCGGGCGGCAGGGCGGGGGCGGGGGGGCGCTTGTCCCAGTCGGTCGTCTCCAGCCAGTCGCGGACGAACTGCTTGTCGTAGCTTGCCGGCGATTCCCCCGCGCGGTAGGAGTCCACGGGCCAGAAGCGGGACGAATCCGGCGTCAGGGCCTCGTCGATGAGGATGATCCGTCCGTCAAAAATCCCAAACTCGAACTTGGTGTCGGCCAGTATCACCCCGCGCTCCAGCAGGCGGTCGTGGGCAAATTGGTAGATGGAAAGCGAAATGTCTGCGAGGGTGCGGACGAGGTCCGCGCCCAGGGCGTCCTCGGCCTGGGGAACGGTGATGTTTTCGTCGTGCTGGCCGATGTCGGCCTTGGTGGAGGGCGTGAAGATCGGCTGGGGCAGGCGCTGGGCGAGCTTGAGGCCGGCCGGCAGCTTATGGCCGGAGATCATCCCGGTCTTCTGATAGTCCTTGTAGCCCGACCCGGCAATGTACCCCCGTACGATGCACTCCAGGTCGACGCGTTTGGCCTTTTTGACCAGCACCGACCTGCCGGAAAGCTCGGGACTGCCGGAAAACGGGGCCGGGAATTTTGCCGCGTCGGTCTGGATGATATGGTTTTCGACGAAGTCAAGGAGCGAAAACCAGATGTTGGATATCTCGGTGAGGATCGTTCCCTTGCCGGGGATGCCGTCGGTAAAGACGACGTCAAACGCCGAAAGGCGGTCGGTGGCAACGATGATCAAGCTGTCGCCCAGGTCGAAGATCTCCCGGACCTTGCCGGAGTAGTCGGGCCGCCTGCCGTCGACGGTAATGGAGGTAAGGGCGCTTGTGGTCTCTTTCATGGATGCAATTGTATCAGACACTCGGCCGGGGGTCAACGAATTTTGGGGCAGGGCGCAGGAAAGACGGCGCAGGGTGAACCCTTTTTGCCGGTGATGCGTCTAATAGTATACAAATAAGGTAGTAATTATACGAATAAGCTCATTGTCGAACGCCGACAAGCCCCGCAGAAGGGGCTTTTTATTATATAAAGGAACGGCGCCCGTAATCCGGGCGTCGTTCCCGGTTATTATTTGTCAATGGTCGGGACAGCTGTGAATAAATTGACATGTAAAAATGTATTTTCCCACTGTAAATTATTCGGAGGTTTACTATATGTATGCCAAAATGCGTTATAATCATGCATAAATGACAGGAAATTATACCTAATTATATGCGTTTTTTCTTGACATGGCCGCGTTTTTATGTGATAATATTCACAAGTAATCAAGAAAACCCACACGACTAAACAATCCCATTGATACAATCTGTTGTCTATAGAAGAGGTGCTGTTTGAAGCTGAATGTTGACTGGACTATGTTTGAGAGCCGTGCGCAAAAGGAGAGAATGAAAAAAAGACACAAATGTCCCAAGATCGTGACGTGGTCGCTGGTCTTCGTGACGGTCGCGTTGATCACGGGCGCGGCGCTGGCCTCCCGCGTGGTGGTCGGTCCCGAATCGGTGGAAAGGCTCGTGCGGACCGCCTGGCTCAGGGCCCAGCCCCAGCCTGCTGGAAAAGACGCTTTTTCTATCTATGACTATATCCACTCGTTCAATACGGGGCTAACCGACAACGAGGAGCGCGAGCTTGCATCCCTCATCTACTTTGAGTCGGCCAAGTACGGATACGAACCGGAGTTTATCCTGGCGATTATCCAGACAGAGAGCGCGTTTAACCCGGAGGCCGTCTCCAACGTGGGGGCATACGGGCTGATGCAGCTGATGCCGGCCACGGCAAGCGAGATCGCCCACGAGGTTAAGATCCCGTATGAGGGCAAGATCACGCTGTCGAAACCGGACGTGAACGTCCGCATGGGGACGTACTACCTGTTTAAGATGATGCTGATGTTCAAGGACGTGCGCCTTGCGCTCGTGGCGTATAACTGCGGGCCGGGTTTCGTTCAGGAGATGCAAAAGCGGGGCATAAAACTGCCCGATGATTATGTGGATAAGGTCATGGGGAACTACGAGAAGATCAAGACCCTGGGGATGTAGCTTTCATCCCACCCAAAAGCACACGGACCAAACGAAAAACCCGCCGAAAGGCGGGTTTTTTGTTGAGATTACGTGTAAGGGGAAAATAGGACTGTACTGCCGAAAAGAGTTATGATAGATATAGTTAATGCTTACAAAAAAAGATCTAGTTTCTAAGGGGTATTTTCCCGCAGAATTGACACCGAATTTTAATACTACTCGACTGGGTGATTGTCTTGACGTCATAACTGATCGAGATCTGGAGGGACATCTTGAACAAAACAGGACCAGCAAATGCTGCATTTATACGATTCCCAAAATGAACCGTTTGCGGAGAATACTGGGAATACCAAATCCGCTTCACCAGATAGCGCTATGTAACGCGATCTGCGATAACTGGGATAGTCTCAAGAGTCATTTTGACGGATCTTTAATCTCAATCAGTAGGCCGGAAGTTAAGGCGGAGTCGAAAAGAGCGATTAGTATGGAGTATGAATTTAGGCAAAAGGAAATCCAAAATCTATTTAGGTCTATCGGTTCACGCTACCATCTAAAAATTGACATTTCAAGATATTACTCAACTATTTACACCCACATCATTCCTTGGGCACTGCATACAAAGATAGTAGCAAAAAGGCGTCAACGGGATAACAGCCTTTATGGAAATACAATTGACAAATGCATTAGAAATATGCAGGATGCGCAAACACTTGGAATCACAATTGGCCCAGATACATCCGCGATAATAGCAGAAGTTATAGGAACTGCGTTAGACGTTGAGATCCAGAGGGTGTATACAAATGATATTAAAGGTTTCCGTCAGATTGATGACTTTTCGCTTTTCTTCAATGACCTATCGGAAGCTGAAAAGGCTTTGTCTAACGTACAGAGTATCCTTAAGAACTATGAACTAGAAATAAATGTTCAGAAAACTAAGATACTGCCTCTACCCGAGCAGTTTATACCAGAATGGAAAGTAGACATTCGCAGTTTCAGTTTTAGAGATGGAAATTCGGTTAAGAAGCAAAACACCGATCTTCTTGATTATTTTAGTAAAACATTTAAATATTGTACTCTATTTCCTGGTGACTCCGTGCTTAAGTATGCATTAAAGAGAATCCGGGGTGAAACGATTCATCCTGATAATTGGTCGATTTATGAGTCTCTGATTCTCAAGTCTATTACGTCTGACCCTAATTGTTTGGAAACCGCTACGGAAATACTTAAGCAGTATAATGATTTAGGGTACGATCTAAACAAGGAAAGGATTTCGGAATGTATAAATGAAATGTTGCTCTTCCACAGTAGATTTAGGGATGACCATGAATTGTCGTGGACTCTGTACCTTGCAAAATCACTAGGTATTAGAATAAACGGGACTTTAATCAAAGGTTTGTCATTTCTGGAAAATCCAATAGTTATATTAGGACTATTAGACTTAAGGGAAAGCTCACTGCTCGAAGATTCACTAGATACCGCCTTATGGGAACGATTTATTAGAAGAGAAGAATGTTTACGGAGAACTGGATCCTAGTCTACGAATCCTTACGCAAAGGTTGGCTCTCCTCGGCAGACGGCTTTTCTCTTCGCGATGATGGATTCTTTGGGTTATTAGACTCAAGAGGAGTGGAATTCAGTTGAAATGTTTTAGCAGAGGTAGAAAAGCAGGACGTAGAAGAAAAAGACAAATATCCGCTTATCACTTACCTTGTCGTCCTACGCTCAAACAGCCCTTCTAAAGAATCAACGCGACATGTCACGTTCCTACAAAACTCACCCTATCGCCCCTGCTGGGCAGACGTTCTTGCACTGATTCCAGAGTATGCACCCGATTAAGCCTAATTTTCGCGATGCGTTAATGGCCTCCATCACGTCAACGTCCGTCGGGCAGGCCTTGTTGCACACTCCACATCCATGGCTTAAACAAATCTGAGAATATGACCCAACTTCTTTACAAGTTTCCCTATCACCTCTTCCTCAGCACAAACAAACACGAATCATCTCCCATTGCCTTGCACTTCTCCTCCACCACCTGCATCACCCCCTTGCCGTAGGTCCAGTCGGCCATGAACTGGAGCCCCCCGGCGTACTGGGCGCAGTAGGGCTTTTCGCTCTTTGCCCCCTCGCAGGTGAGGCAGTCGAACACGTCAAACCGCGGCAGGCCGTCGTCGCCGATGACCACGCGTCCCTTGTTGAGGACCGCCTGGGAGAATTCGAAGCACTTGACGATTTTTTCACCGGGGGGCAAGTCCTTGATGGAATCCAGGGCGTGGTAGGTGACAACGCCGAACTCGACGTTCTTGTAGCCCATCTGCCTCAAGATCCCCTGGGCGCCCACCGCCCCGACAAGCGTGATCGTCTCACGGTAGATGGAGACCTGTTCGGACAGCGTGAACTCACGGTCGAAGTTCGGCTCTGGGGGCGAGTCGATAACGCGAATGAGGCCTGCGGCCTTAAAGATTATCTTGCGGGCGTTTTGGCCCATGACCTCCCCGAGGCCGTCGTAGGCAGCTCGGATCGCCATTTTGGTTACGGTCTTCTCTTCGGTCATAGCCGTTCCTCCTTTTCAGGACGAACGACCCCTACTCGAATATCCGCAATATCTCGTCCCGTTCCCGATAGGGCAGGGGCTCGGTTGTCCCGTTGGTACGGACAATATAGACGTATTCGTTTGTTCTTTCCCCGATTTGACCGACGGGCTTAACGGGGATGCCTTCTTTTTTAAAGGCGGCCTCGATCGCGGCCCCATGGGCCGGGGCCGCGGTAAACAGCAGGGCGCCGGAGGCAATTGCGCCCAGCGGGTCTATCCCGAAGGCGTCGCACAGTGCGCGCCCCTCGGGGTAGACGGGGATCGAATCCTCCCGCACGGTGATGGTAACCCTGGCTGCCATCGCCAGTTCGTTGAGGCCCGCCGCAAGGCCGCCCTCCGTGGGGTCGTGCATGGCCGACACCGGGGCGGCGGCCGCGGCCGTCAGCGCGTCTTTTACCACGCTGATGCCGGGGTCAAAGAGAAAGCGGCGTGCCCGCTCGACGACCGCGCGGTCGATACCCCGTTTGAGCAGTTCTTCGGACTTTTCCTGCGCGATGATGGCCGTCCCCTCTACGGGAATCCCCTTGGTCAAAAAAACCAGGTCGCCCGGTCTTGCCCCGCCGGTGGTCACGAGTTTATCCTTGGGCACTTCTCCGAGCATCTGGCCGCATACCACGGGGCGAATGACGGCCTCCGTCACCTCGGTGTGGCCGCCCACGAGTGTAACCCCAAAGGGGGCCATGGCCGTCCTGATCTGGTCGAACACGTCCCGGGCGGTGGCCTCGTCGCTCGAGGAGAGCGGCAGGAGGATCGTGGCCAAAAACCAGAGCGGCCGCGCCCCGCGCACGGCGATGTCGTTGGCGTTGACGTTGATGGCGTAGTAGCCGATATTATCGGCGGTAAATGTGATGGGGTCGGCCGTGACGATCAGGTACCGGTCTCCCATGTCGATGACGGCGGCGTCTTCCCCGATCGAGGGGCCCACGACCACCCGGGGGTCGTCTGCCGGAAAGTCGGCGAGGATTTTGTCAAGCAGGTCGTACTTTAGTTTTCCGGTGGGCAGCTTCGTGTCGTTGTTTTTCATAACAACCTATAGTCTGTCATTGCGAGGAGCCGAAGGCTCCGTGGCAATCCCCTGACTGTCACCGCAAACCTTACCCAAAAGCCTTTCTTCTCGCTCACTGAGGTTGAAAACGGAGGACACGACATGTCGTGTCCCTACGGGATCAAACCACGTCCCGTATCGAATACTGTCGGACACGATTCATCGCGTCCGCGTCCATGTGACAGATGGACGGCATATATGTCGCCCCTACGGATGCAAACAGGACCGCCTACAAATAGTCTTCCAGCTCGCTCGCCCGCGCCAGCACCAGAACCGCGCCGGCCGAGATCAATTCCTCCCGGGAGATCTTTCCCGTGGTCACGCCCACGGGTATCATTCCTGCCTTTATGGCCGACACGATATCGATGGGGTGGTCGCCCACCATGGCCGCGCGGGCCGGGGACACCGTCAACAGCGAGAGCGTCCCGGCCAGGTGCAGGGGGTCGGGCTTGACGCGCAGGGTGCGCTCCCGCGGGACAAAGGCGTCCACGAGATCCTCCACGTCGGGAAAGACGGTCTTGACGGCCGCCTCGCAGTTGCGGGTGACCAGGCCCACGGCGATCTTCCTTTTCCGCAGGCCGGCAAGCAGGGCGCGGGTGCCGTTAAAAAGCGAGGCCCGTCCGGCCGAGGCCACCTCCTCATCGACGACGAGCCGTGTTGCCGCCGAGTAAAAATCGGCGGCACGGCCGTCCGGCAGCTGGGCCGTCATCTCGTCGATCAGCTCGATCAGGTAGCCCTCCGATACGCGGGACCTATCCACCCCGAAACGGTCGGCCAGCTCGAAGATCCTCACGTACAGCGCGGGAAAATCGATATTGAGCTCGGCCAGCGTCCCGTCAAAGTCAAAGACAAGGGCCGTAACGCCCTCAAGGGGTGGTCGTGTCATGGGAAAATCTCCGGTAGAATGCGTCAAGTCTTTTAATCGCCTCCCTTTTTTCAATAATGCCGATGCGCGCCGATGAGGCGGCATGCCTCAACGTGTCGATGGAGCGGTCGTAGTTCTCGCGGTCGACGGGGTAGGGGTGGCCGTCCTTTCCGCCGTGGGCAAACGAGAAACGGGCGGGGTCGGAAAAAGACGCCGGGGCGCCGTAGATCACCTCGCCGATCAGCGCCAGGGCCCTGATCGTCTTGGGACCGACGCCCGAGAGCGATAACAGCTCCTCGAAATCGGTGGGACACCGTTCGTAGGTGGAAAGGAGGATCTTTTCGATCCGTCCGGGGTCGATGTCGGCGGCGGTCACCTCGTGGCGGCTCGGCAGGGCGAGCGTTTTGATCTTCTCGATATCGGCCCGGGTCCGTTCCGGGCGGCGGTGGGAGAGCTCGGTCACAAGGGTTCGGGCGCGGTCGGCGTCGTGGTCGGTCAGGTTCATGACGGTGCCGAGACGGCGATTGTCGCAGACGGCCGTGTGAGGATCGACGGTCATGTCGGTTATCGTGTCGGAGAGCCAGTGGTAGCGGCGGGCGGTGGCGGTCGAGCCGTTCATGCCCTGCTGAACGACCGCCCAGCGGCCGTCCGGGGTAAAAAAGAAGTTGTGGATATAGAGCTGGTAACCGTCCTGCAGCGCGTTGTTATCCACCTTGGCCGTAAGGCGTGAGAGATAGACGAGCCGGGCCGGGTCCACGGAAAGCTCTGCGCCCCGTGCGGCGATCTCGTCGGGCGTCCTGCGGGAGCGCGCGCCTTTACCGCCGGCGGCAAAGAGGCCCAGGTCGGCCTCGATCCCGGATATCCCTTGTTTCACGGCGGCACAGACCGTGGTGGTTACGCCGGAAGAGTGCCAGTCGAAACCCAACAGGCAGCCGAAGGACTGAAACCAGAAGGGATCGGAGAGGCGATTGAGCACCTCGGCGGCGCCGAAGTCCGAAACGATGATAACGACGATCTCCCGGGCGAGCTTTATCATCCTGCTCATGAGCCAAGCGGGGGCCTTTCCGCCGTGAAGCGGCAGCGTGGCCGTACCCCGTCTCACGCGGGCCTCCCGGGTTCCGGCGCTATTGTTTTACACGGGGTCATTGTTGTCCGCCTCTCGAATCTGCTTGAAAAGTAGAGCCGTTATCGTGTATGATAATTATAAGGGACTAGCAGCGGCTATGCAAGGAGAAAGGAAAACCAACGAAACTTTACGGTAATATCACGGGTCTGAAGGCAAGCGAGGAAAAGAGGCTCCTGAACCTCTACCGGAGACGCATTACGCCCGACAGAATCGTCACCCCGGAGTTTGCCCGGGCCCTCACCGAGCTTTCCTCGGAGATACGACGGCAGCTTTGCGTGCTCATCGACAGAAAGGGAACCGTCCAGTATGTCATCGTCGGGACCAACTCGATGGTGGTCATCCCCGATATCTCCCGTTTCCGCATGGGTGACGCGCGGTTGAGGGGACTGCGTTCCATCCACACACACCTCAAGGGAGAGCCGCTGTCGCGCGACGACCTGGCCGACCTCGCGCTGTTGAAGCTGGACCTGATCGCGGCGGTGGCGGTCAGGGAGGGCGGGCTTCCGGGCAACGTCTTTATCGCCCACCTGGTGGCCGAAAACGGGACGGGGGAGGTCTGGCAGGAGCAGGAGCCGGTCCCGATTCACGGCCTCGATATAGACTTCACTCAGCTCATCACATCCATCGAGGACGAGTTTGTCAAGAAGTTCACGGCGCGCCGTGTAAAGGTCGAGGACGGGGCCATCCTTGTGGGGGCATATTTCGGTCGCGGGGCCGACCAGGAAGACAGCCTCGAGGAGCTCAAGGAGTTGTGCTCCACCTCGGGGCTCACGGTGCTGGATACCGTTGTCCAGAAGCGGGACAGGCCCGACCCCAAGTGGGTAGTCGGAAGGGGAAAGCTGTTTGATCTCGTGGTACGCGCACAGCAGCTTAACGCGGGCATCCTGGTTTTTGACGGGGAACTGGAACCGGACCAGGTCAGGACGATCACCGATTTTACGGAGATGCGCATCATCGACCGCACGCAGGTGATCCTGGATATCTTTGCCCGGCGGGCGGTCAGCAGGCAGGGGAAAATCCAGGTGGAACTGGCCCTGCTTAAATATATGCTGCCGCGGCTGATAACAAAAAATACCGCCATGAGCCGGCTGACCGGCGGTATCGGGGGACGCGGCCCCGGCGAAACGAAGCTCGAGATCAACCGTCGGCGCGCACGGGACCGTATCAATCGGTTGGAGCGGGAGATCAAGCAGATCGGAAGAGAGCGCGGCCAGCAGCGGTCCCTGAGGATGAAAAAGGGGCTTCCGATTATCTCTATCATCGGCTACACGAACGCGGGAAAGTCCACGCTCCTTAATACGCTGACAAAGAGCAAGGTCGACGCCCGGGATATGCTCTTTGCGACACTGGACCCTTCCAGCCGGCGGCTCAGGTTTCCGCGCGACTTTGAGGTCATCATCACCGATACCGTGGGGTTTATCCGCAATCTTCCCAAAGACCTTGTTACAGCCTTTTCGGCCACGCTCGACGAACTCAAGAACGCCGACCTCCTGGTGCACGTCGTGGACGCATCCGACCCGCGCTATCCCGCACGGATAGAGGCGGTAGATAAGATCCTCGGTGAGCTGGGGCTTTCGGAAATCCCCGTACTTATGGTCTTCAACAAGGTAGACCTCGTCTCCGAGATATCGGTTGAACAGATGCGGGCCCGGCACGACGCCGTATTTATATCGGCCGTCGATTCCTCGACGCTGATGCCGCTGGTAGAGCGGCTCGAGAGTCAGATGCTCCTGGTGCTGGAACGCTATCGATTACCGGAGCCCGAAGAAGGCTTGTCGAAGACCCTTCACTGACGGTTCTATTCACGCCTACGGGCCGATCTAAAGCGCAGCGCCATTACCTGCTCGGTTGAGGACAAGCGGATTATCACCGTTATCATCCCGCGTCTCCTTTCCATACTAAATATGCCCCTGATCCGACTAACTGATCAAGGGATAACCGGCAATGATACAGAAGAGCGAAACAGGAAACAATTCACTTCCCGCCATGGGATTCCCCTGGGCGTTATCCTTGAGAAACGTGAAGGAGTGGATAGTTATATCGGGTATTTAAGCCGATAAACGAGATGAGAAAGGTCGTGATCTCCGACGCGTACGAGCAGTTCGCCTACGAGTTGGACAGGATATCCGAGATAATCCAGACGGGGGGGATGGGGCTTGCCGATATCGTCTACCTGACCGTTACGGTCACGGAAAAGGCGAATCTCTACGAGAACTGGGACAGGTTAGTCGAGATCTGTGCACGCTATTTTCCCGAGAGGCCGGGCCCGGCGGGGGGCACGCTCAGAATCGTCTCGGGCCTCTCCCACCCGAAGATGATGGTGGAGGTCGAGGCGATCGCCGCACGATGATCAACGTGAAAACGAGGGCGAGTTAAAACCAATGATACAGGTTGAACACCTCACAAAGAAGTTCGACGACGTTGTTGCGGTAAACGACATATCGTTTGTCGTGAAAGAGGGTCAATCCTTCGGGTTCCTGGGGCCCAACGGCGCCGGCAAGACCACGACCATCAGGATACTGACCACGCTCTTGCCGCCCACGTCGGGGAAGGCGCGCATCGCGGGGCTGGACGTCACCAAGGCGTCCGATCGGGTTCGCGAGAAGATCGGGATTATCTTCCAGGACCCGAGCCTCGATGAGAGGCTCACCGCCTACGACAACCTCTATTTTCACGCGGCGCTCTACCGGGTACCGCGAAGGGAGATCAGATCGAGGATTGACAAGGCCCTGGCAATGGTCGAGCTTTTGACGTCCCGCCACAAGGTCGTCAAGACCTTCTCGGGCGGGATGAAACGCCGGCTCGAAATAGCCAGGGGTTTTCTGCATATGCCGCGGGTTTTATTCCTGGACGAGCCGACCATCGGCCTGGACCCCCAGACGAGGAAGGTAATATGGGAATACATAAACGAGCTCAAGCGGGACTTCGGGGTCACGCTCTTTTTAACCACCCATTATATGGAGGAGGCCGATGACTCCGATCGGGTGGGCATCATCCATCAGGGTGCGATCGTATCTCTCGATTCGCCCGAACGACTTAAGCGCAAGATGGGTGGGGCGCAAATCGTGCTGCCGTCCAAAGATGAAAACGAGCGAAAATTGAAGAACCTGAAGATTGCTTTCAGGACACTCAACGACCATGTCTATATCGATGTGGCCGACGGCTCCGTCCGGGATACGCTCAATAGAATGATTGGACAAAGCATTAATCTTGACGAAATGATCATCACGCAGCCGACCCTCGAGGACGTCTTCATCAAACTGACCGGAACCGCCATTCGGGAAGAGGCGGCCGGCCCCATGGAACATCTGAGGATGGTGCGACGGGTCAGGGGGAAAAACCGATGACGGGATTTGTCAGGAGGTTCCTGTACGGATCATTGATCATATGGCAGCGGGATATGAAGCGGATGCTGCGCGACAAGCATCAGTTCTACGGGTCGTTTGCCCGGCCGGTACTCTGGCTTGTGGTGCTCGGGATGGGCCTGAGGCCGGTGTTCAAGGGAAACGGCGGGGTCGACTATATCCAGTTTATTTTTCCGGGCATCGTGGCCATGTCGTTGATATTTTCCGCTATGTGGTCGGGCATCTCCATTATATGGGACCGTGAGTTCGGATTTCTCAAGGAGATCCTGGTGGCGCCCATCCCGCGGACGGCTATTGTCTCCGGAAAGATCATGGGTGGGGCAACCCAGGCAATGGTTCAGGGAAGCATAACGCTTGTCTTTGCCCCCTTGATCGGCGTGAAGATATCTCTCGTCGGGTTCGTTTCGCTCATCGGCATTATGATGATCATTTCGCTTGCGCTCTCATCGATGGGGATTGCGCTGGCCAGCAGGATCTACAGCTACGAGGGATTCGGGACGATCAGCAACTTCGTGATCATGCCCCTCTTTTTTCTCTCGGGAGCGGTCTATCCCGTACAGACGCTGCCGTCGTGGCTCAAAGTCATCGTGAGCGTCAATCCGGTGACCTACGGCGTTGACCTGATGCGGGGAGCGGTCCTGGGTACCTTCCAATTCTCCATCTTTCTGGACCTGGTATATATAACGGGATTTGGGGTCGTCATGGGGATGCTGGCGGTTGTCCTGTTCAGAAGATACTAAGCGCCCGTATCGTCTGAGTCGTCTATAATACAATGAGGCTTATGGGAGCTACCAATGAGCGTCTTTGAGATTATCATGCTGATCTGTTTCGGGAGCGCCTGGCCATTTTCCATCTATAAATCCTGGACGGCACGGACGAATCAGGGCAAAAGCCTCTGGTTTCTGGCTATCGTCTTCATCGGGTACATATCGGGGATCATCCACAAGATACTCCACAACTACGATCCGGTGGTATTCCTTTACGCAATAAACGGTTCGATGGTCCTTATCGATATGATGATATATATGAGGAACTGGCGTCTCTATCGGCTCTCCCGGGCCATGTGGGAAGGGCCCGGCGTATAGACCATAAAACCCCTGCGGGGCAATGGGATAGGCCTCCGGTGATGCCGAAGGATTGGGATACGAAAAGACGGCTGCGGCCCCGTGGATGGCAGTAGCTACCCGCGAAAAGATGCTGACCATCCCGTAAGTATCGCCTTTTAATCTCGCATTAGGCGATTATCCCGTGTAACACCGTTGATGTTACCGTCAGTCCGATTGGTCGCTCGATACCTGGGCGGGTCCGGATGCCAACAGATACGTCTCAATGAAGCGGTCGATCTGCCCGTCCAGGACCGCGTCCACGTTGCCGACCTCCATGCCCGTCCGGTGGTCCTTGACGAGGCGATACGGCTGCATGGTATACGTCCGGATCTGGCTGCCCCAGGCAATCTCCTTCTTTTGCTGATGGAGACGGTCGTGCTTGGCTCGCTCCTCGTCAAGCTTTTTCTCGTAGAGTCGGGACTTGAGAATCTTCATGGCGGTGGCCTTGTTGCGGTGCTGGGATTTTTCGTTGCTGCAGGTTACGACAATATTCGTGGGGAGGTGGGTGATCCGAACGGCGCTGTCTGTCTTGTTGACGTGCTGACCGCCGGCGCCGGATGCGCGGAAGGTATCGATCCTCAGATCGTTTTCGTTTATCTCGATCTCGAAATTCTCATCGATATCGGGGGAGACGGAAACGGAGGCAAACGAGGTGTGCCGGCGCTTACCCGTATCGAAGGGAGATATCCGTATAAGACGGTGTACGCCGCTTTCGGCCTTCATGAGCCCGTACGCAAATTTTCCCTCGACCAGAAAAGTGACGTTTTTGATTCCTGCCTCGTCGCCGGGCAACAGGTTGACGACGTCGATACGATAGCCCTTTGTCTCGGACCAGCGGTTGTACATCCGAAAGAGCATCTCGGCCCAGTCCTGGGCCTCGGTGCCGCCGGCCCCGGAATTGATCAGGACAATCGCCGAGAGCGCGTCGTCTTTGTCCGAGAGCATCCGTTTGGTCTCCATGACGGAGAACGCCGCCTCGAGATCGGATAGTTTCTGCCTGATTTCATCGGCAGCCGCCGATTCGCCGTCTCTGTACATATCCGTGAGGATTGCCAGTTCCTCAAGATCGTTCTCTCGGGAGGAGAGCCAATCGAGCTGCTCCTCAATGGTACTTTTTTCCTTTGGAAAACGGTGAACATTTTCCGGATCGTTCCAGAAGTCGGGGGCCGACATCATAGATTCGAGCTCGGCCAGCCGCTGTTTCAGGACGTCCGGTTCAAAGATACCTCCGGAGCATGGCGAGGCGATCCTCGTACGATTCGTATGTCTGGTTAAGATCAAGGGGGAGTTCTGATGCCATGATATTACCTCCGTTTCTTTCGTATAAGTATACTATACCCGTGTATGATGAAGGGGGATAAAAATATTAACGTAATGAGCTGGGCGAAGACGTCGCCGAATCGGGTGTAAAAGGTTATCCTCGGTTTCGGGATAACGTCTCCCAGGGCGACGGTACGGGTGAAGATCGTCGTTCTGATTTCATCGTTTCCCGTGGGGTCCACTACCGCGCTGATGCCGGTATTGGCAGCGCGAATGAGAAAAAGCCGTGTTTCGATGGCGCGCATGCTCGCTATCGAAAAGTGCTGATAGGGGGCGCTGGTGGTCCCGAACCAGGCGTCGTTGGTTATATTGACCAAGAGGGCGGCGCCGTTTTTCGCAAAGATGCGTGCCGATTCCGGGAATATGGCTTCGTAACAGATCAGGGTCCCAACTGGGCCGATGTCGGTAGGGATGGGGGCGGTAGTTGTCCCCATGGAAAAATCCCCGGCGGCCCCGTTTGCCAGCTTGTCGACGAAAAAGAAAAGGCTCCTCAGGGGAACATATTCGACAAAAGGAACCAGATGGATCTTGTCGTACCGTCCGATTATCCGGCCGGTTTGGGAAAGGAGATAGGCCCGATTATAGTATTTGATCGTGCCGCCTTCATCTTCAAAGGCGGGGGTGCCAAAGAGGAGGGGGGTACCGGCGCGCCGGGCCAGCTCTTCGACCCGGGGTCGGAAAAACGGATGGTCCTGGAAAAAGAAGGGTGTGGCGGTCTCGGGCCATACGATAATCCTCGGTTTATGAGATATCGAGGCCAGCGTCATGTCCTCATAGATTACCATCGTCTCTTCCTGGAAGGCCGGGTTCCACTTGAGGTCCTGACGGATATTTGGCTGAATAAGGGCTACGGGGACGGGCGTACCGGCCCGCATGATAAGCCGCTCCCGGTCTATCGCAAAAATACCGTAGATAATCAGAAGGATCACGAGCAGGGACGACACGGCCGTTTCGGCCAGCGGAAAACGGCCGGACCGTTTGACGAGCCGTTCGATGATAAGAAAAAGGGCCGCATTGACGGCCACGAGAACAAAAGAGACGCCATATACCCCGGTGATATCCAAAACCTGCATGAGAGTCAGCCAGGGAAGCTGTGTGTGTCCGATAAGTCCCCAGGGGAAACCGGTTATAAAGAAAGACCGGAGATACTCCAGGAAGGCGAACGAAACGGGAGCCGAGACGAAGACGGAAAGTCCGAATCGCTCCCGCGTCCATGCCACAAAGGCCGAAAAAAGTGCGAGATAGACGGAGATATAGGAGACCAAAAGGAGCATGAAGACGACGGCCAGAACCGTCGATATTCCCCCGTATACCGAAACGGGAAACACCGTCCAGTAGAAGATACCGGTATAGGCCGTCAGACCGAAGGCAAGTCCCAACAGGGACGCCGGGGCGGGGGCTTTATTCCGTATGGCGGCAAGCAACGGGATCAGACAGATCCAGGCAAGGACGAAAAATCCGGCCTTCGGAAACGACAGCGCCATAAGGAAGCCACCAATAACGCTTAGAGTAACATCCCGAAACTTTATTCTCGTGCGCTTGGCCGAAAGATCATTCACGGCAGATACCGGCTTTGTCTTTTTTTTCATCGGGCGATACGGTCCTTAGTCATGAATCAATGTCAATTCCCACAAAGAGCAGCAATTCGCGTTCTCTTGATTCCATACAAGCCCTGTCTTCATCGGTAGCAGCTTCGCGTTGATCGTGGATGTACCCGAGCAGGTGAAGCAGGCCGTGAACGCACAGGATAAGAATCTCATCGGTGGGGGAGACGCCCCTAATCTCAGATTGTCGTTTCGCCGCGTCAATATTTACGGCTATATCTCCCAGGATATCCGGGCCGACCGGAAAAGAGCTGTCCACGCCGAAGGATATGACGTTGGTCGGGCCGGGCCTCCCAAGAAAACGCTGGTTGTAGTCCGCTATGCCGGCATCGTCGGTCAACAGAATCGACAGCTCACTTGTGCCCCTTCCCAGATGGTCGAGTATTCTTTGTATCTTTGTGGTTATTGTTCTTCCTGCTATTGGCTGCGGGTGCCTCTCTTTTGTAAGGAGCACTGTCACCGTTATTTTTCTCCCTCATTGATTCCTCAAATTCCTTGTCGATGACCGGTTCCGGATAATCGATACGCTGGTGGAAGATTCCGTTGAGCACCTTCGTAAAACTCTTGCCTATGGCGTCCAGGTCTTTGAGGGTAAGTTCGCACTGGTCAAGCTGTCCATCCAGGAAAAGACGATTGATGATACTCTGGACCATGCTTTCAACCCTCGAGGGTGACGGATCGATCAGGACTTTACTTGCCGCCTCGACGTTATCGGCCAAAAGGACGATCCCCGCCTCGCGAGTCTGGGGTTTTGGGCCGGGGTAGCGGAAGTCCTTTTCGCTGATCTGTCGTTCCTTGGCGTTCTCGGATTCCCTGGCCTTCTGATAAAAGAAGTTCATCAGGTGGGTCCCGTGGTGCTGCTTTATAATATCGATAATTTCCGAACCGAGCCGATACTTTTTCCCCATATCCACCCCGTCCTTGACGTGGGACATAATAATGAGGCCCGACATATGAGGGGTCAATTTGTCGTGGGGATTCCGCTCGTTTCTAATGTTTTCAATATAGTAGTTGGGCTTGCTGATCTTCCCGATGTCGTGATAGTAAGAGCTTACTCTGGCAAGGAGCGGGTTGACGCCGATCGCATTGGAGCCGGCCTCCGCCAGAGTTCCCACGATGATGCTGTGATGATAGGTTCCCGGGGCGGTGATTATCATTTCTTTGAGCAGGGGGTGTTCCAGGTTGCTGAGTTCAACCAGCTTGATATCGGTGATATATCCGAAGGCAAGCTCAACCAGAGGAGTAACACCCAGGACAATTACGGAGGAGATAATCCCACCCGCGAACCCCATGATCATGTTAAAGGTGATGGTTTTGAAGTCCGACCCTATGCTTGACAGGATATCGGTCGAAAGAAGATTGAGGCGTGATAGATAGATCACAAAAATCAAAAACGCATTTATGAGACCCACAATCAATCCGGCGTTCACAATGGTCGAGCGCTGCTTTGTCTGGGCCACGAGGTGAGAGCCGAGGATTGAGCCGATAAAGATGTAAATGGTAAAAAAGATATCGCCGCCGATAATGATCCCGGAAAATATACTCACGAGGATAGAATAGATAACGGCAACCTCGGAATTGAGGACGATCCTTACCAGCATCGCGCCGGCCACGATCGGCATGGCGTACTTGTAGGACGTGTCAGGAATGAACGTGAAGGTGTCGGCAACCGAACCCGATATGAAAATGAAAAAACGGGTGAGGGCGCAGAAAAGTAGAGCCACGATGCCAATGAGCAGGAGGTCCTTGTTGGACAGATTGAATTTTTTGATATTCCTGGTGGAGAAGAGATACGTGCTATAGACAACGATGCCGATAAACAAGAGAATCCCGATATAGGCCAGGAGGATATTGTAGTCCTTCTGGGATTCCATGATCCCGTCGAAAATCATCAGGTGATATTTAAGGACTTTGGCACCCTCCCGAATGATCATCTCGCCCTTTTTGATCGAGATGGTTACCGGTTTTACACCTTCGGCCGCGAGACGCCGCCGCCGATCGGTCTCCAAGAAGCTAAAGGTTACGTTCGGTCCGATCAACGGTATGGCAACATCCTGGGCTAGGGAGACGATGCGTCCCGGAAAGCTCGATCGCAGGGTGCTTGACCTTTCTTCAATGAGTTCCTTCGCGTCGTTAAGCTCGATGATATCATCGGCGTTTCGCAGGAGGACCTCCGACTTCGTCTGATTATTGATAATGACGACGCCGTTTTTCTTGATCTCCGGTACAATCGTGTTGTACGAACCGACGATGTACCGAGTGTAAAGGCCGTCCAAGATAAGTCTGACTGCGGTGTCTATCTGAGGCTTGAACCGCTGTCTCTTGAGCTCGAGAAAGGTCTCGTCGGGAAGCTGAGCCCCGATCAAATCGAAAAAATGGGAGCGGCTCTGATCAAGGACTGAATCGACTTTATCATCCTGCTGTGTCTCGGCGACGATCTCCCTCATGTGTCCGAATGACGAGTCAATTCGATCAAAGAGCTTTATCTGGGCGTTTACGTCCAGGTCGTAGACCGCAGGTATCTTGGCGGCCGCTTCCTCCCTGAGCTCATTGGTGGATACTTTATCGGTGATAAGGTAGTCCCGGTTGGCCTTGATATCGGTTGTCGAGAAGTCGCCGATTTTATAGGAAAGGCTGGGCATCCGGGAGCTTGGATTGAGGATAAGAGCGGTAAGGGTTACAAAGGCGACGAACATTAACATCCGCTGTATATGTGGGTTGCGATAGGTCTCCTGATCTATGAGGTTTGTCAGAGGCTTGAGGACCTTGGTCGCGTTGAGTTTTTTCATGAGGAGCCAGTAGGCCCCCGATAAGTTAATCGGGAATTTCATTTGAATCGGTGTTTTTCTCCCTTTTTTGATTTTCTTTGTGGTCATAGGCCTTAATAATCTCTCGAACCAGGCGATGACGAACGACGTCAGTGTCGGAAAAATAGCAGAACTTAATCCCTTCGATATCGGTAAGGATCTCGTTGGCCTGAACGAGCCCGGATCTCTTTCCGTCGGGGAGATCGATTTGGGTGATGTCTCCCGTGATGACCGTTTTGGAGTTGTAGCCCAGCCGGGTCAGAAACATCTTCATCTGTTCGCCCGTGGTATTTTGTGCCTCGTCCAGGACGATAAACGAATCGTTGAGGGTCCTGCCTCTCATGAAGGCCAGCGGGGCCACCTCGATAACGCCGCGATGGACGAGTTTCTGTGCCTGATCGAAATCCATCATGTCGTGAAGGGCATCGTACAGGGGGCGAAGGTAGGGATTAATCTTCTCATAGAGATCGCCGGGGAGAAAGCCGAGCTTCTCGCCGGCCTCCACGGCGGGACGTGTCAGTATGATGCGATTGATTTTACCCTTCGCGATCCAATCCATGGCCGTCGCCATAGCAAGGTAGGTCTTTCCCGTTCCGGCGGGTCCGATGCCGAACACGATGTCGTATTTCCGTATCGATTCTATATAGCGTTTTTGGGCAAGGCTCTTTGGGGTAATATGCCGCTTTTTTGCGGAGATATAGACAGTATCCAGAAATATATCCTTTAGATTCACCTTACGATTGGACTTGATGATCCGCAGGGCGAAATCTATATCGGGCGAAAAAACCGGATATCCTTTTTTTAGAAGCTCATAGAGCTGGGTGAGGAGGTTTTGGCTGATCTCGACCCCATCCGTGCCGCCCGAGATTAACACCGTACCTCCCCGGACAGAGATCTTCGTCCCGGTGTCCTTTTCGATGAGGGAGAGGTGATGGTTATTCTCGCCGAAGAGCGTGCGCGCAAGATTATTATCATCAAACTCAATTTTTGTGGTGTTTTCCAAGGGTATTACCTTAATATGAGCGTATAGCCCTGCGACGACGGGGTGTAGTCAAACAGCGATTCCCAGCCGGGTCGGAGGTCTTCGATGTAGCCGCCGGCCGACAACTCGTCGAGGTCATCGGGATATCTCCCGTTGAGAAGATAAAAAGTGGAAAGGGGGTAGGTTATATTATTTTTTATGGCGATCGTCTGCGTTTGAGTAAATATCTCCCGCGTATCCCCGGATATGGAAAAATTAGAGACGATACGGGGGTAAGAGAAGAATAAGATGACAATCAGAATAAAGAATATTCCGAAGAAGACTCCCTTGAAGAAGACGTCATGGATTGAAACCGCGGGCTTTATTTCTTTTCTTTCCTCAACTTCGAAGGAAATATCGATAAGTTGTCTCTCCATCAGGGATACGAGCGCCTTTATGGTCTCAAATTCGCCGAGTCTCCCGATGTTGATGATGTCTTTGACGGTCTTATTTCCATCGACGAGATGAAAGACCTTTTTATCCTCAGCGGAAATAATCTTCTCGCCCTTATCCGGCTTCTTTTCATCTGCAAATATAGCGTGTTCGTCGACCGTCTCGGTCTGCTGGAGAACCCGCCATATACCGATTTCCTCATCGGCTCCGGGCATTTTCTCGAACACGAGATTGTATGAATAGACCTTCTTCCTAAGATCGGGAAGCTCATCGGTCATCCGCAGGCTGTCCATGAGGAAATGCTCGGTGTTGATCGGCTCGATGGCCTTCTTGTCGTAATTGACCAGGCGCTGGTTGAAATAGTAATCGCCGCGTTTCCAGGAAAGGAGCTTAAATATCGTCTCATGGGTTTGGAGCTTGAGGAAATGGCGCAGATCGATAATTGAGATGAATCCCGTCTCTATGAGGATATCACCCAGCTTTCTGAGCGTTTCCTTCTGCATTGTGAGGGCGTTTGTCAGTTGGTTGCGGGAGATCAGGTTGGCCTTTACGAGCATCTCTCCGAGGTTTTCGTGTTCGCTCTTTTTTTTCAGGTTGGCCGATACAATCTGTCCCCTGTCAAAGAGGACCTCAACCTGATTATCCTTTTCAGAAATAGTCAGTATCCCGCTCTTCTGCTGCTGATAGAGGAGCTGCAATATATCTACGACCGAAAAGTCTTTGATGTCACCTTGAAGGGCCACCGTACTCTCCTGCTAATTTTCCGATAGCTCGGATTTTATAAAGTCACTTTGGGCGAAGATATAGACAAGTATACCGCCGGTCACGAAGAGTAAAGGATTATGGATAATCGGGAATCCAAACGACTTTACGGGATAGACAACGATGCCGCGGAGGTATATGAGTTGTATAAGGAAGAGGAGAAACAGGGAGAGAATAATAAATCCTTTCAAGACGCGGCCACGATAAATCCTTCCGAAGCCGGGGATAAGGGCGTTGACAACGATCAGTACGATTCTTCTCATATGGTTTATACGATCCACCTTCATCCGAAGATCAGCCTTTGTCCTTGGGTCAATTCCTTCTTTACGGACGAAGACCGAGAAGCAGCGATTGCATGAATCACGCCGCTCCATGTGAGGCTGAGACTTCAGGAGAAAAGGAAGCCCGCAGAACTTGCAGGATTTCGAGATGGCGCTCCTGCGGGCAAGGGATCCGGAGATGATTAAAAAAATAAGTCCTATTACACCGACTACCGGAACGGCACGCAGACCAATCCCTTTCATCATGTTGCTGAAAATTCCGTCGGCCAGCTCACGCGGCCCGCTCATGGTAAAGACTCGTTCCCACAGGAAGCTGTCGGGAAGGTCCTCATCGAGAACCATGCGGTTGGTTCTTTCCAGAAACGTCGGTTCACCGTCATCTTCCTTGACCTCTACCTCTAGAAATGTGGTAATCCGTGCGGGATCGAGCTTCACCGCCATGTCGTAGTATTCTTCGGCGGTCTTGAGGTCAAACCGCGTCATATCGATCTTATAGAGGTTGTAATACGGCGCCACGAGATCGGGATCGGCGGCGTTTGCCGCTAGAAAAAGGTCCTGGGCGTGGGGATAGTCACGAAGAATGAAATAAATAGTCCCAAGATTATTGAGGGCAGGGGCGCACGCAGGGTCGATGTCGATGACTCTCTGGTAGTAATACCGCGCGTAATCGAGCGAGCCTGTCCGCTTGTTGAGGGAGCTAAGGGCAAACAGGGCGCAGATATCATCCGGGTTCTCGGCAACCCAATCGCTCAGAGCTTTTTCGGCCTCGATGGTATACGTATCTTGTCTGATTTGTAGTATTTCATCGATAACATTTCGGTGTGTGGAAAGCATCAGGGCGGCGGTATAGTTAAGGAAAATCGGGCATATGAGAACAAGAATATAGAAAAAGGCGAAAATTATCTTCTCGGTTTTCGTATAGTAGATAAGAAAGGCGATATTCATCAGAATGATAAGCCAGAGCAGCCCGATATCGAGGGAGAAGAGAAAGACAAAGAGGACTAAAATGAAGGAGGAAAAAAGCAGGAGCGGAATTTCCCACCCGAAGCGTTCCCGGATATCGTGGGCGGCCACCAGGATATATTTGGCAGCGAGGGAAAAAGAAAAAAGGAAAAAAACAGCCAGCACCGTAATAATCAGACCGAGTGCGAGGTTGGCGCCGAACGTAGTGACGATGGTAATGTCTTTGGCGGAAAGCTTGAGACCGGTAACCGTTAAATGGACGATATCGTACAGACGGCCCGGCTCGTTCCTCCAAATGAAGGCTGCCTTGTAGAAGTAGAGTCGGGGGATATCCGGTGAAAGCTGTATCGACTTGTCTATGAGCTTGGCGGCGGTTTCATAGTCTCCTTCATCCTCCTGCTGTCTTGAAAGAGCAAGCAGGGCGTAGGAGTAAGCGGAGGCGTTCCCATTTCCATAGTTGAACTTGGCGGTCTGGAGAGAATCGACCATTCTCAATGCATCGGTCTTGTTCCTCTGGGACAGGGTAAGGAGAAACGGAAACCATGCCTTGTCATAATAATAGAATTCTCTACGAATCGATGGAAACGGCGACTCCATTACTACGTCTATCGTCGGGTCCATCTCGGCTGTGGGCGAGGGGATAAAATCCTGGGCAAGGCAGGGTGAGACAGACAGGAGAAAAACTCCCAGTATGATAATCTTCTTGGCATTAATCGAGAGATGCATCACACACCTGATACTAAAATTAATTAAACATATCATATAAATAGGGGAAAATCAAGTATTTATTGGCAGAAGTGTTTCATCTTGATTTTTTATTCATTCTCACGTATCTTGAATAGAAGGGAGCAAAGTATCTTCCGATTATTGGGGTTTTCGAGTCCTCGGCGCACGATAGAAGACGTATCGTGCATCCGGCACCGCTACAAGTTAGCCGTCGACAGAGCAGGGGCGACGGTACAGATAATAACCCGCAATACGGGAAAAATGGAAGAGAAAATGGATATTTATGATCTTGTCCGGCTCATGGCGGTCCTGCGCTCCGATGAAGGATGTCCCTGGGACAGGGCTCAAACGGTAAGCGATCTCAGGCCCTATATTATGGAGGAGGCCCTCGAACTCATTGAAGCTATCGATTCCGCAGACAATGACAAGATCAAGGAGGAGCTGGGCGATCTTCTCTTTGAGGTCATTTTCGTGGCAAGAATTATGGAAGAACGGGGGGCCTTTTCAATAAATGACGCCGCCGATTCCATCGGCACCAAAATGGTCGAACGGCACCCGCACGTGTTCGGGAAGGATCGGCTTTCCACTCCGGAACAGGTTCAGGAAAAATGGACACAAATAAAGGCACGGGGTAACCGCGACGATTCTGCACTTTCCGGGGTCACCGAGGAACTGCCCGCCCTTGTTATCGCCAATAAGTACGGTCAACGGGCCGCCGAAGTTGGATTTGACTGGGATGATGTCGGGGGAGTTATCGATAAGATCCATGAGGAAATCGGGGAACTTCAACAAGCCCTCTCTTCAGGAAAACGATCCCAGATCGAAGATGAGATCGGGGATATCCTTTTTACGGTAGCAAATCTCGGCCGTTTCTTAGACGTGCACCCGGAGCTTGCCCTCAGAAAGACGAATCGAAAATTCAGTGGACGCTTTCGGCGTATGGAGGAATCGGTGAGAAGTACGGGTGCGACGATGGCGGGGATGAGTCTTGAGGATCTCGAAACTTTCTGGCGAGAGGCCAAGAAGGGAGACCGGGATAAATAAGCACGATGGTGCGGAAACAACGGTAAAGCACCGTAATGCAAGTGGGTTACAGGAAGATGGAAAAAAGATTTGTTTCGGCCATACTTTCGGGTTTTGTTTTTCCGGGGGCGGGGCAATTCTACAATAACCAGCCTGCGAAGGGAGTGATCTATGTACTCCTGACCGTTCTTTCGATTATCGTCCTGGTCTTCGTGATCGCGCGTGACTTATACCGGGCACTGGAAAATGTCGGCGTAGCCGGGGGAGGTCTGTGGGATCCCTTTTGGGCGGAGCTCGGTGGGTCCCGCGGGTCAATAACGATATTGCTGATAATCCTGGCCATATCGTGGGCGGTCGGCATTGTGGATGCCTATATGGTGGCACAAGACAGGGAAGATCGGAAAAGGGCCGGGACTATCTCTCGTAGAGGACGATGAAGTTGGCAACGGCGGCTTCCGGACGATCCCCACGGCTCTCGTTGTAGCTCGATTTCCCCAACTTGTCGACCGCAGAGGCGCTGCTGCCGCCGTCTAATGCCCCGACGACGGTACACCCATGGATTTCTTTCATGTACCGATCTCCGAAGGTGAAGTTCGTGTTCTTGTAGATGATATCAACGATTCCCTCGGGGGTTGTCCCGATGAAGTTTCGGGGCAAACGCCGCTTGTAGGTCTTATCCTCATAGAGTTTGAGATCGTCTTCCGTCAACAGGTTAATCTGAAGCGCATCGATGATATTGTCCTTATGCTCGGCGTAGTGATATTTCGAGATAATGCGTATACGCCGGGTTCGATCTATGTAGAGTATCCCGTCGCCTTTATCGTAGGTGACGGGGCTTTTATATGAACCGTTGGATACGAAAAGGCCGCTCGGAGAACCGTCGCCCTCAAAGAAACTCCCATTGAAACAGACAAATGCGCCGGTAGAAGCCAGAATCTCACCGGTAGTCGCAAAGGTCTTACCGAGGACCTCGCGGGCCGTCACAACCCTGGCAAGGTACCGGCCGTGAGGTGCGGATGTGATAAAAACGTGGTTATCGTCGTCGATACGTCGGGCTTGAGTGGTGATAGGGGGACCGTCGGCAGGCAGTTCACGCCGCCAGGCGAGCGAGGCCGTCACGAGACCCATCCCCCGTAAAAAAGTGCGCCGCGTACAATAGCCGCCCGGCCTTTCTTCGGTCGTTTCGTCGACGGACCGTCTACCGGCAATCGGGCCGGTGGGGGGAATCGCGCTATTTTGTTTCATCGGTAAGCCAGTCCACCTGCCAGCAGCCGAACGGATAGCCCATACGGCAAATAACTGAGAAATCCGCCAGGGCATCGGCTGTCTTGCCGAGCTTTCTTAGGAGGTTTGCGCGATAATTGCGGACGTAGGGATCCTTCGGGGAGTTATCTACCGCCCGGCTATAATCTGCCAGTGCATCTTCGGGACGAAACAGGCCGTACTCGTAGACGAGACCGCGGTAAAGATAGGGCTCGGCGGATCTCGGATCGAGTGAGGCGGCTCCCGTGAGATCGGTCAGGGCATTGTCGAACTGGCCCGTCCTGAAATAGAACCGGCCACGTGAGATCAGGCAGGCCGGGTCTTTCGGGGCCAGGAGGACCGCGCGGTCAAAATCGGCCACGGCGTCGGAAAATCGATCAAGATGCTCCAGGGCTTGGCCCCGTCTGCGGTATGCGTCGGCATTATTCGGGGAAAGGCCGACGACCGACGACCAGTCGGCCCGGGCGGCATCATAGCGGCTATGATTGAATGAAAGGTCGCCCCTGGCAAGGTAGGCATCGACGTGTGTGGGGTCAAGCTCAATGGCCCTGGTAAAATCAGCGTTAGCGTCCCTGACGCGGGAGAGGCGTACGGCGGCGTTGGCACGGTTATAGTAGAGTTCGGCCGAATCGGGAAGGAGGGCGATCGCCTCGGAAAACGACTCATAGGCGTTTTCAAAGTCTCCATGTCGATAATGGTCCAGGCCCGATGAATTCCAACGGGCGGCGGATCGCGAAACACAGCCGATGGAAATTAGGAATAGAAAGATAAGAAGGACCATAAGCGACGCAGGGTATGTCGCGCGGCACATTTTCAGAACCAGTCGGGAATGGACCTGATAATTCTGCATGAATGTCCTGCCTGAAAGAAAGGACAATATCACGGGATTACTCCGGGTACTTTTGAGGAGACAAAAAGCCGTAAGATTAGCTTGACTCATTTTACCAAAGATACAGGGGAGGGTACAAGATGTTTATATATAATTGCGCAAAAAAGACGCTGTAATAAAACGGATTTTACTATAGCTGCTATTAAAGGATGGGGATCAACAGGAGGCTACTGTATCGTAATATAGACACGGTTAGGCAGGCAGATAATGGAATCTCCCTTCTCGGAGATGTGTCCCATGTCAATACAGATCTTGTTGGAGCAGGGAGAATCGGCCATATAGACCTCGCGATGCTCTATAATGACCGTGGAAATCCCGAGGGGTCCCTGAACCTCGACGGTACGATCCTCAGAAAGGGGGTAGCTGCCTACCACTTCGTTTCCTTGTTCGATGACAATCGTCCGCCCGTAGCTATTGGAGATCAACTCAAAGGCAAGAAAAGCGCCCCCGATAAGGGCCGCTGCCAACAGTATAAATATGATGTCGCTTTTCTTCATGAAAATGCCTTACCGTACATAACGAGGGAACTGTATTAGGGATGGGAAAACAGCGGATACGTCGAATAAACGAACCGCTGGTGTCAAAGGCGTGTAAAGAGTTTTAATAGGAATGCGGCAGACCCCCGCCTTGTGGAGGGTCTGCCGCATATTCGTTTACTTTCTCTGGGTATGGCAGCCCAGGCACTCCACCGGCGGAGTCAGTCCCTCTGCGGTCTTGTTAATGTGGCAGATGACACAATTCTTGTGCATCGAGTCCTTGTAGCTGATCTCGGCGTCGGCCTTATGGCACGCGTCGCAGCGGGCCTCCGGAGTGCCGGAGACGAAATCGGCCTTATCGGTGTGGTGGCAGGTCACGCAGGTGACTCCGAGGTCCTGGGTGTGGTACTCATGCTTGAAGGTTATACCCAGGTACCGGTCCGTGGCCTTGGTCGTGTCATCGATGGTGACCGTATTGGGACCAAAATCGACGGAAAAAGCCGCAACGCCCATTAAGAAGAGGAACAGGACACAGGCGGCGGTGATTGATATCAGATTTCTCTTTTTCATTTATATCCTCCGGTTCTATTCAATACCTTCTCTGTCGAGAATGAGCCGTGCGGCCCTCCAGCCGTTAATCTGGGTGGCGCTAACCCCGAACCATGCCTGGCTCCAGTTGCTGGCGATGAAGATGTTGTCGATGGGTGTATCGTTGGGAATCTTCTGCCATTGATCCAAATTCATGTAGAAGCCGTAGATGATACCGCCCTCGTTCATGGTGTATTCGTTAAGGGTGACCGGGGTGATAACCTCTTTGACCTCGATGTTATTAGGATTGGCGAGCTCGGGGATTACATTTGCCGCAAGGCCGATAAGCTCGTTCGCCTTTTCTTCCTTCATCTTCAGGTACTCGGCCTGATCCTTCGGCCAGACGTCGTAATCAGAATAGGAGTGGAGGACTACAACCGATTTACCGGGAGGGGCGTAGATCGGATCGCCGTAATTGGAGTAGACGGTGATCGTCGTGGCGCCGTTGGCGAAGTCGCCGGTCATCATCTTGTCGTAGAGAACCGTCGTGTCGTCGGTGGTGCTGTATATGGCCTCGGCGAAATCGTAGCCCTTTGCCTTAAGGTCGATATTGAGGCCCATGTAGACGCCAAACAGGGAGTTTGCCGGCCTCATTTCTTTTAACTTGGTGACATAATCGGCCGGGAGATTCTCTTCGCCAATCAGCTTGAATACCATCTGGTAGGGGTCGGTATTGCAGACGATATAGCGGGCCGAATAGGTGTTACCCAGCGCGGTCTCGACACCGGTGGCCATCCCGTCTTCGATATTGATCTTGGTGACGAGTTCACCGACTATGACCTTACCGCCCAGCTCTTCGATCCGCTCGGCGTAGGCGTTGGAAAGGGCCTGAGAGGTACCTTTGATGTGCCAGATGCCGTCGGTAAGGTAGCCGTCAGTGGCCGCCAGCATAAGCAGAGAGGTAGACTCCGGAGTGGGGGCGCCGTAGTAAACCCAGAGCTGGGACACGACGGCCTTAATGTCCTCGTTGGTGAAGCACTCGTCCATCAGTTCCTGTGCCGTTTTATCCTTCCATTCATAGAAGGTTTTCTGCTTGAAAGGGACCTGGGCTTTGGTGAGGAATGCCTTGAATCCGGTCTCACGGAAGAGATCCTTCAGGGTGAGCATATCGCCCATCAAGCCTGAACAGAGGACGTGGAACTTGTCAATGCCCGCCGATTCCTCGGGCCACGTTTCTTTTAGCTTGGCGTCCCATGCCTCCCAGGTTCCGGGCATGGTTACGTCGACGTCGGGGAAAATCGAGCGGTAAAACTCAGGCAGCTCATAGAGCTCGACTTTTTTGTCCACGCCGGTAACCTCAAGCAGCTTGAAGAGAGCGCGGTCTGCCTTACCGGGGCCGCCTCCGGCCATTTCATGCAGGGCCGTCTCAAAGGTGAAATCGCCCCGTGTGAAATTGCTGGTACATCCGCCGACCTTGTGGTGCTGTTCAAGCAGCAACACTTTGAGGCCTTTGGTGGCCAGGTGTGTGGCGGCGGATAATCCTCCCATACCGCCTCCGATAATGATAACGTCATAATCGGCCTCATTGGTAGGTTGCTTTTTATTTGCACACCCGACCGCCATGAGGAAGGCTGCGGCAAGAAAGAGGATGAGAATCGTCTGTGCAACGGAATGATTCTTTCTCATCAGTTACCTCCTGAGATGCGTTGGAAAATGGTCATATTCTAAACATCCGTTACGTTGCGCGTCCCGTGAGATACGCGGGACAAAAACAAGAACAATTCGGGGAGACCCGAAGTCGAAAAAGGTTACTAATCACGCTGCCGGTGGCACTGGAGGCACTGGGTCGGCGGCGTTTCATTGTAGACTTTTGTAATTTCCTCGCCTTCAACGACGTCCTCCCCCCTGGCCTTTTTAATATGACACAGGACACAGCGTCGGTGCATGGCGTCCTTGAAACTGATCTCGGCATCGGCCTTGTGGCATGCCTCGCAGCGCGTGGGTGTCCCCGAGACGAAGTCCTTCTTCTCGGTGTGGTGACACATAACACAGGTAAGTCCCACCTCCCCGGTATGCTTAGTGTGACTGAAGTTCACGCCGAGGTAGCGGTTGGTCGCCTTTGTTGTATCGTCAATGGTGATAAGTCCCGGGCCGTAATCGGTCGAAAACGCCGTAACGCCGGCAAACATGAGAAAAAGGATGAAGGCGACGAAACCGGGAATTATCGCTGATTTCTTCATATCGTATTCTCTACCTTATTCAATGCCTTCACGGTCCATGATGAGCCGGGCGGCCATCCATCCGTTAATCTGTGCCGATCCCACCCCGTGCCACGACTGGGTCCAGCTTGACGTAATATAGAGATTCTTGACAGGCGTGTTTATCGGTATTTTTTTCCACTGGTCCAGGTCGAGATAGAAGCCGTACGGGATGCCGTGGTAGTTCATGGTAAATTCCTGGAGTGTAACCGGAGTCATGATTTCCATGACATCGACATTTTTCGGATCGGCAAGCTCCGGGATCACCTTGGCGGCCAGGTCGATAATCTCGGCCGCCTTTTCGTCCCTCATCTTCTGATACTCGTCCCGATCTTTCGGCCATGAGTCATAGTCCGAGAACTCAAGCAGGGCCACGAGCGATTTGCCCGGGGGGGCGTAGATCGGGTCGCCGTAGTTAGAGTAGATGGTTATGGAAACCATACCATCCTTGAAGTTGTTGTTCATCATGTTATCGTAAACGGCCACCGAGTCCTTGCTGGTGTTGTAGAAGATCTCGGTGTCGGTATAGCCGAGTTTCTTGAGGTCGATATTAAGCCCCAGGTATGTCACGAACAACGAGTTGGCCGGCTTGAGCCCCTTGAGGTTTTTAACGTAGCTCGCGGGCAGGTTATCTTCGCCGACGAGCTTAAAGGCCATCTGGTACGGGTCCGTATTGCATATAACGTAACGACCGGTATAGGTATCGCCGAATTCGGTCTGAACTCCCGTGGCTACCCCGTCTTCGACGATGACCTTGGTGACCAGGGTCCCGGTCTTCACTTCGCCGCCAAGCTCCCGAATACGTTCGGCGTAGGCGTTGGACAGGTTCTGGGAGGTGCCCATCACATGCCACGCACCCTCGGTGAGGAAGACCTCGTTGGCGACCAGGGTCAGGATAGCGATCTCATCGGGAATCGGCGCGCCGTAGTAGATCCAGAACTGAGAAACGACAGCCTTGATGTCCTCGTCGGTGAAACAATAATCCAACAACTCCTGGAGGGTCTTCTTGCTCCATTTTACCAACGCGGGGTGTTTGATCGGGACGGAGAGTGTCGCGAAAAGCTTCTTTGCTCCGCTGTAACGGAAGAGGTCCTTCACGTCCATGACGTCTTTGAATACCTCGGTGGACAGGCTGTGAAGCTTATCGATACCCTCGGCCTCCTCCGGCCAGTTAGCCTTGAGGGTGTTGTCCCATCCTTCCCAGTTGGCGGGCATGGTTACGTCAACCGTTGTTTCTCCCGGGAAGATCGAGCGGTATAGGTCGGGAAGCGGATAAACCTCGACCTTATCCTTGACGCCGCACAAATCCATCAACTGGAAGAGACCGCCCCCGGCCAGTTCGTGCAATGCTACTTCAAAGGTGAAATCACCCCGCGTAAAATTGGTGGTACAGCCGCCGACCTTGTGATGCTGCTCGAGCAGTAAGACCTTAAGCCCATTGCTGGCAAGGTGCGCCCCCGCCGAAAGGCCTGCCATGCCGCCGCCGACGATGATGACGTCGTATTGGGCTTCGCCGGAGGGTTTATCTCCGGGCCCGCATCCGTTAGCGGCAAGCAACGAAAGCGCGGCAATAAAAATAAAAACGGCTTTCGCTTTCATGTGCAAACCGAATATATTCAAAGTCCACCTCAACATAGAAACACCTTACAATATTTGGCGAAAAAAGGAAAGAAAATACTTTTTCAGTAATCGACCATGTTACGCGGTACTCGATATGTTCCGTATACTCCGAACGGTACCGATCATAATTCGGCCGTCTCGCGCAAACTGCATTGAGAAGTAACCGGCGGTCACGTCCCGATATCTTCTATTGTCTATCGCTATATACAGATCGGGCTACTCGATGCCTTCGCGATCGAGAATAAGCCGGGCGGCGCGCCACCCGTTGACTTGCCCGGCGGCCACTCCATGGAAGCCCTGGGTCCAGTTACTGGCGATGAAGACATTATCGATCGGGGTGTTGTTGGGAATCTTATCCCACTGGTCAAGGCTCATGTAGAACCCGTAGGGGCTGCCCTGGTAGTTCTTTGTGAACTCCTCGATGGTAACCGGGGTGATGACTTCCATGACCTCGACATTTCTCGGATCAGCGATCTCGGGGATGACCTCGGCCGCCAGCGCGACGAGGTCGGCCGCCTTCTCTTTCTTCATTGCCTGGTATTCATCGTAGTCCTTCGGCCACAGGTTCGTATCGCTGTAGGTCAGGATATTGAGCAATGATTTGCCCGGCGGAGCGTAGGTCGGGTCGCCGTAGTTGCTGTAGATGCCGATGAGGCAGGCGCTGTCCCTGATATCACCTGTCATCCACTTGTCGTAGATCTCGTTGGAGCTGTACGACTTGTTGTAGATAATATCGGTGTCGGTGTAGCCGAGCTTATTCAGGTCAATGTTCAGGCCGAGATAGACGCCGAACAGCGAGTTGGCCGGTCTCATATCTTTGATCTTTTGAACGTACTTCTTGGGAAGGTTTTCCTCACCGATGAGCTTAAAGACCAACTGGTAGGGATCGGTGTTGCAGACAACGTAACGGGCTGTATAGACGTCCCCGTATTCGGTCTGGACCCCGGTGGCTATGCCGTCTTCGATGATGATCTTGGTGGCCAGGGTTCCGACCTTTACCTCACCGCCGAGCTCTTTGATACGTTCGGCATACGCGTTGGACATGGCCTGCGAGGTGCCCATGACATGGCAAACGCCGTCGGTAAGGAACATATTGGTGGCGGCGAAATTCAAGAGAGATGTCTGGTCGTCGGCCGGCCCGCTGTAATACATCCAGAGCTGAGACATGACGGCCTTGAGCTGGGGATCGGTGAAACACTCGTCCATGGAATCCTGCAGGGTTTTGTCTTTCCACTCGAGGAGGGTTCTCTGTCTGAAGGGTATCTGCACCTTGGTAAGCAGCGCCCTGAACCCGGTCTCTCTAAACAGGTTCTTGATCGACATGATGTCGCCCAATACCTGATGGCAGAGTGTCTCGAACTTATCGATACCCGCCGATTCTTCCGGCCATCGTTCCTTGAAGGCGGCCGTATAGGCGTCCCATGACTCGGCCGGGACGGTGAAATCGACATCGGGATAGATAGAACGGTAGAGATCGGGGAGTTCGTAGACTTCGATCTTTTTATCCACGCCGCAGGCCTCCATCAGCTTGTAGAGGCCGCCGTTCTTCTCCTTTATGCCTCCCGCCATTACGTGGAGCGCGACTTCAAACGTAAAGTCACCCCGCGTAAAATTGGTGGTGCAACCCCCGACCTTATGATGCTGCTCCAGGAGCAGGACCTTGAGGCCCTTGGAAGCCAGGTGGGCTCCGGCTGATAGTCCCCCCATACCTCCGCCGATAATGATTACGTCGTATTGGGCGTCGGAGACCGGGCGTTTTTGTTCGCCGCACCCCGCCGACAAGAAGAGGAAAGCTGCAAGAGAGACAATCGTTAGCGCGCATAACAGATATTGTTTTCTTCTCATCGTGAACCTCCAGCTAATGGTCGTATGTCATTCCTTTTTAGGGAGTTTTTCCATCATTTCCTTTACCCGAGATTGGAAAAGACGACGTAGGATATAGCCCCGGAGCTCGTCGGCTTGTTCAGAGAGAGTAACGGTAATCCTTATGTTATCGCTTTTACTTTTACCGGCGACGATCTTCTTGCGGAGCTTGAGCTCTTCCTCGACGATCTTCTCGCCGTACTGAATGTAAAAGGTCATATCGCGGATGTCAATACCCAGCTCTTTGTTGCCCCGCATGAGGCTTTTTGCAAACTGCACATCTTCCTGATTATAGGGCTTGGCTGCGCCCCGATTATAGGGGACGAGGATCTTGAGCTTTTCGGCGGTATCGAGGAGTCCCTTGTCGATTCGGGAGGCCGCCACAAATTCCTGACGGGACATAAGGGGCTGCTCCCCTTCGGTTCGCGGGCGGAAGATAGCGTCTTCAAGGGAGATAAGGGAAGGCAGGGATATCCCATTATCCATCCGGCTGATGATGTTTTTTATTACCGACAGGGGATAGTATCGTTTTTCCTGAAGCTCCCTGACCAGCGCGATCCGTTCTACGCATGACTCGTCGTAGTAGGCCATTGACTTATTGACCTTGGTCGGCCGGGGAAGAAGTCCCTCCTTGACGTAGTATCGTATGGTCGATTGGGGAACGCCGGTGATGCGCTCCAGTTCGCTGATCTTGACGGGCATGGAATAAAAGCTTAAAGTTTAAAGTTGAACTTCAAGATAGCCGAAAAGGCCATTGGTGTCAAGGATTTTTTCTGTATCAAGCGGGCATCGTCGATGTGGTGTGTGGCCCATTGAAAGAAAAACTAAACCTGCTTTACATTTTTAGTATTGAAATTCACCATCGGGGTGTATATAATGCCGACGGGTAAAGTCGCGCCTATTAATGGCTGCGAAGATCATATAAATGGGAGATGTGACGACATGAGCGCTCGGCTTCGCAGTCCGCTCATTATGCGGATCGCCGTTTCGGGAAAACTCGGGACAATGGGGGGGGGATAGGGGCGTAACTATTAAAGAATTTTCTCCGTAGCTATTCCGGTATGGGTCAAACGCGTACCTGTAACAGGGGTGCGGGACATTTAATACTTTTAGGGGACTGACATGAAACAAAAAACGAGTACCGTCAAGCCGACGCTATCGTATCGGCTAAAGAAAACGGTGGTCGGGATTGCGCTCCTTGCTCTTGGAGGCACCTTCGAAAAGGTCTCGAAGCACAGCGCGGAGCTCAAGGAAGAAATCAAGGATTGGAGGAAGGGGATCGTTATCTCATTGGGTGTGCTTCCCAAGGGGCCGGCCATCTCGCTTAAGGAGGAAAATGGAACGATCCGTTACCTCGGCAGGGGATACAAGAATCCGGACGTGAAAATCCTTTTCAAGAACATGGACAGCGCCTTTATACCGTTTACTGCTCAGATGGGATCTCATATCGCCTTTGTCCAGCATCGGGCGTTGGTGCACGGCAGCGTGGTGGATGGAATCAAGGCAAACCGGGCCATGGCGATCGTGCAGGCATATCTCCTTCCGGGAATCGTCTTCGGAAAGGTATTCAAAGTGCCGCCGAAGCTGACGCTCAAACAGAAACTTTTCAAGCTCTATGTCTACCTTACCATGGGTATCGACATGGCGCTCAACGCGGCCAAGTGATCCAGGCCGTACAAACTGGACTAAACAGTGCTTTTCATAAATCTATCCTGATAGGAGATTTAATCGATGTTACCAGAATATTATGAGTTTATCTGCCCGGTAAAGATATTAAGCGGCCTCAAAGCCCTTTCGAATCTTCCTTACGAGCTCACTTTGCTCGGCGCCAAGCGTCCGCTCATTGTTACGGATAAGGGTGTAGTGAGGGCCGGCCTTCTCAAGCTCGTCATGGAAGCGTTTTCCGAATCCGACATAGAGCCGGGAATCGTCTTCGACGAAACCCCGCCCGATTCGGGAAGCGCCGTTGTCAACAAGGTCGCCAAACTCTTCAAGGATAACAAGTGCGACTCCTTTGTCGCCGTCGGCGGCGGGTCCGTCATCGATACGGCCAAGTGCGCCAATATGATCGTGGTGGAGGGAACCAACGACCTGATGAAATTCCAGGGGGTCGACCGGCTTGAAAAGGATATGAAACCCTTTGTGGTCATCCCGACCACCGCGGGAACGGGGTCCGAGGTCACCAGCGCTGCGGTTATCTACGACGAGGCGTCCCATACCAAGATGGCCTTTACCTCCAGCAAGCTCTTCCCGAAGGCGGCCATCCTTGACCCGCGGATGACGATGACCATGCCGGCGAAGATCAGTGCGGCCACCGGCATGGACGCGCTCACGCACGCGGCGGAGGCCTACTACTGCCTGGCCAAGAACCCGGTTTCCGACGGTTTTGCGATTGCGGCCATCCGGCTCATCTTCGAAAACCTGCTCACAACGGTCAAGGAGCCGAAAAACAAGGAGGCGCGCCTGGCGATGCTCAACGCCTCTCTGCTGGCCGGTGCCGCGTTTTCCAACTCGCTGGTTGGGGTTGTACATGGGATCGCCCACGCCACGGGCGGGGTTGCCCGGGTGCCCCACGGAGTGGCCAACAGCATCCTGCTCCCCTTCGGGATGGAGAACAACTTCAAGAAGGTGGGACCGATCATCGGGGAACTCGCCCCGTTTATGGGGATGCCGCCGACCGGCAAACCGATGAAGGACGCAGAGAACGCCGTGGCCGCCGTCAGAAAGCTGGGAAAACAGCTCAAAGATGCCAGCGGTCTTCCGACTAAGCTCTCCGAGGCGGGGGTGACCAAGGAACAGCTTCCCGAGATCGCCAAGGCCGCCATCAACGACGGGTCGTGTACGATCAACCCAGAGGAGATCACCTACGAGGTAGCACTGGATATCCTGAAGAAGGCGTTTTAGACTCTGCCGCCCAAAAAGACGAGTCGGGGGAAACCGTTATACGGTTTCCCCCGAAAATTACCGCTTAGAAAGCGAAAATCATCCGTAGAAAAAGTAAGTGATTTCCATACAGATTGCCACTGAATAGGGAATCCATCTATCTTAGTGCACAATAGCAATAATATACGGTTATAGATAGCTATACGATTTCTTAATTGGGGTAGCTATACCCCTATCTATAGAGAAAATACTTCCCCGAAAGCCAAGAAGAAATAAATGAATCACACCCTGTCGGGCTAAAGTAAGAGCTTACTATCTTATCGGAGCACCTTGGAGATCAGCCCGAACCGACGGTCGGCCGTTTCGGCGCTGTGGATCATGAACATCAGGGAGCGGATAGGCCGGATGTATCGGTAGTAGGAGGCCACCTTGGCGTATATGGGGTGGGTCTTGATCTCGGCCTCCATCCGGTTCATGTCGCGGTTGGCCCACGCCATAGTTCCCTTTACGGCCGAGCCCAGGATCTTTCCCACGTGATGCCCGATGAGAAACGATGAGGCGATACCGCTGCCCCCCTTTGCCTCCACCTGCCCGGCGGAGTCTCCCACCATCACGACCCCGGGGGCCGCTACAAACCGGTCGATGAAACCCCCCATGGGAATGATCGTAAAGAGGCGGTAGGTCTCCTTCGTACCTTCCATCCGCCGGCGGAAGACGGGGTGTTTGCCGATAAAGTCATCGAAGAAGTCGCCGATCGTCGCTGCGTCGGGGATCGGGACGCCCCGGAGGGTGTTCGGTTTAAAGATCAGGAGCCCAATGTCGGCCCTGCCTTCGCCCGAGGGGAAGATATAGCCGACCGACGGGGGATCGCCCTCGTAGATATGAGTAAAGTATTCCAGGCGTATATCCGGGTAGTCCATCTGTTCCACGCGCAGTTTCAGGACCGGGCAATCGATCTTTTCCCGCCCGATCCCGAGTTCTCGAGATGTTATCCCCTCGGTTCCGTCGGAACCCACGACGGCCCGCGCGCGTATCTCGCGCACTTTTGTACCCTGCCTAACCCTGGCCCCCGCGACTCTGCCGTTGTCCACAATCAGATCGACGACCTCGGTGGAAAACATGATGTCAAGCCCCTTTGCCTCGGCTATTCCGGTCATATTGGCCATAAAGTCGGGCCACTCGAAGATGAGGTTCGGGTCATGGATGACCCGGTCGATCCATCGGGAATCGGTAGGGGAATAATAACGGCGGCGGTTGGTCACGGCGATGGTGTTACGGTCAAAGAAACCCTTTCCGAGGATCGACTCCATTTGCTGATTGAAGTGGATCGTCTCACCCTTGATTGTATCGCCCACACTCCTCTGTTTCTCGACCACCAGGACCCGGGCGCCCCGTTCGAGCGCCCCAAGGCCGGCGCCGAGTCCGGCGGGCCCGGCCCCGATGACAAGGATCTCGATGTCGTGTCTCTTTTTCATGGAATCGACCCCAATAATAAGTCCATTCACCAATCGGACTTCAGCCGATCGCTAGTATTCTATTCCCGCCAATGCTCAGGTTTATTTAATGCGTCTGAGCAAATAACCTTTCCACTAACAGAGCCAATCACTCCCGGCCGAAGGGCTTGAAGCATCCACGCATTTGCATGTTCAGATGGTATGGGATATGGCGCCTCAAAGCCGAGCTGTCCAGCCGGTTTAAATCCGTAGCGCGGATAGTATTCAGGATGCCCGAGCACGAAAACCAGGTCAACTCCTGATTTGGATAGAAGCTTTAATCCTTGTTCGATGAGCTTACCTCCAATTCCTTGTCTTTGAGCATCAGGCAGTATTGCTAAAGGTGCCAAAATTACGATTGACGCCGTATCTTTGGTATCCAATAGGCGTGCTGTGGTAAATAGAATATGTCCAACAGCCCGATCATTTTCAAAAGAAAGTAGTGATAATATCGGTTTTGCACTAGGATCATCCAACAGATCCCTCACCAGGTTCGCCTCCTTATCATGGCCAAACGCTAGACGTTCTATTAATAGTACATCTTTCAAGTCTAATTCTGAAGCCTCTCGTATGTGCAATTTCTTGCTCCTTTTCCATTTGATACTGCTATGCTTATACAGTCCGTATAACTGTATACACGGACTATCTCTTTTCGATTAAAAAGCTATCGGTTTTTTACATTACGATAAAGCAAGTAGAATCATGTAATTGCTGGCATTTATCCTTTTCGACATTCCGGTTTATATCGACCACAAAAAAGCGGAACGAATTCCATCCGCAGGGTCGCTAAAATTCGCCCAAAAACAACATCGAAAGCATTTTCCTTACGTGGAACAACCCTCGGATATTTTCCCACCGCATTCCCGAATCCTGCCTTTTCGATGAATTTATAGTAATTCAAAATTTAGGATCTGACCTCGTGTAGTGAGACCTGTATATCACAACAACCATACGAAAGCAATAGCGCTTAATAAGTTGCGAATAGTCGTAAAAAATGATAACAGGATGAATACGGTATAGACAGCGCGTAACCCGAAAGACGCGTATTCATATTATGAAGACGTACGAGGAGGAATACCCGATGTATATCGATAAACTGAAGCTCAAAGGGAAGACCGCCGTGATTACCGGCGGCAGCCGGGGGATTGGCAGGGAAATCGCGCTTGCATTTGCCGAGATGGGGGCCAACGTCGTCGTGGCCGGCAGGAAGCTGCCCGACCTCGAGCGCGCCGCGGAAGATATCGCGGCCGCGGGAGGGACAGGACTTGCCGTGGCGGCCCACGCGGGAAAGACCGGGGACCTGGAAAATCTTGTTCAGGCGACCGTGGATCGTTTCGGTACGATCGATATCCTGGTCAATAACGCCGCCGTCAATCCGGTCTTTGGGCCCATCGAAAGTATCGACGAGGCCCTGTTTTCCAAGATGATGGATGTTAACGTCAAGGGATATCTTATGCTTGCGCGCATGGCCATGCCCCACATGGAAAAGGCGGGCGGCGGTTCGATCATCAACATCGCCTCGGTGGAGGGATTCAAGCCTTCCTACGGGACGGGGCTCTACAGTGTCACGAAGGCGGCCGTCGTCATGCTCACGAAAGTGCTGGCCCTCGAATGGGCGGCCAAGAAGATTCGGGTCAACTGCATCGCGCCGGGGCTGGTCAGGACACATTTTTCCGAATTTCTCTGGAAGAACGAGGAGATACTCAAGCTCTATCTGGAGCACTGTCCGATAAAGCGGATCGGCCAGCCGTATGAGATCGCGGGATTGGCGCTCTTCCTGGCATCCGAGCTTGCGGGATATACGACCGGTTCAGTTTTCACCGCCGACGGAGGATATCTGATATGACCGTCGATTTAGGTCGATTTGGCGGAGATGGGGCGGGCCGGCCAACGGCCGAAGGCGGCCGGCGCCCCATTATATTGCGATGTGTTACCGACGGCTGTCGGGGGAGATAGGCCGCTACCCGTGCCGGGAAACCGCCTGCTCGGCGTAGTCGTCCAACCAGTACGCGTCGGGGTTGCTTCTGAATATGAGGATCCGAGAGGCGTCTTTCTGATCAACGGCCTGATGGTATTTGAAGAAGACGTGATCGTCCTTCTTGCCGATGATTTCGATCTTGCCGGTAGCGTGGGAAATAACGAGTTTGGCACGCTTGGCCAGGCCCGAAACGAAGCGCTTTGCCTCCTTGAACACCTCGAACGTTCGCTCCACGGGAACCGTGTATCCGTGGTTGCCGGCCGTCGGGCGGCACTGGAAGACATAGTATGGGGTGATGCCGGCAAAGGAGAGCCTGCGGAACAATTCCGCCAGAGTGTCGGGATCGTCGTTTACCCCTTTGATCAGCGGAGTCTGGTTTGCGGTTATGACCCCGGCGTCGTGCAAGAGGTTGACTGCCGTCAGGGCTTGCTCGGTTAATTCCCGGGGATGGTTGAAATGTACCATGGCGTAGATCTTCGTTTCCCTGGTGCTGTATTTCTTCAGGACGTCCAGAAGTGATGGATCGTTGATGATTCGATGGGGGTAGAAGGCCGGGAGCTTGGTACCTATCCTGATGATCTTAACGTGGTCGATCTCCCGTATCTGTCGGATGATATTTTCGAGCCTCTCTGTGGAGAGCATAAGGGGGTCTCCGCCGGAGAGGAGCACATTGGTTATCTTGGGATGTTTCTTGATATATTCGATTCCCGGCGAGATGTCACGAACCGCCTCTTCGTTTCCGTCAATGAAAATCCTTTTCCTGAAACAGAAGCGACAAAAACCGCCGCAGATGTCGGTTACAAGGAGCACGGCTGTGGAAAGGTATTTATGCTGGATTCCCGGGGCCTTTGTGTAGAGGTTCTCTTGTGAGGCGTCGGTGGCGCCCCACCCGTCCAATTCAGTGCTGTCCGGGATGATGATCCTGGCTATGGGATCATTGCTATCGGCAAAATCGATAAGTGATAGGTAGTAATCGTTGGCACGGAAACGGAACTGATTGGTTATTTGTTGGATGGCATCCCGATCTTTACGGGAAAGGCCGGGCACCTGCTCGATCTTGGTGATATACCGGTGATTCATGACGTCCTCCTTTTCATTGCTTCACGGAGAAAACATAACGCCCTCCTTAGAAACATGGATCAATGACAGATCCGATTTGTGTGGTGTTAAGCTGCAGTGCTGAAACTAAGAATGCGGATGAAATTGACATATCTTAATAGCGCTTATATTATAGCCACTAACAGATAGTATGGCAACTTTTTTCCCCTTCATTAGGTTTATTTAATCAATTTGAGGCGGACGGTTTCTCAGCTCGATACGGCTATTCGGGATAGTCGTACAATCACTTTTATGTCTTGACAAAAAAGACGGGCTTGTGTATCGTAAAGCGCATATGGGCGGTTAACTCAGCGGTAGAGTGCCATCCTCACACGGTGGAAGTCACTGGTTCAAATCCAGTACCGCCTACCATATTCAAATGAAGAAAGGCCTTTTGTATGCGAAAAGGGATATTTCGCTTCCAACAGGCCTTTTTTACGCCCGCAGACATGCGTTCGTTGAAAACGCGTATTACCGATATGGAGTGAGAGGATCTCCGATATATTGCGGTTCGAGGGTCCTTCCCGAGTCCCGAAGAGATATGGACACGTTCAGGCCCTTGATACCGGTACCCTCGGTTTGTGCCGTCCGACGATTCGCATCATTCATGGGGTCCAACCAAACAGTATGGATTGGTTTTTCCGGACTCCGATCGATTCTCTCTTGACGGTTTGTTCTGGTCTTTCACCCCCATGCCGTAAGGCGGATAAGATTGGGTGTTTGCTGGAGGAGCGCCGGGAATCTCGGGAGTGCCAGTTTATTGGATAGCGCAATGAAGAAGGTATCGCAGGGCATCATCTCCATTACGGATGCGGATAAATTCATGCCTCACGAATGATTACGGGAAGATAAGATACGCCGGGCGGCAAGAGGGCAGTGGGGCAAGAAATAGTTAAGAAAGGGAATACCGGCAGGCCCCGCATCTATTATTCGCGTCAGGTATGACGCCGGGTCAAAATAAAAAGGCCCCTTCCGGCAGACGGCCGGAAGGGGCCTTTCGTTTACGATTCTCCCTATTCCTTGTACCACGCCAGCTTTTTTGAAAATCCCCTCGATGTAAAATTGTTCAGGGCCTCCGAGCTGTAGAGGACTTCCGCATTACCGGTTCCAAAGGTCTGGGTATCGATGCTCGAAAGCGACACGACCGCGCCGATGATAGTTGGTGTCCCCGTGATCCGGTATACGATATCGGCGACGATCAGCCCCTTGAACGTGGCGTTGGAGGCGTAATTGCCCAGGCGGGCCGGCTGGTTTGCCGGGTCCGTGTAGTCATAGGGATCAGCCGCATTGTAGCAGGGAAGCACTGTCGCCCCGCCCGATTCGGCAAATACCTTTGAGGCCTCGTATTGACAGGGGTCATACAAGGGATTATGGACAATAAGGATCCCGGTGCCGCCTTCCCAGGGGCCGGGATAGTCGCCGGTGATATACGTGATGCCGGACAGCGGCGCGGTCCTCCCGATGTCCCCGTCATAGGGGCCGTAATAGTCGGCGTCGGCAAAGAAGGTCAGGGACTCGTCGGCGGTGAGCCCCAGCACGTCGCCGGGTGAATTCGGATAGGCGCCCCACAGGGGGTCTGAGGGATCCCACCCCCCGCCGTTATTTTTATCTACGATGGGCGGGTCACCGTTGGCCTCGCCGGCGCCGATGAGATTGACGACATTATCCGCAGTGGTGACCACCCCCGGCACGTCGTCGCCGGTCCCCGCGGGCAGAAGGTTCCCGTCCATGTCGTGGTCAAACCCGTTTGCCTCGAAATTCCCGCGTATCTCTACCGTTGAATTGGCCGATACGGCGCCCTTCGTTTTGAGATCCATCGGAAACTTCGTGATCTCAAGCACCATGACCACTTCGCCGTCGGCAGAGATGCCCTTGGACCGGATCACCTCGATCGCGTAGCCTGTCCCCGCGGCCGGATAATAGTGTGTGGGGTCGCTGGGGAAAAACCCCTTGTCATACGCGACGATCTCGTTGGTGTTCGTGTCGGAGTCCAGATCGTTGATATCCTCTTTATGCTCGATGGTCACTTCATAACTGTCCCCGTTATCCAGCTCTCCGGAAAAGGCGTAATTCCAGGCGAGCGACGCGGCGTCATAGGGAGGATTGTCGTACATGGCGGCGTCGTATTGGGGGTCAGTTGAACTAAGGTTGAGCCTTCCGATGGCCTCGCTCAAGCCCGACTCGGCCGCGTAAAAGGCCCGCGTCCCGGTATAGACGTTTCGCGTTATCTTGAGGTCCGTCGACGACATGAAGTACATCGTCATGCCCAACAGCGTCAGCAGAAACAGGAGGAGCATCACGATCATCAGCGTCATGCCTGACTGGTCATCTCTTAATTTCATGACTATATTTTTCATAGAGTCCACCACAATCCGTCGTTATCTGTTACTGACGATATTTGACGCCGCGCTCGCCTTTGGCGTAGAACAGGTGTCAAATGCCATGACGTAGTATCGATACGTGTTGCTGCCGGGCTTGCCGGGAGTATTGTCCGTATAGCTCGTTACCGGTCCTAGTGTGGCAACCAATAGGTAGGCGCCGCCGTTGTCACTCCGATACAGGTAGTACCCGGCGAGATCCGTCAGCGTGCTCCCGTCGGTGTTGGTGGTGGGAGCCGTCCATGCCAGACTGATGGTCTTTTGACCATTATTGCTCCCGGTTATGCTGAGGCCGCTGGGGGCGCTGGGCGTCGCGTCACACGGGGACGGGGTTACCGATATAGTAATCTCACAGTTGAACGTCACCAGGGTGCCGTCGTTCCAATGCTCACAGTAGGAATCGGAGAACGGAGGTGTCGACGGTACGGTGGCCGGACCGCTGATTCCCCCGATGGTGATGGTGTCGGACGGGTTCACCCTGAGATCCAGATCGATGGCGGCCGCGGGATAATCGGCGGGCCGATAGGTCTGGATGTAGTTCCTCCCGTAAAAGTCTTTGTCGATATTGAAGCTTCCGGTATCTGCGTCTTCTTTCATCCTGATGGGGTCGGTGTCTCCCTCTTCGGAACAGCTCTGGAGGTAGAGGATTTCCCCCGATTTTCCATTATTCTGCATACCGCAGACCGTGAGACTCAGGAGAAAGGAGTCTCCGGGAGCGAGTTCGGTCTTGTTGGACACGATCAGACAGGTCGGTGCGCCTTCACATTCGGTAAAGAGGCTGGAGGCAGTGCTCTCGTTTGGTAAGGGCTCACAATAGTCGAGGGTCGTCACCTTATAGGAGTAGTCTTTCGTGTCGAGGTTCGGCAGCCCGGAATCGGTGTATGTCGTTCCCGTAATGATGCTGGTGTTGATTTTCTCCCACCCGCTGCCGCCGTCCCGATAGACGTTATACCCCTGGAGGTCGATACCAATGCTCGACCCGTCTGTATTGGTCGTAGGCGCGTCCCAGGTCAGGGTAACCCAATCGGTACCCCATGTGGCGGTCAGGTTATTGGGGCTTGTCGGAATGTTATTGCATACGTTGCCTTCCTGCTGGTAGTACGTATAGGCCCCGGAGCCTATCTCCGGATCACGGTCGAAGTTACCGTCGTTGTCTTCGGCAAGGATAAAGTACCAGACCGTGCTGTCGTCGTTGGCGGGGATGTTCGATGTCGTACGATAGAGCGATCCGGCGATAAGCCCCATCGGTATCTGTGTATAGTTTGTCCCGCTAAACGGCGGGGGGCCGGTGGTTTCGTCATAGATGGACAGGGCATCGATAATATAATAGAGGGTAACCTTCTTGATACCGATATGAGAATTGTCATAGACGTTGGCGCTGACCGATACACTGACGCCTCCCGGAACAACCATTTCTCCGGATGGATTGGTGCCCAAATCTCCGGGAACCGGCCACGCGGGAGTTGCGACGCCGGGTTTGTTCTGCGTGACCCCGACGACCGTTGGGCCGAGGGGAATGTTGAAGGTGCTGTTGTAAGGACAGGTTATTGTCGTGGGCATGGAGTCGTTAATATATGTAATCGAGATATCCAGGGAATCTTCACGCATCCCGATAAGCTTAGTCACGTTTCCGTCGGCGTCGGTAAAGAAGAGCTGGATCGGTATGGCCCGTGACCCGACCCCGATCGACCCATAGTCCTCAATGATCTTATTGAGGGTTATGGTCGTCCCCGAAGCCTTTCTCCCCATCCAAACGAGCTCCCTTTCCGTGTTGCTCGAAGGGTCGTCGCTCCCGATATAGACGGCGCTCAGGAATGCGTAGGCATTTTCCCAGGACAGCTTCATGTTCTGTATGGTCAGCGGGCCGGCGCTCGTATTCTCGATGAAAAGTGTCGCCGTGTCATGGTAATAGGTCGGCACGCTTACCGATATATCGCCGGTGACCGCGCGAACGAGTAGATTATCATTCTTAATTCTTCCCGGCTTGAGTCCCGAAAGAACGGCCGGATTCGAGATGTTGTTGGTCTTGGCGGCCAGATAGTTGGGATCGGACGGATCAATGTTTTCATAATAGCAGTCGGTGGCCCGTATACCGTACGAATAGGTCCCCCCCTCAGTGACGTCGGTATCCGAGTAGTAGCTGAACCATTGGGGCGCGCCGCCGGTAAGCTCGGTGGCCGTTCCGAGGTCAAAGGTTGTGCCCGCGTTTTTGTAGACGTGGTAGCCGGCCAGATCCACGATATTGTCGCCTTGATGTTCCCATCCGAGACGGACGTAGGAATAGCATCCTTCGGCAGACAGGTCGCTCGGAACCGGAGGTGCGCCGGCGTAGTCAGGATCATCCCCGCAAAGCTCGGAAAGTGTCTTGGCTTCCTCGGTAACGATCGATGGGTTTCCACAGAGATCATAGGCTATTGCCAGGAAGAAATATGTCTGAAATATCTCGAGCTCGGGTTCCACGGGATTCTCGAGGGTATTTGAATCAAAGACGACCGGCGGATTTGTACCTTCTATTGTAAACGTCCCGTCCTTATCCGGGATGAGGTCTCCGTCCGTGACCGTTCCGTCGGGATTGAGGGTGGGAAAGCCGGTTCTACTGTAGTATATGAGGGTCCGGCTGAAGTCGGGGTCATCGGACTTATTGGGATTGCTCAACGACAAGAAGACTCGTTTCCATCCGGCCTTGGAACTGATATCCGGAACCGGATACGGGTCGTTATCGATTGCCGTATTGTCCAGCGGAGAGGTATCGGATCCGGACGGGGAATCGACATCGGGCCCGGTTCCGTCGCCCGAGGTAAAACGATAATCGTCTTGAGTGTACCTGGTATTGTCCGTGTCTCCGGCATCGTTTGATATCAGGGAGTAGTCGCAGTTGACGGCCATGATCGCGTAGTAGTACTTCTTGCAGCCTATGAGACCCGAATCGGTAAATGTAGACGAACTTCGATCGAGAGTGACCGGAGTTGTGGATTCATCCGCGGCGAGGGCAAGACCATCTTTGTTCGTCGGATCATATGTGGCCGAGATCGGAAATGACGTAAAGGAACCCGTGTTCCGATAGATACGATATCCCACCACGTCCGGGTCGGTCGACGGGGTCCATGTCAGCACCGTCGAACCCTCCGTTGGGCCGTCGGCAGCGATAAAGTTTGACGGCAGGACCGGTTTGTTGGGATTGGATATCGTGTCATTATCGGAGGAACCGTCGCCGTCGATCTCAACGGAAAAGTCACTCACGTTCATGGAGCGGTCGAAGGCCGACATGGCAAAGAAGTACTTTACGGAAAGAGGGTCGTTAGAGGGGGCGCTGTCAAGCCCGGTGAGAGTGAAGCTCGTCATATTTGAATCGCTGATGACCAGCTTTGTAGAATACTCGATTGTCTCCCGGCTTTCGAGTCCCCAATAGATAATATATCCGGCAAGGTCCTTTTCGGGATTTTTATTCCAGCTAAGGGCCAGTTCTCCGCAGTTATGGGGATCCGAAGAGGTCAGGCCGGTGGGGATAGTGGGGGGGGTCGTGTCCAGGAGGTTCTGGTCAATCCCTAGGTTTCTGAGATAGATGCTGGTTTTGAGATCCCTGGACAGAAAGAGTTTCCTGATTGGGTCCATCTTTGCGGTCTTGACCCTCAAGCTGAGGTCAACCCGTCTGATATCGGGGATATCGGTCGACGGAATTTCCCCCAGGGCGTTAAAGTCAATTTGATTGTTATCTTCCGAGTAGTAGACGATGGCAAATGTATCGACGTTTTCGATGACGATCTCGTCGGTGGACGGTATCCAGGTCGATGATGTGCCGTCCCAGAGGTTGAAACGCCGTATTATTGTATTATCCGACGATCGATATTGGTAAAGAATCTTGGCTCGCGTATTATTGAGGCGATTATACTCCTCAAACTGGATTGAATTAGTTTTGGCGGATAAAATATCGGCCGTTATCGGCGACGTTTCGGCGTCGTATCCGATAAGCTGAATTTCTCGAGACATGTACTCGAGTGCCATCTTCTCCTTCTCATGCGCGTTGAGTATGAGATTATGGGAGATAAAGGCCTTGAAATCGGACATAAATACATCGTAAACCGCAGCAAGGATAATTGCCGCGATCAACAGGGCGATCATCAATTCGATTAGCGTAAAACCACGGTTACTTCTTATGCGTTTCATTATTTATCACCTAAAACCGTGAATAGAGGGTTTCTATCTTTATCTCATGGTCTCGTCTAAGGTCGGTCCAATAGACATGCATGACGACCTTCTTGACGCTGTTTACCGGGATGTTTTCGTTTACATCCCAGACCAGCCTGAAGGAAACATTGTCTACGGTCTTCGTTGTCTCTGCGGACACTATATTCGTATAAGGAGTATTTTTAAGCTGCTCCAATTCCGCGCGTCCAAGGTTAACGGCAACGGCGAATTTCTCACTGAAATGCGAATAGGTCATGGTCTGGGTAAAGAGCATGGAAATCGATAAGATGCCCACGGAGAATATTGCCACCGAGATCAAGTTTTCTATAAGGGAAAAGCCCCCATCCCTCCGGGCGATAATCATCGATTTTCTCAGTTTTCTCAGCATTTCACCAACCCTCCGCGCTGTTTATCATTCCGGTTATTGCCCTGACGCTTATCGTCCTCTTATTATCGATCAGCTTCGGGGAATCGGAGTAGATCTGAACCATGAGGTTTACATCGGCCTGGCCCGTTGGATTGAATGTAATCGTAGTAATCGGAAGACTCCCGAACAAGATCCCTTTTGGGAGGACATAATTTTCGACTCCGGTCTTATGTGTGATGCGGTACTTACTCTCATTCTTGAAGAAGGAAACGACCACATCCCTGTTCTGGGATATGGCGCTCATTCGGGCCAGCATCAGGTGCTTCGTGATATCGTCGGTTGCCGACCAGAGACGAAACTTGGGTGCCCAGTTGATGAAATTCGGCACGGCGATCGCGGCCATAACCGTAATGATGGAGACTACGATCATCAGCTCCAAAAGAGTAAAGCCGTCCTTCTTTTTGATAATTTTCCTCACGGATCACCTCTTTCTTGATTCGTATAAATAGAAATGCAATTATCCCGCCACTATTTATCCATCAGCGTATCATAATGTAATCATTGAGAATATTATGGACATCGATGTCGAATGGGGCGAGATAGCAATTTGGATAAAAAAAACGGGCCGTTTCTCTATCGGCCCGGACAATAAATAGCATAAAAGGATGAAAATATGGGACTATCGTAAGAAAAAAGAGGAAAGGATGCAAAAATAGTATGCGGTAGCGCGCATACTATTTTTGCACTATAGGGATCGGATAGGCTATCGCTCCGGCGTCTTGATGCCGTACTTTTTCATAAGGTATTGAAATGATTGGCGTGATATGCCGGTTTCCCTGGCGGCCTTCGATACGTTTCCGCCCGATTTTTCCAAAGCGGACTTGACAAACTCGACCTCAAATTCCTCGAGCAAACCGTTTTTCGATTTCTTGAAGGATCCCCCTATATGCAGCCGATCGCCGCTCATGGGCGGGCTCTCCTCGGCGCCGGAGAGCAGATCCTCGCGGTCTACCCGGTCTCCCTTTACAAAGACAACCCCCTGCAGTACGCTGTTTTTCAGTTCCCGCACGTTTCCCGCCCACTGGTTTGTTCCCAGATATTCAATAGCCTCGGGGGTAAAGCCGTTGAGCGGTTTTGAGAACTTGGCTGCGTGTTCGTTTAAGAAATACACGGCCAATCGCTGTATATCGATACCCCGGTCGCGAAGCGGCGGCATGGTGATATGGACTACATTGATGCGATAGAAGAGGTCTTCACGGAAAAGGCCCTGAGACACCCGGTCAAAGAGGTTCCTATTTGTCGAGGTAATTACGCGAACGTTGAGCTTCTTGACGGACTCCCCGCCGAGCGGCATGATTTCTTCTTCCTGGAGGACCCGGAGGAGTTTTGCCTGCACGTCCGGAGTGATATCGCCGATCTCATCGAGAAATATTGTTCCGTGGTCGGCCTTTTCGAAGAGGCCTTTTTTATCACGGTATGCATCGGTAAATGCTCCCCTCACGTGGCCGAAGAGTTCGCTCTCGAGCATCTGGGCGGGAATATTGGGGCAGCTGACGGAAATCATCGGCATATCTCGACGAAGGCTCAGTTGATGGATAGCTCGGGCGGCCAATTCCTTGCCGGTTCCGGATTCTCCTGTAATCAGGACCGGAGCATCGATTGAGGCGACCGCCTTGATTTTCTCATATATGTCCTGCATTGGGGGCGAAACGCCGATAAAGTCGAAAAAATCGGCTCTCTTTGATATGCTCATCCTCAGGTCGGTGACTTCCCTTGTGAGCCGCCGCTCTTTGATTGCCTTTTCGATAGCCAGCATGACGATATCGGAGCTGAAGGGTTTTGTGATAAAATCATTTGCCCCCTTCTTTATGCATTGAACCGCCAGATCGATGCTGCCGAAGGCCGTGATAATAATGACAATGATACCGTCGTTGATCTCTTTGATCCGTTCCAGAAGCTCAATTCCGGTCATCGACGGCATCCTCACATCGGTCAGGACGATGGAGACGTCGTTATCGTGAATAAGACTGAGGGCTTTTTTCCCGGAATCAGCGGTTAGGATGTTTCGATAACCTTCCTTCTCGATCATCCTAACCAGAAGATTCGTGATGTTCTGATCGTCGTCAACGACCAGGATGATATCCTTTTTTTGGTCTTTCATGTCTACCAGTATACCATAATAGGTTAAATGGGTATGATAATTTGTATTGTCCGGTTATTCAATACCGAGCCTGCTATTAACACAGGGAACGGAACTATACTATTACTGATCGATGAAAGTACATGTGTTCTTTAGGAAGGAAAGGGGTTCTTGCGTATTACGGGTTATCGTGAAGCGATGAGGGCAACATGATGGTGAAAATCGTACGTTTTCCCGGTTCGCTGCGAGCATATATTGCTCCGTCGTGCTCTACGATGATCCCGTAGCTCACCGAAAGCCCCAGTCCGGTGCCTTGTCCCGGCGGTTTCGTCGTAAAGAATGGGTCAAATATCTTATCCATGTTATCACGGTCGATACCATGCCCGTTATCCTCGATCGCGACCTCAATTCTTTTCGTCTTTTCGTCATAAGATGTCGCGATAATGATCTTTCCTTTTTTATCAACCGCGTCGATAGCGTTCTTTATAATATTGAGAAAAACCTGTGTTAGCTTGATCTGATTTCCGTAGAAGGGGGAGAGGTTTTTTGAAAACTTCCTTTTCAGGACGATCTTTTTATCCTTCATCTGTTTCTGATTGATGAGAATGACGCCGTCAAGGACTTCATTAACACTGAAGAATTCCTTTTTGTCGACCCGGGTGCGTGAAAAGAGAAGCAGGTCGTTGAGGATCGTCTTACAGTTGAGGGCTTGTTCCTCGATGATTTTAAGGTCGTCGTAATCCTCGCTCTTTTTGGTCTTCTCCTGGAGAAGAATCTGCGTGTATCCGAGGATCGAAGTCAATGGATTATTGATTTCATGAGCAACGCCCGCGGAAAGCTGACCCAGGGAAATGAGCCGGTCGCTCTGGATCAGGTGTTCCTGTATCTTTTTTTCTTCGGTAATGTGACGGCTGTGCACAAGGTAATCATGGGAAAAGGACGCGGGGACGACCGGATAGATCGAAACGCGATAGAACCGTGTGCCATCCTTGTCGGATACCATGACTTCATCGGTAATACCGACATGATCAGTCATAACAAGCCCAAGAGGACAGCCGGCGCATGGTTCGTTCTTCGTATTGAGAAAAGAATAGCACTTTCTTTCAAGAATATCCGTATAGGGAAGGGAGAGTTCTTCGGCAACGCTTCGATTGACGAATTTTATTACATAATCGGAATCGATCATGTACATCCGATCGGAAACCGCGTCGAAGGCCGCCTGCAGCCGTTGTTTTGAATTTTCAACGGCAATCTCCAGGGCCTTGCGTTGGGTTGTATCCCTAACCACCCCCTGGATGAACCGGGTTCCTTTTCCCAGATCGATGGCGTTCATCTTGATATCGAGATTTAGCGTGCCCCTCTTATCAACGGTGATCGAAGTATTGGTATATGTCGTCTGATCGGGCGCCGGGATCAACCGGGTTATGTCGGTAGAGTCCGTCTCTGCCGAGGCCGGGAATATACGCTCAAAAAACTGCCGGCAATCCATTCCGACAGGAGAAACGCCGAGTATCTCCGTCATTGATTTGTTGGCCGATATTACCGCTCCATTGAGCTCACAGAGGAATATCCCGTCTGCGGCGCTCTCGACGATGGTCCGGTACTTCTGTTCGGACTCGAAGAGTTCCCGGCTCTTTTTTTTCACTTCCCTTTCGAGAAATTTCCGGTCTTCGTTAAGGACCTCTTCTCTTTTCCTTCGGGCCGATATGTCGATGAAGATCCCGGCTATCAGATCTTTCTCGTCCATTGAGACGATCTTCGGTTGGGCCTCAATATAGATCACCTCACCGTTCTTCTTAATGATTGGGATCTCAATCTTGTCCGGGATAGTATTGGTGTTCATTATGTCCCGATAGTTGGAGGCGATTCTCCCCCAATCCTCCTTGGGGATAAAGTCATAGATGATTTTCCCAATTACTTCACCCCGCTCATATCCCATCATCTCAAAAGCGGCGTCGTTGGCGTAAACGATGGTATTGTCCTGTACCAGATAAAAGCCGTCGTTGATGTCTTCCACAAGGGTCCGATAGCGCTCCTCGGAGCTCTTGAGCTCCTTTGTATACGTGAGGAGATTACGGCTCATCATGTTAAAGGCCTCAGCGATACGGTTGATCTCCTTCCAGCTTTTAACATCGATGGTGGTCCCCAGGTTTCCCTCGGCGATCCTGGCGGTGCCGTCTATGATAGTCTGGATGGGTTGCGTCATCCGTGCCGAAATATAGATACTGACCAGGATAATGAGTGAGAGCACCGCGATCATCTCGAGGAGGTCCCTGATGAGCACATAATGAGAGAGGGAGTAGGCCTCGTTCTTCTGTTGAATTGCGACGATAAAGAGCGGCGCCATCTCAAAGAGCGGGTTCTTATCCATAACGACTGCAGATCCGACATATTCAATGCCGTCCCTATCGGCGAATTCGACTGAGAAACTCTTTACACCATCGATCGGTATCTCCCCGGTGGGAAGTCCGGGAAACTTCTCGAAGATCATCGATCGATTGGGATTGGAGACGATGTTTCCAAACTGATCAACGATGAGAATGTAGCCGGTTTCGCCGAATCTGACTGTGTCGGAGACTTCCCAGATCTTCTCCATATTCATCCGGGCCGAAAGTATCGATACGACCTTCTCGTTATCTACTACCGGGACAAAGAAACGGATCTTCAAATCAATTCCGGAAAGATCGCGGTAGGGATCGGTAATGACCGATCTACCCTCAGTGGCCTCAAGAAACCACCGGGTTTTGCTCAAGTCGGAAAAGAAGGAATAGGTAGTGGAAAGGACCGCCGTGCCGTCGAGACTCATCAGGGTGATATCACTAAAATAGTGATAGTAATCCTGAACCTTATAGATCTCGGATATCTTCTCATCATGGGTCGCATTCGGCGATTTGAAGGCAGGACTTTGTGATAAAAGCTTCAGGTCTACGATTCGATCGGTCAGAAAAATGTTCAGGTCTTTACTGTAGTGTACGATGAGATCAATGTAACTCTTATGGACGTTACGTTTGAGCTCCTTCGTCAGGGAGAGGATATCAAAGAGGAAGTAAACCGCCAGAGGGACAAAGGCAATAATGACGATAAGGATAAAGATATCGGAACGAATGGATCGAGCCTTTTTCATCTCAGCAGTTCGTACCACAATTTATTGAAGAATTGGTTGGTCGTCTCGTCAAGGGGAAGATAGTATTCGCATCTGGCAAGGAGCGGCGCCGGAAGGTAGATGGACCGTGATTCGAGAAGTTCGCTATTGAGATAGCGATTGGAGGAAGAGACGGCGTTGGCATACCAGACATAATTAGAGATCGTGGCGATATTTTCGGGTTTGAGGATGTAATTGATGAAGGCCTCGGCGGTATTCTTGTTTTTCGATGTAGCCGGGATCACCCAGCTGTCCAGCCAGATGGGCGCCCCGGACGGCGGTACGACGTATTCGATGTCCGGATTTTCCTGTGCGACCATCAGACTGTCTCCACTATAAAGAAAGGCGATATAGGTGGAACCATCCAGAAGATGCTCCTGTATCTCCTGAGAATCGAAATATCCCCTGATAATCAGCCGCTGTTTCTTCAGGATATTCTGGGCCCTTGTGAGGTCTTGTTTGTCCCGCGCATTAATCGAACATCCGATCATCTTGAGGGCGGGCGCGAAATTTTCCTGGATATCGTTGAGCATATCGATCCTGTTTGCATACCGCCGGTCAAACAAAATCCCCCAGTCTATAACATCGGCTGTGACATACCGTCTATTGACGGCAATGCCGGAGGTTCCCCACAGATAGGGTACCGAAAATTGCATCAGGGGGTCGCCGGGTGTATTCGAAATATCGGGGTCAATGCCGGAGATGTTGGGGATGTTCTTCTTGTCAATCGGGGCGATCAACCCCATATCGGTTATGGTCTTGACGATACTCTCGCTGGTGACGGCAAGATCGTACTTTCCGGGGTCGGACAGCACCATACTGATCATCTCGTCTTCGCTCGCGAACGTCCTAATGATTACTTTTACGCCGAACTCCTTCTCGAACGATCTGACCACGCCCATTTCAATATAGTCTTCCCAGTTGAGGACCGTGAGGGTATCGGACAGTCTCTGTTCCTTGTTGCCGCAAAACGAACATCCGCCGATCAGGATCGAACATAAAACCATAAAAATCGAAATAAGGGCCGTAAAGAAATGCAGGCTAACGCCTTCGTGCCGCGCAAAGATCCCCTTCATGTGACATCTCCGATTTATTCGGTAGTAAACGACTCAAGTACGTATTCAATGTTCGGTCCGAATCTGGAGTGAAACGTGCCGACCACTTTGTTGTCGGTCCGGATGAATCCCTGCATGGTTATCAGCTCGCTGTTCTCCCGCTCGGTGAGAAATCGCGAAGGCACCGTACCGGGCGGCATCGAAAGTTTCTTAGGCGTCACGTAGACAAAAAACTGGTTCTTGTCGTTGATAGAAAAAAGGGAGGCGGCCAGGGGATCGTAGGTGTCGTCAAGACCCACCATGACCGTTGCCGACTCGGTGAGATTTATCAGGTAGCGATTTGGTGTGATGGAAAAAGAGAAATCAGACGTGGGAGGATCCCCGGCAAATTCGCGTACGACTATGTTACCCTCCAGTAGCCGCAGCGACCCATTGGATATCTCAAGAGTGATCTCCCAGGTGAGCGTAGGATCATCAATGGGTTCCCCTCCCTGTCCCCGATATACCCGCACTACTTCGCCCGTGGCGTCGTGGGTACTCCCGTCATCACCGGGCGGTGCCTCAAATTCACCCTCTGCGGTTTTATGGGGGGCGACGGTCATGACGATATCGGGCCGGGGAGTTCCGCCCTCTTTATTCGGCATGATCATTTTAATAAAGACGACGGCCAAGACAACCGCAAGGATAATCGTAAACAGGAACCTCAGGAGTTTAATGGCGGGACGGTCCTTCAGGGGGAGGCGCGCCGTCTCCCTTTTAGTCTTCGTTCTGATTTCGGGGGACGGTCCTCGTCGGTTCATATCTTTTTTTCTTTATATATGGAGACGAATGGTAATCGGCGGTGAATCTTTACTAGCTCCATATGTATCAAATTCTAATGATTTAATCAAGAGAAAATGGAAGGGCAAGCCCCCAAGAGGCTGCTTTATAACGATATGAGTGTTTCGTATAGACCGGGGAACCGAGGAGGTGGCAATCGTTTGGTCGGAAAGAAGATATAGCTGAAGGGTTCTCCGGGTCGTTTCCAACGGGGGTGAGCAGGAACCGATGAAAAATAGAGTATCTGCGCATCCTGCCCGGACGCCCAAATGTACTCGTGTCACAAGTAGTAGCTATGCTGGAAGAATTTAATTTCGTTGCCAAATATAGTGTGATAAAATGCGCGCGAGCAAACGATAGTGAAAAAGAGACCGTCCTAATCGGGACATACCGGAGAAAACAAACATTTTTTGATGGAGGTGAACGTGGCGGCAATATCCGTTACAGAGGGTAAAGAAATTCTCTATATCTCCAATCGTTTTATACGGTTTGGCTTTAATCTTAAAACGGGAAGGCTCTCTATCGGCCGGCCCGACCTCATATTTCCAAGGGTCCGGGACGCGGCCGCAACGGCCGGACTGCGTATCGATCACAGGCGGGTATCGGCGACGTTCGGAACCGGCCGTGTGACCGTCTCGAACTCCGCCCTTACCGATATTCACGGGAAGGGCAGGGAGGTTCGTATCGTCGATGAAGGACGACCCGACCACCTTGAGATGGCCTTTACCGTTCGCCTTTTCGAGCATCATTCCTTTATCCTGATGAGACTTGGCATAAGAAATATCGGTGGGGATGAGTGTGCTCTCGAAGATCTTTTCCTGCTTGACGCCTCCCGTGAGTCGGGAGGGCGGCTGGAACTGAGCCAGGATTATCGTCCTCTTAATTTCCTCAAGGTCGGATGGCATGACTGGTGCTATACGGGACTTATGACGGCCCGGGATCGGGATGTCTCCACCATGATCGGGCATTGGGTCGGAAAGATGTACTTTAACCCAACCACGCCCATCTCCCGAAAGCGCGGAGATTTCTGGGGCGAGGGGTGGGGGATAGTGACCGATCAAAAGACCGCCGTTGTGGCGGGCTTCGCCTCAACGGCCGACCAGTTTGGACAAATCCATGTGAACTGCAATCCGAAGAGGGAAGTGCTTTCCCTCGTGGCCCGGGCCGACGGGATTGTGCTTGATTCCGGGGAAGAATTCCTGTCGGAATGGGGCTTTTTCCAGTTCGTGGATCTGCCGAATAGCGATCCCGCCGCCGACTATGCCGACACGGTGGCCCGGTTCATGAAGCCCCGCGTCTCGTTGAGCCCGCCGCCGGCAAAATGGACCCACTGGTACCATTTCTTTCACGATATCACCGAAGATCTCTTCATCCACAACCTGGATGCAATAGACGCGATTCGCCAAACCGTTCCATTCCATACGGTTCAGCTCGACGACGGCTATCAATCGGCCTGGGGTGACTGGTATACGCAGAACGAAAAATTTCCCAACGGCCTGAAATACCTGGCGGGGCGGGTCGCCGAGAAAGGATTCGTGCCCGGACTATGGATTGCGCCCTTTGTCGCCGACCCGAAGTCGGAGCTCGCCCAAAAACATCCGGATTGGCTTGTTAAGGATGTGAAGGGAAAGCCGATCATCGGAGGGTTTTTCTGGGACTTCTTCGGATATGTCCTTGACCTGACCAACCCGGCGGTGCTTGACTGGGTTACGAAACTCATGGAGACCGTCGTGAAGGAGTGGGGGTTTGGATTCGTCAAGACCGATTTCGTATACGCCGGCGCCCTCCCCGGGGTTCGACATGACCCAAAGATGACGCGCGCCCAGGCCTTCCGAAAGGGAATGGAGGCGATTCGAAAGGGACTCGGGCAAGATACGTACCATCTGGGCTGCGGCTGCCCTTTCGGGCCGTCCATTGGGATTGTCGATGCGATGAGAATCGGGCCGGATACGGCACCGAACTGGAAACCGCTCGTCCAGAATATGCGTTGGGCTACTCCTTTCATTACTCGAGAGAAGGGAATTCCCGCGCTTCGCAACAACATCCGCCATACGCTGAACCTCGGGACCGTCCATAATCGCTGGTGGACGAGCGATCCCGACTGCCTGATGGTCAGAAACTACGATACAACGCTCACCGATGAGGAGATCAAGAGCAACGTATCTCTTATAGGGCTTCTGGGCGGGCTTGTCATTAACTCTGATGATCTGACCAGGCTTTCGGTTGACCGGCAGCGCCTTATCTCGTTACTCCTTCCGGTCATGAGCCCCCGGGGCCGCGCCGTTGACCTCCTTGAAAATGAGATGGCCGAACTCTACGCCCTGGATATGAACGAGCCGTGGGGTAATTGGACTATGGCGGCGCAATTTAACTGGGACGGCAGACAGGCCGGAAAACGGCTTGACATCGGCAGGCTTTCCCTTGACCCGGAAAAGGAATACCACGTCTTTGACTTCTGGGACTCCACGTACCGGCTTCATGCCGGACGATATATCGACCTTCCCGATATCCCCGCCCACGGATGCAGGTTGCTGCGTCTGTGCGAAAACACCGGCAAACCGACCGTCGTCGGCTCAACAATTCACATCACGTGCGGGGGCGAGATCCAGACGCTGAAGACGGGCAAGCGGAAGGCGACGCTGGTCATCGAGGACCTGGGAAGACACGTCCAGGGTGAGCTCTGGCTCTGGCTGCCGGGACAGATCACGAGTGCAAAGGCCGGTAAATCGACGGTTGCGGTTCGCAAACGTACCGACAACGTCTGGGCGCTCAATCTATCGGTCAGGGAGAAGACGACCGTCACGGTTACGTGGAATGAAGAACTTACCGACTGACGTGGTGGGGAGAAATCCTGTTTTCTCATCACGCTTTTTGCAGAGCCTGTTGACTCGCCGGTTATCGACGAGATAAAGCCGCGGTCAACACGCCCGATGGAGCAAAGGCTTTTCTCTTGATGACCGATACCGATAACCAACCGACCCGGCAAGAGTATCCCCAAATAATTGGTTGATTAATTATAGCCAAAGGGTTATGATTGCGTGTCGTTGGACAAACCACCAAAAGGAGTAATACCCCATGGAAGGAAAAAAGCTGTCCGTCTGGACGAAAATCGGCTACGGAGTTTGTGACCTCGGCGGCAACCTTTTTTTTACCGCTACCGCCTTTGTCCTTATGATCTATCTTACCGACACCGTAAAACTGGCCGCGGGTCTGGCGGGAACGGCTCTCATGGTGGGCCGGCTCTGGGACGCCTTCTATGATCCGGTCATCGGTTATATCTCCGACAAGACCAAAACCCGATGGGGCAGGCGGCGTCCCTTCATGTTCGCGGGTGCCGTCCCGCTGATGTTGGCCATGGCGCTGATGTTCGTCAATCCCTCGATGCTCTTCGGCGAGGGCTTTCAGACGCTCAATAACCAGATCCCCCTATTTTTGTGGGTCATGGTCGTCTATATCGTCCTGTGCACTACGTATTCAACGGTCAATATCCCGTATTCCTCCTTGACGCCGGAATTGACGACTGACTACCACGAACGCACGTCGCTCAACGGATACCGGTTCGGTTTCGCCGTAATCGGGACGCTGTTGGGGGCGGGGGCGGCACTGCCGATCGTCGGCATCTTTGCCGATAAGAACGTCGGATTTGTCGCCATGGGGGCGATCTTCGGGATCGTTATGTCGGTTACTGCGCTCATTACCGTCTTTTCGGTCAAGGAACCCGAGAAGGTACGGCCCGCTCAGATGGATTTTTTCAAGACCTATCTCGCGGTCTTTAAGAACAAGCCATACCTCTTCATCCTTTTTGCCTATGTCCTTCACATCCTGGCGATTACGGCCGTATCGGGCATAGCGATATACTACTTCAAGTATATCCACGGGGCCGAGGCCAAGACGACCATAGCCATCCTCATCCTTCTGGGTACTGCCATGCTCTTTATCCCGGTATCCGTCATGCTTTCCAAGAAAATCGGCAAGAAACTGGTTTACGGCGGCGGGATGGTCTGGGTCGCGTTCGTGTTGATGCTTCTGTTCCTGTTCGGACACAAAGAACCTATCGCCTATTCGTATATTATGATGTTCGTCATGGGGATCGGCTTCGGATTTACCTACGCGCTTCCCTATGCCATCGTACCGGACGCTATCGAGTACGACTATCTTAAAACGGGCCAGCGGCGAGAGGGTGCCTTCTACGGCATCTGGACGTGGGCCCTTAAGATCGGCCAGGCGTTTGCCGCCCTTTCCATGGGCTGGGTCCTTTCCCTCATGGGGTATGTGGCCGACAAGATGCCGCAGGCGCCTTCGGCCGAGCTGGGCATCAGGCTCTTCCTGGGGCCGATCCCCGCGGCTGTCTTTGTAACGGCCTCAATCGTGTTATACTTCTATCCGATCAACGAGAAGCGGTACGAAGAGATCCTGGCCGAGATAGCCAAGATGGAAAAGAAATCGGGCAAAAAATAGGCCGCGTGTTGTGATCGGAAGCCGTTGACGGCGCGATCGATACAACCAATAGATAAGGAGGACGGCCGATACCGGCAGTCTAGAGCGAGGTTCTAATGGGTCGGAAGTATTGTGCTGTGATCGGCAAACGATTTTAGGAAGAAGTGACCCCATGACCACCATTAATTTAGATAAGATATTCGCCCCGACACGGATCGCCGTCGTCGGGGCAAGCAACGATCCGTCCGGGGTCGGCTATACGATCCTGAGAAATCTCATCGGGTCGGGATTTTCCGGTGTTATCTATCCGGTTAATCCGACCAAGGAAGCGGTCCAGGGTATCCAGGCCTACGCCGACGTCAAGAGCCTGCCGAGGCCCGCGGACCTGGCCGTCATCTGCACCCCGGCCAAGACGGTGCCGGGCATTATCGCGCAATGCGGCGAGATGGGGATCATGGGTATCATCATCATCTCGGCGGGTTTCAAGGAAATCGGCGCCGAGGGAAAGGTGCTCGAGGAAGCGGTTATGGCGCAGGCGGCCCGTTTCCCGGGCATGAGGATACTCGGCCCCAACTGCCTGGGGATTATAGTGCCCACTATCAGTATGAACGCAAGCTTCGCCACGGCCATGCCTGCCGCCGGGAGCGTGGCTGTCATATCCCAGTCGGGAGCGCTGTGTACGTCTCTTCTGGACTGGGCGCTGGAAGAGGGGATCGGATTTTCGTATTTTGTATCTATCGGCAACAAGGCCGATATAGAATTCGGCGATCTCATCGACTACTTCGGTGGAGACTCCAAGACAACCTCTATCATCCTCTATATAGAATCGGTGCGCTCGGTTCGGGAGTTTATGTCAGCGGCCCGGGCCTTTTCTAAGACCAGGCCGATCGTCGCCTTTAAGTCGGGGAGGTTCGCCGAATCGGCCAAGGCCGCCGGATCTCATACCGGGGCGATGGCGGGAGCCGACGACGTCTATGACGCGGCGTTTCAGCGGGCGGGGATCGAGCGGGTGATGGAGATCGACGATATCTTCGATTGCGCCGAGCTCCTGGGGCGCGTAAAACCCCCGCAGGGCGCACGGCTGGCCATCGTTACCAACGCCGGCGGCCCGGGTGTCATGGCTACCGACAGCCTGATAGAGCATCACGGGGTTCTCGCCCGGCTCGGCGATGACACGCTCGATGCCCTTAATAAGGAGCTGCCTCCGTTCTGGTCGCATGGAAATCCGGTGGATGTCCTCGGGGACGCTCCGGCGCAACGGCTGGCCCGGGCGACCGAGATCACCCTGTCTGACCCGGGGGTGGATGCGTCACTGGTCATCCTTACGCCCCAGGCGATGACCGACCCATCGGGCACGTCCATAGAGATCGGAAGATTGGTCAGAAAATTCGATAAACCCATCCTGGCGGCGTGGATGGGGGGACTCAAAGTACGGGAAGGTATCCGGATCCTCAATCAGTCCAAGGTCCCGACGTATACGACGCCGGAACAGGGGGTGCGTGCCTTCATGCATCTGGTCTCATATAAGAGAAATCTCGAGATACTCTACGAGACACCTAAAAACGTCCCGGTACGGTTTACGCTTAACCGGCAGGAAATACGTGATCGGATGAAGTATCTCTTTAACGGGGGAGAGCGGGTCCTTTCCGAGATAGAATCAAAGGATCTGGTAGGCGCCTACGGTATTCCGGTCACCAAGACGGTCATGGCGGGGACGGCCGACGAAGCGGTCAAGGCGGCCGGAGAGATCGGCTATCCCGTGGTCCTCAAGATTTACTCCCCCGATATCACCCATAAGACGGACGCGGGGGGCATTGCGCTCAATCTGCATACCGAGCAGGACGTGAGTGAGGAGTATGACCGAATTATGGCGTCGTCCCGGTCTGTGTTTCCGAAGGCCGTGATTGACGGAGTGACCGTGCAACCGATGGTATCCATGAAGAGCTCAACCGAGCTAATTCTCGGTGCCAAGCGTGACGTTACCTTCGGATCGGTCATCATGCTGGGAATGGGGGGGATTACCGCGGAGCTCCTTCGCGACAGAGTACTTGAATTACCGCCGCTTAACGAGCGGCTGGCCCGAAGGATGCTTGAATCGCTGGCGTCTTACCTCCTGCTCGTGGGCTATCGGGGGAGGCCCCAGGCCGATATAGATGGGCTTATCGAAATTCTTATCAGGTTTTCGTATCTCATCGCCGACTATCCCGAGATCAAGGAGCTCGATATAAACCCGTTGGTCGTTTCCCCGGACGGCGCGATTGCGCTGGATGCGCGCGTCATCGTCGATGAGGGTATGCCGGGAAGGACCCAGGATCCCTACTATCACCTGGCAATCCGGCCGTACCCGGAGGAATACGAGCGGCCGATCACCCTGGCCGACGGCACGAATGCCCTCATGCGGCCGATAAAACCGGAGGACGAGCCGCTCTGGATAGACCTGCTCAATTCATTTTCGAAAGAGACAATTCGTTTTCGATTTTTCCACCCGATTCGGGAGATCACCCACGAGATGGCGACGCGCTACTGCTACATCGATTACGACCGGGAGATCGGCGTCGTTGTGGAGGTCGAGGAGAAGGGAGAGAAACATTTTGTCGGGGTTGGCAGGCTCATACTCTTTATGGACAAAGAATCGGGTGAATTTGCGGTGGCGGTTACCGATGCATGGCAGCGGAAGGGCGCGGGCTCCCAGATGATCGACTTCTGTATCGAGATGTCCCGCCGACGCGGGGTCAAACGGATCAGCACGGTGATGCTGCCCGATAATACGGTTATTATTAAGATGTTCGAGAGACGGGGATTTACCCTCACGAGAGACGGAGACCTCGTGAAAGGGGAACTGGTATTTTAACCCGATGGAAAGGCTATGAGCCTCCAAAGGTGTATATAAGGGACTGTCGTAGGAAAAGGGGGTTGTCTCTCGGACGCTGTTTTGAGTAGATAAGGAGAGGTGTCGGATGAAAGAGGTCTTTACCCAGTGGAAATACACCAAGATGGTCGTCCTTACGGCGCTGACGGCCGCCGTTTACGCCGCGGTTATGATTCCCTTTAAGATCGCAACGATCGTTCCCGGCTTCACCGAGATCCGTCCCGCCGTGGCCATTCCCATCGTCTTCGGTCTCTTTTTCGGTCCGGCCGGTGCGTGGGGCGCGGCGATGGGTAATATGATCGGTGACGTTTTCGGCGGGATGCTGACGATTATCTCTCTGTTCGGATTCATCGGAAACTTCTTCCTTGGATTTATAGGTTACAAGCTCCGAGAGAAATGGGAATTGCTTACCGTGGATGAGCGAATGGACATTCGTTCACTTAAGGGATACATGCAGTTTTTTTTCATCGTTCTCGTTTCGGCTGCGGCATGCGCCACCATTATATCATGGGGAATGGATGCCTTTAGGATATTCCCGTTTGCGGTGTTTGTGAGCATTGTATTTCTCAATAACCTCATCATGCCGGCCGTGATTGGTCCGTTCCTTTTCTGGCTCCTCAATCCGCGGCTCGAACGCTGGGACCTCATATGGACCGACATCATAGATAAGAAGGATCGATCCGTATCGCGAATCCCGACGGTCGGTGGTGCCCTGATATGTATCGGTGCCGTCGGAGGGTTAGTAGTCGGGTTTCTTCTCTCGATCGGGGTCTATTCCTTTGATATACTCGGCAATGTTGCGCCCGGCAGTTACGAAGGACTCGGAAACCCCGCAATTATCATTACGGGGGCCGTGTCGCTCCTCCTCATGATTGTGGGGGCGCTGTTGTAGAACACCCATGACGCACCCGCACCTCCTTTCATTTGAAAACTACGGATTCAGGTACAGAAGGGCCCGGGAATGGGCGCTGGTCGACATCGATTTCGCGGTGGCCGAAGGCGAGCTTATCGGGATCGTGGGTCCTTCCGGTGCCGGGAAATCGACGCTGGCCGCCTCGGTCGGTGCCTTTATACCCAACCTCATTCGGGGAGAAATCACGGGGAGGCTTGTCGTTGACGGAATGGAAACGGCGGTCACCTCCCCGAGGGACCTGGCCGGTATCGTCGGGACGGTCTTCCAGGATTTCGAATCCCAGATATTTTCGTCACGGGTCGATATCGAGACGGCCTTCGGTCCCGAGAACCTGGGGATTTCCCGAACCGAGATTCTCTCCCGGGTTCGCAAGTCGCTGGCGTCGGTCTCGTTGACCGAGAAGAAAGGCCGCGTTCCCTCCGACCTGTCGGGAGGGGAAAAACAGCGACTTGTCATCGCCTCGATCCTCGCGATGGAGCCGAAAATCCTGGTCTTCGACGAGCCGATAACCGATCTGGATCCCGAGGGACAGCGTGACGTGCTGCTCCTCCTTGATCGGCTTCTGACGGATAAGCGGGTAACGGCCGTTCTGGTCGATCATGAGAGCGACCACCTCGTTAGCGCCGACAGGGTCGGGGTATTGGCCGAGGGAAGACTCGTGGCGGTCGGTACGCCACGGGAGATATTCTCCAACGGGAAACTCCTCACGAAATACCGACTCAAACCGCTGGCGCACATCGAGATTCTATCGGCCCTCGGTATAGACAACGGGCCGTTGTTGCTTGCCGATACCATACCCATCCTTAAAGGCCTGGATCGGTCTTTTGACCGGGATAAGATAAAGCGCATCACGAAGCGGGATAATGAGCGCGCGGAGGTGTACGGTCCCCCCGTCATCGAGATGGATAACATCTCGTTTTCATACGGAAAAAACCGGTTAATCTCCAACCTCGATCTTACTATCAGGCAACGGGAATTCGTGGCGCTTGTTGGGCCGAACGGATCGGGCAAGACCACGCTCGTCAAACAGATAAACGGGTTTCTTTCTCCACAAACGGGCAGGGTTCTGATCTCCGGAAGGCCGCCAAGATCATACAGCGTCCGGGAGATCTCGGAGACGGTTGGATTCGTTCATCAAAACCCGGACCGGATGATCTTTGCGGAACGGGTATTCGATGAGGCAGCCTTCGGACTTGTCGTCAGAAACACAAACGCCCGAACGATACAACAGAAGGTTTCACAGGTGCTTTCGGTGGTGGGGCTCGACGACAAGGCGGAAGAAGACCCGTTTCTCCTCACGAAAGGAGAGCGGCAGCGTCTTGCCGTAGCGGCGACGCTGGCCGTCGGACCAAAGGTGCTTATCCTCGACGAGCCGACGACCGGCCTGGATTACGGTGAAATTATCGACATGATGAACCTGCTCAAGTCCCTCAACGAGCACGGCCACACCGTTATATGCATCACCCACAATATGGACGTGGTGGCCGGATATTGTCACCGGATGATCATCCTGGAGTCGGGGTCGGTGATCGCCGACGGATCGGTGCGGGAGGTCTTCTCACGGCAGGCGGCTCTTGAACGGGGCATGATCGTGGCACCGTCGGCCGTTCGGATGGGAATCGCCAACGGGTTCGTTACGCTTACCTCCCGGGAATTCATTGAATGTATAGGCGCGTAATATGAGTGCGAACGAGAATCGGTATACCGTGCTTGACCCGAGGACAAAATTCCTCGTGCTCGTGTCGAGTTTTGCCGCACTCCTTATTATATGGAATATCTCTTATCTTCTGGTAATCGGTATCATGATCATACTCTACGGATATTTTACGGGGGGATTGGGGCTGGTTATCCGCTTCTGGTGGGTGCTTCTGATCATCACGACTTTCACCGTGATCATCTGGGCGGTATATCTGCGGGGTGAGACTATCCTGTTCTGGATAGTGAGCAGTCAGTCGGTCATGTACGGTGTTACGACGGCGGTTAAGCTCGATCTTATGATTTGTTCAAGCATCTTCTATTTAACACGGATTACTCCGGATGAGATGGCTGCCGGATTTGTCCGGATGGGAATACCCTTTCCCGTGGCCTTTTCCTTTTCGTATGCGATGCGGCTGTTTCCTCTTATCCTGGTCGAGGCGAGAGAGATCGCGCGCATTCAGGAGAGCAGGGGGCTTGATCTGAAGAGCGGAAGCCCGTCGGCCAGGTTTCGTAAGTATATCCCATTGTTGACGCCGATATTCCTGACGACCATCAGGAACACGAACCATCTGGCAATGGCCCTCGAATCCCGGGGATTTGGCAGGAAACGGGTGCGGGACGGATACCTGCGGCTTCGCCTGGGGAAACAGGATTGGTCGCTGATCATCGCCTCGTTTGGGGTTCTTGCCGTTCTGGTTGTCCTGCGGGTGATGGGATACGGTACAATTGAGGGTGCCGTACGCAGATGGTAGACCGGGCGGGGGTGCAAGACATGACCGTCAGAAGATATCCTCCGCTTCCTGCATAAAATCGGCTGACCGCTCAAAGGCTCTCGAATAGAGGGTATCGGGACGGCCGTCGTAGGTGAAAAGGCTCTCGACGCCGTCGGCCGAAAGCATACGCTTCGTGGTGGGGAGGAAGATCAGAGCGGTAATGCCGGTCGAATCGCCATTCTCGATGGTAACCGTGCCGCCGTTTGCCTTGGTGAGGGTTTTCGCCACGACAAGTCCGATCCGGATAGCCGGCGGCTTGGTCGTAAAATATACCATTAATCTAATAATCCTATACAAATCAACCGGATAAATCAATCTAACTACCCCCTTTGCGCCGGCAAAGGGGGTAGTTAGGTAAACGGGAAACCGGAATATCTGTCTGTATAGGTTATGAGTTCCGAACGGCCGCGGCCGATGACGGGAAAGACACAACCCAGGTAATCTTATTGGGTTGGGGGGGTTCTTCTTGATTATTTTCAGAATTGTTATATAATTATTCAGGTAATACAGGCATCGGATTAGACAATAATCTAATTTTAGAGGGAGGTACGTATGGGACTTTTTGAATTCGTTAAAAGCGCGGGAGAGGCGATCCTCAATCAAAAGAATCCGAATTCAGGAGACGTTGAAAACCACATCAAGGACGGTCTTGGCGGCGCCGTCAAAGATATCGCCGTCGATCTGATCGGGAACATGATAAAGCTCAAGGGTAACGTCGATTCGAATGATCTCCTCGAAAAGGCAATCCTGCTGGCAGGCAATATCAAGGGGGTAGAAAAGGTCGACACGAGCGGCCTTAACGTCGCGGGTGCACCGGTAGGAGGACAGCAGCAGATGGGCACGAAGCCTGGAGGGGGTGCATCGGGACCGGGAGAGAGCACATTTTACACGATAGTCAAGGGAGACACCCTGTCGGGTATCGCAAAAAAATTCTACGGGGACGGCAATAAATACCACCAGATCTTCGAGGCAAACCGGGGTATTATTAAGAACGCCGACCTCATCTATCCCGGACAGACCATTCGGATTCCGAAGGTATAGTGGAGGATCGATGGGGCGAATTTACTCACGCCGACGGCACCGTGTGGGGTGCGGGTAGGCGCGAAGCGATATTCGCGTAAGATCCTCCGCTCGGCCGAAAACGCCCATTGATTGACAAACCGAAGCCGGGGGACTTTCCTCCGGCTTCGGTCGTTACAGCCGGATCGGCTATCGATCGGACCGATTTCGCCGGGGCCGGATTATAGATATGCCGACGATATCGAGTATCAGAACCAAATAAACGGCCCGGCCGTAACGTGCCGGCCGTTCACGAACTGGGACGTGCGCAATAAGATCACCAATCAATAACTCGAAAAAGACCTTTCGTCGGGCGAAAAGACACGAAGAAGCACTTCGTTGATTTTCGGAAAGCCAACGCCCTAAAATCCTGTTTCATATATAGCTGGCCGTTAATTTCCAAAAAGCTCCGGTGATGGTCGGGTCCTCCGTGCATGTGCCTTGAGTTGAAAGCCGCGCATAACGGGAAGTCAAAACGAGACAAGGGAGAACATCCGTTAGGCACGTGTCACTATTGGAAAAATACCGTAAGGATCTACTTTCTCCTTTACATTGGCTCAAATTGGTTTTACAGTATGAATAACTTGTAGTAACGCCGACCGACATCTTGAATCACTGCGGATAAAAAAATAAGCAAATCATTTCAAAATAATCCAGGTACATAATACCGAGCGAACGTTTCCGTAGGAAGGTATAATTTCTTGGAGTCTCAGATGAGAAAGTTGCTTAGTATCCTCTATCAGCCGTATAAGTGGCTCATTGTTTTCCCTTTCCTGGTTGTCACCACACTGATGTGCGGATCTCTTGCCGTCTTTCTGCTGTCGGTGTCGGTATCACCAAAGTTCGTCAGCAACCTGTGCGGGGCGCGATGGTCACGAATAAACAGCTTCATGGTCCCAATGAGGGTCTCCGTATTTGGCAGGGAGAATATCGATCCCGCCTGTTCGTACGTCATCGTATCCAACCATCAGAGCCATTATGACGTCTTTGTACTCTATGGCTGGCTCGGGATCGATTTTAAATGGGTTATGAAGAAAGAGTTGAGAAACATACCGGCGCTCGGGGTTGCCTGCGAGAAGCTGGAGCACATCTATATCGATCGTTCGGACAAGCAAACAGCTCTCAAGTCCCTCAATGACGCCAAAAGAATAATCAGGGACGGAACGTCCGTGATATTCTTCCCGGAAGGGACGCGCACCAGAACGGGTCAAATGGGAGAATTTAAAAAAGGTGCCTTTATCATGGCGCTTGACCTGGGGATACCGATCCTTCCGGTAACGATAACGGGCACCAGTAAGATCCTGCCCCCGGGGACGATAAACCTGCTGCCGGGCCGGGCCGTAATGACGATCCACCGTCCCATTTCCGTAGAGGGATACACCCTGGAAAACGTGGGTGATCTGATGGGTAAGGTACGATCCGTAATTCAAGGGACTCTGGACGCGAGCGCTTCTTAGCGGATTTTGTGTGTTGAGATTTTCGGGAAGGACGGGGGTTCCGTAGGAAGAGCGATTACCCAATAAACGGGGGATATTTTAGAAATCAATGGAGCCGGAGGGGAGATTTGAACTCCCGACCTGATGATTACGAATCAACTGCTCTACCACTGAGCTACTCCGGCCACAAAAACAATGTGATAACGTATACCTTTTAGTATATTTTGTCAAGAGTTAGGTGAATAAAAAGGCTCAAAATATTCTCTATCGTCTCGAAAGTTTTAAGGATATCCTAAGATAAAGGCTGTTCGAACCGCGGTGCAGAAAAGACCTGAGAAGAAATCGCCTTATTGGACGGACGCCGACGCCCCATTCTTATAGGGGAAAAAAGACCGCGAAGAACCCCTTATGGATTCCGTATCCTTAGTATATCGAGCAATTCAATAGGTCCGGGTCAGGAGCGATACATGGAATCGATTGCGTCCCCGTATGTTTCGAGAGGCTATCGCGCCTTTATCCTTTGCGCCGGGATCTACGATATACTTGTAGGCCTCTCGTCCTTTTTCTTCTATCCAATCCTATACGTGTTGATGAGCGCGTTTGATACGGGGCTCCCCATGACGGCTTGTGGGTCCGTGGAGATGATGCACCTGAAGATGAACGGCATCTTCATGTTCTTCGCCGGTTTCGGCTATATCTTCCCGTACCTGAACTACGAAAAGTTCAAGTTCTACATTCCGGTCTTCGGAATCGGTTTGAGGACATGGGGCGGCGGATTTCTTCTCTACACGAGCCTGTTCTGGACGACCCCGCTCAGCTATGGAATCCTCGGGGCCGTCGATTTGGCTATTGCGCTCTGTTTCGTCCTTTTTCTCCTCAATTATCGAAGAAAACGAATCCACATCCGCAACTACTGAGTTTACACCCTGGCAATCGGAGACGCGAGCCGCACACCCGCCTCTTCCAGGGCCTTCTTTATTGCCGTATTGGCGCTGTGGCGCAGGCTAAAATACTGAGGTATATCCTCGATCCAGTAGACGACACGAAACGTTATCGAGTAGCTGACGAAGTCGTAAAGATCGCAGCTCGATCCCTTCCTAACGCCGGGGGTCTTGTCCAACGCCTTCGTAACAAGATCCGAACAGTGCTGCAGGGTTTCGGCGTTTGTTTCGGGCGCCACGGCCAGATATAACAGCGCGCGGCGGGCCCTCCGGGCGGACAGGTTCTCCATGAGGCTGTTGGAGATCTCGCTATTGGGGATCATGACACGCGTATCCTCAAAGGTACGCATCGTCGTCATGCGCAGTCCAACCTCTTCTACCTTCCCCTCGATCCCCTTATAAACAATGGTATCGTCCATCTGGTAGGGTTTGTTCATAAAGATATTGAAACCGCCGAACATCTGACCCAGGCTTTCCTTGGCGGCGATGGCAATGGCGGCGCCCCCGACGCCAAGGCCCGTGATCAGCGAAAGGACATCATAGCCCATCTCGGACAGCAGCACGATAATGACCATGACCCAGATGCTGACCTTGACCATCGCGCTGATGATCGGGATAATCTGGTCGTCCAGCTTCGTCTCGGTCTTGGAGGCCAGCGGTCTGAGAAAGGCCTCCACGAGAACGTCAAACATCCTGGTGACGAGCCAGGTTACAGCCACCAGGAAGACAATAATAATGACCTGACCGACGAACTTGTTAACCGGCGGGGTCATGACAAGGATCTTGAGGGCAAGATAAACGCCTCCCACGAGAAACAGCAGGGTTATTGGTTCTTCGACGAAGTCGATGATCACGTCGTCCAGGCTCGTTTTTGTTTTTTTGGCCATCTTCCTGGCGCCGTTCTTAAAGAGGTAGTAGATCATCCGTGCGAGAACAGCGGCGCCGATGACGATCAAGAAGAAGTAGAGGTAGCGATCCACTGTGTTTCCGAAATAGACCTGCGACATGAAATTACTCAGCGATGTCATGGGGCAATACTCCTTACAGGGTGCATAACGATAAATACTACACGAGCGTAGTGCTGCTGTCTATATCCGAATGGGATATCTTCCATATTCTTTGACCGCCTCCATCATGAAGCGGATATTGTCGACCTTAATATCGGCATGAGAGTTACAGGGGCCGAGGATCAACCCGCCGCCTTCCCCGGCCTTGCCGATAACCTCCCTGACGTGAGCATGTACTTCTTCCCGTGTTCCATGGGAAAGGACGTGAGCGATATCGAGGTGTCCGAGCAGCGAGAGCTTGTGACCGGCTATACTGCGCACTTCGGCAAGGTCCACGCCGGCCGTCGGCTCCAGAGAGTGGTGTCCGTCAAATCCCCATTTAATGAAGTAGGGCAACAGAGGAATCGTCCAGCCGTCGGTATGAATAACGATCTTCAGGCCCTTCCGATGGGCCCGATCGGTAATCTCGGTAAAAGCCTTTCCGTACAGTTCGTCCATCAGCTTCGGGTTTAACATAGGCCCGGATTTATAGGCCATGTCATCGGAATAGATGATGCCGGGAAGGCCCGCGTCGGCCGAGGCGTCGACGCATTTAAGATACCAGTTCTTGTTGTATTCGATGGCCTCTTCGATGAATGAGCGTTCCTTCTTGAGAAGCCGTGTAAACGTCGGAAACCCGAACGGCTGCCAGATGTTCTCCGAAATACCGTAGAGGTGAGATCCGAAGAGGTAGATGTCGTTTCCGAATTCCTTCTTGATCGTTTTGTTGAATTGGAACATTTTTTCAGGAAAGCGCTCCCAGTTCTTCTTGGGCAATCGCCGCCAGTCCTCGGGAGTCCTGAGCATTCCGTCTATGTACATCGGGGTGTCCATATTACCATAGCCGTCGTCAACTATCTTATAGAGGCGGCCGAAGATGTCGGTCATGTGTCGGGAATCCTTGATGAGGAATATATTGGCATAAAGGGCCCAGGTTGCGTCATATCCCATGAGCACGTCGGAGGTCAGCTTCTTAAACATGAATTCCCGCACGTCCCGTTCAAAAAGGCCCATCCTGTTAAGAAGGGGGGCCGTGGCGGTGATGATCGGTGCGGTGATTGGGTTTATAAAATACTTGTAGGAATTATCGGGTGTCTCGCCGAGGATGTCGTAGATGTGTTTCTGCACATCGATACAAGAGATGGTGGGAACGACATCGGGTTCCCGATGGGCCAACGCCGTTTTGACGCGTTCGATCCTGTCCATGGAGCACCTCATAAGAAATATAGTATAGATAAGGCCTGACTTTTTTCTTGATCGGACCGGGCAATAACCGCGGGCCGATCAAGGGCGAACACAGTATCGTCAATCCCTAAAAAACCAGCGCCGGGCCACAAGGTGTCGGCGGGTGGTACGGCTTGTGACGGCGGACAACCGAACAAGGGGGGATAGAAACCCGGGTATCAACGAGAGCGCGGAAATCAGTTTTTCGGGATAAGGCGCGCCGAAACGTGCGTAAAGGAGGCGCGGGTAGTCCGTGAGTGATCGCGGGGAGTAGTCGCCGTTTGCCGCGAGGATCGTTTCGGCGGCACAAAGGCCCGAGAAGACGGCGGGTCCTATTCCTTCTCCGGACATGTTGTAGGCTATTCCGGCGGCGTCACCGGCAAGCAAAATCCCGCCCGAGCAGAGCCTGCGGGGACTGATCCGCATAAGCTTGTAGGCATGGCCGGTAAAGGCGTTAAGAGGATAGCGCTTACGATCGGGGAGCATGCCCCCTTTTTTAAGTCGGAGCATGAGGGCATCCCGATGGGATGTGAGACGTTCGGCCGAGGTGGTTCCGACGCCGATATTCAGGTAATCGCCTTTTGGAAAATACCAACCGTAGCCGGTAAAATCGTCGTGGAAAATTACCTGGGGGATATCGGGATGCGGGGTTAGAGAGTTGATCACGTCACGACCGAGGCGGGTCTCTGAGACGACGGCGGTGACGTAACGCTCATCCGGACGAATCCGTCCGAATTTTCGGGCAACCGGACAGTTATGCCCCCCGGCGCCGATGACGACGGGGGCCCTATATCGACCGTTGATAGTGACGGTGCCGGTATGACGGGTAATATCTCGGACCGGCGAGTCCTCCGCAAACCGTACGTTTTTCATGAGCGAGACAAGGGAGGCGTCGAATTCCGAGCGAATAATGCCGTACCCCTTGATTTGATCGAATTTGACCTCGCGGCCGACGTTGCGACCGTCCCAAACGATCAGGGAAGAAAACGAGACGAGCGTCCCACGGTTTGCGTATTGATCGGGCGTTACGCCGATCAGCTCAAGGACCCAGGGAGATATCCATCCGGCACAGGGTTTGGAGCGGGGAAATGAATACCGTTCCATAACCAGGACCGAAAGACCCCGGGCGCCGAGGGTACGGGCGGCCGTAGCCCCGGCAGGTCCCGCGCCAACAACGATTACATCAAAAAGTTCCATTGTGCTCGATCGGGCTTGTTTGAGTAGAGATATTCGCGCGTCAACTCCTCGGTATTGTCAAGCCCGTTAGTGAAGATGATCTGGTAGAGGGCAAGGCCGCCCCATTTAAAGCCGGCCGATGAACAGTTGAGGTAAAATCGCCACATCCGGATAAAACGCTCGTCGAATGTTTCCCTAATGGTATCGATTTCATTTTCAAACTGCCGGGCCCAGTGATCGAGAGTTTGCGCGTAGTGAAGGCGCAAGTTCTCCACGTCCCGGACATTAAGGCCCGTTTTTTCAAACGGGATCAAGACCTCGGACAGGGCAGGCGAATAACCACCGGGGAAGATATATTTCGCTACCCATGCGTCGCCCTTCTTGGGGGTGACCTTGCCGATGAAATGGATTACTCCCCGACCGCCCTTTTTAAGCGTTCTCTTTATAACATCGACAAATGTCCGGTAGTTTTCTTTGCCGACGTGCTCGAGCATTCCGATTGAGATGAACCGATCGTAGCTCCCCTCGGCATTGCGGTAGTCCGCGTCGAGAAAGCAAACGCGGTCCCCAACCTCGGCCTCATCGGCAAGTCTTCTCGCATACGAGATCTGCTCGCCGGATATGTTGTACGCCGTTACATGTACCCCATAGCGTTTTGCAGCGTACACCGCCAGCCCACCCCAGCCGCAGCCGGTCTCGATAACGGTCTGGCCCTCCTTGAGGTCGGCTTTCTTGCAGATATAGTCCATCTTCTTCAATTGAGATGAGTTGAGATCCACGGACGGATCGGTAAAGTAGGAACAGGTATACTGCAGGTTATGATCAAGCCAGAGCCGGTAAAAATCATTTGATATGTCGTAATGGTGGGAGACGTTCTTGCGGGATCCGGAGAGCGCGTTCCTGTTCCTGAAGGAGGCGGCCCACTCGGAAAGCGCAGTAAAAAAGGAGAGCCGGCCGTTTCCGGAGCCGAATTGCGATGGAAGAGACAGCAATTGTTGCAGGTCGCCCTCTACCTCAATCTCTCCGTTCATATAGCCCTCGCCAAATCCAAGAGAGATCCCGGTAAGGAGCCTCCTAACGGCGGCGGCGCTCTTAAAGGTAACCCGATGCTGCGGGCATCCGTTCCCGTACTGCGAAACGGTGCCGTCCCAATACACGATTTCAATAGGCATCGGGCTGCCGGTAAGCAACGAGTTGATGATATACCGTGATATGTCCATCGTTTTCTCCTCTATGAATGGTGTTCAGAGAGGTGAAGAAACGTGCATAGTATATCATTACTCGCTGAAACATACAAATAATTTACCAGCGGTGTCTCAAACGGTCGAGGGGAAGGAGTAGATACGGCTGCGGTGAAAATATTTATAAGATGTAAAACTGTTTGACATATTTTTTATTTCGTATACTATGATATTAGTTCTCCGAGCCACATCACCTGTGGATCGCCGGCGTACGGTGCGCCGGTAGCTCTATGGTGACTGGCCGATAGGGTTCGGTTGGAAACGGCCGGGCCTCCCGTGTTTGGAAAGGAGGAAAACCATGATGTCGAGACTCGCCTCGCGTAGGAAGCATTCCAAGGGCCTTAACAAGTATTATTTCCCACCTCCGATATGATATCGGGCTCTCCAGAAAACCTGACATAACAGGGCATTTCAGACGATGAAGGAGCGTCGGTAATCGACCGAACGTTAAAGGGAAGTTGTGTGTCCGAAACATCGGCTCACACCAAAATTCCGATGGCGCTTCCTTGTTAATTCGAATATGAAATGCGGATAGGTAGTTCTGCCCTCGATGTGACCGTATGATTGATCGCCTGAAAAGACCAATGAATCATCGGTGTGCATGCGGCGCAGACTTTTATAGACGATCACATGGAGAGTAATACTATGAGCCATACATCTGCCAGAAAGACAGTCGATGAAGATAAGAGCAAAGAATTTGTCGTCTCTAAGAGCCCGGCAACGGGTCAGAAACTGGGCGTGTCTCAGTTGAATACTCCCGACGACGTTCTCATCGCCGTTGAGACAGCGAAAAAAATTCAACCCCTCTGGGCGGCAACACCGATCAAGGAGCGGTCACGCGCGATGATACGGGTTCGCGACTATATTGTCCAACATGCCGATGAAATCGCGCAAACAGTCAGCCTCGATAACGGCAAGACGCTGACGGACGCCATGGTCGCCGAGGCATTTGGGGCGGCTCTGGCGGCAGACTATTATGCTAAAAATACGAAGCGCCTGATCAAGGATAAGGGCATAAGGCCCGGCCTTATGATGATGGCGTATAAGAAGAGCAAGATTATACGAGTGCCCTACGGCGTTATCGGGATCATTTCACCATGGAATTACCCGTTTACGATCCCGTTTGTCGAGATCGTCATGGCACTTATGGCGGGAAATGCGGTAGTACTAAAGGTCGCTACCGAGACGCAGCAGGTAGGTCGGGAACTTGAGAAGTGCTTTAACTCGGTCGGACTTCCCGAAGGACTCTTCACGCACGTCAACCTCCCGGGAAGGATCGCGGGGGACGCGTTTCTGTCGGCCGGAATCGATAAGCTCTTTTTTACCGGGAGCGTCGGTGTCGGCAAGCAGTTAATGGCCCTGGCCTCCCGTACACTGACGCCGCTCTCGCTTGAGCTGGGTGGAAATGATCCCATGCTGGTATGTCCCGATGCAAACCTGTACCGGGCCGCAACGGGTGCGGTATGGGCAGGGTTGTCAAACAGCGGGCAGACCTGCGCCGCGGTCGAAAGGATCTATGTTCATAAGGATGTCTATGATTCCTTCATGGACCTGCTCGGGAAACAGGTGGAATCGATTAGGGTGGGAAAGGACGGCTTTAACGTCGATATCGGGGCAATGACCACCACGCAGCAAATGGAGACGGTCAAACAGCATATCACGGACGCCCTCGATAAGGGAGCGGTTATCGCCGCGCAGTCCGCGTATCCGAAAGACTCCGGCGGCAACTTCCTGCCGGCTACGATCCTGGCCAACGTTGACCACTCGATGGTCGTCATGCGGGAGGAGACCTTCGGGCCGGTCCTCGGGGTGATGAAGGTCGATGATATGGAACAGGCCGTTGCCCTGGCCAACGATTCAAATCTCGGTCTGACCGCATCGGTCTGGTCAAGAAATCGAAGGTATGCCGAATCCCTGGCCCGGAGGATTCAGTCGGGTGTCGTGATGATCAATGATCATCTGATGAGCAACGGTCTTGCCGAAACACCCTGGGGCGGGTTCAAGGAATCCGGAATCGGCCGAACGCACGGAGAGCTTGGGATGATGGAGATGACCCAGCCGATATGTATTGTCCATGATTACCTGCCCGGAGTTCAAAGGAATATGTGGTGGTATCCAGCCGGTAAAGAGATATACGACGGGATAAAGGGGATGATGGACTTCCTGTTTTCCCATAACATCGGAAAACGTATGTCGGGAGGGATCAGGCTTACAAGACTATTTATGCGTTCCTTCACGAAAGAACGTCACTAAGACTGATCCGACCGAGAGGGGGGAACGAAGGGATTCACCGCGAGCATCAATCAAAAAGTTAACATGATTTAGAGGTTCTTGTATACTATAAATTTATATTTCGATTCGACCCCGGCCGTTATTGGATAACGGCGGGGACGGATCCGTATATTGATTGGGCGCGGGAATCGGGCTTCCCGGGGGAAAACGATCCATTTTACTGTAATGGGGTGTATAAAACGGTGCGCTAAATCCTCACGAATCGATCGGACTGTAAAAATAATGTAATTAAGGAGGATATCTGATGTCTCTGGTGAACGTGACGATTGACGATATTGACGTATCTGTGGAAAAGGGAAGCACCATCCTCTCTGCCGCGAAGAAGGCGGGCGTACAAATACCGACTCTCTGCGCATCGCAGGAAATCGGCCATACTCCCGGAGTATGTCGTGTCTGCGTGACGGAAGTTGTCGGGGCAAAAAATCTCGTGGCGTCCTGCGTGCACCCCGTTACAGAGGGTATGGTGATCAATACGAATACGCAGCGCGTTCGTAGCGCACGCAAGCTCGTGGTTGAGTTGTTGCTCAGCAACCATCCGGCGGAATGTACTTACTGTGTTCGCAACGGTAATTGTGAGCTCCAGAAGGTTGCCGAACAGGTCGGCCTTAGGGAAGTACGCTTCGAAAATACCGCGCCCCCCAAAGAGGGTATGATTGACGATTCAAGCACGTCGATCGTTCGCGATAGCAGAAAATGTATTAACTGTCATCGTTGTGTGACGGTGTGCCAATCCATCCAGACGGTCAGTGTTCTCGGGCCTGCCTGGAGGGGGAGCAACGCTATGGTGGTGCCGGCATTTGACCTGCCGCTTTCCGAATCTACCTGCATCAACTGCGGCCAGTGCATTATGGTATGTCCCGTTGGGGCTATCTACGAAAAGGACCAGGTACAGGAGGTATGGAAGGTCCTGCAGGACCCGACGAAGCACGTCGTGGTTCAGGAAGCGCCGGCAATCAGGGCGGCTCTCGGCGAGGAATTCGGCATGCCCCCGGGTTCGCTGGTAACCGGAAAGATGATCGCCGCACTGAGAAGACTCGGATTCGATAAGGTATTCGACACGAACTTCACCGCGGACCTCACGATCATCGAGGAGGGCAACGAGCTTCTTAAAAGGGTAAAGACTGGCGGCGTGCTGCCGATGATCACCTCCTGCAGCCCCGGCTGGATCAAATTCTGCGAACATTTTTACCCGGACCTGCTGCCCCATCTGTCCACCTGCAAATCGCCGCAGCAGATGTTTGGCGCCCTGGCAAAGACCTACTACGCCAAGATTGCCGGAATCGACCCGAAAGACATGATCGTGGTATCGATCATGCCGTGTACGGCAAAGAAGTTCGAATCCCAGCGTCCCGAAATGAACGCCAGCGGATACCGTGACGTTGACTATGTCCTGACCACCAGAGAGCTTGGGCGGATGATTAAGGAGGGGGGAATTGATTTCCTCGGCCTGGCCGACGATGAATATGACTCCCCCATGGGTCAATACACCGGTGCGGGGACGATCTTCGGAGCCACCGGCGGCGTCATGGAGGCGGCACTGCGAACGGTGTATGCGGTAGTTACGGGTGAAAACCTCCCGGATCTGAACATTACCCCTGTCCGTGGACTTGAAGGCGTAAAAGAGGCCGCCATAACGGTCGGCGCCCTGGGAGAAGTCAAGGTAGCGGTGGCCCACGGGCTGGGAAACGCGCGCAAGCTCATGGATAAGATTCTTGAAGGCAAGGCTGATTATCACTTCATTGAGATCATGGCGTGTCCGGGGGGATGCATAGCCGGCGGCGGCGAGCCGATCCCCACGAATAACGAAGTCAGGTCCCTGCGCTCCAACGCGCTCTACAAAGACGACGAGTCGGTGCAGCGATTCCGCCAGTCCCATGAAAATCCGGCCATCAAGGAGATCTATGATACGTTTCTCAAGGAGCCGCTTGGACATATGTCTCATGAGCTGCTTCATACCAATTACGTGAAACGGGGTTCGGGTATGCCGCAGGAAAAGTAGACGCGGTGATAGGCCATATAACTTGATGAAGGGTAAGCGTTTATCGGCGTCGATGGAAAAATGACGCTTCTTGAATAGTATGAAGGGGTTGGTCTGGTATGATCAAACCCTTTTCCATGAGAGACGCCGATTGAGTATCTGCCGGGCACACATATTGAAAAGATCATATGAAGGCAATGGAAGGACCTGCCGGTAGTAGGGGATCGGGGCGGGTGTGCCGCTTAGAATAGAACCGTCGCGGTTTCGGGGATGTGAAATAACCGTATCAGGAGATCTCCCGCCGTTTCATGAAGGAATGATTCGGCACGGTTACGCGTTATGACGCGGAAAATGCCTGCCGCCGGTTTGCGTTATTCCGGCAGCACGAAGGCCTCCTTCGGGACGATGTTGACGATCAGGATACCCACGGCCACAAAAAACAGGCTCACGAAGAGCTTCATCGAGAAGGGATCGTTCAGAAATATAATCCCGAGGACCACCGCTGCTACCGGCATGATGAACACGAAAACCGACAGGTGGCTCGCCTTGTACGTGAGCAGCAGCTTCGTCCAACCGATATAGCCGTATCCCGCCACGATTACCGACTGATAGAAGAGGGAAATCAGGACGGTGGTATCGAGTACCTGGACGGTGTGTATCTCGAAGATAAGGTAAAAAACCAGGAAGATATATATACTGATGACCATCGGGTGAAGGACCAGCGGTATGGAATGCCAATGATCCGTGAACCGTTTTATATAGATTGTCTGAGTCGCCCAGAGAAAGGAAGAGGACATTATGAGGGAGTCGCCGAGAAGACTACCCGACCTCAAGTCGCCGCGGCCCGAGAAGAGTATGGAAACTCCGATAAAGGCAAAGACAATCCCGAAGATCTTGCGTATCGTCAGGCGGTCGTCAGGAAGAAGGAAGTGAGCCATGATCGCAACGAAAAACGGCTGGGTATTCATGAGGACGCCCGCGTGCGATACTGTCGTGTAGGTAATCCCGACGTAGAAGACGGCCATTTGAACGCCGAAGATGATCCCCATCGCCGTAGCATGCCCCCATTCGAGACGGGAAAGCGCCGTGGTGATTCCCTTGAATCGAGCGTATACCAGGATGATTAGTGAGGCAACCAGAAAGCGAATCATCACACAGGCATAGGGAGAAAGGCCGAAAAGGGAGACCTTAATGGCCAGGGCGTTGGAGCCGAACAGCAGGCACAAAAAAATCGCCAGAGCGGCGCCCTTGGCGTCCATGGATTTCTCGATCATTGGGTTCTCGCACCACACGTAAGATAGGGGAGCAAAAAAAAAGAGCCGAATTAAAAGCGGCGTAAAAAAAGGGAGGGGATAATCCTCCCCTTTCACATAGGCCGGCCGATTCCTACAGGCCGAGGTCTTCCTTCCAGAATCGGCTTCCTTCGGAAGGCCTACCGTAGGCACCGCCGTCGGTCGGCAGACTGTCCGACTTGAAGCACTCCATCTGGGTGCCTAATGAATCGCCGGAGGCAAGATCCCCGGTCTCCGGGTCAATCGGCTCGAAGACGACGTCCTCCGGTATGGGGAATGTTTCAATCGGCATACCCTTGACGGCGTCCTCCATGAAATCGAGCCAGATGGGGGCGGCGGCCCGTGCGCCGGTTTCATAACGTCCGATCGTTTTTTCGTCGTCGAAGCCGACCCAGACGCCGGTCGTCAATTGAGGGACATAGCCCATGAACCAGGCGTCTATAAAATCGTCGGTCGTGCCGGTCTTGCCGGCGCAGGGGCGTCCTATGGCCTTGACGCGGGTACCCGTTCCCGTCTGTACGACGCTCTCCATGAGGCTCGTCATGATGTAGGCAGTGGCGGGAGAAATAATCGGTTCAGATTTCGGGAGATTTTCCTCGAGTACTTTTCCGTCACGATCCACGATTTTGGTTATATATATCGGCTCTACACGGCTACCGCCGTTACTGAAGACGCAATATACGCCGGTAAGCTCCTCTAAGGAAACGCCGATAGAACCCAGTGCGATGGAGGGTACCGGGGATAGGGGCGACGTAATGCCAAGGCGCTTGGCATAATCCACGACATAGTCCGGCCCGATGTCCAGGATAATCTTGACCGTTACGATATTGCGTGACAGCATCAAGGCCTTGCGGAATGAGGTGGGGCCGTAGAACTCTCCGTCGTAATTCTTCGGTTTCCATACACCCCCCCGGGAATACTTGTCCTTATAGACGATCGGTGAATCGTAGATGATTGTCGCGGGGGTGTAGCCCTTGTCGAGGGCCGCAGAATAAATAATTGGCTTAAACGAAGAGCCGGGCTGGCGGCGCGCCATAATAGCCCGGTTAAATTCGCTCCGGTTGAAATCATAGCCGCCGGCCATTACCCTGACGTAACCGGTATCGGGCTCCATTGCAAAGACAGCGCCTTCCACGAGAGGTTCCTGGTCAAGGGCCAGACGATAGAGACCGCTGCCTTCATCGCGGCCCTTGACGGTCACGAGAATAACGTCACCTTTTCTAATGGCCGAGGAGGGTTTACTGATGGAATATGACGGAACCGCCGGGTTGAAATCCCTGGCCCAGCTCATGTCCGAAAGGGAAATCGTTCCTTCCGTGTTGCCGAGATTAACGGTAACGAGGTTTTTTGCGTCATCCACCCTGGCGACAAGGCCTTTGTAGCTGTTTCCGGTTGTCAAAGGCTGTGAGCCGTATTTCTCCTGAAGACCGGCGATAAAATTCTGGGCGTCCTCTCCGGACAGGTTATCAATGGAGCCGCGCCAACCCTGCCGCTTATCGAGCTCCTTGAGCCCCCTCTTCAGGGCCTCGTCGGCATAGCGATGCATGTTCACGTCGGCCGTGGTGTAAACCGTGAGGCCTTCGCGATAGAGGGCGGTCGAGCCGTATTTATCTTCAACATACCTGCGGACATATTCCGAGAAATAGGGGCATTTCTCTTTCGTCGGATTATCGATCGGTTTGAGGGTGATATCGGTGGCAAGGGCCTCATCCATCTCTTGTTTGGTGATAAATTTTTCCTTGACCATCATGGAGAGGACGTACCGCTGGCGCTCCTTTGCCTTTTCCCAGTGCTTATAGGGAGAAAAGGCGTCGGGAGCCTTGGGCAGCCCTGCCAGCAGGGTACACTCCGCAAGATTGAGCGATTCGACCGGCTTCCCAAAATAGACGGCCGATGCCGCCTCAACCCCGTAGGCGCCATAGCCGAGATATATCTGGTTGAGGTAAAGGTACAGGATCTCTTCCTTTGTCAGATAGTTCTCTATTCGATAAGCAAGGATCGCCTCTTTGATCTTCCGCGTGAAGTCGACGTGGGGAGTCAATAGGAGCGTCTTGATGAGCTGCTGGGTGATAGTACTGCCGCCCTCTACGATACGACCCGCCTCAAGGTTGTGAATAAAGGCCCGGATGATTCCACGGATATCGATGCCGGGATGCCTGAAAAAGCCGCCGTCCTCGGCCGAGACGAACGCCAGGACAAGGACCTTGGGCATTTTATCATAGGGTACGACAATGCGTCGCTCTACGAAATATTCCCCAATAAGGTCTCCCTTGTCGCCATAGACTTTAGTAATGATGCTCGGACGATAGTCCTTTAAGGCCGACTCGCTCGGGAGGTCGCTGGAAAAGAAGAAGTATATCCCGAGGGCAACCGAGGAAGTAAGCACCAAAAAAATAAGGGCGATGAAAAGGAAGATGGACAGGGCCATCTTCCTTTTGGCGGACTTGGTGTCGGAGAGTATCATCAGGCTCTCTTCCGAAGAGAGGTAACCCTTCGGTTTGGACGTGTCGCGCTGCGGTAGTCTGAACTTAAGTTTCAATTATATCACTCTTTCTGTCGATGGTTCAATCAGTATATTCTGACATCTATCGTGCTGTCTGTGTTCCCTCGAAAGAGGCCGTTAGAGCATTTTTTGAACGAAGGCGGAAGCCCTGAGATCACTCATCCAGCGGTCAAAAAAGGTTATGGTCTTTCCCCGCTTGATAATAGCGGTAATTTCCGATTTCACGTCATTTACGGTAATGTTGGTGATAGGTCGCGTATCGGTGAGCTTAAATATTATGAAACCGTTCTCCGTCGCGATTACGTCACTGACTTGGCCGATTTTCATCTTATTGAGAAGAGAGACAAATCCGGGATCGAGAGTGGCGGGTTGAATGAAGCCCATATCGCCGCCTTTTTCGGCATCGGGTACCATCGAGTATTCCTTTGCCATTGTTTCAAACGAGGCCCCTGATTTCAATTTGTTGTGAACCATATCGGCCCTATTACGGGTCTCAACGGCGATTGATTCCGTCGCGTTGGCAGGGATAGGCAAAACGATCTCACTGACACGGTATTCTTTTCGGTCCTTGTATTCGGCCTGATGTTCTTTGAAATAGGCGTCGATCTCGTCATCGGTCACGATAATATGGGAAGAGAGCCTTCGGGAAATCATCCGTTCCTTCTTGATCGAGTAGTCGATTTCACTCTTGTATTCCTCATAGGTCTTGCCCTCTTTGGCAAGAAGTTGCATCAAGTCCTGCCGACTCATCCCGTTCATTTTCAATTGTTCGGCTATTACGCGGTCGATATCGATCGAAGTAACATCCAGCCCATATTCCTTAACTGACTGATCGAGAAGTCTCCTCATAATAAGCTGTTCCAGAACTATGTCCTGGGCCTCTCTAACAGTCATGCCGTTGCCGAGAATGCTGTCAGGATCTCCTTTTACGTTATCGCCACCCTCTGCGATAAGCTCGCTCATAGTGATCACATCATCATTGACGATAGCGATTACTTTATCTCTGACCTCAACGGAATATGCCATTGAGGGAAAAAGAGCGCCGATAAAAACAAAGGCATATACGGCGCCGTACAGGAATATCTTACCTCTATCCATGAACACCTCCATTGTCTCATTTTGCGGGATTTGGCCGGCCCGTTGTTACATCTTGATCTTTTCCAGGACCGACGGATTTACCTCGATCTTCTTGTTTTTTCGAATCTGTTCAAACCACGCCCCGTACTTCTCTTCTGATTTCAGTCGGCTCAGTCTTTCTTCTATCTCGGGCCGGGCTTCCTCGAGAGAAAGCATTTTAGCCTCTCGACGATCAATGATCTTGAACAGATGAAAACCATATTCGCTTCGCACTACTTCGGAGAGTTCCCCGGGTTTCATGTTAAAAACGACCGAGAAAGAAGGCGGCATCTCATCTTCGCTGAAAAAACCAAGATCACCGCCCTTTTCGGAGTCCGGAGAGATAGAATAGGTATTGGCGAGTTCCGAGAAGTCGGCTCCCGCATTTATCTCATCGAGGATCGTTTGGGCCTGTTCCTTAGTTTCGAGCATGATCTGAAGCGCCCTGACGCGCGTCGGGTAATTGTATTGATCAAGGTGATCGTCATAGTACTTCTTGATCTCTTCGGGTGTTACGGTAACGTCGGATCCCGCAACGGTTCTAACAAGCTTATCGAGCATTATCTGGTACTCGATTTCTTTCTTCCATGACGGGATATCGATGTTTTCTTCCTTCATCCGTGAATTGAAGGTATCGGAATCGGGGTATTCGCCGACGATCTTGTTGATATGGTCATTAATTTCAGCCTCCGAGACGGTAATCCCGAGTTTTGCGGACTCAGTCATGAGGATCTTTTTTTCGATAAGCTGGTTTAAAAGGTTCATCTTCAGGGTCTTGACCCCTTCCGGGTCAAGGGAATCTCCCTTGGGAAGCTGTGATTTGAGCTTTTCGAAGGCGGCTTTGTATTCGGAAAGCGTGACGGTGGAGCCGTCGACCGATGCAATGACTTCGTTATCTTCGCTTGCTTTCTCCCGCAGGCCGCACCCCATCATGAGAGATAGCAAAATACACGGAAAAAGGGCAAGAAGTATTACGCTTTTTTTCATGTCTTTCTCACAATTCTTTCAGCAGGTCGTCATTTATTTCAATGGTAGTCCCTTTTTCGAGTTTTTCCACGAAGTTCTCGAAGAATCTCTTTTCTTTCTGATCCGTCAAGAGTTCACGAATCTTTTTTGATGCTTCATCAAAGGGGACCGTTTTGACCGTCTTGGGCTTATCAAGCCGTATGATATGGTATCCGAAATCGGTTTCGATTATGGGGCTCATGTCACCCGGTTTATTAAGGGAGAAGAGGGCATCCTCGAACTCGGGTATCATCTGACCATGAGTAATCTCACCGATGCTTCCACCCGATTCGGCCCCCGGGCCGATGGAGAATTTCTTGGCCAGCTCCGAAAAGCTTTCGCCCCGTTTGAGGAGTGCCATGATCATCTCGGCATCTTCCCGGGTGCGAACCACGATATAACTTGCTTCCACCGTCTCGGTTGTGAATTGGCTCTTATGGGTTTCGTAATAGACCTTCACCTCTTTGTCGGTAACAACGGTTTCTCCTTCAACCTGCCGGCTGAGGAGCTCATTGATCAAGAGGTTACGGCGATAATTTTCGATTTTATATCTTATTGTCTCGTTATTCTGGAATCCCAGCCTGAGCGCTTCCTGAAGAAGCATCTCGCGGATGATGATCTTGTTGAGAAACTCCTTCTTATCCTCAATGGTTCTGAGACTGTTCCTCTGAGCTTCCGGGAGGTTATCCTTTTCCCAGAGATATTCTTCGACAGTTATCGTATGGCCGTTAAAACGAGCCAATACCTTTTCGTCGCTGCAACCCGAGAAATACAGCACGAGAAAAAGGATAAAGAAAAATGTTATCGCCCGACGATTCATTTAGGATTAAAAACGATATTCTTTAAAGCGTAACATACCGGGCCAGCCTTTGCAATACATTTTTCAGATCATGTAGAAGCTCCTCTCCGTACGCATTTCCCAGACGATATCGAAAGACTCCTTCGGGAGAAACGGCATAAGTCTGGGGCTGTTCTTTGACTAACGAAACGATAGCGTCCGTGTCGATGCGGGCCTTTTCGAAGAACGTCAGGGCGGCGATTCCCTTTTGATACTTGATACCGGTAATCAGGGAGTCTCGGGCCGTTATCCTCAGATCCATGAGGCCGATAAGGTTCTTCACCTCGATTGGAGGGGGGCCGAATCTGTCCGTGATTTCGGCGGCGATCTCGTTAAGATGGGCCGTGTTCTTAATGCCGATGATCCGCCGATAGAGTCCCAGGCGGATATCGGAGTCGGATATATAGCCGGAGGGAATATAGGCCGTCAACGGGATCTGGATATCCGGTTGGATCTCGACGGGCACGGTGTCGCCCTTGATCTGATCGAGCGCCTGTTCCACCATTTCCTTATACATTTCATAGCCGACGGCGTTTATATGTCCCGATTGATCGGCGCCCAACAGGTTTCCCGCACCGCGGATCTCGAGGTCGTATTCAGCGATCCTTATACCGGAACCAAGGTGAGAGAATTCATTGATCACCGAAAGGCGCTTTCGGGCATCGGGGGTCAGGGCAAGCGAACTGGGGATGAGGAAATAGGCGTACGCCCGTACCGACGAACGACCGACCCGGCCCCGGATCTGGTACAGCTGGGCCAGACCGAAGGTATCGGCTCGATTGACGATGATGGTATTGGCCGACGGAATATCCAGACCCGATTCGATGATGGCGGTTGAGAGGAGTACGTCGATATGCTTATCCACGAAATCGAGCATCACCCGTTCAAGCTCGTGCTCCTCCATCTGGCCGTGGGCGATGCCGATCCTTACCTCGGGGATGAGCCGCTCGAGGTATTTCCTTATCGCTGGCATGCTCTTGATTCGGTTATGGACGAAGAAAACCTGGCCGCCCCGCGAAATTTCCCTGGTGACGGCCTCTTTGATTACCTCCGGATCGAAGTCGGAGATGTAGGTCTTGACGGAAAGCCGGTTGGGAGGCGGCGTGTTGATGATCGAGATATCACGAATTCCCATGATCGACATCGAGAGGGTTCTCGGAATCGGTGTTGCGGTCATAGCCAGGACGTCGACCTGTGTCTTTATTTTCTTTATTTTTTCCTTATGCGATACTCCGAAGCGATGCTCTTCGTCCACGATGAGGAGTCCAAGATTGGAGAACACGATATCTTTACTGATCAGGCGATGGGTGCCGATTACGATATCGACCGTACCGCGGGCAAGTCCCTCGATAACCTCTTTCTGCTCTTTCTTGGAGAGAAACCGGGAAAGCATTCGCACCTGAACCGGGTGGTCGGCAAACCGCTCCCTGAAAGTGTTGAAGTGTTGCTCGGCCAGGATCGTCGTGGGTACGATGAGCGCCACTTGTTTGTTGTCCATGGCGGCAATATATGCGGCCCGCATAGCCACCTCGGTCTTTCCGTAACCCACGTCGCCGGCAATCAGCCGGTCCATCGGGGTTGGGCTTGTCATATCGGTAATGATATCGCTGACGGCCGACAACTGGTCGGGCGTCTCCTCAAAGGCAAAGAGGGCTTCAAATTCGGCGAAGTCCGTTCCCGGGGCCGAAAACGAATGTCCGGGAAGGGCCCTGCGGGAGGCGTAGAGCCCGGCTAGCTCCTGGGCCATCGCAAAGATTTCCGCTTTTACTTTTTTCTTCGATCGCTCCCATGACGGGCTGCCGAGCCTATCCAGGGCCGGCGGTTCGCCGTTTGAGCCCCGATAACGATGGATCAGAGATATTTTATCGACCGGGACATATAGCCTGTCGTTACCATCGTATTCGAGATGAACGAAGTCTCCCGTGACGCCCATCACCTTCAGATTGACCAATCCGATAAATTTTCCGATCCCGAAACGGGAATGGGCCACAAAATCTCCCGGAGAAAGCATAGTCGCCGTTTCGATCGCCTCCCCGGTGTCCTGTTTCCTGGGGCGTCGGATCTTGGCCTTAATCCCGAATATTTCCTCTTCCGTAATCACCGAGAGTTTTCTGGCGGGGTCCTCGAATCCCTCGCGCAGGGCCCCGATAATGAGGCCGGTCCGGTGCCTGTTTTCCAGCCAGGGCCAAAAGGCCGTATCGGCCGTTTCGAGGTCAACACCGTAAGAAGAGAGAAGGGCCTTCATCCTCTGTGCCTGGGACGGTGTGAGGCAGACGAGGGCTGCAGTGCCCCCTTCGCCGGTGACTTCGGTGATTTTTTTTACGAGGGGCGTAAGGATGGTCTCACCGCGCCGGTCTTTGCCTATTTTTGCCCGAAGCTCCCCGTGGTCGGATGTCAGGGCGTTTATCGGGTGGTCATCGGGAGTGGTTCGGAAAGGATTTAATTCGATTATTGTTCTTGAAGAGAGAATATCTCGAATATCATCAGCGTTCAGGAACACCGATTGGGGGGGGGCAACGGGCTCTTTCTTTTCAAGCGACCTCAGGTACAGATCATGGGTGGATGCCGCGAAGCGATAGGCCTCTTCCCACACGAGATCGGGCTCTTCGATAAAAAAGGGGGAGGTGTTGGATATGTAATCGAAGATCGTATCGAGTTTTCCAAAAAACGAACCCGCCGACCAGTGTACCCCCGGGGGTATCCGGTATCCCTCGAGCTCTCGGATTGTCTCCCTGATACGATTGACGGGAGTAGCAAGCTCGGCGCCCCGACGGCGTATCCAGCGAAGACCGTGGGTGAGCGTTTCTTTCGTGAGGATCAGTTCGGAAACGGGAATGATCTCAACCGATTCGATGTGAGCGATGGACCGCTGGGTGAGCGGGTCGAACGTCCTCATGGACTGGATCGTGTCACCGAAAAATTCAATCCTGAGGGGGGTCGTCTCATTCGGTGAAAAGAGATCAAGAATTCCGCCTCGGGTCGAGAAGTAGCCCGGATTTACAACAAGCCCGGCTTCGGAATAGCCCGATTGGAGTAGGAAGGTGATGATCGATTCAGGGGTTTGCTCTCGATCGGTCTGAAGGATAAGTCGTGAGTCGACAATCATCCGTTTGGGCATAACCCGTGTCATGAGGGCGGTGACGGGCGCCACAAGGATAAAGGGTCCGGCACCCTCGGCCAGGGACCGGAGGGATTTTATCCGGGTAATAGAGATATCCATCTGGGGCGAAAGCCGTTCATAGGGTGCAAATCCCCATCCGGGAAAGGGGAGGACCGTGTGACCCGCGGGGGAGTTCTGGATGTAAAATTCGATATCTTCGGTGCTTTGCTCGAACTTTTTTTCGGAAGTGACCAGGACTGCTGAAACGGCCGATCGTACGGCTGAAGCCGCCAGGAGATACTGCGCAGACGAGCCGGACAGTCCCGTAATCTTCAGGCCGTGTTTCGATTGGGCGATAGAGTCGACGATCTGGTCGAGGCTTCTCTTCTGGTCTTCTTCCATAGGGGTTTTCCGGCTGGGGCCGGACCGTATAACGGGATCAGGGGAAAATGGGCGGCGCGGTAATACCGGTTGTCTCCTCAAAGTCCAACAGGAGATTCATGTTCTGGATGGCCTGCCCGGCGGCCCCCTTGACGAGATTGTCGATGGCGGTGATGACGATGATTCTTCGGGTATCGGGATCCGTAAAGAGTCCGATATCGACGAAATTGGATCCCCGAACCCATGCGGTATCGGGGAACACCCCGTCGGGGAGCAGCCTGATGAACGGCTCCTTTTCGTAATAGTCGGAGTATATCATGCGGATTTTCCGTGGGTCGGCGGTGCGGGATGCGGTCGTATAGATAGTGGAGAGAATCCCCCGATTCATCGGGATCAGGTGAGGGGTAAAGGTGATACCGACCCGTGTTCGGGCGATGTCGGACAGTCTCTCCTCGATTTCAGGGGCGTGACGGTGACTTCCCACCTTATAGGCATGAAGGCCCTCGCTGATCTCGGTATAGAGGGTGGAAAGCGACGGGCCCCTCCCGGCCCCCGAGACCCCTGACTTGGCGTCGATGATAATATGAGCGGGGTCAACGGCCGTTTCCGAAAGGAGGGGATAGAGCCCGATGATGGCGCCCGTGGGGTAACAACCGGGATTTCCAACAATACGGCTTGCGCGGATCGCATCCCGGTATACCTCTGGCAGGCCGTAGACCGATTTTGCAAGCAGGTGCGGGTGTGAATGGACGGCATAGTGGGCGGCGTAGACATCGGCATCGGTAAAACGAAAATCGGCGGATAGATCGACAATGGGGATATCGGAAGTCACCAGTTCGGCCACGGCCTGGATAGAGGCCTGGTGTGGAAGGGCCGTGAATGCGGCATCCACCCGGCCGCGAATCACCGGGTAATCAGGCGCCTCAAAGACGAGGTCGTTATATCCCCTGAGGTGGGGAAAAACCTCGCCGAGGGGTTTGCCCTGATGTTCCCGGGAGGTAATGACGCGGACGTCCATGCCGGGATGGCCGGCAAGGATTCTGAGAAGCTCGCCGCCGGTATAACCGCTTGCCCCTATAATTGCTATCTTTTTCATAGGACGTTCACTGACGGAAATGGAGAGCATCGTTACAGTATTGAATGCCGCTGTCTATGATAAAATCGACGGAACAGTAAAATATCCGGACGGAAGCGAGCATGTGCAAAATACTGTGTACGCCTTTTGAACCATGCAAAAATAAACGGGCCGTCTTTCCCGTATACGCGAAAAACGGCCGTTAATACATCTGTGGCAGAGAGCCATGCAGCAATTCGATAGATCCGGTCAGGGTTTGATAACCGCCGTCTACCGTTTGGAGAACTGGAATCGAGCCCGCGCACCCCGCTGTCCGTATTTCTTACGTTCCTTGATGCGGGAATCCCTCGTGATGAAACCGGCCCTTTTGAGGACCTGACGACATTCCGGGTCGTATTCAAGGAGGGCCTTGCTGATGCCGTGTTTTACCGCTCCGGCCTGACCGGTGATACCGCCTCCGGTGACAGTGACAGAGATGTCAAATTTATCGAGGGTTTTGGTCAGTTCGAGGGGCTGAAAGACGACCATCTTGGCGGTCTCCCGGGAGAAGTATTCGCCGATATCTTTATCATTTACGGTGATCTTTCCGGCACCCGGTCTCATAAAAACCCGGGCGATGGATGTCTTTCTTTTTCCCGTCGCGTAATACATTGGTGCGCTTTCCATTTACAGGATTCCCTCTGTTATTTATTGAATATTGAGTAATTTGGGGTTCTGAGCGGTATGGGGATGCTCGGGACCGGCATATATCTTGAGTTTCTTGATCAATTGCCGACCGAGCCTGTTCTTGGGAAGCATACCCCGAACCGCCTTGATGAGAACCCGCTCGGGTTTCTCGCTGAGGAGCTTGCCCGCGGTTATTTCTTTAATTCCTCCCGGATAGCCGGTATGGGAGTAGTATTTCTTATCTGTGAGCTTGTTGCCGGTAAGCCTAACCTTTTCGGCATTGATAACGATAACGAAATCTCCCGTATCCATATGGGGAGTGAAAATCGGTTTGTTCTTACCCCTGAGGATCATGGATATCGAGGATGCGAGCCTGCCGAGGACCTTGCCGTTAGCGTCAACGACGTACCAGTTGCGCTCGATATCCGATAGCTTTGCGCTGAATGTCTTTGTGGTCAATGTTTTTATGGTCATTACTAATTCCATTTTGTGTCAAATTTTCTATTTATAGAATATTTTCAAGAGTTTGTCAAGCTTTTTTCGGTTTTACGAAATAAAAACTTTGCCGTGGTGATCACGGGCCGCAAACACCCTTGAATCGGTTAGATTCCATGAGACGAAAGGACGTACGCCCTTGCTTCTTTTCGCATTTCAGAGTCGGCATCTGCCGATTTGTTAGTGGAAGGATTATCGGGATTTACGGGGCGGCCGGTTCATCGCCGTTGCGCTCTAAAAAGAGCCGGCGCTGATAGTCCGTCCATTCCGCAAAGTTGGCCTTAATCGTCTCGAATTCGTAATCGCTGTCTATATCCAACGCGGCGCCGCCGTAGGTCGTCTCGACGGATTTCAGGCGCGTACCGAGTACGAGACCGACGGTCGGCTCGACCTGTTTGTTCAGGCTCACGAGTCTCCTGAGCCTCTCGACAAGGGAGGGGAAGCGCAGGTTGGACAATAGGAGGCACGACTGGAGAATAAAAAAGTAGTAGAGGGATTTCCAGCTTCCCTTTTCGGTCCTGAGTATCTCGAAAGCCAGCTTTACGATGTCGTTCCATTCCCGTTGATGACGATACTCGTACATCTTTTCGACGTAGATTATATTGGAAAGGGCAAAGGGCCTGCCGATGTGCATGTTGTTCTGGCGAAAGAGGCCTTCGGCAAAGTGAAAGTAGGCGTGTTTGATTCCCCGTTTCTTCTTCTTCCCCTTTTTTCTCCTCTGAGGATAATAGTAGGTGAGCGAGGTGTTCGAAGTGGTTCCGGGAAAGTAATCGTAGTGTTCGATGTCGGCCTTTCGGAACATCTCGTCAACTTCGTAGGGAGTCAACAACGGGATATCGCCGGATAGAGCCAGCATTACCTTGTTCCAGTACGGGGTGCCCCGATATGATTCAGGATCTGTCGAAGGTTTGTGGCCCGGGATCGTGGAAAGAAATCCGTTCCATATGTTTTCGAAAAGGTTATCCCATTGTTCGAGAACTATAACTCTCTTGGACGAAGCTTTAACGCGTCCGGCGGCCAGGGCAGCTTCGATTCGGTCTTTTGGCCCGACAACATAGACATCATTGATATATCGTGAGCCCGCCACCGCCTCGACGACGTAGCAGATAACGGCGCGATTGTTGATTACCAGGAGGGATTTGTTTTTGCCCTTGACCTTTCTGCTGGCCTTTCTATCTCCCGCCAAGATCAGGGCATCGTAGCGTTCAGGTATGTCCTGTGTGTCTTTAAGAGTCATAGTTGGTGAAAACTATAGCAATGTCGATATCCTAAGTCAAGGAGTATATGAGCTTTTTATTGACATCCGTTGGATTTATGATAGGTTAGCTGAGGATTGACCGAGGCTCGTACGAACGGCAGAGCCGGTGAAAAGTGTAACACCGGTCTACCGAGTTTCCATGATGGAATATTATTTCGGGTATCGTAATGGCTCATACGAAGATTGGACTGATCGGGGCGGGGCTCCTGGGCCTGGCCCATGGAGCTTCGCTGGCAATCCTGAGAAATGCCGGGATCTGTGATCTTGAGCTTGTTTCGGTATTTGACCCAAACGGTGCGGCGGCCGAATCTCTTGTAAAGAATATCGGTTTTCGAAGCGCGGCGGACTCGGCTGAAGAGATCATCGCCAACGAGGAAATCGATACGGTCTTTATCTCTTCCCCGACCCGCTTCCACAAGGACTGCGTGGTGGCCGCCGCGTCTAGGCGTAAGAATATCTTCTGCGAAAAACCGCTTGCCGTCGACGTCTCCGGCGCGCGTCTTATGGGCGATGCGGTAAAACGGGCCGGCGTGACGGCGGGTGTGGGACTGGTGCTCCACTATTCCCCAACGTACCGGTTTATCAAGAACACGGTCGCCGCGGCCGATACGGGACCCCCGATCATCGTGACCCTTCGCGATGATCAGTGTTTTCCCATTCGCGGACTTCATCATACGTCGTGGCGGGCCGACCCTTCGATATCGGGCGGCGGGGCGCTGATCGAGCACAGCATCCATGACCTTGACCTCCTCGCATGGCTGTTCGGACGGCCGCGGATTGCCGATGCCTGCGTCCGATACCGGACGAAACGGCAGGGGATCGAGGATTATGCGCGGGTTACCATGGAGTTCGATAACGGAATGGAGGGATTTCTGGCCTCCGTCTGGCACGATATGGTAACGCGGGCCTCAAACCGGCGTCTCGAAATAATGTATGAGCGGCTCTTTGTCGCGACGGATCACGACATCATCGGCCCCGTCGAGTATACCCGGGGAGACGAGGGGCGGGTCGTCGTCGATTCCGACCATGTCCTTGCGGCCTTCCTTGAGGATCTGGGGCTCTCGGAACCGTTCTTTAGGACCCTTGACTATCAAACCTTCGGGGCGTATACCGTCGAGGACTATTTCTTCATCAAGGCCGTGCAGGAACAAACGGACTATTGCCCTGGATTTGACGACGCGGTGATTGCCCACGAACTCGTGGATGAGGTTTATCGGGCGGCATCATAAAAAAGATAATTGTCCGGCCGTGGCTTAGCGGCCGATAACGCTATCGTATAGGCAGGGTGTATGAGTATTCAGCGTATCGACGCTCCCGATATCCTATTTAAGAGGGATGAGTTTCCCCGGCTCGTACAGCAGCGGCTCCGGGAATACCCGCACGGTTTTGCCGACAGGAGACAAGAGATTCAGGATCAGGAGGCGATGGGCGTGCGTATATCGACATCCGGCGTGATCCTCCTCCTCCGGTTTTCCGAGTCCAACGGCTATGAGATAATCCTCACGAAGCGCTCCGCCCATGTGGTACAGCCGGGCGACCTGAGTTTTCCCGGGGGGCATACCCATGCCCTGGATAAGTATCGGGGTTTTTTAATCGCCGCGGGGCTGCTGCCCTGCATCGGAGGAAAGGGACTCTCTGAGGGAAGACGGTCGGCCGACAGGGAAGGGTTTCGCATCGCCACCGATTACCTTGCGACGGCGCTCAGGGAGACTCGGGAGGAAACGGGGATTCGCCCCCGCGCCATCAGGTATCTGGGCGCTCTGCCGTCCTACGGGATGGTATCGTTCAGGAGGGTTATCTATCCCGCCGTGGGAGTTGTGGTGGGGCCATTTGCCGAATGCCTGAGCTGGGAGGTGGAGCGCCTAGTCATTATTGGATTGGCCCAGTTGTACGACCCGGACCGCTTTGCATGGATAAGGTTTGACGTCCCCGACGACATCAGGGACGCTTCGGGGAGATCGGAGTGGAACTTCCCCTGCTTTGTGAGCGGACAGGGCCGGGAACGGGAGATACTGTGGGGCGCTACGTTCAACATGATACTCACCTTTCTCTGGATTGTTCTGGGATTTCCGATTCCCGATATCCCGGGAGACCGTCAGGTGACCAAGGAGATACCCGGCAATTACTTTACGGGGAGCTTCAGACGGGATCTGAAAGAGGGTTTGATTCGGGAGAAGAAGAAGTAAACGGATGACGCCTATCGGACGGGACGGACACTCAGTAAGGCCTTAACGCCGCTACACTATAGCGCGGCAAAACCGTTTAAGATGAGAATCGGCCTTTGAAGATCGAGCCACGGGCGTTCGGCAAGGCGGCGAGGTTTTGATTTACGTGATGGTCGTCACATAATGTGACGATTTTAATATATATAGTAAAACTTATTGATAGGTAATAGTGGCGTACGTTCGTTTAGTCCGGGAGGATTGACTCCCGCAATGGGTTTAGGTGTTTCCGGCCGGTGAGAAGAAATATGGGTGGATTGATAAGAGTAGTCTCCCTTTTTCTCCTATCAACGGGTATCATGATTCTCGCGATGGCGTGCTGTGGCGAGCCGAGGGATACCGAAGAGTATCTGGAGTTTAGCAGCGGCGGAGAGTATCATCCGTCGGGATGCGGCCAATGGCGCATAAAGCTCTGCGGCGACGGGTCGCTGATAGTCTCTCACACCGTTGGGGGCAGGGTGAAATCGTCGGACGTCTTCATGCTCACCAAATTCGAATCAAGAAGGCTATTCAGCCTCTTCTGCGCCGCTGACATCAAGCGGATGAAATCGTCGGTTCGCCCGGGAGTTCCCGACGAGGTTCGATACTCGTTTGGCCTCAAAGACGGGTCGGGCACCTGCAACAAATCGGTTTGGATCAACGACGCCCGGGAAAACCCCGCGATCGAGGATCTCGTCGCCTACCTCGAAACGATCGTTGAAAAGTATACCGGCGAAAAGCCGGTGATGAGGTAAAGGGCCCGCGGGCCGGCAGCCCTGATGACCTCAGACTGAGGTAGGGTGGGTGTCTGCGGGGAGAAATGTCGAAAATCGTGCAAGGTGAATGCTCATAAGACCCCTGGATACAGTCCGGGTGCTTTGGCGGTCGTGACATCCTTTTGGAGCTGATCATAAGAGACTCGTGAGGGTGTCGTCCCATCCGAACGCCAGATCATGGACCCGCTTGTTTCCGATCATGGCCTGCCGCCGTCCAACGATCCGCCCGCCCAGACGCGGGTAAAAGGAATTGGACGCGTATCCGTCAAACGTCCACAACATCATAGACCTGACGCCCCGGGAGGCAAGGCCCCGCGCGGCCGCCCGGACAAGTTCGCGTCCCACGCCCGATGTGCGCGCGTCGGCGGCGACGTAAAGGTTATAGAGCTCCGCCGAATATTCCCCATCGAGGAGGGCCCCCTCATCGCGGTACGGCCCGCAGGTCGACAGGCCCACGACGCGTGGTGCGCAGTCTTCGGCGACAAAGGCCATTGTCTCGGGACCGCCGATAATATCTTCGTAGAAGCGTTGTTCATCGGTGATAGATAGGGCGGCCAGGTAGTCGTCCGGGGCAAAGCCCCGATAGTCGCTGCGCCAGGTAGCTATGTGCACATGGGCCATGGCCGGGGCATCGGCAGGTCGGGCGGGTCTGATGCGGGGTTGGTTTTCGCTCACGTCAGGTCTCGATGATCTCGGAGATTCTCTTAATGGAAAGGGCCCAGCCCGTATCGGGGTCAACCTCGCAGAGCACGGCGTCGACGCGTGCGCGTCCCTCGGCGGTGCGCGGGAAACTCTTCATGGAGGTGGTGAACCTCTTGATCTCTCCGTCCTTCTCGAAACCGACAACGGAGTCATAGGCCCCGACCATTCCCACGTCGGTGATGGAGGCGGTTCCGGTCTTGCTGATTTGTTCGTCGGCGGTCTGGACGTGTGTTCCGGTTCCAACCAGAAGGCTGATCATTCCGTCAAGGTGATATCTCATTGCCGCCTTTTCCGCGGTGGGAACGGCAAAAAAATCCATAACGGTCACCCGGGTCCTGGCGGAAACGTCCTTGACGATATCGTGGATGATGGGAAAGGGATTATCGGGGAGAATCCTTCCGATAAAGGTGTATCCCGAAATATTGATGATGCCGACGGGGACCCTGCCTATCCCGACCTCGGTGATCAAGGTGCCTCGTCCGGGGCTTGTCCCGGGAAGATTAAAGGGACGAAGGATATCCGGGCGTTTATCTAAGACGGATTCGATATCGGCCTGGCCCCAGACGTTTTGGCCGAGCGTAATAATATCCGCGCCCGCGCCCAGCAGCTCCCCGGCGGTATCTCCGGTAAGCCCCGAGCCCTCGGTAGCGTGGTCGCCATTGACGATAATAAGCTCGGGCCTGTTGTTTTCGGCCGTAAACTTGGAGATGAATCGCGCGGCGGCGCGCCTGCCGGTCTTGCCCATGATGACGCCGAGAAAGAGGATATTCATAGTCGTTGTTCCTGCAATTGCATCGTAGATACGACAACGCGCGTTACCGTCCTGGTTTTTTTGAAAAAACCGAGATTGACGGCCGTTGTAGCGCCGATCCTCATGCTCTTTTGTTTCGGGTTGTGAACGTGGCCGAAAAAGGCGTAAGTGGGCCGATAATGGTCAATGTAGTCCAGCAGGGCGTCGCTGGACGGCTCCTGGCGCTTTGCGATCACGTCATAGGTCAGTTCGGGGACCTTCGGCGGTATATGCGTGACGATAATATCGACGGGTCCCAGGGAGAATATCCGTTGACGGAAGGTGTCGGCGGGGATCTCTCCGGCAAGGCCAATGGTGTGGTCCCCCTCGGGCATCCCGGAAACAAGGCCGATCGAAAGTCCTCCCGCCCTGACGATCCCCGACTCGACGATCCGGGCCTTTCCGTCGAGCTTCGCCTTCAGGATTTGAGGATAGTCATCGTTGCCGAAAAGGATATAGGTATTACCCGAGAGGCCGCGCGAAAGGCGCTCATAGCTGTCCTCGATAAGGGGGCGGACCCGCTCATAGCGGTGATGTCCCGGTGTCGATATTTCGCGTATACCCTCACGGACCCGGTCGAGATTTCCCCGGGCATACTCCTTGAGGCCCTCGGCCAACTCCTCCGGGGTAAACGCGTGATAGAGGATGCCCTTGGTGATATCGGTAAAATCCATGAAGTTGAGGAGATCCCCGGCAATGAAGAGAGTATCGTCGCCGGAAACGAGGTCCCGGAGGGCGTCGAACTCCCCGTGTATATCGCCCGCAAAGACGAGAGTTTGCGCGTTCATCGTCAGTCGCTCCGTGTGGAAAAAGGCATTGTAACCTATTTTCGGCGCGGGGTACATGAAAAAAAGGAATCGATCGGTTTTACCCGAGACCGGCAAGGATACCGATCCGGTAGGCGATGAATGAAACGATCCACGCCAGCACAAGAGAATAGCCGACAGAAAACGACGCGATAGTGGGGGAGGTCTCCTTTTTGATAGCCGCGATTGTCGCCAGACAAGGGGTATAGAGAAGGACGAAGACCATGAAGGCATAAGCCGCCGCCGGCGTCCATCCGCCCCGAATCATCGCTTTCCCGATCGACTTTTCTTCGCCCACGCCGTACAGCACGCCGAAGGTGGAAACGACGATCTCTTTTGCGACGAATCCGGAAAGGAGCGCCACCGACGCCTGCCACGGAAAGCCAAGGGGAACGAAGATCGGCTCAATCGAAAAACCAATTTTCTCAAGGTAGGTCATGGAATTCGGCCGGACGTCCCCGTTGGAGACCGTCCCATCCGAAGGGGAGGGGGGAGCCGTGCTGGAGTCCCGGACGGTGATCGTCTCTACTGCCGTGGTCTTTGTGGGGGTGGGTGGGTTGCCCCGATCCGGGGCCGCGGGATAGGTGGAGAGAAACCAGATTACCACCGCCCCGAGGAGAATAACGGTCGTCATCTTTTTCAGGAACAGGGAACCTTGTTCCCACATATGTATCAGTGTCCCCCGAAGCGTCGGGAGGCGGTACGGCGGAAGCTCCATGACGAAGGGAGGATTGTCGCTTCGGAAGATCGTCTTTTTGAAGAGCCTGCCAATGACAAACGCCAGGGCGATCCCCAGGAGATATATGGAAAATATGACGTTTCCCGCATGGCGGGGGAAGAATGTTCCGGCAAGCAGGATATAGACGGGCAGCCGGGCGCTGCAGCTCACCAGGGGATTAATGAGTATGGTGATAATACGGTCCTGTTTCGATTTAAGGGTTCGGGTGGCCGCGATGGCCGGGACGTTGCACCCGAATCCCATGATCATCGGGATGAAAGACTTGCCGTGGAGGCCGAGCTTGTGCATGACCTTGTCCATGATAAAGGCGGCGCGGGCCATGTAGCCGGAGTCCTCGAAAATAGAAATGATGAAATAGAGGATGAAGATATTTGGAACGAAGACGGCCACCCCGCCGACACCGGGAACAATGCCGTCGGCCAGGAGGTTAGAGAAAACACCCGCGGGAAGGGCAGTACGGAGGAAATTGCCGAGCCAGTCGACGCCGAGAGCGATCAGGCGGGTGGGATAATGGCCGACGGTGAACGTGAGCTGAAACATCAGCCAGATAGAGAAGAAAAGTATCGGAAAACCGAGCAGACGATGGACGAGTATCGAGTCGATCCGCCTGGTTATATCGATCCGGGGCATCGTTTCCCGTCTTACCGATTCCCTGACGGCCCCTGCAACGAAACCGTAGCGCCGGTCAACGATGAGTCCCGATGGGTCGTCGTCAAAGAGGGATTCGGTTAGCTGCTTGGCGGCGGCCGCCAGATCAAGGGCCTCTGTGGCGGTGAAGGTACTTTCCCTGACTAGTGTCTGGATCTCGGGGTCTTCCTCCAGGAGCTTGAGGGCGGTCCATCGCGAGGGATGTGTGGCGGAGAAGGCCGCGTCTTTTTCGAGCACGGATTGAATCGTTTCTAGCTGCTGTTCAATCTCCTTGACGTGACGAACCTCGATGTGCCGCCGGGACGGTTCGGTTTGGTGGGCGGTGTCCACCACGGCCTGGAGCAGATCGTCCAGTCCCTTGCCCGTCGTCCCTACCAGCGGGACAATCCGGGCGTTGAAAAGTTCCGAGAGGTGGTCTGTATCGATGATCAATCCGGCGTCGTGGGCGATATCCATCATGGAGAAGGCAAGAACGAGTTTGGTGTCCAACTCGATCAGTTGGGTGGTGAGGTAAAGATTACGATCCAGGTTGGACGCGTCCACGACGTTTATGACGACGTCCGGCTTCTGATTGAGGATGTAATTGCGGGCGATAATCTCTTCGATGGAATATGCCGTAAGGCTGTAGGTTCCCGGCAGGTCGATAAGGTGTATCGTATACCCTTTGAAGTTGACGGTGCCTTCCTTCTTATCGACGGTTACGCCGCCCCAATTGCCGACCTTTTGGCGGGAACCGGTCAAGCGATTGAAGATGGTGGTCTTACCCGCGTTTGGATTTCCCGCTAAGGCGACCGTTATTTCGTGTGCCATCCGCGCCTGCGTCTCCTTTGTCCCATCCGGCCGGTAAAGGCGGCTCCGTCACCTTCGGCGGAGGGCAATACCACGTCGACGAACGCCGCGTCCTCCCGACGGAGGCTCACATGATAATGCTTGATGACGAATTCCACCGGGTCTCTGAGGGGTGCATATCGCTGGACGAAGACCGTTTCTCCGGGGACGAAGCCCATCTCCATAAGCCTCCTCCTGAAAGGACCGGAGCCCCTGACCCGGACGATTTGCGCCGTCTGCCCCTCTTCAATATCTCTGAGCGTCATGTCTGCAGCCGATTCGATAGGGTGATAAAATAAGACATGCCATATAAAATTAGTTGTACCTAACTAATAGTATATTCATCTACGCGTTTTGTCAAGGTCATTTTACATCGGTCCGGACCATTTACGCCGTTACGCTCTACTTAACCACGGTCGTTCTTGACAACACCCGATGGGTCGGCTACAATGAGCGTCATGAAACGATTCATGTTCGTTGCCGATGATTTTGGTATTTCCAAGGAGGCAAACAGTGCGATTGAGCTGGCCCACCGGGCGGGCGTGGTCAAGCTCGTGTCTATTATGGTATCGGAACGTGCGGCCGGCGATGCGGTGGCGACGGCCCGGAAGAATCCGGACATGATTGTTGGCCTTCACCTTCAGGTCGACAATCTGATTGGAGTCGACCCCGCCGTTTGGGCGGGAGCGCGATGTCCGGATCTATTGAACCGCATCAAGAGGCCGGAACTCGGTCAAGAGATTAGAAACGAATGCGAACGACAGATACAGACCTATCTCTCTCACGGCTTTACCCCGACTTTTCTTAACAGCCACTTCAGCGTCCACGCGATCCCGGCGCTTTTTGATATCTTCGTTGATCTTGCCGAAACGCACGGATTTGAATTTATGCGCTTCTCACGCAATGATGCGCTCCTGGACCATCCCGATCTGATGATTTCCGACAAAGACCTTAAGAAGATGGCGGACAAATTGGCCGATCGGGGTATCGATCACGCCGATTGGTATAGACCGACGTTCTGCTATTTCTATCCGCCCGAGCTCTCCGCGGGAGTGACGGAGATCGCGTTTCATCCGGCATGGCAGGATTCCGAAATCGGTTATCTCGATCTGGCCAGGCTCCTCTCATGGGGAAGTATCATGCAATCGGCGGGCGCCAAACCGGCCGTCATCTGAGACCAAATGAATACATCGACACGGATATTCGAAGATTATGTGAAACAGGCCCTCACGCTGCTTCCGGATGAGTTTCGGGAACGTATGGATAACATCGTTATCTCCGTGGAGCCGTATCCCACCCGGGAAGACCTTAGATCGGTGGGTGTGAGCAACAAACGGCACCTCCTCGGAATTTTCCGGGGTATTCCCTTTAATACGGTCAGCCCCTTCTATTCCGGCCCGGTAATGCCGTCGGAAATCGTCCTGTTTCAGAAGAACATCGAGGCCGTCGCCGAGACCCGGGAAGACCTTATCGATCAGATCCGCATTACGCTCCTGCACGAAATCGGTCACTATTTCGGTATGAGCGAAGAGGACCTCAAACACTTTCATTGATTGCCCGGCGACAGATACGACGAATAACGGCGAGAGGGCGACAGCGGGTACCATTCGGCGCAGCGCGGTGTTCGGGATTCTCTTTATCATCGGTATCCTTGTCTTCATCGGATCGATATTTTCTTCGGGATAGGTGGGGGGGGGCGGCCCGGCGAATGACCCCTTGGTTACGGATGATATCGGGTATACCGAGATCGCCGCGGACGATATCCTTGTCACGATAATATGTCCCATGGGAGAAACGACGGGCATATCGCTGGACGCGGTCATCGGGGACGGTACGCGATACGGAAAGATGGATAATCTGATGTCGAGGGGATTGACTGCAGACGAGTGTGCCGATCGCATCGTCAGGGCCGTTGCCGCCGGGAAACAAGAAATCATCATCGGCAAGGGACTTATCAAATACTCCGCATATGTTCGCCGCTTTTTCCGCGTATCTACTCACGGCTTATCAGAAGAATGAAGGTAACCTGATACCGAGGCCGACGTAATCCGCCTGGTCTTTCGGGTCCGGAGATCTCGGGTAGAGCATGTCATTCGCCCGGAAAAGGAAAGGTGCCGTGTAGGTATATGGATGAAAAACTGATTATCTTGATGGGCATCGTATTGCTCTCGTTCACGTCGCAGGCCCTGTCGGGTTTCGGCAGCATCATCATCGCGGTGGCGCTGGGATCCAATGTCTATCCGATCAAGACCCTCCTGCCGATCCTGGTGCCGCTGGACGTAATAATAAACGGGTACCTCGTGACGCGGTATCGCTCGAAGGTGGACGTACCGTTGATTGTCAAGAAGATATTTCCGTCGATGGGCATGGGATTTGTCGCCGGGGTGATCCTCTTCAGCCTCCTGGAAGGCTCCACATTAAAGGGGATGTTCGGCGTCTTCGTGGTCATCATGTCGGTCCGCGAGCTGTTTCTGACCGTGCGGCGCTCCGAAACTAGGGAAATCTCGCCGATAACGCAGGCCGCTTACCTGGCCCTGGGGGGGGGTCATACAGGGGGTATTTGCCTCGGGGGGACCGCCGGTGGTATACGCGGTCAGCCGGTCCATCCGGGACAAGACCGTTTTCCGAAGCACGCTGGCGGCGGTCTGGCTTTCGATCAATTCCGTGCTTATCGCGACCTACGTGATAACGCATCGGATGACGGTCGAAACAATAAAGCATTCGGCAGTGATGCTGCCGATGGTGGTGTTGGGGATCGTCATCGGTGAGGTGCTGCACCGGTACATAAACGAGAAACATTTCAGGATCGCTATATTCTGTATCCTGATCGTCGCGGGTCTCTCGATTCTGTTTCAATTGATGAGGGGGATATAAATCGAGGCCGAATACGACGGGATGAGGATGGCGCTGAAGAAATGAGAATCATAAAAACTAAAGAAGGCAGTACCGGCTATCGGGCTTTCCGATGTCCGGCATCTCGCTGTAGATCCTTCCGTCCAGCATCCGTCCTGATTTCTTCTTATTGGTTCCGCCCCACTGTTTGAAGAAGAAGGCAACACCTGCGCTTTCGCATTGATCCCGCACATCGATGACCCATTTTTTTTTCATGGGCCTGGCCTTTGGGCCCGACTCCCCGCCGACGACGACCCAGTCGATACCGGTGAGGTTAAGGGAAGGGATGGACGAAAGGAGCGGTTCCAGGGAAAGGAATCGTACGGAAGCACCGGTCTTTCTCAGTTCGTCGATTCGGAAGGTGTAGTCGGTGTGCTCTACGGTAACTCCCGTCCAGACGTTTTTGGGCCAGGGCAAAGTTTGGCTCAGTTCAGCAAGACGAGTCGATCGCTTCGTGGGAGTTGAAAGACATGATGGTCAGCTCGAGCCATAACGGAAAAGACTCTTTGAATGAAATCAAGAGGAATCTCATCGTGAAAAAGATCACCCATCGAATTGACGAAGATCATGCGCGGTTTCTTCCACGAGAGGGGAAGACAGAGGGTGTCGGGATGGGTCGTGGGGGCAAAGCCGTTTCGGTACTTCGGTTGCCCCATCTCTTTGAGGCGAAGCGCCATCCGTTCGGCGTAGCAGTGGGCGCAGCCGAGGCTCGTTTTCGTACAGCCGGTGACGGGGTTCCAGCTTGATGATGTCCATTCGATTTTTGAGTTATGGGACAAAAAAGGGTTGCCTTCTTTCTATACTTACTAAATAGGTGAGTTAGAAAATTCCATCAACGGGCTTATGCGAGGGAAAATAAAGATAATACAAAAGTCTATTCATAGAATTTAACATAGTTATCCTTTCTCCTCGATCTTAGCACCCGCGGGTGCGAAACGGCGGATCGACTCGATCGTTTTTTTGATGGAGGTGCCCATGTACCGGCGGTCCAGCCAGAGGACATAGTCCGCGTAGTAGATGCCCGCCGACGTGGCCAGCCCCGCGGGTATTTCGGGCGACTTCTTGAATCTCACCTCGAGGCCCACGGCGGCATCGGGGCTTGCCGAGAGCATCCGGTAGCCGATACCGTAGACGGCCTTCTCGAAGTAGTCCCAAGAAAAGAGCCGCTGTTCGTAGCCCATCCCTGTTCCGAATGAGATCCCGCCCGACGAGACGCGCATCATCACGGGCGGTCGAACAAGGTAGATACCCTCTTTCCAGACGATAAGCCCCCCAATTACAACGAAAAAGAGCTTAAAGAAAAAATAGAGGACTTCCCGACCCGGGTGCGGGGGATAGTTTAGTATCGTTTTGAAAATCAGGGCGTCGAGCCCGACGATCAGGAAGACCAGACCGATGATGAAGAAAATTAGCAGGCTCAGCCGAAAGACCCTGACCTCGAAAACATCCTGACGTGCCACGACAACAAGCCTCCACTTCGATGGTTAACGGCATGTACTATAGCATAAAAGGGTGCGGTCGTGAAGGGGATTGATCGAAGAGAGCCGGGTAACGGGACCGATAAATCTGAGGGTCGGCCGCGGTACGTAGTTGAAATATAAACGGATATCTGCTATAGTTCAAAAAAGATGAGCGGGAGCGACAACCGCGACCAGGACCAAATACCATACCACACAAGGAGGCTATACTATGTCGGATGAGAGAGTGGCAAGAGTCACGGAGGTAATCTGCGGCTCGTCCATCAGCTTCGATGATGCCGTCAAGAAGGGGATTAAACGGGCATCCGCAACCCTGAGGAATATCGTCGGCGTGAAGATCAAGGAATTCCGGGTTCATGTGGAGAACAACGATATCGAGGAGTACCGGGTCAATATGGAGATTGTCTTTCTGCTCGACGAATAGCTTTGCCATCGGCCGGATCGAAAAGGCAGCCTTTCGATCGGTCCGTCCGGGTGGGATATACGATCGGTGTTATCGTATCGGGGGCCTTTAACGGCCCCCGTAACTTTATGTATTTCCTTTCAACACCGAAACAAGGCGCTCGGGGTAGTTCGAGAGTATACCCGTAACTCCCAGGGCGTCCATTCGTTTCATCTGGTCTTCACCGTCCACCGTCCAGACGTTCACAAAAAAGCCCGCGGCCCGGGCGGCCGAAACGAGGTCCTCACGAACCCAGCTGTATTCGGGATGGAGGCCGTCGGCACCGGCCAGCCGCGCGGGGGTAATCGGGTCCATGAAGGCGCCCGAAAAAAGAATCCCGCACATGATATCGGGCGCGATCTCTTTTGTCCGCTTGACGGCCGCATGGTCAAACGACGAGACAATAACCCGGTCGGCTGCGGAAAGATCGTTGAGAACGGTGACGACTTTTTCTTCTATCCCTTCGTATATCCGGGGGCCGTTCTTTATCTCGATATTGAGGGCGACATCACGCTCTTTGGCCAAATCGAGAAGTTCCTCCAGCGTCATGATTTCCTCACCCGAAAAGGCCGGCCCCATCCACGAGCCGAAATCGAGCCGCCGGATCTCGGCAAGTGTGTATGAAAAAACTTCCCCCTTTCCGTTGCTGGTGAAGTCGACAATCTGGTCATGAATGATGACGAGATGCCCGTCCTTGGTCATGTTTATGTCGGTCTCGATCATATCGATATCATAATCGAGGGCCGAAAGAAAAGACGACCGTGTGTTCTGAGGCTTGGCCATTGGGTCGCCCCGGTGAGCTACGGCAAGAGGTCGCCGTTTCAGGAGGTCTCGTATCATGATCATTACCCCGCTAAAGGTAAGAATGGAGTCCCGACAAGACGAAATTTACTCCCAAGAAGGTAAAGGCGACACAGAAAAAGCCGACGATGGAAAGGACGGCGCTCCTGGTTCCCCTCCATCCCCGGATAAGACGGGCATGGAGAAACAATGCGTAGACAATCCAGGTAATCAGCGACCACGTCTCCTTGGGGTCCCACGACCAATAAGATCCCCAGGCAAAATGCGCCCAGAAGGCGCCGGTTATGATCCCGATGGTCAGAAGCGGCATCCCCGCCAGTATCCCCCGGTAGATCAGCTCGTCAAGCGTCTCGCGGTTCGGAAGAGAACCCCCCTTGCGCTTACCCTTGAAAAGGTAGATGACGGCCACAACAAACGAGAAGGCGAACGAGGCGTAGGACAGAAAGCAGGTCATCACGTGCACGGTGAGCCAGTTGCTCTGCAGTGCGGGAATAAGGGGCCGAATGGATTGATCAACGTCTGGCGACAGTGAGGCGTAGGCGAGGGTGAGCACGGAAAGGGGGATCATGAAAACGCCCAGGAAGGTGTACCTGAAGACGAACCGAAGCACAAGGTAGATAAACGTGATCACCAGTGAAAAGAAGATAAGGGACTCGTAGAAGTTCGTCAGCGGGATATGTCCGATGCCGATCCGATAGCTTTCTATCCATCTCAGGATTATGGCCGCAAGGTGGACGACAAAAGAAATACCGACGATAATCTCGCCAAGGGTTCTGGCCGTGTCTTTTTTCAGCATCCAGTTGAGGATGAAGCAGATAAAGGCCGCGCCGTAGGAAAACGTAACCCAGCTCAGAATAACGGAACTCAGCATAGACTTTTCCTTATACCGTCAACAAGACGTTTAAACAGCGCATCGAAACCGACCTTGAGCTTTCCCGGCGCTCCCTGGACGATAATCTCGGTGGTTTTAGCGCCCGGGGAGACCCGCACGCTGAACCTGCCCATCGAGGAGGCAATGGGAAACAAGAATCCGATGCAGATGAGGATAAACCCGGCAAAAACCAGCCCAAGCCCGGGCTCCTTGACGGCGGTAATTCCGGAGTAGGGAACTTCGTGGTAATTTTTAAGGACGAAGACAAGATCGCCGTCCCGTTCCCGGTCGAAATCCGGGTAGTTGACAAAGGACCAGAGGTCGTACTGTTCTTTTCCGTCGGTAACCAGCAGTTGAACCGCAGGGCCAAGATCCATAAATTCGGAAGAATTCCTGACGATGGTAAACGTCATATCCCTACCGGGCACCGTAATGGGGATAGACCAGTAAGCATCCCCGGTAAAAATCGACTTCCCCTCGCGATTCAGTATTTCAATGGTGGCGTAGTCCATCTCCATGCCGAAGCTCGTCTGATAGAATCGGACGCCGTTGTGTTTGGCAGGGTGATTGACGGTCAGGGATGAGTCGGTCCGATTTTCTCCGTCGATAATCGTTATATCACTTCGGTATTCCCGGGGAGTTCCGTCCGCGTAGCGGTCAAAGGTGAATCGGTTGAGCTCGACGGAAAAATCGAGCATCACTAGATGTTTCCGGTCTATAACGACCTCACGGGAAATGCCGCCCTCGATGATAACCATGTCTCCCGAAAAACCGAAGAGCGATGATATCAACCCGCCGATGATGATAATGAGGATGCTGATATGGACGATGATCGCCCCGAGAGAGAAGACCGGGTGCGGCGCGGAGACGACAACCGTCTCTGCCCCACGGCTCGTTACCGTTGTCCGGCACAGGGGGCGTCTCACGGACTTCACGACGCCGCCCAGCACCTCATCTTCCGCGCGGGAAGAGACCAAGGACTCCGAAAAGGGGTAGCCCGATTCTTTTGCCGGCTTTTTCCAGAGGGCCGTGATCCTCTTTGGGGCAAAAGAAAGGGTACACAGGGTGATGTTTACAACCAGCAGCATCAGCAGGGCATTAAAATAGACGCTGTGGTAGATATCGGTTACCGAAAGCAGCGAAAGGACTCTGTAGGCGGTATGTCCGAAACGCATAACATATTCTTCGGGCAGGCTGTTCTGGCCCACCAGGGTGCCGATAGCCGCGAGCACGGCGACAGCTATCAGGATAACGGCGGTCAATCGAACCGACGAGAGGTAGTCAACGGTGTCCTTAATTATCTGATTCATTGATTATCTTTCGGGCATATGGCAAAAGTCACAGGCAAGAGAGATGCGCTTGTCGCCGCGCTCGATCTCTGACTTGTGACAGCCAATGCAGAGTTTGTGGAAGGAAACGGTATCTGTCGGGGCATTGATATCCTCCACGGGCATGTGGCACGTCGAGCACTTCGGGGGGATCTGATCCCAGGCCGTCGTGTGGTGACAATCGGAACAACCCGGCTTATTTTCACCTGTGCTCCCGTGATCCTTATGAACGAAGGTAACAGAACCCGCCGTCCGGTTATATTCCGAAAGGCTGATCGGGTCCGGGACGGCGCCGGTCTCGGCGGCCCGTGAGAAGATCAGACCCCAGGTCAGGATAGATAAGAAAATAACGGCAAGGATCAGGGTCGCGGGGCCGATGACGCCCTGTCTCTCATGGTGGTTCGTGCCGTGGTGCATATTCACGTCTTTGAGATTTCCCGATCGGCTTTTTTTACTTCCTCGACCATCTCGGCCCGAAAGGCGGCCAGACGTTCGGAAAGCCCCTGGTCTGAAAGGGCAAGGATTTGCGCGGCGAGGATGGCCGCATTTTTTGCCCCCGGCTGGCCGATACCCACCGCGGCCACCGGTATTCCGGGGGGCATCTGAACGGTGGAAAGCAGGGCGTCGATACCCAGGAGGCTTGAAGAAGGGATGGGAACGCCGATGACCGGAAGCATGGTATGGGAGGCGATGACGCCGGCAAGGTGGGCCGCAAAGCCCGCCCCGGCGATGATGACGCCGATTCCACGATCGGACGCCGTTTGGGCCAGCTCACGGACGACCTCGGGCGTACGGTGGGCCGAGGCTATACGAAGCTCTGTCTCGATGCCGAAGCCTTCGAGGCGGTCCCGTGCGGGCTTCATTACCTCGATGTCGGATTTACTCCCCATAACGATGAGCACCTTATGTCTGGTCATAGCGCAGCCCCTTTGCTCCGATATCTTTTCGGTAGTACGCCCCCTCCCACGCGATCCGGTCGACGGCGGTATACGCCCGGTCGATGGCCGCCGTTAGGTCGCGACCTACTGCGGTTACACCGAGAACGCGGCCGCCCGACGTAACGAGGCTGTCGCCCTCGCGTTTGGTTCCGGCGTGAAAAACCACCACGTCGGAGAGCTTCTCGGCATCCTGGATGCCCGTGATTACCTTCCCCTTTTCATAGGCGCCCGGATAGCCGCCGGAGGCCATTACCACGCAGACGGCGGGGCGCTCATCCCAGTCCAGGGTGACCTCGGAAAGCCTTCCCTCAACGGCCTTGGTCATGACCTCAGACAGGCTGCCTTTCATCCTTATTAGGAGCGGCTGGGCTTCGGGGTCGCCAAAACGGGCGTTGAACTCGAGGACCTTGGGGATGCCGTTCTTGATCATGAGCCCGGCATAGAGTATGCCAAGGTAGGGGTGTCCCTCCTGCTCCATGGCGTTTACCGTAGGAATCATGATATCGTCCATGATACGGGAAAAGAGGGCGGCGGTAACCACCGGGGCGGGGGAATAGGCGCCCATCCCGCCGGTGTTCGGCCCCGTGTCGCCGTCATAGATTGCCTTGTGATCCTGGGATGTAGCCAGCGGGACGACATGTTTTCCGTCCGTGAAGGCCAGGAAGGACGCTTCCTCGCCGGTCAGAAATTCCTCTACGACGACCTTGTTGCCGGCGTCCCCAAACTCTCGGGCCACCATGATTCGGTCGACGGCGGTGAGCGCCTCCGGGACGGTTTGCGCAAGTATCACTCCCTTTCCGGCCGCCAGGCCGTCGGCCTTGACGACGAGTGGAGCACCTTTTTCTTCGATATAGGCAACGGCCGATTTTCGGTCGATAAATTCAGCGAATTCGGCGGATGGAATGTCGTATTTTCTCATGAGGTTCTTCGAGAACGACTTGGACCCCTCGATTTGGGCAGCCTGCCTTGTGGGACCGAAGACCGGCAGACGCTTCTGGACGAAAAGGTCAACGATGCCGAGAACAAGGGGCGCCTCAGGTCCGACGATGGTCAGGTCGATGTGTTCCTTTACGGCAAATGAAGAGAGTGCCGGGACGTCTTCGGCGGAAATCGGCACGTTTGTGCCGAGATCAACCGTACCCCCGTTTCCGGGGGCGCAGTAGACTCGTACGCCTTTTTCGCTGGCCAGTTTCCACGTGAGGGCGTGTTCCCTTCCGCCTCCGCCGACGATGAGTATTTTCATGAAGGCCTCATAACGCTATGATAGTACGGTAGCTCACCGTTCCCGTACATGAAGATTCCACTATCGATTCCAGCCGCCGTGTAACGGAGACCGAAAAACACGATCCGCCTTTTGGATATCCATTAATGCCTGAAATGGCGCCTCCCGGTAAAGATCATGGCGATGTTATGCTGATCGGCCGCCTTGATCCCGTCATCGTCCTTGATGCTGCCCCCGGGCTGGACAATGGCCGTCACACCGGCCTCGGCCGCCGCTTCGATCCCGTCCGGCTGGGGGAAAAAGGCGTCAGACGCCAGGACGCACCCCTTGGTGGGGAACTGCGCCTTCATCCGGGCTATATTGACCGAATCGACACGGCTCATCTGGCCGGCCCCCACGCCGATGAGCATATTTTCCTTGGCAAAAATGATCGCGTTGGATTTGACGTGTTTGGTTACCTTCCACGCGAATTCGAGGGCGCGCATCTCGTCGGCGGTGGGCGCGCGTTTGGTCACGACCTTGGCGTCTTTCACGGACATATCCACGTTATCCCAGTCCTGAACGAGGATTCCGCCATGAACGCGCCGAAGGTTGAAGGTCTCCTCATCGGACGGCCTTTCGCTGGGAACCACGATGAGCCTGAGGTTTTTCTTGGCCGCCAATATATCCAGCGCCCCGGGGGTAAAGCCGGGTGCGACGATTACTTCCAGGAAGGTCTCGGCGAGCACGTCGGCGGTATCCTGATCGACCTCCCGGTTAAGCGCTACGATGCCGCCGAAGGCCGATACCGGGTCGGTCTGACGGGCCATCTTGTACGTCTCGGCGAGGGTCTTGCCGCCGACAGCCACACCGCACGGGTTGGCGTGTTTTATAATTACGGCGGCGGGCTCGTCAAATTCCCGCACCACGTCCAGGGAGGCGTCCGTGTCCATGATATTGTTGTAAGAAAGCTCTTTACCCTGCAGGACCCGGGCCGAAGGGAGGGTGTCGGGAACGGCAACGGCGTCACGATAGAATGCCGCCTGCTGATGGGGGTTTTCACCGTAGCGGAGGCCGTAAATCCGGTTGAACTGAAGCGTAAGGGTTTCGGGAAATCTTGCCCGATCGTTATTCTCGTCTAGAGAGGTAAGGTAGTTGGAGATGGCGCCGTCATAGGCGGCCGTACGCACAAAGACCTTCTTGGCGAGCGTGAAATTGGTCTGCTCGGAAATAGTTCCTCCGGTCTTTTCCATTTCCTTTATGATGAGATGATAGTCCTGGGGATCGGTGACAACCGTTACATATTTATGGTTTTTTGCGGCCGCCCGGATCATCGTCGGTCCGCCGATGTCGATGTTTTCAATGGCGTCGGCAAGCGTCACGCCGGGGTTTGCCACGGTCTGCTCGAAGGGGTAGAGGTTAACCACGACCATATCAATAGGTATCATCCCATGCTCGTCCATCTTTTTGGTATGCTCCTGGTTATCCCTCACGGCAAGGAGTCCGCCGTGAACCTTGGGATGCAGGGTCTTCAATCTGCCGTCCATCATCTCAGGGAATCCGGTATATTCTGATATGTCCATTACGGTAAGGCCGCCCTCGGCCAGGAGTTTCTTCGTGCCGCCGGTGGAGATAAACGAAACGCCCATCGGGGCGAGCTTTTTTGCGAACTCGAGGATTCCTGTCTTGTCCGATACACTGATGAGTGCCGTCTTAATTTTTCCCATGAGAACCTCCATTTACGTTTCTGGGGAGTGCTTGGACCGACTAAAAAAGTATGGCAATGAACATCGGCGATGAAGTCGTTACGGATATTTGGTTTATAGCAATTTCCGCCGAGAAAATCAATACTATTTCATTGTTTTGATTCTCCGGCCAAGCGTATCATCATACGAATGATAATCCCCCCGAGTATCAGGATCATCAACGCAATAGCACCCCAGAGGATGAACGGGTATCGTTCGGTCATCGGAAGGTCGGAGCCGGGTTTGTAGTCCGGATTCTCGATGATCGGTCCGAGAGAAACCGGCAAAAAAGAATTCCTGTCGATGTAGGAAAAAACCTGTACGATGTCGTATAATGGGCTCTCGATACGTGGATTGCCTAAATAGAGCACATATTCCTTGCCCGGATTCGCCGAAAAAGTGATCTTCTGGGGGACACCGGAAACGGTTACCCCGGAAATCGTCAGAGGGGTATTATTCTCGTCTTCTATGATGAGTTTCAAATACCGGGCCTGTGTACGGGGGTAATCGATGGTTGTGTTTGAACGCGAAAACCGGGATGTCTTGATGGAATATATGGATGTGGTCAACGTCTCCTTGTAATCCTTTGGTGTATCGACATTAGCCGAAAGGAGCGTCACGTCCCGTTTGAAGTTCGTATCGGATACCAGAAGTGCAATCGTCGATGTGGGGATGTTCTTGTATGCAAGGTCGACGGTGATCTCTGTGATGGGTTTCGGCGTTTTCACCTCACGGACCTTCATGGCGCTCGGGATGACCTCGGATTCCCCCTTGATGTCCTCAACGAGGTAAATATTACCTCCGACCTCAACGAGTGGTTCTTCGCCGTCATCCCAGAGCGTGACTTTCAAGTACCGATAATCCGTCATGGGGTAGGAGATGGAAAGGTTTTTGATATTGTGGTCGCTCGTAAGGTCGAAGACGTAATCATTCTCCTTTAGAACGGCGAATTTTCTGTTGTCGGGCGAGCCCTCGACGGTAATTCTCCTGACAAAATCGGTGCTCCCGGTGGTAATGGTGATACTGTTAGTCCTGATACCCGTGTCCCCCACATCGAGGGTAAAGGTAGTGTAACTCTGGGGAATGTAGGAGGTGTTGAGGACCTGGGTTTCTATCTTCTTGCGTTCACTCGTTCGGGAATTGCTCCAGATAACGTAAGGAACCTCGATGGCATCGACGGTTGATATCCGCAGGTCCGACAGGTTCGGTTTGGCCTTGTCATAGACGTCCGGGAGGATATTGAAAAAGACGTATCCCGGTGCAGTTACCTCTATATGAGCGAGATATCTGTAAACGGACGAATCGAGCGACGGGCCAGCACCTGATAGAAACAGGGCCGCGATAAGGATTGATAAGCCTGCTCTACGAACCGTCATTTTTTACCTCCTTTTGATCTCCTATGACAGCAACCATAATCTGATCCTTGAACCTGGTATAGAGGAATGACACGGCAAGCAGGATGATTCCCAGGCCGATGAACGAAATGATCCGGTAGATATTTTCAAGAGACGAGAGGTCGAAGATAAAGACCTTGAAAATGGTGACAAAGAAGAGGGCTATGGCAAATATCCGCGAGGGCGCGTGCCTCTTGATAAACCCGATCACGATAAGCACCGCCGAATAGATTGCCCAGAGGCCTGAAAGGGAAAGGCGTTGGGCATAGAGGTATCGGTTGTAGAGATCGACAAACTGAAGCTCGTAGTCGTATTCGGTCAGCATTCTTCCCTGTATTTTTGAAAGGCTAATAGCGAAGTAGCCGTAGATCTCCACCGAAAGGGCGATCAGGAGTATGAGGTGCCCGGAAATGAAGAGAATCAGAGATACGGGATTCCAATGGGGAGTATCCTTACGCCGCGAAAAGATATAGGAGCAAAAGAACGTGGCCGCCATTACCACAATGGCCGTGAGGAATCTATCGTTAATGAATGAGTGAAATCCGGCCCGATAGATATCGGCCGAAAGGTCGAAGAAGAAGAGCTTTCCTATCGCAACAATCAGGAGCGACATGCCGGCAAGGAGAATCGAGCGGCTGTCGGTTTTCGTTCCGATCCAGACCAGCGCCGCGGCCAGCACCGCCCAGCCGACCGTAATCCAGTTTTTCTCGAGCTGAATGGGAACCATGATCACCAGGAAGCCCAGGGCCACGGCGAGAAACGTGAGGACGAGCCTCGTCTCGGCGGCGACACGTTTATAGCTGATAAGCGCCAGGCCTAAGTAGACGGCGGCCATTGTCCCGGAAAAAATACCCATCAGATCCGAGTAGTGATCCTTCAGGTTCGCGTAGCTCGCCCCAAAAAATACGGAGGCCACAAGAAAGATAAAGATGAGATCCAGGACGGTGGTCTTTGCCTTATGGATGATGTTGTAGAATATCGACAGAGAGGCAAAGATGATGAAAAAGAGGGTAAGGAAGATCTGGGTTGTACCGTACGGAACCGGTTTGATGTGGTAAAACTCTGTCGCCCAGCCGCCGAAAATGGCGACGGTGGCGATAAAGGCGAAGATGTTGAGCCACTTCCAGTTCTTGAAGAAGGCCACGGTGAGTACGCCGAGATCGAGGATAATAATATAGGTCAGGAGGGGCACTTGCTGATTCTGCCCGGTCGACAGGAGGATTGGATTGATATAGCCGCCGAGAAAACCCATAAAGGCGATGGAAGACGCGTTGTATCTAATCGAAAGCAAGACGGAAAAGACGGTCACGATGATAAAGAGAATCCGCCCGATATCCATCGGAATGACCTCGTAGTAGCTGGCGGCGCCGAAGAGGGCCAGAAAGAGAATGGCGATACCTCCGCCTGCTAATCCCTGGGAATAGTATTTATATTTCTTGTTCCAGAACTCACCCCAGGCAATGAAGGCGAGGCCCACCAGCATCCCGAGGACGACCCTTCCGGTCGGGCCGATCCATTCGTTCTCAAAGGCATATTTGATAAAGAAACCTATGCCGATAACGACCGCCACGATTCCAATGTAGTTGAGCCACTTGCCGCCGATCTTGGCCTCGATCTCTTTTGTGCTGCGGGCGGGCTTCTTTGGGGCGGACTCAGGTATCGGGGGAGGGGCCGCCCTTTCGATTGGCGCGGCGACGGGCGTGGGCTTCCCCTCGATTGTGTCCAGCCGAGACTTCACGGTCAGGACCTCGCGTTGGAGAGCCTCCAGTCGCTCGATAATTCGATCAATCTTCTTGTCTCGATCGTTTTCGTTCATACCGATGAATCCTCAAATAAGAGACTTGAAATAAACAGGTCATTAAACCTTCGGTCCGCAGAAAGCTCAATATAGTCGACCCGACCGGCGAGGTCCTCGATGCCTTCCTTGGCGCCGTCGGACCGAGCGGCCTCGATAGCCCCCGAAAGGGCGGCGTCGCCCACGAAGACGATCTTTTCTACGAGCGAGGCCGGCAGCATACCAACGCCCACGATGCTTTCCGGCTTCAGATAATTGCCGAAGGCACCGGCCACGAGGATCCGGTCTATGTCATTCCATTGGACGCCCATCTCGGTAAGAAGCACCCTCATGCCCGCGTGCATCGCACCCTTGGCCAACTGTATCTCCCGGATGTCCTTCTGGCTGATCCCGATGGATCGCGACCGATCAGTCGATAAGATAAAGCGGGTCGTTCCATTGTCGCGGACGACTCTCTTCCTCAGACCCCGGGACGCGGTGTCAGACGTTATCCTCCCGGTGCGGTCGATAAGTCCGTTTCGCCTCATTTCGGAGACGGCGTCAAACAGGCCGGAGCCGCAAATTCCGCGGGGGCTTGTTTTCCCCTTTACCGCAAGGTTGACTTTGTCTCGCTGGATTGCCACGGCCTCGATCGCGCCGAAATCGGCCCGCATCCCGTCCATAATATGAGAGCCCTCGAAGGCGGGGCCGGCGGCGGTCGAGCAGGCCAGAAGCCTTTTCCTGTTTCCGAGGACGATCTCGCCGTTTGTCCCGATGTCAAGCCCGAGAATCATCTCATCGGATTCGTGAATACGGGACGACCAAATGAAAGCCATCGTATCCCCCCCCACGTACCCGGAAAGGACGGGGAATACCCATACAGACGGTGCCGGTTGGATATCGAATCCCAATCGGGATGCGTCGGATCTTTGGGCCTTGAGGAAACCCGGGGTAAAGGGGGCGTAGGCGATCGGGGTGGGGTCTTGGCCGAGGAAGAGGTGTTCCATCGTCGGGTTCCCGGCGACCACCACCTCGTGAATGTGAGCGGCGGAAAAACCAAGCCTTCGGGAGAGTTTTTCCAGAAGCTCGGCTATCGCATCGGCCGCCATCCGCTGCTGGCGTGAGAGGGTAGCGTGGTCTTTGATGACGGCGTTGATACGGGAGATAACGTCGGCACCAAAGGCGGCCTGCGGATTGAGGGCAGAGGCGTGGGCCAGGACGTCTCCATCCGGGCGTGAAATAAGCGCCGCGGCGATGCTCGTCGTTCCGAGGTCTACGGCAAGGGACAGGCCGTCGGCGGGTACGGGCCGGTCCGAGAGGACATGTACCTCATCCCACGAGGCCCCCGTTCCTGCCACCCGGGCCGAAGCCGGGATTTCCACCACCATATCGCCCGTCACGATAAGGCGGCAGGCAAGCCGCACCCCCTTGTCAATTTCCGGCCTCGGGATGTGCCTGATGTCTTCAGGTGTGGGGGGCGCGGCGCCGTCGATTACCGTAACCCGGCATCCGCCGCAGCGGCCCTCGCCTCCGCAAGGCAGGTTGACGAGGATGTCGCTTCCTCTCATGATATCCAGAAAGCCGGCCCCCCGTTTCGCAACACGGCGCGAGCCTTCCGGTCGAATCGTAATGGTGTAATGGGACATTATCGTGCATGCCGTCGAAAATAAAACGGGACATCAAGAGTCTTGACGTCATCCTTGACTTCACGGATCAACAGGTGGTGGAGTATCGTGAGCGTGTCCGTACCGTCCGCGGCGGTTTCGTGTCGAACTATCTCGAAGAGGGGGAGGAGGTTTCTCTTAAATCCGTCATCATACAGGGGGAGCGGATAGAAAACGACGGATGAATCATCTCCGGTTTTCAGTCTTCGTCGATCATACAACGGAAAGAGATAGATCCAGAGGTCGTCGGCGCCGTCCGCATAGGCCGTCCTGCTATACTTATCGATGAGCATGAAACGGAGGCTCTCCTCGGTCTTCTCCGACGAGATGAAGCGGCTCCGTGAATAAATCGGGTAAAGAATATACATGCGCTCATCGATCGTGCTATCTTCCGTCGTCACCCGTTTTCTGTAGAAGGGGGCAAGCTGGATAAGAGAAAGCGTGTCGGATTGGGCAAATGAGATCAAGGGCCATGGGGCATCGACCTTTTTATAATTACCTCTTTCGCTGGTGGAAACGGTAAAAAAGGGCCAGAGATACGAGGTCGAGCGGGAATGCGGCGTCTGGCGGTTGACATAGAAGGGAATAATGATGGTATCGATCACGGGAGATTGGGTATCGAGATATTTCCCGCTCAACGTGACCAGCGGAAAGAGCACGAAAGTCCTGTAATCCTTTCCCGTTGTTTCTTCGTGTCCCCAGAGCGGGAATATTCGTAATCCCCGGCCGGCATCTCCTGACGTCTTGTTGAAAAACGGCCAGAGGACGGTATGGGAGACCGTTGAATCCTCGACCGTTCTCGAATAGACCGGCCAGAGGAGGAAAAAGATATCGTCCTTCCCGAAGCGGTTATTTACCGTTCCATATACCGGAAAGAGCCCGCCGTACGCACGGCCGTCTTCGGATCTTCCCCAGTAGAGGGGGAAATGGTCGTGGGCGGTTCTGGTCTTATCCGGGACTACTTCGACGGTCTCATCCTTCATGATTGGAAAGACGCGAAACTTCTCGTCGATGCCCCTTTTTCTGTATTTTATGAGTGGATAGAGGATATCGATAACGGTGGAGTCGTCCGACGAGTCCTTCTTGATGGAGAAGACGGGCCTGATGGAAAACTCACGCGCCTCTTTGCCCCGATGATAGTAGACGATGGGAGTGAGTATCGAAAGGGTCTTCGTGTCGTTCCGATTATCATCATTGTAGTAGACGAGGGGCCAGATATTGACGTGTCGCGGGCCGGTAGAGGCACAGGCGGAACACAAAAGGATGATAAATGCCGGGAGAATGAGAGCCGATCTTTTCATCTCTTTAGAAAATCAGGCCGAAGATTGTGGACATGACCGAGATAGGCGTTTGTTCCTCGATTCCCTCGGCCGCTTTTCTGAATTCCCGTATGGTATTCTCGGATTCCGTATAGAGACTGTCGTCCTGGACAAGCCGGCCCAGCGTACCCTCGCCCTTGTTGATCTTATCGGCTACGTCTTTCATGGTCTTGGAAGATTCCTTCACGTCGGTATAGAGGGTATCATCGTTCATCAGTTTGCCGAGCGTTCCCTCGCCGCGGTTTATCTTGGCGGTGATGCTCGAAAGGTTGGATGTGGTATCCTTCATGTTAGAGACAATATCCTTGAGATCCTCTTTCGTTTCGGGGCTCCCCACGGCCTCGTTGATGGAAGCGGAGATTTCCGCGAGGTTCTTGACGATGTCGCTTATATCGGCTTCGGCTATTGTGGTGGCTATGGTATCACCGTCGGAAAGGAGCCCGCTGGCCGGGGTGCCCGGGTAGATCATGATATATTTATCCCCGAGGGCGCCGTAGGCCTTGATTTCAACCTTGGCGTCCCGATATACGGCGGTGTCGGGAAAGATGGTCATGACCACCCTGGCCCTGTCACCGTCCAGGGTAATGTCCTGGACATCTCCGACCTCGACGCCAGCGATACGCACCGATCCCATAATATTGAGACCTGAAACGTTGGTGAATTCGGCGTTGAGGGTATAACCATGACCGGTTGTCACGCGGTATTGCCCGATAAAGAGGGTTATGAGGCTGATTATGGCAATTCCCAGGAGAACAAAGAGCCCGACCTTAATCGGTAATGATGAATCTTTCATGGTTCAACTCCCAATGTTACCCGTGCATTATTTCGTTGAGATTCCCTGAAACGTACCCCGAAATCAGGGGATCCCGTGACTTCTGGAACTGCGCAGGGGTCCCCTCGGCGTAAATCTTTCCCTTATGGAGCATGGCGATCTTATCGGCCACGGCCAGGGCGAACTTTATGTTATGGCTGATTATGACGTAGGTGATCTTCTCGATCTCGTGGGTCTTGAGTATGAGATCGGTGATGGAGTTTTCCGTGATGGGATCGAGCCCCGATGTCGGTTCGTCAAACAGGACGATTTTCGGGTCCGTTACCAGCGCCCGGGCGAGTCCTACCCGTTTTTTCATCCCTCCCGAGAGCTCGGAGGGCATCTTATCGTCCATGCCGGTCAGTTCTACCTGATCGATCTTTTTAGCCACCCGTGTCCTGATCTCTGCCTTGGGGAGGTGCTCGCGCTCCACCAGAGGGAAGGCGACGTTTTCCCAGACCGATAATGAGTCAAAGAGGGCCCCTTCCTGAAAGAGCATTCCAAAATCAACCCTGATTCGATTAAGCTCCTTTTCGGTCATGGAGGTGATCTCATCGCCGTTAACGAATATCTTGCCGTCGTCGGGTTTCGTCAGGCCGATAATGTGCTTGAGGAGAACCGATTTTCCGGCACCGCTCCTGCCGAGGATCACGGTGATCTCGCCGTCCTGTATGGTTAGATTCAGTCCGTTGAGTACCTCTTCTTTTCCGAACGACTTTTTTAGATCAAGAATCTTTATCATGAAACGCGGCCATCCTCTATTTGAACATCATCGCCGATAAGATATAATCCGAGACAATTACCGTAACGCTGGCCACCACAACCGCCCTGGTGGTAGCCTTGCCAATTCCTTCGGCCCCGCCCGTTGCATAGTAGCCGTAGTAGCAGCCGATCAGGGTCAGGAAAAAGCCGAAAAAGACCGACTTGATCAAACCGTTTGTATAATCGTTCATTTCCAGCAGGTCGTGGACGTGGTAGATAAAGTCGCCTCCGCTGATGTGGAGGACGGCAACGCTTATGAAATAGGACGCGATAAAGCCCGCCAGCGAAAAGAGCGAGGCCAGGATAGGCATCATGGTAATGCCGGCAATAATCCTCGGGACTACCAGGTATTGAACCGGATTAATCGACATGGAGGTGAGAGCGTCGATCTGCTCGGTGATCCGCATGGTTCCGATCTCCGCGGCCATGGCCGAGCCAACGCGCCCGACAACCATAATGGCGGCGATGACCGGACCCATTTCACGTGCCATCCCCACGGCGACGGTAGCGCCCACGAGGCTCTCGGCGTTGAAGTGGCGAAATGTCAGGTATCCATGAAGCGCCAGCACCATTCCCGTAAATGCGCCCGTCGTGATTATGATAGACAGGGATTTCGTCCCGACGAAGTCCATCTGACGCAGGATGTTCATAATGCGGTAGGGCGGGCGCACGGCCCATCGTACGGCGTCTAAAAACAGGAGGGTGATCCTCCCAAAATGGAGGACCTTCTCGGATATCCAATCCAGTACCAGGGACGGCACGCGAAACATTAAGAAGCCTCCTGAAATAGCAGCAAAGGTTCGCTGAGTATATCCCGACAACGCCACTATTTCAACTTAAAAAGACCCCATCCCAATCGGCGGGGGGAGGATCAGCGAGCGCCTTCTCGATCCGGGAAAGGTAGAGCCGGATGGGAACATCGTCGGCAAGCTCCTTTTTCAGCGCCTCGAATATTCTGAAGGCATCTTCCCATCGCTGAGACCTCACGAGGGCAAGCCCGTGTTCAAATTGCCCGGCTGCCGCTTCCCGATCAGGAAACTGTCCCTTCTTTCCGATCATTTCATATATTTTTTCGGGAATGTTTTTACCCCGGACGCGCACCAGATCGAGTTCCCGAAAAGAGATAGCGTCCGCAACCCGCCGGTAGGTATACTCGGTGACCAGACAGGTCGTTTCATACTGCTTGTTGAGATTTTCGAGCCGAGAGGCAAGGTTAACGGCGTCTCCCATAACCGTATAGTCAAAGCGTTTCTTTGAACCCATGTTGCCGACGGCGGCAAACCCGGTATTGATCCCTATCCGTATAGAAAGGGCGGGCCGTCCCATTGCCTTCCAGCGAACCATGAGTCGATCCAACTCGGCTATCATATCGAGGGCCGTCATGCACGCCTGCATCGGGTGATCCGGCTGGGGAAGGGGGGCACCGTAAACCGCCATAATGGCGTCGCCGATATATTTATCCAGGAGCCCTCGATGCGAGAAGACGACGTCAGTCATGGCGCTCAGGTATTCGTTGAGGATATTGACCAGATCCTCCGGAGAGAGCTCTTCGGAAAGCGACGTGAAACCCTTAATGTCCGAGAAAAGGACGGTGATTTCTTTACGGTCGCCGCCCAGCGTCAGCATGGACGGGTTCTTGAGGATCTCGTGCACGACAAGCTCGGGAACGTAATACTGAAATGCCTCCCTGATCTGTTTACCGGTCCGTTCGACCGTTATATATCGAATCAGGTTGAGTACGGTATAGCCGACGGCTATGGTCAAGAGCGGCGGGAGAACGGCGATCCAGATGTTTTTATTGGCAAACATATATTGGGTGAACATAATCCACCCTCCGGTCATCACGACGCCGATGACCGCCCCGAACCACGCCGAGACGCGGGGGATGATAAGACCCAGCAGGATACCGAACAGTAAGACCACGAGAAAATCGAGATACTGCACCCACGCCGGCATGGAGATAAAGCGTCGGTGCAGGATGTTGTCTATGATAGTCGCGTTGATCTCAGTTCCGGGAAAATCGCTTCCTATGGGCGTGACCCTGAGGTCGTAGGTGCCCACAGCCGATGTGCCGATAACGGCTATTCTGCCGTTGATCTTTTCTTTGTCGACGCGCCCCTTGAGGATATCGACAAAGGAGTAGTAGGGGAACGTCCTGACCGGCCCGCGGTAATTGATGAGGAGCTCCCCCTTTGCGTTCGTGGGTATCTCGATATCGCCGATGACAACCTTGTATACGCCGTCCTCCGAGATGTAGATATCCGGCGCGGGCGCCTTCAGATAGGCCCGCGACAGCTCCAGGGCAAATGAGGGGTAGAGGGTATCGCGGCACTTAACGGCCAGCGGCGACCATCGGATGGTGCCGTCACCGTCGGGAAAGACGTTAAAGTAGCCGAATCCCTCGGCGGCACGTGAAATGACCGGGATATTTGTTTCCGGTGCGATCATCTCGAAGAAGGAGACCCGTTTGGCCTCCTCTGAATCGTACGATATGAGCCTGTACCGGGATGTGCCGATGTCCGTGAGGCTTTTCTCGATATCGGGCTCGCTCATGTGCTGGATGTCTTTTTGCTTAACGTGGAAGAAATAACCGAGGATTACCCCGGGGGTCTGGGAGAGGGCGTGCGCGAGACGGTCGTCGTTGTCGAGTCGGTCACGCGTCTCATCATAAAACTCGAGCAATTTGGGGTCGGTAAAGCCCTGTTGCTGCCCCTGCCGTTTGATATAGTCTATGGTGCTGATTCCGGAGTAGATATCGGGCTCGGAAAAAACCATGTCAAAACCGACGGCCCGGATACCCATCTTATTCAGGTTCTCTACTACGTCGACGAAATAACTCCGGGGGAACGGCCAACGTCCCACCTCGTCGAGGGTCTTCTCGTCGATAGCGATGATCACGACCTCATCGCCGGGAGTCATTTTTCCCCGGAGAAGGAAACGGTAGTCGAGGATCTTGTTCTCTATTACGGGAATAAAGCCGAAGCCGAACCTGCCGAGGAAAATGACAAGGATGGAGATAAGAATGCCTATGATGATTCCGGTGATCTTTTTCATAATGGTTTCACTACTATCAGGATACGGCCGACGAGAGGGCCTTCAGGTTTTGTATCTGGCCGAGCGCGATAAGGGTATCGTTTTCATTGATGACTGATTGAGGCGGAGGATTGAAGACCATCTTTTCGCTGGGCCTCAGGATGGCCACAATGATGACGCCGAATCTGGTGCGAATCTCCGAATCGATGATCGTCTTTCCGATGAGGTAAGATCCGTGTTGTACCTTCATCTCCTCGATGGCAAGTTCGAGGTCTCTTTTACCCACCGTCAGATCCAGAAACTCGACTACCGCGGGGCGGAGGATGATGTTGGCCATGCGGCGGCCCCCGATTGAATAGGGGCAGACCACCTGATCGGCCCCCGCCGAGCGCAGCCTCTTTTCTCCCGTATCGTCGTGGGCCCGTCCCATCACGAAGATATCGGGTTTGAGCGCCTTGGCGGAAATCGTGATGTAGACGTTATCCGCGGGTGATCCAACGGCGGCGATGAGCCCCTTGGCATGCATGATTCCTGCGGCAAGCAATACCTCATCGTTGACAGAGTCCCCGTTATAAGCAGGATACCCCTTTTTGGAAACCTCATCTGTTTTCAGAGGGGAGGAATCGACGACGACAAACGGAACATGGTGCTCATGAAGCTCGTCGGCGATTACCCTTCCGATTCTTCCGTAGCCGCAGATGATATAATGGTTCTTGAGTCGACTGACCTCACGCTTGCTTCGTCGTTTCTCCATAACGTTGCGAATCTCCCCTTCGATAACAAAACGGGCAAACGAGCCCAATACGATAGAGAACACCACGATACCGGAGAAGATGAGGACCATGGTGAGTATCATTCCCGGGGGATTGAGCGAATGAATCTCGCCGTATCCCACGGTAGACAGCGTAATGACGGTCATATAAAGGGCGTCGAGGATCGGCCACCCTTCGATGAGCGCATATCCCGCTGTGCCGCAGGTGATTACCAGAATGAGAAGGAGTAGACTTGCGATGAGTCTCAGTTCGGTTTTTGCTTCCGATCTGTCTATAATGCAACTCCGTACTTCTTAAGCATGGCGGGCGAAAGAACGCCGGTTTTCGCGATTTCCGAAAATAGCTTTCCCGACGGCTTGATTGTCCGCTTCTGCGTTTCATAATCGACGTGTATCATGCCGAACCGCATGGTGTAGCCTTCGGCCCACTCGAAGTTGTCGAAACTTGACCAGAAGAGATACCCCCGGATATCCATACCGTCCTTAAGGGCCTTTCCTACCTCGTATATATGGGCGGCCATGTACTCACGGCGGTAACGGTCGTCTTTTTCCTTTTCATCCAAGACCGTGGCAACGCCGTTTTCGGTAACGTAGAGCGGAACACCGTATTGAGAGATGGTCGAAAGCAACCGGTATATCCCGTGGGGATAATATTCGCCCACGTCGAAGTGTGAAGTCTTCATGCCCGGGGGGGGCGGAACCGTTTTGCCGAAGAGGGTGCTCGGTGAAAGAAGGGAGAACTTAACGCTGTCCCGGGCGTAATAATTCAGGCCGATAAAGTCGCAGTTGCCCTTGACCAGCTCTTTTTCGCTCGGTTTTACCTTTATATTTCCGGAAGATTCGCCGGTGAAGAGGGCGTCAATAAAGTCCATGTTGAAGGCCTTGTCCTGGTTACGGGCGATCTTTGCGTCCCAGGTGTTGTCCTGCCGATAGGGCTCGAAGACCCGCATGTGTTTGGCAAATCCGACCTGAGCAGTGGGATCGATTTCTTTGATGGCGTGATAGGCACGGGCGTGGGCCAGAAGCATGTTTCGGGCTACCCGAAATCCCTTTAACGGGCTCTTGACCCCCGGGGCGTGCTCACCGGTAATGTATGCGAAAAATGCGTATACCATCGGCTCGTTGATCGTCATCCAGAGCCGCACGTCTTTTCCAAGTGCCGATGCAACGGCCTTCGTGAATATAGCGAACCGGTCAATACACGCGGGATTCAGCCACCCGCCTTCCCGGGCCATCCAGAGAGGAGTGGAAAAATGGTGCAGGGTGACGATCGGGGTGATCTTGAGCCGTTTGAGCTCTTTGATAACCTCGATGTAATGTTCGATGGCCGCCGCGGAGAAGTAGCCCTTGGCGGGCTCTATTCGGCTCCATTCCAACGAGAGGCGGTGGGCATTGTGGTTGAGGCCTTTTAAAAGTGCGAAGTCTTCCCGAAAACGATGATAATGATCGCAGGCGTCCCCTGAAATCTTACCGTCTATAATATGTCCGGGGACCTGTTCAAAGGCCCACCAGTCGTTATTGAAGTTGCCCCCTTCAATCTGGTGGGAGGAAGTCGCACCTCCCCAGAGAAACCTTTTCGGAAACGTAATGGTATCCATGCCTCCCCCTTTACGCATTTTTAAGTATTGTATCGATTATCGCGAAATATTCAAGGAAATAATCGATCGGTCGGGGACAATTGAGGTTGTATCATGTCGTGGGAAATGGATAGGTGACGATAAGATCGATGATCCGTTTTTGACAGAAGAGGCCGTTTATTATAAAATAGTGCAGGCTTTCTGAATAGCGGCGGGTCATGAAAAGAAAAATCACGATGGTATCCTTTATTCTGTTATGGATATCGGCTGTCACTTTTACATCGGCATCCGAGACGCCCGATGAAGCCGGGGACTATCTTGCCGGCGGCATACGCTGCTACGAGCAATCGGATTACAGCGAGGCACTAACGGCGTTCGAACGAGCGCTCATCGACGCAAGGGAGCACGGCGACCAACGGGGCGCGGCCGATGCGCTCTATCGCATCGGGATGACCTGTGAGAAGCTCGAAGACTATCCGAAGTCCCGGCTATCGCTTGAAGAGTCTTTAGAGATATATCGACAAATTGGTGACCTATGGGGTATGGCCGACTGCCGTTTCGAGATTGGGTACGTCTATTACTACGAAAAGCGACACGACGAGGCCTTGCCCCACTTCAGAGAGATGCTGGATCTCTTTATCGAAATCGGATCGGAAGTGGGCCGAGGCATCGCGCTGAACAATATCGGGATGGTCTCGATCGAACTCGATGATTACGACGGCGCCCTTAGCTGCTATGAGGATGCACTGTCTATCTTTCGAAACGATGATAACGATAGGCTATCAATCAATGCGCTCAGGGGGATAGCCCGTATTCACGGCAAACGGCAGGAATATGAAAATGAGTTGTCGGCCCTATCGGAGGCGCTGAAAATTGCCGAGAGAATCGGCGATAGGCCCGAAGAGGCCGCCCTCCTATCAGATGTCGGGGTCGATTACGCCATGCTGGGACAGTATGATGAGGCGATCGTTTTCCAAGGCCAATCGTTGACGCTTTTTCGGGCGTTGGGCGACAAAAAGGGCGAAGGGTATGCCCTGATCCATACGGGGAGCGCGTTGAACAACCTCGGGCGCTACGAAGAAGGACTTGAAAAATACAAAAGTGCCCGGGAGGTTTTTAGGGAGATCGGCGATTCCGCCGGAACCGGATTCGCCAATGCCGGGATGGCCTTTTCCCACCATGAGCTGGGGCACACCGTTCGGTCATTTTTTCTCTTCTCGCACGTCTTGGGTACGGCAAAAAGGGAAAAGGTCGATATCGAGATTGCCGATGACCCGCTGATTCGTGGGATGATTGCGGCGGGAATGGAGCGGTACCGTAAGGCGGTCCCGGAACTGGAAAACGCACTGACGGAGGGGATCGCACATAACGATATTATAAAAATCGGTTACAGCGCCGGATATCTGGGCTACTGCTGCAAAGCGCTGGGAGAATACGAAAAGGCCGTGGATTATTACGGGGCGGCCATCGACGTGCTGGAGCGCGTGAGGGGGGATATCCGACAAGACACGCACAAGACTTCGTTTATGAAGAGCAAGATAGAGGTATATGAAGATATCATTGAAATCCTCATAAAGCTGGAGCGATTGGAAGAGGCCTTCGACTATATGGAACGTGCACGCTCTCGGGCCTTATTGGACCTGCTTGGAAACGGGCGGTTCGAGGTTAAGGGGGCGCGCGAACGGGAGCTGCTCAAACAGGAGGATGATATAGCTCAACGTCTCTCACGGCTCGTGGAGCCCCCCGGAACGGCTCCGGAGGTCGCGGCGGGTAGGCGTTCGGATGCCGATAGCCGTCTGCGCGCGCTGGATGAAGCCGCGGAGGAATACGGCGATCTTATCCGGAAGATCAAATCGGAAAATCCCGAGCTCGCGTCTCTCGTTGCGGTCAACTCCCTTTCCCTGGCCCAGGTACGGGCGATCATGACCGATGAGGCGCGGATTATTGAATACTTCACCACCCGGGACGCGACATATATCTTCTCGGTCGGCAAACGGGACCTCTCAGTATATACGGTTCCCATAACGAGAGAAGAGCTTTCGAGCAAGGTATCGGCCCTGCGGGAAGGCATTCGGTCGACGATCGGGTCGGATAACGTTACGGGCGCTATAGACACGGCGCGCGGTTTGTACGATATCCTTATGGCGCCGGTCGTCCCCGCTGAAGACGAGACGCGGCTCATCATTATCCCTCACGGGCCGCTGCATTATCTGCCGTTTGCGGCGCTTTTTGACGGCCGGCGGTTTTTGATCGAACGGTATACCCTCGTTATCGATCCCTCGGCAAGCGTTCTCAAGTATATCATCGAAAAAAGGAAGAGGCCCGACGGGGCGGTCGTCGCGTTCGGCAATCCGACGACAAAATATAACCCGCTCCCGTTTGCGGAGCACGAGGTTGCCGATATCGGGTCAATCATGGAGAAGGCCGATATTTACCTCGGCGACAGGGCCACCGAAACTCGCGGAAAGAAATCCTTCGCTAAGTATTCGATCATTCATCTGGCCTGCCACGGCATGTTTAATCCAACGGACCCCCTTTCGTCGGCGCTGTTTCTTTCCCCCGATGGGCTAAACGACGGGATGCTCAAAGTCAATGAACTCTTCGGCCTTTACCTTCCAGGGACGTCTCTCGTGGTGCTGTCGGCCTGCGAGACGGGGCTTTCGCACGTGATGAAGGGTGACGAACTGATCGGCCTGTCGCGGGGTTTCATCTTTTCGGGGACGCCGTCGCTGGTGGTGACGCTCTGGGAGGTGGCCGACGATTCGACGGCGGCCCTGATGAGGCAATTCTATCGAAACCTGAAGGAGGGGATGGATAAGCCGGAGTCTCTTCGGCAGTCAATGTTGTGGCTTCGGTCGCAGCCGGAGTACGAACATCCCTTCTATTGGGCGCCGTTTGTCATGATCGGGGATTGGCGTTAGGCCGGGAGGATGATGTCCAGCAGGTGATGGTGTTTCTATCGTCAATATCATACAGGAGACCACTATGAAGAAATGGATACCGATGAGGGTGGTGACTTTCGCCCTGTTTGTTATTTTTCTTCTCGGCGGTGCCGGTATCGAGGGTTGGGCGCAAACGGTCCTCCTCGTGACTCCCGAAGAGGCCGCGGGTCCGGACGCCCGGGCCGTGATCGTGGAGAAGAACGACGGGCCGATTATCGTTATCAAGAGCCCGGAGAACGGCTCCACGCAGACCGGCCCGTTTCGTCTCTATGTTGAGATCATGAAACGGGAGGGCGGCGGCGACATAGACATGGATTCTCTCGCGGTTAAATACCTGAAGCTGGTTCCCATTGATATTACCGGGAGAGTCAGGGACTATATCACGGGCAGCAAAATGGACGTGCCGGACGCCGAGTTTCCCGAAGGGAGCCACCGGGCGGAGATCCTGGTAAGGGATACCGCCGGCAATGAATCGAGCAAGCTCTTTTCGGTAACGGTAGCGAAATAGTGGTAATAGGCCGTTTGGAAAAAATGCGGGAACGGGGTTGGGGCCGACCGCAGAATCTCCCGGCGATATCGATGGCGGAGTCGGGCCGTAGCGTTTTCCCTAATTGTCCGGGCAGCTTCTCGATAGGCGTGCGAGTATTAGGGGAAATCCCGCGTCTGTGCGGGTCTTTGCGAGAAGGAACTTCTTGGTCGGCAGGGACGTGTGGTAGTAGTCCCGTGTGGAGAGTACTTCCACCGAATAGCCGGCCTCTTCAATCTTCGGCTTCATATCCTCCGGCGTAATGATATAGATGGAACGCCCGCCATTCGTTTCCTCCAGGAGGGTGGGAGAATCCACCTCCTGGACGAATAATGCATGCCTCGCGCTGTAAAAAGGAAAGGACGATCTGATATTTTTTCCCACGAAGTATATGTCCTGGTCCGATATATTCATTCGCGTAAGGTCGGCGGCAAACTCCTTATAGGGTTGATAGGCGAGCATTGCCGGCGAGACGTGCAGCATGATCGTGAGGTGCGCCAATCCTATTAACAGGCACAACGCCGAAATAAGGAGCGCCCGTTTTTTTCCGATGAGTGAAAAGAGGCCCAGGGCGATCAGTCCGACAAGTACGATGCCCAACAGAACGTTCCACGCCGGCTGTCCAATGGGGAACATGACCGTGACGATCACAACAGCGATGGCCGACAATATCAGGATCAGCACGAAGGTATAGATCGAAAATCCTCGTTGAGCCCGATCACTCATCGCTTCGCTTACGTAGTCTTTTAAAAACTTCCCCACAATAAAGGCTGCCGCCGGCAGAACGAAAAAGATATACTGGGGGAGCTTCGTTTTGGAAAAGGACATCAACACGATCGGAGCGATAAGCCAGATCGTCATGAAGCCGGGCGCCGGGCCCGCGGGAGACAGCCTGTTGAGGTCAAAACGGGCGCGGCGAAACGCGGGGAACCCCCGGACCAGTTGCCAGAACAACGCCACGACCCACGGTAAAATCATCCAGAGAAACGTGTGAACGTAGTAGAAGGGGTCGGTCTTCATGGCATGGTTGGTGGTGCCGAAACGATCGAAATTCTGTACGATAAACAGGACGTAAAGGTAGTGTGAACCGTGGGCGCGGTACATGGCCCAGTACCAGGGAAAGAGGATGACCGCGACCAATGCCAGGCCCCAGGGAAGGCCGAGCCTCAGGATCAGGTTCCAGCGCCGGGTCATAATAATAAAGACGCCCGTCACGAGTATCGGGATAACCAGGCCAATCGGTCCCTTGGTTAGAAAGGCCAGCGCCGAGGCGAGATAGGCCAGCACGAGATAGTATTTTTTCGGCTCATACAGGTAGCTGATGATGCCCCAGAGGGAAAACGCGATAAAGACCATGAGCGCCATATCGAGCCTGGCGTCCCTGACCATCAGGTGATAGGCGGGGGTGGTGACCAGCGCAAGGGCCGCCGCGATCCCCGTCTCTTTGTCGGCGATTCTCTTTCCAATTGCATAGATGATCAACAGGCCGGCGAGGGCCAGAAGGGCGTTGGGAAGGCGCGCGGCCAGCGGAGTTGCCCCGAAAAGCTTTATGGAGGCGGCCATGAGCCAGGTAACGAGGGGGGGGTGCTGGTCGAATGGAACGCCGTTGAGAGTTGGGGATATCCAATTGCCCGATGCGACCATCTCTCGGGCGATCTCCGCATAGGTCGATTCGTCTACGTCCTGTATATCGGCCTTCCCGAGCCCCCAGAAGTAGGGTACGATGGAAATCAGCAGGATAACGGCCAGCAGCGCATAAGGCGCGGTCGAAGTTTTCTTTGGTCCAGATATACTCACAGGATATACCTCGTATTGACAGGGGACAAGGGCCGGTCGGAATAATGGGGCAACGGATTTGTCACGTGTGGACAATTTTAGAGAACAGTCGACGGGATGTCAAACGAAAAACGAATTCCTTTTGAATTGATTATTGAGATGAGATCGGGTAGGATGAATCTTTAGATATTTACGTGGATGAGGCAGCATAGTGAAGAATTTTGTGAATCTCTTTGTAAAAGACGCAATGCGCAAAGACGTGGTGGACGTGTCGCCGGAGATGACGATGCGGGAGGTGGAGGCCCTCTTCGAAAAATACGACTATTATTCTTTCCCGGTTATCGATAAGGGAAAGGTGGTCGGTATCGTGACGAAGCTCGACTTTCTCAAACACTTCATTTTCACCCCCTCGTCTATCGTTCCGCAGTACGATCGGCTCCTCGAAGATAAGATCCGCGAAATCATGAACACCAAGGTCTTTACCGTGAACACGGATACGCCGCTCACGAGGGTGCTGGAGCTGATGGTAGAAACGCGTATCAGAAGCTTTCCCGTGGTGGATGTCGACAATAGGCTCCTGGGCCTCATCTCCCGGGAGGATATCATGAAGATGCTGAAATGACCGAGGGGCTATTAGCCGAGTGAGATGCTCTTTCCTGAGCGGTAAGTTCGACGCAGAAGCGATGACGGACAAGGCCATCCGAGGATGCTGTTTTTGAGGAAGGTTTGAGTGCCTTGCCGGGTAATTGGCGAGGTTTACTTATTTGTAAAGATTAAAGATGCGGCCCCCGCTACCTACTGGAGTTTCGTATGGCTCAAACGATCTGGTTTGATGTTACCGGAATATGTAACTGGAACGGCCCCCCGGTCGGTTTCGTTCGAGCAGAGTTAGAAACTGCTCGTCACCTTCTCCTTGAATTCAACGGCAAAACCTGTTTCTGCCGTTATGACAGCACGAGAGACGCCCACCTTGAGGTGTTTCATAAAGACATTGAGATTTATATTCGGCGATTAGATACGTACACCGAAGGGTCAGCTTCTAGTTTGTCTACGGGGGTGGGCTTGAGGTTAAAGCATTTCATTAAAAGGATGGTTCAGTATCTGCCAGAACGGCCGCAGCACACAATTATTCGATCTCTGAGGCGATGCCGGCTTATTCTAAGGAAGGCCAAAATGATGATAGCCAGGCTTCTTAGTCGAGGTCTTGCACTTTTTCGTCTGCCGGCCGGCAGTATTGAGCGGAGACTTGAGCGAGGAGACGTTTATATCACTCTACGCCTGGATTTCGAAAGCAATATTTTCTCGGACATGTATGCCATTAAGGAAAGGACGGGAATTAAAGTTGTGGGGATGTGCCACGATCTTATTCCGGTTAAGTTTCCACACTTTCTTGAGATTGATTATTCACAGATATTTTCCTGTTTTATCATAGATATGGCCCGGTGCGCGGATAAGATCCTGTGCAATTCCCGAAACACCTTTCGTGACCTGGAAGAATTCCTATCTACGGTGAACGTACATTGTCCTCCTTTGGAGGTAATTAGGCTTGGGGCAGATATAGGAGCTCAAATGGGTACTATCGGTGAGCAGGTACGCAACATCTGCCGGGTCCCTTATATACTTTTTGTTTCCAACATCGAACGGCGAAAAAATCACGAAATCCTCCACCGCGCGTACAAGAAGTTGGCGGAAACGGGCCAAAGGGATTTGCCAAGACTCGTGTTTGTGGGTAGGCCGGGGTGGAGTTTTGACTACATTTATTCTAATATACGTCTTGACCAATCAATAAATGGATTGATCCTTACGCTTAAGTATGTCAATGACTCTGAGCTCTGCTCTCTATACCGTCACGCTTTGTTTACAGTGTACCCCTCCCTTTACGAAGGTTGGGGGTTGCCGGTTGCTGAAAGCCTTGCGCGTGGAAAATTCTGCATCGCTTCTTCCACTTCCTCCTTGCCCGAGGTAGGGGGTGATTTTGTTGAGTATCTTGACCCTTCGGATCTGCCTCTCTGGGTCGATCGCTTGGCCTACTATTTTGATAACCCGGAGGTTGTCCGGGATTGGGAAGAAAATATTCAATCACATTACAGACCTCCCACATGGGTGGAAACGACGCGGGCAATAGTAAATCACGCCTTGAGTCTTTAGAGATAGTCTGAGAGTCTATCCCACCAGTAAAGGCAGCAATGTCCGGGACGAATAGCGTGACTGAATCATTATTACATTTGATTGTAGTCCGTTATCGCGGTAATCTCCCCACGTATTCAGGCGTCCGCTTCTATTCATTATTCTTCCTCATCCCTTTTTGCCAATACATCGCGGTATCAGCCGTATGGATGAGCGCCATGAGCGAGTCGCCCGCCCTCAGGGTGGCGATCCCCACGCTGATGTCGATTCCGTGAACCCGTGTGATGACGTTCCTGCGGATTCGGTCGGACACCTTGCGTGCCTCATCTCTGGTGGAAGAGGGCAGGATTATGGCAAACTCGCCGCCACCGTATCGGAAGGCCGTATCCACGTCCCGCCTGACGGAGCTTTTTACGATCTCGCCGACCAGGCCGCCACGGGCCCCATAAATGCTACCACTACGGGTTCTAATGTGTCACTGCCCGTAGGGGCGGCATTCATGCCGCCCGTCGTTTCCGACTGGCTTTGTGCCGGTTCTATATTTCAGGAGGAAGATATGTGTGGCGAACTAGTATGCACTAAGCATAAGAATAGGGGGTAAATCTCCTCTTATCTTCTGCCGCTCCTGATGTTCATCAATTCAATCCTCTTTCTTAAAGACAGGCGCTCAAGTGGAAAGTATTTTTGTCGCCACTACTATATCCTGGTAGCTCAGAAACATATCCCTGTCACACCAGGAACCATAGTGGATTGGCTCATTAATGCTGAGCTTGTATCTGGAAAATAGTCCTTTCACAAAATCCTCATGGTAGGCAATCGCAGATTCCGGATTATCGATATCAACCGTTAAACATTGCTGGACCTTGTGCTTGAAATCGAGAGTACTGCGGCCTAAGCGAATAAGGTCCGTGGATTGCTCATTTAAGAGAAAAAAGGTGATGAGACACGTTCCGTTTTGCTTAAGCACACGCGATACCTCGGACGTATAGTGCTCAACGTCTAATGGAAGCATATGCGTGAATACCGATGTCAAGAAAACGAAATCAAAGGAATTATCCTTAAAAGGAAAGACGAAATCTTTTGCCCTCAGTTTTCCACTCGGATTGTATGCCTTGTTAAGAATGTCAACATGGTGAAAATGGAAATTACTAAATCTGGATGAAATATGCGTTTGACACCAGTCAATCCCGCTTTTTACTATATCAAAACCATTGTATTCGCCCTCTTGAGAGAGGTACCTGGTCAAGGGAACCGCCATTCTCCCGATTCCGCAACCAACGTCCAAGACTCGTTGGTTTGGGCGAAGATTTGATAATTCTATAAAATAGCGTTTAAACTCATTTCCAATTTCCCTAAAATCGCCGTTACCAACGAAAATCATTGATTCGGGCGGAGTTAAACTGTATCGCTTTTTTACTTGTTCAACGATATTTTTTATAGAATAGTAGATCCTTCTGAGGGCCGGTCTTAAAAATGCGGGAACGAGTTTTTTTCCATGCATTCTCATGTTATCGTTATCCCCTGTTATAGCGGCCAAAATATTTTAATATGTAATGCGATAATGCGCAAATTCTAATTTACCTTACTAAACCTGTCAAATCATTTTCTGTATGATCCGTAGCTGCGACTATCCAAACCGAAACTTATATAGGAGTTACCACTCATAAACGATGAAGATAAATCTAATCGGATAAGACCCTGCCTCGGCAATTGAGGATGAGAGCAAAGGGGTTTTAGTAATTTCGGGTATTTGGAGCTGGTAGCAATAGAAATATAGGAATTGGTGGGAGCGATCCCGGATGCCGATGCACAGAGTAATATGATAACCGGCAGGCAGGTGTACGAGATTGCCGTGTCGCCTTCGGCTCCTGGCGATGATAAGACCGGGTTTGCCGAATAACTACGGGGTACGCCCGAACAGGGCCTCTCTGACGGGGGTAAGGGGAACGCACGACATAATAACGGCGGCCGACAAGACCGCCGAAGGTTCTAATGTGTTACTATCCGTAGGGCGGCATTCATGCCGCCCGGCGTTTCCGACCGGCTTCGGCCCGTTTTCTTTTCGGCAGGAAATATGTGACGAACCAGTATGCACGAAGTGTGGATCGGTCAACTGGATTTTACCCCAGAGGGACGAGGATGCGGTAATGATGTGCCTCCACACGATAATAGCAGGTTCGTATCATTCTAAATGGGTTCACCCCGGCATTGGAGTGATCTCCTCATGTATTTAAGCGTCCGCGTCTATTCCTTATTCTTCCTCATCCCTTTTTGCCTATACATCGCGGTATCGGCCGTATGTATGAGCGCCATGAGCGAGTCGCCCGCATTCAGAGAGGCGATCCCCACACTGATGTCTATTCCGTGAACCCGTGTGATGACATTCCTGCGGATTCGATCGGACACCTTGCGGGCCTCATCTCTGGTGGAAGAGGGCAGTATTATGGCAAACTCGTCGCCGCCGTATCGGAAGGCCGTATCCACGTCCCGCCTGATGGAGTTTTTTACGATCTCGCCGACCAGCCGCAGTACTTCATCGCCGGCCAGGTGTCCGTATGTGTCGTTATAGGCCTTGAAGTCGTCAAGATCGAAGATGATCAGGCACAGCGGATAGCCCATCCTCTGCGCCCGCTTGGACTCCTCGGCGATCTTGACGTAGAAATGGCGCTGATTGGAGAGCCCGGTGAGGTTGTCGGTAATAGAGAGGCGCCGCAGCTCTTCCTCGAGTTTTTTTTGCTCGGTGATATCCTGGGCGATGCCCCGAAAACCGATCGGCCTGCCCAGGGAGTCGATGATCAGTGAGACGGACACCTCCACAAAGCTCATGGCCCCGTCGTGTCGTATCAATGCCCAGTCGAGGGCCTTGGCGGGTTTTCCCGTCTTATAGACGGTATAGAAGGTCCTGAAGACGCGCCGGGCGGTCCTTTCGTCCATAAACTGCCGATAGGAAAGGGTCGGTATCTCGTCGGTTGGATAGCCGATAGTCCTTACCAGCGAATCGTTATAGAAGGTGATGCGGCCCGAAAGATCGACCTCGTAGTATCCCTCCTGTATGTTTTCGATGATCGTCCGGTGCTTTTGTTCCGATTCACTCAGGGCGTCCTGGGCCCGCTTCCTGTCGGTGATGTCCCGGGCGATCGCCTGAAATCCGATGACGGCATCATTCTCCCGCAGAAGCTGGACGTATTGACCGATCCAGAGTATATCGCCCGTCTTTTTCAGGAGCGGCAGTTCCAGGTACGAATCGTGCGTACGTTTTACGAACTGGATCCCGTAAAACTTCTCCACCTTTTTCCGATAGGAGGTGGGAAGAAGGTCCCGATAGTCCTTGCCCATTATTTCCTTTTTCGAATACCCGAGGAGCTTTGCGGCAACGCTGTTGAGCATGGTGAAACAGCCCCGCTCGTCGGTCCGATAGATAATATCGTTTGCCTGATCGATAAGCTGGCGATATCTCTTTTCGTTCTCAATGACCGTCATAATTCGAGCGGTCATTTTCCTCAGGGCCTGGGGGGGCGAGAAGCTGTGGGACGTCTCTTGAGTCTTTTCGTCGACGGCCTTAATGAGGGCCGATATCTCGCGTTCCAAAGCATCAGCCTTTTCCCGGAAGTGGATGAGAGAACGGTTTGATGCCTCAAGATCTTTTTGGCAACCGATCAGCTCGGCGATCAGCTGCTCTCTTGTCTTTTCCTGTTTCATTTCTCTTTGAGTTGACCCATCGACGATATTTTTGATTATAATATCAGATAATCCCGCGCGTGACAAGGCGGCGGTACGATACTCAGGGGCAAATACGGGATGCCGTCGCCGGCGGCGCGGGCGTGTCACCGATAAGCGGGTTTTCGATTATTCGGTCGTTTTTCGCTTGACATCGAGACGCAGCACATGTATAAGCGAACGAACGTTCATTCGGAATTGCGCGGTTACGATCTTCCCGTTCACGCTCCGATCGGAGCTCATCTCGCCGGTCTGCCGCGGTCACAACAGCCATCGTTTTTAGGGCGTATTCATCATCTTGGGGTTTCTATGTCTCGGGTGCCGTCTCGAGTTAAAGATAAGGAGCTTGTCGACGAAAGGAGAAGGGCTATCGTCGAGGGGGCTATATCGGTCTTCAAACAGAAGGGATATCAGAAAGCCACGGTGCGCGAGATCGCGCAGGCGGCCCATCTCGGGACCGGCAGCATATACGACTACGTAAAATCCAAGGACGATATCCTCTTCCTCTTCTATGAAAACTATATGAACAGCTTCTACGAGAAGCTTATGAGGTCGGACAACGAGAATGACGACCCGAGACATGCCCTGGCGGGGGCCTATCGTTCTCTTATCGAGGTCTGTTTTGAGCTCGAAGATCAGGTAATGCTGGCCTATACCCAGGCGATGTATATGAAGAACCGGTACCTCAAGAACATCCTTGCCCGCGAGGCCGAGATCGTGGATACGTTCAAGGCAATCATCGTCGACTGCGGTCTGTCCGATCACGAGGCGGGACTAGCGGCAAACTACCTGGTTTTCTCGGCGACCTTCGGCGTTTTGAGGCGCTGGAATCTCAGAAAATACTATACTAAACAGGAGTTGACGGATTACCTGATCCGTGAAAATATCCGGGAATTTATGGAGACCACTATATAGATATTCTATAAGACAAAAGGAGGAATGTATGCATCACGATGAAAGCAGATTCTTGCCGTATACCGACTACGAAAAACTCCATACGATGTCGGTAACGGAACCGGAGAAGTTCTGGGGCGGTTGTGCCGAGTATCTCCACTGGTACAAGAAATGGGACAAGGTCCTCGACGACTCCAAGGCCCCGTTCTATCGCTGGTTTGTGGGTGGCAAGACCAATATCTGCTACAACGCCGTGGACCGGCACGCCCTCGGAGACAAACGGGGCATGGCGGCCATTATCTGGGAGTCGCCGACGACCGGAAAGTCGAGCGTTATGACCTATTTCCAGCTCTACCGTGAGGTTAACCGCTTCGCCGGTGTCCTCAAAAACCTCGGTGTCAAAAAGGGCGATCGGGTCATCATCTACATGCCGATGGTGCCGGAGGCGGCCGTGGCGATGCTGGCGTGCGTTCGTATAGGAGCCATCCACAGCGTCGTCTTCGGCGGTTTTTCAACCGAGTCGCTGGCCGACCGGATCAACGATGCCGCCCCGAAGGTAGTGGTATGCGCCGAGGCGGGCAGTCGAAAGGGCAACGTCGTTCCCTTAAAGAAAATCATCGACGATTCGCTGGCCGCCGCAAAGGTGAAGGTCGAGAAAGTAATCGTGCTCAACCGGGGAATCGGCGAGCTTAACCTGGTGGCCGGCAGGGACATCCTCTGGGACGAGGCGATGGAAAAACACGGCGAGGTTTTCGTCGAGCCGGAACAGCTCGATTCCACCGATCCTTCATATATCCTTTACACCTCCGGGACCACCGGGAAACCGAAAGGCGTGGTGCGCGACACCGGTGGGTATATGGTGGCGCTGCACGCCTCAATGGGGCAGATATACGATGTGGGGGAGGGGGATGTCTATTTTTCCACCTCGGACATCGGCTGGGTGGTGGGCCACTCCTACATTGTCTACGCGCCGCTCCTCAAAGGGGTGCCGACAATAATGTTCGAAGGAACGCCCGACTATCCGAACCCGGGTGTCTGGTGGGACGTGGTGGCAAAATACGGGGTTACCACGATGTTCTCCGCCCCGACGGCCATGCGTGTCTTGAGAAAGTTTCCCGAGACCTGGTTCAAGGAAAAGGACCTGAGCTCCCTCAAGTATGTCTTCCTGGCCGGCGAGCCGCTGGACGAGCCGACATACCATTGGGCGACGGATGCGCTGGGAACCAAGGTCATCGATCACTACTGGCAGACCGAGTCGGGCTGGCCAATGTTGACCAATATGCCGGGTGTCGAGTTTCTCCCCATCAAGCCGGGATCTCCGACCAAGGGGGCCATGGGGTATCAGTTCCTCGTCGTCAACGAGAAGGGAGAAGAGATCCCCCGGGGCGAGAAGGGGTTCCTCGTAGCCAAGGGCCCGATTCCTCCCGGCACCCTCATGACGATCTGGGGTGACGACGAACGCTATAAGGAAAGCTACTGGGACTTCTACCCGGGCAAGATGTTCTACCACACGGGCGATTTTGCGATCATGGATAAAGACGGCTACCTCTGGATGCTGGGACGGGCCGACGAAGTGATCAACGTGGCCGGTCACCGGCTGGGTACCCGCGAGGTGGAGGAGATCCTGTCCAGCCATCCGAAGGTAGCCGAGACCTCGGTCATCGGGATAAAGGACGACCTGAAAGGCGAGGCGATATCGGCCTTCGTGGTCCTTAAGGCCGACGTTACGCCGAGCCCCGAGATTGAAAAAGAGCTCATTAAGCTCATTCGGGATAAAATCGGCGCCATTGCGACGCCCAAGGAAGTTCGCTTCATTCACGCCCTGCCGAAGACGAGGTCGGGCAAGATCATGCGGCGGGTCATCAAGGCGGTAGCCGAGGGGCAGAAGCTCGGGGATCTGTCCACCATCGAGGATGGTGCTACGGTCGACGAGGTGAAAAAGGCGCTGGAGACTATGGGGGTGGATAAGTAGGGTTTGTGTCCAGAAAACTAGAAAATGAGAAAGGCCGGAGTAATCCGGCCTTTCTCGTATATCGGGTTGGTCAATTGAGACCTGTTGATGGGCGCGAATCGGGACGACCCGTTTATTTCGTTCCCGCCCTGCAAGGGGCCCATCTGCTTCGGCGAGGTGGGGTTGGACGCAGATGTTACAATATGGGCCACGGGAGATGAGCACGAGGTCAGGGAGGTGCTGTGCAGGGCCAAGGGCGACGATGTCTGCAAGATAGTCATTTCTCCGGAACCCAAGAAAATCGGCTTGGCCGACCGTTGATATCCTTTTAATATGCCTAATAATCATTGTGTAAACAGAAAGGCCGGATTACTCCGGCCTTTTGTTGTTGGATGAGGCGCGCGTTTTTAAGTCTTCGACGAAAGAAGGTGCTCCTTTGTTAAGCCAGTTTCTTCCCCAGGTCCTTCTGAACGTCCTTGGCTTCCTTCACGATCCGTTCCATTACCTCGGCCACCGTGGGGATATCATTGAGCAGTCCAATGACCTGGCCGACCGGCAAGACGCCTATCTCATGATCGCCGTTTTCGGTTGCCTTCTTGATTGAGTTAAAGGCATTGGCCATATAGCCGAGAGCTATGGCCTTGTCGAGGCCGGCCGCCATTACGCCGAAAAAGAGCTTGAAAAACGGAAGGCCGAGCTGCTTGGCGATGGCCCGGGAGTTGACGAAGGCACCGGGGATATTCAAACCCCGCTTGAGAACCTTGTGGGCCGGCGGGGTATCCATTACCCGGGCGGGCAGGCCGTCAAAATGAGACGAATAGATAGTGTCGTACGGTGTTTTTTCCAGCGACAGGTTCTTGTAGTAGTCGTGCAGCGGGCTTTCTTTCGTGGTCATGAATCGGGTCCCCATGGCGACGGCGTCCGCGCCGAGGGCGAGCGCCGATGCAAGACCCCGTCCGTCGGCAAATCCGCCTGCGGCGATGACCGGGATATCAAGGGCGTCGGCAAGCGTCGGGATCAGGACGAGGCTTGTTACCGGGCCGCCGTGCCCCGCGGCCTCGTGTCCCGTGACGATAACGGCGTCGGCCCCGTAATCCTGGGCGCGCTTGGCATGGCGCACGTTGACGACGGTGGCCATGACCTTGCCGCCGTACTCATGGGCGCGCTTGACGATCCAGTCTCCCTTGCCGAGGGCGAAGTTTATGACCGGAACCTTTTCTTCGAGGAGGACCTCGGCGTTGGGGGTGGCGCCGGGAAGCATCAGGGAGGCGTTGGCGGCAAACGGCTTTTTTGTGAGACTTCGTATCTCACGGATGGCTTGTCGCGTCTCGTCGGCCGAAAGCGGGCCGGTCGCCAGGATGCCGAGACCTCCGGCCTCGGAAACCGCGGCGACCATCTTCGGAACCGAAATCCAGCTCATTCCCGAAAGGATGATGGGATACTGAATACCGAAAATGTCAGTGATTCGTGTTTTCATGTTCGTTCTCCTTGCCGTCGTCTAAAAGAGATCAGATTGAAGTGAGTAATAATCACTTACCATTTCGTGAAAAAAAAATTGATTCATTAATCAATGTGTTGCGCTACTATACCACCCGAGCTTTTTCTTGGCAAGAAAATTTGGATAAAAATACCGTCGGGTGCCGGCATCATACGGTGAATAATTCTTACGTAAAAAAACGGCGGGACTTTCTCCCGCCGTTCAGATCGGTAATCGTACATGCCTCGTTTGGTTAAGCGATTCATGCATAAAGGGCCGAATAGCCCTTTGAAGAACCCGGACTATGAAGCCATACCCGACATCTTCTTGGTTATCGCGGTGGCGTCTTTAACCATACGGTCCATCAACTCGGCCACGGTGGGGATGTCGTGGATAAGGCCGGTGGATTGTCCAACGGTAAGCACCCCTTTGTTCTTATCTCCCTTTTCAGTCGCCCGCATGATGGCATTAAAGGCGGTGGCCATGTATCCGAGCTGTTTCGCGTTCTTATAGCCGGATAACATTACCCCAAAGAAGAGCTTCATATAGGGCAGGTGAAGCTGTTCGGCGATAATCCTGGAGTTGATGAGTGCGCCGATGGGGTCAAACCCCTTCTTAATGGCTTTCCGCGCCGCCGGGGTGTCCAGAACGCGGCACCCCATGCCGTCAAACCGGGTGGAGTAGAGGGTTTCGTCGGCGGTCTTCTCGATGGAGAGCTCCTTGTAGTAGTCGTGCAACAAGCTCTCTTCTGTAGTCATAAAGCGCGTTCCCATAGCAACACCGTCGGCCCCCAGGGCCAGTGCCGCTGCTAGGCCTCTACCGTCACCAAAGCCGCCCGCGGCAATGATCGGGATTTTCACGGCGTCGGCGATGGTCGGCACCAGTACCAGGGACGTTACGTCTCCTCCGTGGGCCGCGGCCTCGTGACCCGTGACGACGACGGCATCCGTTCCGTAGTCCTGTGCGCGCCGTGCATGCCGGGAGTTGACGACCGTTGCGATGACTTTTCCTCCATATTCATGGGCGGCCTTGACGATCCAGTCACCCTTACCGAGGGAAAAGTTGATAACGGGCACTTTTTCCTCGAGAAGCACCATGGCGTTTTGGGCCGCCCCGGGAAACAGGAGCGTGGCATTGGCGCCGAAGGGCTTCTTGGTGTAGGACCTGATTTCTTTGATGGCGGCGCGGGTCTGGTCCGGATCCATGGGGCCGGTGGCCAGTACACCGAGACCCCCGGCTTCGGAAACCGCGGCCACCATTTTAGGCAGCGAGATCCAGCTCATTCCCGAGAGCATGATGGGGTATTTGATTCCGAACATTTCCGTAATTCGCGTCTTCATTCGGCTCCTCCTTGGGGATCTATTACAAAAGTGACAGTGGGCCTACGTAAAACATCTGTATTATATACAAATCAAAAGGGCTGTCAAATAAAATACCCGCGCGGGGAACGATCGGGAGCGTCTATAACTCGGGAGGGGGAGCCGAAACGGCAAGGAACCGGAAATTTATCTGAATCAAGGGAACGGTTCATACTAATAATTAAAATAAATAGGAGAATACCGGGGATAAAAGCCGACCAGTCGGTATAGTATCTACGCAATGGGTTTTGTCAAGCCTTATCTCGTACCTACCATATATTAAGGGGATCTATACCGAAGGGAGGCACATAGACCGGGGTATTTTGCGAAGGACTGACAGTCGATAACATATACGCGGACAACGGGAGCTAAGTCGGCGCCCCGATGATCGGAAAGACCGTCTTTCGTATATAATCGACGACCCGGTCGATTTCCTTTTCATTTCGCTCCTTCGTGGGGCCGGTGATGTATATATGAGGGTCGGAGAGATTGCCCCATTCGATCTCGGGGCCGGACATAACTCCCGAAAGCATGCCGGCGTAGGGATTTTCAAGTTCTATGCCGTTGAGCTCCGCCCAGGCAATAGTCCATGCCCGGGTGGCCTTTTCGAGGTTGTATCCACCTCCTCCCATCCCGACGATCTTTTCGCAGAGGCCGCCGATTTCCTTGGCGATTGAACGGATGCCGTTATTGGTCAGGGAAAGGTTAGTGAGGGGATCGTTGGCCAGGCTGTCGGCCCCAAGCTGCGCCAGGATTACGTCGGGGGAAAACGCCGCTATAGCCTGCGGGACAATTGCCCGAAACGCCTTCAGGTAGAGGTCGTCGTCGGTCTGGGGAGGAACCGGAACGTTAATGGTGTATCCGCGGCCCTTTCCCTGACCGATCTCGTTTTCAAAGCCGGTACCGGGATAAATCGTATACCCGCTCTGGTGCATGGATATGACCAGCGCCCCGTCGTCCTCCCAGAAGGCCGCCTGTACCCCGTTGCCGTGATGTGCGTCGATATCGATATAAGCAAATCGCTTGCCCTGCCGCCGGAGGATCCTGCCGGCAACGGCAATGTCATTGAGGTAACAGAATCCCTCGGCATAGTCGGGAAAGGCATGATGAAATCCGCCGATGGGGTTAAAGGCGACGGCACGTCCGGGGCAGTCCATGACGTGGGAGAGCCCAACAAGCGTACCTCCGGCGGCGCAATTGGTCTTTTCGAACATATCAGAAAATATCGGGTTATCTGAGGTCCCCAGGCCGGCCATAACGGTATCATCGGTAATTACGCCTTTTCCCGCGTTTCTGAGTGTTTCAAGATAATTAGGGGTATGAAAGAGGAGGAGGAGGTCGTCGGGTATGGAGTCCGGGTTTACTATAGATATCCACGGTTCATCGATAAGGCCGTATTTTTTGCAGAGATCAAGCATGAGTACGGCGCGCTCGGGACGGAACGGGTGATTCGGGCTGTATTCAAAACGGGAGAGGGCGTCGGAGTAGATAAAGAAGCTTTTCATGGGAAGAGCCCACATCGATTGAGGGAACCAGTCGTTGAAGACACCCTCGAAAAAGTAAGGAGAACCGCCCAATATCGGGCAGGTATTATTTCTGATAAAGACAACGAATATAGCACAGGAACCCATACTATTTCGCGTCTATGCGAATCTTATATCAGGAACAGAGGCCAAGTCAATAAAAAAGCCCGGCCCGGTTATTGACAGGGATGTGTAAAATACTATATTTCTAACGTAAAAAAAGCTTGACACCGTTCAATTTTTTGTGCTAAAAATCTTGAATGAATAATCATTCATTATCATTGCTAAGGCCCCGGCCGGCATGGATAGTGACAAAAGAAAAAATGCTCGCCTCGAGAGAGATACGCGCGGCTCGTCAGGATCACAAGAAACACAATTCAATGGGGTGCATCGACTCATGAGGGGAGAAGACAAGCACGACAGGATCATAAAAGCCGCTATTAAGGTCTTCGCAAAGAACGGTTTTTACAATTCCCGCGTATCGGAAATTGCAAAAGAAGCCCAGGTGGCCGATGGTACGGTCTATCTCTATTTCAAGAATAAAGACGACATCCTTATCCGTCTATTCGAAGAAGAGATGGATAAGATCATCACCAATATGAAAGGAGAGATGGATAATATTCCCAATCCGGACGAGAAGCTCAGGAGATTTGCCGTCGTTCATCTCAATATGGTCCGGGAGAATAAGAGCCTTGCCGAAGTCATTCAGGTTGAGTTGAGGCAGAGCTCGAAATTCATGCACGAATATAAGAACCGAAAGTTCATCGAATATCTCAATATCATTTCGACAATCGTCAAAGAAGGCCAGCGGACCGGCTACTTCCGAACCGACATCATGCCCGGTCTCTTCAAACGCTCTTTTTTCGGGGCGCTGGACGAACTCTCCAATATGTTTGTCTTCTCGACAAAAAGAAAATATAATGTCGAAATGGCGGCGGATCAGGTCTCCTCGTTCTTCATCGCCGGGCTCCTTCCTGATAGTAATCATTAGGACGTCAGCGAAGAGAAGCCCTGGCTTAAGATAACGGATAAAGGAAATTTAAATTATATATGTTTTAAAGGAGACATTTCTATGGAAATCAAGAAGGTTGGGGTCATCGGGGGAGGCGCCATGGGAGGAGGAATCGCCTATCTCCTTTCCTCCGTGGGGATCGTGACCATTGTTAAGGACATCGAGCAAAAATTTGTCGATAAGGCCCTTGAAAACTGTAAGAGGATATACGACGGCGGCATTAAGAAGGGAAAGACCACGCAGGAAGCCGCAGACAAGGGAATGTCCCTTATAACCGGAACGCTCAAGTACGACGAGTTAAAAGACGTGGATCTTATCATCGAGGCGGTCCCGGAAGTGATGGACATTAAAAAGAAGGTTTTCGCGGATCTCGACGCGGTGTGTCCCGAACATACGATCTTTGCTACCAATACCTCTTCGCTTTCGATAGAAGATATTGCCAAGGCGACAAAACGACCGTCAAAGGTGATTGGGCTACATTTCTTCAACCCGGCTAACGTCATGCGGCTGGTGGAGGTCATCCATTATCCCGGAACCGCCCCCGAGGTTGTCGATCAGCTCATGGACTTTTCCGTAAAGATTAAAAAGACCCCCATAGAGGTGGGGAACTGCGCCGGATTTGCCGTCAACCGCGTTCTGATACCGTATATGGGAGAGGCGATGGCTACTCTGCTGGACACGCCCGGGCTGACCACCGCGGATATTGATAAGGCGGCCACGCAGTTCGGGATGCCGATGGGACCGTTTGCGCTGACCGACCTGGTGGGCATGGATGTAGGAACCCATGCGGCGGGGACGCTGGAGGCGGCTTACGGCGCCAGATGCGCGGTATCTCCCATCATGAAGGCCATGGTCAAAGAAGGACTCCTGGGGCAGAAGACCAAGAAGGGCTTCTACGATTACGAGAAAGAAGGATCTCCCAACAGCGCCGAATTCCTCAAAATCCTCGAAGAAGAGCGCAAAAACGCAAAGACAACCCAGGCGCCATTTGACTACATCCGGCTCCTGCTCGTTCAGATTCGTGAGGCATTGATGATCGTGGAAGAGGGATTTGCCGAGCCCCACGATATAGACACCGGTATGGTCATGGGCACCGGTTTCCCGTACAAGGTTGCCTGGGGCCCGCTCCACTATGGTGAAGAGATTATCGGCTGGGACAAAATTAAGGCGAAATTCGATGAGTATGCCAAGACTGTCGACCCCGTAAAGTTCAAGGCTCCGGCGATTCTCGACAAGCTTGCCAAGGGAACGATGCGTCTGCTCAAGCGTGCGCACTACAAGGTTGATGCAAACGGTGTTGCCGTTATGCAGATAGACAACCCGCCGATGAACGCGCTGGCGGAAAAAACGGTCCTCGATATAGACGAGGCCTTCGATAAGGCGCTGGCCGATCCGAAGGTCAAGGTTGTTGTCCTTACGGGCGCGGGTTCCGTCTTTGTGGCCGGTGCCGATATCAAGGAGATACAATATGTTAATGATAAAGAGCAGGGCATCAAGCTGACCCGTATGGGCCAGACGGTCCTCAATAAAATTGAAAATTCTCGAAAACCGGTCATCGCGGCCATCAACGGCTACTGCCTCGGGGGCGGCCTCGAAATAGCGTCGGCCTGTCATATTCGATACGCGTCCAGTAAGGCCATGATCGGAGTCCCCGAAATCAACCTCGGCATTATCCCGGGTTTCGGGGGAACCCAGCGGGTTCCCCGGCATGTCGGCAAGGCCCGAGGAATTGAACTGGTGCTCACCGGCCGTTTCATGACGGCCCAGGAGGCCTACGAGTACGGCCTTGTACAGAAGGTCGCGCCGGCGTCTGAAATCCTTGCCGAGGCCAAGGGGCTGGCAACGCAGATAGCAAAGAAGGGTCAAATCGCGGTTGCGGTCGCCATGGAGGCGATTTGTGAGGGGTTGAAGGTCTCCCAGGATGAAGGAATGAAGATAGAATCAGAATGCTTCGGCAGGCTTTGCCTCACCGAAGACAAGAAAGAAGGGATATCGGCCTTCATCGACAAGCGGGAGGCCAAGTTCAAAGATAAATAAGCAATGAGAGCCCTCTCCACGGGGCTGGGTGTAACTTGTTCCCACGGAGGGGTGTCCGTGATACAACGAAAGGGGGTGAAACGGTGTATTTTGAACTGAACGATGAACAAAAAATGATCCTCGATATGACTCGGAAATTCGCCGAGGAGGAGGTTAAGCCGAAGGCTGAAGAAGTCGATCGAAATCATATGTATCCCGCCGATAATATTAAACAAATGGCTGAACTCGGCCTCATGGGTATGGTATTCCCGGAAAAATACGGCGGTGCGGGGATGGACTACATATCATACTCGATCGCGGTTGAAGAGATATCACGGCACTGTGCGTCGACCGGCGTTGTTATGAGTGCCCATACATCTCTGTGCACTGCCCCAATCTATTATTTCGGCACGGAAGAACAGAAGCAGAAGTTCCTTCCTCCGCTGGCCAAGGGAGAGAAGATCGGCTGTTTCGGTATGACCGAGGCCAATGCCGGGTCCGATTCGGCCGGCACCCGGACAACCGCAAAAAAAACCGGGGACCACTATATCGTCAACGGAACGAAGAATTTCATCACGAACGGACGGGAGGCCGATACCGCCGTCGTCCTGGTCAGGACCGGAGACGACAAGCATAAGGGACTTTCCATGATGATCATGGAAAAGGGGATGCCCGGTTTTTCGGTAGGTAAAGTCGAAGATAAACTCGGTATACGCGGATCATCGACCGTGGAACTTGTCTTTGAGGAGGTAAAGGTTCCGGCGACGAACCTGCTGGGGCAAGAGGGAGAGGGATTCAAGATCGGGATGCACACGCTGGACGGCGGGCGCATCGGGATCGCGTCCCAGGCCCTCGGAATCGCCAGAGGATGTCTGGAGGAAAGCATTAGTTTCGGCCAGGCGCGCGAGCAATTCGGGCAGCCTGTCATAAACTTCCAGTCCCTCCAATGGATGATCGCTGATATGGCCACCCGTATCGACGCGGCCAGACACCTTACGTGGTGTGCGGCCAAACTCAAATCCCTGGGTAACATGCGGTTTTCGAAGGAAGCCGCGATGGCCAAGCTTTTCGCCTCCGAAACGGCCATGTGGGCGGCAACGAAGGCGATCCAGATTCACGGCGGATACGGCTATACAACGGACTATCCCGTTGAGCGGTATTTCCGGGACGCAAAAATCACGGAAATCTATGAAGGGACGTCAGAAGTGCAGCGCCTTGTTATCGCGGCGACTCTGACAAGGGATAAGAAGTAGATTATTATTAAGGAGGAATAAAAGTGAACTCAGCTGTTATTCTTAAGCAGGTTCCCGATACCGAGGCCCTGATCAAGGTGAAGCCTGACGGCACCGGCATCGTCAAGGAAGGGGTCAAATTCGTGATCAATCCCTATGACGAGTTCGGCGTCGAGGAAGCCCTCAAGAAGAAAGAGGCCGCAGGTTCCGGGGAAGTAACCATCGTCAGTATCGGTCCGGACCGCTCGGTGGAGTCCATTCGGACGGCCCTGGCGATGGGCGCCGACAAGGGTGTTCTCCTCAAAATCGGGGAGGACGAATATTCCGACGCGCTGGCAACGGCAAAGGCCCTGGCCGAGGAGCTCAAAGGCAAGGACTATAAGATCATCTTCTGCGGCAAACAGGCCATTGACGATGATATGGCCCAGATCGGACCGATGGTTGCCGAGCTGATGGGACTGCCCTGCGTTACCGTTGTAACGAAGGTGGACGTCTCCGGCGATAAGGCCGTGTGTTCCAGAGAGATCGAAGGCGGCAAAGAGATAGTCGAGGTTGCGCTGCCTGCCGTTATATCCTGCCAGAAGGGCCTCAACGAGCCGCGTTACGCATCGCTTCCCGGTATCATGAAGGCTAAAAAGAAACCGCTGGATATTAAAGACACTAAGCTGGACGCCCCCAAGGCGACGATCGACAAGTGGGAAAATCCGCCGCAACGGGCAGCGGGACGCATCATTGAAGGGGACGACGCGGCTGCCAAGGCGGCGGCGCTGGTAAAGGCCCTCAGACAGGAAGCAAAGGTTATCTAATCCCCCAAGGTAATGAAAAAGGAGAATAAAAATGGCAAAGGAAGTTCTCGTATTTGCCGAACAGCGGGGGGGCGCCTTAAAAAAGGTCTCCTTCGAAATGGTCAGCACGGGGCGCAAGCTCGCCGATAAAGTGGGCGGTGAATGTGCCGCAGTTCTGGTAGGCGACGGCGTTTCGGGTATAGCGGCCGAGCTCGGAAAATACGGCGCGGATAAAGTATACATCGTCGAGGATCCCAAGCTGAAGGACTACGTCCCGGACCTCTACGCCCAGGCGGTTGCGGAAGTCGCAAAGGACGCCAAAATCTTCATAGGCGGCGCCACGGCAATGGGCAAGGATCTGTTCCCGCGGATAGCCGCACGTCTCAGCACGGCAATGGCCTCCGACTGCGTTAAGCTCGAAGCAGAAGGCGGTAACCTCGTTGCCTTCCGTCCGGTGTTTGCCGGAAAGGCATTTGTTACGATAAAGATCAGCTCCTCGCCCCAAATGGCGACGGGAAGGCCCAAAGTATTTCCCGCCGACGAAAGTGCAAAGGCCGGCGCGGTCGAAAAGGTTGCGATAACGCTGGACGCCCCCAAGGCCGTCCTCAAAGAGCTGGCCCAGGATACGAGCGGCCGCCTCGATCTGACCGAGGCCGATATTATAGTATCGGGCGGTCGCGGTATGAAGGGCCCGGAAAACTACAATATCATCGAGGAGCTTGTTGACGCCCTTGGCGCGGCCGCCACGGTCGGTGCATCGCGGGCGGCTGTGGACGCCGGGTGGCGGCCCCACAGCGACCAGGTAGGACAGACCGGGAAAACCGTGTCTCCCTCACTTTACATCGCATGCGGTATTTCCGGCGCGATTCAGCACCTGGCCGGTATGGGCTCATCAAAATTTATCGTTGCCGTCAATAAGGATGCCGACGCTCCGATATTTGCACGGGCCGATTATGGCATTGTCGATGATCTCTTTAAGGTGGTCCCCGAGATTACCAAGGAGGTCAAGAAGCTTTTGGCCGAATAACCGAAAAGGGGGGACTCCCCCCCCCTTTTTATGTGAGTAGGATATGGACTATCAGATTTCACGCGAGGTCTTCTTTAACCTCGGCGGACCCCATGGCGTACCGCGCCTGATCGTCTATGCGATCGCGCTTCTCGTTATGGCCGCATTTATCTATTTCCTCGTGAAAAAGATAAAGGTCTGGCGCCTGGGACAGCCGGAAAAGAGGACAGACAAAATAGTAACCCGGCTATGGGGGATCGTAGAATTTGTCTTCCTGCAGATAAGGATCCTCAAGGAAAAACTGCCCGGCATTACCCACTTATTCCTTTTCTGGGGTTTCGGGGTTCTCTTCGTCGGGACGGCACTTATCGTGATTCAGGAAGATTTTACACTCCTGCTGTTTGACGCCAGGTTCTGGTACGGAGCCTTCTATAAGTGGTATTCGCTGGCGCTGGATCTTGCCGGCTTGTTTGCGCTCATAGCGGTTATCGTGTTTGCGGTAATAAGATATATCGTCAAGCCCGAGCGTCTGGATAATAAGCCGACCGATGCGATCTCCCTTATATTGATCTTCCTGATCCTTATCAGCGGATTCATCAACGAGGGCCTGAGGATGGCGGCCACCGAGGTCTCCACAAATCCTAAGGTTGCGGCAATGAGCGAGGTTCTGGCGGGCGCCGGTGATGAATTCCTTCGGGAAATGCCCGAGCTGACCGACGAACAGCTCATTAGCAAGGCAAATGAGAATCCGGCGTTTACGGATACTCCGATTACCGAGGAAAACGTTTATCTGGTTCGAAACGGATACTACTATGACAACAACCTGGCTATGTGGTCGCCGGTAGGATTGACCCTTGCAAGGGCATTTAACTCGACGATGAGCGAGGGGGGGATCCTGACTTTCCACAAGATCAACTGGTGGATACACCTTCTGCTGGCCATGACGTTCGTCGTCTACCTCATGCTCGGCAAGCTCATGCACATCATAACGTCGAGCCTTAATGTCTTCTTCAGGAAGCTCGAACCGAAGGGCGCCCTGAAACCGATTGAAGACATGGAAAACGCGGAATCCTACGGAGTGGCCTATTCGGAGCAGTTCACCTGGAAGCTGCTCATGGACGGGGACGCGTGCACGCACTGCGGCCGGTGCCAGGACAACTGCCCGGCATGGCTTTCCGACAAGCCCCTGTCGCCGAAAAAGATCGTCAACGACACTAACGACAATCTCTACGAACGAGCACCCCAGCTCTTTAAGAAGGTGGCGTCCGAAGAGATCGAGTCCAAGGCCCTTATCGGTGAGGCAAATGAACTGGACGCCGTTTGGTCATGCACGACCTGCCTTGCCTGCGTGGAAAACTGCCCCGTCATGATAGACCAAGTGCAGAAGATCAATGAAATGCGCCGGTACAAGGTCCTCATGGAAGGCGAAATGAGCAAGGAACTCACGGCAGCCATGCAGAACATGGAGAAAAACTCAAATCCGTACGGGTTCGGTTTCCATGAGCGGGGAAACTGGGCCGAAGGACTCCCGATCAAGACATTGGCCGAGGATCCCGATGTCGAGTACCTCTACTACGTGGGATGCGCCGGCTCGTTTGACGATCGGTATAAGAAAGTGGCGACGGCGTTTGTTAAGATCATGGCGCAGGCGGGAGTCAAGGTCGGTATGCTCGGCCAGGAAGAGGGGTGCTGCGGAGACAGCGCACGCCGGGCCGGAAACGAGTATCTATTTGCGACGCTTGCCCAGACAAACATCGAGACATTCAAGAGCTATAACGTCAAGAAGATCGTGACGACCTGTCCGCACGGGTATAACTGCCTCAAGAACGAATATCCCCAATTAGAGGGAGGCAAGTTTGAGGTATATCACTTCACGGAATTGGTGCTGGACCTGATTAAGAAGGGAAGAATAAAACTCAATAAATCCGTGGACGGGATCAAGGAAGTCGCATATCACGATTCGTGCTTCCTGGGACGCTACAACGACCTTTACAACCAGCCCAGAGAGATCATCAAGTCGATCCCCGGCACGAAGGTCGTGGAATTCACAAGAAACAAGTCAAAGAGCTACTGCTGCGGGGCGGGGGGTGCGCGCATGTGGATGGAAGAAACCATAGGCAAACGCATAAACCACGTCAGGACACAGGACGCCATCGACAAGGAATACAAAACGATAGGCACGGCCTGCCCGTTCTGCCTGACGATGCTGTCTGACGGCATCAAGGAACTGGGCAAGGAAGAGTCCATGCAAACGATTGATATCCTTGAGATGGTCATGAAATCGATGGACATAAAGTAGCGGGACCATCACCGAATGCTCTCTCATGGCCCCCGGGAAACCGGGGGCCGTTTTTTTGGGCGAACCATAGGGTCCTCAAAGTAGCTCCGTAAAAGGTATATAGGCAGAGAGGCTCGACGTTCATACGCAGGCAGACGGCCGGCCGACTTTGCGTAAGACCGGTAGAGATAAAGGGTATGGTATTTCATGAAGGAGCCGGCAAGCATCCGGCTAAGAATGTGTCGATCGCGTCATATGAGTTTGAATGGGAAATTTCTGATAGACATATCGGGACGCGGGCGATATAATAGAAAGTTACATATCACCGGAACTCATATCAATCGGTAAGCTGTTGGGGGGATCTATGCAAAAAGAGTATATCATGGCCATCGACCAGGGGACGACGGGGAGCCGGGTCTATATATTCAACGATAAGGGCGAGGTGGTGGGAAGCGCCTACAAGGAATTCACCCAGATATACCCGAGACCCGGGTGGGTGGAGCATAACCCCCTGGAGATATACAAGAGCGTCCAGGAAACGATGCTGGACGCCTGTGTCCGCAGTGAAGTCGAGCTTACGTCTATTTATGCGATTGGGATAACAAACCAGCGGGAGACGACGGTCCTCTGGGACAGAAAAACGGGAGAGCCGATCCACAATGCGGTTGTGTGGCAATGCCGGCGTACGGCCGATATCTGCGACGATCTCAAGAAAAGGGGATATGAAGAACTCTTCAAAAAAAAGACGGGGCTGGTTCTGGACGCCTATTTCTCAGGGACCAAGGTCAAGTGGATCCTCGATAATGTGAAGGGCTCAAGAGACAGGGCGCGCAAGGGCGAGATACTGTTCGGTACCATCGACACCTGGCTCATGTATAAACTGTCGGGCGGGACTATCCACGCGACAGACTACACGAACGCCTCCCGGACGCTCCTTTTTAATATAGAACAAAAACAGTGGGATAACGAGATCCTCGATATTCTGGATATACCGGAGCGGGTACTTCCGGAGGTGAAGAATTCGGCGGGTAACTTCGGCAACACCGCATCGGTCCTCCCTATGGGGAGAGAAGTGCCGATCACCGGCGTGGCCGGGGACCAGCAGGCGGCCCTCTTCGGACAGGGGTGCACAAAACCGGGAACCGCAAAGAATACCTATGGAACGGGTTGCTTTCTTCTTTCGGTCACCGACGGACTGGTTCACTCTCATAACGGTCTGTTGACCACGATAGCCTGTTCAGATACGGGAAAGCCCGTCTATGCCCTGGAAGGGGCTGTGTTTATCGCCGGGGCCGTCATACAATGGCTCCGGGACGAGCTGGGCATCATCAGGAATGCCGCCGAGACCGATGAGTTGGCCCGAAAGGTGGCCGACACCAACGGCGTGTATATCGTCCCCGCGTTCGTGGGGCTTGGGGCTCCGTACTGGGACATGCACGCCCGGGGCGGAATCCTGGGAATAACCCGGGGCGCCAATCGATCCCACATCGTCAGGGCGGCGCTGGAAGCGATCGCCTACCAGGCCAGGGATCTCGTGGAAGTGATCAACGAAGAAAGCGGGAAAAAGCTTTCGACACTCAGGGTAGACGGCGGCGCGGCGAACAACGATTTTCTTATGCAGTTTCAGGCCGACATCCTGGGAATTCCCGTCGATAGGCCGAAGATGACCGAGACAACGGCGGCGGGAGCCGCGTACCTGGCGGGTCTCGGGTCGAAGTTCTGGAACTCGGCGAGCGATCTTGGGCAGTGCCGAAGGATTGAAAAGGTCTTCAAACCCAACATGGAGAAGAGCAGGCGGGACCGGCTCTATTCGGGATGGAAAGAGGCAGTAAAACGGGTGAGCACGAAATAGAATCCCCGAGCCTTACCAAAAAGAATATGCTTGACCGGGTCTCGGGACAGAATAATGATATATCGTACCGGAGAATCCGGCAAACGAGGAGTTAGAATAGCGTAATGGATTTTCATACCGAAGCGCTCGTTGTGGGAGGAGGGGCCACCGGTGCCGGCATTGCCCGCGATCTTGTTATGCGTGGGGTTGAGACGATCATGGTGGAAAAGGGAGACCTTGCCGCCGGCGCCACGGGCCGATGCCACGGCCTGCTCCATTCGGGGGGGCGGTACGCCGTAAAGGACCCGGAGTCGGCAGTCGAATGTATCCTCGAAAACAAGATCATTAAAGAAATCGCCCCAAAGGCCGTCGAGGATACCGGGGGGCTCTTTGTGGCGCTGCCCGAAGACGATGAGGCCTATATGGACCGTTTTGTATCGGCCTGTTTTCGAATCGGGATAGAAACGGTCAATCTTACGCTTTCTCAGGCCAGGCGCATGGAGCCCAATCTGTCGGAGGAAGCCTCTGTCATCATTCGTGTTCCCGATGCGGCGGTGGACCCGTTCATGCTTACGGTGATGAACGCGAGGGATGCCGAGATCAGGGGCGCTAAGATAATGCGTTACTGCGAGCTGGTCGGGATCGTCGTGGAACGGGGACGCGTTTCCGCCGCGCTCGTGCGTGACAACCTGAGCGGGGAGACGCATCGGATACGCACCCGATACATCATCAACGCCACGGGGGGCTGGGCGGCAAAGGTCGCGCGGATGGGCGGGGCGATGATCAACATGACGCTTTCCAAGGGGAGCCTTCTGGTATTTAACCGCAGAATTAATAACTGCGTCATCAACCGTCTTCGACCTCCGGGCGACGGAGATATCATCGTTCCCAATGAGCCGACCTCAATCATCGGAACCACATCGATCACGGTGAAAGACCCGGAAGATTTTCGGGTAACCGACGGCGAAGTCGAGATGATGATGCGCGAGGCGGGCCTTATGCTGCCGGAATCGGCGGAGGCCCGGGTAATCAGGGCATACGCGGGAATACGCCCGCTGGCGGCTCCGGAGACGGGATCAGGAAGGGACGCCTCGCGTACATTTACCATCATCGATCACAAGACGAAAAACGACGTCGCGGGATTTCTCTCGATTATCGGTGGAAAGCTTACGACGTACCGGCTCATGGCCGAGAAAATTACAGACATTATAGCCGATGACCTTGGCATATCTATTCCGTGCAAGACCGCATCAACGCCTATCCTTGAACCAGGAAACGAGAGGCACTACAGCCTCGGGGACAGATTCGGATCGATAGAGATCGTTCAAGAAGACAAACCCTCCCGGGTCGAGGAGATCGTATGCGAATGCGAGCTGGTTACCAAGCGGGAAATCGTCTCAGTAGTCAAGGATACCGGAACCAAGGATCTCAACGATATCCGTGTCCGAACGCGGGTAGGCATGGGGTCCTGCCAGGGCGGATTTTGCACATATCGACTGCTTGGGATTCTGCACGAATTGGATATGGTCCCCGATTACGAGGCAAACGAGATTCTTATTGATTTCCTCGAGGGACGTTGGAAAGGGATTAGGCCGATCCTCTGGGGAGATCAGCTCCGGGAAGAGCAGCTCATAGAAGGAATCTATATGGGGATTTTCGCGCTCGACAAGGTGGCAATGCGTTCCGGGGCAAAAAAAGGGAGATCTAAATGAATTACGATGTCGTGGTAATCGGGGCGGGATTGTCCGGATTAATGGCGGCGGTGGCCGCGGCAAGCAAAAAGAAACGCGTGCTCGTCGTTGCCAGGGGGATGGGGATCATCACGATTTTTACCGGGAGTATCGACGTTTTCGGATACTGGCCGATCGATGAGGCTAAACCGCTTACGTCCCCGCTTTCGGGAATCCAGCGGCTCGTCAGAAAAGACCCCGAGCATCCCTATACCAAGGTGGGGATTGATGCGATAAAGAAGGGGATAGGCGCATTTGTCGAAGCCGCCGGAAAGGGAGGTGTCCAGTACGTGGGCGATCTCTCAGGAAACATCCTTATCCCCACCGCCGTGGGAACCGTTAAGCCCACCTGCCTGGTTTCGTCGAGTATGGCAGGCGGAGATATGAAGAGCGAGAGGAATGTGTTGATATGCGGTTTTTCGGGCCTCAAGGATTTTTATCCGGACTATATGGCCCATAATATATCCACCTTTGAGATGGAAGGGCTGAAGCTACCGCGGTTTCGTGCGCGGACGTTGAATGTCGACGTCGGCGACCGGACGTCGGGACTAAACTGCCTGACGCTGGCCGGAAGGCTCGAGGATCAAGGTCTGCTCAGGGCAATGACCGAAGAGGTATACGGACATCTTCGTACCGGGGAACGGGTTGCCTTTCCGGCGGTTTTGGGGATCAGAAACAGCCGGGATATCCATAAGAAGGTGGAACAGGCGTGCGGCGTTCCTATATTTGAGACACCGACGCTGCCGCCGTCGGTTCCGGGATATCGGCTGTATAAGTCCCTCGAAGATACCCTCAGAGAAATGGGGGTCCACATGCTTATCGGATATGACGTATACAATCCAAAGACATTCGGAAGAAGAATCGGCGAGATCAGCATCGCGATGGGCAAGAGGGAAAAACGGGTTTCGGGACGGGCCTTTATCCTTGCAACGGGAGGGTTGGTCGGCAAGGGTATTACCGGGTCGTATGACAGGCTCAAGGAGTCCATTTTCGACCTGCCGGTGGCGGCCCCGAAAAAGAGAACGGACTGGTTCAGAAAGAGGCTTTTTGATCCGGCCGGCCATCCGATCAATCGGGCGGGAATCGTCGTCGACGATCATCTTCGCCCGATCAACAAAAAAGGAGAGCCGGTCTATGATAACCTGCTGGCGTGCGGTACCCAGCTCTTTGGCTTTGACGCCCTGAGGGAGAAATCGGGAGGCGGAGTGGCCGTTTCATCGGGATATAAGGCGGGCGTCGAGGCGTCGAGGATGTAACATGGCTGTTGTAAGACGAGATATCCACTATCCGGCTGATCAGTGTATCAAATGTACGATTTGCGTTGAGCACTGCCCGGTGATAAAGGTTACCGATAAATTCCTGGGCCCCAAACAGGTAGGCCCCGATTTTCAGCGATTCCGCAGTGAAAATGACGATCCCCATGATGTATCGGTGGACTATTGCACCGGATGTCGTATCTGCGACGTGGTCTGCCCGTCCGGGGTCAATATCTCCGAGCTCAACATACGGTCAAAAATAGCCGTCAGGGAAAAGGAAGGTATCCCGATTCGGGATACGCTCCTTTCTCACGCCTATATGTTTGGACAGATCGCCAGCTTTACGGCGCCGGCGGCCAACGCCTTTCTGAAATTCCGCCCCTTCCGCTGGCTTTCGGACAAGATGCTGCACCTCGAAAAGAGCCTGCGCTATCCTTTCTACCAGCGGGAATCGTTCGAAAAGTGGATCAGGAGCTATACGTTTAAATCGGAACGGAAGGTGGCCTATTTCTACGGCTGTTTTACCAACTACAACGATCCATCCGTCGGAAAGGCCGTTGTCAAGGTTCTCGAAAAGAACGGCATCCAGGCCGTCTTCCCGCGGCAGGAATGCTGCGGGCTTCCACTGCTGGGCAATGGGAACGTGAGGGAAGCGCGCAAGCTTGCCCGCAGAAACCTGGCCGGGCTTCTATCGGCCGTTGACGACGGGTATGACATCATCTACAGCTCCACGTCCTGCGGAATGATGATCCGGGACGACTATATCACCTATCTTGACCTCTATGAGGCCGAGCCCCTGTTTGACCGAATGAAAGAGGTGTCGGAGTATCTCTGGGAACTCCACGAAAAGAATGAGCTCAATACCGATTTTATAGAAGTCCCGATGACCATGGCGTATCATATTCCGTGCCACCTCAGGTCGCTGGGCATCGGGTTTCCTGCTATCAACCTGATGAACCTGATACCGGGTCTCACGGTCAGGGAACTGGGGACGTATTGCTGCGGTATGGCGGGAACCTACGGATTCAAGAGCGACAAGTATGAAATCACGAGAGCCATCGGACAGGAACTTGCCCGGCAGCTGGCCAAGACCGACGGGATTTATGCGGCGTCGGACTGCGAGGCCTGCCGAATGCAGATAGAAAACATGTCGACGAAGAAGGCCGTCCATCCCATCAAGGCGCTCCTCTGGGCCTACGGGATCGAGCCTGTCGGGGGAGTGTAGGGCGATGGGGGCGCCGCCAAAGGGACGAGGTGGCGCGGGACGCGGCCCCCGCGTCCATACGATCACGCTTGGACTCCTCTTTCCCCTCTTTCCGGTTAATATATATCTGATTGATGGAGACGTTCCGACCCTCATAGACACCGGACTCAATACCGATGTGGCGTGGCGGGGACTGGTCGACGGATTATCGGCCGTCGGCCGGGGTACCGGGGATATTAAACAGGTGGTCCTCACACACGGCCACATTGACCACGTCGGACTTTGCCCGAGGCTGCTGGACGAGGGCTCTCCCGAGATCCTCATCCATTGGGGCGACGCCGGGCGCGTACGGTCGGACGTGGAGGAGCTTGTTACCCTTCTGGAGAGTAATGCCGCCAGGTTTAAGAAGATGGGTATCGCTCCCCGGGACGTGGATCGGCTCTTTAGGAGTTATATCTCCGTGTTGCGTCGGTTTCACGTGGGGCCGTTTCCGATTAGGGAGCTTTCCGACGGGGATGTTATTGAGTGCGGGGGACTGACCGTTTCGATCGTTCACACGCCGGGGCACACCGCCGGCAGCGTATGCCTCCTGGACGATGCGAATAGGATTCTGTTTTCGGGCGATCACGTCATGGAGGGGACCTCGACCAACCCGCTGGCCGAGATGATCCCGCAGAAGGGAGTGGGGCTCATCCCGTATCTTGCCTCTATTAAACGGATCGACGACATCGCACCGGTAACGATCCTGCCGGGACACGGTACGGTGATAAATAAGCCCGCCGAATACCTCTCTCGGATTACCTTCCAACACGAAACCACGGCGCAGCGGATCAGACAATCGCTTGACGCCGACGGGACGACCCCGGCCGAGCTTGCGGGACGGCTTTTTCCCGAAATCGGGGGAATAGCCGCGGGAAGCGCCGTGTTCGAGGTCTACTGCCGGCTTATGGAGCTTGTTGAGAAGCGTGAGGCGGTCGTTGATGAACGGGAAGGGCTCTTTCATTTCAGGGGGGGCAGTGAAACTCTACCTGCCGGAGGACATATAACGTCACGCAGCAGCCGAATGCGTCGGGGAAAATAATCCGTTTTTCAGCCGGCCGTTTCCAATTGCATGCGTACGCCCATCCCGGGGCCTTCGGGAACCGGAATGATGCGCCGTTCGAAATCCACCGTGAAACCCGTTGCAATATCCTTTTTCAAAAAGGCCGGTCCGATCGCCTCGCAGGCTATGATCCCCGGTTTTGCGGCGACAAGCTGCATCCCCGCGGCGCTGCCCAGCGATGATTCGAGCATGGACCCGACGATAGTGGGCAGCCCCGCCGCCTCGGCTATCGCGCAGATCTTCGTGGCGCGCAACAACCCTCCCGATTTCATCAGCTTGATATTGATGATATCGGCGGCACCAAGAGAGATGACTGTCAGCGCATCCCGGGGAGAGAGGCACCCCTCGTCTACCATGATCGGAAAGGGCGAATGCCTCCTGACTTCGGCCAGCGCCGTCAGGTCGCCGGCCGCCACGGGCTGCTCCACCCAGCGGACGGGATAGGCCCGGAGCCGCTCGAGGACAGCGACGGACGTCGGGGCGTCCTTCCATCCCTGGTTTACGTCCAACAGGAGTTTTGTATCCGGGGCCGCCTCCGAGATCAGGCGCACGCGATCCACGTCCTCGTCGGGATCAGAGCCGATTTTCACCTTGATATCGCGAAAGCCTCCCCGGTAGAATCCGTCCGCATAACCGGCCATGATTTTTGGATCGTCCAGCGGAATAACGGGATAAAACCCGATCTCGCACCTGGTCAAGCCGCCGAGAAGACGGTACGCGGGTATACCGAGGGCCTTGCCCATCAGGTCATAAAGCGCCATATCCAGGGCCGCCCATGCGGTGGGGCAGGCGGGGGCGGTCTTCTCGGCGAAATCCATGATCGCCTCGATATCAAAGGGGTCTTTTCCGACCAGGCCGTCGGACAGCCGGGTGAGTGCCGCCTTCACGTCGTTGCGCGTTTCTCCGGTTACCTCGAAGTCCACGGCCCCCTCGCCGTAGCCGATCGTCCCGTCTTCGGCGGCCAGCGTCAGGATGACATAGTCGAGGGTTTCAAACGTTCCATACGAAACGACAAGGGGCACCACCGGAACGAGGTCAAGGTCGTCGATGTGTACCGATACTATTTTCATGTGGCGGTTTTAACCTTTCTGAATATCGCCGGGATCATCGGGAGAACGGCAAGGTTGACCAGCGCAAGGATGATGAACGTCCACCGGAAGCCGACGTTGTCCACGAGCATCCCCGCCAGCGGCTGTCCCACGGCGATGCCGAGATTGCCTATGGCCATGAAGACCGCAAACATCGTTGCGGCAATCCGGGGATTAGAGAAGTCCATGCTCAGTGCGAAATAGACGGTTTCATAATAGCCGAAGGCCATTCCGAAGAAGAAGAGGAGTGCGTAAGCCGTGTTCAGATTGTGCGCCGCGGCAATCGGCAGAATCGTAGCCGTTGAGATGACCAGTGCTATAACGAGGGAGGTACGGTGTCCCACCTTGTCGATGAATGCCCCGCCGAAAGCCGCGCCCACTCCCGTCCCGATTCCGAACAGCGCCGTCACGAACCCTACGTTGAGCATCGAGATACCGAGTCCTTCCTTAAGGAAAGGATTGGCGATACCCTCGACATTATAGATAACCAGCGGGTAGAGAAACCCGATCAACATAAAGAAAAAGACGGGAAGAGTTGCGAAAGACTTGAACGCGGAAAACGAGAAACTTACTTCTTCCTTTCTTGGAACCTCCGGTGGAACAAAGAAGTAGTAGGCGATGGGGACAAGGGTAATGGCGCCGATACCGAAAAAGACCGGCTGCCATCCGTAGTACTCGGTAACGTATCCGATGGATGCCGCGGCCAGAACCATTCCCACGGCCCTCCCGCCCACCATGATTCCCTGAACGAATCCCCGTTTATCCTTAGGAGTCCTGTCCAGGGCATATCCATCGGTAGCGGTGTCGAACGTGGCCATGCCGAGGGGAACAAGGAAGAGGACCGCCGTAAACAGTACGGGGGTTTTTACGGGTGAGAGGAACGGGACGAGGCAGATGATACTTCCCTCCAGGAGGAGCCCCACAATGATGAGGGGTTTACGATAGCCGAGCCCGAAGGGATTGATAGAATCGGAGAAGAGCCCGATAAAGACCTTGATGACCAAGGGTATGAGGGCTATGGAACTAATAAGGCCGATCGTTGTGAAGGAGAGATCAAAAGTCCTCAGATAAATGATATTAAAGCCGGTAAAATAGGTGATGAGGATACCTTCGAGGAAATAGATGAGCGAGTAGAATCCACCGAGAAGATATCGATGTTCCATGGTCTAACTCCTTGGTGAGAGATAAAAGCCGGGGGAAACCGTTATGAATGGGATTCCCCCGGCTCGCCGTGAAACACATATGCAGCCGTCCCGTGCATTTTATCCAAGCCGCCGGTCCGGGCCTGACTCATCCGGATACACTCCGCTCATGCATCCCTCTATTTCTTCTTAACCCACATTTCCCAGAGGGGTACGAAGAAGAAGAAGAGGAAAGCGATACCGAGAAGCGCACCGCCAATGACGGAAAAATAGGCGAAGGCCGCCGCTGTCTTGGCAAGCCACCACGAAAAAACGTCTATCACGATACCGGCATAAGCCATGAGAACGAGCAGGATCTTCCAGCGGTCACCGACGGTGGTCGCTATGAAGACCAGAGACAGGAGAAAGAACATCACCCCGTGGGAGATGAGATGGGTGTGAGAGAGGGTGCCGAGGCGGCCGGGCGAAACGCCGGTTGAAACTGTGACATATTTCATGACTTCGTCATAGGCCGTCAATGGGGAACCGGACTCGGTGCCGTCTTTTGAGTGGCACATCGTGCAGCTTTTCTTCAAGATAGGAGCGACGGTCTCGTCATACGACGCCACTTCGGCACCGGCCCGTATCCATTCTATAACGGCATTCTTATCACCGTCCGACGAGAAATAGGTCGCCATTGACCCGAGGCTCTTGTCCTCCATGGCGGTTCCCTCGCGGTTTCCGTAGTAGGTGATGACGATGTCGTTCATTGAAAGGCCCGGTTTGGCATCAGCATTTTCGTGACTGATGTAGATGGTGAAGATGGCAAAGATATAACCGAGCCCCATTACGCAAAGGAAGACGGTAATCAGCAGCTTTGCCGGAATTCCAAGCTTAACAAGTCCTTTTTCAAACATGGTGTGTCCTTTCCTCCAAGAAGTGAATTTTCCGATTGAGGGTATACTATCCCGTGAAGACCATACAGGGAGACGCTCGGCCGCCGCCGGGCTCGATCAACCTCCACCGATGATCTGGAGAATCTTTATTTCGTCGCCGTCCGTCAGCACATGGTTGGGCTCAACCCGCCCGCCGTTTATCATGGCGACAAAGGGCATCCCCGTCCTGAGGGCGCCCGATTTTTTGAGGGCCTTCTTGAGCCGGGACCCTTCTTTAAGGGTATAGGTTCCTCCCCTAATGCGGGCCGCCAGCGGCCCATAGGGTTTAACGATCACGGTTATCTTTTTTCTCGAAAAGAGCATGTTGGAAATCCGCTGCATGTGAGAAGTCGGTTTCGGTAATTAATTGATCGTTGCCCTATTCGGTTCCGGGCCAGACTCCTCTCGTGGCCGAGAAGGTTCCTCCGGAGATGGAGTTACCGTAGCCGTACGTACCGGTAAATGAGTCACCCGCGCTATTGATGGTAACAACGCCGCGACCCGTGCCGAGGGGTCCCTCCCAGTCGAATTCGAATCTTGATCCCCTGACGGCTCCCCGAATGGTTTGAAACTTCAGGGGAGATGGGAATATCCCGGTGGCGTAGCATTCATCCTGGGTGATCTCGACGGGACCGGCATCGGTGTTCCAGGTTCCCACGAAGCTCGCGCAAAGCGTCTTTGGGGGAACGGGCGGCGGTACCCGGACGCAGCCGGAAATCAAGACGATCGAAAGGCCGATGATCATTGCTGCAGAAAGAACCCTGGAGTAATTTTTCATACAACGCCTCTCTTAAAAATTACGGTTAGGTTACTATATCATATCTATTTTCCGATGACAACGCCGTATGCAATCCTTCCACTCGGCCGCCGCAGGGATGATCCGTACGCTGTTCCCCTATTTCCTTTCGATCGGGATATCCAGCGGCCGTATCCCGATTGTACTGATACCGATAGGCCGTCATCGTGGTTTGAGGATCTTATACGCGCCGCTCTGCCATGATCGAATGTCCGAGGTATAGTAGGGCGAATAACGGCGGTCCGATGGTCCCCCGGGGATGTTTGTATGGATCGCCGTTTCGCCGAGGTCCGCGATCAAACGATACGAGGGCGCGAAAGTTGTCAGCCTGCCGGCCGACTTGAATATCTGACCTTGGACGATGGTGGCACGGTTGCCGGGAAGCTCGATGGGGCCGAAATCGAAACCGAGGATACGGGGGAGCTTTCCGCCGAAGAAAAGGTTTGCCATAAGGATTTTATGGGTCTTGCCGTAGGGGACGGCACGTTTCTTCAGAGCGGTGTCGATTGCCTGTTTATATATCTCTTGTCGGGTCTTCTCTCCGAACCATAGCGATTTTTTGGCCAGAAGGATCCGGTCAAAGTTATCATAGTAGTCATTAAAGAGCCCCGTCTCTACGAGGGCATAATCGATGACGTCGGTGCCTATACCGAACCGGCCGAAGACAATCTTGAGAAGCTCCGCGTATACTCGTTCGAATAAGGTCGCCCCTAAAGAGCCCGTATCGTAACGGAGGTCCCAATCGCGAAGGATTCTCCCGTTGCCCGTATCGGGCAGGAGAGGTTTGATGATCTTCATGAAGTACTGTGCCTGGAGGGAATAGAGGTCATACTGGATCTTCTTCATCGCCTCTACGTCCAGGGGGGTATGCTTTTTCAGGAGTTCCCTGATACGATCTCCCCGATACGCGCCCATCGGGAGATTCTGGACGGGGACCTTGGACAGGTGAGAGAAATCCTCGTTGGCCGTGGCCACGTAGCCTTCCGGAGGATTATAGGCCCGTGGATAGTTCGACGGGGGCACGATACCCTTCCATTGCTGAGATGAATCCCACCCGAAGTAGGGCAGCAGCCCCGAAGTTCCCTTTTTCCGTTTCGGGAAGCTTCCGCTCATCTGATATCCGATGTTGCCCGCATTATCGGCGACAACCCAGTTGAAGGCCGCATAGGTCATGCCGGAAAAACGGTCCAACGCCTCCTTGACGTTCTTTGCCCGGTGGACTTTAAGGATACTGTCCATTGACTGCGCAATGGTGCCGCGGCGGGCCGACCAGGAAAATGACAGCCAGTAGCCGTCCGTGTTCGGCTCTCCTTCCAGCACGCCGTTGTCGCTCTCGTAGAACTTCATGGTAATAGGGGGCTTCTTTTTCGGACGGATAACCTCCTCGCGTACGACGAAGGGGACGCGTTTTTTTCCGCGTAAACACTTCTTGTCAACAACGTCCTCTATGAAGTAGTCGATCGTGTCCATAAAACCGTACGTAACCGACCAGGCGATGTTATTGGAGCGTCCGAGGACAACAGCGGGTAAGCCGGGCAGGGTAGCCCCCATGATAGAAAAATCTCCCGACACCATTACCGCCTCGTACCATAACGCCGGCAGGCGGTTGATCTCAATGTGCGGGTCACCGCAGAGGATGGCCGTTTTCGATTTTGTGCGGGCCGGAGACACCGCCCAGTTATTGCTGGCCGAGAATCGGGTGAGCACGGACAGCCATTTGACCGACTCGGGCACCATGGGGTTTACGAGGTTCGTCTTTTTAATGACATCGATGAGCTCCTTTTTCGGGCTCTCCATCGAGGGTAACAGTTCCATGAGTTTTTCTATCGAAACACCTTCCTGGATCATCTGGATGATGAGTTTTTCCATGTCACCCTGTGACTGGGTGAGGCCTATAAAGGCGGTGATCATGGACATGAGAACGGTGTCCTCGGGTGTCCAGGGTTCGGGCTTATACCCGACAAGCTTGAACTCGAAGGGCACGCCCGAATCGGCAACAGCCCGGTTGATGCCGTCGCAGTAGGCGTTGAGGACCGCCTTTGTCTCCGTGCTGAATTTCTTGATTTCCTGCTTCGCATAGCCGCCGAGAGAAATCCAGCGCATGTATTTATCGGCGGCGATCAACTCTTCATCGGCCTTAAGCTTTTCGGAGGCCCGGCCCTGGCCGATGAGCTTAACGAGCCACATGGAAAGCTGCCGGTCGGTCCCGTGCATATAGCCCAGCCCCCAGTAGAGATCGATCTGGTGATCGGCACTGATGTGAGGCACACCGCCGGCGATACGTTTAATCGTGACGTTCCCCTTCGTGGCTTTAAGTACAGTCTCAGTATCAGTTATCTTCATAATGACTCCAAAAGAGTATATTATACCGAAAATATATCTATCATCCGGAATACAATATTTCAAGAAAAAACGGGTAATTTCTCCTGGTGTTATACGGAACGCGTATGTCCCGTTCGAAAACCACTCCCGCAGCTGTGCCGTCGGCGGATTAAAGGAAAATAGTTTAGGCGCAAGAATCGGATAGGCCGATTAATCGTTTTAATCTATTGTATAATATATAAGTATGGTAAAGGATAGGAAAGGATGGATACAAAGGAATATCGACAACGGTGGGAGGCCGTCCTGGCGCGGGACAGGAGCTTTGACGGTCTTTTCGTGTACGGCGTCCGTTCGACGGGGGTCTACTGCCGCCCCTCGTGCGGCGCCAGAAAACCGCGGGAAGAGAAGGTAACATTTTTCGCCTCGGCGCAAGATGCCCGGTCGGCCGGTTTTCGGGCGTGCCGTCGATGCATGCCGGACGAGCCGGTAAATCGGGATCCGCAAAAAGAAATGGTACGGCGGCTTTCCCGTTTCATCGAGGACTACGACTCGGCAGACCGGCCGCTGACGCTTGCGGTCATGAGCGATTATATGAAACGTAGCCCCTCCCACCTGCAGCGCACGTTTACCCGGATCATGGGTGTCAGTCCCCGGCGGTATGCCGAGATAAGCCGCCTCGAGCGGTTCAAGGCAATGCTGAGAGACGGAAGGGGGGTTACCCCGGCTCTCTATGAGGCCGGATACGGGTCGAGCAGCCGGCTCTATGAAGGTGCAAACCGCCGGCTCGGGATGACGCCCGGCGCCTACAAAAAAGGCGGAAAGGGAATGAAGATTCGGTATATCGTTGTCGGTTGTCCGTTAGGGCGGCTTTTGACGGCCGGCACCGACAAGGGGATATCGGCGGTCTCGCTCGGGGCGTCCGACGAGGTCCTCGAAAGGGCCCTTTACGACGAGTATCCGTCGGCCCAAATCGTACGGGATCGAGCCGGGCTGGAGGGATATGTAGAGGCCCTGCTGAAATACCTCGAGGGGAGGGGGGAGGTCCTCGATATCCCGCGGGACGTGAGGGCCACCGCCTTTCAGGCCCGCGTCTACGAGGCGCTGACGGCGATCCCGTACGGGGTTATCCGGACGTACGGCCAGGTCGCCGAGGCAATGGGCGATCCGAAGGCGGCCCGGGCGGTGGGCGGCGCGTGTGCGGTAAACCCGACGGCGCTGGTGGTCCCGTGTCACCGGGTGATCGGGGCCGACGGCGGTATTGGAGGCTACCGCTGGGGAGTGGAGCGGAAAAGGGCGCTTCTTACCTTGGAACAGGAAAGAAACCGGGACGAGTCGTTTGAGGATGGGGCGGGGATCTAGGGATGCGGGAATGTAGACCTTAACCCAGTCAAGAAAAAAAGCGGCATTCTCCGCCCGGTTGGGTATATTTTTCGGCCCCGATAGTAGTGGTGGCCCGAGGACGGCCGAATGAGGCGGGAGGAGCGCTTCCGTCCATAGACTCCGGTCTTTCAGGATATAAGGGTTCTCGCATCGGCTCTCGGGACGCTGGATTATTACGAATTCCTTGATGGGATTGGAAGCGGTCCTCTCCGGATGCCGCGTATTTATAAAAAATCTTGTGAAATAGGAAGCTGCGTATGCGGGCCGTTCACCGGGCCTAGGGTGTGTCGCCTTCCGGTGCTTCCTCGACGTAGACGATCTGATCTTTATTTATCAGGACCGTTCTCTCTTTTTGCCCCTGGACGGTGGCGCAGGTGACAAGCAGAAACCGGTTTTTCCCCCTGATCAGGAGATCACTGATGCGGCGCATCGGTTCGCTCTCGCTGTTGAGGTTGACGGTCCCCCGGATGGTCGTCCCGTCGGTCATCCGTACCTGCACGCCTCTGTCTACGGTGGTTACCTTCAACGGATTAGCCATGGTCTCGCTCCTTTGAGAAACCTTATGTATATTATCATACCACCCGTTTTACTAAAAATAAATGATAATCGAATTGCGATAACATTCCCATGACCTGTTGACGGATGATTGACTTTTTACGGTTATTCTATTATCCTTGTCCCGCGGTAAAAATCATTGTCCACTATTAGCCATTCAGAGCGCGAGGCAGGTATGAAGAAGCATGATTTTAGAGACAAGAATGTCCTGATAACCGGGGCGGCAGGCGGCATCGGGAGGGAGATCTCGGCACAATTCGCGAAACGAGGCGCTCGACTCCTGCTGGCGGGGCTCCCGTCGGAAAAAGAAGCGCTGACGGAGCTTGCCGCACAACTCGTGAAGGACTATGGCGTTGAGGCGCGCCTCTTTACCGTCGATCTTTCTTCAAAAAACGGTCCGGAAAAGCTCCATGAGTCGGTCAAAAAAGCGGTCAGGGATATCTATGCACTGGTCAATAATGCCGGCACCGTTGCCTACGGCAAGGTCTGGGAGCTGCCCTGGGAATCGCAGGAGAAGACTGTCCTGGTCAATCTCATGGTTCCGCTCAGACTCATGCACCTGTTTGTTCCGGATATGGTAAAAAAAGGCGAGGGTGTCGTCTTCAATACCGCCTCCGTTCAGGCCTTCCAACCCACTCCCTTTCATTCCGTATACTGTGCTACCAAGGCGGGCCTTCAGATGCTCTCGGAGGGTATTAGGGCGGAACTTCGCGGAACCGGTGTTTCGGTCTGTACCCTCAATCCCCCTTACACAAAAACCGCCATGATCAAAACGAAGGGATTTCCCAAGGAGATCCGTTTCTACAAGATAAGCGGGATAAAGGACCCGGCCTGGATCGCAAAAAAGGCGCTCGGGGCGTTCGAAAAGGATAAGTTCATGTATATCCCCGGTCTCTGGGCAAAGTTCATACACTTAGTTTTGATTCGGTTCTCACCTCGGCGAGTCGTTGATCTCGTCACCTACCATCTGCTCAAGGGAACGAAAAAAGGCGGAGTGTATTAGGGGGCGGCATCGCAGATATGCAAAAAGTCCTTCCGCGGATATCAGCGGTTCTCGAAAAAGACGATTTTTGGATCGGTCATTATTCCGGAGAGTATCGGCGTCCCGAGGAGGTTTTCGGTGGTATTTGTGACGGAGACCTTTATCTCGTTCTCTCCTGGTAATAGCGCGTCGGCTATATCGTACCGATAGGGAGGCCAGAGCCGTGCCCCCATATCCGTGCCGTTCAGGACGACGCGGCATGCAACGCGCACGTCTCCGAGGTCGAGGATTGCGGCTTTGCCGTCAAACCGTTTCGGCAGGCGAAACCGATTCGTATAGGTGATAGTGCCGCTGTAGTTACCGGTTCCGGTTCTTCCCCAGGAAAGGTGTCCTCTGGTTTGTTTTCGTGCGGTGATAATATCCAGCCTGACGTCAAAATCTCCCATGATAACCACCGGGTCAATCCAATGGATTGCCGGGATCGTGGTCGGGAAATCGGGCTGACGGGAACGTATCCCGATTCGGTTGGTGCCCCACCTGACGATTTTGGAAAGGTCGGCCCTCATGTTCTGACGATCCCAGAGAAAACACGCCCGACCCCGATCACTAACGAGAATACCATTTATGTAGATCTCAATCGGCTCACTGGTATCTTCCCATACCAGAAAGACGCGAGTGGGAATATCACCCACGATGAAATTGGCCTCGATCTCAAATTCCGATCCCTCGGGGGGCAGGGGCGTCGACAGGAAAAGTCCCATGTATCGGACCGCGTCCTTAATCAATTCGATTTGCTGGTAACGGCTTAGTCCCGAGAGGTTCAGGCCGATAAGGCGGGCCGCGAAAAAATAGAATCCGACCTCCCGTTGGATCGAGGTATAGGATCGATAACCGATCTTTCGCCGGATTCCCCAGACTCTACCGACGGACTCGGTAAAAACCCTCACGGCCGTAATCATGATCTTGGCGAATCGGCCATAACGATTATCACGGACCAGATCACGCAGAGGCGGGAACGAAACGGGTGGGGAAGATCGTATAAGCCTGAAATTATCGATACGAAGCATGTTGTCTGTTCGGTAGTCGGCCGCCCACCTGCCCGGGAAGAAAAACTCTCCTCTCTTATGTTTCTCAGGCGCCGATATTCCATAGAGAGTATCGGCATACTCCGAATGAATAACATATATCCAGGATCGTCCCGCGTCAAATGTAACGGGAAAGCGTATTCCGTCGTCCGTTACCTCGAATTCTGATACGACATAACGCCGTCCGTTTTCCGGATCCCATGCCTCTGTATTACCGGCGCCGGCCAGTTCAATCGTTCCGGTAAACTGTTCATCTCCGAGATACGAAAGGAAGTAGATATCGGCGCCGGGAATTGTTCGTCGCTGGTGGACGAATTTATCCGAATTATCTCCGGAAATCGACAGCTGTTTGGATGTCTTCAAATGGAGGTAGTGTATGAGGTCAGCAGAATCGTTAACCAGGGTAAGGCCGATCCCGATAGTGGAGGATTCCGGTTTGCCGAAAACCGTTGGGTACCTCCCGACAAAAACAACGTTGACGCCGTTTTTTTTGGCCGACTCCAAAAAGGAGAGGACCGATGCGCTTATATGAGTCGCCCAGGGGATAATGAGGGTACTATAGCGGCTGGGGCCGACAATTATGGTGCCTGCGCTGAAACGAACGAGCCGCCGATCGAGCATCTCTTCGAAGAAAAAATCGAAATCGCGTTGGTCTGAAAGAAGGCAGCGAATCAACTCGTTGAGGCCGGCGACGATTTTATCTCCGTCTTTTCTCAGGCGGCCCAAGCCAAGGGTATTTGCCCACAATGACCCAAGGGGGAAGAATACGAGCGTATCCGTTTTTGGGCGGCCGGTGCTCATCATGAGGCAGGTTCGGGATATATAATCGGACAGGATAGCGATATCTTCCCAGTAAGGAAGCTGAACATAATAGGAAGGTGGAAAATCACGCTTTCGAAGACCGACAATCGAGGTAAAAACACCGTGGGTAAAGAATGTCGAAATGCCGAGGGATAGGCCGTAGTCGATTGTCTTTTTCAATAACTGGGGAGTAACACCCCATCCCTCTCCTTCCCATACGGTGGCCAGCGCGCGATCGGGTTTATTGGTCCTCGCTATGCTCGATGTGAATTTCGGCGTGAAATTCTGGAGCAGTGAGGCAGGGGTATCGTTCAAGTAATTGGCCCGGTTACAGCTGTAGCTTGTACCCGGGACGTTCGTTTCCGAGAGTATTGCATACAGATTGCCTTGTGTCTGGGGTATCTTTTCGACGAATTCTTCGCCCCCGATGGTGGCCGAGAAGGCAAGATCATTCTGCTGGGCCCATTGCCTGATCGCGTGGTAAAAGTCGTGCGTGAGGCTGCCGATGAGGCGATAATAGTCGGTGCGAACGGTGATAAAATCACCCACGTCTTTGATGAGGGACGGAAGACAGGCGACGATGTCGTAGCCGAATTTCATTTTGAAGAGATCGGGCAGGGCGTCGGTCCAGGGGAACGGGTAACGGTTCATCGGCAAGTGGATAAGGATGCCGACGACCGTATTCCCGAAGTATTTCTTCAGGTTGGCCTGAAGCGAATCGAACACGGTATCGATGTAATAGCGGACGGCCTCGGGGTTTAGGATGTCGAGGCAGTCTATATGTCCCTCGATCGGCGGTGGGGCGTTGGGATCAGAAGACGTCGGAGAGGTAATTGTGGGCACCGAGGCGATGAGACATTTCTTTTTCTCGGGGCGCTCGGTTAGATATGTGATCGACCGTCCTTTCGTCAGATACGTGCCGATGACGCGTTCGTGGGGATAGGGGTGTTTGGCGGTTCGGAATATGAGGCCCCGGGCGCAAAAATCGGGCCGTTCAACAAGAAAACCGTCGGTACCGGTGGCGCCCGGGCGATTATAATCGTCACAAAGCCAGACGGACATCGAGAGTTTCCGGGCTCGTTCAATAATAGGCGAGAGCTTGCGCCAGTATTCATGAGAGGCAAACGGTACGCGAAGACCGCTCCGCGCGGAAAGGACAACCCGTGAAAAACCTTTTTTAGAGAGGGCTTCGAGCATACCGCCGATTACGGATGCATTCATGTCTTTGTTGAGAAAAACGAATGGAGCGGCCGAGAAATCGCTTGGTGAACCGGCAAAGGCTTCATAAAGGGCCTGAATCTTGTTGCGCTTACTCATTTTCATTTATTCATACGATACAATAGGCCGGCGGCAATAGCTGCCGGGAGAATAATTAGGCCCTTCCGGGGATTGATGAGAGGGGTGTCCGGGACCGGTAGGGTAAAAAAGGAAAGCCGGTTTTATCCGGCCGGATAGTATCGGTGCTCCCGTCGACGTGGAGCTCGCATCTCTCTGAGGTTTTGTCCTCACGTGTCGAGAGAGCCTAGTTTCAGGAACCCTCATGCCGGCATCGTGTCTGTAAATTTCAAAATGGTACCTCGGCATCGGTTAATCCCCGGCCAGCACGATAATCCGATCGTCAGGCTCAAACACAACAGTGTTAGATTTATTTGGATTTATCGTCACCCCATATGATCGTGCCGCGTTATGAGAGTCGGCCGCGAGGCGATAGCCGAGGGCGACCTCTCCCTTCCTGCGGGCCGACTCGACGACCGTGTAATAGATAACCGGCCTTCCGGTCTCGACGTAGAATCGGGCCGGTTTTATATAGATCTCGCTTCCTCTGGGGTCAAAGAGCTCGGCGAAGACCGGGGCAAGCCCCTTGTTTTCAGATATCTGTGCCATGATGAGGCTGATAAGCTTGTTGCTGACGATAAAATCATCGGCCTGGGTTACCTCGGCCAGTTCCCGGTTTCTCACGTCCAGCATCTCACTGACTATGTTGAGCGTACGGCCGGTCTTCTGCTCGATGTCCCTGAGATGGAGAAGCGTAACGAGGGTGTGGGCGTCGGCCCTTTCAACGGTCTGGGTATCCGAATACCCGAGGACGATGACGTGACCGTATGAATAAAGATCCAGCCGGTCGATCAGATTTCGGTCGGTTGTGTCACCATGCTTGAGGGAAACGGTCATGGACTTCAGGCTTAATTCGTCGAGACGCTCATTGAATTGGGTGTCGGATATCTCGTTATCTCTGGTCAACACGGTCAATTGCGATCCGGGGGCGACATAGCCGTCCAATTCCCTGATGATGGTCAGCGCCTTCTTGTTCCAACCGATAATCAGCGTTCGTTCCGGTATCGGAGTAAAAGAGTCGGCGTCTCTGACGGCATCATGAACGATTCCATAGTCTGTTTTCCCCGAGAGAATGATTGTGTCATCGTCCCGTGAGATCGCGATTATTTTGTCTCCGGTCCGAATGGGGGTATCCATTGGGAGATTGAGTCGAATCGTCCCGTCGTTTGCCCTCAGGCCGATGACCGTCGAGTCTTCGTAAGCGAAAAGGGCCTCCCCGAAGGTTTCGGCAACGAGGGCGGGTTCTTCCTTGAAGTAGATCTCATCACCTCCGAATTCCAGCAGTTGGCCGTAAACCACTGAGAGGCCCGACTGGCGGCAGGTTTGGGCCGAAATCCGGGCTATCAGATCGCCGGAAAGTACCAGTTCGACCTCATTGCCTCCAACCATGGCTGCCACGTTTCTGTTCTTTTGTTCGGCGATGGCGGCGACGACATGATACGGTTCAGACTTTCTTCCGGGACCGTTGGTCAGGGCAAGGATCGTCTTGATGACGTTGACATCCTGTTCGTCGGAATTTTCGGGAGCAAGGATAATGATGGAACGGGCGGCGTTGGGATTGACGATTCTAAGGTCGTTCATATCCATAGTGCTGCCGGTACGGCAGATAATTCGTGTTGTCATCGTGTCGGGAACCCTGTCGGCGATCTCGTCTTCCATCTCGACCTTATCTTTATCGGCAAGAATAACGACTGCGGCACGTCTTTTGTTAGCATTCGCGATGACAAGCTCCGAGATCACGGTAAATACCTGCGCTGACCAGCCGAGGATGACAGTGTGGTCTTGTTCGGCGACCAATGACCGTCCCTTCCTCAGATCTCCGAGCTTCTCTTCAATGGCCGAGGTAAGGATGCCGATCAGGATGCTCATGGTAAAGATGCCGCCGATCGTGATGACCAGCATCGAGAAGAGAAAAGGCCAGCTTCCGTTGTCGCCGCTGACCGCGCCGGCATCGATTGCGCGCATAAGGGTTATCCATGCGATGGTGGCCAGTCCTTCTCCCTCGGGGCCGATATTGGCCGTGAATACGACGACGGTTACGATCGCAACCAGGATGATCGATACCGTGAAAAGCCAAAGGATCAGGGCGATCGGTCCCCTGGACATCGTATTGTCAAAACGGTATCTTATTCGGTCCTTGAAGGATATATTTTCCATTACAATCTCTCTTGATGTAAATATGACGGATTACTGCTTTATGGATTACGTATTACGGAAAGCTTTTGTACGATCTGTTCACAATTCCGTTTATTGAGGGGGAATATCCAGAGGAATATAAAACCGAGAACAAAGAAGGCCGAAGGAAATGCCCCAACCAGAAGCCGGATTCCCAGAAGGGTCTGCTGTGTCTGGGGTACGTCGGGGATATATCCAATGTGAGCGAGGACGGTTCCCGTTATGAACGGGGCAAGTGCTATCGAAATCTTAAAGATTAGGAAAGCGATCCCGAAATAGGCCCCCTCGCGACGGGTGCCCGACGTCAGCTCGTCGGAATCGATGATCTCCGGCAGTATCGAATAAGGAAAGAGGAAATAGGCCCCGGTGCCGATACCGGCAAAGCCCATGAGGACAAAGAGAAAGGCACCGCCCGTTGGGGGCAGGAAAAAGATAGCCGCGGCCGATAAGATGAGCACGACGATCCCTATAAGAAACGCCTCCTTTTTGCCGATCTTTCCACTGACCCAGACCCAGAGGGGAATCGAGAGCAGCAGAAATCCCATGACGATTCCCATCATAACGGTGAACAACCCCTCGTTCAACAGCCAGTATTTCGCATAAAAGATCAGGACTCCCGACAGGATCGTGTAGCCGAGGGAAACGAGGGAATATGCGGCGATAAACCACCAGAAGGGCCGGTTCTTAAACGTCAGGAGAAAGGATTGGGCAATTGAAACGGAGCCCTTTCGGGAAAAATCGGCACGTTCGCGGACGCGGGACGCGGTTATGAGAAAAACGACCAGGGCCACGGCCCCGAATATACCCGCCATAAGTATATATCCCCGTCTACCCCCGCCCAGTGCGGCAACCAGCGGCAAGACGAGGGCGCTGCCCGCCACCCAGCCGATAACCGCAAAGGGCTGGCGATAGGCGGTTAGTTTCGTTCGTTCGTGGGGCAGGAGTGCAAGTTCCGGCAAGAGGGCGTTGTACGGGACGGTAACGACCGTCGAGGCGGTGAAGAAAAGGATGAAAAGCGAAATAACGAAAAGGTAGTTAAGAGTCGTATCGGAGGTAGGTTGGGGAGTCCATATAAGGATGAATAGGAATGCGTAGGGAAGTGCAGCAAACAGGAGGTACGGCCGGCGCCTGCCCCAACGGCTTTCTGTCCTATCGGAGACCTGGCCCATAAGAGGATCGGAGAGGGCATCCCACGCCTTGGCTATCAAAAGGGCCGTGCCGGCAAGCATGGGAGAGAAGTGGATGACGTCGGTATAGAAATAGAGGAGAAAAAAGGCAATCGAAGAAAGGGGGAGCGTTACACCGAGATCGGATACGCCGTATGCGATCTTTGTACTGAATGAAAGACTTTCTCGATCGATTGGGGAGTATTTTCCGCTCATAACAACTTCATCCATGTAGCTGCAGAAATAATTTTGCAGGCATCAGATGATAGCACAAATGCGGTGCGATTCAAGCAAATAAAAGGGCCGTATAAAAGGGAACGGGTTTTTTGGAAAAAGGTTTATCATTTTGCTTGACACGAAAATAGGGGTATGGTATTTTATGCCTTCTTGAATGAGTATTCATTCATTGGAAAAGAGAATCGGCCCGCGAAGAGAAATAGTATAACAATATCATGGCATTATGAGGACTATACAGAGTGGTTAAGGCAATTGTCGACAAGATAAGAGACGCCGAGGTTAAGGCGGAGAAAATCGTAAAAGACGCCGAAGCCAAGGCTGCACAAGACACGGTGAAGCTCGCCCGTGACAGGGAAAAGCGGCTGGAGACGATAAGGAAAGAAAACGAAGATCTCAGAAGAAAAACGCTGGAAGACGCGGATACTCGGGCCAAAAAAGAAGAGTCGCAAATACTGGCTGATGCCCTGAAAGAGACGAACGTATTACGGGCCGCCTCCGACAAGAAGAAAGAAGAGGCAATTTCACTAATCATACGGAAGATACTAGAACAGTGAGCATCTCACCCCTAACAAAAGTCCTCTTCGTCGTCCACCGGGACGAGAAGTTACCATTCCTGAAGTTCATTCAGGAGTTGGGAAAGGTGCAGATAACTGAGCTTAAGCAGAAAGAAGTCCGCACCGTGTTTCCCGAGCTTAATCGAGAGAATTCCGGGAGATTAAACGATCTTGTTTCGCTGACCTCCCAGATCGAGTTCTGTATCGATTTTCTTTCTTCCCATACACCGAAGAAGTCAATACTGTCGGCGCTGTCGCCCAGAGATATCAAGAAGGTAGATGACCTGGCCTCTGTGGCGAAAACGGCTGACGTAAAAGATATCATCGATCGGGTGATGCATTTAAGCCGGGAGATATCCGAGACCAGGAACACGATTACAAAGCTGGATTCGGCGCAAGATACATTTCTCCCCTGGCGTTCCCTCGATATTCCCATCGAAAGACTCAGGGATACGCGAAATGTACACCAGATGCTCTTTATGATCTTCAAGGTCTCCAAGGAGGAGGTCCGCAAACAGCTCAATGCGGTCGAAAAGGACTATGTCCTGACATCGGTCAGTCAAGGTCCCGACTACTCATACTATCATTTTGTATGCCACAAGGACGATCAGGATGTATTCAACGATGTCCTGTCTAAGCTTGGGGCCGAACGTGAGACTCTGCCGGAGTTCTCCGGTACATATAAGGCGGCGTACGAGACTAATGCGCGAGAGATCGAGACTCTGAAAAAGAGCGTCTCCGATGTGGAAGCCGAGGCTCGGATTATAGCGAGCCAAAAAGCGCGGCTGGAGGAGCTCTACGACTACTATACGATGGAAAAGGAGCAAGAAGAGGTTGCCGAGCGGCTTGAAACGTCCGTAGGGGCAACGTATATGGAGGGATGGATACCCAAGGAAGTATTAGATGAAGTTCGGAATGGAATACGGGAGCAGTTCCACCTTGTGGATATGGCAAGTTTCGAGCATTCGGAGAAAGAAAGACCGCCCATCCTGCTCAGAAATACAAAGCTGGTACGTCCTTTCGAGGTCATTACCTCACTTTATGGAATGCCGGATCCCAAGGAATTTGATCCGACACCATTTTATATGCTCTTCTATGCAATATTCTTCGGGCTGTGTCTTACCGACGCGGGCTACGGGGTGATCCTTTCAATTCTCCTGCTTTTCGTCATGTTTCGCTTTAGGTATTCACTCGGCAAAAACAAGATTATACATGTGCTGCTCATTGGCTCGATCAGTACAATTATTCTGGGTGCCATTACGGGGGGCTGGTTTGGTGACCTCCTGCCTCGTCTTCACGATGGATCGATGTTGAAAAGGGTCGGAACGTCTATTATGGTTTTCGATCCCCTTAAAGACACAATCACCTTCATGCTGCTGTGTATTGGCCTCGGCTTTATTCAGGTAAATCTTGGAATGATCGTGGGATTGGTCAAGCTGTTAAGCCATCAAGAAAAACGGGAGGCCTTTGTCAAGTTTGCGTGGATCATTTTTATTAATAGCGCCGGTATCCTTATTGCCGAGTATATGTCGCCGGGTTTCCTTCCTCACGCGGTAGTGAGGGGATCGGTCGTGGCAATACTGGCAGCCTCGCTGGGAATTATATTCTTTTCCCAGCCGGAAAAAAACATCTTTGCCCGTATCATCTGGGGGGTCTACAATCTCTACGGGTGTACCGGTTATCTTGGAGATATTTTGAGCTATCTGAGACTGCTGGCGCTGGGACTTTCCACGGGAATCATCGCGTCGGTTGTCAACCTTGTTGCGGGTCTCGTGATCGGCGTCCCGTATATCGGGGTCGTTTTGGCGGTAGTCGTCTTTATCGGCGGACACACCTTCAACATCGCTATCAATTGTCTAGGAGCCTTTGTACATACAACCCGTCTCCAGTATGTGGAGTTCTTCACCAAATTCTACGAAGGGACGGGAAGGCCTTTCAAGCCGTTCGGCGTAAGTCCGAAGTACGTGTACCTCAGAGAAGCGATTGAGTGATAGAAATGAGCTTTAGAAAACAGTCAGTGGTCTGTTAGTAACCTTGTGGAGAGTACCATGTCAGATATTTTGCAGCAAATTTACATTTTGACGTTGCCCCATCTTGCCCTGCCGGTCCTGGGGGCCGCTCTGGCCGTTGGCTTGGCCGGTTTCGGGTCGGCAACAGGTATATCGATAGCCGGTCAGGTGGCCGATGGCGCGTTGGCCGATGATCCGGACAAATTCGGAAACCTGCTGATACTGGTGGCGCTTCCCGGTACCCAGGGAATATATGGATTTCTGGGTGCCTTCCTGATTCTTCTTAAATCGGGTTTTATAGGGGGTGCCCCAAACGAGGCGATGACAATAGCTCAGGGCTGGATGTTCTTCTTCGCGGGTCTGCCGGTCGGCCTGGGCGGATGGGTTTCGGGGATTTACCAGGGAAAGGTGTGCGCCACGGGCGTATCCATGGCAGTGAAACGGCCCGAGGCGATGATGAAAGGCGTCATCTACGGGGCCATGGTTGAGACCTATTCGATCTTAGGGCTTCTCATTACCATTCTTGCTCTCAATGGGATCAATCTACAGTAAGCAGGGAAGGCCCTAAAGGTGGTGCTATGTCCGTAGAAAATATCGTCAAAAGAATTATCGACGAGGCGCAGGCCGAAGCTCGGTCCATTTCGGAGAACGCCGAGCGGGAAATGGCGAAACTCAAGTCGAATCTCGATCGTGAGGAACGGGAACTCAGAGAAGAGACGAAAAAGAAGATAGCGGTTGAAGCCGAAGAGATCGTCAAGAGACGGGTTTCGTCGGCGCGGCTGGAAGTAAGGAAGCGAGTTCTCGGGCAAAAAGATATGATCGTCGGCGAGGTCTACAGCGAGGCAAAGAGCAGGATACTCGCATTTTCCGATGAAAAATACCTTACCTTCCTTAAGAATCTGGTGGTATCCAACAGCATTGGTGGAGAAGAAAAAGTAATATTCCCTTCCGATGATGTCGCCCGATTGAAGGCAAAGCTCCCGCAATGGGAAAAAGATATCGGGAAGACACTGAAAGAGAAAGGGAGTAAGGGATCGATTTCGATTTCAACGCAGACGAGGGATATCGGAGCAGGGGTAGTACTTTCCCAGGGAAGAACGGAAATTAACCTGGGTCTCGACGTTATTCTGTCGGAGACGAAATATCTATTGGAAGGGGAGGTAACCGAGATCCTCTTCGGCTCGTAGACATTCAACCAACGTGAGTACGGACGCAATGCAAGCGTAGTATGGCCGAACCCCGGTCGGTTAAGGAGCCGGCGGGCTTGCAGGCGGCGGATTGGAGCATTCCCGTCTATACTGAGAAGGGAATCAACGGAAAAGTCGGCCTGCGGATGTTCACCGACGATACTGAATTCCACGGTACGGAACGCTTACCCGATAAATACAGGAACGCGTAACTATGAATCAAATCGGATTTCCCGTCAACGTCGATCGGGAAATAGATCTCAGCAAAGAGCTCACAAAGAAGTCGTTACGGAGAGACTCGAGCCTCGATTATAATGAGTATATCGTATCCGACAATTGGAAGTGGGGAGACGACGAGCGGTATACGTTCGCCACGGGTTACGTCCGCGCAATAGAGCATAGATTGATACCAAATGATCGCTTTATACGTCTTGCGGATGCTCGCGGGACGGAAGAAATCATGACTATGCTGGGTGATACTGATTACGGGAAGGGCTATCAGGATGAGCTTGTACTCATGGCGGGTGCTAATGCCGGTGAAATAAATGTCGGGCAGGTTATTCGTCAGGAGGCTAAGCGGGTTAAGAAATTTATCGAAGACCTAACCAGGGATCGGGATCAGACGGATTGTCTGTTCGTCCGGGACGATTATGTGAACCTTAAGCTCTCCCTCAAGGGTATGTACGGTAATGTTCCCGTTCAAGACTCCCTTGCACCGCTCGGTCTTGTGGATCCGATGCTGATTTATCAGGAGGTCGGGGACGCCGAAAAGTCCGAACTACTTCCGCGCCACCTCAAGGATGCGGCGGTTCTGGCTATAAAGGCCTATAACGAGACGAAAAATCCCGCGGAAATAGATCGAGTAGTCGACGCTATGATGTTTGAATACATCCTCGATCAGACTATGCGAAGCGAGGTTTTTTTTACCAACAAGCTGATCATGTTAGAGATCGATCTGACTAATATCATTACATTTTTCAGGATCAAGTGGGTCGGGGAGTCTCTTTCGTCACTTCAGTCGGCCCTGATACGGGGAGGGAGGATCCCGCTTGATGTCTATCATGAGTTCTTTCCCCGGGAGATAGACGATATAGAAACGGTATTTTTGTCAGATGAAGTATACAGCGGGTTCGTTTCTGAAGGCGTCCAGCACCTGAAGAATGAAATTTCATTTGTTGGAATGGAGGCCCTCATTGACCGGGAACTCATGAAGGTTATAAACTGTGAAAAAGAAGTGAATTATGGCGTCGAGGTCCTTATCGCCTACTACTACAAGAAATCCATTGAAATGAAGCGCCTCAGAACCATCATTATTGGGAAAGAAAACGGATTGTCGGCTCAGCAGATAAAGGCAAGGTTGGGTTATGTCGGACAGTAAAGTTATGGTCATCGGTGACAGGGATTCCGTGCTGGGTTTCGGGGCTCTCGGGGTGAAAGTCAAGACGCCTTCCGCGCAGGCGGAAGATGTCCGCCAAGCCGTCAAGGAGGCCCTCAACGAAGAAGTGGCCATTCTCTTTATCACCGAGCGTCTGGCGCAGGAAGTTCCCGAAATGATTAAGGATCTGTCTCGGAGGCCGCTTCCCTCCGTAGTCTTGATACCGGATGCCTCGGGCAGTAAAGGAATGGGACTCAAGAAGCTTAACGAAATTATTGTCAAGGCGGTCGGCTCGACCATCGGAACCCAGGACGAAGAAAGCTGACGAACGGGTCGGTGCAACCGGCGACTACTGTGGCGGTATTCATGTGGCGGTACCCGGAATTATATAACTCGCAAGGTAAAGATACTATAACAAAAAGGATATACGAAGAAACGGTGGATCTATGAAACAGGGTGTCATTATCAAAGTCTCGGGACCGCTCGTGGTTGCCGACAATATGTCCGACTCCAAGATGTTTGACGTGGTGAAAGTGAGCGATGAGGGACTTATCGGGGAAATCATCGAACTTCACGGCGACAAGGCCTTCATCCAGGTTTATGAAGAGACCGGAGGAATCGGGCCCGGCGATCCGGTATACCCGACAAGTATGCCGCTGTCGGTGGAGCTTGGTCCGGGACTGATTACTTCGATTTACGACGGAATACAGAGGCCCCTTTCGGTTATCAGGGATCAAGTCGGCGATTACATTACCCGGGGAGTCGTTGCCGAACCGCTGGACAGGAGCAAGGTCTGGGACTTCACCGCAACCGCCAAGGAAGGTGACGAGGTCGAGACAGGCGACATCCTGGGAGAAATAAAGGAGACCGTCGCCGTCGTTCATCGGGTAATCGTTCCTCACCATGTAAAGGGGAAGGTCAAGAAGCTCAAGTCGGGTCAATACAAGATTGATGACACGGTATGTGAGATCGAGGCAAAGGACGGAATAAAGAAGATCACCATGGTACAGAAGTGGCCGGTCCGGGTTCCCCGCCCGTATAAGAGAAAGCTTCGGCCGGAGAATCTGCTTATCACCGGACAGCGGGTCGTAGACGCATTTTTTCCGCTCGCCAAGGGGGGGACGGCCTGCGTCCCCGGACCCTTCGGGAGCGGCAAGACCGTTATCCAGCATCAGCTGGCCAAGTGGGCCGATGCCGAGATCATCGTCTATATCGGATGCGGTGAACGCGGTAACGAAATGACGGACGTGCTCCTCGAATTCCCGCACCTCAAGGACCCAAAATCAGGGGCGACGCTCATCAACCGGACGGTCCTCATCGCAAATACCTCCAACATGCCGGTCGCGGCGCGCGAGGCGTCGGTCTATACGGGCATTACGATCGCCGAATATTTCCGTGATATGGGCTACTCGGTGGCGGTAATGGCCGACTCGACATCCCGATGGGCCGAAGCGATGCGCGAGATATCCGGACGCCTGGAAGAAATGCCCGGAGAAGAAGGGTATCCCGCCTACCTCGGCACGCGAATCGCCGAGTTCTACGAACGATCGGGGAGGGTATCGGTCCTCTGCTCGGGAAATAGAGAGGGAACCCTCTCGACAATCGGTGCGGTATCGCCCCCGGGTGGTGACCTCTCGGACCCGGTCGTCCAGGCGACGCTCAGGGTCGTCAAGGTGTTCTGGAGCCTTGAAGACAAGCTTGCATTCCAGCGGCACTTTCCGGCCATTTCGTGGCTCAATAGCTATTCGCTCTACCACGAAAATCTCGAAGAGAGCCTGAGAAACGAGGTAGCCCCCGATATCGTGGAAACAAGGCAGGAGGCAATGAAGATACTCCAGGAAGAGGCGGAGCTTGCTGAAATTGTTAAGCTCGTCGGTGTCGACTCTCTGTCGCCGGCAGATAGGATTACCCTGGAAACGGCGCGATCTCTGCGGGAGGACTTCCTGCACCAGAACGCCTTCCATGAGGTGGACTCGTACTGCTCGTCAAAGAAGATGAACACCATGCTCAAACTAATCCTGAAACTCCACCATCTGTCGATCGATGCGCTCAATGGAGGGGTTCCATTCGAGGAACTGGCAAAGATAAAAGTAAAAGAGGATATCGCGCGATCGAAGTACATTCCTGAAGACCAGTCAGTTCAGCTTGAAAAGATCGCCAAGAGCGCCGAAAGCGAGATTGAAGTTCTTAAGAGAATGTACGCCCAAAAGGATGTAGTGCTGGGCTTTTAGATAACTACAGGGGAGCTATTTTCAGATGCAAAAGGAATATCTTACCATAAAAGATATATATGGCCCGCTGGTCATCGTCGAAGGTGTGGAGGGAGTGAAGTACGAGGAGTTGGTGGCGGTGGAACTGAAGAACGGCGACAAGCGGACCGGTAAGGTCCTCGAGGTGGACGGCGACACGGCAATGATCCAACTCTTTGAGGGGACGACCGGCGTGGATATCTATACGTCCCGGGTCCGCTTTCTGGGCAGGGGAATCCAGATAGCTCTGTCGGAGGATATCCTCGGCCGAGTATTTGACGGTATGGCAAATCCGATAGACGACGGACCTCAGATCATTGCCGAAAAGCGCATTGATATCAACGGCGACCCGATCAATCCGTACGCCCGCGATTATCCTGAGGAGTTCATTCAAACCGGAATCTCGTCCATCGACGGCCTCAATACGCTTGTTCGCGGCCAGAAGCTGCCGATATTTTCGGCGTCGGGCCTTCCGCACAACCGCCTTGCCGCTCAGATCGCCCGACAGGCGAAGGTTCGCGGCTCGGGGGAGGGCTTCGCGGTGGTATTTGCGGCGATGGGAATCACCTTCGAAGAGGCCAATTACTTCATCTCCGAGTTCAACAAGACGGGCGCTATAGACCGTTCGGTTCTCTTCCTCAACCTGGCCAACGACCCGGCCCTCGAGCGGGTGGCAACCCCGAGAATGGCGCTGACCGCCGCCGAATATCTCGCCTTCGACAAGGGAATGCACGTCCTGGTTATCCTCACGGATATGACAAACTACTGTGAGGCCCTGCGCGAGATATCGGCCGCCCGAAAAGAGATTCCGGGCCGCCGTGGATACCCCGGATATCTCTATACCGACCTTTCGACGATATACGAAAGGGCGGGCAAGATCCAGGGAAAGACCGGGTCCATAACCCAGATTCCTATCCTGACCATGCCAGAGGATGACAAAACGCACCCGATCCCCGACCTGACCGGCTACATTACGGAGGGGCAGATAATTCTATCGAGGGTTCTCTACCGGAAGAACGTCTTACCTCCCATCGACGTGCTGCCGTCTCTTTCCCGTCTGAAGGACAAGGGGATGGGAAAAGACAAGACCCGGGAGGACCATGCCGATGTCAATAATCAGCTCTTCGCGGCGTACGCGCGCGGCAAGGAGGCCCAGGAGTTGGCCGTTATTCTTGGCGAGGCGGCCCTCTCGGATATCGACAAAATGTTCTTTGACTTTGCCAATACGTTTGAAATGAGCTACGTCTCTCAGGGTGAGTATGATGATCGCAGCATCGAAGAGACCTTAGACCTCGGATGGAAGCTTTTGTCGGTCTTCCCGACCGGAGAGCTCAAGCGTATTAGGGCCGAGTATCTCAAGAAATACCTGCCGAAATTCAAAAAGGAAGAAGCGGCCGCCGATTGAACCATTGATGGAAACGGCGTACATAATGCGGCCTTACGAAAAGCAGGTGGCGGTACACAACAGGAGCAGGAAGCGTGATAGAGGGATAGGCGCCGGTCGAAATGGAAGGTAGTCTGAATGTGGGAGGGAGATAACGGCCGGAAGAAACGGCAGGTTATTAAATAATCCAATCGCGGGATATAGCAGGTAGACAGCGGACCCTATGAAACTTAACGTCAACAGCACACGGATGGAGCTCATGAGGCTCAAGAAGCGCCTCATTGTCGCGCAGCGCGGACACAAACTCCTCAAGGATAAGCAGGACGAGTTGATGCGCCAATTCATGGAGATCATCGAAGAAACACGGACCATCCGCGCGAAGATAGAAAAAGACCTCTCATTTATCCTTAAACGGTTCATCCATATCAATTCATTCATGGGTTCCGAACGGGTCTATGAGGCGCTTGTCCTCCCGTCGGTCAATATAGACCTCAGCGTCAGAGTTATATCGATCATGAACGTTAAGGTGCCGGAGATCACCTTCAAGCAGGAGGGATCGGTCAGATGCTACGGATATGCGGAGACCTCCGGCGAGCTCGACCTCTATCTGATTGACCTGGGCAGGATCTTTGGTGATATGATACGGCTTGCACAAAACGAGAAACGTGCGGAACTGCTGGCCGATGAGCTGGTAAAAACACGGCGCCGTGTCAACGCCCTTGAATACGTACTGATACCCAATATCAAGGAGACGGTACGCTATATTACGATAAAGCTCGACGAGATGGAGCGTTCCAACCTTTCGCGCCTCATGAAGGTTAAGGATATCGTCCGGGCGAAATAAAGGTCCCTAAGAGTCCCGCGAGCCGCGTGCGGCTCCTTTCGGGGCTTCAAATATAGATAGACGGTCGAAAGGCCGTCTTTTTTATTGTCAACGCCCAATGACTTGGGTAGTATAGGGAAAATATTGATCTATGGTAGAATGCGTCTCCGTTCCCGACTCTATATATGAGAGAATCAACTGCTAAGGAGCTGACGATGATATGTTCTTCATGCGGGCAGGCCAACGCCGATGGTGACCGGAAATGTTCCGGGTGCGGTGCGGAGTTGAGTTACGACCGAAATCCGACGATACAAAATTCTTATCTCCCCAACTACCTGGCGCCGGCGGTGATCCTCACGTTTATCTGCTGCATGCCGCTGGGGGCGGTGGCGCTGATCTTTGCCGCCCAGGTAAACGGACGCCAGATTGCCGGGCAATGGCAGGAGGCAAAAAAATCATCGGAAAGCGCACGGCTCTGGTGCTGGATAGCCTTCGGTGCGGGAATCGTCTTCTGGACGTTTTATATTATCATTATAGTCATTATTATGATCCTCGGAAGCAAGGGGCGGATGTGACGTGACGGAACCGATGCGGGACTTAGGGCAGAGAACAAAGAGAAAGCTCGTTATCATCGGAATGGGAATTGTCATCGTTGTCGGCGCAATTTTACTTTATTTTAATGATCCGGCTACGTCATCGTTCTTTCCCCCCTGTCCATTTCACCTGATCACGGGCCTCTGGTGCCCCGGGTGCGGATCGGGGCGGGCACTATACGCACTGCTTCACGGCGACATACTACACGCCCTTGACCTCAACCCGCTCATGGTCTTATCGCTCCCATTCCTCGGATATGCCGGAGCATCACGGCTGTGTCTGTATATTCGAGGCAAGGGCCTCCCGAGGATATTAGGGGGCCGCTTCTGGGGATGGTTTGTCGCCTGCGTCGTTCTCATCTACTGGGTTGCGAGAAATATTGCCGTCTATCCGCTTACCGTCTTGGCCCCGTAACGATTCATCCACACGTGTGACCTCGCTATTCGTTCTATCGATACGGCCCCGCAAAACAAAAGGATAAGTCGATCGCGGAAATAAGGCGATATGATTCAAGAATCATCTTATACCTTGACAATAAGACAAAAATAGCATAACGTGTTGATTTACTTATAGTAACTGATACCGTGAAGGAAAAGAATAACCATATCTCACAAAACGGCTCCATCGGGGTATTCGACTCAGGGGTAGGGGGCCTTACGGTGCTTCGCGAGATCGCCCGTGCGCTCCCAAACGAAGACTGCGTATACCTCGGGGATACCGCTCGACTGCCGTACGGGAATAAATCTCGGGATACCGTCACTAAGTTTGCCCTGAAGAACTCGAGCTTTCTGGTATCGCTCGGAATAAAATTTCTGGTTATCGCATGCAACACGGCCGCATCGGCGGGTCTTGACGCCGTAAAGGAGAGCTTTGATGTTCCAACGACGGGCGTCATCAAACCCGAGGCGCGGCGGGCCGCAACGGCCACAAGGAACGGAAAGGTCGGGGTGATCGGTACGAGGTCAACAATTGCCAGCGGCGCTTACGAACTGGCGATCCATCAGCATGATTCCGGAATAACGGTGCACAGCCGGCCGTGCCCCCTTTTCGTCCCGCTGGCCGAAGAGGGATGGTTTGAGGAAGATGTAACCCGGCTGGTTGCCGAGCGCTACCTTATGGACCTCATCAATGAGGGGATAGATACACTCGTGCTTGGGTGCACCCACTATCCGCTCCTTAAAAAGGTAATAACTGAGACGGTGGGACGGGATGTAGCCCTTGTAGATTCGGCGGTTCCCATCGCCCGGGAAGTGAAGGATACCCTTAAATCGATGGGGATGTTGAGGGACGTTAATCGGAGGAGAAGACTTACCTACTACGTAACCGATGACCCAAAGATCTTTACGCAGGTTGGGGAATCATTTTTAGGATTCCCACTGGACGACGTACGGCATGTAGATATTGCGGTTTAACTCTATTTCGAACGGCATCCGGAGAAGGAACATATGGCCGGTGAAGGGAGACTAAAGAGGATTCGGAATATTGGGATCATATCCCATATCGACGCCGGAAAGACCACGGTCACCGAGAGGATACTCTACTATACCGGCGTCTCTTACAAGATCGGAGAAGTACACGACGGCCAGGCCGTTATGGACTGGATGCCTCAAGAGCAAGAGCGGGGCATAACTATTACCAGCGCCACTACTACCTGCCGATGGCGCGAAAACGAAATCCATATCATAGACACTCCAGGACACGTTGATTTTACGATTGAGGTGGAACGCTCGCTCAGGGTTCTCGACGGGGCGATTGCGATCTTCTCGGCCGTTGAGGGAGTGGAGCCTCAATCGGAGACAGTATGGCATCAGGCCGACCGCTACCATGTCCCGCGAATCGCCTTTGTCAATAAAATGGATCGAATCGGAGCGGACCTCTTTGCTGTTCTGGATATGATCGTCGAAAAGTTGGGGGTAAAACCGCTCCTGATGCAGCTGCCGATCGGAACGGAGACCGATTTTACCGGGGTCGTGGATCTTATAACCATGAAAAGTTACACGTTCTCCCAGGAAGATCTCGGGGTGACGATAAACGCGGTCGACGTCGCCGAGGCCATAAAGAGTGAAGCGATCAAGATGCGGGAAAAGATCATCGAAGCGGCCGCCGATATGGAAGACGGCCTGGCGGAAAAGTATCTCGAAGACGGGGAGCTCTCATCCGAGGAAATACAGGCTGCGCTGAGAAAGGGGGTCGTCGCAGGCAAGATCGTTCCCGTCTTTATCGGTTCGGGCCTGAAGAACAAGGGAATTCAGCCATTATTGGACGGCGTCGTCGATTACCTGCCGTCACCCCTGGATGTGCCGCCGGTAGAAGGAATAAATCCTGATAATGGAGCCACCGAAACGAGGGTCAGCAGTGATAGTGAGCCCTTGGCGGCCCTGGCATTTAAGGTACAGGTAGACGGTGGAAGAAAAGTCACCTATTTCCGAATATACTCGGGTATACTCAGGGCCGGAGAAGAGGTCTATAATTCGCGGCTAAGACGTTCGGAGAAAATAGCCCGGCTCCTCAAGATTCATGCCAACAGGAAAGAAAGGATCGATTCGGCGCGGGCCGGAGATATTGCGGCGGCCATGGGTCTGAAGGATACCATGACGGGCGATACGCTGTGCGATAAGGAAAAGCCGATCTTTCTCGAATCTATCTCACTAATGGAACCGGTCATCAGCATGGCCATCGAGCCCAGGACGGCCTTGGACCAGGAAAAACTGAGCGATTCACTTGGTAAGCTCACCGATGAAGATCCAACATTGTCGGTTGCCGTTGATACTGATACCGGGCAGACAATTATATCCGGTATGGGGGAGCTTCATCTCGAAATCCTGATCGACCGCCTCAAACGGGACTTTAACGTATCGGCAAATGTCGGAAAACCTCAGGTAGTGTATCGTGAAACGGTTACGGAGCCGTCGGTGTCGGAGATAATGCTGGATCGTGAGATCGCCGGACAAGCGCGATATGCAAAGGTTTCGATTCTGCTGGAACCGCAGGAGCGCGGCAAGGGAGTGGATGTTAAAAGCCGTATCGATCCCGACGTTTTTCCTTCGAAGCTTATCGATGCGGCCCTTTCGGCCATGGAAGATGCCGCGTTATCAGGCCCGATCCTCGGTTATCCGCTTCACGATGTAAAGCTCAGGTTAATTTCAGCGGAGAAACGGGACAGCACAAGCGAAGAGATGGCCTTCGCAATAGCGGCCGGTATGGCCGTAAAGGAGGCGGCAAAAAACGGGCGCCCTGTGCTCCTTGAGCCGATCATGGTCGTCGATATCGTCACACCCGAGGAATTCATGGGCGAGATTATCGGTGACCTGAACGCACGAGGAGGGCACCTGCGGGGTATAGATACCCGCGGAAAGATAAAAGACATCAGGGCCGATGTCCCCCTTTCAAAGATGTTCGGTTATTCAACATCTCTGAGATCGTTTAGTCAGGGGAGGGCCACCTTCAGTATGCGCTTTTCCCGTTACGACAGGGTGGAGGGTTGAGATGAGACGAGTCTTTTATAACCTGATATTCCCTTTCTATATCCCGTTCTTCTTCCTTTTTGTTGCCATGAGCACCGCTTTTTTCGGAACCATCGTCATAATCCTCGCCTTTATCCCGGGTTTGGACCCGAAGAGAAATATCGGCAACTGGGTCGGGCGTCTATGGTCGTGGATGAACCTCGGCCTGTCCGGAACGTCCGTTGCACTAAGGGGGAAGTACAAGATAGATCCAGACCGTTCCTACGTCGTCATGTCAAATCACCAGAGCCACTTCGACGTGTGGGCGCTTATCGCCTACATTCCGCTCCAGCTTCGATGGGTCATGAAAATCGAGCTGAGGTCAATCCCGATCTTCGGGCTCGGCTGTGAGAAGCTTGGGATGATTTATGTGGATCGGGGTGATTCGGCAAAGGCCAAGGAAAGCCTCGAGGCCGCAAAGGATAAGATCAGGTCGGGCGCGTCGGTAGTCTTTTTCCCGGAGGGAACACGCAGCCCCGACGGTTTGATTCACGAGTTTAAGAAGGGCGGCTTCGTGATGGCGCTGGGCACCGAAACGGCGATTCTGCCGGTAACGATAAACGGGAGCCGTTACGCGCTTCCAAAGGATATGCCCCTGTTGATGAAGCCGGGTGAAATAGAGATTATTATCCACGACCCGGTGGAGGTGGCAGGCCTTACCTATGAAGATCGGGATGCGCTTATGGAAAAGATCAGAGGGATAATCGAAGCGGATCTCGATCTCGAATATGGTAAGGTAGTATGAAGGGCAGTCAACCTATCTATGTATCATAGCAGAGGGTAGTTACATGAATAGACTTTCGACCATGATAATCTTCTTGGTTTGTGTGCTTCTTTTCTCTATTTGCGCCCATGCGGCCGATGATCCCGAGCAGCTCTTTGAAAAGGCCGTCACCGCATTTAACGACGGCAGGTACGATGAGGCCGTATCATTGTGGGAACAGGCTCTCCCCCTCTATAAGAAGAGCGGCGATACCGAGCATGAGGCGATGGTCCTCAATAATATCGGGCTTGTTCATTTCTACACGCGGCAGTACGATGACGCAGTCGGCTACTTCAAACAAGCCCTTGCGATCGATCGTAAGCGCGATATATCACGGGATGTGGCCACCGACCTTCAAAATCTCGGTCTGGCCTATTTCCGCCTCGGAGAATATAATCCGGCCTTATCGGCATTCAAGGAATCGGCCGCGGTATTCGATACGATCGGGGACATAAACGGAACGGCGGCGAATCTTCAACAGTTGGGTCTTACGGAATTTGCCCTCGGCAACTACGCTGAGGCCGGTCGGTACTTTATTACGGCTTCCGATCTCCATCGCGGTGTGCGCGATCGCAAGGGGTACGCGATCGATCTCATGGGTTTGGGAGACACGTATGCCGCGCTGGATCGGTTCGACAAGGCCCTCGAGAATTATGAGGAGGCCCTTAAGGTCAGAGAGGTCCTGGGCGAAGTAGAGCCGTACGTGGCGACAAGGATAAGAATAGCGCGGGCATTTGCCAATAACGGCCGTTATGATGAGGCGCTGGAATATCTCAAGCAGGCCAAAAAGGACGCGAAGGAGGCAAAAAGCGACCCGTTGATGGGAGATATCGCTTCTGCATGGGCAGAGGTTCTCAATTCCTCGGGAGACGCTGACGGGGCACTGGCCTCCTTTGACGAGGCGCTTGCCCTGATGAAGAAGGGAAACGATCTTTCCGGCGCGGGGATGGCCCTGACAAATCGCGGAATAATCCTGAGTGAGCTTCTGCGGTTTTCGGAGGCCGAAAAATCCTTTGATGACGCATTGCTTATCTATCAGGTGACCAAGGACCCAAGAAACGAGGCAAAGGTCCTCATCAATCTTGGAAACCTCGCCAATGAAACGGGCGATCTTGACGGGGCTTTTTCATTTTATACGCAGGCCGAAACGCTCCTTAATGGAGACAGGGGGGGGGCGATATCCGGGGTAAACTACCTTGGAATCGGAGAGGTATACCTGAAGAAAAAGGAATTCAAGAAGGCACGGGCGGTATTTGGGACCGCCGGTAAGCTATTGACCGGGGAGCGTGACAAGAGATATTCCGCCAAGATCGACGCCTGTTTTGGTCTCCTGGATTACTATGAAGGAGATTACGTCTCAGCGATCGGCCGATTTAACAAGGCACTGACAATCCTGCGCAAGGAAAACGCCCGAACGCTTGTGGCCGATATCCTCGTTGGGACCGGTATGGCGATTATAGAAGGCGGCCGTCCCGACGTAGCCTCGGGATACTTCGCAGAGGCGAAACGGCTGGCCGACGATCTCGTGATCGGGCCCGTCGGGTGGCGGGCGGTATATGGCGACGGTCTCTTGAAAGAGACAGCCGGCGACAAGGCGATGGCCATGGCTCGTTATGAGGACGCCCTTTTCCGACTATCGGGAATGCCGGATATTGTACCGACACTCTACGGGTCGCGTATTATAACGATAGACGACCTGCTTGACAGGCTCTCATCGGGCGATGCCGACAATACCGGTACGGAACAATTCGACCGAACCCGGGTCAAGGACAATTTCGAGAGGATTGCGGGGCTCTTTGTCGATACCGAAGAGGCGCGCAGCGCCAAAGATGAGAAGCTCGTAGAGCGAGTCAGGAACGCCATAGGGAAGTTCAACTACCTAGAAAAAAGACTTGCCGATGATGAATATCACAAAGGGAATAACGCCGAGCTTTTCAGCAAAAAGCTCCTTGGTACGCAGGGAGAATATCTCAAGGTGCTTGACGACATCAGAAACACTGCGCCGGAGCTGTGGGACGAATGTTTTAGTGGATTATACGAGTAGGGACGGCGTGATGATAGAGTGAGGCTACCCGTTCTGTCTTATTTGGATCGGAGGCCGTGAGGGTAATTGCCGGATAAATCCCGTATGGATACGAATTCCCTCAGAAAATATGGAGAGCCCCCCTTTATCTCGGCGGTTCTCCACGGGGGGCCGGGTGCATGCGGCCAGATGGCCCCGGTGGCCCGGGAGCTTGCGTCCCGGGGGGGCGTCCTGGAGCCTCTTGGAAGGGCGGCATCGATTGAAGGACAGATCCAGGAATTAAGATTGGTTCTGGAAGAGAACGCAAACCTTCCCGTCACGCTGATCGGCTATTCCTGGGGGGCATGGCTCGGCCTTGTCTTTTGCGCACGGTATCCCGAATTAATCAGGAAACTGATAATCTTCGGATGCGGCGGCCTCGAAGATCAAGACGGAGAGCAAACGCGAGAGACGAGGATCAAACGCCTCGGCCGCGAGGAGGCCGTGCAGTTCATATCGCTTATCAAGGTCTTGGATGATCCCGAGGCCGAGGTAGACAACGCCGCATACGCGCGTCTCGAGAAGTTGCTTCTAAAGACCGATGCATACAATACCATAGCCTCAAAACCAAACGACGAAGAACCAATCGAATTTCGCGTTGACGTATTCCGGATCGTGTGGGAGCAAGCCACTCAATTGAGAAGCAGCGGAAGACTCCTTGAGTTCGCGAGGTTAATTCGCTGTCCGGTGGTTGCAGTCCACGGAGACTACGACCCTCATCCTGCCTGCGGTGTCCAAGGGCCGTTGTCGGCCGTTATCGAGTCGTTTCGATTTATCCCTTTGAAATATTGCGGACATACGCCGTGGATTGAGGAGGAAGCACGGGAGACATTCTATAAAATCATGAAGGAAGAATTGTCCTTAAACGAGAGGCGAGTCCTGTAAAAGGGGGAGGCAAGGGTCTCGGAATAGCCGTTGGATGGAGATCATCATCGGGGTGAGGAAGGAAAGAGGAGGCATACATTTCGGAATCGAAAAAAGCGGGGATGGTATAATACCATCCCCGCTTTGCTGTTATGTGTCCTCGTCTTTCCGTAGAAAGACTTCGGTCGGTCCTCACCGGTTTCTTGTTAGATTACCCGGTTATTGATGAGGTCCTCCACGACGTGCGGATCGGCCAGCGTTGAGGTATCACCGACCTGGTCAGGGGCGTTCTCGGCGATCTTGCGCAGGATACGGCGCATGATCTTGCCCGAGCGCGTCTTCGGCAGACCGTCGGCGAACTGGAGTTTGTCGGGAGTGGCGATCGGGCCGATAAGCTTCCTGACGTGGGCAATCAGCTCTTTCTTGAGCTCTTCGGATTTCGGCACTCCGGCGTTCAGCGTCACGTAGGCATAGATGCCCTGGCCCTTGATGTCATGGGGGAAACCGACGACCGCGGCCTCGGCCACTTTTGCATGAGCCACGAGGGCGCTTTCGACCTCGGCGGTGCCCATCCGATGACCGGAGACGTTGATAACATCGTCCACACGGCCGGTAATCCAGTAGTAACCGTCCTCATCCCGGCGGGCGCCGTCGCCCGAGAAGTAGTAGCCGGGGAACTGTATAAAATAGGTCTCTTTGAACCGCTTGGGGTCGCCGTAGACGCCGCGCATCTGGCCGGGCCACGACCGCTTGATGCACAACGCGCCCTCTCCGGGGCCCTCGAGCTCCTTGCCGTTGGCGTCAACGAGACAGGGCTCAACGCCGAAGAAGGGAAGGGTAGCGCTGCCGGGCTTGGTTGCCCACGCGCCCGGAAGCGGGGTGATCAGGATACCGCCGGTCTCGGTCTGCCACCAGGTATCGACGATGGGGCAGTTTCCCTTACCGATGTTGTCGTGATACCAGCCCCAGGCCTCGGGGTTGATCGGCTCGCCCACGGTGCCCAAGAGCTTAAGGCTCGAGAGATCGTGCTTCTTGACAAGGTCAAGACCTTCCTTGGCGATGGCGCGGATAGCGGTGGGAGCGGTGTAGATAATGTTGACTTTGTATTTATCAACGACATCCCAGAAGCGGCCCCAATCGGGGTAGGCCGGGACGCCCTCGAACATGATCGAGGTGGCGCCGTTGGCCAGGGGTCCGTAGACGATATAGGAATGGCCGGTGACCCAGCCGATATCGGCGGTGCACCAATACATGTCGCCGTCGTGGTAATCGAAAATAATCTTATGGGTATAGGAGACGTAGACCATGTAGCCGCCGGTCGTGTGCATAACGCCCTTGGGCTTTCCGGTGGAACCGGATGTGTAGAGGATGAAGAGGGGATCCTCGGCGTCCATCTCTTCGCAGGGGCAGTCAGGGCCGGCCTTTGCCATCAGGTCTTCCCACCAGAGGTCACGGCCTTCCTTCCAGGAGCAGTTGATATTGTCGCCGACGCGCTTATAGACGATGACCTTCTCCACCAGGGTCCCCTCGACGGCCTTGTCGGCATTGTCTTTCTGGGGGACCGCCTTTGCGCCGCGGAAGGTGCCGTCGCACGTGACGAGTAACTTGGACTTACAGTCGATGAGGCGGTCCTTCAATGCGTCGGCCGAGAAGCCGCCGAAGACAATGCTGTGGATGGCGCCGATACGGGCGCAGGCCAAAAGCGAGATGGCCAGCTGCGGGATCATGGGGAGATAGAGAGTAACACGATCGCCCTTCTTGACGCCGAGGCTCTTAAGGACGTTAGCAAACTTGCTGACCTCAGCGTGAAGCTCCTTGTAAGTATACTTCCACGACTCACTGGGATCGTTCCCCTCACCGATCAGGGCGACCTGGTTTTCCTTCGCGGTTCCCAGATGCCTGTCAAGACAGTTGTAGCAGGCGTTGAGCTTACCGCCGACAAACCATTTAATCTGTCCCTCTTTGTAATTCTCTTCGTTAACCGTGGTCCATTTCTTGTACCAGGTAATATACTCTTCGGCTACCTTACCCCAAAAACCATCGGGATCGTTAATGGACTGATCCCAGAGTTTCTTGTATTCTTCCCTGCTCTTGATGTAGGCCTTTGCGGTGAATTCCTTGGGCGGCGCGAAGGTCTTACCCTCGAATGCGCTTTTCTCATCTGCCATACTGCAAACCTCCGTGATTGAAAATTCCGTGTCGCTAGGGGTATCAAATATTTCTCAAAACCGATCCGCTCGGTCTATATCCCCCTTAGATAATTAATCTTTCGAACTATAACCCAAAAAGTGTTTTTGTGTCAAGTAAAATATGAATGACAATTCAGTCGTGAATAAACCCCGGGGTAAGGCATTGTATTTCCGTGGAGACAGACAATACGGGCGGAAAGAATCCGATCGTCCGGGGGGGTGTTCGTCCCCCGGAAAATACATAACGGCTGAGGGGGAGTTACAAGGCCGATCAAGGAAAATAATGCTCTCGAAACGGGGTGGCAATGTCATTCCAGGTGAGGCGGCCGAGGAAAGGATCTTGGGAGAATCCGGACCGATAAAGGGAATCATTTGGAACGTGTTAGAGAGTCTCCAGTTTTTTTCTGGCCGTATCCGCCTGGGGTTCCTTCGGATATTTTTTTATGAGTTCGGAAAAGATCGTCCTGGCGTGAGCCGTATCGTTCAATTCGAGGAAAGCAAAACCCTCCTTCAACATCGCCGCGGGGACCTTATCCCCTGATGGGTACTTTTTAATGACCGTATCGTATTCGAGGATAGCGCGCTCATATTCTTTTTGGGCGTAATATATCTCGCCAATCCAGAATTGGGCGTTATCGGCCAGGGACGATCCGGGGGAACTGGCGATAGAGTTTCTGAAGTCAAGCTCGGCCCCGTCATAGTCCTTATCCTGGAACTTCCGGTAGCCGGCCGCGTAGAGTTCCTCGGGCGTAAGCGTGGTTTTGGGAGGCGCGGTACTGGTTGGCTCTACAGGTTTAATCGTGCCGCCGGTGTTTGATGGAGGCGGCGTTGTCCCGGTGGGTTCGGAGGAGGGTGTAACGGCCAGTTTCTTTTCAATGGCCGACAGCCTTTGTTCTATATCGTAGAGACGGGTCTCTATATCGGCGGCGGTTCGGTTGATGACCTCCTTGAGGACGGCAATCTCCTCGCTCTTACGTTCGAACTCGTATTTATTTTCCTCGTAACTGCCCCTGATTTTTTTGACCTCTTCCATGACGGTATCGTAGTTTGCGCCGGTGGAAGCCTTCGTATCCAGCGAGGTCTTTTTAAGGATATTCACCTCACTATTCAATGAGGTAATCTGACGCTGAAGCTGTTCGATACTATCTGTCGTAACACAGGACGAAATTAAAAATATTGAAAAAACCAGCACAATACGTCCATATTGAATAGACACGTTAACCTCCTCCTCTCCTTTCTTGGAGTGTTTGGCCGATGAGCGTATTATCGTTGGCGATACCGGCTACCGTCCAACAATATTATAACGAGAAGGGCGATATTCATCAAGACAAAACGAACGATAGTTGTTGACAACGACCGATTTGATTGGGTAGTATAAAAACAATTGAAACGAATACTTAGGTTGAACATCTATATGATAGATTACAAGTCAATTCCCGACGATTCTCTCGTGGCTCAGGCTCAAAAAAAAGACTACCAGGCATTTGAGGAGCTTGTTAAACGCTATGAGGGTAGAATCTACGGCCATACACTGAGACTCCTTGGAAACCGCGAGGATGCCGAGGATGTATTGCAGGAGACGTTTCTTAACATGTTTAAGGGTTTGGAGAATTTTCGGGGCGATTCCAGCTTTTCTACGTGGATATACAGAATAGCGACAAACAACGCGTTGATGCGTTTAAGAAAACTCTCTCACGGAGAACGTGAACTAAATGATGAGCTCCCGCCTCCGGAATCGATGAAACGTCAGGCGCTGGCAAGCCATATACTCGACCCAAAAGATACGCTCCTTGAAAAGGAGATGCTGCAGGAGTTGAATAAGGCGGTAGACCGTCTTCCGGAAAAATACAGGACGATCTTTCTTCTGCGGGACGTGGAAGAGTTTTCCACGGATAGGACTGCCAAGGTCCTCGGAATATCGGAGGCGGCGGTAAAATCCCGTCTTCATCGCGCTCGTCTTTATATCCGGGAACTGCTGCTCAAGAAGTATGAAGAAAAGGCGGAGATACAGTAATGAGTGAACATCACGATTGTACGGACTGCAAAAGGATATTCGAAAAGCTTTCGGAATATATCGATCAGGAACTTGACCAGGAAGAGTGTCTTGTATTTGAAGAGCATATAAGGAATTGCAGACCCTGTCTCGAATTCTTAGAAACCCTTCATAGCACTATTAAGCTCAGCAAACAGCTTGATACTCAAGAGACATACCGCATACCTCGCGATGTGAGCCTCAAACTGCATGAATTTCTAAAAAAAGAGTGCAAACTATTGTAACCGCATAGGCGGCGGGATTTCTTATCGGGGCGGTGCCCACTGTATGAAAAGATATTTAAAACTTATGGGAGGGGCGGCGGTCGGTTTTACCTGCGGGTGGATACTGGCTTTGATAGCCCAGCATATCGGAAGCACCTGAACGTTACTTTGCCATCCGGCGATAACGGCCATTGTCGGTGCCATCGTCGGATTGACCCTGGTCTGGGGCGGACCGGATACTGATAAAACGGTAGAAAAGTGAAGAGGTAAGATGGAGTGAAAGAAGTAGAATACGGCCTGATTATCATCGGCGCCGGTCCCGCGGGCCTAACGGCGGCCGTTTATGCGGGGAGGGGGGGGCTCAATACCCTCGTCCTGGAGAGGATGTCGGCCGGAGGGCACGCGGCCGTGACTGATGCGATAGAAAATTATCCCGGCTTTCCCGAGGGGATCTCCGGGGCGGAACTGGCCGAGTCCATGGAAAAACAGGCAAAGAAGTTCGGGGCGTCGTTTAAGACCATCATGCAAGTGACGGAACTTGAACATGCCGGCGGGTTTTTTAAAATCAGGGCCGGCGATGAGACGTTCACGGCGAAGTCCGTAATCGTCGCGACCGGGGCCGATCCGACGAAACTCGGCGTGCCGCGGGAAGATGAACTCACGGGCAGGGGGGTGAGTTATTGCGCGGTGTGTGACGGGGCCTTCTTCAAGGGTGCCGAGGTGGCGGTTGTCGGGGGCGGGAACTCGGCCGTTGAGGAGGCGATATATTTAACACGATACGCAAAAAAAGTCTATGTGATTCATCGGCGGGATCGGTTCCGTGCCGACAAGATACTTACGGACAGGATGTTCTCGCACCCCGCGATAGAGGCGATCACCGAAAATATCGTCGAAGAGATAATCGGTGAGAATTCGGTGTCGGCCGTAAGGCTCAAGAACGTCAGGACCAAAGAGGCCGGGACATTAAAGATCGAAGGTATTTTCGTATATGCGGGATACCATCCAAACACGGAATTTCTAAAAGGTATCGTAGAACTGGACAAATCGGGATGCGTCGTTACGGATGCGGAGATGGCCACCGGAGTTCCGGGTCTTTTTGCGGCGGGAGATGTGAGAGCCAAGGGACTCAGACAGGTCATTACCGCGGCGGGAGACGGTGCGACGGCGGCCTATTGGGCGGGAAAACATATCGAGAAGATAGAGGACCGCCAGTACGGGGAGTTCAAGTAGTCGGAGACGGTATCATCCGCACGACAAGCCCTGATGTAACAATTACATGAAAATATGAGGTGATTGATGCCTATCTATGAATATCGCTGCACCGGATGCGGCAAAGAATTTGAGGTAATTCAGAAGCCCACGGACGGGCCGGACGGCATTGCCTGTCCATCATGTGGCAAGGCGAAGCCGGAAAAACTCCTTTCATCGTGCTGTGGGACATCGCCCAATAAAGCAGAGGGAGCCACCGGGGACTCGTCGTGCGGAACGCGGAGATTTTCCTGAAGATAAAACCGGCTTCTGAGTTGCAGAAGCACACATAGAACAAACGGCGGATATACGGACACCGGTGGGTGTCCGTACTGCTGTTATCCAACGATACGAAATACCATCCAATCGTTCTCCCTCATATCAGGAGACGACCCCGTTGAGGATGTCAATCCGTGAAAGAGACAAAGATCGGCGTAATTGGGATGGGATATGTCGGCATTCCCTGCGCGGCGCTCCTGGCCGATGTTCAGGGACACGATGTCATCGGTTTGGAAAAAGGCTCGGAAAGGAGCGCCTCGAAGATAGAGACGATCAATGCGGGATTATCGCCGATAGAAGGTGATGAGCCGGGACTGGCCGAGTTGATCCATCGGGTTGTCGCCAAGGGAACTCTCCGGGTCACGGACGATTATGCGACACTCTCGGATCGAGACATTATTCTCATCTGCGTACAAACACCCACCGACGGAGACAACCATCGACCCCGTTACCTTGCGCTCAAGGAGGCCGCCCGGGGAATCGGCGATTATATGAAAAGGGGGGTCCTCGTCATCACCGAGTCAACGCTTGCGCCCGGGACAACCCAACACGTCATAAAGCCCATAATCGAACGAGCGTCCGGCCTTAATGCAGGACGTGACTTCTCTCTGGCCTATTCCTACGAGCGATTGATGCCCGGCCGTCTTATCCAATACATTCAGCACCTGCCCCGTATAGTCGGCGGCATCGATACCGAGAGCGAGCGCAGGGCTAAGGATCTCTACGCCACCATAGTCAAGGCCTCCATCCACACCACGGACGTGCTGACGGCCGAGACGACCAAGACGATAGAGAACGCC
>JAFGAS010000036.1 GCA_016933535.1 Candidatus Zymogenaceae bacterium
GTTTTGTGGTTAAACCATCTTAACAGGAAGACCGTGACTCGTCACTTATTCTCTCGTCACCTGTCAACACTTTTAGTGACTAGGGCAGTTAAATATATTATTCGAGTAAATATTAATATAGTCCGTTCTAACTCCCGTATATTCCCTTCGGGTTTCTTTCGCAAAAGCATCTGTCTTGTGTCACGCTCATCTGTATTACACCGCTATCGGACATCATTATATACACCTCAAACGGCACGTAACCTGACGAACGGTTTTATGCTCTCGATATATGCCTTTGTAGTACTTTTAACAGGCATACGCTCCTCGATGAATACTATCGACTCTTTCGAATATCGATACTCTTTAACGATCTCCTCCTGTGGAAAGCGATCTGCAAGGCTCGCCATACTCAATGTATTTAGTAATGCTTAAGTCCTATCAGATGCGCGGAAACGGGATGGATATAGAACGATGAGAAAAGAAATTACATGGTCGATTGCCGGAGCGGCTACTATATTCTACTTATGCATGCCGGCCAGCGGAATTGCCAGGACTTGCCAAACGGACAGCTGCGCCGGGATAGTACGAATACCATCAACGGAGTACGGAGCCATCGTCAATAAAATCAGGTCTCCGGTAAATACCTGCGTGGGCACGTTCGGGCTTTCCGTGTGCTGCGATAATGTCCCGCCGGTACTCAGAGAAATGAGGAGTCTCGACGGCAGATACAGGTTCAGTATCGTTGGATACAAGACCTATTTCCGTTCCGACAGAGCCGATATCTGGTTTATTTATCCGACAAGAAAGACGTATGTAGACTCCAAAGGCGGTAATGACCAGAGGTGTCACCGCTATTACTGCAACCCGGATACGGAAGTGGAGCTGAGCCCGGGCGTCATATGCTCAAAATACGCCATTTACTATGCGCTCGATACCAATGAAGACGGCGATCCCGACGTATTCATATTGGATTTAAGAATGGATGGGCCGAACGGGAACGAGATCCCGACAACAGACCCTGAAATAGAAGGTTTTATATTCCACCGGAATGAAGACCAGTAACCGGGCCGCAACCGGGACATCCGAAAGGCACGACGGGACGGGCGGGATAAAGACCGCCGGGGGCAAAGAAGGCCCTTCCGGGCGTTGTGAACCCGCCGGGTAGGTGGGACGGTGGTGCTGGACGCACCGACGACGATAGGGTCGAGCGAGTCGCTGAGGGTCGAGCTGAAGGGGAAAACCGGGTAAGGCCGAAAGAGCCGCACACGCGCGACCGGCAGGCACCCCAACCGCCGATAAGAACATGGTGACGGAATGGCCCCCCCGTTCAAAGAACGACGCACAGTAATGCATTTTGTATGAGCGCGAAGTAATCACATCTTGATAGTTTAATTATAATACATCCGTCAACAATTGTAACTCACTGGTTTCGCTTCCTTATATTCATTTTTCCTGCCAAAGTCCATTTTCAATCAATAAATATTATATTTGCATACATAATATTTACTTGACTTACCTCCTAAGAACGGTCAACCTATACCATAATTAGAAGACCCTAGTTTTATTATAATTAGGATTCTTCACTATCCGAATCAAATACGCATAAAAAGCAAAGTAAGGAGGAAGAAAATGAAGAGATTATTTGTATTTATCTTGTGCTTATTTATGACTAGTTCCCTTGTGGGCTGTTCCACTATTGCAACCAGCAAGGTTAAGGATTTTTCCAAGGACTCGAATGGAATACGCGTGTTCCCGCTCCGAATATACCTCCTAGTAGGTGAAAAGGACGCGACGATAGAATACTGGCCGGATTATGCACAAGCCTACGATATAAAGCCCGTTGCGTTTCTGTCTACTAATAACTTTACAATTACGATAGAAGAAAAAGGGCAGATAAAAGGTATTACATCAGCCATGGACTCTACCGCCATCCTCACGACTATAGGAAATATAGTCACTGCGTTGGCGAACGCTGGAGTTTTCCCAGGTAGACGACCGGAAGGTCCGGGGGCTGCCCCGTCTAAGATTACCATTAGTAAACCGTATGGTTTGGATCAGGGCATTTATCGGCTTAGTGATGATGGAATCCATTGGGACAAAGTGGTTCCAGCCAAATAGGGGGGGGAAAAGAAATAGTGTTGTAACAAATAACGCTTTCAAGAGGGAGCGATACGTTTAGTAATAGGAGTGATTAGCAGGCAAACTCTCCCCTGTGGATTTTCCGGACACCTTTATCTTACATGGGAACGATAGTATTACCCAAGAGTCTGCGGGGCACGTCTTCCAAGTAATATCTTAAGGACTTCATGCTGGTGCCGTCTGCATTGTGAGTTTTGGAACCTTAATAAGGAATTAGGAAATAGGAGCTAAAAGATGGATAGAGGAAAATGGCTAAAAACCTCTCTTATGCTTATGCCAATAATAATGGGGCTAATCCTTTTGGATGCGCCAGTCATGGCAGCCTCACTAGGAGTGAGGATCCATCCTCAGGAAACTGAAATGTGGTGCTGGGCCGCTAGCGCCGAAATGGTTATGGATTACCTGGGAAAAGATATTCCTCAATGCATACAGGCTAATGATCGTTTTATTAGGAGGGACTGCTGCCAAAATCCTACACCAATCCCCTGTGTTCAGGGGGGGTGGCCTCAGTTCGAAAAATACGGCTTTTCGTATGATAAGACCAATAACACTGCGCTTTCCTGGGACGAGATAAAGTCGCAGATAGATGATCTTAAGTCCCCTTTCTGCTTCTCATGGCTTTGGAATGGAGGCGGCGGTGGACATATGATGGTGGTCGTGGGATATAGGACGGCTAATGGAAAGAATTATGTTGAGATTATCGACCCTTATCCACCGCATGTAGGAGCACGAAGAATTATTAGTTTGGGAGAATTTTATTCCGGCCCAGATCACGCACACTGGGTTGACTATTACAATATCAAGAAAGAATAGAGAGGCTAAGAAATGAAAAGGATAGGAGTAAAGATATGTGTATGTATCTTTTCAATAATGTTCATGTCAAGCGTGTATGCACAGGGGGAAAATATTTCGTCTAAAACCGCGGAACAAGTCGCACTGGAGGCTCTCAAGATCCTATCAGAACTTACTACTCCACAGAATTATAGAGAAATGGGCTTTAAAGGATTAGAAGACGCAAGAACGACTAGCGTAGGTGAATATTTCGTTATCTATTGGGTTGGATTAGATCAACTCAAAGAATACAAAAAAGGGGATGACCCAAGGAAAATGTTAAGCGGAGGCGATCAACGTATTTATTCGGTTCTTAGCAGAGGCGTGGTTAGTTCATCAATTACTCTATCGAATATCAAGGGTCAATGGGAAGCTACGAGTTTCGGCGAGTCGCCTACAATAAAGAGTATTGAAAACTCCGTAAGCATTAACAAAAGGAACGTAAAAGACTCCGAGGAAACATATTTCTTCGTTAAGCTGTTAGCGCTTAATCTTGAGTTTATTGGCTACTATCAGGATGATACACTAATGCTTGCACCCCTCTATGATTATCCTGATTTTGGTTTTACTGTTAATACCCCTATTCCCGCAGTTGAAGTATTTGAGAAGGTCCAGCCGACGGCTTTAGAACACGATGGCTTGCCATGGTAAGACTGTAACACGTAGGAATCAAGCACTTCCCGTACTATTTCTCCTCTATGGCCGCTAAATTAGATGCTTCCTAGGCGTCGGCGGGCGACATCCCCTCGCCCGCCTTTCTTTTCCTCATTCCTCTTGACAACCCCTCCTTTTTCCCCAATACTTTCATATATCCGTAGACATTACCTCGTCGGATATCCCTTTTCATCTCTTTAACTGGCGCCATGAAACGTATCGCGTCCATATTCCTCGTCTTGTCTCTCTTCCTTGCCCTGGGCATCGTGGCTATCTCTGCGCCCGGGGCCCGGGCCGCGGAGCTTTCCGGCGGCGGGTATCTGAGGACGACCTATTCCATCGACACCTATTATGAATCCGTCTGGGGCAACATACTGCAATCGACGCTCGACGTGGACCCGGCGACCGGCCGCGCCTGGCATTACGACGAGAACCTGAAGATCGGCCTTTCCCGCTCGCTGCCATCAGGGCTCGGGGTCGAGTTTGCATTCTGGGGCAGGCACACGACCGACGGCCTCTTCCAGCGGACGCCGGGGGAAAGCTGGATGGTCGACGAGATGCGCCTGCGCCTCACGGGCGAGGCATTCGATATCGGCCTGGGCGACCTTTCGGCCTTCTATTCCAACTACACCTTCAACAACGCCTTTTTCGGGGCTACCACCACGCTTCGGCCCACCCCGTGGCTCTCGGTCTCGGTCCTCGGGGGAACCAACCGCGACGCCCGGCGCGACACCTACCGCCGGGCGTTCGGCGGCGCGCGGATAGAGGTCAGGCCGTCGGCGTCGGCGCTGGTTGCCGCGTCCTGGGTCCACACCGAGATAACCGAACTTTACGACACTTCCACCGTCACCGACTATGCCAACGACGTCTGGTCGCTTTCCTCCCGGATATCGTTTCTGGACAAGCGGCTGGTGTTTTCCGGCGAGCTTGCGGCAAGCTCGTATGTCGCCGACCGCCGCCTGCCCGGCGCCGGGGAACAATGGGGAACCGCCGCCTGGTGCGCCCTCTCGTTTACCCCCCTGCGCAACGAGCTCTCGCTGGTCGTGGCCTACGAGCGGGTGGACCCCAAGTTCATCGGCGTCATGGGGACGCATTCGGCCGACCGGGAGACGCTTTCGGCGGGCCTGCGCTATACGCCGTCGGAGATGCTCACCGCCACCGCCTATTTCCGCTGGTTTCACGACCGCGTCACGGACGCGTCGCCTGCCGCCTATCGCACCGATACGATGGACCCCGGCGTCACGGTGACCATAATGCCCTTTTTCTACGACCCCGATTCGGCGTTTAAAAATCTCGCCATCGATTTCACGGCCTTCTACTTTCGGGAACAGTCCCGCGACGCACCGCGATCGGTCGCCGACGAGCGGCTCATCGCCCGGCTTTCCGTCGGCGATTCCCGCGACGCGTTTCGGTGGGCCGTTATCTCTTCGGTGGAGCGCTACGACGACCGCACCGCGGCAGATCTCGACACGACCGCCGGCACCCTCGGCGCCCAGTTCGGATACCGCGCGGACGCGGATCGGTACACGCTCTCGGCAGACCTCCTGGCGGAGTTCAGGGTCGAGGCCGTCCGCGACCTGGTCCGCGGGCGCCTGTATGACACCGCCGTGCGTCTCTCCGCGGGGACGGCGGCCTCCTTCTCGTTTTTTCCCGACTACCCGACACGATGCTCGGTGCGCTACGAGGGGATCTTGCGTAATCGGGAATCGGGCGACGATACGCGGGAGCACTCGTTTCACCTGACGATAGAGCAAGTGCTGATGAGAAGGGCCGGGCTCACCGGGACACTCGGCCTGGACGGCTCGTTTGCCGACGTCCGGTCCTCGAACCCCGATCTCTCGTTTACGGAGGCGGTCTTCGGGATCTACATGAGCCTCGAATATTAGAGCCTTGGAGGTGGCGACATGATCAGAGGAGTACGCGCACTATTATTTATCCTCGCCCTCTTTTCCCTGCTTGACCCGGCGGCCCGGGCGGTATCCCTTGTCCCCGCGGCGCGTATTGCCTTCACCGAGGGTGAGGTGAGCATACGGTACGCCGGGACGGAAGACTTCGTATCCGTCTGGCGGCGCGAAAAGGTAGGGCCGGGCGACGCGATTGCTACGGGGCCCGGCGGCGTCGCGGAATTGAGGTTTTCCGACGGTGCGCGTGTCGTGATCGGGCCGTTCGGGAGCCTGGCGGTAACGGGTATTACCCCGCGCAGTATCGCAGGCGGCCAGGACGGCGGGGAAAAGGTCGTCCTGGATATAACGATGACGCTCGACTCGGGTACCGTCCGGGCGGCAACCGGCCCCGGAGGGACGTTCGTATTAACGACGGGGGGCGGGACCATCACGGTCCAATCCTCGCCCGAGACCGGGGCCGACGTCACCGCGATAATGGGTGTTTTCGCCTGGGGCGAATACGTCTGTGTCCGGGAGGGCTGCGCCTTCGTCTCCGGCCCCTCCGGCACGCCCATCCCGCTGTGCTCGGTGGACGGTACGCGCACAGGGTTGCGATACCCGGGGGCCTTCCCCGCCGACGTTGATGAATCCCTGCTCGATCTCGCCTTTTCCGGGGCCGCGCCCGCGATAAGGTCTGCCGCGGTGCCCGTCCCGGTGATCACGGTGGACGGACATAAGCTTATATCGGGGGACGACGGGGCCTTTCGCCTGCCGGAAGCTGTCGCGAAGGCGGGCGGTGCCGTGACGATTTCCGGGACGGTACAAGACGACCGGGCCGTCGTCATCTCGGGGGGTGGCGGGACGGTCCACGAGACCGTGCTTGCCGACAGAACCGGACGGTGGGAGCGGACGATCGAGCTTACCCCCGGCGCCGACACCACCCTGACGGTGATGGCGGTCGTAATCGGCGCCCCGCCGGGAGAGGCGAAGGTTGCCGACACCGGGCAGGCTCCGCCGGCCGGGGGCGCCCCGCCCGAAAAGACCCGGGTCGATCCCAACGACGTGGCCTCCCGGTTCGTCCGGGCCTTTGCCGGGGCCCTTTCCCGGGGGGACACCGGGGCGCTTTCGGGGCTGGTCTCACCGGACTATAACGGAACGGCCGGGGGCGCCGGCCGGTCTGCGCTGCTCAGGGGGGTGTCGGAGTTTTTCCGGACCGGGGCAACGCTTTCGGTCAGCGCGTACGCCACGGGCGCAATCCTGACCGAAGACACCGTCATCGTCACGATGAGCTTTTCTTCCCGCGCGGGCGGCACGCCCAGGAGCGGAAACCTGAGGCTCTGGCTCACGCCGGAAGGCCAGCTCACCCATGCCGAGGGTGACTGGGTGCTGTAGCGGTATCGGAAAAGAGACCCCCGATGTTCCAAGCCTCAGCGGAAAGATAATCGTCAATCCGATCCCGCGTGTTCCAGGGCGGCATCCCGTACGCCAGAACCTGGCCCGATCCCGGCATGCGGCCTGCGGCCGCCTATCAATACCGCGATGGATAGGGCGACGCGCCCCCTTTTGTAAGGACGGGGGCGGTACTGTTTAGCGTGTATGCCGAAAAAAAAGGCGGGGGATCGTCCCCCGCCTTTTCTGTGCGCCGAATATGGGTGTCGGCTTAGTTGCCGCCCAGCTTCTGATATTCGCCGCATCCCACGTCCCAGCCGCCGTCACAAGCGACCTTGAAATCGGCCATGGCCTTGTCGTTCTGGCCGAGCCTCTTGTAGACGTCGCCCCGATTGTAGTAGGCGATGGAAAGCGACGGATCCAGCTCGATGGCCTTGTTCAGGGCCGTCAGGGCCTCTTCGTTCTTGCCCGCAAGAATCAGGTTCACGCCCTCCCGCTGCCAGTCTATCGCGGTAACGGGCTCGGCGGCGGTCTCGGGAGCGGTGGTTTCGGGGGCTACGGTTTCGGTGGGGGCTGTCTCATCGGTGGCCGAATCGTTGGAACCGGAGCATCCAACAAACAACATGAGCGTGAGCAGCGACGCAACAATCGCAACGGCAAACAATACGCGCTTCATACGAAATCTCCTTTTCAAATTCGAAAATCCTTTGGACAAAACAAAGGCGGATATGCATCCGCCGCTACTCTAATTATGATAAATATACTCCAAAAAAACCGTATGTCAAGAATATTGAATGAGTAGGCTGTCAAATATTAGCCTGCTTGGTCCCGCGTCCATCAACGGGACACCTCCCTTTCGGCCTGTCACGCGAACGGGCGTTGGGTCACGGCCCAGGTCACGACACGAGGCTCTTCCACTCAACCGTATCCCAGTTTATCTCCTGATCGGACGCAAGCAACGCGAGGACGACGAGCCGCGCGTCGGCCTCGTTGGCGGGTATGAATTCACGGCCCCGGGAGGTAAATCCCCCCTGCGACGCCAGATATTCGCCGATCCCTTCCAATTGGTTCTTGATGATGATCAGCTGCGCGTCCTTGCCCCCGGCCTCCACCTCGAAGCTGTTCCTTATGGTAAAGCCGATCAGTTTGCGGGACATATCGGCCGAAACGGTCAGCCTGCCCCATCCGAGGTCGCCGGATATCTCCGGAACGATCTGGGCGACGGCTGCCATGAGCGCGTCCGCCGAGTCCCAGTTGAAGGTCTTTTGCATCATCTCGCCCATCATCCGCCCGGCCTTTCGCGACGCCTGCCCGAATATCGCGCCGGCCCCCCGGGCGGTCAGCGCCTTTTCCGCCGATGCCTTGATCGATCCGACGACCCCCACCGGCCAGAGCCCGACCGTGAAGACCCCGCGGTAGGAGAGCCGGCGCGTCTGCCCGTCCCAGACCAGGGCATCCGGCCTGTTCTGGACCGAGCCGAAGGGCGCCACCTGCGCGTCGAGGGCCCGCTCAAAATCGTCCCAGAGGAACTCCCCGTCCGTCGGTACCTGTACTCCGAACTCCTTGGTGAGGTCGTTGACCAGCATCTGCACAACCGCCTTGCCCCCCGAGCGCATCACCTCCTCCATAAAGCTTTCTACGAATCCCTCCGGGTAGAGAATCAATCTCCCGAAGGAGGACTGTATCCTGCCCGAATCGGGCTCCCACCTGATCCATTTTTCGTCCTGTGTCATATCAGAATCCCCGCACGTTGAAATGAAGAACTGTCTCCGACCGCCGATCGACGGCCCCGTTGTCGTCTCTTCCTATGATGACGTCGGTGGGAAATCGATTCACGATCCGTGTTATAAAGGTGATAGTCTGGTGAAAAACCGGCTGGAAGTCACGACCGGGGTACGGGCGCGGCGTGGAAATTAGGACCGGTATCCGTCACCCGCGTCCGTCGATCTCGGATAGCTCACCGTCGGAGAGGTGCAGGAGATCTTCTATGCGCCGTCGGGTCCAATAACCCGGCGACCCCTGGGGAAAGACGCGCCACAGGCCGTCGGTCGATTTTTCCGCCAGACAAACCGGTTCGGTCCAGGAATTGTCGTATATAAAGGCATCGTCGGCGATACGCGCGGCCTCCGGCAACAGCCTCATGCTCCGCTCGTACCGCGATATAACCTTTTCCTCCGGCACGTCGTGGCCGCCGGCCGATACCCGGCAGCGGACGCGCTCGACGTTGATGGCCGGACTCCGGGTCGTTACATACTCCAGCCGGACATAATAGCCCCTTTTCTTGGCCTCGCGCATCAGCTCCACTTTCTTGGGGGTGGACATGACGGTCTCCATCACAAATGATTGGCCGATCGAAAGGGCGTATTCCCGTCGTTTTTCGGCTTGAACCGCGGCTTCATAGGCGCCCAGGGAAAGGGCTTTTGCAATAGAGTCAGCATTGATGTACAGAGGGGGGAGGTTGTCTGAGTGTGCGTAGGCGGCCGATGCAAAACAGGTCTTACCGGACCCGTTGGGTCCGGCGAAAATGATCAGAACCGGCCGCTGATCATTCACCCGGCTTATCCCGATCGGTATCTATATATTCCCTATGGCCGTCGGGATAGAGGCGGTATATGCCCTTGTCGTCACCGTGGGTTGTATATCTCCCCGCGGTGTGGTGCCCGGCAACTTCGGCCCGGATACCCTCGGCATATATGGCGGTTCTTTCTTCCCTGCCCATCGCCAGGAAGTCTTTCCTCCCGGCGGCCTCGGCGGTTATAACCTGGTTTATCATTTCCAGGAGCTTTGCGCGCATATTCGTTTCATATTCCACGCATATCTTTTTGAACTCTTTATACGTCTCGGCCGGTACGAGGAGCTGGATGTGTCTCACTTTTTCCTGAGTCTGCTGGGCCATGAGGCTCCTCCTTGATATAGATATATCATCCGATATAAGTATATCATATGTATCGCAGATGGCAACACTTATTTTGTCCTAATAAACCGGCCCCGGCCCTGCGAGATATATCTCGATCCGCTCCTTGCCGCCGCCGATATTGTTGCGCTTGAGCCTGATCGGGCCGACCTCCCCGGTCCTCTTCGGGTGCGTCCCGCCGCACGCGACCCGCGCGAAACCCCCGATCTCCCAATACCGCCGCTCGTCGGCTTCGTCGGAAAATTCGCTGATGATCTCCAGGTTTGCGTCCACCAACTCCCGTATCCTTGCCTCCAACAATGGGAACGTCTCCGCTATATTTCCGTCCCAGAAAAAGTCCACCCGTGCCTTGTCGGCCGTTATGTTGGCCCCGATCTTTTCGGGCCGGTCGTAGTTCTGATATACCAGCTCAAGGACCAGCTCGGCGGCGAAATGGAGCCGCATGATCCGGTAGCGTTTCTCCCAATCGATGGCAACATTGACGATATCGCCGGCCTTCAGCGTATGGTCCCCCGGCAGGGTGTAGAAGATCTCCAGGCCGTCCTTTCTCGCATCGAGGATCTCGTATCGGCCGATGGTCCCGGAGTCCGACTGTTGGCCGCCCGAAAACGCAAAGACGATCGTCCGGTCCAGAGTGACGACATCGCCTGTCACGCCGGTTATCGTGGCCTCGATTGCGGTCAGGTACGGGTCTTCCCAGAAGAGTTTTTTTACGGGCATGGTGAAACCTCGTTTCTCCTGTTCCATGCAGTTCTGATAACTCAGACGATATATACATTTACAGAAACACGTATCCGCCTGCCGGGCAGGGTATTCTATAGAAAAACGGCGGGCTGAGCCCGCCGTTTCATCAGAACAGCCGTATATCTGGTGTTACAGCATCTCCACGATCATCGCCGCCCCCTGGCCCCCGCCGATGCATAGCGTCGCCAGGCCGTATTTGGACTTTCTCTTTTTCATCTCGTAAAGCAGCGTGGTGAGGATGCGTCCCCCCGAAGCGCCGATCGGGTGCCCGATGGCGATGGCCCCGCCGTTGACGTTGACCTTATCCATCATCTTATCGAGCCCCAGCTCCCTGACCACCGCCAGGGACTGGGAAGCAAATGCCTCGTTGGCCTCGACCAGGTCCAGGTCGGTGACCTTGAGCCCCGCCTTTTCGAGCGCTTTTCTGGTGGCCGGGATCGGGCCGGTCCCCATGATCGCCGGGTCAACCCCTGCCGAGGCATACGAGACGATCTTTGCGATCGGCTTTAGCCCCATCGCCTTGGCCTTTTCGGCGCTCATCACCACGAAGGCCGCCGCGCCGTCGTTGATGCCCGAGGCGTTGCCCGCCGTGACCGTCCCGTCTTTCTTGAAGGCCGGTCTCAAGGCCGCCAGCGCCTCGGCCGTTGCGCCGAAGCGCGGGAACTCGTCGGTGTCAAAGACCTTCGGGTCGCCCTTCTTCTGGGGGATCAGCACCGGGACGATCTCGTCTTTGAACCGCCCCTCCTTGATGGCCTTTTCGGCCCGCTTCTGGCTTTCCAGGCCAAAGGCGTCCTGCTCTTCGCGGGTCAGTTTCCATTTTTCCGCTACGTTCTCGGCGGTTATGCCCATGTGGTAGCCGTTGAAGATCTCCCACAGGCCGTCATTGATCATGATGTCCACGAGCTTTCCATCGCCCATCCGGTAACCCCAGCGGGCGTCCATGAGGGCGAAGGGGGCGTCGGTCATGTTTTCGGTCCCCCCGGCGACCACGATGTCGGCGTCTCCCGCCTTGATGACCTGGGCCGCCAGCGACACGGACCTGAGGCCCGAGGCGCAGACCTTGTTTATCGTAAGGGCCGGCACTTCCTGGGGGATGCCGCTTGCCATGGCGACCTGCCGAGCCACGTTCTGGCCCTGCGCCGCCTGCAGGACACAGCCGAGGATCACCTCCTGTACGTCCGCGGGCTTGATCCCTGCCCGCTCTATCGCCGCCTTGACGGCAGTTGTTCCGAGTTTTATCGCCCCGAGGCCCTTGAGAGTCCCGCCGAAGCTTCCCACGGGCGTTCGTGCCGCAGATACGATGACTACATCTCTCATGTGTCTCCTCCATTGTATAGTATGCGTGTCGTTAGTGTCGATCCCATCAGGATATCGAGCCTGAGGGTACTATTCTAGTATATACAATTATTGCGGCCGACTCAAGGAAGTTTTAGTAAATCGTACGCCGCGGGAGCCGGGAAAGAAAAGAAGGGCAAAGGGACCAACCGTCCGGCCTTTTTCGAAAGATACGGTTTCTCTGGAAAGTCAACGGGCGGTCGAGATCGGGATTCCGCAACACATCCGGCCGTAAAGGACGATACATGTAGTGCGGCCAAATCGGGTTATCCGCCCGGTCGTTTAAGCGCCCCGGCGATGATTCGGTTCACCTCCGTGTAGGGGTCGCTGTCTCTGGCGGCAATTGCGGCCGCGATCACGTCAAACGCATCTTCGCCGCCCTGCGTCCGGACCACCGCCGAGAGCAGCCCTTCTTTCAACAGCTCGATAAGCTCATACCGTGCCCGCTCGATCCGCTTCTTCTTAAGGCCCTGGCCGCCCTCGATGAATGCCCGGTGGCGCCCGATCGCGTCCATCATCTCGTCCAGGCCCTCATCATAGAGTGCCTCGGTCTTGACCACGGGGGGCCGAAACTCGTCGGCCTTCCATCCCTTCATGGAAAGCATCGTCTCAAGATCGCGGACGGCCCGATCGGCCCCTTCCCGACGCGCCTTGTTGACAACGAATACATCCCCTACCTCCAAAATCCCCGCCTTTATGGCCTGGATCTCGTCGCCCATTCCCGGCGTGAGGACCACGACCGTTGTATGGGCCATGGAGACGATCTCGGTCTCGTCCTGGCCTACCCCTACGGTCTCGATGATGACCACATCCTTTCCCATTGAATCCAGGACGTTCACGACGTCGTTGGTGCACCACGAAAGGCCGCCCAGATGTCCCCGTGTCGCCAGTGACCGAATAAAAACACCCGGATCCGTGAAGTGGTGGGCCATTCGCACCCGGTCGCCGAGGATCGCGCCGCCCGAAAAGGGGCTGGTGGGGTCTACGAGGACGAGACCCACGGTAAGGTCGTCCTTCCTGAGGTGCTCGACGATTCGGTTTACGAGGGTGGATTTGCCCGCACCGGGAAGACCGGTGATTCCCAACAGGTAGGCCTTCCCGGTGTGGGGATATAGTTTTTTTAATTCCTCGCCCGCGCCGGGCATCCCGTCGTCGATGTAGCGCATGAGCCTGGCTGCGGCCCGCACCTCGCCCGAAAGGATCCGGTCGGCAAGCGATGTTGTTTTAGAGACCAAGGTTCCTCGATATAACGATGCGTTGCACCTCGCTGGTTCCCTCTCCAATCTCAAGCAGCTTTTGATCCCGATAGAAGCGCTCTACCGGATATTCCTTCATAAGTCCGTAGCCCCCGTGGAGCTGGACGGCATGGTTCACGGCTCGGTACATCACCTCGCTGCAGTAGAGTTTGGCCATCGCGGCCACCTGCCCGAAGGGCCTTCCCTGCTCTCTCAGCCAGCAGGCCTTGTAGAGGAGGTTTCTGGCCGCCTCGATTTCCATGGCCATGTCGGCCAGTTTGAAGGCGTTTACTTGGAATTTGCCGATGGGTTTGCCGAATTGTTCTCGTTCCTTGGCATATTTAAGCGCCTCTTCGAAGGCACCCTGAGCTCCCCCCAGGCCCATCGCGGCAATCGAGAGCCTGCCGCCGTCCAGCGTCTGGAGCATCTGGTGGAATCCTTCGCCGCGCTTTCCCAGCAGGTTTTGTTCGGGAACCGTGACGTCGTCGAAATAGAGCTCGCCTGTATCGGAAGAACGCCACATCATTTTTTTAGTCATGTTGACTTTCTTAAAGCCCGGCGTGTCGGAGGGGACCAGGATACAGGACACTTCCTTCTTGCCGTCGGGACGGGTTCCGCTGACGGTCTGCACGGTGCAGATGCCGGCCATCGGAGAGGTAGAGTTGGTGATGAATATTTTTGACCCGTTGATAATCCAGTTGCCGTCTTTTAAGACCGCCGTGGTCTTGCTGGCGCCGGCGTCCGACCCCGCGTTGGGCTCGGTGAGCCCGAAGGAGGCCAGTATCTCGCCGGCGCAGAGCCGCGGCAACCACTGGTCTTTCTGCTTCTTGTCGCCGAAGTAGTTGATGGGCCCGATGCCCAGCGAATTTCCCGCCGCCACCGTTGCCGCCTGGGAGCCGTCAACCCGGGCTATTTCCTCCACCGCGATGATATAGGAGATATAGCCGACATTTGACCCGCCGTACTCTTCCGAAACGAACATGCCGAAGAGTCCCAGTTCGGCCATCTGTTTGGTGATATCGACCGAAAACTCCGCCTTTTCGTCGAGTTCCTCGGCTTTGGGCTTGATAACCTGCTCCGCAAAGTCGCGCACGGTCTTGCGCAGGATATTCTGCTCTTCGGTTAGGTCGTAGTTTAGCATGCTGTCCTCACATATATTTAGGCCGGCTCAAACCACATCAGCAGCATCGGGTGAACCACCGGCTCCTTCGTATAAGCGACCTTTATCGGCATCCCGGTTTTGATCTTCGTCCGGTCGGTGCCCCAGTTTCTGAGCTGATGGGTAAACAGCGAGTCGGCCCCGTCCATCTTGACCATCGCCAGGACGTAGGGGATCTCGACTTTCATAAAAGAGGGAACAAACTCAGAAATCGAATAGCTTGCCAGCGTCCCCGTTCCGGGCAGCTCTTTCCATGTGGTAATCGCCAGGCAGTCGGGGCAAACCGGCCGCGGGATCGCCCAGACGAAGCCGCATTTGGGGCATTCGGTGGCGAGGAATTTCTTGTTCTCAAGCTCGATAAAGAACTTGGAATATTTCCCGAGGCAGTGGCGGTAGGTGATCTCCATCTTCCATTCTACCCGCATGATCTCCCGAAAGTCCTTCCACGGGTCCTGGTCGATCCGGTGGATGGGGTCCCAGTGGAGCTTGGGCCCGACGGGATCGTCGGCCTTGAACACATGGAGCTTCGTGGAGACGAGGCCCCTGTCCTTCCCCGGCGCCAGATCGGCTATCTTCGGGAGCTTGGGATACAACGTCTTTTGAGGATCGTCGAATACACTCTTTGCCATGATAATTTCTCCTTTCTCTTAATCCACCCGCCGGAAGATGTTGATGGCCACGAAGGTGCCGGTTCCGCCGTGGGAGTCCATGCCGCCCTGGCCGTTAATGATCTTGGCCTGCCGCCGGGGATCCACCTCTTGCCGGAGCTGTTTCAATACCTCGATTCCCTGGTTGACGCCGGTGGCGCCGACGGGATGACCCATGCCGATGAGGCCGCCGGAGGTGTTGACCGGGAGCTCACCGCCCAGGTCGAAGTAGCCCTCCTCGTAGAGCTTGCCGCTCTGGCCCAACCCGCAAAGGCCGATATCCTCGCAGCTGACCATCTCGACGCCCGAGTAGGCGTCGTGCACCTCAAAGCAGTCGAGCTCCTTGGCGGGGTTCTTGATGCCGGCCATCTTGAAGGCCTGCTCGGAGGCGACCCGTTTTGACCGGAAGTGGGCGATACCGGGGTAGGGATAAGGCCGGTCGGCCAAGCGCATATAATCGGTTCCGCAGCCGGTTCCCACCATCTCGATACGCGGCTTACGGTGCCATGAGGTCGAATGGGCCTTTGCCCACTCTTCGGTGGCAAAGATCAGGCAGGACGCGCCGTCGGAAAGGAGGCAGTTATCCAGCACCTTGTAGGGCGAGGTAATGAGGGGTGAGTTCATGACGTCGTCCACGGTGATCTTCATGGGGCTCTGGGCGTACTCATTATATATGGCATTGCGGTGATTCTTGACGGATACCAGCGCAAACTGCTCCTCTTTCGTCCCATACATGTCCATGTGTGCCCGCATCATCATGGCGTAGTAGGCGATATAGAAGCCCGCCACCTGCACCTCCCAATCGGTGTCGGAGGCCAGGGCGATAAACTGCTGGGCCACGTCCGACGGGACGTGTCGGCCCATGTTCTCGGTACCGTATACGATCATCGAGTCGCAGAGGCCCGATTTGATGTAGGCATAAGCGTTGCGAATGGCAAGGCCTCCCGTTCCGCCGCCGCCCTCGACACGCACGTTGGGCTTGGGACACATCCCCACACAGTCGTGGAATATGGCTCCCTGCTTCAACTGCTTGTCGAAATGGTCGGAGAAATACGATACCGTGGCATGGTCGATATCGGCGATCTCGACGCCGGCGTCCACGACGGCCTCCATGACCGCTTCCACGACCCAGTCTCGAATATTGCCGTCCGGGCGTTCGGCGGCCATCTTAGAGATGCCGCCTCCGAGGACGAAAACCCTTCTGTCACTCATAGGAATCCTCCTTATCTGGTTATCGCTCAATCATGTATATGGTGGAAAATCCCGATTATATGGGATTACTTCCGTTTATTATCGCCTCCGGCAGCCCATCGTGGGACGGAGTCCGTGCTGACGGCCGGAATTTTCTGGGTCTGATGACCAAAATACTCAAGTCCGCGGGGAACGTCAGCGGGGATGGATATTGTCCCTGACCCATTCGATAATCCGTTCGGTGCTGTCGCCGGGCAGGAATATCTCGCCGACGCCCGCCGCCTTGAGCATCGTGATGTCTTTTTCGGGGATGATGCCTCCGCCGAATATGGCGATGTCGTCTGCCCCCTCTTTTTTCAGCAGCTCGATGACCTTCAAGAAGAGGTGGTTGTGCGCCCCCGAGAGGACCGACAGCCCCACGGCGTCCACGTCTTCTTGGATGGCCGCAGACGCGATCATCTCCGGCGTCTGGTGGAGCCCCGTATAGATCACTTCGATGCCGGCGTCCCTGAGCGCCCGGGCGACGACCTTGATCCCCCGGTCGTGGCCGTCCAGCCCCGGCTTTCCGAGGAGTATCCTGATTTTCTGTCCTTTGGTCATGTAAATTTTCTCTTCAGGTATCGATTATATAGCTAATTAAAAAAGAGCTTCCCCCGATCGAGAACATCCGAACGATATATCCAAACGTCCATACGGACTGTAGTCCCGTTCGCCCATTCCCTCACTCCCAGTCGGGTCCCCCGCGAAGCCTGCTTCGTGGGGTGATTACACATATCCCGGGTCCCTATACTCGCCGAATACCCCCTTGAGCGTATCGACCATCTCCTGGAGGGTGGCGTAGCTTCTCACCGCGTCGAGGATCCGAGGCATGAGGTTTTCGGTTCCCGCGGCAGCAGCTTTCAGGGCCGCCAGCGTCTCTTCGACGCGCCTGTTGTCCCGCCGCTGACGTACGTTCTCAATCCTTTTCTTCTGCTCGGCCTCCACCGCCTCGTCGATCATCAGGGTGTCGATCTGCTCGGCCTCGTCCATGACGTACTTGTTGACCCCGACCATTACTTTCTCACCCGTCTCCAGCCGCCTCTGGTATTCGTAGGCGGCGTCCGCGATCTCCTTCTGGGGGTAGCCCCGCTCGATGGCGGCGATAATCCCGCCCATATCGTCTATCTTCTGGATATAGTCCAGCGCCTTTTTTTCCATCTCGTTGGTCAGCGCCTCGACGAAGTAAGACCCGCCGAGGGGATCGATGGTGTTGGCCACGCCGCTCTCCTCGGCGATAATCTGCTGGGTCCTCACGGCGATCGTCACGGACTGCTCCGTGGGCAGCGCCAGAGTCTCGTCCAGCGAGTTGGTGTGCAGGCTCTGGGTGCCGCCCATGACGGCCGCCAGCGCCTGTATCGTCGTGCGGATGACGTTGTTCATCGGCTGCTGGGCGGCCAGCGAGCACCCGGCCGTCTGGGTGTGGAAGCGCAGCATCCAGGAGCGGGGGTCTTTGGCCCCGAACCGCTGCTTCATGACGCGGGCCCAGATACGGCGGGCGGCGCGGTACTTGGCGATCTCCTCGAAGAAATCGTTATGGGCGTTAAAGAAGAACGAGAGACGCGGCGCAAAGTCGTCGGGGTCTATCCCCGCCTCGATGCCCGCCTGGACGTAGCCGATGCCGTCGGCCAGGGTAAACGCCAGCTCCTGCACGGCCGTGGATCCCGCCTCCCTGATGTGGTAGCCGGAGATCGAGATGGTGTTCCACCGGGGGACGCTTTTGGTGCAGTAGGAAAGCAGGTCGGTAATGATCCGCATGGAGGGCCGGGGGGGGAATATCCACGACTTCTGGGCGATATATTCTTTGAGGATGTCGTTCTGGATGGTGCCGCCGATCTTGTCGAAACCGACGCCCTGCTTCTCGGCCACGCCCATATACATCGCCAGGAGGATGGAGGCCGGGCCGTTGGTGGTCATGGAGGTGGTGACCTTGTCCAGCGGTATGCCGGAAAAGAGGTCTTCCATATCGGCCAGCGAGTCGATGGCTACCCCGCACTTGCCGACCTCGCCGGCGGCCAGCTCGCTGTCCGAGCAGATACCCATGATGGTGGGCATGTGAAAGGCCACCGAAAGCCCCGTCGTCCCCTGGGAGAGCAGGTACTTGTAGCGCAGGTTGGTCTCCTGCGCGGACGAGAAGCCGGCAAACTGGCGCATCGTCCAGAGGCGGCCGCGGTACATCGTCGGGTGTATGCCGCGGGTATACGGGTATTGGCCGGGAAACCCGAGCTCGTGGGCATAGTCATAGTCCGGCAGGTCCCACGGCCCGTAGAGCCGGTCTATCTCGGCCCCGCTGACGGTGGTGAAGCTTTCGGACCGTTCCGGGGCCTGGTCGAGGCGTTTCTTGAGGATAGTACCCTCCCACACCTCTTTTTGTTTTAAGATTTCTTCATCGATTTTCTTTACCATGACTGACTCCACCGATATTCACGAGGACTCCGCTTCCCCGACATGCCGCCGAAGAATTAGATGATATATTAAATATGACACCTCTTAATCGTTCCTTCCCACTCCCGTTGCCCTCCCGCGAAGCCTTCTTCACGGGGTGACGCTTATCTCTCGATCCCCACCCGCGCCTCGACCCCCGCGTTATAGGGGTGCTTGACCTCCGTCATCTCGGTGACGAGGTCGGCGCGCTCGATGATCTCTTTTTTCGCGTACCTGCCGGTGAGCACCAGTTCCGTCTTGGCGGGCTTACTGTCGATCAAGGCCATAACGTCGGCTGTCTCGATGAGCCCGAAGTCCAGCGCCACGTTGATCTCGTCCAGCACCAGGATGTCGTACTTTTTTCCCGCCAGGACTTCTTTGGCCAGGTCCAGCGCCTGGCGGGCCAGATGCACGTCCTTGGGGTCGGGGTTGTTCTTGTTGACGAAGTCGGGCCGGCCCATCTGGACGATTTCGAGGTACGGGGCCAGCATCTTTGCCGCCCCCAGCTCGCCGTAATAGATCTCGCCCTTCATGAACTGGATGACGCAGGTCTTTTTGCCGTGGCCGGCCGCCCTCAGCGCCAGCCCCAGGGCCGCCGTGGTCTTTCCCTTGCCGTTTCCGGTGTAGACCTGGACGAGGCCGCGCTGATTTTTTTCTGCGTCACCACTCATTATCGTCGGCCCACTCCTGTTAGCACCGGTAGGGGCGGCATAAATGCCGCCCGTCCCCTTCTATCGGGGCCCCCACGAAGCCTGCTTTGTGGGGTGTATCCCCCTCTCTATTCCTGCTCCTTCCTGAGCTTATCGCGCATTCGCTTCTGGAACTCGTCGATCTCGGCCTTGAGGAGCTTGAGCTCGTCCATGCGGTGGTCGATAGACCTCTTGTGGCTGTCAAAGAGCTCTATGATCCGGGGGAATACCTTGGAGTTTTTTCGGTGGGTCTCGTAGATGGCGTTAAGCTCCTGCATCTCGGCCAGTGTCAGGCCCAGGATCTTGAGCTTCTGGATAAACCGGATGCGCCGAAGGTCGTTGTCGGTAAAGACGCGCTTTCCCCCGACGCTGCGCTTGATCGAGTCCAAAAGGCCGATCTCCTCATAATAGCGGATCGTCCGGGGGGAGATATCGAGCCGCTTGGCCAGGTCGCTGATGTTCATGTAGGGCAGGCCCGCCGGCGAGACCATGTTTCTATCGTCGTTTGCGATGGAATTTGCGCTGTTTTTCTTGACGGCCATGTTCGTGTCCTGCCTTTTCGTCCGCCAGACCGGCGACTATCTGCCACGTTACGTAAACTGGCAGATCATGCCCCGTTTTTATCAAAGGCGCCGCGGCTTGTCAAGAAAAAAGTGAATGATTGGTCAATCAATCGTCGCCCGTTGAGCAGAATTGAGAGGACATCATACGTAATTGTACAGCATTTCAACAGACTATGGTGAATAGTAATTATCTATTGTGTTACCGTAATTCACTAGACGCTTGACAAGGCCCGTATCTATTCGATATCTTAGCACGGTGGAATAATCATGAACAGAAAGGGTATCTTAAAATTAATACTATTTGCAAGGTGACAGCGATGAAAAGAAGGATCTATTCCCTGATCGTCTTAACCACCCTTGTTGCCCTCGTGCTCGTCCCGGCCGTCTCGGCAATAGCGCTTACAGCGGACGAATGGGTAGTCAAGGGGGTGGAATATGAGAAAAAAGGCGACTTCAAAAACGCGGCTGAATCTTGTACGCGTGCGATAGAGATCGACCCCTCCAATAAGTACGCCTGGGCGAACCGGGGGATTTACTACACCGAACTGGGTCGGTACGACGAGGCGGTCGCCGACTGTACAAAGGCGATCTCTCTGGATCCGAAGTTTGCTAATAACTATAACAACCGGGGCTTTGCGTATCGTAGTTTAGGCAAATACGACCTGGCCATCGCGGATTTCACCACGGCAATTGGGCTCGACCCGAAATATGCCCGTGCCTACAACAACCGGGGCGGGGCGTACCGCAGTTTAGGTAAATACGACCCGGCTTTTGCCGACTACACCAAGGCTATCGAGCTCGAACCGGGATATGCCCTTGCCTACAACAACCGGGGCTGGGCGTATTACCTTCAGGGTAAGTACGAAAGGGCCCTGGTGGACATCACGAAGTCGCTGGCGATCGCACCGGAAAATGGATACGCTCTCGATTCGAGGAGTAACGTCTACCGGGAGCTCAAGCGCTACGACGAAGCCATGGCGGACATCGAGAAGACGATAAAGATGGATCCAAAATACTATTTTGCCTACGTCACCCGCGGAAAAATCTACGAGGCACAGGGCATGAACGACAAGGCGAAGGCGGACTATAAACTCGCCTGCGATAACGGGGAAAGGGAGGCGTGCGAGGCGCTGAAGAAGCTGACGGGAACGCAGTAAATATATCTATTCAGATCACCTAAACGGAAAAGGGGGCGGAACCAGAACCGTCCCCACCTCTCTAAATCGCCTCATATACTCACATATAAGAAAACGAAACGCGGGGATCTTCGATCCCCGCGTTCGCATTTCTAATATAAAAAGTCCGCCGTACTACAGCAGCTCTTCCGTCGTCACCTCCTCGGGCCGTTTGGTCTTCAGCAGCTCCCGGAACCGATCCACCCGCTCGATGATCTTGTTTCGGTGGGTCATGATAAACGTGCAGGACGCACCCCCCATCGCCGCGCAGCTTACTTCCCGGGCCTCCAGCGGGACGTCGAAACTCGAAGAACACCATCCCGCCGAATAGCCGGCGTTTATCCAGCAGGTCGGGTGGTCGGCCTTCTTCCCATTATTAATATACGCATCGGCCTCAAAGGAATTCGGGTGGTTATAGGTCAGGATGTAGTCCTCGTCCGGGCTCGGCGCACTCGCCGGCAGGATCTCCACGAACGCCCATCCCGAATAGGCGAAATAGACGGGGCCGGCCGCAAGCTTCTCGATGGGCTCGGTGAGCCCGAACCGTTTGTGGAAGGTGGTCCCCTCGACGGCGCCGAGGGATTTACCCAGCTTATACAGTATCTGCTCCGCGCCCTTTTCGCCGTATATGTCGGTGAGGGTATCCCGGAAGGCGGTTGCCAATCCCTCGCTCTGGGAATAGCGGAACCTGAGTCCACCGATCTCCATCTTACCTTTTTCGGGCATCATGTTGACCTCGGAAAAGAATCCCTTAATCCTTGACTCCATAGCGGCAAAGGCATCTACAAATTGCGGCGGGGCGGAAACAACGGTTAGGGTCATGTTCTGCTCCTCTGTTATAAATTAATGGAATTATTAAAACGAGTTTTAACATACTATTATTTAATTGCAGATGGAGTCAAGGGGGGCTAATTAAGAGGCTTTTTTTAGGTGGGGGGACATAAAGAGAGGGTGAAGGCAAAAATAAGGTGAAACCATACGTAATCGCGAGACATTCCCAAGAAACCAAAAAGCTGTAATATATATGGTGTCCCCCTAATTCTTTTCCCTTGACAACCGTCCCCCCCGACGCCTACGATAGAGGCGGTATAAATTGCAGCTCACAAAGGAAACAGATCATCCATGGACCTAACCGTCCTCATCGTCGCCCTCGGCTTCGTCTTCATCATCGAGGGGATCCCCTACGTCGCCTCGCCCCAGGCCGTCAAGCGCTTTACGGCGCTGATCACCACGATTCCCGAACGGGTGCTGCGCGCCGTGGGGATCGCCGCCCTTTTGATCGGGCTCGTCCTCGTCTACCTTGGCGCCCGGGTCCTCCACTAAATATCTTGACATTGACCGAAAAATCTGTTTAAATTACTAACTTTAGCAATTACTTTTTGCCCGGCGCGGGGATTTGAAGTAATTCTCCGCATGCAAACGGGGAAATACGGGGGGATCGTGAACGGGCGGGGCGTGAGATATCTTTCGGGTGTAGCCTTTTCGGTTGCGGATTTTTCGGCCGCCGGCGGTATAACCGGTAATCGGCCGGCCGGCGCTTCGTTAATGCCGTGAACCTCTCCGATTTCGACTATGACCTGCCCGAAGAGCTGATCGCCCAGCACCCGCCCGCAACGAGGGGCGGCTCCCGGCTCATGGTGCTCGACCGACAGCGACAGACGATTGAGCACTGCGGGTTTGATGATCTTACCCGGTTCATAGTCCCCGGCGACCTTCTGGTCGTCAACGACACGAAGGTCGTTGCCGCCCGCGTCGAAGGGAAAAAGCCAACCGGCGGAAAAGTCTCGGTCCTTTTTTTGGAAGAGGCCGAGGGCGGGGCGACCTGCCTGATCTCCGGCAAGGGCATAAGACCCCAAACGACGGTCATCCTGCCGGGGGGTATCGAGGCCCAAATCGTGGGCCGCGATCGGGAAACGGGGAGTGGCGCGTGGCGTGTCTCGGTCCGCTTTCCCGAAGGGCTCTTTGACTATCTGGAGACGTGGGGGATGCCTCCGCTGCCGCCTTATATCAAGCGGACGGACGGCTGGGATCCGGCGGCCGACCGCGACCGCTACCAGACCATATACGCCCGGGACCCCGGGTCCGTGGCGGCGCCGACGGCGGGCCTGCACCTCACCGAGGAAATGACGCGGCGCATCCGTGAAGGCGGCGCACACGTTGCGGCGGTTACGCTCCACGTGGGGATCGGGACGTTTCTCCCCATCCGCACGGACCTGATTGAAGACCACCGGATGCACGCCGAGCGCTACCGCATCCCGCCGGAAACGGCCCGGGCCATAGTCGGCGCTAAAGAAAGGGGCGGGCGGGTGATCGCCGTGGGGACCACGACGACCCGGGCGCTGGAGGGCGCGGCGGCCCAACAAGGCAACCCGACGGGCGATGCGAAAAACCGGATTGAGCCGGGATCGGGCGTTACGTCGCTCTTTATCACGCCCGGCTTTCGCTTCGCCATGGTAGACGCACTGGTGACCAACTTCCACCTGCCGAGATCGACTCTGTTGGTGCTCGTCTCGGCGTTCGCGGGGCACCGGCTCATCATGGATGCCTACCGCGAGGCGGTAAGAGAGCGGTACCGTTTTTTCAGCTACGGCGACGCCATGCTGATACTCTGAAGGAAAAAGCGGATTCCGGGAGGCGCGGCATCGGCCGCGAAACAGGAACTCTCGATATATTGTTTGCAGCTTGTGGGCGCGGGACCCCGGCGGTCGACCAGGTAACAAAAAGGCCGATGTTCTCTTATACGATAACGCATGCGAGCACCGAGACCGGGGCGCGCCGGGGGGAGTATCAAACCCCCCACGGGACGTTTCAGACACCGGCGTTTATGCCGGTCGGCACCCAAGGGACGGTCAAGGCGATGAGCCCCGACCGCCTGACCGAAATAGGGGCCGAGATTGTTCTTTCAAACACGTATCACCTGTATCTCCGGCCGGGACACCGGATCGTCGACGAGCTGGGCGGGCTGCACCCCTTTATGGGATGGCGTGGGCCGATCCTGACCGATAGCGGCGGGTTCCAGATCTACAGCCTCGGGGCTCTGAGAAAGCTCTCGGAAGAAGGGGTAAAATTCACCTCGCACCTGGACGGCTCGACCCATTTCTTTCGCCCGGAGGATGCCGTCGCTATCCAGGAGGCCCTCGGAGCCGACGTCATGATGTGCCTGGACGAATGCACCTCATACCCATCGTCGTGGGAGAAGACGCGGGCCTCCATGGATCTGACGCTCTCGTGGGCGCGGCGGTGCCGGGAGGCCCAGACGCGCTCCGACCAGGCCCTCTTCGGGATCGTCCAGGGGGGTATGTACCCGGACCTCCGGCGGCAGTCGGCCCAATCCACCGTCGACCTCGATTTTCCGGGATATGCCGTCGGCGGGCTCTCGGTAGGCGAGGCCAAGGGGCTCATGTACGAGATGGCGTCCATTGCTCTGGAGGAGCTCCCGGCGAACAAGCCCCGCTATATCATGGGGGTCGGGACGCCGGAGGATCTCGTCACCCTTTCGGGGCTCGGCGCGGATATGTTCGACTGCGTCATGCCGACCCGAAACGCGAGGAACGGGACGCTCTTTACCTCTGCGGGAAGGCTCGTCATCAAGAATGAGCGCTACGCGAGAGATGATAAACCGATCGACGAGACATGCGGCTGTTATGCCTGCGCCAATTTTTCGCGCGCGTATCTGCGCCATCTCTTCATGGCGCACGAGATCCTCTCGTCGATATTGAACACGATACACAACCTCTCCTATTACCTGGGCCTGATGGGCAGGATTCGGGAGGCAATCGTTACGGATCGATACACAACGTTTCAAAGAAATTTTTTGTCAAGCACAGAGGGAGAAAACAAAAATGATGCCGATTGAGATATTTTTCGCTATGGGACAGCCTTCCGGCGGCGAGGGCGGTTTTATGGGCAGCGCGACCGCGTTTCTACCTATCATCCTGATCTTCGTTATCTTCTATTTCCTGTTGATTCGGCCTCAGCAGAAGAGGCAGAAAGAGCACCAGCGGATGATCGAAGAGCTCAAAAAAGGCGATAACGTCATCACCGCCGGCGGCGTCCACGGATCCGTCGTCGGGGTTGCGGAGAACGTTGCCACCATCGAGATCGCACCGAACGTCAGGATAAAGGTCACCAGATCGTCCATTGCCGCAGTCAACAATATGGGCGACACCGGAAAGAAGGAATAGATAGAGATGGCGTCCGCGGGCTTTTTTGCCCGCACCCCGTATGCTCTCTTACGGGGACACCATCCGGAAAAAAATCTGCGTGCGCCCCTCCCGCCTCTGAATCGGGGGGAGGGCCGAAGTGCATGACGGGCAGGCGGTGAACCGACCGCAATCCGCCATGACAGCCTTGGCCCGTTCGCGCACCCTGTCAGCTAGTGGGGAGAACTGCAATGATCAAAGATTTACGAATCAGATTCGCCATTATCCTCGTCGTGCTGTTGGGCGGCCTCTTCTACCTGATGCCGACGCTTTCGGGCTATTTCGGTTTCCCGATGCCCGACTTCTGGAAGGCGCCGCTTCCCACCAAGACGCTCAACCTCGGCCTTGACCTCAAGGGCGGGATGTACCTGCTGCTAGGCGTGAATCTCGACGAGGCCCTCGATAACTCCCTGGATCGGATGACCGTCGAGATCAAGGGATATCTCGATAACGAGAAGATCCCCTATTCTTCGGTGGGGCGCTCGGGCGAAACGGGAATCTCGGTGGTCATTACCGATCCCGATAAGGAAGGGACCGTCAGGGACTACATCGGCAAGCGCTACGACTACCTTGACGTCGCCGATGTGGTGACCAACGAGGGGAAAACCGATATCACTTTTACCTACAACCCGAAGGCGCTGACGGCTTTTCGCCAGCGGACCATAGAGCAGACGCTGGAGACCATCAGAAACCGGGTGGACGAGCTGGGCCTGGCCGAGCCCGAGATCACGCGCCAGGGCGATTATGACATCCTCATACAGCTTCCGGGTCTGTCGGATCCGGAGGCAGCCAAGTCCCTCATTAAGAAGGTGGCCCTCCTCGAATTCAAGCTCGTGGACGACAAAAACGACCTCGATACGGCCCTGGCCGGAGAGATACCCGAGGGCGACGAGATACTCTACGAAAAGGTACGGGACCTTGAGACCGGCCGGGTCATCGAAGAGAAACCCTATCTGATCGAGACGAAGACCCTCATGACCGGCGAGGCCATCTCGGACGCCGGCGTCCGTTTTGATACCAGTAAGGGTGGGCGCCCCTACGTCCAGATCGAGTTCAACTCCGCGGGGGAGGCCCACTTTGCGCAGGTCTCCGGGGATAACGTGGGCAAGCGGCTGGCCATTATCCTGGACAACAGCGTCTATTCCGCTCCGGTTATTCAGACCAAGATAACCGGGGGGTCGGCGATCATCACGGGCAATTTCAACGAGGAGGAGGCCAAGAACCTGGCCATCGTGCTCAGATCCGGGGCGCTCCCGGCGACCATTACGGTGCAGGAAGAGCGGACCGTGGGGCCGTCCCTCGGGGCCGACTCGATTCACAAAGGGTTTCTGGCCACGGCCGTGGGGCTTGCGCTGGTTGTCCTGTTCATGGTCCTCTATTACGGGGTGACGGGGCTTGTGGCCGACACGGCGCTGATCCTCAACTTCCTGATCATCCTGGCCGTGTTGAGCGCCTTCCAGGCAACGCTGACACTGCCGGGCATCGCCGGCATCGCACTGACCCTCGGCATGGCCGTGGACGCCAACGTCTTGATAAACGAGCGGATCAGGGAGGAACTCAGGCTGGGCAAGACACCGCGGGCGGCGCTCGAGGGCGGTTATGACAAGGCATTTGCCACCATCATGGACGCAAACATCACCACCCTGATCGCGGGGCTGGTCCTCTTCCAGTTCGGGACGGGACCGGTAAAGGGATTTGCGGTAACGCTGTGCATCGGTATCGTTGCCACCCTCTTTACCGCCATCTTCGTTACTCACTCCATTTTTGATTTCGTTATGTCGCGCTTCAGGATCAAACGACTGAGCATATAGAACGGGGGATTATCCATGGAATTGATTAAACCGGGTACGAATTTCGATTTCATCGGAAAACGGAAGTACGCGTATATCGTATCGTTGGTGTTGTTGGCCGTGGCCGTCGGCTCCCTGATTTTTCACGGGGGACCGAACTACGGGATCGATTTCACCGGAGGCCATCTGATTCAGGTGAAATTCTCCAAGAACGTAACGATTCCCGAATTGAAAAAGGCCCTGACCTCTATCGGGCTCACCGACGCCACCGTCCAGGACTTTTCGGGCGGCCAGGAAAATGAGTACATCATCAGACTGATAAAGACCGAAGAGGACAACACCGTCCTGTCCAATAATATAGAGAAGGCCCTTGCCGATTCCTTCGGGGCCGGCTCTTTTGAGATCAGGCGTGTCGAAATGGTCGGCCCCAAGGTTGGGAAAAACCTGCAGACCAAGGCCCTCTGGGCGGTTATTTTGGCCTGCGGGGGTATCCTTATCTATGTGGCCATTAGATTTGAGCTGCGTTTTGCCGTGGGAGCGGTCATTGCGCTGGCGCACGATGCGATCATCACGGTCGGCGCCTTCTCCCTGGCCAATATGGAAGTGAACCTCCCCATCGTCGCGGCAATCCTGACAGTTATCGGTTATTCCGTCAACGATACCATCGTCATTTTCGACCGGATCAGGGAAAATTTAAGGAAAGCCGGAAAAACCCCCGAGGCTGAGGTAATGAATAAAAGCATCAATGAGACGCTCTCACGAACGGTGATTACCGTCGGGGTGACGATGCTCGCGGTCCTGTCGCTTCTCTTTTTAGGGGGCGGAGTTCTCAGCGACATCGCGTTCGCGCTTACCGTCGGCTTCCTGTTGGGGGCCTACTCGTCAATCTTCGTGGCCTCACCATTGGTACTTGAATGGACGAGAATATTCCCGCACAAAGGTCCGGGACATCGGAAGACTTTCAAACGATAGCCGCGCTCATTCCCGCCTATAACGCCCGGGAGACGATCGCGGCGGTTGTATCGGGTACAAAGCGGCACGTTAAATACGTCCTGGTGGTGGACGACGGCTCCGAAGACGGCACCGACAGCCGGGCCGCTGAGGCCGGCGCGGTCGTCATCAGGCACCTGAACAACCGGGGAAAGGGGGAAGCCCTGAAGACCGGTTTTCGGTTTCTTGTTGCGCGGGGATTTGAGGCCGTCCTGACGCTGGACGCCGACGCTCAGCACAATCCCGACGATATCCCCGCCCTGGTCTCCCGGTTCCAGGAGGGTGCCGACGGAATCGTCATCGGCACGAGAATGGCCGATCGGGCCAAAATTCCCCGGTATCGTCTCATACCAAACCTCGTGGGTAATTTCTTCCTCTCCCGCGCCTCGGGCCAATCGATCGTCGACAGCCAGTGCGGCATGAGGATCTATGCCGCCCGGGTGCTCAGGGAGGTCGTTGTTTCTTCCTCGCGTTTTGACACCGAGGCCGAGTTCCTCATCAAGGCGGGCAGGCTTGGATTTACCTTTGCCTTTGTCCCCATATCGACTATCTACCGGCAAGGTGCACAAAGCCACTTCATCCCGGTAAAAGACACCTATCTGATTTCCTTGGTATATTTAAAAAGCCTCTTCTGGAAGAAAATTTGACTCCGTATGATATCGAGGCATTATGATGCGGTACATCTCACCGCCGGGCGGACTCTTATGGTAATATACGACTTCCCCACTATGGTTATAATCCTTTTTCCTTGACGCTCATGGGAAATCGTAATAGAATTGTTTAGATAGGATTGATGTATGAAACTATACGACGATATAAGACGCTTCTTCCTGGTTAACGTGCTGCATCACGGGCTTGGCGTGCTCTCGACCTTTTCCGACAAGAACCTGATCAGGACGACATACTGGATGGAAAAGATCACCAAACGGGATCACTACAAACGGGCCATCCGCAGCATCCGAAATCTCTTTGAACAGAACCATCCAAGTTTTTCCGTCTTCAAGAAGGTGCTCAGAGAGACAAACACCCATCACCGCAAGCGGCTTGTAAAGGCTTTCTTTATCAACCAGCTCCTGATCGGCAGTAACCGCCGTAAGGCCTTTTCGGAGAGCCCCGGCGGCTTCTACCCCCCGGGGCTCATGGTTATCTCTCCCACCATGCGCTGCAATCTCAACTGTTATGGGTGCTACGCGGGGAGTTACGACAAGGGCAATGACCTGCCTATCGAGGTGATAGACCGGGTTTTGAACGAAGGCAAGGAGCTCGGCATGTTCTTTGCCGTCATTTCGGGCGGGGAGCCGTTTATCCGCGATGATGTAGTAAAACTCTTCGAACGACACAAGGACGTGGCGTTTCAGGTCTACACCCACGGCGGGCTCCTGGACGAGAAGATGATCGGAAGGATCATCAAGGCGGGTAATATCCTGCCGGCCATCAGCCTCGAGGGGTTCGAGGAGGATACCGACAGACGTAGGGGAAAGGGCCATTATAAGAAGATCATGAACGCCATGCGGCTTCTGAAGGAAAACGGCGTCCTCTTCGGCTTTTCTTCCACCCAGACGAGGGAAAACGCCGACATCATCGCGAGCGACGCCTTTGTCGACCACATGGTGGATATGGGCTGCACGATCGGCTGGTACTTCACCTACGTACCGATCGGGCGGGAGCCGAACCTCAACCTCATGCCCACCCCCGAACAGAGGGACTCCCTGAGACGCTGGGTGCGCCACGTTCGAAACACCAAACCCATCCTCGTGGCCGACTTCTGGAACGATGGGCCGGTGGTGGGCGGCTGCATTGCCGCCGGCCGCAAGTATCTGCACATAAATGCAAACGGTGACATTGAACCCTGCGTTTTTTGTCATTTTGCCGAGCACAACATCAAGGACACGCCGCTGAAGGTCGCCCTCAACTCCAAGGTCTTCCGATTCATTCGGCAGACCCAGGAGAAAAACCCCAATCCGCTCAGGCCCTGCATGATCATCGACCATCCCGAGGTCTTTCGCGAGGCCGCATCAATGGACGGCGTCTATTTTACTCATGACGGCGCCGATAACGTCGTAACCGATATCTCCAATTTCCTCGATCACTACGCCGCGGACTACGCGCACTTTTCCGAAAAGGCATGGAGAGAAGAATACGATCATGAGTAGGCCCACGCGGTTTCTTTTGTCGCTCCCGGCGGCCCTGGTAATCCTGTTTCTGGCGTCCTGCGCGCTTCCAGCCGTAAAGCCGACGACACTGATACCCCCGTTCATCGACGCCCGTGAGGCCGTCGCCGCATTGACCGACAGCGGCAGCACGATCAACGATATCAGGGGCACCGTTACCCTGCAAACATTCGACGAGAACGGGACGTCGATAAACTCCGTTACCGGCTATATGGCTTTCAGATACCCCGATAGGGTTAGATTCACCTATATCGGTCCTTTCGGCATCGTCCTGTTCGAGGCCCTCGTCAACGAAACGACGACGATCCTCTTCCTCCCGCAGCAGCTCACGGCCTATAAGGGAAAAACCGACACAATCCAGCGCGGACCCTTTTCACCGAAACTGATGGGAATCCCCTTCCGCAAGCCCGCGGGCCCGATCTTCGTCATCGAGCACGACGGGCCCGAGAGTATCCTTTACTCTATTTCGAGTCAAGCCGACCGATATAGCCTGGTCGAGAAGATCATTTTCGACCGGTCGACGATGCGGCCGACCATACGCGAGGATTACGAGAACGGACGTGCCCGATACCGCATTACGTACCTGACCTACAAGGTGATCGAGGGGATAAGCGTTCCCACCGACATCGCCATTGAGGACATGGCCTCGGGCACCCGAATGGCAATAACCATGAGGGACTGTAAAGTAAACACCGGCATTACCGATGAGGTCTTTGACACGGCGGTGCAACCGCCGTATGTCGAGAAACCTCTCGATTCCTTTGTGCTCCCCGATTATTAACGGGAGGCGCGAACGAGGAAAGCCCCGCCGCGGGGCGCACATGGAAGACGTTTCTCAATGGAGGTGACAATGAAAGGAAAGATTATTCTGTTCTCTCTGGCTTTTTTACTGCTGGTAATGGGCGCCGTGAGCTATGCCGGCGACGCCGCCCTTACCAAGGGCATCTCGTATGATAAGTGGATCACCCTCAATCTGGAAAAGGACGGGCTCGTCGTGCGGGAAATTATCTTTAAGACCGACACAGAGGCCAAGACCGGCCGTTTCGGGCTTGGGGTCACCCGGGGCCCATACGCGACCTTCGTTATCGTAAACAATTCAGGCCATGATATGGAATATGGGGTTGCCGTCGCCCTGTTCGATAAGAACCATACGCTGATTACCGCATCCGACTTCGCCCAGGTGGGCAAGCTCGATTCCGGCGAGCGCAATGAATATGATATCGTCTTTGGCCCGGTCAACATGAGATATAAAGAAGCCTCTTACTTCAAGATCGTGCTTGAAGCCAAGTAGGCGCCCGTTATAGACTGTACAACGTGTTATACTTACTCTTGCCTCCGGTTATTTCGATCATAGCGGCCCTCATGAGCGGATCGGTGCTCGTGGGGGTCGTTCTATTTTTTCTCCTTTCGCTCTGGATCGGCCCGGGGATATTTCTCGTGGGAATACCCTTTGTTTTATCCCGGCCCATTACCCGGGTAAGGACCGATAAACCGCTGGTGGCGCTGACGTTCGACGACGGGCCGCACCCGGTCTATACCGAACAGATTCTTGGAATATTGGCCGCCCACGGGGCGCGGGCAACCTTTTTTGTCACGGCGTCCAACGCCGAAAGACACCCCGATATCGTCAGGGCCATCGTCGCCGGAGGCCATGATGTCCAGAACCACTCCACCAGCCATCGGCACCTCCTGTCCCTGTTTTCCTGCCGAAGTCAATACGAGGATATCCGGACGGCCCAGGAGATCATCGAGCGAATCTCGGGCTGTTCACCCCGCCTCTACCGCCCTCCCATGGGCTACAAGACGCCCGAGACGTTTCGGGCCGCCGCCCGCGCCGGGCTTGTCGTCTGCGGCTGGCACCTGAAGGGCCTGGATACGGTGATAACCGATCCGGACAGGATAACGGCGCTCGTCGTCTCCCGGGCGCGGCGCGGCTCGGTCATTCTTCTCCATGATTCGGGCAGCCTTGACGGAACATCCGCCGACAGGAGCGCCACTGTCCGCGCCCTTCCCCGTATCATTGCCGGCCTGGCGGAAAAAGGCCTCCGATCCGTTACGGTGTCCAATCTCATAGAAAAGGAACGATGAACAATGAAACGAATTTCAATCGCCCTTGTCGCCCTGCTGCTGTTGTGCGCATCGGCGCGGGCCGTCGACGTCGATACGACCCTCTCCGGCCTGCAATCCTATTGGGGGGCTATCGATACCTTTACCGCGCGCTTTGTACAAAACAAACACCTCTCCCTTTTTTCCGATGACATGGCCTCCCGCGGCACGTTTGCCTATAAAAAACCGGGCGACATGGTCTTTCGGTATGATCCCCCCGACGACACGATTATAGGCTTCAAACCGGGAGACGGTCTTGTCACCTACTATTTCCCCAGCATCAAAAAAGCAACCCGATATCATTTCTCGCCGGGAGCCGATATTCCCAAAGGAATGTCCTTTGGCTTGGGGCCGATAGGCGACATCACGGCCCTAAAGAAGCTCTTCATTATAACTGCGGGCGAAACGGGCGGGATCACCACAATGACGCTGGTCCCGAAGGACAGGAACGATTCGAAAAAAGAGATCGCCGTTTCTTTTAGGAAGGATTACACCCCCTTGAAGGTCAGGATATCCGAAAAAAACGGGGATTTTGCCGTCCTGGACTTTTCCGGACAGCGCGTAAATCCCCCCGTGAGCGACTCACTGTTTGAGGTCAAGCTCCCCCGGGACGTGACCGTAGAAGACGTCGGGAAATAACGGGCGGGACTACCCCGCCCCGGCAACCCGTCCTGAGCCGAGGCATAAGACATGAAAATAGGTGAGGGACACCGCGACACGAGAAAAAAAGTTTGACATGTTGTGTTTTTTTATATATAATTTTGCCAAAGTTATATATACTTATATATATACCTTTGAAACGTTTTCCTTGATGGGGTGACACCATGAAGCGAATAATCGTTTTGGCGTTTATCGTCGCCATCCTCACGGCACCCGGCGTTGCCGGGGCCTGGGATAATCAGTTTCATATCCAGATGGTCAAGGACGCCGTCGCCCTCTGTCCCACGGAGCTCAGGATATTTCTCAAGGATAATATCAATGCCCTCCTGCTTGGGGCCACCGATCCCGATATCACCATATCGACTCCCATCGGCTATGCCTACGGCTATCGACAACACTACTACATCCCCGATGGAGACAAGGGTGACGGTCCGTATGAGGTCAAAACCCTCTCGCTGTCGGTTATCGACCTCCTCTCGGCCGACTTCCCCGACACGCAGCTGATTGCCCGGCGCATGGGAATGGTTAGCCACTTTATCGCCGACAGCCTCCAACCCAGGCGTTATATCGGCCTTGCCCCCAATTACCCCAAGGATTTCATCGCCGAGGCGTATCGGAGTAAGGAGGTCGCCTACCTGCCGGTCATCTACAACGGCTACAACCCGATATACGATTTCTCAGGCGATCTGAAGACGTTTGCAAAAAGCCTCTGGTATCAAAACCCAACCGACGATCAGTACTACGATATGGCGGTCAACTATATAGTTGACGTATGGGTTACTATTTGGGAGAAATCCGGCAAGCAGTCGGGCGAGATAATCGCCACCGGCTCAATGATTCGCCCCGAGATCGTCAAAGAGGACGCAGGACCCGCCACGGTTTTCTCGCCTTCCGAAGTTCTGGATCTTAAGGCCTTTGGCGAGACCGGCAGCACGACCGGCACGTACGACGAAAGTACTTTCGATATCAATAAGTACGGCACGGAGAATCAGCCTCCGGGCGAGACCGGCACCGAGGAGGCGCCGTTGGAGAAGAAATCACCGGAGGAGATAGAAAACGCCACGGGAACACCGCCCCCCACCGGGACAACAAATCCGCCTGAGGATGAGACCGAAACCCCTCCGGCAGATGAGACGCCGTTCGAGGAAGATGAAACCGGCTCAACTCCCTGATACCACCGAACCGGGCAACCGGATCTCTCCGAAGGGCCTGCCGGCGGTTCCGATTGCATCGCATGAGGTTTAGCCGAATGAAAAAAGGAAGGCCGTCCCTTACCTTTTTCTGGTGTGCGTTTATACTTATCCCGCTCGCCTGCGCCGCGCCGGACACCGCTCGCGTCGCGGATACCGACCGTTTCGACCGCGTCAACAACTCCCTTAACCGGCTCACCGATTCATACGAGAGAGAAAATACCGACTCCTTCATGGGCCATATCGGCCCAGACTACGATCTTGACTACTCCGCCCTCGAGAGGGCCATCCAGGACGAATTTGACCGATACGACGCTTTTGACGTATCCATAATCGTCGATCGCGTCTCGACCGACAGCAGCGGCTCCATCGTCTTTGCCGATACCCACTGGACGAAACGAAGGGTCTCCCTGAAGACAGGCACCCAGCGAAAAGAATCGGGCAGGACCACCTTCATCTTCAGGGTAACGCCCAATAGAGACCTGGTGCTCAAGGGCATGAAGGGAGATCGGCTCTACGGGGCGCCGTAGAGAAGTCTCGAATCCCCGGCATACGAAAGCCCCGGCGGACGGTTCCGCCGGGGCTCTTTATTACCACGCAGTGCTGCCGCAGGAAAGACAGCCGCCTCTCGGGGCGGGCGCGCCCCGCCCGCGGACAGGAGATCCTCTCCGGGGACGACCGATCAGATCCCCATGAGCCGCTTGACCAGCTCGACCCCCGACTGAGCGTCCTCGCCGTATCCGTCGGCGCCGATCTCATCGGCAAACTTCTGGTTGAGCGGGGCCCCGCCGATGATAAACTTGAATTTCTCTCGAAGTCCCGCCTCTACAAAGACATCGATGGTGTCCTTCATGGAGGGCATGGTGGTGGTCAACAGCGCCGACATCCCGATAATGTCCGGCATATCTTGTTTTGCCCTGGTCAGGAATATCTCTGGTTTGACGTCCACCCCGACGTCTATCACCTCAAAGCCGTTGCCCAACAGCAGCGCCGAGAGGATATTCTTGCCGATATCATGGATATCTCCGAATACGGTCCCGATCATAATTTTGCCCCGGGCCTTGTAATCCCCTTCTTTCAAGAGCGGCTCCAGGATCTCGAACGAATTATGGTAGGCCTTGACCGACATCAGGACGTCCGGAAGGAAGTAGTCCCCTTCCCGAAAGAGGATACCCACCCGGTCAAGTGCCGGTAAAAGGGCCCCGTTTATTATCTCGACAGCGCCGACTCCCGCGCCGAGGGCATCCCTCGTAAGCGTCCCCGTGTCCTCGAATCTCATATCGATGACCGCTTGTGTTATTGAGTCCAGAATCTCGTAAGACATTATATCCCCCTGCATATTATTCTGTGCATGTATTTCAGATGGGGCCGTCGGTTAAGCTTCCCACTCGGCCGCGTAATATTCATCGAGCGTGCGCTTGCCGACCATCTCGATATAGTCGTCCATACCCTTGACCACGGCCGTATCCAGCGTCTTTTCCTTATGCTTGGCAAGAATCGCCAGCGCCTTTTCCCGCGCCCTGCCGACCATATCCTTTTTACCGGACTTCTCCCAGATATCCCTCTTGTCCCGATCACAGAGCGACGGAATGAAATGCTCCGTGCGGAAATATTTCTGGGTATGTTCCTGCATCAGGTAGTCGCCGGCCGGACCGACTTTCTTGATGATCTCGACGGCCTTCGTGGTCTCGTTGACCTCGATGCCCCGGATCGCCCGCTCCACTGAGCCGATAAGCTCGTCGTCGATGACGGCAAGTTCATGGGCCGCGGCGGTGGTTGATTCGATAGTCCCTACACAGGTAATGTAGTTGACCCCACCCATGGCCGCCATATGCATCGTCCGGACGCGCTCGACGCCGCACTGAAGGTCCAGGAGCTTGGACTCGGTGCCGCCGGCCACCCCGCGGCATGGTATGTCATAGGAATGGGCGATCTGGGCGATTCCCGCACTGATGAGGCCGGTCTCGACGGAGCCCAGCGCCACCGTCCCGCGGCGCATCTCGGCAATTGTGGATACGGTCCCGTAGAGGACGGGCGTTCCGGGCTTTATGGCCTGGGCCATGACGATATGTGCCAGCACCTCCGCGTTGTGCTGGATAAGCAGGCCGGCCAGCGTAATGGGGGCGGTGGTGCCGGCCATCGCCTCCGGCGAGAAGATCGCGGGCTGACCATATTCGGCCAGGATCATCAGCCCCTCCACCTGAATCTGGGCGCTGGAAAGGGGGCTCATCGTGTTGACGATGGTCATGTAGGGGTGTGTGTCCTTGATCTTATCCGCGCCCCCCATGGCGATGATCAGCATCTCCATCATGTCGCGGGTCGGCATAACGCCGTAGGCGCCCATGCCGAAGGATTTATTACAGTTTTTGGCCCAGATCCGGATTGCCTCCACCGGGATCATCTGCATGGGGACATCCGAGGGCCATATATCCATCTGGTTGGACTGGATGTTTTGCTGAGCATCCAGCAAGATAAGATGACGCGTGAGATCCTCCATCGTGGCGGGCCCGTATGCGCCGGTTTGTAGGTTATACATATTAACGGCGGTCCCCAGCCCCCCCCAAACCCTCGTCTCCGGGCTGACCTTCCAGGTGAGGCTCCGGTCGTGCCCGCACAGCACAAACTCCCGGGGAGCTTTGGCAACATAGGTCTCGACGACCCGGGGTGGAAACTTCACGATCCTTGTCTTTTCGTCGACCGTGCAGCCCAGGTCGGCCAGGATCCCGCGCATCTTTTTGACTTCCACCTTGAGACCCGCCTGTTCGAGAACCTCGAGGGTCGCCTGCTTGATCTCGTCGATCTCCTGCCCGCTCAAAACCTCAAATCTCGTACTCTTCATAACGCACTCCACAAAATACCTATTGTTATCTCTTTGTCGAAAATAGTGCCTTTAACCCGCCGGGCAGTCGGGGCAACGACCCGGCGGCTTCCCGTCACGGTCTTCTCCGGGATCCCGCCTCCCGTCCGGCGGACGGGAAAACAGACAATTCCCAACGATGATCTTAAGCGCTATTCCGCCCGTTTACCATTCGTGGAAAAGACGTCCATCACTGCGCCCGTGACCTTCAGGAAAAGGGCCTGGAAAAGCCGTCCCGCGTCCCTTCGGTTCATCGTTTTGCGGACGATATTCTTCATCCGGCTGGGTTTCCTGTAAAAATCCGCAAGGATGGCGTCACTCTCCCTTTTTAACACCCCCGGATCGATCGTATTGGGCCGAAAAACGAAATTCATCCCGCTCATGTTCTTCCAGTCGTCTTCAAAATCGCCGTATTGGGAGATGTTGCGGTATATCTCGCTGCCCGGATAGGGCGTGAACTTCGAAAGGTTTATCAAATCAAAGGGGAGCTCGCCGATAAACGCCTTTGTCCGCTCGATGGTTTGCGCGGTCTCTCCCGGAATCCCGATCATGAAGAGGCCCTTGGCGATGATGCCGGCCTCTTTGGTCAGGCGCACCGCCCGCGCCGCCCGCTCCAGGGACAGCGATTTATCCAGGAGCCTGAGCAACTCCTCGTTTGCCGTCTCGATTCCGTAGCTGATCATCCAGGCGCCCGCCCGTTTCATCAGGGCCAGCATCTGTTGGTCAACGTGGTCGGCCCGGGCGTCGCAGGCAAAGGTGATGCGAAACGGTAACCGCATGATCGCCTCGCAGAGCCCCGCCAGGTGCGACTTGTCGGCGGTGAAGTTGTCGTCGTAGAAGATGAAGTGCTCGATGCCGTGCGTATCTCTGAGCCGCCGGATCATGTCGACGATATAGCCGACGCTGTGAAACCGATACCGGTTGCCGAAGATCCCCCGATCGCAAAAAGTGCAGTGATAGGGACATCCGCGTGACGTGACGAGCGTAATCGCCCTCCCTTTCGGGGTGTGAAAAATGGGCGGGTGGTAGGATTTTGGAAATCCCGGCAGAAGATCGAAAGCGGGTGGGGGAATCGTGTCCAGGTCGTCGATCAGGGGCGGCCGCTCCTTGACCCATACTGCATCCCCTTGACGCCGGACCACCCCGCCAATGTCCCGCGGGTCCTCCCCGCCGACCACCGTCCGAAAAAGGAGAGGCGCCGAACGCTCCCCTTCACCGATCAGCCCGTAGTCGAAATGCGGGAATATCATCATCGTTTTTTCGGGAACGGCCGTCACATGCGGCCCCCCGATAACGGTAACCACATCGGGGATCGCCTGCTTGAGCCCTTCGGCGATAGCGGCCGCCGAGTTAACCGATGAGGTGTATCCGGTCAGCCCGACGACGGCGGGCTTTTGCCGGATAACCCACGTGATGACTTCTTTTTGGGTCATGCCGAGGGCCTGGGCGTCGATTATGGATGTCTCGAGCCCCTCCCTTCTCAGAACGGCCGCCAGGGAGGCGATTCCGATCTGGGGCAGTGTGTTGAGAATCGGCCTGAGCCGCCGCGTTCCCTCCCCCCAGACTTCGGCGGGCGGATTGATAAGAACGATCCTGCGATTGTCTTCCATCAAGGCCCCCGCCCTTGTTTCTGAGCCGCCCTCATTCCCTGAAAAACTCGATCAGCACCTTCTTCTTTAACGCGCCGCCTACCAGATCGGAAAAGACCGCCGGGAGGCTGTCGATGTCGATGACGTCCGAAATAAGGCTCCCCGCGTCATTGCGCCGCTGCCGGATAAACGCCAGCGCCGTTTCGTTGTCGACTGCCCTGGTCGAAAAGACCGGAAAAATAGATACTTCCCGCATCGTGATGGTAATCGGGTATATCACCAGCGACTCGAAGGTGACACCCACGAGCGCGACTCTCCCGGCCGGCCTGACGATATCCAGGGCGTCCTTGATCGCATCGGCCCTTCCCGCGAATTCGAGGGCCGCGTCCGGGCCGACACCCGAAAACGCCTCCCGCAGGCGCTGTTGATAGCCTTCCTCCCTCGGCGAGCAGACGAATTGGGCCCCGAATTCGGCGGCAAATTGCCGCCTCTGCTCGTTGACTTCGACTGCGCCGAGTCGCGCCGCGCCCATATGTTTCAGGACCATGAGGGCCGAAAGCCCGATCGGTCCGGCCCCGAAGATCACCGCGTCCTCACCCGCACGAACGTCCGCGCGGGATATGCCGTGGCACGCCACGGCTATCGTATCGACCAGCGCCGCGTCCGAGAGCGATACGTCGTTCGGGACTCCCATGAGCATCCGCTGGGGAACGCGAATATACTCCGCGTACCCGCCCATGAGCGACCCCGTCCCCACCGCAAGCTTTGCCGAACACAGATGCGGATGGCCCGACTCACACATAAAACAGAGACCGCATCCGGCGGGCCTCACCACTACCCGATCGCCTGCCGAAAATTCCTTGACGTCCTTTCCCGTCTCGACGATGACCCCCGCTACCTCATGGCCCATAATATAGCCGTCCGGCAGCGTTCCCGAGGAAAACAGGGTGAAGTCGGACCCGCAGATCCCCACTGCCGCCACCCGTATCAGGGCCTGGTCGGATTCGGGGACGGGTCGCTGGACCTCGGCAACGACGAGTCTTTTTTTCTCTTTTGAAAAGCAGGCCGCTTTCATAGGATATCTCACTCCCGTGTCAAACCGTACCGATTAGTCTACCATATCAGTCGGCTTATGAAAAGGCATCAACACGAATATTTCCGCCGGAGGGATACGGGCTCCCCCCGGCGGGATTTTTGTGTTTTCCGGCGCCGCTGCCGGCTCCCCGTTTGACGATTCATCAGAACGCCATATAGTGGACCAGTTCCTTGGTCATCGCCACGAGGTCTTCTACATAGACGTACTCATCGGCGGCGTGCGCCAGAATGTTAGAGGCCCGGATAACCCCGAAGCCCGCCGCCTCGATCTTTGCCGGCGCCAGCGCTGCGGCCACGAATCCGAGATCGGTCGATCCCGAGATTCCACCGGCGATGAAGTATTCGTATCCCTTCACCGCCTTCTTGGCTTCCTTCATCTTTATCACCGCCGGGTTTTCCGGATCGATCTCCACCGGCGGATAGGAATGCACGACGTTGACCTTCATGTCCAGGAGCTTAGATTTCTTTTTGCCCCGGTCCAGCGCCGCGGAGATCTCCGCAATCACGTCATCATAGCGCTCGTCGATGATGTAGCGCCGGTTTATCGTGAGGTTGCATTCCCCCGGCACGATGTTTTCCTTCGTTCCACCCCGGATGATGTTGAGATTGAACATCGGGGTCATCTTGTCGGAGGGGACCCCCGGCAGCGGAAAGGTTGGGATACGCGACAGGCGCTTTTCCACATCCTGCTTGAGGGTCAACAACTCCTGCATCGTCGGCACCAGCTCTTCCACGGCGTTGACGCCCAGGAAATTCATTCCCGAATGGCAGCTCTTGCCGACCGCCGTTACGTCGATACGGATGGAGCCCGCCGCCCCGATGGTGACGATCGGCTCCATCGCGCCCAGCTCCAGCCACATCAGGTGGGGGGAGAAATATCCCTCCTCGGCAAGATACCGCGCCCCGGGATAAACGCCCAGTTCCTCGTCGGTGCAGAGGTTGCAGCCGACGTCGTAGAGAGGCTCGATCCCAAGATCACAGAGAACCTTCATCGCCCCCAGGAAACAGGCGATGGAGCTCTTCATATCCACCGCGCCGCGCCCGTATTGTTTGCCGTCGATGACCTCCCCACCGAAGGGGTCTTGCGTCCAGGGCTCGTCCACCGGCACCACGTCCATATGGGCGTAGGCGGTTACGGGGGGCTTGCCGTTTCCCAGCGTCGCCACCAGGTTCGTCCGCTCTCCGACGAGTTCCCAGGGCATCTGTTTGACCTTGTCCTCGGGCACGACCACCCGTTTGGTGGAAAACCCGAATTTTTTGTATTCCGGCTCCACGATGTCGATAAGCTTCGAATAGTTTTCTCCCGGCGGCACGCTCGTGTCCACCGCGATGACCTTCCTCAGGATATCGACGATGTAGTCCTCGTTCTTTTCAACCGCGCGAAACGCTTCATCATATTTCATTGCGACCTCCTTGCTACATCATTCCCTCGCCCTTGACCCACTTTTTGTTATACATGATGCGAGCCGCGATGATCGAGAGGATAACCGTCGGCGGGATAACGATGGAATAGGGGAGGTTCGGGTTTATCAGTGCGATGATAAAACCGAGGCCGAGGGGCACGATGCCGAGCAACGGCACCCGAAAGAGAAAGATCCCGCCCAGGGCCCCAAAGAGGGCCGGCAACACCTGATCCAGCGCGATCTTTACGGCCGTGGGGGCCGTCGATTCCTGGATCTGGCCGATGAGCGGCAGGAAAGCCAAAACTCCGATGATCATCACGAGCTGGCTTCCGATAACCGAGCCGGCGATCCCGATGGTCGAGACGATCTCGGCCTCCGGCGTCCCTTCTTTGGTACCCACGACTTGCTGGGCCGTCGCCGAAACGGGGACCCGGAGGTTGAGGACGTTTCCGGCCAGAAACGACATATAGGTCCCCCCGAACCCGAGGATCGGGTAATAGACGATCGGCTCGACAACGGCCATCACCATCATAAACGACCAGACGGCAACGGCGCCTCCGATAATCGCCCCAAACGGGGGCATCAGCCCGTGGAAAAAGTAGAGGTAGAGCGCCGGCGCAAAGAGGCAGGCGGAGGCCGCAAGCAGGGTGTATTTACCGATTCGCTCCACCGGGGTCAAAAAGGAATTCTTGAATACCTGATCTTTGTTTTTCATGTCAGCCTCCTATCCCGAAGTGGGCAAAGGCAAGGCCCGCCACGGCCATGCCGCCGATGATGGCAAGAGCCAGCGACCATTCCTTGAGCCAATTCTGTTTTCCGACGGTGATGATGACGCCGAGGAACGCCATGCTGGCAAATCCCCCGACCAGCGCCATGAGGGCCGAACCGCCCTTAACAACCGGCTGGGCCACCATGTAACCCACGGCGCCGAAAAAGGCCGCCGCCGTCATCACCTTCATCCATCCTTCATCGCCCCCGGCAACCTTTTCTTTGAGCCATTTTACCCGGGGGGTAAAGAAGGCCACAATGATCAGGTTAAAGACGACTCCCAGGGACATCGCCCAAACCGCGTTGGCAAAGACCAGCCCCGTAAAATCGCCCTGCAGCCCGTCCACCCCCATGGCGTTAGCCGCGGCCCCCGCGGCGATCAGCTCGTAGGAGACCGATCCGATAACCGAGAGCCTCATCCAGGGAAACGCAATGCCGAGCTTGGGAATCATCACCGCCAGCCCCAGCAGTACCGCGATCGACGGGACGATGGCGGTGGTTAGCCCCGTCCTGAAGGCCGTCCAGAGCTGCCCGCCGGTCATCCCAATCTCCCGGCCTGCCCGAAAGGCGATCCTGGTGATACGGATCGCCTGCAGGAATACCACGAAGATAATTGCAGATACCGCAATCCACATACCCCAGCTATTGGCAATCGAAAGGTAGTTGTCACCCATACTTCACCTCACACAATTAAAGAAATTATTACGGAATGAGTGGTTATAATACGGGAACGGTCGGGAAAAATCAACGAAATAGGCGTCCCTCTTGCGCCGGAGGTATTTAAATAGTATACTAACAGGCAATTGTTGGTATGTTTTAACAGGAGGAGTTCCGATGTTACGTACGTTAGCACGGTCTTCGGCCGTTATTTTCCTGCTTTGCGGGATAATCGTCCCGGGTCTCGTCTTTTCCGGCTGTTCGAAGGGTCCCCTCGGCGGGGCGCCGATGGAATTCGCCTGTGATTATCAGGCCGATTTCGTCCAGAAGATCGTCAGGGCCGGGGCCGCCACGACCGTCATGGAGGGAAACATCTACACCGACTGTGAGCTGACCCGAACGGAAAACCGGATGGTCCAGCCGGGTGCCCCTTCGTTCGTGATGATCATGATCAGCCGCCCCGACAAGGGCGTCAACTGGCAGCTGTTCCCGAAGAGCATGAAGTACGTTGAGACGCCCATCGAGCCCGTAACCGATATGTCCGAGGGCGCACCGCTGTTGATCAACCCGAAGGACGTTACGGTCGATTCGGAGAAGATCGGTGAGGAGACGGTCGACGGCCATCCCTGCATAAAGTGGAAGGTCACGACGACCATGCCCGACGGCAAGACCTTCGTCTACTACTCTTGGGGCGCCCAGGACTTGGATAACTTCGCCATCAAGAAGGAGTTCGAGACCGTTCCTGGGGAATCCATGGTCATCGAATACAGCAACGTCGTCCTCGGCAAGCCCGATAGTTCCGTCTTTGAGATACCCGCGGGCTATGTCCTCGCCCCGGAATCGGAGATGAACATGTTGATGATGACCGAGATGGGCATTTCCATCCCGTACGGCATGCCCATGATGCCGCCTATGGGCAACCAATAACGCGTCTTATCAAACGGGGGAGGTACCGGGCCGCCGGCCCGGCCTCCCCGTTCGCTTGCCGCTGCTGGCGCGCGTGCTATAATCCCGCGCTCGCGGCACTGTAATTCCCGGATTACTGTTAATATCAAGGAGAACGACCATGTCGGTCCTTTTCGAGACAACCCGCGTTAAATCAATGGAATTAAAAAACCGCCTGGTTCGCTCGGCTACCGTCGAGCGTATGGGCGACGATAAGGGATTGCCGACGCCGGACCTCTTGCGCCTCTACGAGCGGCTCGCCAAGGGTGGGGTCGGCCTGATCATCACCGGCATGACCTACGTCTCCCCTGACGGCAAGACCTTCCCCGCGGGGGCCGCCGGTATCGACCGGGACGAGGGGATCGCCTCCTGGCGGGCGCTTACCGATCACGTCCACAGTCTCGGGACCGGCGCCAAGATCGCCATGCAGATCGCCCACGGGGGCAGGCAGACCACGCGGGCCGCTATAGGGCAACAGCCCATCGCGCCCTCGGCGGTGAAGGATCAGTCAAATTTCGTGACCCCCCGCCAGATGACGGAAGATGACATAGAGCGGACCATCGAGGCGTTTGCCCGGGCGGCCCGAAGGGTCAAGGAAAGCGGGTTTGACGCCGTCCAGATCCACGGCGGCCACGGGTACCTCGTCAACGGATTCCTGAATCCGTACACGAACCGGAGGACTGACCGGTGGGGCGGATCGCTGGAAAACCGTATGCGCTTTGTCTCGGAGATCTATACAAGGAGCAGAAAACTCGTCGGCGACGCGTTCCCCATACTCATCAAGATCAGCGCCTATGATCACATGACCAGAAAAGGTAAGAAGGGAATCGAGCTCGGCGAGGGCATCATGATGGCACAATCGCTTGCCGACATGGGGATTGACGGCATCGAGGTAAGCTGCGGCATTGCCGAGGACGGGATGTCCACACTGAGGGGGAAGCTGCCGATCGACCTCTTAATCGACGACCTCGGGATGTTCAAAAACAACGCCCTGATGCGGTTTGTGATGCGCCGCTTTGGAAATAGGATCATGAAGACCCCGCCTTTCACCGAGGACTACAACCGGAGCGCCGCCCGCCTGATAAAACAGAAGGTATCGGTGCCGGTCTTTGCCGTCGGCGGGATCATCAGGCCCTCCACCATGGAAGATATCGTCACCAGCGGGGATGCCGACTACGTGTCGCTGTGCCGCTCGCTGATATACAGCCCCATTTTTCCGAGGAAGATACAGGAGGGGAGCCGCGAGCCCTCCGGCTGCGTCCACTGCAACCACTGTCTCTTTTACCTGGCCCTGGGGCCGCTCAGGTGCTACAACGGCAAGCGGATAAAGAAGGTATAACTCACGGACGTTCGTCGAATCTCTTAAAAAAAAGCGCCCCTTCTTTCGAAGGAGCGCTTTTTAGCACGCTATTCCTGCCCAACTCTGCCGTCATTGCGAGCACCGGTAGGGGGCGCGGCAATCCCCCGACTGTCACCATATAACTAGGGGATTGCTTCGTCGCTTCCGCTCCTCGCAATGACGTATACACGTCCCTTCCCTCCGGCAATCTCCTCTACTTATCCACCTGGGCCACGGCCCTGATCCATCCCGCCGAGGCCCCTTTGATCTTGATCGGGAAGCAGAAGAAGGTAAACCCGAAGGGCGGTATCTTGTCCAGGTTGGTGAGCTTCTCGATCTGGAAGTACCCCTTCTCGATGCCCGCGAAGTGGGCCTCCCAGATGAGCGATGCGTCCTTGGTCTTGGCGTAGTCCTGGGCGATATACGGCAGCGGCCGGTCCCAGCTCCAGGCATCCGTCCCCACGACGTTGACCCCCATGTTAAGGATATGCAGCGTCGATTCCTTGCCCATGCCGCATCCCGTCAGGAGGTATTCGAGCTTGCCCCAGTTTTTGTCGGCCCCGGTCATGATCAGGACGGCGTCGTTGGGCTTTATTGTATAGCCGATGCGTTTGAGCTCATCGTCCACGTCCTTGGGCGAAACCTTGTAGCCGTCCGGGAATTTCCGGAAATCGAGTACCACGCCGTCGGCGATGCACCATTCCAGCGGCATCTTATCCACGGTCAGCGCGGGCTTGCCGTTGTCCTGCGTGGGGTGGTAGTGCCACGGCGCATCGATGTGGGTGCCGGCATGGGTGCTCACCGAGAGCAGCTCCACCGCCCAGCCGAGCCCGCCGGGAAGGTCCTTATCGGGGTCGATGCCGGGGAAAAACGGGATCATGGTGCCCGCCCCCTGCTTGTGGTCGACGTACTGTATCTTGGGGATCATCAAGGGCGGGTCCGACGGCAGCCCATCCTCGATGGCGATTGAAAGGTCTATGAATTTCTTGGCCATAATGTCCTCCGCTGGTATTTTAACTGATCGTATTAGTATCTATAGGGGCGGCGATTTCTGATAGTGTCGCCTCCTGCGACGTTTATTATTGTCATTGCGAGCCGCCGAATGGCGGCGTGGCAATCTCGCCGCCCGAAAAACATCCCGGAAGCTGCCGGGTCGCATATATGCGACCCCTACAGGTTTTAACACGCACCGGGCCTATAAAAAAAGAGTTGATGTTAACCCCGCTACTTTAACCTCCGGGCACGGCGAATCGTATCCACACGATTTTTTATATCTTGGCGGATTAGCACCCGTAGGGGCGGCATAAATGCCGCCCGTTCTAACGAACACTCTCTGTTTCTTAAATACATGATACTATATGACTCGAGCCAAATTCATTTAACAAATACGCCCTTAACTTCCTCCAGCTTAAACGTATTGCCGTACTTATATACTTTCCCATCTCCATCTGGGTTGGGTTTATATAGGCAATGTTGGTTAATCCACCAGAGATATGTATTTTCAAATGTTGGGAAAATCCATTTATCTTCAGAGGGGCCCCCTTGCATAATATCAACTTGCTTCAGTTTCCCATCATTTCTCGTAAGTGTTTCTCCTTTTTCTAAATCATACTTTGAATAGAGTGCTATTGAAGGAAAATCTTTTATATTTTCATTAACTGACCATTCACTTGCAGTCCATCCTTGTTTTTTTGGAGCAATCCGATCATTATAGACAACAAAATATAGTTTACTTCCATGAATTTCTGATAAAGCCTTGAATACTATTGCTTCTCTTTTGCTAAATTCTGATGATTCTTCACTAGGTTTTGAATCATCAAAAAAAACAACAGTTGGCTTACCACTTTTATAAACCAGTTCATCAAAATTGTCTTTGCCGGTTGCGGCGTCATACTTGACCAGTCTCATGCACTTTACGTAGCTCGATTTAAGGATATCGTCAACGGTGGCAAGCTTCATATCCAATTCAACGCCCTTATTGAAGACCTCTCTTGCCTTTTCTTCGTTCTTCTGATTCAAGTAATCGATGGCCTGCCGGTAATAGTCGTCGGCGGTGTAGTCCTGCGCCCGCGCCGCCGTGGCGGCGGCGGACAGCAACAGGATGCCCACGCCGATCAGTATGTATTTTATTCGGATAGTCATAATAGGCCCTCTATATATTAAATACGCCGGACGGGTCGCATAGATGCGATCCCTACAGATTCTAACACGGGTGGCCGTCGAAACCAAAGAACCGGTACCATCCCCACGTTTACGAGCGCCGGACACGATGAATCATGTCCCTATGAGTTCTTAATTTATATCATGTTAGAACCCGTAGGGGCGGCATATATGCCGCCCGTCTTTTCCTATTTTCTGTATTCCTCGTCTTCACTCCATTTCATAGGGTTATATACGATATATTCCCTGATATCATGTAAATCGTCCTCATTCCTGATCACGTGCTCATAATACCCGCGTTGCCACCCGAAATACCCGAACCCGTCGGCTACGCACCGCCGCTTTACCGCGGATTTATACTGTTGAACGATAACCGACAGCGATCGAGAATCAAAATGCGGACCGGACAAGGGTGGCGTCTCGCCGGGCGGCATATATGCCGCCCCTACAGGTTGTAGGACGATAATTGCGTGAATATGGTTCGGCATGATTACGCGTTCATCGATAGAAACGAACGGGAAATGACTTGATATCTCGATAAGACATTTTTCGGCCGTCCTGCCGATCTCGGAAAAGACCATTTCGTCCTTCTTAACCCGGCCTAACAGACACGCCTTTCCCTTAGTGCAGACTGTTACGAAATACCAGCCAGCCTGTGAATAATCGTAGTCCTTCAATCGAATAGTACGGCGCGAGGGTTGTTCGGAAGGTCCGGATCGTTGTGACATCTGATAGCCTGACCTATCGTCGTAATAGAACGGCCACCTGTTATAAAAGCGACGTATAGTACCGACAAACCTGACTGTCTGATTGAACCGATTACACCCGTAGGGGCGGCATTCATGCCGCCCGGATGACACCCCAAAAAGCAGGCTTTTTGGGGGCCCCGACAGGAAGGAAAAGCTGCCGGGTCGCATCTATGCGCCCCCTACAGATTCTAACACGGGTGGACTAGTTAGCAAAGAACCGATTTTATCCCCGCGTTTAAAGCTGTTAGACACGATGAATTGTGTCCCAACGAGTTCTTGGGTTATATTGCGTTAGAACATGTAGGGGCGGCATTCATTCCGCCCGTCTCAATGCGGTGGTTCTATTTTAGTGCCCCCACGATCCGCTCCCCGGCCTCGGTGAGCCTTTCTTCCGGAGCGCACAGGGTAAACCGGACGTAGCCCTCCCCGCTCGGGCCGAAGCCGGAGCCCGGTGTGGCCACGATGTGGGCCTTTTGGACGAGCATTGCGGAAAACGACTCGGACGTCTGGCCCTTTGGGGTCTTCACCCAGAAGTAGAAGCTCGCCTCCGGCATCCGGTATTCGAGGCCGGCAGCAGACAAAGCCTCGGCCAGCACCCCCCGCCGTCTCTCGTAGACCGCGCGGATCGGCGGCGTCAGTTCCTCCGCGTGATCCAGCGCATATGCCGCGGCCAACTGGATCGGCTGAAAGATCCCGGAATCCATGTTCGATTTAACCTTTGCCAGCCCCCCGACGATCTCCTTTTTGCCCACGGCAAAGCCGATCCGCCACCCGGTCATGTTGAACGTCTTGGAGAGGCTGTGGATCTCCATCCCCACGTCCCGGGCGCCGTCGGTCTCCAGGAAGCTTACGGGCTTCTTTCCGTCAAAATAGAGTTCGGTATAGGCAGCATCGTGACAGACGACGATATTATGTTTATCGGCAAACGCCACGACCTCTTTGAAATAGCCGGGCCCGGCCGTTGCCGCCGTGGGATTGTTCGGGTAGTTGAGAAACATCAGCGCGGCCCTGTCGGCCACGGTCTTTGGGATCGCCCCGAGGTCGGGCAGAAAGTTATTTTCGGCGGTAAGCGGCATAAAGCGGACGTCGGCACCCACAAAGGCAGACGTGATGCCGTATACCGGGTAGCCCGGCTCAGGGACCAGCACCACGTCGCCGGGATTGACGAAGGCAAGGGGAACGTGGGAGATCCCCTCCTTTGACCCGATAACCGAGGTGATCTCACCTCCCGGTTCCAGAGTCACCCCAAAACGCCGGGAGTACCAGCCGGCCACCGCGTTGCGAAAGACGGAGAGCCCAGCGGTAAAGGGATAGCGGTGGTTTTCGGGCCTTGCCGCCTCCCGGGCAAGCTCTTGGACAATAGGCGCCGGTGTGGGGATATCCGGGTCGCCGACCCCCAGGTCAATGATATCGGCGCCTCCGGCGGCCATCTCGTTCTTGATCCGGTCGATACGCTCGAAAAGATACGGGGGAAGCTCCAATATCCTGTCCGCATAGCTCATCTTCATGACGTATACGCTCCTGTTCTGCTGTATGTGGGGACGTTATGTCGAAGTTCTGGTTTGATTGGCGAGGGTTCCGATTCCCGCGATGCTCACCTCCACTCGATCGCCCGGCGCCATCGGGCCGATGCCCGGCGGGGTCCCCGTGGCAATCACGTCCCCGGGAAGCAGCGTCATCACCGAGGATATGAACGACACCAGCTCATAGACCCCCCATTTCATCTGGGCCGTACTCGAGCTCTGGACGGTTTTTCCGTTCAGGCGTGTCTCGATGGCAAGGGCATAGGGGTCAAGCTCCGTCTCGACCCAGGGTCCTATGGGGCAGAAGGTGTCAAACGACTTGGCGCGGGTGAACTGCACGTCTTTTGCCTGGAGGTCGCGGGCGGTCACGTCGTTGAGGCAGGTGTAGCCGAAGATATGGCTCTTGGCATCGCCCACGGAGACGTCTTTGGCGCGCTTGCCCATGACGACGGCAAGCTCTCCCTCGTAGTCTACCCTGGCGCTGGCCTTCGGCATGATTATGTCGTCGCCGGGTCCGATGACGGAGGTGGAGGGCTTGATGAAGAGGATCGGTTCATCGGGCGGCTCCATCCCCATCTCTTTGGCATGGTCCAGGTAGTTGAGCCCCACCGCCACCACCTTGAGGGGGGCCGTAGGTGCCAGCAGGTGCACCGCGCTTACGGCAAAGACGTTGGGGTCGCCCCTGGGACCGGTCGAACCGGGATCGGAAAACTCGACGAGCGTCTCTCCCTTGACAATTCCATACCGTACCGCATCGCCCTGCTCAAATCGTGCTATCTTCATGGAGGCCGTCTCTCACCGTTTGTATCGTATCGTATTGGCTGCCGCCGCCCCTTGCGCGCGGCAGATCATATGCCGTCGGGCTTCTATCCGTGTCTTCTCCTCAGGGCAAGGACATCCTGCATGTCGTAGAGACCGGGGTCCTTGTCGACCACCCAGCGGGCCGCCCGAACGGCCCCCCGGGCAAGAGGCATGCGGCTCGTGAGCCGATGAACGAGCTCAACGCGATCTCCTTCCGAGGCAAACAGGACCGTGTGCTCGCCGACGATATCACCCGCCCTTACCGCGTGGATGCCGATCTCCCCCCGGGGGCGTTTGCCGACTATCCCTTCTCGTCCGTAGATGCCGACCTGGCGGGGGTCCCTCCTGAGTGCCCGGGATACGATCTCGAAAAGGCGCCGCGCCGTTCCGCTTGGGGCGTCGACCTTCTGGTTGTGGTGGGCCTCGATGATCTCCACGTCATAATCGTCCCCCAGCACCCGCGCCACCTCGTCGGAGATGGCAAAGAGCAGGTTGACGCCGACACTCATGTTGGGTGTCATGACGATGGGGATCTCCTCGGCGAATTCCCCGACCTTGCCGATGTCTTCGTCGGAGAGCCCGGTAGTGCCCGAGACCGCGGGCATACCGCGCCCTGCCGCCTCCGCGATCACCGCCAGGGACGACCGGGGTCCGGAAAAATCTATAACCACGTCGGCACCCTCAAAGGCCGCCGAGATATCATCGGTTATGACGACCCCGTTTTCCACCAGCCCCGCGAAAGCACCCGCGTCGCGGCCAAGCGCCGGATTTCCCACCGCCTCCAGCGCACCCGATACGGCCGTCTGCTCATCATCGCTGATCGCGGCGATTACCTGCCTGCCCATACGGCCTGCCGCACCCGATACGACTACCCTGATCATCTATAAGCTCCTCAAAGATTCACCCGGTAATACGAAATATGCAATGGTTACAACACCATAGCCATAGAGCGCTTTATTACGATGGTTTCATAGTACCAGCTTTTCGGCCGGCTGTAAATCATTTATTCCCCCGTTGAGACGCCGCCTCGAAAATCACGAAGTAGAGGGACTCGAGTTTTCGCAGCCGGTTCTCATACCAGGCATAATAAAAAATATACGGGACCATCAGCACAAAGAGGAGGGCTTCCACGAGCACGAAGGCCAGCCGGTACTGGTCCTCGAAGGTCCGCGGCAGGATGATGAAGAAAAGCAGCGTAACCAGCATGAAGGCAAGAAAGTGCATCTTGCGCTCTTCCTTGAAATAGTCCACCTTCTTATCGTGGACGGCCAACAGAAAGGACAGTTCATCAGTCGAAAGGGCATCGATACCCGAAAAGTTGCCCTTCAGGTGTGTCTCGTAGAGTTCCATCGTTTTTCCCATGGTATCCTCCCCGGGTGGTTACAGGTGCGCGCCCTTTCATTATACGAGCACGCACGCTCGCGGTCAAGGGATACGAAAGGACAATACGCTCAAGCGTCTGTGCCGTCCGGATCTCGTGCGCCCGACCGGGTCAACAGGTGGGTCACGGGAGAGCACGATTATCCCTTTTCAAAGGGGGCCTGTTGTGATACCATTACCGTGTATCTTTGGACGGGGTCGATTCGATCGGCCCGCTCAATCGGATTGAATATATCGCTCGGGAGTTATCGCCGTGAAAAAGACCGCTTTAATGATAGCCGTTCTCGTCACCATCGTATCCGTGGGCTGCGCCTCCCTGCCCCCCTCCGGACCGGGGACGTCGCCCTCCCCTACCCGGGCCGACGCCGAAAGGGCCGCGGACCTCTACTCATTGGGGCTTATCGCCTTTAATGCCGGGAATCTGGACGTATCTCTGGACTACGTCAACCAGGCGCTGGCTTTTTCCGAAATCGACGGGCAGACGCGGTTGAAGATGCGCCTGTTACGGGCGGAGGTATATACCGATCTCGAAAAGTACGATCTTGCCCAGGCCGAGATCGATGGGCTTATCGCCGAATCCCCCGATTCGGCCGACGTCTACTTCGTGAGCGGCCTCCTTAACTACAAAACACGAAATATGACGCCGGCCGTGCGTGATCTCACACAGGCATTGGCCATCAACTCCTCGTTTGCCCGGGCCCAGAACCTGCTGGGCAACATCGCTAAGGAGCGCGGGGATTTTGAGAAGGCCCTCGCGTGGTATAACGAGGCGGTCACCAGCGACGACACGTTTGCCCCCGCCTACTTCAACCGCGCCGAGGTCGATATGGCCCTGGGGTACTACGACAGCGCCTTGTCGGACTATTCAAGCGCCATCGCCCGCTATTCCGAGTTGCAGACCAACTACCTGGCCCAAGCCTACTGCGGCAGGGGCGAGGCCTTTCTGATGAAGGGGGACCTCGATATGTCCCGGCGCGACCAGGAAAAGGCCGACTCCCTGGTCCCGGGTGTCTGTGTTGAGGAAAAGCATACCGGCCCGCGGTGGGGTAAGGGAGAGATTCAGCTGCCGCGATAGTGACCCCAAGAACGCAGGCATTTTTGGGGGCTCGGGGAGACACGAACGGAAGACTTTGTTTTCCCTGCGGCCAGTCGGAGAAGGGGGAAAATGAGAGGACGGATTACATCTTGTGGGGCGGTAGAAATACGATCGGCATTGCTCCTGTTTGCCGGCCCAACCGATACGAATAGTAGGGATAATAATTGAGCGGACACCGTACGTAATTAGTGGACCGTCTACACAAACACAGAACTCAGTAATTAAGCGAGGTGTCCCTTAATTCGGCGCATTTAAAGACACCCGCGGGAAGATGACATCTTCTCGTGGGTGTCTTTTTAGATTTCGGGGAAATCGAATGTCACGCGGGGCTATTCTACGCCTTGCCCGCGCACCCCATTACGTCTTTGATCTTGTGCCGGACGACCTCCCTTATCGCGTCCCGGGCGGGGCCCAGGTATTTACGGGGGTCGAACTCCGCGGGGCTCTCGGCCATGACCCGGCGGATCGTGGCCGTCATCGCAAGCCTCAGGTCGGTGTCTACGTTGACCTTGCAGACCCCCATCGCAGCCGCCTTGCGGATCAGGTCCTCGGGAACACCCTTTGCCCCCGGGAGCTTGGCCCCGTACTTGTTGGCCTCTTCTACGAGATGGGGCAGCACCGACGAGGCCCCGTGCAGAACCAGCGGAAAGCCGGGCAGCATCTTTGAGATCGTCTCAAGCCGCTCCATATCCAGCGTCGGCTCTCCCTTGAACTTGTAGGCCCCGTGGGACGTGCCCACCGAGACGGCCAGCGAATCGCACCCCGTGCGTTTTACGAACTCCACCGCCTCGTCGGGATCGGTGAAGACGGACTCCTTGCTCTTGATCGCGTCCTCGATACCGGCCAGTTTCCCCAATTCCGCCTCCACCGGCACCCCCCGGGCGTGGGCGTAGACCACCACTTCCTTTGTCAGGCGCACGTTTTCCTCAAACGGGTGTTTGGAGCCGTCTATCATGACGGACGTGAAACCGCCGTCGATACAGGACTTGGCGATTTCGAAGGTCTCGCCGTGGTCCAGGTGCAACACGATCGGGATGGTGGCGGTCTCCACCGCCGCCTCCACAAGCTTCCTCAGGTAAACGGGGTTGGCGTATTTGCGGGCTCCCGCCGAGACCTGCAGGATCAGGGGAGACCGCTCGGCGTCGGCGGCCTCGACGATTCCCTGGATGATCTCCATATTGTTGACATTGAACGCCCCGACGGCATACCCCCCCCGATAGGCCATTTCGAACATCTCTCTGGTTGAGGTTAGTGGCATGTTTCCCTCCTATCACGTAGCGATGGTATATGATGAAGCTGCGTCATTGTCCTTTTCGTTCAGTGCGGCAAAGCCCGCCGCGCCAATGATCTCTACATCCTCGTTGACAACCACCCAGACCGGGATCCTCTCCATGAGACTGCGAAACCTTCCCTTGTCGAGAAAGGCCTCGATAAAAGGTCCGCTCTTTATCAGCGGAAGGTTCTTGCGCGCGATGCCTCCTCCCACGTAGATGCCGCCCGTGGCAAACAGGGTAAGCGCCAGGTCCCCCGCTTCGGCCCCATAGGCCGACAGGAAGACGTCGAACGTCGCCCGGGCGATCGGGCATGCCCAGCCGGCGGCCCGGCGCGCGATGACCGGGTTCGGGTCGGGGGTCGCCAGGGCCTTTTCGATCTGGGGGTCGGGATCTACCCGTTTAATGTCGCGCAGGAACTCGTAGATGGCCACGATCCCGCCCCCCGAGACTACGCGCTCGTTGCTGACGCGCCCGAATCTCTTTCTCAGGTACCTCCAGAGGTCGGCTTCCGTCTCGGTCTGGGGGGAGAAGTCCGCGTGTCCGCCCTCGGACGGCAGCGCCCTGAAGGCCTCTCCCCCGAAGGTTGGGACAAGGTAGCCCTGCCCCAGTCCCGTCCCCGCGGCGATGACCGCCCGGACTCCCTGGGGATCGGCAACTCCCCCCTTGAGGGGGACGATATCCGGGGGATGAAGGCCGACCGTTCCGAGGGACAGGGCCACCAGATCGTTCAGCAGGCATACCCGCCCCGTCGTTCCGACGGCCGACGCAATCTGGTCTACGGAAAACCTCCAGGGAAGGTTCGTCGCGATGACCCTTCCCCCTTCCACCGGCCCCGCAACCCCGAGGCAAACGGCCTCTATCGCGCCCTCGGATCGGATAAAATCTTCAAGAATTGAAAATATGGTAGGATGCTCCCGCGAGCGGTAGGTCTTTTTCTTCGTGCATACAAGCCCATCGCCCCCTCTTTCAAAGAGACCGAGCTTCGTTTTGGTGCCGCCGATGTCGCCTGCAAGGATCACCCATTGCTCCCGACTTAAAAACAGATCATACCACAAACAGGGCGGTTTGATAACAAAAAACCGCCCGGCCGGTTCGGATAAATTCCTTGACATCTCAATCACTTTCAGATATTTTTATCAGACAGAACAACGTTCATTCGGAGTTATCCGATGAAGCCATTTTCAGACAGAGAGGAGCTCGTCCGCATCCTTACCATCCTCTGGGACAAAATCCTCTCCAATCCACAGATCATCAAGAGCGTCGGGCAATCGAAGATCCTGGTGAAGTTTCGCCTCACCGATCCAGACGCCGATCTCTACGTCGACATCCGGGGTGTAAAACCGCGTTTCTTCTGGGACCCGCCGGTGCCCGAAGACCCCGACGTGGAGATGATCCTATCGTCCCAGACGAGCCATTTGTTCTGGATGGAGGACCTCAACGTTCCGCTGGCCATCGCCTCGCGCAAGATCATCGCCAAGGGTTCCATCCAGAAGGCCCTCAAGCTGCTGCCCGCCCTCAAACCGGCGTTCGCGCTCTACCCCGGGGTCCTCAAAGAGGCCGGCAGGCAGGACCTCCTGGTCAGAGAGAAAAAGGCAAAAAAGCGGCGAAGCCTTTCATGGTTTCGGGCGGCAAAGAAACGAGATTACGACCTTTCGGTTCTGGACCCCGTGCCGCTTGAATTGACCGACACGGCGTCACCGGCGCGCCCCCACATAAAAAAGGCTGCCAAGCCCGGCGCCCGGGATCTGGACATCCTCAAGACCATGTGTCTTATCCGCGCCTTTGAAGAGCACCTTTCGGCGGCGTTCAGGGCCGGCTCGATCCCCACGGAGGCCATTCACCTGTCCATCGGCCAGGAGGGAGTGGCGGCCGGAGTATGCCTGAACCTTCGAGAAACCGACTATCTTAACACCACCCATCGGGGGCACGGCCACGTCATCGCCAAGGGCGCCGACGTAACCGGCATGATGGCCGAGATCTACGGGAAGGCGTCGGGGCTCTGCTCCGGCAAGGGCGGCTCTATGCACGTGACCGATGCGGCCCTGGGGATACTGGGGGCCAACGGAATCGTCGGGGCCGGATACCTTCTGGCCATGGGCGCGGCGCTGACGATCAAGAAAGAGGGACGGGACGACGTTTCGGTCGTCATCGCCGGCGACGGCTCGGTCAACCAGGGAATGTTCCACGAAGCGGCCAATATGGCGGCCGTTTTTAACCTGCCGGTCCTGTTTGTTATCGAAAACAACCGCTACGGCGAGTTTACCGCCGTCGAGCGGCACTCCGCGGTGCCCGAGATATATAAACGCGCCGCCGCCTACAATATTGAAGCGGTCCGCCTGGACGGAAACGACGTGCGGGAGGTCGTTGAGAAGGTGGGCGCCGTTATCGAAAAGATCAGGCGGGATAAGAAACCGCGCCTGGTGGAGCTCATGACCTATCGCTGGCACGGACACATGGAGGGCGAGCCGGAGAGCTACCGTAGCTCCGAAGAAAAGGAGACATACAAGAAACAGTGCCCCATCGAGCGGTTCTCGTCTTTGCTTGCCGCGGGCGGGGTATCGCCCGAAGATATCGATTCGGTCAGGCAGGAAGCCGCCTCCGTTGTGGCGGCGGCGGTAAAGGCGGCCGAGGCGTCACCGGAGCCCGCCCTCTCGGCCCTCATGACGCACACGTACGCGCCGGAGGAGCGCTCCCTGTTTGAGGGCCGCTTCCTCGATGAAGCCCAGGGCAGGCTGATTTCCGTCGGGCAGGCGATCAACGAGGCCCTGGCCGAAGAGATGGAGCGCGACGGGCGCGTCTTTATCTGGGGAGAAGACGTCACCCTCGGCGGCTACTTCAGCGTTACCGAGGGACTGGTCGATCGGTTCGGCAACGACCGCGTCATAGATACCCCCATCTCCGAGAACGGAATCGTCGGGGGGGCGGTGGGCGCGGCCGTCACGGGGCTGGTGCCCGTCCCCGAGATCCTCTTTTCGGACTTCCTGACCTGCGCGATGGATCCCATCCTGAACCAGGCGGCAAAGATCCGATACATGACCGGCGGGCAGGTCTCGGTCCCCCTGACCATACGAACGCCCTTGGGGGGCGGCATCGGCATGGCCGCCCAGCATTCGCAATCGATGGAGCGTTTCTTTTTCGGAATCCCGGGCCTGATTGCGGTGGCGCTGTCGGACCCCTACACCGCAAAGGGAATACTAAAATCGGCGATTCGTTCACAGAATCCGATAATCGTCTTCGAGCACAAGCTTTTGTACCCCCAGACGGGGGTGGTGCCCGACGAAGACTATACGCTGCCCCTGGGCAAGGCCCGCGTCGTACGGCGGGGTGATGACGTCACCATCGTAACTCATCTCCTGGGCGTCGGGGTATCGCTGGAGGCGGCAAAACACCTCGACAACGCCGGGATTGATGCCGAGGTAATCGATCTGGTTACCCTGTATCCCCTCGATATGAAGACCGTCCTGGATTCGGTAAAGAAGACGGGCGTGCTGGTATGTATCGAAGAGGGATGCCCCACGGGGGGAATCGGCACGGAGGTGATCGCGCGGACGGCCCGGGCGGGGTTGGGCCTGTTGAAGAAGGCGCCGCTTTTGATAGCCGCGCCGGAATGCCCCATACCCTATGCAAAGGGGCTGGAAACGGCGATGATCCCTGATCCCGAATCGGTAGCCGGAACAATCGAGCGGCTGCTCGGGAAACGATAGGATCCGTATCGACCGGTACATCGCTACCCGCATCCATGGGTCTGTGGCGTTCTTTGAGCCGCCGGAACCGACGGTCCACGAGCGGGACGGCATAAGGCAAATCGAACCGATTTTTATAGAGATGCTCTTATTTTTCCACCGACACCTATTAATGGGGAGCACAGATGACACAGTCCTATAAGACCTTCGAGATCGAAAAGCAGGATCACATTGCGTGGGTATTCATGAACCGGCCGGATAAGCTCAACGCCTGCGGCCCGGATTTCTGGAAAGAAATCATCGAAGTCATGCGCGAGATGGACACCGACGACGACGTGCGCGTCGTAATCCTTGCCGGACGCGGCAAGGCGTTCACCACCGGCATCGACCTGGTGGGGATGGTTTCGGAAGTCCCTGCCCTCACCGAGCCGGGGGTACAGGGCAACAAGCGCTTCAAATTCGTCAAGGACATCATGCGCCTGCAGGAATCCATGACGTGTGTGGATCGATGCCGAAAGCCCGTTATCGCCGCCGTCCACGGCTGGTGTATCGGGGCAGGAGTCGATATGATTGCCGCCTGTGACATCCGCCTGGCAAGTGCTGATGCGAAATTCTCGGTTCGAGAGGCACGGATTGCCATCGTTGCGGACGTGGGCACGCTGCAGCGCCTTCCCCGAATCATCGGAGAGGGACACACCAAGGAGCTCACCTATACCGCCAAGGACATCACCGCCGCGCGGGCAAAAGAAATCGGGCTGGTCAGCGATGTCTTCCCCGACAAGGACGCCCTCTACGCCGCCGCCCAAGAGATGGCGCAGGAAATCTCTGTTTCATCTCCCCTGGCCGTTATGGCGGCAAAAGAGGTCATTAACTACTGTCGGGACAAATCGGTAGCCGACGGTCTGGATTACGTCGCCAACCGGAGCGCCAATATCCTGCCTTCGGACGATTTCTATGAGGCGATCGCGGCCTTTTCCGAAAGGAGAAAACCTAACTTTACCGGTAAGTAACGATACCCGGTGATATGCCGGCGGCCCAAGACGTCTTTTTCTCGGGCCGACAGTCGGCATCATGAGAAAAGGAAGCCGGCGTATCCCGGTTATCGTCCGGGTGATTTTTTGACGCACCGTGCCCAAGCCCACGGGACAAGGCCGGGTGTCCCCGTACGATACGCAGCCGGGGATTCCCAAAGATAGCTCAACACGGGTGGTTTTCTTTGGACCACCGGCGTATAGAGTAACCTTTCTATTCACCTGTTCGGAGGCATCTATGTCAAAAGAACTCACCACCGCCCGAATATTTCTACAGGCCGTCCTGCCCCTCTTTGAAGAACTTCCCAAGGGAGACGAGGCGGCCAAAAAGGCGATTAAGGGATTGGCCGGCGTCATCACGTTCCGGGCCCCTCACGGTCTTGCGGCCCAGGTCGAAATGAAAGACGGGACCATTGCCGTTACCCAGGGAAAGGGTAAAAAGAGCTCGATTACGTTGTATCTTCCAACCGTAAAAATGCTCAACAACCTCTTCAAGAACAAGGGGTTTGCCCTGCCTATTCCCGTATGGGGCATCTGGAACATTAAGCTGGTAAACGCCTTCACGAAGCTCGGCGACCGGCTTAATTTCTACATGACCCCCGATCCGAAGAGGCCGCTGAACACGGGCGAGACGAAATTGGCCGCAACACTTCTCCTGTTTGCGGCGATCCTCGGCGCGGCCCCTGTGGGCCGGGGCGAGGAGCAAAAGGCCATAGATAAGATCCCCAACGGGATCGCCCAATTTGATATAAAGGGTGAGCCGTCCGTCTATATAGAAAAGCAAAAAAACGAATTTCGCGCGGCAAAGGGTAGACCGGGGGACTATAACATGTTCATGTCGTTTAGAGACTATGACATCGCCTATAAGATGTTTGTCGGCAAACTCGATTTCATGGCTGCAATTCCGATGGGTGATATAACCCTTTCCGGTTCTCTACCGATGGCCGACCAGTTTTCTCAGCTTATGCTCAAGGTAGGGGAATATACCCAGTAAGTCATCACCGTCCGGGCGACCCGGAATTCACCATAGACACGGAGGTAACCATGTCGGAAGAAAGATATAAGAAATCGATACAGCTCTTCAAGCGGGCGGCCAAGGTGATCCCACAGGGAATCTACGGCCATCTGACCCCGGTTTTAGCCGGGCCGATGGCTTCCCCCTATTTCACCGCAAAGGCAAAGGGATGTAGATACTGGGACGTAGACGGCAACGAGTATATTGACTTCATGTGCGCCTACGGCCCGATGGTCCTGGGCCACAACCACCCTGAGGTGGACGCCGCCGCCGATAAACAACGTAAACTGGCCAACACCACCAACCACCCGGGCGAGGTCATGGTGGAGCTTGCCGAGCTCATCACCAAGCTCATCCCGATGGCCGAATGGGTCGTCTTCGGCAAGAACGGCGCCGATATGACCAACCACGCCCTCGTGATTGCCCGGGACTATACCAAGAAGAGAAAGATCATCATGGCCAACGGCGCCTATCACGGCACCGCGCCGTGGACCGGGTCCGGGCACAACGGAATTCTGCCGGAAGACCGCGCCCATATCCTGACCATCGATTGGGGCGACCTGGACGGATTCAACCGCCTGGCCGAGGAGTATCGGGGCGACATCGCCGGGGCGATCTTCACCCCCTATCACCACCCCACCTGGGCCGACCAGGTCATGCCGCCCAAGGGATTCTGGGAAGGCGTTCGCAAGACCTGCACCCGGGAGGGGATCGTGCTGATCCTCGACGATATCCGGGCGGGTTTTCGCCTCAACCTGGCGGGCTCCCATGAATACTTCGGCTTTACCCCCGATATCTCCTGTTACTGCAAGGCCATCGCCAACGGCTACCCCCTGTCGGCGATGGTGGGCAATGAAGACCTGCGCATCAGCGCGTCCAACGTCTTTTATACCGGCAGCTTCTGGTTTTCGGCCGCCCCCATGGCGGCGTCGGTGGCGACCCTGACGATTCTCAAGCGGGACAAGGCCGTCGAGAAGATGAACAAGATGGGCGAACTCCTGAAGACCGGCCTCGAAGAGATGGCCCAGGCCCACGATCTCGAAATCTCGGTAACCGGCCCCGCGGCGATCCCCTTCATCACCTTCAAGGGCGGCGAAGACTTTCGGATGAATCAGCTCTTTGCCGCAGAATCCATGAAGAGGGGGATCTTCTTCCACCCGCATCACAATTGGTTCCTATCGGCCGCTCACCAAAAGGAAGACATCGAAAAATCGATCAACGTCGCCGACGAGGTATTTAAAGAGGTTAAGCGGGTTTTCGGATAACCGCATAACCTCATAATACGGGGAGGGTTACCCCCACCGGTCACCCTCCTTTTTTTTGCCGGCTAAGTTAATGACGCTCACTTATCAACTAAATAATAGTCCGGTTTTTGTTATCGTGCTCACACTTTTGTGGGCATACCATTGATATACCTATATGTATTCGGTGGGTCATTTATCTGTCATTTCGAGGTATCTTATGTCCTCATCCAATAATGAAATCATCTGGGAAGCCGAAAGCGGTTCCATTTTCCTTGAGGGGGTCGACGGAAGGAATCGAATTATCCTGACCCGTAAGGGGTTCATGGAGGCGTTTTTTGACGAGATCGAGCTGGTGGGCGGCAAGGATACCCTCACGATGGTCTTTCGCGTCATGCTCACCAAGCTCGGGGCGCCGGTCCCGTTACTGGATCACCCAACCATCCAGGACGTTACCCGGTTTCACGACGGGCTCATCCTTCCGTACCTGCTCGTGGACGGAAATATCCCCACAATTTTCACTCCCGTGGCAGACAACCGCGAGCTCATCGCGTACGGCGATTCCACCTTTACCTTTCAGACCGTCAGGCTGCTGCAAAATTTCAAAGAGGCGATGGGCGAGATCCTGACCGACCGGGGCGCCGCGGCCATCCTCCACCGTGTCGCAAAACGGGGGGGCTTTGCGGTGGCGCAAAAGGCGCTGGCCGACTACGACTGGAAAGAGCTGGACGGAGCCCTGGGCTCGATGGACGCGGTGCTGGCCTCCGTGTTCCCGCTCTACGGATGGGGTCTCTCCCGGACGGTCGTCGGCAGGGGTACAAACGATCGGCGTATGCTTTATCTCAAGTGCTGGAATATCTATGAGATGGACGGGATCCGGTCGGAAAAGCCGCTCTGTATCATTCACCAGAGCTACCTGGAGGGAATCGGGGAATGCCTCTCCCAGAGATACGAGGACAAGGCCGTCGAATCCCGGGAAGTAAAATGCCGGGCGAAAGGCGACGGCTATTGCGGCTTTTTCATCGTACAAAAACAGAAAGACGAAAAGGGCATCGACTGGAGGGAATTGGAGGAGGATGCCGAAAAGCTGGACGCGGCGCTGCCCGCATCCGACAAGTAGCCGATATAGTCGCTTATCCGTATAAAACGATGGGGGGCCATTGCCCCCCATCGTTCCTTATATATCCATACTGCTAATTTTCGCCACAGATCTCAAAGTTGTCGAAGAAACCGTCACTCCGGTAGAGCTTCATCCCCGGCCCGCCGGTCTTAAGCCTCGAGTCGGTGACCGTCCCGCTGCAGATGACGACGCCGTTCCTTTGCACCTCGTACTCGATGGTCGACCCGATAACCGTTACCTTGAGGTGATAGATCGCCGACGTGCTGAACGTCGCCGATGTGTCATGCGACGCGAGGGTCTCCTCGTTGCCGTAGGCGTAGGAAGTCAAGTAGGGGTCGTATCTGAGACGGACGGTTACGTAGCCGCCGCTTCTCCGCTCGAGTGAGAGGTAGTAGCCCGAACTGTTAGTCGTGTCATTCCTGAAAAAGAGCGCCGAATCCGTCCAGTAATCCCAGGTAGCATTTTCCGGCCGCACGTCCACCTCGACGGTATAGTCGTCGTAGGTATCCGTCGAATGGTTGTCCCACATCGACTGGTAGTCCGACCCCGCCCTGATTAGCCGAACGGTAGTGTCGACAGTGCCGTTGTAATTGAGTCCCTTACTGTTGCCGTTGGCGCTGTCCTGATAGACCCACCACGATCCTACCCAGGAGGCGAAGTCACTGCTGTTAGGGGTTACGCCATTATCATAGGATTCAAAATCCTGGGTGAGACACGTCGGTGCGGGCGGCTCCGGCAGCAGTGTCGCTATACAACCCAGCGCGTCTATCGCGTCAAACTGGTCCGGGAAGGCCCCGGTAAGGCTTCTGGTGAAGATGACCGATGCCCCGCTGGACGGATTAGTATCAAAGGTTCCACTGTCGCTCGGCGTAACTACCCACGTTACCGGGCCCGTGGCAGGCAATCCGTACATGGTGTCGGCCGCCGAGAGGGTCACGCCGGTTGTGGTGGGGAACGTTAGATCAGACGCCGTGATGTGCATCGGCGGGCAGCCGCAGACCTGCACGTTGTCGAACTTGGCGATAACGTCCTTGACCCCAAAACCGATACTCCCGTCAATGTAGTTCTTATCGATGGCCGAAGAGCCGCCCACCGCCGATGGACCGGATTGGCCGTCGAAATCCAGCAGAACGTCATCAAAATAGATATAGAAGTCGTTTCCATCCAGCACGATCTCGGCCTTGTGGTATAGACCGTTGTCAAACGGGATGTTGAAGTCCGTTCCCGTGACATCTCCGCCCATTTGCACCACGTCCACCGTCACGGGGTTGGCGGCCGAATCGATGCCGTCGACCCGGAAGAGCCGCGCCAACGGATTGCCGGCTCCGTCCTCGGTCCAGACCGCTATGTACCCCCGGTCGATGACGTCCATCGTCGGCGTCCCGGCCAAACCCGACATTGTCGAATAGGAGGAGGAGGTCCTGAAGAAGAAGAAGACGCCCCTATCAACACCGGGAAGGTAATAGTCTTCGATGGTGGCCGTGGTGCTCCCGTAACCGACATCATCGGGGTCCCCCATACATTTGAAGCGATACGAAGCCGCCAGGTCTTCCCAGTTTTGCTCGGACGCGGCATCCCCGACGATGCTTTCGTCCAGGTCAACCCACATGAAAGATTCGACGTTTCTCCATTTTACGTCGGGCGTCGTTGACGGCGGGAAAGACACCGCCGCCCCGTTATAGAAATACTGGGTGTAGACCGAACCCGAGAGGAACATCTCGTCGCAGAATTGGAGCAGCAGGTATTTGAACCACGACGCGCTCGGGGTAATCGTAGGCGTCACGGTCCTCCTGGTAATGTTGAGGGTCGAGAACCCCCGCCAGCTCGCGGAGCCCGATAGGGCGAAATTTGTCATATTGGTGGTGAGCCCGTCATTTGATGTATTGGCGAAGTTCTCCACGAACCGTATTCCCTCGTTGCACTGGTCCAGGATCGTCAGGATATTGCTGGTATCGTAGGCATAAAACTCGTTTGAATCCTCGTCCAGGTACCTGACGTTGACGTACGAACCGTTGACGATATCCAGGATCCCGTCATCAAAGGCTGAAGACCACCCGGGTGGAAGGGCCCGGGTCTTGAGCTTGCCCCGGAAGATACCCGTGCTGTTTCCGGTCTCCGTAAGGGTAACTATTTCCGAATCATCGATGCCAGACAAAAACGCGTACACGGTGACCGTGGTGGTGTCGGCGGCGCCGATGTCGTTGTCCTGATTACAGTCGAGCACCTCGAGGTAGACGTAGTCACCGGTCCGTATCCCGTTGGCCGGAGACAGGAGGTCGGTATAGCAACTGTTCCGGTAGGCAAAGACGATGTGCTCCTCCCCGACCGGGTAGGTTATGGTCGCCGTATCTGTATAGACCGGAGCGGTCCCGATGGACGTGGTTGCGCTGATGACCACGTCGGCCAGGGATGTGCCCGTGAGCTCGAGTCCCGCAAAGGCCACACCATCTACGTCGGTACTGGCGCTTACCGTGGTGAGGGTCGGGTTTCCGCCGATATCCAGGAACCGCGCGCCGCCGCTGACCACCGTGAAGGTCACCGGATTATACTCAACATCCTCGCAGAGGGTCGTCGGGGGAATATTCCGGGTGACGTTTGCCACGACGTCGATATTGTTGTAATCACATCCGTTCTGATAAAAACCGTCCGTCAGCGTACCGTCCCCGTCTAGTTCATGGGGCTCACGCGCGGTAAGGACGATGTTTACTCCCGTCGGGCACTGGGTCAGGTTTATCGGTATTTCGCCACTGGCGGCATCCTCCGGTGGGATGGGGTAATCGGTCAACCGGTAGTTATATACTCCGATACTCTCCTCCTCGGTACCGACGGAGCATCCCGTGGTCACAAACCTCAGTCGATATTTCTGAGAATGGGAATCGTATACCATCTTGGCGTCCATGACCCCCTGTTCGATGCCGAGCAGATTCAGAAACTCCCCAACAATACTGGTCGACGGCGGGGACGGATACCCTTCGTCGTCGAGAATGGACGCCCAGAGAGAGTTGGCCCCGTAGTCATTCAATGTACCGCAGTCGTACCCGGTAACGTAGAAATCGAAGTACTCGTTCTCGCACCCGACCCCGGTGTGGCTGGTAGGAACGACGGTAATAGAGTTTATCGTCCCGGGCAGTACGGTAATGACGTGCGTAGCCTCCGGATCTGCCGTAAAGCCCCACCCGTCGGGAACCGGGTCGGTCAGCTCCTTTTCGGCGAAGGTCGTCGCTTTGAAGGCGATCCCGAGGCTCGACAGGTAGGTTTCCACCGTGGGATTGGTTACCAACGGAGACGCGTAATAGACGATGTATTTCCCGTTGTCGTCTTCGTTGTCCGAATAGTCCACCATTTTACCCGGGGGATCGGACGTCGACGTCCTGTTGTCTTCCGGGTGAAACGAGCCGGGATTAATATTGGCGGCGAGAGGGGACCCCGGGGAAGCGGGATTGTACGGGGTTACCGTAATGGTCGCCCCCTCGGCGGGAAACCCATTGCAGTCTTCCGCATAGAGGGTAAACGGCTTGATGGAGTTTACATCACATGCGGTAACGTCGGTAGGCGGATTTTCCAGGACGATGGTCACCGGCGGACCGACGACAAACGGGACGACGACGGAGGAATAGATCGGAATCGACCGGTCGACCCCGTCGACGTTGACGGTAATGGCCGTATCCGCAGACACGGTGACGGATACCGGTTTCTTGGTGCCGTCCGACATTGCAAGCACCTTCAACTTGATGCCGGTTACGACTCCATCCACGTCGGTGATCGGGTCCCCATCCCCATTGGTGCTGGATACGCCGCTATAATCGAGTCCCGACACCAGAGAGGTCGAAAAGAAATTGACCACCGCACCCGTCATCGGGTTTCCTTCCCGGTCTTTCAATGTCGCCGTGAGGGTGGCATAGGTATCGGGGCACCTGACCAGGACGGGATCGACTGTCAGGGTCAGCTGGCCGTACGGATTGAGCGTGAGGTTTTTAGGCGTAACGCTGGAGGTCAGCAGGAGGCGTCGGTAGTGATCCTCGTAGGCAACCTTGTTATCGGGGAGGGACGGATACGTCTTGTTGTTGCAGTATTTCGAAAAGCAGTCCCAATCGGAAAGACCAACGCAATTGGTCAGGTATGGTTCGCTGCTGCGAAATTCCGAGTCGCCGCATACCCAGCCGGCGGGTTTTCCGTTCTCATCGTAGGTGGCTACGGTGCCCGCGGGGTATGATCCGGAATCGGTCCACTTGTTGTCTATCCTGGCCGATCGCATCAGGACTTCGAACTCTACCCTCCTGATCCGGGTCATCTCGTTACGCGTGAGTGTATAAGGCGGCTTGGGGGTAATCCTCCTGTTGGAGTCGTCATAGGTCACCGGCAGCGGGAGGTTTTCTTCATCGTAATAGCGGATGATAAAATTATCGACTCCGTCGGTAACAAGGTCCGGCGTAGCATCGACAATATACGGGTTGGTGGTGCTATTATATGCGCTGCTCTCGTCGAGAAGTTTAAGGCCGTACCGATAGACGGCATACGGCGGGCCTCCGGCCAGAAAGAGCCTGATGGAGTCCTGTTGGTCGGGGCTGGTGTCGTTACGGGCTGTGTTAAGGTTATATCCCGATACGTACCTTTCCGTGTCGTCAACGTTGCCGTCCCCGTTCATATCGAAGAAAACGTCAAACCCAAACGATCTTGCGCCGCTGGCAAAATCATCCATGTCCGGATCCCGAACCAATTCCGTGGGTTCTTCGCTGGCCGTTGTATCCCGGGTCGATTTGTTGAGGACAATGGCGATGATCTCGTCGGGGCCGATAACATTGTCGTCGTTTTCATCCATCGCGGTGACGAAGTAGTGATCCGAGGCCGCCTCGAACTTCATCCCCTGCCGGATGTTGTATCCCGAATTCTGGATAATCCGGGTGAGGTACTCGATGGCAAAATCGGCCCGGTTCTCCATCTCCAAGATGGCGTCTTCGGTAACGTAGCGCCGCTTCTGGGCAATGAACACCTCGAATATCGCGGCCAGGATAATAAAGGAGATGAGAACGGCGATTAGCATCTCCACCATGGTAAATCCACGGCGCATCTTGATCCACTGGACTGCCTTTTTATTTATGCGCATCGTATTCCTCACTCTTCGTTAGGATCCTGCATATACTCTTCGTCATATTCCTCGCCCTGGTACCAACCGACCTTCTCCACGCTGTAGGCCGATGGGCAGTAGGGCGGCCAGAACTGGGAGTCCTTGTACCCCGGGTCCCACCCAAAGTTACGGGTCGGGGGTGTATATACACGGTCGACCCCGGTTGCGGCGACATCAAAATATCCGAGGGCCTGCCGGGTAAACCAGAGGTTAATAAACGAGCCGTTTATCGTACAGACTTTGCTGCCGTTACTCCAGTCCTCCCCGAACCCGACAAAGTTGTGAAGCCCCTCCGTCTCGTCGTTGAAGGGTCCGCCGCGGATGGCAAAGGTGTTCAGATCGTCCCTGCCGATGAAAAAGGCCGCGTTATAGGTGGTCGCCACAGGCACGGTCAACCAAAGGGTCTTTGCCACCGGTGGTCTGCCCTCTATTTTCCCGAGGAGGTCAGTATGCCAGTCCTTGGAAAGGAGTGTTACCAGGTCGGCGATTACGGCGCAACCCCTTACCGCATAGCTGCCACCTTTGTTGAAGTCCCCCTCGATGTAGACCGGGTTGTCGGTGGCTATGGTGGTGGGGCAGACGAGCTCGTCGCTGTGCCAGATCTTGATCGCCTGGAGGACCTGGCTTGCCGGGGTATCGTAATACGGATAGGGCGGTCCCCCGTCCACGGTATATCCCGCCCACCCGGGCACCTCCGCCGCTGTCGGGGTGCGGCTGACGTAGATAACGAGCTTGGTCGTGTTACCGGTCACCTCGTCGGTCTGGAACTTATCGATCGTTTGGTTGTTGTCCTGATTGTCATACTCGGAATCGAGATACTCGCTGTAAAACCACTTCTCCAGCCTCTCCAGATCGATTACCGTCAGGGCGACGCCGTTCATGTCCTGCCGCTGGTCGTTGCGCTCCAGGTAGACGGGATAGGTCGGATTCCCGTTGGTGTCGGGAAACGCCGGGGGGGGCGTCAGGGGATTCCTGATCGTTTCGGGAGAGAAAACGATATCCCCGTCCGTGGCGGGCCAGCCCGCCAGATCGCAGGGTATATCGCTGCCAGCAAGAAACACCTTATCGGTCACATCCTCGATCTTCACCCCGTCGGGATAACTCTTGTAATCGTAGGCAAAGTCCTTGGTGGCGGCGTAGATGTGGAGCGTACCGGTGACGTCGGTCGCGGCGTTTCTCGGCGGCCAGTTGCCCCCGCCGCTGCCCTCGATGACGATGGTCAGCCCGAAATATTCGCTGCGCTCCGGGGCCCGGGCCCTGCTCTCGTAGAAGCCCTCCCGGAAGGTGGCGTTAAACGAAATGGACGGGGACTTGGGAACGCCCACCATCACGTAGGAGCAGCCGTTGGCGTCCGTAAAGCGGGTCTGCTGTGTGTCGGCGTTTGCCGAGTTGATATCGGTGTTGATCTCGACGTAATCGCAGGACGTGCTTCCCGAATAGAGGCACTGGTTGTCCGCCGTCGAGGTGAGGTGGTAGACGCGCATGTAGACGTGTCCACCGCGTGTCTCCGTTGGGATCATACCCAGCACGCGGTCCTGATAGATCACGCCGGATGCGGTGAGGAAATGTTCCACCATCACGCTGCCGCTGGTAAGGTTCTTGAGATATATTGCACCGGAAGGCTCGGGAGAAAACCAGATGTTCCCGTTGCTATGGATCCTCCCCCATGAGTTCATCACCGGGCCGGGGTGCCAGGGAAGATCGTCATCGAAGAATACGAAATATTGCACGAGGGGCGTCTCCAGCACCCGGATCTGCCGTTTCAGGTACTGCGTCCCCCCCACGCCGTTGAGCGGCTCCGCGAGCACCTCAATAATATAGGGGTAGGCATAGTGGATCATCTCCGAGCACGAAACGTACGTCCGGTAGAGAAAGCGGTTCTTCTGCGGATCGGGGTTTTCCGGAATGACGCGGTACTTGACCCTGACGTCTTTATAATCGTCAAAGAGTACCTGGAAGGGATACCCGTATGTACTCTCGTTATCGCCCTCGTATTCCGTCCGCGCGGTCCCCGAAAACGGTTCGAGTTGGTTAAGGATTTCTTCGTGGGTGATGCGCATGGCCACGCCGAGCCCCGCCTCCGCGGCGTTGAGGATATCCCGGTTGACGCGGTAGTTGCGGGTAATGGACGTCTCCAGCGTAACGTTGGCGACGTACCCCACGGCAATGACGGTCAGGGTAAGCATGATGATCAATGCCAGCATCATGATATACCCGCCCTTTTCTCCCCGGTAAACCTTGAGACTTTTCATATTCTTAAACTTAAACACGTTGGCCTCCGCCGTTATGCTCTCGTTATCATCAAGTTTCCGACACCGCCCCCCGTTCGCCCGCTTTTTTAGCCGCCCCTGTAGTATTATCCGCTCTTTTAATAGGAGCCGCGGACCAGCAGTGTATTATACTTAATCTCCCTGGTCTTGCCCGTCATGTCCGCCCAGGAGCTTATGACGGTAAGCTGCGCCACGTCGGCGCCCGTCGTATCGGTCACCGTGCCCGAAAGGGCCGCGTGGGAAAGTGTCCGCTTGTAGGTTTCGCCGGTCACCTCGACAAGATCCATCGGCTCGACAATGGTCTTTCGGGTAAGCACCCATCGCCATTTCTTTTTCTCGGCGGCCGTCAGGGCGGCGTATTCCGGCTGAGGTTTGACCTCCCCGGTATCCATATCTATATATTCAATACACGTCCAAATACCGTCGCCCGAGGTTTCGTCCCCATGGTTGGCAATATCTCCATCATCATAGAGGATCTTGATCTTATCTCTTCTCTGCTGTTTTTCATCGGCGGATATCCCCTTGGCGGTAATGCTGGTGACCGCCGCGGTATAGCCCGTGGCCCCCGAGAGGAAGCCCGGGACGGTATACCCGTCTATGGCGCCGTACGCGGGATCCCGGGACAGGATATAGTTAAAGTTCAGCACCGAGTTGTACCGGGCATCCACCTCGCTTTCGGAGATCTTCCTGAGCTCTTCGACCCGGTCGTAGGCTACGGAAACCGCAAAGTTAATCTGGTGGTTGAGTACCCGGGTCCTCATGGAATAGATGAGCATGGCGCCGACGGCCATAATGCCGATGGTAAAGATGCTCAGGGCAATCATCGTCTCGATGAGGGTAAATCCCCGTACGGACGAACGGGACCCAGCCGTTTCGAGGAAGACCCGGCCCCCTATTCTTCTGCCGATCTGTATGATTTTCCTGAATGCGTTCATCATTTCTCCCCGTATCTTACGGGACCCCGAATCTCTCTTTGAGATTCGGTAATCTTTCATTATAACGGGATAGCCGCGGCGATTTTAATCAGGCCCGTCGGCCGCCTTATTCTCCCTCCAACCGCCACGCGCATAACCCCTTGTCGAGCCGCTTGATATCGTATACCCAAACGATGGTCTTGCCCGAGAGCCGTTCAACGGAAACGGCCCTTCGGTTTTTGTCGGTACCATCCTCGATATTCTTGTAGGGAATAATATAGAGCTCTCCTTTTTCGAATGTACTCCCGCGGGGGTAGAACGTCAATTTGTTGTCGGTGAAGACGATACCGTCCCTGTCCGAGCTGCTGGTAACGACCGTGTTGTCGATATCCTTCGGCCCGTTGAGGTCAAAGATGATTCCCATAGGAAGGTCTTCGATCCGTGAGGCCTCGCCGGAATCGTATGTCCCGTTCTTATTGACGTCGGCAAACATCCTGATGTAACTCATGCTTTCATTTTTGCCCGGATTGGCTCGACTCAGGAACTGTACGACATAGTTGGTATTTTCGGAAATCGCCCTGATCCGCGCATAGTTAAGCGCGATGGAGATTCTTCGGCCGGCAGTATCGGCCCGGATACGGTCGAGATTCGTATTGATGCTGTATATCGCAATGCTCGACATGATCGCAATGACGCCCACGACCGTCATCACCTCAAGGAGGGTGAATCCTCCGATCTTCCGGATAGACGGGCTCGCGGGCCGTGCGCGCCGTTTCGGCGGGCCGGCCGGAAAAAGAAGTCGAAGAGAAAGAAAACGAAACCGGTTCATAGAGAAACTCCTTCCCTTTCTGTAATGCACTATCTGTGCCAATAATTGGGACATTTCGTCGTTTACGGCGTTATGGGTGCTCCGTATCTCCTTGAAAAGAGGGACTTTTTTTGCGCCCCTCTTTTCGAGGGGACCCATCCGGACAGGTTATGCAAACTATTCACAGTTACTGTGCAAAATATGCATACCTCTTCCCTGCACGTCACTAACGGATAGCATAGTCCTTGATTTTATACAGCAGGGCGCGGTAACTGATCTCCAGGAGCTTTGCCGCCTTGGTAAGGTTTCCGTCGGTCGCGGCCAGCGCATCGGATATCAGCCGTTTCTCGATGGATCTGGTCGCCTCCTTGATAGACAGGGATGTCGTAGAAAAAGACGCGGCCCCGGGGGCCTTGGGCATCCCCGCATCCGTTATTTGGTGCGGGAGATCGGCCGGCTTGATCGTCTGTGAATCGGAGAGAATCATTGCCCGTTCTATGCAGTTTTCGAGCTCGCGTATATTACCGGGCCACCGGTAGTCTATGAGTACCGAAAGGGCCTCCCGATCGATTCCCTTGACCGCCAGCCCCAGCTTGTTGGCAAACCTGCCGGTGAAATGTTCCACCAAGAGCGGGATGTCCTCCGTCCTCTCCCTGAGGGGGGGCAGCTTCAACGAGATTACGTTGAGCCTCCAGTAGAGGTCGTCCCGAAAGGACCCGCTCTTCATCTCCTGTTCGAGGTCCTTGGCCGTGGCGGCGATGATGCGAACCGAAACCTTGACCGAAGCGGTGGCCCCGACCCTTCTGACCTCCCCTTCCTGCAGAACCCTCAACAGCTTGACCTGCAGTGAGACGGGAAGCTCCCCGATCTCGTCGAGAAAGAGAGTGCCCCGGCTTGCCTCTTCGAAGAGCCCGGGTTTATCCCTGACGGCGTCGGTAAAGGCGCCCTTGACGTGGCCGAAAAGCTCGCTCTCCAGGAGGTTTTCTGGTATCGCCGCGAGATTGACCGGGACAAAAGGCCCCCCCTGAAGGCTGCTCTCGTAGTGGATTGCCCGGGCTATCAGCTCTTTTCCGGTACCGCTCTCGCCCATAATCAGGACGCCCGTCGAATATCCCGACACCTTCTTGATGGTCTGGAATATCTTGTGCATGGCGTCGTTTTTGGTGATGATGTCATGAAAGGTATATTTGCCTGCCAGCTCGCGCTTGAGCCGGATATTCTCGTCGCGAAGCATCCGGCTCTCCTGGACCTTGCCGATCGTCAGGATGATCTCGTCAAGCCGAAACGGCTTGGCGATATAGTCGTAGGCGCCCAGTTTCATCGCCTCCACGGCATTGTCGATCGTCCCGTAGGCGCTCATCATGATCACCGCCGCATCGCTCTTCAGGTCCTTGAGCCGGCGCAGCAGCTCGATTCCATCCATATTCGGCATAACCACGTCCGACAGGATGATATCAAAGCGCTCCCGCTCGATCAGGGCCAGCGCCGCCGCCCCGTCCTCGGCAATTGCCGCGGCCAACCCCTTGTCGGTAAGAAAATCCGAGAGCATTTCAGCCATGGCCGCGTCGTTTTCAACAATCAATATTTTGCTGTCGTCCCTCACACGTCCTCCGTCTGTTTTTCGCATTATATATTAATTATTGATCGTTTTCAATACCTCTCGCGTTGATCCAATTGCCTTCGACGCCTGAACGTGCTATGATTCGTACGGGAGTTAATGCCGTGACTAATAAGGGCGCCATCATCCTCATAGAAGACGATCCGTCGGTTCTCTCGGCGATCGGGCGAATACTGGCCCGGGAGGGATACGACGTGGCCGGATTTTCCGATCCCCTGAAGGCGTTGGCCGCTCTCGGCCAATCGTCGTCCGCTTTCGATCTCATCATAATTGACATCAACCTTCCCGGTATCGACGGATTCGATACGTCGCGACGCCTCAAGGAGATCCGCTCCCTTCAAGACGTCCCCATCATATTCATCTCCGCAATCCATACCGATTCCGATCAAATGCTCCAGGGGCTCGAGTTGGGCGCCGTCGACTATATTATCAAGCCGTTTGACCCGGATATCTTCCTTAAAAAGGTGGAGAATTTCGTCCGGCTTAAACAGAGCACGGAGCGTATTGAATCGCTCAGCCGCCGTTACCGCCTTCTTTTTGAGGAATACAGCGATCCAACCTTCATCCTGGACCGGACGGGAAAGATCATCGAAGCCAATACCGCCGCCCGCAAAAATCTCGACGTGGATACCGACGGGCCAATTCCCGACTTTCTCGATCTGATTCACCCCAACGATAAAGACGATGCACAACGGCTGATCGGTGATCTGACTTCATCGGCCGCGCCCGCAATTCCTCATTTGATCAGGATGAGGGACCCCGATGGCAATTATCGATTCATGGAAGTCAACGGGGGCTCCTTCGTTCGCGAGACGATGTCCACCCCGGTTCATATAACCGCCCGTGACGTCACGGAGCGGATCACGCTCACCGCGGGGCTTGCCCTCCTCTACAACACCTCCCGACGCCTTTCGACGGCCCTGACGATTAATGAGATATTCCCGATTCTCACCGAGTCGATCAGGGAGGCGGTGACCGCGGACCGAATCGGCATTATCACTATCGATCCGGAGCAGGGCGCCGTCATCCGCGCAACGACAAGAAAAGGGACCGACGGCTTTACCCTGCCCCAGCCGATCGACCTTTCCCACTATCCCGAATATAAGAAGGCCGTCGACGAGAAGCGTTACCTTCATATCGAAGACGCGGGCAGCACGCCGCTGCTGTTTGCCGAGGAACGACAGACCGGACAAGCCGATACGAGGACACTACTGCTGATCCCCATCCTGATGGGTACGCGGGCCTTCGGCCTCATCAGCTTGGCCCGCCTGGGAGGAAAAAGGCCCTTCCTGTCCTCGGAGATCGACGTGCTCCGGTCCGTGGCGGACCTTGCGGCCCTCTCGATGGAGAACGCCCGCCTCTTTGGGGAGACCAGGAAAAACGAGGAATTCAAGTCCCACCTGATTAACGTCTTCACCCACGAGGTGGGAACGCCCCTCGGCACGATCATGGGCCACGCCCAGATCGTCATGGAGACCTCGCGGGGGGACGCAAAGATACAGAGACACCTGGCGGCCGTTTTCTCCGAGTCCGAAAGGCTCAAACTCATTATGGAGAACTTTCTGGATATAACGAGGCTTCGTTCCGGGAAAATCAAACCGCGGCGCGATGAGATCAACCCCCATATCCTCGCCCAGAAGGTCTTTAGTGATTTCGATGACCAGCTCACGGAAAAGAAGATCGGGCACCGCCTCGTCCTGGCGGCCGATAATCTCAAGATCGAGGGCGACCTTTCACTGCTGGAGGGCGCGCTGGCAAATCTGCTCAAGAACGCACTCAAGTATACTCCCGCCGGTGGGTCGGTCACGGTGACGGTGTCGGGCGTCGGGGAGCCTGTCGACTTGCCGGGCGACGGCGGGCGGCCCAAGCGCCGGCTCGTTGATCCCCTGGTGTCTATCGCGGTGGCCGATACCGGTATCGGTGTCGCCCACCGGGAGCGGGAACGGATATTCGAAGAGTTTTACCGGGGCAAGAACGTCCCCTCCGGTGAAAAGGGGGCGGGATTGGGACTGGCAATCGTCAAGGAAACCATCGAGGCCCACGGGGGCGGTATCCGCCTCATTGCCCCGGAAGAGGGAGGGAGCATATTTGAGATCGTCCTTCCGGTGAGAAAACAAATGACTTGATTTCACTGTCTTGTCATGCTACATACTCGGCTGATTACGCGTTGTTGTTTAAGCCGCGGCCGGCCGTTCCCGTTATCGCGGTTTTTGCGGTGCTTTTGAATTAGTCCCGGAAGAATATATCACTATGCCTCCCGATCGGCTCCCCCTCATCCGCCTCGTTTTCTTCTCCATGGGGCTTTTTGCCGTCCAGACCTTTTGGGGATTCCTGTCGGCGACGCTGCCGCTTTTTCTGATCGGGATCACCCCCTCTGAGGCCGTCGTGGGGCTCGTGCTGTCGGCCTCGGGGATATTCGGGGCCGTTATGCCGATTGCCGCCGGGATGTTATCGGATCGCATACAATGGCGCCTTGGAAAAAGAAAGCCCTTTATCGCCGGCGGCTGGATTGTCGTCGTGGTCGTTCTTCTGATCCTGCCCCGTGCCACGACGCTGGCCGCCGCGGTCCCCCTCCTCCTGGTCCTCTTTGCCGCTTTTTTCTTCACCATGGGGCCCTACTTCGCGTTTCTTGCCGACATTACGGCGCCCGAGCGGCGAGGCCGGGCCGCCGGGGTTATGTTTTTCATCGGTGGAATCGGGCTCATCTTTTTCCTCTTGTTCGGCGCACCCCTCTGGGATACCGACCACCGGCTCGTCTTCATCTGGACGGCAGCGACTATCGTCATCTCGATAACGATCCTGATTCTCGGAGTCCCGGAACGCCCGGCCGCCCGCGGCGGCCGATCCGGTCCCGGCCTGCTGGAGATGATCACAAAAGACAGGCGGGTCATGACGTTTTATGCGGCCATGATCTTCTGGTGGAGCGGTATCTGGATGGTCAACTTCTTTTTCGTCATCGCCGCAAAGAGCCTCCTTTCGGCGACGAACCAGCAGGCGTTTTTCGCCCTTTTATTGACGACCGCCGGATACGTTGTGCTGGCGTTTCCCGTGGGGGTATTGGGCGATCGGATCGGGCACAAGTCCGTACTGGCGGGAGGGCTCCTGTTCCTTTCGGTGACCCTTTGTATCGTGCCCCTCGTCGGTGATATGAGGAGCGCCTATCCGGTCATGTTAGGGGCCGGCGCGGGCTATTCGGTGGCCCTTTCGGTGGCCTATGCCTTTTTCCTGAGGCTTATTCCCCCCGACCGGACCGCCCGCCTCATCGGGGTGTACATGGCCTGTCAGAACGGGTCGCTTATTATCGGAAACAGCCTCGGCGGCGCAACCGTGGAGTACCTCGGGCCGTCCTTTCTCTTCGTCGGCGCGGGCCTGCTCATCTTTTTCTCTTTTGTGATCGTTTTACGAATTCGGGCCTAAATCCGGAGCGGCGTCGCCCTTTTCGAGGAAGAGTTTTTTAATCCAGAAGGCCAGGATAAAGAGAGCAAAATTGACCAGCACGATCGTCCCCCCCGAGGGGAGATCGAGCCAGAATGAGATCACGATCCCCACGACCACCGATATGATCGCGGCCAGTGCCGAGATGATCAGAGAACCCCGGAACGTCCGGGAGACCTGAAGGCTGGTTGTCGCCGGCAAGATCATCAGGGCCGCCACCAAGAGCAGCCCCACTACCCGCATCCCCACCACCACCACGAAGGCGGAAACCGCGGCGAAAAAATAGTTATACCGGTCAACCTTTATTCCCATGGTCCGGGCCGATTCCTCGTCGAACGTCATCGCGAACAGGTCGTGATAGAACAGGAGGATAAAGACGATCACGATACACGATATCACGATGGAAACGATAAATTCAGACATTCCGATCGTCAGGATGCTTCCGAAGAGGTAGCTCATCAGATCGACATTAAAACCGCCCGCGATGCTCGCGATTACGATTCCCACCGCCATCCCCACCGCCGATACGATTCCGATAGCCACGTCGGCATAGATCTTCATCCGCTCCTGGAGCTTGAGGATCCCGAACGACGAGAGCAGCGTCACGATAAGCGCGGCCCAGAAGGGCTGTCTGCCGAAAAGCAGGCCCACGGCCACGCCGCCGAACGCAACGTGAGTCAGGCCGTGGCCGATCAGGGCATACCGCCTCAATACCAGAAAGACGCCGAGAACCGCGCAGGCCGTTCCGACAAAGATTCCCGTAAGGATCGCCCGCTGGATGAAACCGTAGGTAAAGAGCTCAAGCATATCGTGTCACCGAATCATGGGCCGCGCCGCCGCGGCTAACGCCGTCTCAATTTCCGCCCGTGTCATGCTCGTCGTCTGTGTGCTGGTGGCAGATGACGTGCTGATACGACCCGAAATAGTCAGACATATCCTGGGCCAGGCAGAACTGCTTCCCTTCGCCGAAAAAAACCTGCCGTCGATTTATATAGAGGATCTTATTGTTGTGGATATGCATCCCCGCTATATCGTGATTGATCAGAACGATCGCCGTCCCTCGTGCGTTCAGGTCATCGACGATCGCGAAAAAATCCTCCCTGACGGAGGGCTCGACGGCCGCGGTCGGCTCGTCCAAAAACAGCAGTTGGGGGTTCGTAATCAATGCCTTTGCCAGAAGCACCCGCTGCAGTTGCCCGCCTGACAACTCCCCGATACGCCGGTCCCTGATTTTGCGGATACCGACGCGATCCAACGCCTCATCCACCCGTGTGTCGTCATCCGCTCCGAACCGGGAAAGGCGATCCCGTTCCGAAAGGAGTCCCATTGCGCAGACCTCCCTCACGGAGGCGGGAAAGTAAGGATCAAAGAAAGCGATCTTCTGCGGAACATAGGCGATCCTGTTCCATCGATCAAACGCTCGGAGGTCCTTACCGAAGAGCCTGATCGTACCCGATTTTGGGGACAGGATGCCCAGGATGTTCTTAACGAGGGTTGTCTTCCCCGAGCCGTTGGGCCCGATCACCCAAAGATAGTCACCGAGGACCAGCGAGAACGTGATGTCCTCGATGACTGGCCAGTGGTTATAGGAAAACGCCAGGTTTTTCACGTCGAGGACGGCGGTTTCTTTTATCGGCATAAAAGACCCTGTTTGAATTCTTTGAGATTTCCCTTCATGATATCTATGAGGGTGATCCCGCGGTTAAAATCATCCTTCGAAATATCGTGGCCCGACGAGACGAAAAGGATCTCGGCCCCGGTCTCATGCCTGATAGAATCGGTAAGCCTCCGGTCCAGCATCTCTTCGGCGAAGAGATAGCGGGTCTTCTCCTTTCTAACGAGATCGATAATTGCGGCTATCCGTGCGGGCGTAGGCTCCGCGTCCGGAGACAGGCCATAGACCGAGGTATAGGTCAGGCCGTATCGGGCCGCGAGATAGCCGAAGGCAAAATGGCCGGAAGAGACGATCACGTTCGTTTCGCAGTCTGCCAGCGCTTCCCGATAGAGTTTATCCACTTCATCCAGTTGTCTCTTATAATCCTCGGCCCGTCGGCGATAGTCGGCGGAGTGCGCGCCGTCCTTCTTTTCAAATGCGGCGGCTATGGCGTCTACCTGTTTCTTTGCGTTGTCGACATCAAGCCATATATGGGGATCCGCCCCCTCTTTGTCTTTTCCCCTGATAAGGGTAATCCCATCGCTCGTATCCACGACCAGGATATTGGGATTTTTCACTCCCGAAAGGATCATCCCTATCCACGGTTCCATGTTGGCCCCGTTATAAACGAAGACGTCGGCCCTTTCCAGCCGTATGATGTCCGAGGGTGTCGGCTCGAACGTATGGGCCTCGGTGCCGGGAGGGATGAGCTGTGAAAGCGTAACGTCGCCGCCGCCCACCGCGCGCGCCATGTCGTACATCGGGAAGATCGAGGTCACGACGTTAAGTTTTCCTTCCGCCTGTTCTTCCTGCCGGCAGGATCCCAGGACGATACCGGGCAAAACGAATACGATCAGGCAGCCGATCATCGTTAACCGCCGTGTCGTTGCGTTCATATCGATTCCCCTCTTTTTATTCCTTATGGTTTCATCTTTTTTTGTTGCAGCGAGCGCAGAGCCCCGATAGGAACATGTTCTCTTCTTCAACGACGTACCCCTGGGGGCGGACATTCAGGTGCGGCACCGTAATCTTGTCGAGACATTCCATCTTCCCGCAGGAGCGGCACGTAAAGTGCGGGTGATTGGCCCTGCCCCGATTGAGGGCGTAGCGGGCCACCTTGTCGGTCCCGTCGATCCGATGGACGATTTCCCGTTCGGTAAATACCGAGAGAACCCGATAAACCGATGCCGGGTCCATGGCGTCCCTGCCGAGAAGGGCGATAAGCTCGGCGCCGGTCAAAGGCCTTCGTTCGGCCATGAGCGCTTCAATGATCTTGACCCTGCCGATCGTCTTTCTGAGGCCGCTTCCCCTGAGGACCCCGTCACCTGTTTCGTATCCCGCCGCGGGATGATAGTCGCCGTTCATCGGTATGTTTCCCCTGCATTGGATAATGCCACATCGTCGTTCGTGCGGCCCGGCAGCCGGCCGATCCCAAGGCATGGAGGGATCGCCGACGGGCCGATCCCATCAATGGTATCCCCCGTTCATAAACTCAAGGAAATGAATCGTGTTCCTTTTACGATAAGCAATGCAAATACAACTCTATCATACATGCAATTGAATTGCAATAACTTTTTATGTATAAACGCCGGCATAGCAAAAAGGAAGTCGAAAAATATCACGCTTTTTTTTGTAGAACCGGCCGGAAGGGGATTGGGCGGCCTATGAGGTCGGTCTATTTCTTCTCGGCTTCCCAGCCCATCAGAGGGCTCCCGGAGGTCAGCAGTCCCCCGTAAAACTGGTCATTGCCGGCAAACGCTCCCTCCATCTTGAGGAAGATCATATTGCCGAGATGATCCTTCTCGGTTGCGGGAATGGCTTTCGAATCGATACCCGTATCCAGGGCCTCCAGTTGTATATAGAATCTCCCCCGGTCGTCGATTCGGGTCACGGCGTTGTTTGAGGAGGGGAAGGTATTTTCCACGCTGTAGGCCACCTTGTTATTTATGGTCTTCGTATACATGATGTATCCGGGGGCATATTCGACTTTAAGCCGGTAGTCGCCGATATCGGCCGCCGAAGAGGATATCTCCACGACAACGTCATGGACATTTTTCCGCTCAATAAAGAGGATCACGTCCACAGAAGCAATGTTGCCCTCCCGTGTTGTGTATTTGAGCTTTCCGACATAATTACCGGTGAGGTCGGCCGGGACGGAAATCGTGGCCGGGAGGCGATGTTCATAGGCATCGGAAAGGACAACCTTTTTAAGGCCGAACGTAAGGGTCTGGATCTCCTGTCTGTGCTGGTAGAGGAGCACACCGGCCGCAATGATCAGGACGATGAGTGCTATCCTGAAGACCGGGCTTCCAACCAGCGGCCGCTTCTCCTTTCTACCGGCGTAGAGATCCTTGACCTTCTTAAAACCCTCGTCACTCAACCCGAAGGCCTGGTCGGCGGTGTAGGCCTGCTTCGGCTCGTATTTACCGGCTATCGTCCGTTTCGGGGGCGGTGTAAAGGCAGGGGATACATCGTCGGACATGGCCGGATAATCGTACTCCGGCGGCACGGCCGCGGGCGCACCCGTGTCCGTCGCCGACATGCTCTTAAGCTCATCCTGGGATTCCGTGTGGCCGTGGACCACCCAGGATTCGGCCGGCCCATCATCGGGGGGAGGCACGTCGGCCGGCGGGGATTGCTGCGTTACAAAGCGGCGGAGGCTTACCTGTCCCCCCATACGCCTGATCTCAATTCCAAATTGCTTGGCCTTTTCGATATCGTAGCTCCCTATTTTTACGGGAAGTTTCTTGCTGAGGGCCAGCATCTTTTCCCGGGGAATTTTAAACCGGGCGGAAAAATTCGAGATAAACGCGCCAACCGCCTCGGGCGTTTCTCCCATAGATACGATATAGACGGCAATTTTATCTGACATCGTTTGCCTGATCGGAGTTGTGAAGAGGTTATTGAGGGAACATGATATGATTCTTTTTTTTAAATGTCAACTCCCCGATACCCCCGCTGCCTCTATCCTGGCGGCCCGAGGCGGCCTTTGCACGGCGACACCGCAGGCACATCAGGGCAGAAAGTAGAGCGGATTGAGGGGGACGTCATGGTAATGGATTTCAAAGTGACAGTGGGGACCGGTACATCTGCCGGTGCAGCCGACGGACCCGATAACCTGTCCCCCCTTAACCGTGTCGCCCTCCTTGACCACAGTCTCCGAAAGGTGGGCATATCGGGTGGTAAACCCGTTGCTGTGCTTAATCTCCACGGTATTCCCGTAGCCCTGCTTCCTTTCTGCGGCTATGACGATCCCGTCCTTTGCCGCGACAATGGGCGTCCCCCGGGGGGCGGAAATATCGATTCCCTCGTGGAGCCTTCCCCAGCGGGGGCCGAAAAGGGAAAATATCATCCCCTGAACCGGCCAGACGAAGGCACCCTTTTGGAGCTTGGCGGCCAATTCCTCGATGGTCGGAGGCGGTACGACAAGCGTCTTTTTCGCGCCGGGGATAAATAGTGTATCGCCGACGTTAATGTCCTCGGGGTTATATATCCCGTTTACCTCCGCCACGACCTTCGGATCGACCTCATATACGTTAGCGATTCGCCACACGTCTTCTCCCGGCCCAACCGTATGATAAACTCCCTTCTTGACGGGAATCATCGTCGTACAGGCGCCCAGGAATATGACAAGGAGGAGGCTGAGATAACGCCTCTTATACGTATGCTTTCTCAAATCATATCCACAATAAGGTATCACATCGACAAAGCCGGTGCATGAGGGACGGGGTTGTGATCCGGTCTCGTCAGTCGAGACGGGCCCCGTCCTTTTTCAACTCCAACTGCAATTGCTCCGTATCAATCTCTGAGGGTTTTACGCCCCGCCGCGCCGCCAGGACGCATGCCGTGCCCGCGGCCTGACCCTCGGCCATGCACACCCCCATCACCCGGGCCGACGCCAGGGCACCGTGGTCCATCGAGATGGCCCTGCCGGTAACCAGCAGGTTTTGAGTCCCGACCGGCAGGAGGCTCCGATAGGGGATGCCGTAATAGTCCCCTTCCGCCGGGAAGACCATCTCGGGTTCCCTGCCGTCCTCCCACTTCTCGAGGGGCCATGACGAAAGGCAGATCGTATCGGGGAATTTCTTGCCGGAAAGCACGTCCTGCTCCGTCAGAATATAGTGCCCTATGATCCTGCGCGTCTCACGGACGCCCACTTGAACCGCCGTATCGGCCAGGAAGGCGTTTTCGAAGCCCGGAATCTCGTGTTTCAGAAAATCCATGGCGATCTCGGCATCGTCGCGTCCCTTGAGCTCCGCGTACGTCAGGTCTGAAACGCTGCTTCCGTCCAGCGCCCGTCCCTCCCTGGCCAGCGACGAGAGCTTTATCATCGCCTCACCCTGGCGAAACGTGGGGATGACCAGCCCCTGGCCCACGGTGAGGGGGTAGGTCTTCTTGGCGATCGCCTGTCGGATCCTGTCGTTGAGGACGGCCATCCCTTTGGCCTGGTATCCAACCAGGTCCAGGCCCTGGACATAGAACATCATCGTGGGATTCATGACCATTCCCCGGGCATCGCCCTTTTCGGTCTTTACTCCCGCTGCCATCGCCACGGCGGCGTCGCCCGTGGCGTCTATATAGACACCCGCCCGGACCGCAAACAGCCCCTCGGGGCTTGCCACCAACAGCGCCTTGATCTGACCGTCCTCATGGACCGCGTCGGCTACGTAGCTGTGGAGCATCGGGCGGATATTTTTCTCCCGGCCTATCCACTCGTCACAGAGCCGCTTTAAGTGCCATGGATTATAGAGGAGCGCCGTAAACCCCTGACGTATGAACGGGCCGAATCCCCCTCCCCGTTTGACGAGGGCATCCTCAAGCTGGCCGGCGAATCCTTCAATGATACGTTCGATGCGGTCCGGATGGTGAAGGTAAAGGCCGCAGATAGTCCCGACGGACCCGGCGGTTGCTAGCCCGCCGAAAAATCCGTATCGTTCGATCAGTATAACCGAAAGGCCTTTTTTTGCCGCCGTGATCGCCGCGGCAAGCCCCGACGGCCCGCCACCCGCCACCGCCACGTCCGTGACGGCCCCGATCGGGACCTCCCGCCGGGCAACGGCTATGGTTTTATCTGGCATAGATTCCCCCCGGTTATGACAACGCCTTCATCAACGCGACCAGGTATTCATTCGGACGGTAGAGGGCGTTGGGCAGTTTCGGTGTCCGTATGATGTGCCGCTTCAAATGGTTCCTGTCGAAATCCACCACCATCGCCAGGCGCGTCCCGGAGCGTACAATCGGCTGATGGCTTATTCCGGTCACGATGCCCGACAGCGGCGACTCGATATCCTCCGTCTTGTAGCTGGTCGGATCTATGATGTCGCCGATAACGTCTCCTTTTTTGACGAGCTGTCCCAGCGAAATAGCGGGCTTGAATATCCCGCCGAAGGGGCTCCTGACCCACGCCTCGTTGGACTGCAGCAGTATCTGCCGATCCGAGATGGAAGCCTTTTCGTCGATCATCCCCAGGACGGCCATAACATTTTTTACGGCCGTGGTACCGATCAGGACATCGGCCTTCGTAATGACGCCGGCCGCCCCGATCTCGATGGTGACGCACGGAATCTTATCCTGGAAGGCCTGGGTTTGGAGCATCCCTTTAACCGAGGGCCCCTTCCAGACGGCGTTGATGCCCGTTGACGCCACCAGGTCGAGGTACGGCCGTGTCGGCCGATCCACCCGTATACGGATATGGGGTATCAGCTCGTCGGGGAACTCCGCCGAGTGGAGATCAAGGATATAGTCGGCCCGTTGGGCAAACGTCGTAAAGAAGCTGTGGGCGACGCGCTCGGTCATCGTCCCTTCAGGGTCGCCCGGGAATATCCGGTTCATATCGATGTTATCGTACGGATCCCAGCGCAGGCCCGATGTAAAGGCCATCGGATTGACGATCGGAACGACCACGAGGTTGCCCGAGAGTCTGTTCGGGTCAATCTCGTCGACAATCTTTCTGACCACTTCAACCCCGACTACCTCGTTGCCGTGGACGGCCGCGTTCAACAGCAGCGTGGGGCCTTTCTCCGTACCCCACAGGCCGAAATAGTAGAGACATATATCCTGCCGGCTGGCACTCTCGGCAATGGTGATCCGACCCGACACCTTCGTACCGGGTCGGGGTTTCAATTCATCGAACACCGGCGCTCCTTCCTGTAATCAGTCTGATGCAGCGTTCCCTGACCGAATCCGAATCGATGAAAAAGGGGATTGTCACCCGTTGGGACAACTCCTCCATGAACAGCGGCATCGATGTAATAATTCCCGCTATGAAATCGGGTACAATGCCGTGGTCGTGCGCAAGCGCGGTTATCATCCCGTAGGCCGACGCGCTGTCGGTCGTACAGGCAACGATTATAGCCACGTCCTTCATGATCTTCCGGCAGTCCAGGATATATTCGGTCTCCCGTTCGAAGATGCCGTCGGCCGCCTCCATTACGATGACGTCGATCCCCCGGCCGGAAAGCCGGCCCACAAGGGCCCGGTGAACGGCCTGGAGATCTTCCGACGACAGGCCGCACGTGGAAGGCCACCCGGCGTCGAGAAAATCGGCGGTATCAAACGCGCCGGCGGCCTCCATCCTGAAGAGGTCTTTCATGCGGGACGTGCCGGTCAGCTTTGCCCCCCCGACTCGAACCCCCCCGCCGGTCAGCATATGGATTATGCGTGCCGCGCTTGTGGTCTTACCGGAATCCATAGACGAACCGATCACGAGGATTACGGCGGGCGTCGCCCCCGGTTTATCTGGCGCAATCGGGTTATCGAAGGTCGAGAGCTTCTTGCCCGCCTCATCGGTGGCGTGGCCAAGATACGTCAGGACGGTGGGGTCGGAAACGGCGCTCGTTTCCGGTATCACGCGTCCGGCTATTCCCCCGATGTTGAGCAGATCGAACCGATCTCCCGCAGAAAGGCGCCCCGGAATAGCACCGTGAAATTCCGCCGTGGAGTAGCGGCGCCCCAGGACCACGGCGCACACGTCTCCCACTCCAAGGGGGCGTTCCCGCCCGTCGACCGTTTCGATAACCCCGTGGCGGCCGACGCCGGCAACCCTTCCAACGACGACGTCCCCTACAGCGCAGGGATCACCCGACTCACGGACTTCCTGATAATCGGAAGCACGGGTCCTTCGGGCGGCAGAGCAGATAATGTCGACGCGAACATACATTGATAGATCGTAATACATTTATCGGCCGTTATCAAGAAAAGAATCACTCCCCGATTCATCGGTCTGGGGACTCGGATTGAGCCGATTGCTCAAATTTCTTGACTTTATCGGCGGCGGGCCTGTATGATTACACAAGTTTATCCTATTTTTCAGGGGCGGGCCCGAAAAGATCCGGGGGCGAGGCCTTTGTGAAACCCGGCCCTTCAATCGGATAATCGGCCCCAAAACGGTTTTTCTGTATAGTCCAGCCGATTCTTTTAACGGGAGGTCCTATGGATAAGATCAGATTCGCTATCGTTGGATGCGGTCGTATCAGCGACCTTCACGCCCGGGCATATGAGGGAAGCCCGGATGCCGAGATATTTGCCGTTTGCGACATGAATCCGGATCGGGCAAAGCAGCGGAAAGACCAATGGGGCGCAAAAAAGGCCTACACGGACTACGAACTGCTCCTCAAGGACCCCGATATCCAGGCCGTCGAGATGCTCGTGCCCCATCACCTCCATCGGGATATGGCGGTGGCGGCCGCCCGGGCCAAGAAACACGTCTCGGTCCAGAAGCCGATGGCCATTGCCGTTTCCGAAGGACGGGATATGATAGCCGCCGCGAAGGAAAACGGGGTGCTCCTCAAGGTCTTTGAAAACTTCGTCTTTTACCCCCCCTATGTAAAGGCCAGGCAGCTGGTGGCCGAGGGCGCGATCGGGACGCTGATAACCGTCAGGATGCGGTTGACCACGGCAGGGAAGGGCGGATGGGAGATACCCGGAGAGGCGTGGATGTGGCGACTCGACCCCGAAAAGGGAGGGGGCGGCCCCATCGTCTTCGACGACGGGTTCCATAAGTTCTCCCAGGCCTATGACATCGGCGGGGAGGTCGAAAAGGTCTACGCCTGGATCGACCATACCAACGTCGTCGTGGACGCACCGGCCTTCATCATGTGGAAATACCGGGAAGGGCAGCGCGCCCGGTACGGGGCCTACGATATAACATTTGCCCCCGATTTGTTCGTCAATTCTGATTATTACTCCGGAGACGACAAGATGGAGCTGGTGGGCACGGAAGGCGTTATCTTCGTCAACAGGGCCACCGCCAAGATGATCCAGGAGCCGTCTGTGGTCCTCTACCGGGATGGAGAGACGCGGTGCTTCCACGCCCTGAGGGACGACTGGGCAGAATCGTTCATAGACTCCGGCAGGCACTTCTTTTCCTGCATCAAGGGGGGGGGCGACCCGATCCTCTCGGGCGAGACCGCCCTTGCCGTCCTCCAATTCGCCCTCGCGCCGGAGATATCCGCCCGGGAAGGACGCGAGGTCAACCCGGCCGATATTGATTTCTGAACCGAGGCATCGTAGATATCTAAAAAAAGCTTCCACGCCTTACGAAAAAATGGTATAAATAAATAATTTCCAAAATGGAGGACGGACGAATACCATGAGAGAAATCGAGGTCGCCCTCGTGCGGGTACCCGAAAATAAACGAGACAATGAAACCGCCGTTAGAGAAAAATTCAATACCCTCATCGACATTGCCGGAGGACTGTCCTTCGTCAAACCGGGGGACTCAGTCCTGATCAAGGCCTCCGTCAACTCCGGAAGGCCTTACCCGGCCACCACGGACCCGAAGATCGTCACGATGCTCATAGATCTCCTGGTCAAGAAGAATCCCTCGGCTATTTTTGTCGGGGACAAATCCGCTTTTTTCAGAAACACAAAAAGGACTTTCAGAAGAACGGGCATGGAATCGGCTGTCAGGACGGTCGCCAAGACCTACGCCCCGCTTCCCATAAAACTCATTTGTTTTGACGATTACGTCTGGAGGGAGCGGTACCCGAAAGGCGATATGGCCCGCCAATGGGAGATGACTCCGGGAAACTACCTGTTCCGGATGCCCAAGATGCTCTACGAGAACGACCCGTATCTTCGGCAGCAGAAGCTCCCACCGAAGGTCGACCATATCATCGTCCTGGCCAACGTTAAGACCCACGTGCTGTCCGGCTTTACGTTGGCCATGAAGAGCTACGTCGGTTTCATGGATGACGAGAGCCGCTACCTCCTCCATACGCTGCCCCATCGCAATTTTTTCCGATTGGGCAGGATAAAGCCGTTTGACATTCAGCGACTCCAGGAGCGGATTGCCGAGATCCACGCACTTACTCCGCCGCCGAAGCTCGTCATACTCGACGGCCGGCAGCTTATCGTCACGGGCGGCCCCGACTCGAACAACCGTATACAGCCGCTCCCCTCATTCAGGAAAAATCCTTACGCCGGTATCATGCTGGCGGGCTCAGACGTGGTGGCCATGGATGCGGCCGGTGTAGCCCTCCTTAAAACCCAGAAACAGGTGACAAAATGGATCCGCCGGCACTCAATCTGGGAAATGCCGATCTTCAAACGGGCCCGCGAACTCGGTCTCGGCGCCACACAGGCCGATCAGATATGTCTTAACACCGATAGTGAGGATGAGCTCTTCGTCCAAATGGCCTGGTATCTCCAGTAGGCGGCGTACACGGCCGTTCGGCGATGTCAAAAGAAAATACTGTCCGGGACAAATAGGCCGCACACATGAGCATCCTTGACATAATCCTGATAATACTTATCGGCACGACCTGTATCTACGGTATTACGAAGGGTTTCATTCGGGATATCTTTTCGCTGATTGCCGTTATTGTCGGCGTCATCGCGGCCCTTATCGGGTACCCCTGGGCGGCGGGATACCTTTCCGGAATCATCCCCGCGGGGCCGCTGGCCAGTATCGTCGGTTTTACCATTATCCTCCTTTCGGTCTCAATCGCCGTATCGGTGCTGGGTGTCGTTATCTCCAAGGCGATATCCGGCGCGGACCTCTCGGTATACGACCGTATCGCCGGGGCGTGTTTCGGCCTGATCGAGGGGATTGTCGCCGCCTCGCTTATCGTCGTCATCACCTCCGTCCTGATCCCTTCGGCCGTCACCTCCTCCCGTATTGCCCCGCCTCTGCTGCGGGGCGTCAACATGGTCATAACTCTCCTCCCCCCCGATACCCAGAAGCAGATTAACGAGTCGAAAAAAGCTCTCGAAAAGATGCGAAACGAGGCGGCCGCGCTGCCCGAAGAGGCAAAGGAGCAGTAGGCCTTCTTTTTTTACCGCCCGCCATTCATCATGGAGGTTTTCCATGAAAATTATTAAGATTTTTTTTATCGTCCTGATCATTCTCATCGCAGGTGTATACACCTTCTACCAGGTCTTCTTCCGGTCGGCCGTCCCCGGTTATTCAGGCACCATTAAGCTTGCCGGCATCACGGCGCCGGTGGAGGTGCGTACCGATGACTACGGCGTCCCCCATCTCTCGGCCGGAAACGAGTACGACCTCTTCTTCGCTCAGGGCTACATCACCGCCCGGGAGCGCATATTCCAGATGGATATGACACGCCTGGCCGGCCGGGGGGAGCTCAGCACGCTGTTCGGCCAAGCCACCCTCGATACCGATAAATACCTCAAGACCCTGGGTTTTTTCCGCACCGCCGCAGCCGAATACGCCGCCATGCCGCAAAAAGATCGAGAAATCATCAATGCCTATACCGAGGGTGTCAACGCCTATCTCTCGACGGTCAAGCGGCTCCCCCGCGAATATGCCATCCTCGGGACAAGACCCGAGCCCTGGGAGCCGACAGACAGCGTTGTCGTCGGAACCCTCATGGCCTACAGCCTCACCCGCTCCGTGAAGGCCGATCTCGTTCTGTATAACATCGGCCAAAAGGTGGGGCCGGAGGTGCTCGAGCTCATCACCCCGAATTATCCCGATTTCGCCCCAACCGTCTCCCGGGGAGGGGATCGTGTTCCCCGAACGGAAGCCGTTGATATCGTCGCCTATTTATCGACACCGGCATCACCCTCAAGGGCGCCGTATGCCTTCCCGTTGGTTCCGGAGATCCCGGCCAGTAACTGGATGATCTTTAGCCCCTCCCGCTCCACCACCGGAAATGCGATCTTCACCGGAAGCCCCGACCTCGAGCCGAAGATCCCCGCACTCTTTTATCTGATCCACCTTTCGGCACCCGGCTACAATGTCATCGGCGGCTCGACGCCCGGGGCGCCGGGGATCAATGTGCTGGGGACCAACGGCGCCATTGCGTGGAGCACGGTCAACGGGCGGGTGGACGAGCTTGATTATTTCATCGAAGAAATCAATCCCGATAATCCGAACCAGTACCTGACCGAAGAGGGCTATCGGGATTTTGAGATCATCCAGGAGACCCTCAAGATCAAGACGAAGGAAGGGATCAAGCAGGAGAAGCTGAGCGTAAAGATTTCCCGGCACGGCCCCATCATTTCGGACGTGATGCCCCAGGCACCCCCGAACACCGCCATGAAGTGGGTCGGCTTTGAGCCAGCGGGGATATTCACGGGTTTTCTGGCTTTAAACCGCGCACAAAATTTCGACGAGTTCAGGGCCGCCCTATCCATCATCAGGACCCCCACCCTTAACATAGGCTACGCCGACGCCAATGGCAACATCGGGTACCAGTATATCGCGCGGGTGCCGATTCGTATGAATGGAGACGGCACGCTGCCGGTGCCGGGGTGGGACGGAAACCACGAATGGGTTGGTTTCATGCCCTTCGAAGAGCTCCCCTACGACTACAATCCCGATAAGGGCTACCTCGGGTCCTTCAACAACCTGCCGAAATCGACCACCTACCCCATGACAAACTACTACCTCTTTGAGCGGGCGACACGATTTGACGAGATCATGAAGGGAAAAGAAACGGTCGGCCTGGATGACGCCCGGGGATTTCAAACCGACACCGGGTCCGTTGTTGCCAAGCGATGGATCCCCTATATAACGTCCGCCTGCAGAACGACCGATAAGCTCAAAAGGCCCCTTGCCCTCTTTGACGGGTGGGATTTTTCCATCGACAAGAAAAGCGGGGCCGCCGCCCTCTTTAACGCCTTCTATTTTAGCATGATGAAAAACACCGTCGCCGACGAGATCGGAGACGACCTCTTCTCACAGCTGTCGGCGCCCTACCTCGTCTACATTATCGATTTGGCGCTGACCAACAACATCGGCAACCTCGATTTCCTTCTCTTTGACGACGTCACGACACCGGACATAACGGAGGACCGCGACGATATTATCGTAAAGAGTATGAACGAGGCGGTAGCCGAGCTCTCCGACCGGCTCGGCGACGATCCCGCCGACTGGCGATGGGGAGACATCCACACCATGCGTTTCGAACACCCGATGGGCAAGAAGCTCCCCTTCTTCAATCTGGCCCCGATTCCCACGGCGGGCGACGACTTCACGATCAACGCCGGCCTCTGGGACAACGCCAATCCGTTTGATATGAAATCCGGCGGAGTCATCAGGATGATCGTGGATTTCTCCAATTTCGAGAATTCCACCCTAGTCTCGCCCCCCGGCCAGTCCGGGCTCCTCAAGAGCCCCCACTACGGCGATCAGGCCGAGATCTGGGCCGGCGGAGATCAGATCCCGATGCATTTTAAGACGGCCGAAGACCTCGAAAACGTGCTGACATTGATGCCGGCGCCGTAATACACGCCGGCCGTGAGTCGTCCTCGTTATGGGCAGCCCTTGAACAAGGGTTGCCCTTTTTTGGCGTTTGACGCTCCGGTATATTACGGCGTAGCCCGAGACAATCGGTATCTTCCGCTATCGGATTTAGTATTGAAAACCCGGACCGTGTGTGGTATTGTGCTACAGTTTTGCGCTTCTTTATTGCCCAAGCGTCGGTGGGAGGCTAACGACCGTTACCGGATTTATTAAAACTTCTAGACAGAATAGGAACGATACGATGAAGGCATGGCTAAATGGGGAAATAGTCCCGTGGGATAGGATCACGGTCCCGCTTCTTTCCCACAGTTTTTCGCGCGGTTCGGCTATCTTTGAGGTGGTGGACGTGGTCAGCACCGTTCGGGGCCCGGCCCTTTTCGGGCTGGCGGAGCATATCGAGCGTTTCTTTAACTCGGCCACCCTTACTTTCATGGAGCTTCCCCTCACGCGCCGCGAGTTAATCGACGCCGTGATCTCTACGGCCCGGGAAAACGGCATTACGAACGGGATTGCCAAGTTCTTTGCCTTCTACCCCCTGGTCGAGCCGACGGTAATTCCGACGGACCCGAGGGTCGACGTCGCGATCTTCTGCATGGACTACGATTTCTTTGGGTTAAAGCCGGAGGAGCGCTCAAAACCGGCCAGGGTGGGGATATCGTCTTTCAGGAAGATCCACGGCGGCACCGTTCCCGTCCACGCCAAGGTCGTGGGCAATTACGTCAATGCGTTCCTGGCCAAGATGGAGGTCAAGAAGAAGGGCTACGATGACGTCATCATGCTTGACACCGCAGGGTTTGTGGCCGAAGGGGCGACATCCAACGTCTTTTTCGTGAGCGACAATAAGGTAAAGACCCCGACGCTGACCTCGGCGCTGCCCGGCATCACGCGGCATGCCCTCATCGAGCTGATCCGGGACATGGGCTACGTCATGAGTGAGACCGATATCAGGCCCGAACAGCTGCACGATTTTGACGAGGGTTTCTATTCGGGGAGCACCGTCAAGGTGCAGCCGATCGTCTCCATCGACGGCACGGATCTCAAAAAACCGTGTCCCGGCCCCGTCACCTGCGCCGTGAAGGAGCGGATGAATCAGACCGTCCGGGGCGAGATCGAACAATACATCAAGTGGCTGACCATGATATAAAGAGAGGCCGTTAACGGCCCTGCGGGCCGCCTGAGCTCTATACTTTTTTGACGCTCCCTCACGCCTACCGAAACCTTACCGGGCGGCTTGGCGCCGCCCGGCGGAACTACGCCTGTTCGTGCCTATCCCTCTCGTGGCCCGCCCCCCGAAGGAGCCCGATACTTTCGCGGCGCCTACAGCCCCATCAGCCGCGCTACGATCTCCTTCATAATCTCGGTGGTTCCTCCGGCGATCGATACGGACCTGAGGTCGGGGTAGAGGCGCGCCACGTCGTACTCGGCCATGTAGCCGTACCCCCCGTATATCTGGGTCGCATCGTACGCCACCCGGTTGGCCATCTCGGCCGCGGAGGCCTTCGCCATTGATATCTCCTTGGTCACGTCGACGCCCGCCGCGTAATTCCGGGCGCACTGGTAGGTCAGCGCGCGGTTCAGCTCTATTTCCGTCGCCATATCGACGAGTTTGTGCTTGATCACCTGGTGCTTGGCGATCGGCTTGCCGAACGCGACACGGCTCTGAGCATATTCGATCGTCTTGTCGAGAATCGCCTCGGCGATCGAGACGCATAGGACACAGATGACCAGCCGCTCGAGCGAGAAGTTCTTCATGATGGCGTAGAACCCCTGCCCCTCGCCCCCTAGGAGGTTTCCGACCGGAACCTTTACGTCCTCGAAGAAGATCTCGGCGGTGTCTGATGAGTGGCCGCCGATTTTTTCGAGCTTGCGCGATGTGATCCCCGGCGTATTCTTCTCGATGACGATGAGCGATACGCCCTGGTAAGCCGGCACGGCCTTTGGGTCGGTCTTGACCGCCGTCACGAGGAGGTCACCGTAATGGCCGTTGGTGATAAAGGTCTTCTGCCCGTTGATAAGGTAATAATCGCCCTTTTTCTCGGCCCGGGCCGTAATGGCCGAAACGTCCGAGCCGGTTCCCGGTTCGGTCACGGCGATTGCGCAGACCGCCTCTCCCGTCGTGCACGGCGTCAGCCATTTGAGCTTCTGCTCGTGGCTCCCGAGCAGGTTGATATAGGTGGTGGCCATATCGTTGTGGCCCTCTACCGCCACCGCGATGCCGCCGGTCATGGAGCGTGCCAGCTCCTCGCATAGTACCACGCGGAAAATGGGGTCGGCACCCACCCCGCCGTAGGCGGGGTCGTAGCAGAACCCGAGAAATCCCATGGCACCCATGTCCTTCCAGAACTTCCGGGGGATCTCGCGGTTCTTCTCCCACTCCGCCACGTGGGGGGCCACCTCCTGGGCAAAAAATTTCCTGACCTGCTGTCTGAACTGCTCGTGTTCGCTGGAAAAAAGATCGTACTGCATGTGTCTATCCTTTCATTTGAACGGGGTATACTTAGCCGGCCGCGCCGTGATCACACAACGAAATAGGCTTTGTGGGGGCCCGATGGAAGACGCGCGGCTCGCAATGATACTATCAATGGGGATTTGTCGGCAACGTTCGTTGCCGGCCCATCCCATCTCTTAGACTTTTCTCTCTTTGCCCTTCCAAAACGGCTCCCTCAGCTCGTGCTTGAGGACCTTGCCGAGGGCGCTGCGCGGCAGCACGTCGACAAAATCGACGCTCTTGGGTTTCTTATAGCTCGCAATATTCTTCTTGCAATGATCGATAACCATCGTTTCGGTCAAGTCGGCGTCCGGCTTCTTCACGACGATCGCCTTAACGGCCTCGCCCCATGTATCGTCCGGTATGCCGATAACCGCCACGTCCGCCACCCCGTTGAGCAAAAGGATGGCCTCCTCGACCTCCCGCGGGTATATATTCTCGCCCCCGGAGATAATCATGTCTTTTTTTCGGTCGGCGATAAAAAGGTACCCGTGTTCATCAAAGTAACCCATATCACCGGAGTAGTACCACCCGTCCCGAATCGCATCGGCCGTCGCCTGGGGCATGTTGTAATATCCCTTCATGACGTTGTTGCCGGTACCGATGATCTCCCCAATCACCCCGGGCGGGCAATCCTTCCCCTTCTCGTCAACTACTCGAACCTGGACGTCGGCTATGGGACGGCCGGCCGATCCCAGCCATTTGACCTTGTATTCGGGGCCCTCAAGGACGTGGTCCTCCCGGACCAGCATCGTCAGGGTGGGGCTGGTCTCCGTCATGCCGAAGAACTGGATAAAATCGCAGTTGAATTTCTTGATGGAACGTTTAAGGAGCTCCACCGGCATCGGGGCGGTGGCATAGATGATCGTTTTGAGGGAAGAAAGGTCATAGTTGTCGATGTCGGGGTGGTCCAGGAGAAATCTAAAGATGACCGGAGTAAACGCGGTAACGGTGGTCTTCTCCTTCTGAACGACCTCAAAAATCGCCTTCGGATCAAACGAATGGACGTAGGTTACCTTCGCGCCGATGAGCACCATATCGATGAGGACGAATATCCCGACGTGGAACATCGGCAGCAGCCCCAGGATGTTCCAGTCCCTGTTCATCTCCATCTCGATGATAGTCGAAAAGGCGTTGGCCATCATGTTCTTATGTGTCAGCATGACGCCCTTGGGCCTGCCCGTGGTCCCGCTGGTATAGAGCAGCAGCACGGTATTGTCCTGGTCGACCGTCACCCGGGGCTCGTCCGGCTTATATTTGGAGATCAGCTTCTCGTAATCGATCATCTCCTTGTCGATGAGGCCGTCCACGGCGATGAAACGGGTCTTTTTCTCGATCTCCTGTTTCATCGGCTCAAACAGATACTCAAACCGCTTGGAGAATATAACGACATCCGGCCCGGCGTCGTTAATCAGAAACGCAAGCTCCTTGGGGGAGAGACGCCAGTTCAGGTTTGTCGCAGCGGCCCCTATCTTGGCGCAGGCGAAAAAGGATTCGGTGAAATGATGGGAATTATGACAGATGACTCCAACCCGATCCCTCGGTTTCACTCCCATATCGACCAGCGCCGCCGCCAGCCGATTCGTGCGCTCGTTGAGCTCACGGTAGGTAAGACGCGTCTCTTCAAAAACAACCGCCTCTTTATCTGGATACCACCGGGCGGCCCTGGTCAGAAGATCTCCGATACGCATATAATACCCCCTATAAGATCGTTACGGATAGGCTTCGAAAATGATCGGTGCCGTCGGGATGAGAGATACAAATTATAATATATAAGACAACTGACCGGTCGCTACCTCCCTATAATGGAATTGAGCCGGCCGAGTACTTTTCCGGCCTCATGAACGATATCGTCGACGATCTCGCGTATCGTCTTAACATTTTCGATCAATCCCACGTCCTGGCCTACCGAAAAGAGCACCTCGTCGGTCGGAAAGGTCCGGACCCCGTGCGCGCCGACCCTCTCGCCCGCAAACGAGAGGATCTGGGCCATCGTCGCGCCGTCGGCCTCCATAGAGGAGACCTTCAGCGCGGCCTCGTTTCGGATCGATCGAACGGGGGTCCCCAGGGACTTGAAAATGACCGTCGTGTCGTTTTCGTTAGCATCGACTATCCACTGCTTCAGACGGTCGGGGATCGTCGCCTCCCGGGACGCCATGAACCGGGTCCCCATCAGGACTCCCTCGGCCCCGAGCCCCAGCATCGCCACGAGTCCTTCCCCGTCGGCAACGCCGCCCCCCGCGATCACCGGTATCGACAGCGACCGGGCGGCCCTGTTGACCAGGACAAACGAACCGACATCACCCGCCCCGACAAATCCGCCGCCCTCAAACCCGAGGATCGTCACGGCGTCAACACCCAGGGACTCGGCGCGGAGTGCGTATCTAACCCGGGGGACCTTGTGGATGAGGGGTATATGCGCCTTTTTTATCCGATCGATCAGGTGATCGGGCGAACGGCCGGCGGTCTCGAACGCACCCACCCCGGCCTCGATACCGACTTCCACGAACTCGTCGGTCAGGGCCCCGGAGTCGGCGCCGGGGAGCATGGAGATATTGAGGCCGATTGGTCCGTCGGTCAGTCCGCGGGCCTTTTCCAGTTCTTGCCTGAGGTGTTGGGGGCCGGAAAATGAGGCGGCGGGGATGAACCCGATGCACCCGGCATTGGCCACCGAGGCGACCATGTGTGCCTCCGTGATGTGGTGCATCGCCCCCATGAGAATAGGATAGCGGATATTAAGGAGCTTGGTAATCCTGGTCGTAAACATAGAACCTCCGCCGACGATGTATAGGTGTCGGATGCCGGGCGGAATTGGTGATGAAACGAGAAGGTCCAATATAAAGGATAAAGTTGTGCTTCAGGCTTTATCATACCCGTCTGCGGGTGTCAACATATTTCGAACAGCTATTGCTCAAATTTTCCGTTAGGAATTAATGGCGCCGGAGATGGGGATGTCCGGGCTACGGCTGCCGGTATTCTTCCGGCACGTCGGGCGCCGTGCGCCACTCGGGGTCAAGGCCGTCAAGCCCCAGGACGGCGGCGTCCCTGACGTACGGGTCGGGGTCGCCCAGCATTCGCTTCAGATCCGAGACAACCTCCGCCCCCCCCCTTCCGAGGGGTACGACGGCCATCACCGCCATTCTTCGGACCCCGGGGTCCTCATCGGAAAGCGCCGACCTGACCACAGAGACCGTTTCCGGATCGTCCAGGGAAGCAAGGGCGAGCACGGCGCTTTCCCGTACCTGCGGGCTCGGATCATTAATGGCCGAAAGGATCATCGGCTCTGCCGATTTGAGCCCCGTCTCCCCGATCATCAGGACCGCATAGGCCCGTTCTTTGGGGTCGGGACTGTCCACATCCATCCAGTACCAGGCAAGCCGGAGGTATTTATTGAAGACTAGGGCCAGCAGGATTACGGCCAGCACGCCAAAGGAGACGATCATGCCGGTCCTGCGCCGGGATTTACCGTCACCGCCGAATAGGGCGACAATCAGAAGAATCGTAAAAGCAACCACCGCCGGAGGGACGATGTAAACGGCGGCCATCATAAAGAACATCCCGTCGGGCCACCCGCCCTGAGTCGCCCAGAGCGAAATCAGGTAGGTCAGAACAAGATAGACCGCGGTAATGCAGACGATTCCCGCCGCGCGGCCGGCCCGGGCCGGCCGCCGCCAGAGAAACACCATGGCGACAACAGACGCGGCGGTGATGGCGAGAAAAAGCCCGAGGGAAAGAAATTCCTTTATCATGAGTCCTGTCCCGCTCCGGTGTGGAGGATAGCGGGCCACACGACATACCCCGTCGGCCCGTTTGTTTCACGTATTTCATTCAAAGCGCATGCGCTTGGGGATCACGACTATCCCGGTGGGGCTGGTGTCGAAGTGTACGGCGTCGTCGGCCCGATTATGACCCACTACCATCCCTTCGGGGATGACGACGCGTTTGTCGATGATGGTCTTTTTCAACCTCACGTTCCGGTTGATCTGGACGTCGTCCATGATGATGCATTGCGAGATCTCGCTGCCCTCCAGAATCGTGACATTTCTCCCGATGACCGAATCATCCACCCGGGCGCCGACGATCTGCGTGCCACCCGATACGATAGAATTCCTGATCCCTTCGCCGGGGATCCCCGCCGAGATGATATGTGCCGGGGCCAGCGGCGGCTCATAGGTATAGATCGGCCAGGAACGGTCGAAGAGGGAAAACTCGGGGTTGTTCGATATCAGGTTCATGTGGGCATCCCAGTATGCCTCGATAGTGCCGACGTCCCTCCAGTAGGCGGTCTGCTGTGTCTTTTCGTCGACGAAGGGAAAGGCGAACACCTGGTCCCGCTGGATCATCGACGGAACGACGTTCTTGCCGAAATCATGGGAGCTCTCGGAGAGCTTGGCATCCTCAATCAGCCGCATGACCAGATTTCTCGTATTGAAGACATAGATGCCCATGGAGGCCAGTATCTGATCGGGCCTTCCGGGAATGGTCGCCGGTTCCGTCGGCTTTTCCTGGAAGCCGACGAGCCTGAAGTTTTCGTCTACGATCATAACGCCGAACTGGGTGGATGTCTCCCTGGGCATGGGGATGGCCCCAATCGTCAGGTCCGCGCCGTTTTTGAAGTGAGACGCGATCAGGTTGCGGTAGTCCATCCGATAGACGTGATCTCCGGAGAGGACCAGGGTGATATCGGGACGCTCCTGTTCGAGGATATAGATATTCTGATAGACGGCGTCGGCCGTCCCCTGGTACCAGTCCTCGCTGACCCGTTGCTGGGCGGGAACGATCTGGACGTATTCTCCCATCTGGTGGGAGAAAAAGCTCCATCCTCTCTGGATATGCCGGTCAAGGGAAAATGATTTGTACTGGGTGAGCAAGACGATTTTTCTGAGGCCGGAATTGGCGCAATTGGACAGCGTAAAATCTATTATTCGGTAGTTCGCGGCAAAGGGCACGCCGGGCTTGGCCCTGTCCCGCGTGAGGGGGTAGAGCCGCTCTCCTTTGCCCCCCGCCAGGATCACGGCCAGTACGTTCATCTACTTCTCCCGGTCGGCCCGGCCCAGGATCTCCTTGATCTTTTCCTTCAGAACCCCGGTATCCGAAGATTTCACGACGTAGGCGTCGGCCCCCCAGCTCCTGAAATCGTCCTTGTAGGAGGAGTACGCCGAGTTGAGGATAATGGGTATATTCTTGTGCATTGCGATGATCTTCCCGAGGGCTTCGATACCGTCCATCTCCGGCATCCTGATATCCATGACAATGATATCGGGCGTAAATGTCTTGAGCATTTCAATGCTTTCCTTGCCGTTGGACGCGACCGCTACCTCATAGTCCTCTTCCCTGAGGTCTTCTTCATAAAGGGCGCTGATATTCTCATCATCATCAACAATAAGGATCCGTGCCATACATTCCCCCCGCTCGGCACCTGGACAAGCGTTACGCTCATCCACAGGGCCTTTCAATAGTTCATCGATTCACTAACCCATTATCGGTATATCGAATCGGCCTGGGCCTTTTCGAATCTATTCCTGTCTTCGTTGCCGGTTTGGTACGGTAATTTCGTATAATTGTACCAAGGCACACCATTCCTGTCAATAACAACCATGACGGCAATACGTCGATGGTGTCCATTACATTTTGACATGAGCGCACCGAAGGTGCTATACTGTTTTAATATACCTCTATGGGGAACCGCGTATGGAAAATCAACCGGAAGGGACAAAGCCCTTTGGCGAAAACCGCGTCCATACCCGTGAGCGAGTAAAGATAAAGGTCCAATACAAGAATATCGAAAAGCTCAGGGAAGACTGGGCGGAGAATATAGGCTTTGGCGGCATGTTTATAAGGTCGGGTAATCCGCTGCCCATACAGACGCCGGTCGAAGTCTCCCTCATGTTCCCCGATCATGAAAAAACGGTTATACTGGCCGCGGAGGTAGTCAGGACGGTTGACCAAAGGGAGGCCGAAGAACAGGGATTGAAGTCGGGATTCGCCCTCGAATTTCTGGATTTTATAAAGAAGAAAAAGGAACTTGAAGACTTTATCGGACGGCTGTCCGGCACGGAGGCTCAACCGTCCGGCGCGGTCATCAATCTCGGTCCGCCCCCCGACGAGCCCATCTCGAAGAAAGCGGCATCGCCGCCCCAAGAGGATAACGGTGACGCACCGGCCGAGAGTCCCGAACACATAGAGATCAAGGCCATCCAGATCAAGAATATGTCCGTCAAGGACAAGATGATCCTGGCCCCGAAGGCCGACAAGGCGGAGCGGGCGGTCCTCCTGCGCGAGCTCAACGCGTCCGTGGCACGTCTCATCATCAGAAATCCCCGTATTACCGAATCGGAGATTGCCCAGATTGCCAAGGACTTTGCCGCTCCTTCCGACGTCCTGGAAATGATCGCGAAAAACAGAAAATGGATACAGAATTCGGATATCCGCATTGCGATAGTCAAGAATCCCCGAACCCCCACCCCGCTGGCCGTCGCCCAGCTCAATTACCTGCAGGTCAAGGACCTCGCCATGCTGGCAAAGAGCCAGAGCGTCCGGGAAACGGTTAAGAACGAAGCCTTCAAGCTTCTCCTCAAGAAGCGGGACAAGGCCACCTGAAGGAGCAAACATGCCCCTTTTCGTGATTCAAAAGCACCACGCGAAGCGGCTCCACTATGATTTCCGCCTCGAAAAGGACGGTGTCCTGGTGTCGTGGGCGATACCCAAGGGCCCGTCAATGACTACCTCCGAAAAGCGCCTTGCCGTTGCCGTGGACGATCACGACCTGTCATACGCGGGCTATGAGGGCGTCATCCCCGAGACAAGCTACGGCGCGGGCCCGGTCATGGTCTGGGATACGGGAACCTATCGGGATATCTCGCCGGCCGGCTGGGAAAAGGGCCGGATAGAGGTGGAGCTTTCCGGGACGAAGCTCGTGGGGAAATTCGCCCTCATCCAGATGAAGGGACGCGGTGAGAAAAACTGGCTCCTCATGAAGATGAAAGACGGCCGTGAACACCGGCAGGGCGACATCCTGCAGACGGCCCCCGACTCCGCGAAGACCGGAAGGTCCCTGGAAGAAATCCAGGCCGAATCCCCGACTCCTCCCCCGTGCGAGGTAAAGGAATAAGGCCCGCGGGAATCCCCCCATTCTCGGGCAGACTATCTAACGATCACCCCGGCATATCCGACCACGCTGCCGTAGTCGCCGGACGTATCCCCCGATGTCATATAGCCGGCAAGCTCGGCGGTCGATGCCCCCAGCTCCTTTGCCGCGGCCAGCATAATCGTTACCGGGATAACGCCGCACATCGTGATCCGGTTATCGCGTACCGTCTCGTAGACACCGTCCGGATCGAGGTTCAGCATCCGATCGATCACCATCCGATCCTTCTTTTCGGCCTCCCGGGCCGGTTCGTAATGGGTCATGTCGGAGCTCGCCACGATCAGGACGTCCCCGGCGTTTTGGGAAATCGCCGCGGCCAGGTCCCGGCCGAACGCCAGGCACTCGGGCAGCGACAGCCGCCCCAGGGCGATGGGAACCAGCCGGAAATCGGGCCTGAACGCCTGGATAAAGGGAACCTGAACCTCCAGCGAGTGTTCGAGGGCATGGGCGCGTTCGTCATCGACGGCCGATTTCGAAGATTCGAGGATTGTCCGGGCGAGGTCTTCATCGATCGGCACCAAACCGGACGGCATCTCCCATGAACCCCGGGCGGCAACGGCCACGTCCCCGCCGACGCCCCGGTGATTGGGACCCAGGATGACGACGCTCGGGGGTATCACGACCCGGGAAAAGACCATACCCGCGATCTTGCCCGAATAGACGTATCCGGCATGGGGAGACACGACGCCGACGGCCCGTCTCTTTTCACCACGAGGCTCCAGGAACGACGATACCTCGCGTTGGAGAGTCTTCGGGTCGAGGGGATAAAACTGGCCCGCAACGGCCGGCTTTCTGTTCATCTCTTTTGGCCCCTCTTACGATATAAAAAGCTCTTTTTCATACCCCCTGTATGGTACTCCATGCCGATTCCGGGCGCAAGGCCAAAGAGGAGAAATCCACGATCTTTTCCCTTGACTAAAGAAAGGGGGGTAGAGTATCATAAAATAATAATATAATTGAGTTTTTTTGACATGAAAACGATCAGATTCAGGCCCCTTGACTTACTTCTTCTCCTTACCCTCGTTTTCCCCCTGATTGTCTCCTGCGGAAACGGCGATAAACAGGCCGATCCCGAAATAGTCAAGAAGTACCTTGCCGCCGAGGCGCTCTTCTCCGAGAAAAATTACATCGAGTCGAGGGCCCTCTACGAAGAGATCCTGGCCGAAGATCCCAATGACTACAAGTCGCTGACCCGTATGGGTGAGATAGCCTATGCCCTGATGGACAGCGATGGTGCCGTTGTATACCTCAAGAAGGCCATAAAGCACGGCAAGGACTATATCCCCGCCTATACGGCCCTGGGAATGGTTTATACGGACCTTGAGCAGTGGGATAACGCCCTGGATACGTATGACGCCATACTGGACATCGCGCCCGATAACTACGACGCCCTGGGCAGTATCGGCGAAATATACTACCGTCAGGGTGAGATCGAAAAGGCCCAAAAAAATTTCGAGAAGGCCACCCGGATCAAGTCGACCCATTACGTCTCCTGTTATAACCTGGGTAAAATCTACTTTAACAGGAAAGACTATAACGGCGCCTGCGACTATTTTTTAAACGCGGTCAAATCCAGCCCGTCCAGTTTCGACGCAAATTATAACCTCGGGCTCACCTATTTTCACCTGGGCCGCTACGACGAGGCGGTCGGCTTTTTCGGTCGCGCGATGAAAACCAATCCCGACCGGGTCGAGCCCATCTACGCCATGGGACACTGCCTCATGCTCATGGAGATCTACGACGAGGCAGAGGCATGGTACAACAAGGCCCTCGAAATGGAGCCGGGACTCTATCAAGTCTATAACGATCTGGGCCTTATCAATATGGAAACGGCCCTCTTTACCGAAGCCGAAGCCAATTTCAGAAAATCCCTTCAGATAGAACCCAACTACTTCGACGCCAACTTCAACCTTGGCAGGCTCTACTTCGACGAGGACCAGTACGATCGGGCCGACACCTACCTGTCACGCGCGGTGACCGTCAACAAGACGGACGCCGACGCCCTCAAGTACCTTGTCATGAACAGGGTCAAGCTTGGAAGGGCCGAGGGTGCCTTACCGATACTCAAGGACGCCATCAATGCCTCGCCGGAAGATCCCCAGCTCTACGTCAGCCTCGGCAACATCTACCGGTCCATGGGAAAATACTCGGAGGCCCTCGATGCCTTTAAGAATGCCACGGATTTGAATGAAAACGAATCCGACGCATACGTCGGCATCGGCGACACCTATCTAAAGAAGGGAGACGGCAAGAAGGCGGAAGAGGCGTACAAAAAAGCGGTGGAGATCGACCCGACTTCCTATGAATCATACCTCAGCATGGCCGCAATGTACCGGGATGACAACCAGCCCGAAAAAGCCATAACCGCCCTGAAAAAAGTCATCGAGATCAAGCCCGACCTCCACGAGGTCTATGTCGACATAGCCGAGCTGATCCTTTCGCTTGACAGCCAGGAGAATAAAGGCCGCACCAAGGACCTGAACGAGGCGCTGGCCCTCGTGAGCACCTCGCTGAAGGCCTACAGCGACTACAGCCGGGGACACGCGGTCAAAGGAAAGATCCTGATTGCCATGGGCAAGAAGGATGAGGCGGTCGTGGAGCTCAAAAAGGCGTTGAAATACGACTCGGCCAACACCGAGGCAAAGGAACTGCTGGCAAAGATCACTGCAAAGGAATCAACCGGCGAGCCAAACACCCCGGCCGGCGACCCGGCCGATAATCCCTCGCCCGATAAAGATGACGGCGGCATCAATGATCCCGCCAAAAAGGACAAACAGCCGCCGGCCACCCCCCCCACAACAACGGAAAAAAAGGAGTGATGAGATGAGACGTCTAAAAGCATTGTGCATCCTGCCGGTGGCGCTGATGCTCCTGTCATGCGCCCCATCACTGGTCCCCGTATCGGTTCCCGGTGGAATAGCCGACGTCAAGGCAGGCAGCCTGACGCTGACAAAGGAGGGGGTCTCCGTATCGGTCTACGCGGACGCCTGGAGGTACGATCCAATGGACGTGGGCAGCGCCTTCACTCCGTTTCTCGTCGCGGTTTCCAACAACACCGCCCAGGACATTGCGATTCATGAAGATTCGATATTCATGTACGATGAGAATAACGTCCAGTACGGCGTCGTTCCCGCCGAGGCCGTCGACCGGGCTATCGTCCCGGCCTACGGCTACTATCCCCCCATGGTTTTCTGGGGCGGCGGTTATTCCGAATGGACCCACTGGGGCATCGGGTGGTCTCCCTCCTATGCCCATGAACGGTACGCCTCCGACGTGGTCCCCCTGGCCTTTCGTTTCGGCCCGATAACGGCGGGCGCCCGCGTCCACGGTTTCGTCTATCTCCAGAGGCTCTCATCGTCGGTAGGCCGGGTCAGGATCGTTATCACCCCGCTCACGGTAACGGGAGAGGCGGTTTCGTTCACATTCCCCTTTGTGTTCGAGCCCTGATAGCCTCTTACTGATGCAACCTCGCGGGCGTCTTTTAGGCAAATCGACAATACGGCCCGCCAAAAAGACGCCGGGAGGCCCCCGTGGAATACCACGATATCACCGTATCCGCCGACGGCGCGGTCGCCGTTGTCGTCCTGTCCCGCCCCGGGGCTCTTAATGCCCTGTCCGTGCGGCTGCGCGACGAACTGGAGTCCGTCCTTACGGTGGCCGAGAGCGACCCGTCCGTTGACGTTATCGTCATTTCGGGGGGCGAGCGTTTTTTCTGTGCGGGCTGGGACCTGAAGGAGGCCGCACAGACGAAGTTCGCGTCGTTTACGCATCGCATCGTCGAGTTTCATGAGACCATCTACTCCTGCAGAAAGCTGATCATTACCGCCGTATCCGGGATAGCGCTGGCCGGCGGTTTTGACCTGGCCCTGGCCGGCGATATCGTCCTGGCCGCCCCCGGTGCGTCCTTCGGCCACGTGGAGGTCAACTTCGGCATCAACCCCCTGGTCTTCCCGCTGGCACGAAGGGTGGGCACGGCGCGCGCCGTGGAGCTCTGCGCCACCGGCAGGATCATCTCCGCCGAGGAGGCCCATAGGATCGGGGTCGTATCCGAGATTATGGAGGAGCCCGATTTTATGGCGGCCGTGCTCGATAGGGCCCGGGCCGTGGCCGGCATGGGGGGTACGGTGCTGGCGGCGGTAAAGGAATCCGCCGCGGCGTGTCATCCTGTCTCCGTCTCCGATGCGCTGGCGGACGAGTTTGCCGTAACCGAACAATTGATAAAAGACCCCGCCCTTTTAACACGCCTCACCGACTACCTGACGGGTATCGGGATAACGATATAGCCCTGGATCGTCACCCCCTGCCCCGGCTCCGTCTACCCCGTCCTGATCCGGTCTCACCGTGGGGGCAGTCTTTTCCTCAACCCTGCCGCCGTAACCCCCTGTCGAGGGAGACCGCCCTTTTATTCTTTTGGATATTGACAAAGCGGCGCGGCGACGTTATCCTACGGCATCGTTTTCTCAATGAGGAAGGACTCGGCATGTTTTATACGCTCACCGAACAAGAAATTAGACAGGGCAAGGTAACCGACATCTATTTTGTCCGCACCAAAGAGATCCTGGACGCACTGAAGATAAAGCGGCGCGTGGCCGCCGAGGTCTTCACCAAGAAGCTCCCGAAAAACTGGGAGTGGGCCGTCTTCTGCGGGCTGGAAGAAGTGCTGGACCTCCTGTCCACCCACGACGTGGTCGTCAGGTCGCTGCCCGAGGGGTCGGTGTTTTACCCCGGCCAGCCCGTCCTTGAGATCGAGGGGGAATATACCGATTTTGGCCTTCACGAGACGGCCATCCTCGGCTTTTTATGCCAGGCCACGGGGATCGCCACCATGGCCGCGCGCTGCCGGGTCGCCGCCGGCAACCGCCCACTGCTCTCGTTCGGGGCGCGCCGGATGCACCCGGCTATCGCCCCGATGATCGACCGGGCCGCCTATATCGGCGGGTGCGACGGTGTAAGCTCGGTTGCCTCGGCCGAGCTTCTCGATCTGCCCCCCACGGGCACGATGCCGCATGCGCTCATCCTCCTGGTGGGCGACACCGTGGATACGGCCAAATCGTTTAACGAGGTCATCGACAAGGCCGTCAACCGGATCGTGCTGATCGATACGTTTCAGGACGAAAAGTTCGAGGCCGTCAGGGTAGCCGAGGCCCTCGGCAAGGACCTCGCGGGGGTCCGGCTCGATACGCCCGGGTCGCGCCGGGGCAACTTCAAGGAGATCCTTGCCGAGGTGCGCTGGGAGCTCAACATGCGGGGCTACTCCCACGTGAAGCTCTTGGCCAGCGGCGGGCTGGACGAATACTCGATCAAGGACCTCAACCCGCTGTGCGACTCCTACGGCGTGGGCACGTCCATATCAAGCGCCATCACCGTGGATTTTTCGTTTGACATCGTGGATATCGAGGGAACGCCCGTCGCCAAACGGGGCAAGAAATCGGGAAGGAAGGACCTCTACCGGTGCGACGGGTGCGCGGAACACATCGTTGTCCCGCGGGGCGAAAAACCGAAGTGTGAATGCAGCGGAAAGCCGGTACCGCTGTTGAAAGAATACCGCCCCAAAGACGCGATGAAGAATTACCCCAAGGCAGGCGAAATCAGGAAGTTCGTGCTGGAGCAGTTGGAAGCGTTCGGGGAGGGGGATATTAAGTAGTGGGAATTGGATTTGAACGGGTAATGATTTAGCCCTTTTCCGTTATTGTGAGGTAGCGTTCCGTTGGAAGCTACGAGGAGCGCAATCGACACGGCTGGGCAAAGCAAATTCCGTATCACTTCGCCGTCATTTTGAGGAGCGGTAGCGACGAAACAACCCCCTCGTTGAACGGTGACAGCCGGGGGATTGCCACGCCGCCCCCACCCCGCGAAGCAAGCTTCGCTAACCCCCCACCAAGGACAGCGGCTCGCAATGACGGTAGATACGACGAGTCAGGAAATCTAAGAATCTCCCCTACCCCCTCACCACGTCCTTTACCGGCGGGATATCCCCGTCTTTTTTGATCGCGACAAAATAGGTCTTGGCCCAGGCGATCTCTTTTTTCTTCTGTTCCGCGCTCCAGCCCAACAGCTTTCCCATCGCATCCGCACATTTTTTCAGCGCCGCCTCCCCGGGGTTGCCGATGGTGCCCAGGCCCGTCCTGCGGAAGATAACATCGTCCAGATGCAACGCCATCTCGTCGGTCACGGCATATGTCACCTCGGCCATGATGTCGGGCCGGTCCTTGGCCACGGCCTCCTTCAGCGATCCGTCCTTTTCGGCCACGGCCAGCACCCGGCCGTGCTCCGTGCCGTACTGGTAGATCAGGTTCTCCATGACATCGCTCTTATACTGCCGGGCGTGTTTCTTGAGCTCCTTATCGAGGTAGCGCCGAAACGGCCCCGTGGCCCCGTCGTAGAGCGGGGTCGTATCGGTCTGGCATTCGGGCGGGTCCTTTTTGAGCTTGCCGTAGACCATATCCACGACCTGCCGGGCCAGGTTTCGGGAGGTGGTGTATTTGCCCCCGATGACCGTGATGATCCCCTTGATACCGTCGTCCTTCTCGTGGTCGTAGATCTCGTATTTTCGCGAGGCGTCGTAGACGTCGATGTCGGTGTCTTTTTCCACGATGGGTCTTAAGCCCCCGTAAAAATAGACCACGTCGCTCCGTTTAAGCTTTGCCCCCGGGAAGTTCTCGTTGGTGTCGTCCACCAGTCCCTGGATATCCTCCTCGGAGACCTTGAAGTGGCCGGGGTCACCCTTGTAGAGGCGGTCGGTGGTCCCGATAAGGGAGTGCCCCCGCCAGGGGATGATGAAAAAGTGCCGGCCGTCTTTGGTTCTGAGCACGGCGCTATAATCGGTGGTCAATGCCCGTGTGATCAGGTGGATTCCCTTGGAGCGGATGAGCTTTTTTTCGACGTCTGTGCGGTGGAGCATCCCCAGCGTGATATCCCCCCAGGGACCCGTGACGTTGACGACGGCCCTTCCCATGATGTCGTATTCTGACCCGTCGGTCCGGTCGGCGATCCGCACCCCGACCACACTGCCCCGGTTCTTGAGGATGTCGACCACCTCGGTGTAGTTCGCTACATGCGCACCGTAGTCCGCCGCCGACATCACGAAGTCCAGCACATGGCGCTCCGGGCAGCTCATCTGGCAGTCATAGTACATGGCCCCGGCGTTAAGCCCGTGGGTGTGGACGCCGGGAATCATTTTTTTGACCTGGTCTGGCGACAGCATGCTGTGGTTCTTGATGCGCTTGTCCTTGTCCTTGAGGTCTTCCTTGTCGTAGGCCAGAAGGTCGTAGACCGACAGCGCCGCCTGCATCGGAAGCCTGCTCTCGATCCCGTGGCCGTAGAGTGGCATGACGAAAGGGATCGGGGCAACAAAATGCGGCGTGATAATCTCCATGATGCGCCGCTCGGAGAGCGATTCGCGCACCAGTCCCAGCTCGAAATTCGCGAGGTAGCGCAGCCCTCCGTGGATCAGCTTGCTGGTGGCCGCGCTCGTGGCATGGGCGAAATCATCCTTCTCGAACAGGGCCACCGAAAGTCCCCTGAGGCTCGCGTCCCAGGCCACCGCCGCGCCGGTGATACCGCCGCCGATGATGATCAGGTCATAATGCCGCTCGCTCATCGTTTTGATATCTCGTATCATGGCCCCCTCACTCTAATCGGTTACTCAAGACCCGCCGTACCGTCCCAGCGTCGGCCGGACGGCGCCCCCTTATCTGTCCTTCATTATACCCCACGATCTGCCGGTATTCAAGGTCAATGATTCGGCCGCGCGGCCGCCGAGATCGCCCCGGATACCACCCAAGGCAGGCCTGCGCGGTGCGGTGCTCAGGTCGAGAAAAAGCTATGGGGAAAAAATATAATTCTTGCATGTTCATCTAATTTATCTTAAAATAATCTTTCACCCTAAGAACCAGAATGGAGGTTACTATGTCCTACAAAATTACCGACGAGTGCATTATGTGCGGATCCTGCGAATCGGAATGTCCCGTCAACGCGATTAGCGAGGGTGATGACATGTACAAGATCGATCCCGACACGTGCACCGACTGCGGCTCCTGCGCCGACGTATGCCCGGTAGATGCATGCGTTCCCAGCGAGTAACCCGATCGGCCGGATGTTCTATCCGGCCTTTTTCACTCATTAAACGGTGACGACCATGACTACCATATTAGACGTCTACGCCAGAGAGATCCTCGATTCCCGGGGAAACCCGACCCTTGAGGTCGACGTTATCCTCGAATCGGGAACACTGGGCCGGGCCGCCGTTCCCTCCGGCGCCTCCACCGGCGAGCATGAGGCCGTGGAGCTTCGAGACGGCGACAAATCCCGCTATTCGGGAAAGGGCGTTTTAACCGCCCGCAACAACGTTAACGATGTCCTGGCGCCCAACATCATCGGGATGGACGCGGCCGATCAGATCGAGCTGGACAATACCCTTCTGGAGCTTGACGGCACAGAGAATAAATCGCAGATCGGCGCCAACGCCATTATGGGCGTCTCGGTGGCAGCCGCCAAGGCAGCCGCCGAAGAGCTTGGCCTGCCGCTGTTCCAGTACCTCGGCGGGGTTGGGGCACGGCTGTTGCCGGTGCCGATGATGAACATCATGAACGGCGGCAAGCACGCCGACAACAACGTCGATATCCAGGAATTCATGATCATGCCCGTCGGCGCCTCCTCATTTGCCGAATCGCTGAGGATGGGGGCCGAGGTCTTTCACAGCCTCAGGAACGTTTTGATTGCCAAGAAATTTGCCACCGGCGTCGGCGACGAGGGCGGGTTTGCCCCCAACCTCGCCAGCAACCGGGAGGCCCTGGACCTCATCGTCATGGCCATCGAAAAGGCCGGTTATAAGCCGGGTACCGATGTCCTGCTGGCGCTGGACTGTGCCGCATCGTCGTTTTTCAAAGACGGGAAATATACGCTTGCCGGAGAGGGGGCTCCCCCCATGGACGCGACAAAGCTCATAGACTTTTATGAGTCAATCATCAAGGACTACCCCATTATCTCCATCGAGGACGGGCTGGACGAGAACGACTGGGACGGCTTTATCCAGATGACCAAACGCCTCGGCGACAGGATTCAGATCGTTGGCGACGACATATACGTCACCAATACGAGGCTCCTCAAAAAGGGAATCGAGACCGGCGCGAGCAACTCGATCCTCATCAAGGTCAACCAGATCGGCACCCTGACGGAGACCTTCTCGGCCATCGAAATGGCAAAGAAGGCTGGCTTCACCGCCGTTATCTCCCACCGGTCGGGAGAAACCGAGGACACCACCATCGCCGACCTCGCCGTGGCCGCCAACACCGGATTTATCAAGACCGGGTCGGCCTCACGCACCGATCGGATCGCCAAGTATAATCAGCTGATGCGCATCGAGGAGACCCTGGGCGATGCGGCCCTCTTCATCGGAAAGGACGTTTTCTACAACCTGAAAACGAAGTAGGCACCCAAACGTGGCATCCCGAGCCGAACGCACGAAAGACGACCGCGCCGAATTCAGATTCAAGACGTCGTCCAGGGTAATGATGTCCCATACCGACCAGGAAGGGATCGTCAACAATATCAGCTTCTTTATCTACCTGGAGGCCGGAAGGTTCGAGTATTTCCGCTCCCTGGGCCTGAGCCTGACCGACATCAAGAAACAGGGAATCGGCATGGCAATGGTGGAGTCGTCTTGCGCCTTCCTCTCCCCCCTCTTTTTCGACGATATAATCGAGATATTCGCCCGAATCGACCGGCTCGGCAACTCGAGCTTTCGGATGAGATACCTGGTCTTCGTCCCCGAACGCGGTGTCATCGCCGCCCGGGGACTCACCGTCTCGGTCTTTACCGATACCGCGACCCGAACGGTGCGGCCGATCCCCCCCTCTTTCAGGGATACGGTCATCGCCTACGAGGGAGGCCTAAACGTCCAGACCGTGTAAAGCCCAACGCCCCGCCCGTCCGATAAATCATTAGATTGTGTGACGGGCCCCGCGGACGGGATCGGGCGGGCCGAAACGGCCGGCCCCGTAAGGATGAATGTATCGCGCCTATGTGGATATACCGGATTATCACCGTCAACGACCACACCACCGACAATATCGAGGAGTTCCTCGGGCAAGGGTGGGAGATCACGGGGGTCAACTTCATCCCCAGCGGATCGAGCGTACACTACGGCCCCTATTTTCGGATTCGATTTTCTTTTGAGGATCGTTAGGAAATGATCGCTTCGCGAACCGAAAGGATCAATCCCTTCATCGTCATGGACGTGCTGGAGCGCTGCCAGGAGCTGGAGCGGTCCGGAAGGGATATCATCCACCTCGAGGTGGGCGAGCCCGATTTTGATACCCCCGCGGTCATCAAAGACGCCGCCGTTTCCGCCCTGGGCCAGGGCAAGACCCAGTACTCCCACAGCCTCGGGGTCTTGGAGTTGAGGCAGGCCGTCTGCGATGATTATAAGAGTCGCTACGGCGTGACGGTAACTCCCGACCGGGTGCTCATCACCAGCGGGACGTCTCCGGCAATGCTTCTGATCTTCTCGGCCCTGCTCAATCCCGATGACGAGATCATCCTCTCAGACCCCGGTTACGCCTGCTATCCGAACTTTATCACCTACGTTGACGCGGTCCCCGGCTACATCCCGGTCTTCGAGGATGCCGGCTTTCAGTTTGACCCGGACGACGTCAAGCGAAGGCTCGGCGCCCGTGTCAAGGCGATTCTCATAAATTCCCCGTCAAACCCTACCGGAAACCTGCTGTCGGCCGACCGCATGAAGGAACTGGCAGCGCTCGGCCCTACGATCGTATCCGACGAGATCTACCACGGCCTGGTCTACGAAGACACGGAACACTCCATCCTCGAATTTACCGACAATGCCTTCGTGCTGAACGGCTTTTCCAAGCGATACGCCATGACCGGCTGGCGCCTCGGCTATGTCATCGCTCCGAAACACTTTGTCCGCCCCATGCAGAAGATGCAGCAGAACTTCTTCATATCCGCCAACACCTTCGTCCAATGGGCGGGAATCGCCGCCCTGACGCAGGCCGGGAAAGAAGTGGACCGAATGCGGGCGGTCTATAACGAGCGCCGGCATTACATCATCGACGCCCTCAAGGCCCTCGGTTTCGGCATCACCGTCGACCCGCAAGGCGCCTTCTATGTCCTGGCCAACGCCGGGAAATTCACCAAAAGCTCCTATGACTTTGCCTTTGAGATCCTCGAGAGCGCCGGCGTCGGCGTCACCCCCGGTATCGATTTCGGCAAGAACGCCGAGGGATACATCAGGTTCTGCTACGCCAACTCTCTCGAAAATATCAAGACGGCCATGGGGAGGATCGAAGCGTTTCTGGGCGATTACCGAGCGCCTTAAACACCGTGCTCGTTTGGGCCGTTCAAGAAGGTAATCCGCCGTTTCAATCCCAGTGCGACAACCGCATATCGCTCCAGGTAGTAGACGGCAATTCCGTTTACGATGCCGGTTCCCAGCGCAAAAAGGCCGAAGGCCGGCAATATCAGGAAGATTTCGGAGTGCCGGATAAAGACCAGAAAGGCTATCAAGACCTGCACGACATTGTTGACCCACGCCCCCGCCACTGAGATTCCCACCACGGAAAACCACCTTCCCTTGAACAAATCCAGCATAAGGGCCATCACCATGAGGGCCGAGGCGCCGCCAAAAAAGCCGAGGATAAACGTCGGCGAAAGGAGCTTGCCGATAATCAACGATCCCACGAGCGTCCTGATACAGAAGATCATAAACGCCGTGGAGGAGCCGAAGAAGAGGAGTGCGAAAAGGGTGATGATATGAGAAAATCCGAGGCGCAGCCAGGGCGACGGCGTCGGGATGAACGTCTCAACGGCATAGATAACAACCGCGACGCCCGAAAGAAACGCAATAATTACGAGGCGCCTGACGTCTTTCATCGCGTCACCGTGATATAAAGTCGGTTTTCACCCGGTTTTCACCGAGGATCCGGATCATGACCCGATTCGGTACACAGACGGCTATTTCACCCGCGTCTTCGATCGGGGCCGATTTGATGCATTTCTTATCGACACAGGGTGATTTGATGAAGCGGGCGCCGTTCTCATCGATACGGATAATTGTCGTCCCGAGTCTCCCCTCGACCGTGATATCCTGATCCTGATCCATGCGAACCACCGTCATGGTCTCGCCCTCGACCTCGACCTCGAGGAACGAGCCCCCCTGAGAAAGATACTTGAGGGCAGGATAGGAAGCCGCCGAAATAACAATCAGTGAAATGATAAGAATCTTGTCGGCTCGGGTAAACACTCAGTTGGTTCTATAATTGAAGTTATACAAATCAAACCTGTCTTATCTCTTGCCTCGGGTCGCACCGGAACAACGTCCCCCTCCGGTATTCCCCAAAAAGACGGCCCTTTTCAGGCGGCCCCGCGCCCAGGACAGGGTCGGCTGATCAGTCGACAAACTCCACGATCTCGGAAAGCCCGGGGGTTGAGATCCTTTTGCCGTCTTCGGTCGTAATCAATACCTCAACACCCTTGAGCGAATCGACCAGCTTGACTCCCTCTTCGGGCCCGAGAATGAAGATTGCCGTGGACAGTGCGTCGGCAAGCTCTACATCCCGGGTTACCACCGTCACCGAGGCACACCCGCGTGCCGGATAGCCCGTCTTGGGATCAAGGATATGGTGATACCTGAGGCCGTCCACGAAAAAGCACCGCTCATAATCGCCTGAGGTGACGATCGCGATATCCTTTGCGTTGATAACGGCGTACAGTTTATTCGTATTGCGTGGGTCCTGTACGCCGATTCGCCAGGGTTTGCCCATCTTATCGCCGATAACGATAATATCCCCGCTTATATTGACGACCCCGCCCGTGATCCCGCGGTCCCGGAGAATCTTCTCGATCTCCCCGGCCGCATACCCCTGAGCGATCCCTCCCAGATCCAGACGTGTGGAGCTGTCTGTCAGCGAGATCGTCGCCGAATTTTCATCGATTTTAACGCGGTGATAATCGACCAGCGCGCGCGTTCGTTCTATTTCCTCGGGTTTCGGGAGCCTCCCTCCGACATCAAACCCCCAGAGATCGACCAGCGGCGCCACGGTGACGTCAAACGCACCGCCGGTAATATCGGAGACGTTCCGGGAGATCGTGAGCATCCTGAGCATGTCGGGCGAGACCGGAATTGCATCCGGGGACTTTCTCCGGTTGATGGCCGAGATTTCGCTTCCGGCGGTAAATCTGTCGGTTATCTTTTCAATCTCGGTGATCCGGGCGAAAGCAGCGGTCAGCGCATCGTTCAGGACCTGCTTGTCCTTGCCGATAAGCGTGATCTCAACGATGGTGCCCAGGGTAAGGCGGGAATCACTGACGGTGACCGTATCTTTCTTAATGTACCAGAGGCCAAGCAGAAAAAAAATTACCGCGGCGCCGGCAATATACTTTATGAGATGGCTGGTTTTCACTGATATCAGGCTTCTTCCTCGTCGGAGCTGGTAAATGCCAGCTTGCGATATTCCCGCTCCTCCTTAAACTCTTTTTCGATAGTCAGGTTTTTTTCCATTTCCGCCTGACAGCTCACGCACAGGTGAGCAAACGGCATAATGAGAAGCCGTTCTTTCGGTATGGGCGACTCGCATTCCTCGCACGTTCCGTACGACCCCTCATCGATCCGTTTGATTGCATCTTCTATCTGCAGGAGCTTCCCCCTCTCCCGATCCGAAATCAGGAGATTCAATTCTCGATCCCGTTCGTTGCTGGCCAAATCGTATATATCACCAACCTCGTTTTTTACCGTATCATCGCTCTCCGATCGGGCCTTGTTTTTTATTTCCTTTATCAGATTCTCCCGCGTCTTGAGCAGGAGTTCTCGTACCTCTTTGTTCTTTTCGTCCATTTTTTCTCCGCGGAAAAACGACTGGTAAAAGAATTGAACACATAAGACCATATACCCGATATTACGCCAATATGAGTTTTGAAACTATATACTATTTCTTCTGTTTGTCAAGGAAAATTCGGACAGTGGCGCCGCCGCAGGGCGTATCTCGCCTATCACAGCGCCTTTGCCGCCAGATCATACGGATACGCGTCGGTGAATCTGACGGCAACAAGCTCACCCGGACCCGCGCCTGTCCCGGAAACGACAACTATACCGTCTACCTCGGGGGCCTGGCCGTAGAATCTCCCCCTCCGGCAGAATTCATCTTCCCCATATGGACCTTCCAGCAATACGTACCCCACCTTGCCAACGAGATTTCGATTATGGTCGTGAGAGATCTCCTCCTGGAGGGACATGATCATGTCGTGCCTCTTTTTTGCCGTCTTTTTCGGGACCCTTCCGGGCAGGGACGCCGCCCCCGTTTTCTCCTCCCGGGAATATCGAAACACCCCGATATGCTCAAACCGGGTCTTGGCGACGAAATCCATCAGATCCCCGAATTCCCTTTCGCCCTCTCCCGGAAACCCGACGATGAGGCTCGTTCGTAAGAAGAGGCCGCCGATCCGTTCTCTGACCTTCTTAATCAGGGAGACGATTGTGGCCCTGTCGATCTTTCTTTCCATCGCCGACAAGATCGGGTCGCTGATATGCTGAACAGGGATATCCAGGTAGTTGAGAATGCGATCCTGACCCGCCACCAGGTCGATGAGGGTGTCGGTAATATGTCGCGGGTGGAGGTAGAGCAGACGGATCCACGGCACGTCGGTCTCGGCCAGGATCGTGGTGAGAAGCCGAGCAAGGCCTTCCTTCATTCCCATGTCCGCACCGTACGCGGCAACGTCCTGGGCGATAAGATTGAGCTCTACCATCCCGCGTCGCTGGAGCCACTGGATTTCCTCGACGATATGCGCAATCGGCCGGCTCCTCAACCCGCCGCGGATCGACGGTATAACGCAGTAGGAGCAGCGATTATCGCACCCTTCCGAGATCTTTATATAGGCCGACCAAGGCGGTGTGGACGGAATGCGGTTTCTCGTGTCTATTGACCACTCCATCGGAGATCCCACCGAAATTCGTGTCGACCCGAGGAGGTCGAGGATCCGGTCGTGCCTCCCGACACCGACAAAAAGATCCACCTCCGGCATCTCCTCGGCCAGTTGGGCTGCGTATCGCTGGGCAAGACATCCCGATACCACGAGGGCGGCCCCCGCCTTCTTGTCCCCGGCCGCCTCCAGTATCATGGAAATCGATTCTTCTTTTGCCTCGTCGATGAAGGCGCAGGTATGCACGATGACGATATCGGCCTCGTCCGGCGCCGGAACGGCGGCATACCCCGCGTCGATGAGAGACTTTGCCGCCATCTCGGCGTCGATAATGTTCTTATCGCAGCCCAGTGCGATAATGCAGTATGTAGGCATAAGAGGACCCAAAAAACATCATGAGGCCCACGGGGGCCTCATGATATCAAAATAAAGGGGCAGACTCTATTTCTTGTTATTTTCGATGATTTCAATCTTTACATTGCCCTTCGCCTTTGGGGGGGTCTTTGTTTCTATCTTAAATGTCTCAACTCCCGGTGGGACGATGAAATGAAACATGGAGTCTTTGAGGCCCGAGTTGAGCGCGATGTCCTTGAACGCGATTCGTATAACGGTCCCGATGACGTCGTAGGTATTAAGCTGCTTGATAAGGTAGTCGTTCCTGGAAACGAGGATCAGAACCCGATCGATTGTGGAATCCTTGTTCTTCGGCGCCAGGACGATAAGATAGCTGTCTTTTGCCTGGTCCTTATCAAGCTCGCCGAACGAAGCCGTGAAATCATCCGCTATCTTCCCTTTTCCGAACAGAAAATTAAGGAACGGGAGGTTTTCAAAGGCCTCGGCGGTTTTATATATTCTCACCTGCTTGTCTTCCGGGAAATACAGCCATGACGTCTGCCCGTCGCTTATGATCTGCCATTTCTTGGGATCCGTGTAATCCAGGCGCATCATGCCGGGCTTCTTAATATAGACCTTTCCATTCATGATGGCCGGGGCGCCTATGCTCTTTGAGATCGTCTCCTGGGTAAATGTCGCGGAGAAATCCAGGGTCTGGTCGTATTGCGCCTGGAGTTTGTTGATCACCTCAGTTACGCTCTCTTCGGCAGCGGCCGAAAGCCCCGCCGAGATTACGATGACGATACCCAACAAGAGGGAAATGCCTGCTATTCGTTTCACAATAGGCTCCTTTCTTTACTTATGTATGAACACTTCCCGAGGCTTTACGCCGTCGGAAGGGCCAATTATACCGTCCTCTTCCATCTTTTCAATGATGCGTGCGGCGCGATTATAACCGATACGCAAATGCCGTTGGACAAGAGAGATGGACGCCTTTCCGGTTTGGGCGATGAGGGCAACGGCCTCATCGAATTTCTCGTCGTAATCGTCGCCGAGGCCGTCACCGGGCTCCTGTTCTCGATCCAAATCGATTTCCTCATACGTCGGCGTTCCCTGAGCTCGTACGAAATCAACGATCCTGCCTATCTCCTCTTCAGATACGAAGGCCCCGTGAACCCTGATGAGCTTGGAGGTTGCCGGCGGCAGAAAGAGCATGTCTCCCTTTCCCAACAGATGTTCCGCCCCCGAGGTATCCAGGATCGTTCGGGAATCTACCCGCGAGGAAACCTGAAAAGAGATTCGAGCCGGAAAATTCGCTTTGATAACCCCCGTCAGCACGTTTACGGACGGCCGCTGCGTGGCAAGAACGAGGTGTATCCCCGCCGCCCGGGCCATATGGGCAAGCCGGGTAATCGATTCTTCCACCTCCTTGGAAGAGGTCATCATGAGGTCGGCAAGCTCATCGATGACCACCAGCAGCAACGGCATACTCTGGTGATCCTGACCTTCCCGGCTTTCCGGAACCTTGCCCGTCTCGATCTTCGCGTTATATCCCACGATATTTTTGACTCCAAACTCGGCCATTGTCCGGTAGCGGCGCTCCATTTCCTCCACGACCCACCTCAGCGCGATGGCGGCCTGCTTCGGGTCCGTTATTACCGGAAGCAGCAGATGGGGTATACCCGCGTAGAGGGAAAGCTCCAGCATCTTCGGATCTATCAGCAGGAATCTGACCTCCTGCGGGGTAGCCTTGTAGAGAATAGACAGTATCATCGTATTGATGCACACGCTCTTACCCGCACCGGTCGCGCCGGCCACCAGGAGGTGGGGCATCTTGGCGAGGTCGGCCACCATCGGGTTGCCGTAAATGTCTTTCCCGATGGCACAGCTCAGCTTTGATTTGGACTGTTCAAACCGCTCCGAATCGATGATGTCTCGAATCATGACGGTCTGTCTGGAATCGTTGGGTATCTCGAATCCGACCACCGATTTTCCGGGTATCGGGGCGATAATGCGGACGGAATAGGCCGACATCGCCATGGCGATATCATCGGCCAGCGCGGCTATCTTGTTAATCCGCTCCCCGGCTACCGGCTCAAACTCAAACAGCGTGATAATCGGTCCGGGCCGTACCTCCGTAACTCTGCCCCTTACCCCGAAGTCTGCAAGCTTATTTTCGAGGTTCCTTGCCGTCGTCACGAGACCGTCCCGATCGACGCTCGGTCCTTCCGTTTCCGATCGAGCCAGAAGGTCTATGGGCGGTAATTGGTAGCCGCCCGCGGGGGGGGTATACTCCATCGGCGCCCTTCCTCGTTCCTGTTTTTCGGCAACGGCCTCCTTTTTCTGTGGGGCCTTTATTACCAGTACGGCGTCAGGCTCCGGTGGGGCATCGTCGCGAATTGTACGGTCTTTCCGGTCGAGTGGGGCCTTTGGGTCTTTTTCCGTGGCTTCTTCTGCCGCTTCGGGGGCGTTGGAAACGTATAAAATCATCCACCGCACGAACCTTCCGATTATCCGTGCCAACGACGACAATAGTGCGGAAATACTCTTGACGACGTCTCCCATGCTGATCCCAAGCAGCAGTATCAGGAAAAGCGCCAGTGATAGCGACAGGAAGACGAACGCCCCGGCGGTGTTGAAGAGCCCTTTGAATAATTGGGCAAGCGTAAGCCCGATGAGGCCCCCGGCATGAATGGTGTCGGAATAGAATACCCCCTTCTCCCCAAAGATAAGCTCAAGAATGGACATCGCCGAAAGGGCTATGAGAAGGCCGCATACCAAATCATATCCGAGGTAGCGGATCCCTTCCTTTTTGAAAAAATGTACCGCACCGACAAGACAGAGGGGGGGAATGACAAACGAGATGAGCCCCAGGTAGGAGAGCAGGCCCCGCGCGAGCGTTGCCCCCACGATCCCCCCGTAATTGAGGACGGTGCCCGACGATCCGACGATGAATAGTGACGGATCGGCATGGTGGAATGAAACGAGGCTGATTCCCAGAAAAATTGAAAGGGCCAGCGAGAAAAGCCCGATGACGTCTCTGAAAATCGCGTTTCTTATGATAAGAAATTTAGCCATATCACTACAGGTGTTGTATAACGATGAGAGATCCCCCAACAATGACAAGATAGAGGGAGAATATCCAAAGGCGCTTTGCCACGACAAACCTAAAGGTCAGCCAAATCGCCAGCAGTCCCGCAAGACACGCGACCGCAGCCCCGATGACAAACGAGATATCAAATTGGGAAATGTCCCCCAGCGAAAGGACCAACGCGCCCAGTACCGCCGGGATTGACAGGATAAATGAGAAACGGGCCGCCGCGTCCCTTTCGAGTCCCATTACCAGCCCGCCTGCAATGGTGGAACCGCTGCGCGAGATACCCGGCATGATCGCCACGGCCTGAAGAATCCCGATGATAACGGCGTCTTTTACCCCGATGGACTTCATCCCCCCGGTTGACCGCCCCAACCGCTCCCCGACAAACAGCAGCACCGCCGTCACAATAAGCATATAGGGGACGATCGCGGCGTTGGAAAAGAGCGTCTCTATTTGGTCCTTGAAAAGAAGGCCGACGACACCGGCAGGTATCGTACCGATCACGATGAGCCAACCCAGGCGCCGGTTATAAACGGCTTCGGCATCCCGCTGTCGGAAAAACGACAGGACGATATCCCTGATATCGCCGAAGAAGTAGATGATAAGAGCAACCAGCGTGCCAAGGTGGAGCAGAACGTCAAAGGGCAACGGCGCCTGAGAAAACCCGGGGAGATAGTGCTGGGCGACGACCAGATGTCCCGACGAGCTGACCGGCAGGAATTCGGTAAAGCCCTGAATGAGGCCGAGGATTATCACAACGAGAAACGGCATACATACCCCTTGAGTATAAAATTATAGCTTATATTTTTACTTTGTCAATCGATTCATAGGGGGTTTGGGGTATATTCGGGCAAATGCCGCCCCGGTGATGTGTCCGGGCGGGATAGGCCGGCGCCGTTACCGCCCCGCCGTTCTATCGGTTTTCGCTGTGTCCTTCCGTGAGTTCCGACACGGCGGAAACGAGTCTTTGGGCGAGCGATCTGACATCTTCCCGCGTCTGGTCTTTACCCTTTATCTTCGGGGAATGGATCGGCCTGCCGATGCTCAGGCGAATATCCGGATTTCCCATCTTCCCCCCCCAACGCGGTTGATGCTGGAAGGCGCCCGAAATACCCGCCGGTATGATCGGCACTCCCGCCGCCAGGAGAAACCGAATAGTCCCGTTTCTGAACGGGGTCATTTCACCGTCCCAGGTCCGCTCTCCCTCGGGATAGACGCCGACCATCCCTCCGAACGAAAGCACCCTCATCGCGTTTTTCAGAGATATCGGGTCGGTATCATACCGGCGCACGGGAAACGTCCGGGAAAGGTAAAGGAAAAGCCGTACGGCCGCCGACTCGTACTCCGTGCTCTTTGCCATGAAGTATATCTTTCGGGGAAGAAAGCAGCCGATGAAAAAAGAATCGACAATACTCGTATGGTTGCAGATAAAAACGGCCGGGCCGCTCTTTGGGACATTATCAATCCCATCGACATGAATCCGGTACTTCAGCCTGATCCCGATCTTTATGCAAAACAGGATAATTCCATAGATGCCGTCAAGAAACACCGTACACTCCCATTCAGGTAATAATCAATGGAATGTTATTCTCGGGTGATATTCCGCTATCTTCTTCTTGCCGTGGAACTCTTGGACCGCCCTCCTGATGTAGTCCTCCCACTTTTTACCGCTCTCCCGGACAAAGGAAATCGACAGGGCGTATCCCCGTTTTGTATTCATCATGATCGCATGCGATTCGATCGTCACCGATGACAGCTCTTCCAGGCCGATCTCGTAATCTTTTATGCCGTGGAACAACAACCGCTTGTTTGTGAGATAGAGGTTTCCTGCGTCAATCAGCGAGAACCTGTAGAGTTGGGCCCTGATTTTTTTATATCCCCGGAATATGCCCGCCTTCTGTTCCTGAAAGAGCTTGGCCCGGCTGCTCTTGGCCCACAGGATTTCTCCTTTTCGCCGCGTAAACGCGTCGTCGGCCGGGCGCGGGAATTGTCCCCCGTATATTGTCTCGTACGCTTCCCTGAGCGTCATTGTTTGCTTTTCGCTGCCCGTTGTAATACTCAGCTGATAGTCCTCGGTATACGCAAAACGCGCCCCGCAGGCGCGGCAGCTTATATCGCCGTTTTTTTGGGTCTCGATCGATTCTTCGGCCATGCATATCGGGCATTTATACAGGAATTTTTCGATCATGGTCTACCCCTTCAGGTACGATGAATATCCTTATACGGCATTTTTTCGATAAAATCAACTCTTTTCCGGAACGCAGCGGCCCGTTCGCACAAAAAAACCCCCTCAGGTTTCCCTGAGGGGGTTTATAGTTCTCAGTCTCACGAGTTAAAGCTACTTAGAACTCGTAGATCAGGTTGTTGTTTACCGTCCAGATCGGGCCCCAACGCTCGTGCGTTCCGGTTTCTCCCACATAATCAAACGAATCGCCGGGCAACAGCACGCCGGCCGCCAGGGAGTAGGTAAGACCTTCCATGATCTCGTAGTCCACGCCGAGGTCGATTTCCCATCCCAGGTCATGCTTGCTGCCGTACCAGGAAGTGATGTGATCCGAGTAGTAGTTGACCGGGTGAGTGTAGGCGGTGTTGTTTCCTACCGGCTCGGTCCACCGGGCCCATATAACAGCGGCGTTAATCGAGAGCTTCTCCATCGGGGAGATCTCGAAGTAGAGCTTGACGGCCGTCAGGTTTTCGATGTCGTCGCAGAAGCCGAGGCCTCCGCCGAAGTCGTCCTGCATACCGCCGTTGCCCGAGGCAATGATGTTGCCGAAGACAAACTCGTCGGCCGTGATGAAGTTCAGGTTCCACTTGGCGTCATTAGCCCGGCTCTCAAGGTCGCCACTGCCGTGCACAAAGGCAAGGCCGACCGTCAGCAGGTCATTGTGATAGGCGGCATCGACGTAGAGGTTATATCCCCGGACTTCCCTGCGATGGGGGCTCCAGCCCCAGTTGCCCATGTCTGTGTACCCGAATACGCCGCTGAACTCTGCCTTAAGGCTCAGCATGTCGGCGATCTCGCCGGTATATGCAATGCCCGCGAAGCCAATGGCCGAGTTCACTTCGTTTAGATCCGCCATCCAGAAGCCAGACCAGTAGGTTTCGTTATGGCCCATCAGCAGTCCAGCTCTGACGTTTGCGTAGCCGCCGAAGAGCTCGATCGTGTGGTTCTCGTTCGGGGTGTACATGAGGTCCAGGACCCAGATATCGGCGTCGCGGTTGTAGTATTCGCTTGCGCCGCCCAGGGCGACATTGTCATTCCCTTTGAAATACATCGCCGAAACGCCCACGGGACCCCACTTGTTGGACCACTTGAGTCCGTCAAGATAACCGCTCGTGTCGGAAAACGCCAGGCCGTA
>JAFGAS010000037.1 GCA_016933535.1 Candidatus Zymogenaceae bacterium
AATAACCACCAAAGCATATCAGGGTACTCGTACCTTGACCATGCTTTTAAGGAGAGGTGCCTCTTATATGATTATCAAGTCTCCGTTCATCGCTTATTATGAACCCCCCATTCCGACTCCCTCTCCTTCTTTGCCCGATGCGGAGTGTAAGAGCATCAAGTCATAAAACCTGCATCAGCTTTGAGTTGTTAATGTCTCATCGATTCGGGCCTTCAGCACCTCATGGCTTGCAGGATCGGACATGGTTTCGATAGTACTTAACCCAACACTTTTTTGCGCCCCCAGTTCTCTATCAATTCGCGCCGTAGCTATCACATAGAAAACCCAGTTTCCCAAATTAAGCATACTTTCTTTATTTGGGTCTCTCCCTTTATAAAGGCAAAACACATAACAATCGGCAGAACGTCTTGGCTCCTTTTCGTAAGTATTAGTCTCAGCGTACCAAGGTATTTTCTTTGAAATATCGAATCTAATTTGAGACGAACTCTCATGGTTCCAACTCTGTATATATGCTGACGCTTTTACTTCAATATTCTTGTCCCCATATCTAAGATCGTAGGCATCCCATTCTACCCGCGGTTTATCAATAACTCCGAGACACGTACCGACAATGAATTCAGCAAATACAGATCGATTGATATTACTGAGGACATCGGAATATGCCCACGACCAGAAGTCACCGATAGTGAGATTATTTGTCCCGATAATTGCTTCACCGGGCGAAATCTTCTTCATAATCATATTATCAGGTAAGAGCCAAATCTCCGTTCATCGATTATCCTACACCCTCTCCCTAAAATTCACCAACGTCTCCAAATCCCCGAGCATCGCCTCATCCAGCGCCCCCATCTTCCCGATATACTCCATGGTAAACAGAGATACATCGCCTGTCGCCCGCGCGCAGAGCGCGCCATTATCGCTGTAGATAAATCCCTGCAAATTAAGTATGGTGTTACCAAATTTCTGTTCGAAGAAAAACCGGGCTTCGTATCCTTTTCTACTTTGGTGGGCGTACCTTAGTCTGTTTTTACGGGGAAAGGATCGATGCAATCTACAGAGTAAACCCTCTCGCCCGTGTCCCGGTCAAGTAGATAGAAGTAGATCGTGCGCATCTCATAAGAGCCGCCGCCGCCAACATCTTTGCCTTCATCGGTCATTTCTGCCTGGCTGCAACCTAAAATATAGGTATGACCGGACGTAACAGGAAAAACTAATGTCGTTAGTTCACCACTTACTATACGGGTTGAGTTATACATGGGGGTAATTCTAACAACACCGGGTGGAACGTCAACAGTAACCTCCCTCTTTCCCGAGACTTTCACTCCATTTATATCTACTATGACGGTCTTCTTATCATACTTCGTCATTATGGTAGCGTGTTCACCAGGCGTTACCGGCGGCGTCGTATAGAGCTTATAATATGACGGGGCACAGCCAAGCAGTAGTGCGAAAACAAAAAAGGTTAGTAAATACTTTTTCATAGTCTTCCTCCTTTCCTATGACACCGGTCCCCTCTATAGGCTTGAAAAGGATCAATACGGGCAACTCTCCGTTCATCGCCTATTCCCCCACCCTCTCCCTGAAATTCACCAGCGTCTCCAGATCCCCGAGCATCGCCTCGTCCAGCGCCCCCATCTTCCTGATATAGTCCATCGTAAACAGAGAAACATCGCTGGTGGCCCGGGCGCACAGCACGTCGTTATCGCTGTAGATGAACCCCTGCAGAACGCCCTTGCGCTCGCCGATGACCTCCCGCACGCCGCCTTCGACCCGTATCTCCTTACCCGCGATAACGGGGCTTAAAAACTCCACCGAGATCGATTTGGACAATACGAGCTTTCCCAAAATCACCAGCGCCCCCCAGCCCATTGCCTCATCCAGCATGGTGGAGATAATCCCCCCGTGGACGATAGGGCCCCAGCCGCAGTAATTAGGCGGAACCGAAAACCACGACACGACCACGTCCACGTCTTTATTGGTGTAGAATTTCATCTTGAGCCCCTTGTCGTTCTTGGGGCTGCACCCAAAGCAGTTGTGCTTGTCGCTGTTGGGAAGCGGTATATAGCCGTCCCTCGGTTTTTCCTGTGTCATGATCGCCTCCCGTATCGGTGTCCGGCGTGAATCATGGCGTCACCATAATCCCATTTGCACAATCATATCGAAAGATATGCCCTATGCTTATACTATAACCGTAAAAAAGGCAATTATTTTTTGCGCAACCGGCGGAAAAAAACGTCCCGGAAGGCGAAACCCGGTTTACGTTAGGCTGTTTGTCGGAGTCCGTCCGCCCCTATCGCCCACCCGCACCGATGAGATTGCCGCGGTCGCGTTCGCTGCCTCGCAATGACTCAAAAGAAAACGGGCGGCTCGCGAGCCGCCCCTACACGTCTATATATGAAAAATCGGCATATCCGTTTGCGATGACGATGTTATGCGGTTCGCCTTCCATCGGGGCCCCCGCGAAGCCTGCTTCGCGGGGTGATATCCCTACCCCATGCCCTGCCGCATCCGCCACAGGCGGATCAGGTTTGCGATGGTCTTGCCCGCCTTGTGGGGGCTGTTAAAGGTGGGGGTGCCGGCGTCGTCGGCCTCGGAAAGCTCCACCGCGCCGTTTCCCCCGTGCGTTGCCATGAGGCAGGCCAGGGCGGGCTTGTTGTATTTTTTGGCGATCGCCGCGAATTCGGCGGCGGGAAACCGGATGCCCACGTCTATCCCGGAGCTGTAGCAGGCGCACGCCAGGTGGATATCGGGCTGGGATAAAGCGAGCTCTGCCGCCTTGAGGTACATCGACGTGTCAAACCAGGCGTGGGCAAACATGTCCAGCGGATTGGTGGGCACCGTAAACTGCGGGGCAAAACCGACGATTTTTTCCTTGTGATCTGCCGTGAAGTCCGGCAGCGTCCCGCCGGCCTCCTCGGCCGTCTGGGCCACGATGAGCGCCGGGCCCGCCGTGTGGGTAAAGATCGCCACGCCCGTGCCGTTTATCTGTGGCAGCATCGAGACGGCCTTGGCCGTATCCACCAGCTCCTCGTAGTCGGAAACGAACAGCACCCCGGCCTGGCGGTAGGCCGCGGCGTATATCTCGCGAGACGCGCTCATGGAGCCTGTGTGCGAAAGGGCCAGGCGCCGGGTGGCCTCGGTAAAACCCGCCTGGTAGGCGATGATCGGCTTTTTCTTGGACGCCTGCCGCGCCGCCGCCAGAAACGCCCTGCCGTCGTCCATCCCCTCGATAAACAGGCAGATCACGTCGGTGTCTTTGTCCTCGGCAAGGTATTGGACCAGCTCCGGGAAATCGAGGTTGACCCGGTTGCCGATGGAGACGAATTTGCTGACCCCGACGTTGTTGTCCATCATCGTTGTAAGGATGGCCGAGCCCGTCCCCCCGCTCTGGGAGACCAGCGACACCCGCCCCCGCTTCATCTGGGACAGCGGCGAGCCAAAGGTGGCGTTGAGCCCGTAGGGCAGGTTGAGCGCCCCCACGCAGTTGGGCCCGACTATCTTGACGCCCAGCCGGTCGGCAGTCTGTTTGATCCGGGACTGCAGCGCGGCCCCGTCCTCCCCGACCTCGCGAAACCCCCCGGCAAAGATCACCGCGCCCTTTGCGCCTTTTTTTGCGGCCGAGATCAGCGCCCCCTCTATCCGGTCGTGCGGCACCGCCAGGACAAAGAGCTGGGCCGGCTCCGGTATATCCTCTATGGCACCATAGCCGGGCATATCCAGCACGGTCCGGCCCTTAAGCGACGGCGAAATGGGGAAGACCTTTCCGGCCATCCCGCCGGTTTTGAGGGCCAGCAGCGCCTGAAAGCCGAGCTTGGCCGGGTTCGTGGAGGCACCGACGACGGCGGCGTTCGTGGGGTAAAAGAGGGCCTGGAGGGTTTCGAAGACTTTCTGGTCCATCGGGCATCCCCGTTATAGGATTGAAGACGGGAAAAATGTCTATCCGGACGCACGATGTCGTATTCGAGGCCGATGCGGCGGCCGCTATCCGCCCAATAGTATCACTCTCGCGCCCGCCTGTCACCCCGCAAATGGGCCAATCTCGGCGGCCCGGCCGAAAAAACCGCCGGGACGGCTTGCGGGACCCGGGGGGGGTCGGCCACTGTGAGGAGAAAGACCCTTCGGCGGGCGCACCGGCGGCCCGGCAGACGGGGGATACTAAAGCGATCGGGCCCGCGGACCCGGCGGGGGTCGGCTTTTGTGCCGACCGCGGGGCCGGTGGGCCTATCCCTTGTGCCAGTCGATCTTGGGCTGATACGAGGTTAAAAGCTCCTGCTTTTCCCGGTGCCGTTCTATCGCCAGGTCCACCAGCCGGGACAGCAGGTCGGGATACGGCAGGCCCGAGGCCTGCCAGAGCTTCGGATACATGGAGATGGAGGTAAAGCCGGGCAGAGTGTTGAGCTCGTTGAGGAAGACCCGGCCGTCGGCACGCGAGACCAGGAAATCGACCCGGGCCAGCCCCGCGCCGTCCACGGCCGAAAAGGCCTCCACCGCCAGCCGCCGGATCGTGCGTATTGTCTCTTCGGACAGGTCGGCCGGTATGGCGTCTTTCGATTTTCCGTCTACGTACTTGGCGTCGTAGTCATAAAACTCGTTTGAGGGAAATATCTCGCCGGGGACCGACGCCTCGGCCCGGTCGTTGCCGAGGACCGCGACCTCGATCTCCCGGGCATCGGCAACAGCCTCTTCGACGACGATCTTGCGGTCGTATCGGGCCGACTCGGGCACGTGGGCGGTCAATTCATCCCTGTCTTTGACCTTAAAGATCCCCACCGAGGAACCCATGTTGGCCGGCTTGATGAACAGCGGATAGGTCAGCGCCTCCTCGATCCGGCGCGTGACCGCGTCGCGATCGCGCCGCCACTCGGACGCATGAAACCAGACGTAGGGCGCCGTCGGTATGTTTCGAGCGATGAAGATCTCCTTGCTGACGACCTTGTCCATAGCGACGGCCGACGCCAGCACCCCGCACCCCACGTACGGCACCCCCGCCAGGTCCAACAACCCCTGGACGGTGCCGTCCTCGCCGTAGGGCCCGTGGAGCACCGGAAAGACGGCGTCCAGCTTAACGCCCCCGCGCCCGCCGTCCAGCGCAACGACACCCCCCTTGTTGTCGGCCGAAAGGGCCGCCGGATAGACGGCGTCGTCGGATTTACCGCGTTTCAAGAATTCCATGACGCCGTTTCCCGCGTACCACGCGCCGTCCTTTGATATCCCTATGGGGACGACCTCAAACCGGTCGCGGGGCAGCGCCCCCATGATGGAAGTGGCCGAAACCAGAGAGACCTCATGCTCCCCGGAGCGCCCGCCGAAGATGACCCCGATTGTGCACCTGTCTGACATACGTATCCTTTGGTACTATCGTAATAAGCCGTTTTGTTGTTGGACATCCGCGCGGCCCGTCCGTTCCACGCCCTCCCCGTTTATCTATCACCCTGCGGCGCTCGTGTCAATCTCCAATCGACTCAAAAGCGGAAAGCCCCCCGGGATTGGGGGGCTTTTCGGTTGTGGAATCACTCGTGTATTTTAGAAGCGAACGGTTATGCCGCCGTAGAATGAGCGCCCGGCGTTGGGATAGTCATAATAGAATCCCCGGGCATCTCCAATCCGATAGCCGCCGAAGTCGGCCCCGTATACGTCCGTGAGGTTCCGGACCCCGGCGAAGAACTCGAACTGCCGGTAGGTGTAGGAGACCCGAGCGTTCATAACGAAGTAGCCCGGCAGCTTCCGATACGTGTTTTCGAGGTCGCCGTCCCTGACGCGGTCGCTGCCGTATTTTCCGTCCAGGTCAAGCGCAAACCCCTTGTAGTCAAGGCCGACCGTAAAGCTCACGGTATGCGTTGGGATAAGCGGGATGGTCTTTCCGCGGTAGGGCGATGCGTCGAATATGGCGTCCTGTAACCCGTAGGCCAGCGAACAGCTCAGGAAATCGAACGGCTGCGCCTCTATCCCGATGTCAAATCCCCGGTGTATCGTCCGGCTATACGTGTCGTTGATGAACGTCAGGTTGTTGTAGTAGAGCTCGTTTTTGAGCCCCGACCACCACAGCGTGGCGTGGCCGGAGAGGTTTTCGGAAAACGCGTGCTTGACGCCGACCTCAAAGCTCGTTACCCGCTCGGTCGGCAGGTGCGTGTTGGTGAGCGAAAAGGAAGGCGGGGCGTACTGGAAGATCTCGTCCAGCGCCGGGATGCGGAAGCCGCGCTCAAAGCGGAAGAAGACCTTCCTGCCGTCGCCGTACCGATAGTCCAGGCCGGCGCTGAGCGCCCACTCCGAAAAATCCTCGGAGAGAGAAACACTGGCCGCCGAACTCGATCCGGAATCAAACGAGGTATCGATGTATTCGTATCGGTACCCCAGGCTCACGATGATCCGGTCCAAGAGCGTCAGCTCGTCATAGAGGTATGCCGCGATCACGTCCCGCCGTGCGTCCACAGCCGACGTCGAGGCCCATTCGGGGATCAGCGAGTCGCTGCAATAGCCGATGTTCCGGTAATCGATCCCGAGGGTGAGGCGGTTGTCGATATCGTCCCCGTCGTGGGCCAGGATATACTTGGCCGAGACGTCATGCTCATCGAGGGAGATGTGGTAGTAGTATCGATAGCCGCCGAAGTCGGTGTAGACGTAACGGGACCGGCTGTCGTTGGTCTTGTAGGAGTAATCGAGTTCGAGGCGCCCGTACGTCTGAAAATCGAGGTTCACCCCCAGCAGGCTGTAGAAGTTCTCACCGTCGCCCTTGTCGTTGGGCGTATTGGTGTATCTCCTGCCGTAGGTGCGGCGCTGTTGGTCAAACAGCGCCCCCGGGGAGCCCCAGTAATCCCGGGAGTATCCCGTGTCGAGCGTGAGCTCGAAGATGTCGCCGGGGGTAAGCCCCGCCGAGATCGACCAGACGTTGTGATCGTAGTAGTTGTTGTCGCGGTAGCCGTCGGTATAGTGATAGCCCCCCGACAGAGAAATCCGTCCCCAATCGTTGCCGTAGCCCATGGACAGCGTGCCGTCAAAGGTGCTTTCGGTCCCGCCGCCCACGGTCGCCTCCAAAAACGGCTTTTCGAAGGTTTTTTTCGTGATCACATTAATAACACCGGCCACGGCCTTGTCCCCGTACAGGACGCCGCCCGGCCCCCGGGTGATCTCGATCCTTTCGACGGCAGCAAGCGGGATGATCGACCAGTCGATCTCGCCTAAGGTGGGCGTGTTGAGGGCCACCCCGTTGACCATGACCATCGTCTCCATCCCCCGGGAGAATCCCCGCATCCCCACCGAGCTGAACTTATCGATGCCCGAAAAGACCGTTACGTTGACACCGGCCTCCAGCCTCAACAGATCAGGGACCGATTCGGCGCCCGATCGCTCGATCCGGTCTTTATCGATGATTGTCACATCTGCCGGAATCCGGTCGGGGTCCCGGTCGGTCCGCGTGTAGGTGACCGTAATGGACGGCACCTCCACGACCTCTTCGTCCTGCCCGAAGAGGGGCATCGTCCCGAAGATCAAAAGGGTTACAAAAAGAAAAAAGGCGCACCGTTTCATCGCTTCCTCCAAAATAAGTAGATTGGTAACAGGGGTGTTTCCCGGAAGCGAAGAGATCAGGGAGCCTTTGCACACGAACCGTATCGTTTCATGTCCTGCCTCCTTTCCCGCGAAAAGGGTCTGAACAATCCCCGAAAGATCGGTCTACTGGCTTTGGGCGTCCTACCGGCCGCGCCTTCCCACGAATCCCGCCGTCCGTCCCGCGGGCGGGGAGATCGGTTCTCCCGGCATCCGCGGCCTATCCTTCAGGCTTCGCAGTGGCGTTTTTATGCGGCTTTCGTTCCCATCACAGGTGCGGGGCAGCGACGGATTCTCACCGTCTTCCCGTGCATCTTTGGGGTCTTCCTGCCTATCTCCCGGTATCCGTCATCAGCGTGACCCGCGGCCGTGACGTAACCGGATTTGTATCTACCAGGACCGTAGTCCCGTATACCCGTTTAATTGTATCTTCGGTGATGACCTCTTCGGGCCGCCCGTCGGCCGACACCCGGCCGTCCGAAAGAATGACGATCCGATCGAAAAACGACGCGGCCAGGTTGATGTCGTGGGTTACCGAGACGATCGTCTTGTGATGGCTCGTATGGAGCCGCCGTATCAGACAGAGGAGCGAAACCTGGTGGGCGATGTCCAAGAACGCCGTCGGCTCGTCCAACAGCAGGATCGGCGTATCCTGGCACAGGGCCCGGGCGATAAAGGCCCGCTGGCGTTCTCCGCCCGAGAGCATGCCGATGGGCCGGTCGGCAAGGTCGGCGATGTCGGTCGTTTCCATGGCCCGGCGCGCCCGCTCATGGTCCCCCTGGCGCTCCATCTGGAATCCCGAGAGGTACGGCGCCCGGCCCATGAGGACGACGTCTGCCACCGTAAACGGAAACTGGCCCGATCCCTCCTGAGAGACCAGCGCCATGCGGCGCGAGAGCGCTTTTCTCCCGAGGGTTTTTATGGGGACACCCTCAATGCTTACCCGGCCCTCCTCCGGCGCCACGATCCCCGCCAGGAGCTTGAGCAGCGTGCTCTTGCCCGACCCGTTGGGGCCGATCACGGCGATCGATTCGTCGTTTTTCACCGTCAGGTCGACCCCGGATATCACCCAGTCGTCCCGATAGCGGAACATGAGCCCTGTGGCCTCGATCGCGTTCACATCTGCCTCCGGAGCAGATAGACGAAGAAGGGAGCGCCCAGAAGCGCCGTGAGCACCCCCACCGGCAGCTCCATGGGGGAAACAACGGTCCGGGCCACGGTGTCAGACAGCAACAGAAACGTCCCCCCCAGCAGGATCGAGGCCGGAATCAGCACCCGGTGGTCGGGCCCCAGGACCATCCTGATCATGTGTGGGATAATGAGCCCGACGAACCCGATGACGCCGGCGGCCGATACGACGGCGGCCGTCATGAATGAGGCCGCCACAAAGAGGACCCGCTTGGTCCGTTCCACGTCCACCCCGCCGGAGGCGGCCGACTCTTCCCCGAACAGCAGCAGGTTCATCGGGCGGGCGTAGTAGAAAACAACGATGGACCCCGCCAGGAAGACGGATGAGACGACGGCGACCTCCGTCATCGAAACCAGCGACAGGTCCCCCATCAGCCAAAAGAAGATGCCCTGCAGCCCGTTGCTTCTAAACAGCGAGACGATGGCCATGATGGCCGCCGAGAAAAAGGCGTTGATAATGACCCCGACCAAAAGCATCGTGTTGGGATAGAGCCGCTCCTTGATCCGCGCAACGTAAAAGACGATGAGAATGGTCGTCAACGCCCCGACGAAGGCCGGCAAGGCGCCTACCACGTACGAGGGCACGCGGATCACCAACGCACCGATAACGGTTCCCAGGGCCGCGCCGCTGGACACCCCGAGGATGAAGGGGTCGGCCAGCGGGTTTTTAAGGATCGCCTGAAAGACGACGCCGGAAACCGACAGCGCACCGCCGGCCGCCAGCGCCATCAGCACCCGGGGAAGCCGAAGGTCCCGGACGATCATCATAACCTCGGGAGACACCCGGTCGGGCGAAAAAAAGGCCCGCACGACGTCCATAAGCCCGATCGGCGCCGTCCCCACGGCAAGGGATATAACGACGGCGGCGACCGCCGGCACCGACAGCACGAGCACCGAGAGCCCGATCTTTGCGCCGTAACGCATCACCGCCCGCCTCCCGCGGCCTTCTTGAAGGCCTCCGGGTGGAGGAGCCGTGCCAGCTCTTCCAGGCCCTGGACCATCCGGGGCGAGGGACGGTCGACAATGTCCGAGTCGATGATAAAGATCCTCCCCGTCTTTACGGCCGGCACCGTCGAGAACCGCAGCCACGCGGCCGTAACCGACCGATAGTCCTCATCGGGCGACATGGTGGTCATGATGATCACCTCGGGCGCCCTCACCACCACCTCCTCGTACGTGAGGGTCGGATACCTGATCGATTCGGCCCCGGCGATATTTTTGCCGCCGGCCGCGGCGATCATCTCGTCCTGGAAGGTATTGCCGTTTACGGTGATGAGGGGATTGGTGTTGAGCACCAGCAGCGCCGAAACCTTCGGCAGGCCCACTACGCGCGCTCTTACCTGCTCGATCCTGCGCTCCATCTCCCGGGCGGCATCTTCGGCCTCTTTTCCATGCCCCGACAGGCGGCCGATCTCCCGGACCGTGGAGACGACCTCGGCGATGGTCCGGGGGTTGATGATATAGACCGCAACACCCAGGGAGGCCAGCCGGTCAACCTCGACCCTTTTTTCTCCGTCGGCGGTGGCAATCACGAGGTCGGGTTTTAGCGCGATGATCGCTTCGAGATTGGGTTTGATGTAACTGCCCACCTGGGGCAGTCCTGCTGCCTCGGGGGGGTAATCGGAGTATTCGGAGACCCCGACGATTTCTTTGCCGGCGCCCACGGCAAACAGTATCTCGGTGATGTTGGGGGCAAGGGATATGATCCGCGCCGGGGCGGCGGGAACGGTGACGGTGCGCCCCGCCTGGTCGATGACGGTACAGCTGCCCGCCCATGCCGGAAGGGACACGAGAAGGACGAAAAAGGCGACAAGAAACGGACGGATTATACGCATACAAAAAACCCCGGCCTTCAACGGGTCGGGGGGGTGCGTACGATAACCGTAAACACTGCTACGCATGGGCCGCCCTCCCCCTCGGAAGGTCATTGTGGCCGTGAGTAACGCCGATAAGGTTTCCTGGCTCAGGGATCGTCTTACTCTCCTCGGCCTTCCCGGAGGCGGTGGCTGGTCTCAACCGCCAATCCAGTGGCTCACGGTGAGGATTTCATCCCCCTTTACAGTTGCGGGGCAGCGACGGGTTTTCACCGTCTTCCCTTATTCCCTCGGAGGGTTCGGGCGTCACGGATGAAAAGAACAACGTGACAGAGAGCGATTATAGACCTTCGGGCTTTAATGTCAATAAAAATGTTAAAAACTTTTCATCAATTCCGTTTTGTGATATATACTGAAATACCGGTCGTCTTAACATCCGTAGTCAGGATCAGTCATGCCCCTTACCTATGAGATCATCGAGAAACTCCAGGCAGTCATCCCCGGCTATAACGTCCGGGCGCTGACGCTTGCCGACTTTGAGGCCCTGTGCGCCCGGGACGAGATCATCGCATTCGAGCATAGGATGCCCGCCCGGGGGTGGTATTTTTTGAAGGATAACGTGCCCTTTATCGTCATCAACAAGAGGCTCTCGGCAGGCCACCGGGCCTTCGTGGGGTTCCACGAATACTTCCACCACCGCTTTCACCCCGGCGGCCACCACCACTACACGACCATCGGGATGAAAAACCGGATCGAGCGCGAGGCCTCCACGATGGCCTCCGTGGCCGTTGTCCCGACGTCTTGTCTGGAGCGCGATCTCTCTGAAGGGATATCCATAGAGGAGAAATACGACATCCCCAAGTACCTGGCGGAGTTCAGGATCAGGGTCTACGAGCATTATCGGCAGATCAGGATGTTTCGGGACGTGTAAGGAGGCCGACCCGGTCCCAGGCGATAAAAAAACCCGGTTATCACCGGGTTTACTGTTATGCGGACGCATTGACGGTCTATCGGGGCTTGGCTATATACCCCCACTTCCCCCCGGTCTTGACCGGGGCCAGCCCTTCGGCAAACGGTCCCGCGTCTTCAAAGACAAAATCGATGACGACCGCCCCCGTTTTGTCGACGTAGCCCGTCCGCGTGACGGCCTCGCCCTCCGGGCCGGTTTCCTCATTCGTGAAATCGACTTCCATCACCCGGTCCACGGCCATCAGCCCCTCGGAAAACCATTCGGAAGTCCCCATGCCTTCCGCACCCTCAAACGGCAGCCCCGCGACGGTTTTGCCCGTCTGGTCAATAATGCGCCGGCCCGCCGCATCCGTCACATGGGCCAACCCTTCCGAGAACTTTCCCGCCGTCTCAAACGGCCCAGGTATAACCGTGTGGCCTTCCGTATCGATGTAGGACCACCCGCCGCCTGACATCACCGCGGCCAGCCCCTCCGAAAAGGGCCTGGCCATCCCATAGGCCGCGCCGATCACCACGGCCCCCGTCCTGTCGATGTAGCCCCAGCGGCCGCCCGACCTCACCATCGCCCGGCCGGAGTCAAAGGAGGTGGCCCAGTCAAACCCGGGTGCGATCCCGAACGTCCCCGTCGTGTCGATATATCCCCACCTGTCGTTCCGGCGGGCCGGGGCCAGGCCCCCGGAAAACGAGAAGGCTTCGTCGAGCGTCGGCTCGATGACGAAATTTCCCGACCGACCAATGAACCCGACCATCCCGCCGGAAACGACCCGGGCCTTCTTTTCCCGGAAGGGGTCGGCCTCCTCGAAGGCCGCCTCGATGACGAGTTTGCCCGACGCGTTGATGTAGCCCCACCGGCCGTCGATCTTGACCGATGCGCGCCCATCTGAAAACGGCCCCGCCCAGTCAAAGGCGGGCTCGATGGCAAATTTCACGTTTTTTGTCGGTGGGTCCAATGGGCCGGCCGCCGCAAACGCGGCCGCAAACGATAGGAAGAAAAGGACGATGAGAGAAAAGCGCACTGCCTTCATGAAAGACCCCTCGGTCCGCGAAGATTCGCAGAGACCCGGCTGCCGACGGGGCCGCCGAATGATCCGTCGGTCGTCAATGGACGATCTTTACCTTTGTTCCCGCGCCCACCGCCTTTTTGAGGACCAAGAGGTTTTCGACGTTGAGCCGGATACAGCCGTGGGAGGCGGGCGCGCCGATCAGGTACGGCTCGTTGGTACCGTGGATGGCGTATCCCGTCCACGGCGGCGTGGAAAGAGCGAAAAACCACGGGCCGTAGGCCAGCTCTCCCTCGTACTTCCAGCCGGAACTCTCCGAAATTCCCGAGATGACGTAATCCCCCTCGGGGGTGCGGCGGTCGCCCGCGGCCTTTTTATCGGCAAGATCGGGGTTGGCCCCGATGGAAATCGGGTAGCGTACGGCGGTCGAGCCGGCGGAATCCACCAGGTCCATGATCCCCATCGTCTTGTGGATGACGATCGAGTAGGTCTCGCCCGGGGTCGGCGTAAAGTCCGGTATTTTCCTGAACGTCTCTCCGATGTAGTCGGGGGCGATGACCACAAACAGGTGGGGTGACGAGACCTCCTTCTTGATCCCCCGGCCCAGCAGCAGCCGGATGGTCTCGGCGGTCTTCTCCATGCCCTTCGGGTAGAAAATGATGGTCTTTTCGGTCATCCCCTTGTTGACGGGAAGGACCGAGAGCACCGGCACGGCGGCCTCGATGCTCTTTCTCACCGACTGGCCGTTGCCTCCCCTGCCGGTGGCGTCCAGGATGATTACGCCCGGCGCGTAGGGCTTACCGGCAAAGAATACGCCGATGGCGTCGGTCCCCAGCATTACCTTGATCAGGCCGGGATCAAGCGTCCGGTCCTCGGCAAGGGCGCCGACACCGATGAGCGACCGTATCCGCTCTGCATCCGCCCTGTCTATCGGGTTATAGTGTATGAAGCTCTCGAACCGAAAGGCCGAAACCTCCATCGTCTCCTTTACGGGATAACCGGCGCCGATAAGCACCCTTTTTGCGGCCCCGACAAGATCGATCCCGAGATACGAGGTGTACAGTGACGTCATGTTCTTGACGATGACGTGCGCCGCCCGTGCCTCCCGGGCCGTCCCCGCGATGAGAAACGCCGAGATGGCGATTGTTATCAGGACAACACAAAAGGGACTGCTCTGTTTCATGGTGCGCTCCGCATGGAGATTCGTTTGACGGGCCCTGTCGATTGATTCGGGCGGCATATTGGTCCATTGGCTTATCGGCCTATCGGAATGTCGGGGTCTCCGGGGTCTCTTTCACCTCGGCAGGTAATCGTAGTTTTCAACGATGCGCCACGCTGCGTCCGGCCTCCGTTTGAGGACGTAGAACTCCTTCTCGTTCTCGCGCAGGACCCTTCCGTCCTTCTTATAGAAGGTCATCGAGTAGCGGACCACGACGGTGGCCCTGTCGCCGTAGATCTCAATGCTTTCGGACGTCCATGAGGCATCCACGGCGCTGTATGAGGGAAAAGAATTGGCGCGATCGGCAAATATCTGGTTATAGGTGCGGGTCGTCCCGGTCTTCAGGTACTGGACGGCGGCGGCGTCCCACACGCTCATGTAAAGGTTGAGATCGAGCCTGCGCCACCCCTCGAAGACCGTATCCACGGTCATCCTTACCGCCTCGCGCTCGGTCAGCGGCCCACCGGACTGGGCAAGGGCCGGGCCCGCCAAGACACCGGCACCGATCAACAGCAGAAGCCCCCCGATCAACGCGCCCCTCATCGATCGGGCAGTGTTGGACGTATCTTTAGTCTTTGCAATAATCGCTATGCGCATGGTCTCCTCCCCTCGTCCTGTTAAACGCTGCGGCGGCATCGATAAATCACATGGATTTTATTGTAGCAGAAAGGGGATCAAACGACAATGAAAAAGCGGGGCGGCGGCCCCGGCGCGGCTCGCTAAGAACCGGGCGATAGCCGGTTAGCGGCCGTCGTCTTCAACGACGATCGTTATGCGGATCGGCCGGCGCACTCCCAGCATCTCCCTCAGGTCCACCGTCGTCTCGGTTCCCGACCTTACCCCGGGCGCTACCCTGATTACGATCGTGCCGGTCGGTATCCCACCGGGACCCGGTATGGCGATCTCAAACGATCCGCCCTGGCGTGCCTCGGTGGCCGAGAGGGTTATCTCAAGGCCGGGCTCGGACGCGAAGTCCCGCCCGCCCAACCCGAAAAACGGGGAATCGAAGAACGGGTCGCGGAATAACGAAAATATGTCGGAAAACATATCATCCGGGGTAAATGAGCCGCGCGGGGTCCCCCGGCGAGCGCCCGCCGGCCCCCCGGCCCTGCCGGTGTGTCCCTGCCGGGGGGCGTTTCTGCCGCGGTCGTACCGGGCGCGCTTCTGGGGATCGGCGAGGGTCTCGTAGGCCTCCTGGACCTCAAGGAGCTCGTCCTTGGTCATCCGGCAGTCGGGTGAATCGGGATGGCAGTACCTGATGATAGTACGGTACGCCTTTTTAATTTCCTTATCATCGGCGTCGGGACCCACGCCGAGCACCTGATAATAGTCCCGCTGCATTAAACACACCCCCATGAGGCGCAGACTGCCTGCCCGGCTCCACCCGATCTTCGTGAGAACCCGGGCAGTAAAATGATTCGCCTTATACCTGCCGCGTCGTTTAAGGCCGGATGTGTTATTGTACGCCACAAACGCCCGCGTGAAAAGAAGTTTATCGGCCGGGGCCTTGTGCGCCGGAGGACCCGTACCGCCGAAAACACGTCCGCCCGCGGTCAATAGACTTGTCCGCGGGCGGCGTGGTCGATATATTATCGCGCGACGCGTGCCGCGCGGCGACGCATCAGTTGATCTGGATCTTGCGCGGCTTTGCCCTTTCCACCTTGGGAAGGGTAAGCGTCAAAACGCCGTTCTTTACGTTGGCGGCTATTTTTTCCTGGTCGATTACCTCCGACAGCGTAAACTGGCGGTAGTAGTTTCCCACCCCAAACTCCTTGAGGATATAGCGGTGATCCTCCTCCGGCTTGACCTTTCCCATGATGGTCAGGGTGTTGTCCCTGAGGTCGATCTCAAGTCCGGTGGGCTCCACCCCCGGGATATCGGCCATGAGCGTAAGCTCCTTTTCGTTTTCCCAGATGTCGACGCGGGGGGTGTAGACGGGGCCCTCCCGGGTTATCTCGGCCGCGCTCTGGATATCGGATTCGCTCTTATTTTTCAATTCCATTTCCTTGCTCTTCATGGCTGCCTCCTGTTAGCTCGCCTTGATGGTTATCTGCTTGGGTTTTGTCTCCTCGGCCTTGCCGATCGTGACGGTCAGGACGCCGTGTTTAAGGCTCGCCTCGACCTTGTCGGAGTCGATCCGGTTATTGAGCGTAAGTACCCGTGAAAATTTTCCCGCGTTTCGCTCGCGTCGGTGGTAGCTGACCTCGGCCTCGATATCTATTGTGCGCTCGCCCTTGATGGTCAGGCTGTCGGATGCAACGGTGATGTCGAGGTCCTTTTCATCCACCCCGGGGATCTCGGCCGATACGTAGTAATTGTCGTGGTCTTCCCGGATGTTGACGAGGGGAAAGACGCCGGTCCCTTCCGAAGACGCCTCCTGGGGATAAACCTGGTCCCAGAGCCGCGTCATCTCCCGCTGGAGCTTGCCGAATTCGGAGACGAATGGGCTCCTGTCGACGTACCATCTGTACCGTGTCATAGTGTGCCTCCTTACGTTATACTATTGCTTTATTATTTTTTAAGATAATCATAGAAACCGCCGTGTCAAGGGGGGGGGTTTTTTTGAGGAAATATTTAGTTACGGCATGCTTAATGCGCGGTCGGTATACGGCGGCATCTCGTCTGTTGGATTACCCAATTCGGCGCAATGACTCCGCTCTGGGGAGACTATTACAGGTGAGATTATCTTGGGAACCGGCGCGCTGGGCGGGGCATTCCCGCGCCGGGGCCGCCGGCGGGAGTATGGCGGACGCCCGCCCGACACCGGCACCCGGGACCGGGCCGGACGCTTTTTATGGACCCTACAGCGAGGCCCCTTTTTCGCGGGCCCTCTTCAACTCATTGGGGCTCTTTTTTATCTCTCCCCGCTCATAGGCGGCCGCCAGGATTTCGCCGGCCGGTTCCATGCCCAGGTAGCCGAAAGACATACGGAACATTTCAGAGAGCGGTCCGCAGCAGGCGGCGCCCTCCTCCGACGGGACCACCACCAGCCCCTTCTTGCCCGCAAGCCCCCTGTCGGCGATGAACGGTCGCAGCCGGTCCACCAACAGCTTCATTTTTGCCGTGGGCCCGTACCAGTAGACGGGAGTGCCGAAGATGATAAGGTCGGCGTCACGCAGCCGCGGGTAGATCGCGGACATATCGTCGGTCAGGGCGCACCGATAGTCATCGCGCTTGCAGCGGCGGCAGTCGACGCACGGCTTTATGTCATAGTCGTAAAGCGAGAGCTTCTCCGCCTGGTGCCCCGCCGTCCGGGCACCTTCCATGACGGCGTCAATCAACAGCTCCGTATTGCTCCCCTTGCGGGGGCTTCCTATGAGTGCAAGGATATTCATCTTTCGTCCAGCCGTGGTAAAAGTTGTCAGTATCATTTCGCCTATACAGTAGAACTTATATCATCGGCGGGGATCTGTCAATGGCCGAAGGAACATACTCGGCCCGACGGCATCAATAGAATTCGCCGACATCGGTCCCCGAGCGGGAAAAATCGAGAGAAACGGGGCTCCCGATCGGATTCGCGTGGTCAATGATGATACTATCGGACGCCATAAATTATCCGCAATCCTTTGAGAAATATTTGACAAGTTACCCATGACTCCCTATAATAATAGCCATACTTATTCATCGGGGAGGCAATCATGATATCAGAAAAATTCGTGCGGCTTATCAAGGACAATATCGACGAAATCGTCAAGTACTGGTGCAACGAAATCCACGAAAATGAGACGACCCCCTCCTTTCGGTCCATTGATGCCGGGGTCTGCATACCTTACGGCACAACGGTGCTGCACCAGCTCGGCGATTGGCTTGACGAGAAAAAGAAACCGTCGGAACTTAAGGATCACTATATCAATCTGGGTAAACAGCGGGCCCAGGAAGGAATTCCGATCGAGGACATCGTCTCCGTCCACCTCCTCCTCAAGCGGCATATATGGCTCTTCGTCCTCTCCCACGGGTTCCTCTCCACGGCCTTTGAGCTCTACCAGGTCCTCGAGATAAACAACCGGGTCGTCAATTTCTTCGATCACATTATCTACTATACGGTCTACGGATACGAAACGCAGACCACCGCAAAGATTCCGGGCATGGAGCACCTGTACAAGGCTTAGTAATAGTTGAGCCGTGGGACCCGATGATAATATCTCATGGACTTTTCCGATAAAGAGAAGAGAAACGTATATCTCCGTCAACGGGGGATCGTCCCGATTAGAATCCCGATCCCCCTGATTATTGACCACGCCAACGCATACTTTATCGATGGTCCCACCCCCATTCTTATCGATACCGGTTTTTTCGGCGACCAATCCTTTGCGGCGCTTGCCGGGGCGCTCTCCGACCACGGCAGGGACGTCGCCGATATCCGGACGGTGCTGCTCACCCACGGCCACCGGGATCACTCGGGCATGGTGCGCGAGATCAACCGGGTCTCCGGGGCCGGGATTCTGCTCCACGAGAGCGATGCCCATATACTGGCCCCCGGTTCATTTTCGGAGTATCTCGAGCGCGTATTCGCCTACTATCGGGACATGGGGGTGGCGCCCGAAAGGATAGAGGAGACGCGGGCACTATCGGCCGGCCACCGGGATCACTACTGGAAAGAAGCCGGCAACGACGACAGGACGATAATCGGCGGGTTTATCCGGGCCGGAGATCGATTCGAGAGCGGCGCGGGACCGCTGGTTGTCCTGGAAACACCGGGACACACGAGGGGCTCTGTCTCATTTCTGCTCGAAGAGGACGGCATCCTCTTTTCCGGCGACCTGATCTCCACCGCCTACGATCCCCTTGCCCTGGTCATAGTGGAGAGGCAGGCCGACGGCTGGCTCAACCTGTACGACGATTACCGTACTTCTCTCGATTCTCTTTCAGATCTCGATCCCGCGCTCCTGTTCCCCGGGCACGGAGGCCCGATTGCCCAGGGACGGCGGCTTGCCCGGCGGGCCCTGGATGCCCAGGAGCACGCCGAGGCCAGGGTGCGCGAGGCCGTCGGCTCCAACGGGCGGCAGACTATCGCCTCCCTGACGGAAACGGTATATCCCAAAGCGTTCGGGCCGATCCTGACCAACGCCCTCAATGTCGTCAGGGGGATTATATTCCGCCTTGCCCGGCAGCGGAAGGTTCGGATCGACGACGGATGGATCGTCTGGCCCCAAACGTAATCATGTGATCGTTTATTCAATAGAAGGGGTACCCCTATGACCTATCGGTTTATTACAATGGAAATCACCGACGGAGTGGCCGTCATCACCCTCAATCGACCGGAAGTGAGAAACGCCCTGTCGCTGGCGCTCCTAAAAGAGCTCCATGACGCCCTGATAACCGCCGACGGCGCAGACGAGGTCCAGGTCATCATCCTCACGGGGGCGGGAACGGCCTTTTCCGCCGGTATAGACATGAAGGATTTCGAGAGCTTCAAGAAGGGCGAGGAAGACCCATCGTTTACGGGGCTTTTTGCCGGCGAGGAGACGTTTTCTGCGATTATGAAGATGAAAAAGCCGACGATTGCCGCGGTCAACGGATACGCCGTGACCGGGGCGCTGGAGCTGGTGATCTCGTGCGACATCATCATCGCCGCCGAATCGGCGCGGTTTGCCGACACGCATGCCCGGGTGGGTATCGTCCCCGGCGGGGGAATGTCCCAGATACTCCCGCGGTTGGTGGGGCCGGTCAAGGCCCGCGAGATGTCGTTTACGGGCGAATTCATCAACGCCGCCGAGGCGCTCTCCTTCGGCCTGGTCGGCCGGGTGGTGCCCGACGATAAACTCATGGAGACGGCGCTGGATATCGCCGAAAAGATCAAGAAGACCAACAGGGGCGCGCTCCTGAAAATAAGGGAGCTCATAAACGAGGGGCTGCGCCTTACCCTTGCCGACGGCCTGGCGCTGGAGGCCCGGGGGTTTGCCGAGTGGCGCCGGATGATCGACCCGGAGAAATCCCGGGAGGCGCTCAAGGCGGTAGCCAAAGAGAAGAAATAGCGACCTATCTGTCGCTTGCTGCCGGACCCGCCATGGGCGGCGGTGCGCGGCTGTCGGCCGTCCGAAACGGCCCGCGCCCCGGGCGGTACAGTTACGGGCAATTGAGAAGAACATATCATAGATGCCTCACCCTTTTTTCAATTTTTTTTATGAGGTGATGTATGGGCGATATCTATTCCGCAAAGCCCTGGCTTAAATTCTACGATCCCCACGTCCCCGAGCATCTTACCTATGACGACAAGTCCTACGCCCGGCTCTTCATCGAGGCCGCGGAGTTGCTGCCTGGTCGGGCCGCTGTCATCTACATGGGAAGGACGATCACTTTCGGACAGCTCGACCGCCTTTCCAACCAGTTCGCCCGGTTCCTTAAGGATCGAGGGTTGAAACCCGGGGATACGGTCGGCGTCAATCTCCCCAACATCCCCGCCTACTACATCGCCATCGCCGGGATCATGAAGGCGGGCTGCGTCCTTTCCGGGGTGAGCCCGCTGCTTTCGGCCAAGGAGCTCGAATATCAGCTCAACGACTCCGGGGCCAAGGTCCTGGTGACGCTGGACCTGCTGTTCGGCAAGGCGGCCGAGGTCGTCGCGGGGACGCCGGTAAAGACCGTGCTCGTGGCCGGGATCGCCGATTTTCTCCCGCCGGTCAAGAAGTTCCTCGGCACCCTCCTCAAAAAGATCCCGACGGGAGAGGTCCACCCCATCGGGGGGGTCCTCGTATCCCGATATCTGGATGCCCTGTCACCGATTTCCGATGACCGGGTTGAGGAAAAGATCGACCCCGGGGCCGCCGCCCTGATGCAGTATACCGGGGGCACGACCGGGCCGCCCAAGGGCGCGCTGCTTACCCACAAGAATCTCACTCATCACATCGCGCAAATCAAGGTCTGGATGCAGCTGGTCGTCGGCCGGGACAAGGTCCTGTCGGCCTTTCCCCTGTTTCACCAGGCCGGCCTCTTTATCGGGATGATGTCAATGGCCCTCGGCATCACCCAGGTCGCCATACCAAACCCGCGGGATATCGATTTCATCATCAAGGCCATCGACAAGGAGAAGCCCAACGGTATCGTCAACGTCCCGACGATCTTCCTGGAGCTCCTGAAACGGCCGGGGTTCAGGGCGCTTGACTTTTCCACCGTCGTATGGTTCGTCTCCGGCGCGGCGCCTTTCCCGCCGGAATACATTGGCGAGTTCGAGTCGGTCGTGGGAAAAGGAAAGCTGGTGGAGGTGGTCGGCATGACCGAGACCACGCCGGTCCTCACGAGCCTGCCCCGCTTCGGCACAAAGAAGGCCGGGTCGGTCGGCATTCCCTATCCCGATACGGACGTGCGGCTGGTGGACCCGGAGACCAGAAAACCCGCCCCCCAGGGGGAGCCGGGAGAGCTTGTTGCCCGAGGGCCCCAGGTCTTCACGCTGGGCTATCACAACAAACCTGAGGAGACGGCCCATACCCTGCGCGACGGCTGGATATATACCGGCGACGTCTGTACGATGGACGAAGACGGCTATTTCTATGTCGTGGACCGGCTCAAGGATATGGTCAACGTCTCGGGATTCAAGGTCTTTACCCGAACGGTGGACGACGCGCTCATGGAGCATCCCGATATCGATATGGCGGCCACGATCGGTCTTCCCGATCCGAACAAGCCCGGGTCCGAGATCGTGGCAACGGCCATCGTCCTGAAACAGGGTATCGAAAAGACCGAGGCGCAAAGGAATAAGATCATCGACTACATGAAGGGCAAGGTCGCTCCCTATAAGGTCCCCAAGCGAGTTGATTTTATGGATGTGCTGCCGACGAGCGCCGTCGGCAAGATCCTTAAGCGGGAGTTGCGCAAGGAGATGGCCGGAAAGTAATACGTTGTCTTTCCTGCGGGGGCGGCGACCCCCGCAGGGTTTACCGGTGACGACAGGACACGCCCATGAAGATTAGCGACATTCTCGGGGAAGTCGGGCGCGAGCGGGGGCTTTTGGTCCGTGAAGACGGAGCGCTCTCCGGTATGATCTCCGATTTTCCCGTTCTGATTCGGTCGATTCCGCACGGCAACCTCAGCGCGGTCTCTATCACCGTGCGGACGGGCCCGGGGGATTTTGCCGCCCTCAAGAAGGCGGTCAAGGGCGTTAAAGGGATGAAGCCCTCGATGCTGAAGAGCCCCGGCGCCGATTCCCTTCAATACATCGTCCCCTATACGTCGTTTTTTATGGGCCGGACCAGGGGCACGGTTATCGCGGCCGTAGACTCCCTGATGCCGTTGACCGGCGGCCACTTTAAGCCGCCGCCGAAGGCCTGCGAGGTCTGCGGCAGGCCGGACGTTTCGGACGTCCTCGAAAAGGGTGGAAGGCCGGCCCTGATCTGCCCCGGCTGCGCCGAGACGATCCGTGCCAAGCAGGACGCAGCGCGCATGGCCTACGAGTCGACGAACCCCGACTATCTGAAAGGGATTATCCTGGGGCTGGTCGGGGCTGCGGCCGGGGCCGTTGTGTGGGCGGCGGTCATTATCCTGTTCAAGAGCACCTACCTGCTCCTCTCTGCCGGCATCGGGGTTATGGTGGCCTTTTTCGTGAAAAAGGCGATGGGAAGGGTGGACCGCGCGGGGTACGTTATCGCCGCCGTCCTCGTTTTGGCGTCGATCTTCGCCGGTGAGGTGCTGTCCTATTTCTGGCTTATCGGCCGTGCGACCGGGCGCCCCGACCTCTCCATGGCATACCACGCCTATATGAATATCCTGATAAACAATCCGCGCAATCTGATCTACACGGTCCTCTTCGCACTGACTGGCGTATGGATCGGGGTTGCGTCCCTCTCGAAGATGGAAAGCAACACGAAACGTGAAGAAATCGAGTAGCGAGCAACCCGGCGACCCGTCGCAGATACATATCCCCAATTACGGCCGCGGTGCATTTTTCGCAATGATAAGCGCTCTGTTCGGCGGAGTGGGGTGGGCCCTTCTTACCGAGGTCACCGGCGAATACAACCTCGGGCTGATGCTTCTCGTGGGGTGGCTGGTCGGCTGGGCGGTAAAGCGCGGGATGGGGACGGTGGACAGGGTGGGCGTATGGATCACACTCTACGGCACGCTCGTCGCCATACTGATAGGGACGTACCTCTTCATCGGGTCCCTCATCGACGACCGTGGGGGGACCGTCACCGTAGAGGGGATCACCGGCGCGTTCTTTATCGCCTTCAAGGACCTCAAGTTCCTGGCCATTTATCTCGGCTTTGCCGCCGGGGCCTGCTGGCTGGGCGTTGCCGTCTGCAAGGAGGGGATGCCCGACCGCCTGCTCAAGAAAAAGAAAAAAGGGAAATGAGTGCGGCATTATACGCGGTCGTGATCTCGAATAATTTAAAAGAGATCGATGCGTTGTCACCCTGATTGGTTATTTGATTGACACGATACGAGGGTGGCGTTATTATTTGTCGAAGTGGTTTGTGGGCGGTTCGCAGTAAAAACGGGCACGACATGTCATGCCCCTACGGATTGTTCATCGTTGGTTATGAGAACCTGATTAATTTTCTTCTAATACAGATATCTTACAGGCTGCGGGGACACCACATGTGGTGTCCGAGATTATTGACGAAGTCCGATATCCAATAGAATGTCATCGCGAGCCCCCGAATGGGACGTGGCGATCTCGGATGGCGGCATACATAATACGATGATTACTGGTAGTTACACGTTCGAGATTGCCACGTCGCTTCGCTCCTCGCAATGACACAATTCGCGTTAATACTAAAAAGAAAACAGACAGGTTTGTCATCAATCTGGTATAGTTCCATTTCGACCAGTTACATAGCATCATCATAACCTGATAGGACTTTCTTGGGGGGTATTCGCCATGAAAACCGAAACCATCATGTGGCTGCTGCCGATCGTCTTCATGATCCACGATTTTGAAGAGGTCATCATGTTCAAGCCGTGGATAGACAAGAACGCTGGTTTCCTCAAGAAGAACTTTCCGCGCCTGGCGGCGCGAATGCTGCCCGATATGGAGGGCCTCTCCACATCGTCGTTTGCCCTTGCCGTGGCCCTGATGTTTTTGATCGTCTCCACCGCCACGCTAATCGCGGTGGAGTTTGGCCTCTACGCTCTCTGGGCCGGCGCCCTGATCGGATATTTTGTCCACCTGATTATCCACCTCGGCCAGTTCGTGGTCTTCAGGCGCTACGTCCCGGTCGTCATCACGAGCTTTGTCACCGCCCCCTACTGTGTCTGGGCGCTCGTCGTCATAAACAACCGGCACCCGCTCCCGGCAGGACCGACGCTCTTCTGGTCGGGAGCGGCCCTCGTCGTCATCGCCGGAGCCCTCTTTTTTGTCCACGCCCTTGCCGCCCGGTTCGAACGCTGGCTGAAGGTGTCCTATTAGGCGGCGCACGGGAAAACCGACCATAGAATCACGGATCGATAGTCTATCATCCATTTAACCTCAGGGCCGCTTAACACGAGAATCGCCACAAAGGCACCACGACACGAAGGAGAAAGATAAAGACCGTTAATTCTTACTTTGTGCCTTCGTGCCTTTGTGGTGATTCCTCTTTTTCACGTACCGGAGAAGATTAACCACAAAGACACTAAGACACCAAGAGACAAATAATAGAGAGATCGAGATTATTCCGCGACCGAGATTGCCGCGTCGGCCTGACGGCCTCCTCGCAATGACAGGACTTACGGTAATACCGATAAGAAAACAGGCCGGGTTGGCATCCATTATTCTCGGACACCACATGTGGTGTCCCTACTAACGGTACACCTGTTATAAGTTGTAGGGGCGCGCCTCGTCGTGCCCGTCATAAGATTCGTCCTCACACCGGGCGGCATGTATGCCGCCCCTACGGGGTTTAGCGGTGACAATCAGGGGATTGCCGCGTCGGCCTGGCGGCCTCCTCGCAATGACAAAGGCGGGTTCAGCATTAAAACTAGTTCTGCCGGCACTCCGGGTCATTACCCCTCCCTTTGTGCCTTTGTGTCTTTGTGGTTAACCGTTCCTTCCTCCCGCAAACGGGCCGCGACTCCCGTTTATAAAAAACCCACCCGCGAGATAAAAGGTAGTTGACATTACGTGTTGGATGATGTAGAGAGTAAACATTCACTCTCTATTGGAGACGTGATGCTCGATACCTTCAAAAAGCTGCCGAAATCACGGCAGGAGGCCATTCTCGATACCGCCGCCGAGGTAATCGCCGCCAACGGCTACCACAACGCGTCGATCGCCGACATCTGCCAACAGGTAGATATCTCCAACGGCGCCCTCTACAAATACTTCAAGAACAAGGAATCATTATTCAGGGCGATTCTCGACCACGGCCTGTATCTGATGGTCAATGAGCTCTATAAGAAATACGTCAGCCCCGCCGACACCCTTGTCGATTCCGTCAGGAACCTCCTGACGGGGCTTATCCAGTTCACCCGCGGCTACCGGCAGTACGTTTGTCTCTATGTGGACATCGGCTCGTGTTCGATGAATTCATACGCTACTTACATATCTGAGCGCATAAAGCGCGAGGGGAGGGATTTCTTTATCGGCCTGGTCGAGCAATCCAAAAGAAAGGGTGAAATCGATCCGAATATCGACAGCGATCTTCTGGCCCACGGGATCGACAGTTTAATAACCCTCTTTGCCTATTCACTGGTCTCCGAACACCACGGCAGGCGCTTTGCCGGTTTCTTTAAGACCGACAGGGACCTGACCGACGCCGATAAGATCGACATCGTCGTCCGATCCGTTCAGATGATGGTTCGATAACCGATGCGTCGCCCGGGCGTTGAGGGTAATCATTTACCGTCTCCGTTTACTATCTCATAAAAGGGCATGGAGGTAATCATGAAGTTCGATACTATTATTGCGGGCGCCTCAGTCGTCGACGGAACAGGGAAAAATGCATTTCCGGCCGACATTGGAATCTCGGCCGACCGGATCGCCGAGATCGGGAAACTGGACGGCGCCGAGGCCAAGCAGACGATCCGGGCCGAAGGGTAAGACCTTCTTGGAAATCGCCGACCGGTGGTCCACCGACCCGTTCTCGGCCTTGGTCAGGCTAACGCTTGCCGAAGAGGGCAAAGTCGCCTTCACGTTCGGGTTCCCGGCGCGGCCGTGGATGGAAAAGATGTTTAACGCGATGCACACCCATCCCAGGATGAGCTTCGGGGCCGATTCGATACTCCCCGCCGTGGGGACGCCCCCGCCTTCGGCCTACGGCTGCATCCCGGGAATTCTGGGCCACTACTGCCGCCAACTGAAGCTCTTCTCGCTGGAGGAGGCCGTCAGGAAGATGACATCGCTTCCCTCGGAAACCTACCGCCCGGCGGGCCGGGGCGTCCTCAAAAGGGCGCCTTTGCCGATATCGTTGTCTTTAACCCGGAGACCGTCAACGAGCGGTTTGACGAAAACGGTCTTCCCGTTTCCGCCGACGGCATATCCCACGTCTTCGTCAACGGCATGCAGGTCTTGGTTGATGGGAAGATCGAGGAGTCCCGGTGTCCCGGTCGGGTCCTCAGGGCCTGATAACCATCGCAATCTCTTGGATATATATACTATCTATTTATCTTTAAGGAGGAAGCAATGGTAGAAACAAGACGAAATCTCGACGAGTGTCTGTCTGTTCGCAACGGTCGGCTCTTCGTCGAGGAGTGCGACGCCGTCAATCTGGTCAAGAAATTCGGTTCACCGATCTACATCATCTCGGAAGACCACCTTCGGCGCAATATTCGGCGTTATAAAAAGGCGTTCGAAGACCGCTGGCCGGAAGGCAAGGTGGAAATACTCCCGGCCATCAAGGCAAACTGGCTCCTGGCGCTGCGCCACATCCTTTCGGAGGAAGGGGCCGGCTGCGACGTCTATTCCCCCGGCGAGCTCTATGCGGTCCTCCGGTCGGGCGCCGAACCAGAAAAGGTGTCGGTCAACGGCGGCGGCAAGAGCCAGGACCATATCAAGAACTGTATCAACTCGGGCGTTCGGATCACCGTTGACGATATCGATGAGCTGGACCTGATCGAGAAGGTCGCAAACCAGCTCAACAAGAAGGCCCGAATCCGCTTTCGAATCCGCCCGAGCTTCCCTAATCTCTGGAAGCCGACCGCCTTTGCCCTCGAGCTTGCCCCCATCGACATCGGGGTTCAGGTATATAAAAACGGCATACCGACCGAGCACGTCATCGAGATGGGAAAGCGGGCGCTCAAGATGAAGAATATCGAGCTGATGGGATTTCACATCCACCTCGGCCGGCACCACGGCAGCATCGGCTTTTGGAAGGGGACGATGAAGCGTTACGCAAAGCTCATGGCCGAGCTCAAAAAAGAGTGGGGGGGTTACGAGCCCAAGGAGATAGACATCGGCGGCGGCATCCCGACTCCGCGGGACCCCTTCGCGCGGATGGTAAATCGATTTGACGTGCCGGTCTTTTCGGTCTTTTTCGTCGTGATGCTGCTGCTCAAACTCCTCGGCAACAAGATCCGCTACAAGATACTCTCGGCCGGCATGAGTATGCTGCTGAGCAAGACACCCAACAAGTCCCGCGCCCCCGAGATCGAACAATATGCCGAGGCGATCACTAGCACGCTCAGGAAATCGCTCGTCCGCTACGGTATCAACCCGAAGGGGATGACATTTCAGATCGAGCCGGGCCGAAGCCTATACGGAGACACCGGCGTTCACCTGTCCACTATCCTCAAAACGAAATACCAGACCAAGCCGCTTAAATATAACTGGGTCCTTCTCGATACCACCTATTTCTTCATGTCCGGCGGCGTCTTTGAGCTCAACCTCCACGATTTCATCATCGCCAACAAGGCCGACGAAAAGAAGGTCATGACGGCCGATGTCGTCGGCAGGTCGTGCTTTGCCGACCGGATGCTGCCGGAGGTGCGCATTCCCCGCGTCGCGCCCGGAGACATCATGGCTATCCTGGACACGGGGGCCTATCAGGAGGTCTCAGCAAGCAACTTCAACGGCCTGCCGCGGCCGGCAACGGTCCTGGTAAAAGGGAATCAGGCCGAGTTGATCAAGCGAGCCGAAACCCAGGAGGACGTATTCGCACGGGATATCGTCCCGGAACGTTTGATGAAAGGCCGGAAGATGGCAAAGGCCGTGTGACCGTAACGCCATGGGCTTGTCCGCACCAAGCGGGCAAGCCCACGATATTTTTGCCTTATCGGTTTATCGTTTCCCTTCAGTATTCGGCCCCTGTGCCCGCCTTACCCGCAAATACCCGATAGACGTAGATCGAGTACCCGATGACGACCGGCATCCCCACCAGCGCGATGACCGACATGATTTTAAGCGTCATGAGCGACGTCGATGCGTTTCGTATCGTAATCGAGAGCGCCGGGTCACCCGTGGCCCTGATCAGGTTGGGATACTGGAGCGCGGCCACCATGACCCAGACTCCGATAATCGCCGCGGACGATTCCCAGAAGGGCGCCCGCTCGTTGCGCTTCATTACCGAGGAGCCTATCCCCTTGATTCCCAGCAGCGCCAATAGCGCCCCCGCGATACATACGGGATTGGTGAGGCTTGCCGGCATGGTGACCGCAACAACGGCGGCAAAGACGATAAAGACGATCAGTTCTATGATCGCAAGCATTGACGCCGCCCGAAACGCCCGTTCCTGCAGCTCGCCTTCGGTCTTGAGGATTGCCCAGGCCGAGCCCTGCATAAGAAAGGCCGAAAGCCCCATCAGGCCGAACAGCAGGGGAACGGGCCTGAGGAGCGTTAAGAAAGTGCCGGCGTATTCCATCCGGGCGTCCAACGGCACCCCAAAGACGACGTTACCGAGCGCCAGGCCGAAAAGGAGCGCGGCAAGAAGGCTTGCGCCCGTGAGCGCCCATTCCCAGAGGCGGGCCCTCTTTGGGCTGTGCGCGCGAAACTCAAACGAGACCGCCCTGAAAATCAGGCAGAAGAGCACGATCATAAAGGCAAGATAGAAACCGGAAAATGAGGTCGCGTACGCCTGGGGAAAGGCGGCAAAAAGGGCACCGCCGCCGGTAACGAGCCAGACCTCGTTGCCGTCCCATACCGGGCCGATGGAATTGATGAGCGTGTCCTTTTCCTCTTTTGTCCTGGCCAAAAACGGCAGCATCGAGCCGATCCCCAGGTCAAAGCCGTCGAGAATCGAATATCCGGCAAATAAGATCGTAATAAGGACAAACCACAGTTCCTGAAATGTTTCCAGATTATTCATGTCATTGCCTCCCTATCAATCGGCCGGCCCGGTTTTAACAAGGCTCACGATAATGGATACGAAAACGATAAACAAGAGCAGGTATATCAGCGAAAACATGACCAGTGAAAACGCGATGCTTCCCGCAGGCACCACCACCGACACCGCGTCGGAAGTCCTGAGCACCTGGTATACCACCCAGGGCTGCCTGCCCAGCTCGGCGCTCATCCACCCGGTTTCGTGGGCTATATGGGGCAGCGGAACCAGCAACGGCAGTATCATCAGGTACCACCGTGTCGTATAGAGCCTGCCCGTTGCCATGAGGTATCCTCCCAGGATGCCCATACCGATAAGGAACATCCCGATGCCCACCATGATATGATATGTCTGAAAGACAAAGTTAACGGGCGGCCGCTCATTTGGCGGGATGTCGTTTAATCCCGTAATCTTTGATGTAAAGCTCCAGTCGTTGAGGAAGCTCAGGAATCCGGGTATGCCGATACCGTAGGTCTTTTCGTTTTTCTCATCGACCCACCCCACCACGTACAGCGGCACCCCCGACATAGTGGAGTCATAGTGTCCCTCCAGGGACGCGGCCTTCGACGGCTGGGTGACTATTACCTGCCGCGCGTGGATATGCCCCGTACCGAGCTGCAAGAGCGGAGTAATGACAAACAGGATCATCGAAATCTTCATCAATTTTTTGGCCGTCTCGATATGCTGTCTCTTGAGCAGATGATAGGCCGCGATTCCGGCACCCATCACGGCACACGTTATCCATGAAGCCAGGACCGTATGCAGAAACCGCGGCAGCGTGGACGCGTTGAACACGGCATCGGTAAAGCTCGTCAGATAGAGCATGCCCTCCGGCGTAATCATATACCCCGCGGGTGTCTGCATCCAGGAATTGGCCACGACAATCCAGAAAGCCGAGAGGTGTCCGCCAAGGAACACGAGAAACGCCGACGCCCAGTAGGCCCCTTTCGATACCCTGCCGCGGGCAAACAGCAGCACGCCGATAAAAACCGACTCGAGGAAGAATGCCATGACGCCCTCGGCGGCGAGGATCGGCCCAAAGACGTCTCCCACCATCCTGGAATAGCCCGACCAGTTGGTCCCGAAGGAAAACTCCATAACGATGCCGGTGGCGGCGCCTACGACGAATATCGCTCCCAGCAGCCGCGCCATAAAGTCGGTTATCTTGCGGTATGTCTCGTCACCCTTTACCAGGTATATCGATTCGGATATCAGGATAATGAGGGCGGTGCCCAGCGTCATCGCGGGAAAAAGGAAATGGAAACCGATCGTCAGCGCGAACTGAATACGCGCCAGCAACAATGCGTCCATATCACACCTCCTCCAATGCTTCATTTATTCTATGTGACACGAATGCTATTTTCAATGATTATTTTTTGCACCGGCCCCGGTCGGGGTGTATAATCCCAGAAAGAAAGTCCATAGGTAACGGGAGGTAGAAAGATGGCAGAGCTTGTCCGCTGCAAGTCGTGCGGATTTATCACCGGCCGGTCGCGTGTAGGAGACGTGTGCCCGGCCTGCGGGGTCCCGGTAAAAAATATGCTTCCATACGCGGACCCGGTGTCGCCGGGCAGGAGACGGGTCCTGGCCCTGGATATCCATCCGGTCATCGATCATTTCTCCGAGGCCTTTTCGTTTTCCACACTGGTGCTCGCCGTCGTGGGTCTGTTCCCGCACGGCATGCTTGATATATACCTGTTTGACACCCTTATTATGTTGTCGTTCTTTACGCCGCCGGTCGTTCTCCTTTCCTTTCTTTCCGGCCTCTTGGACGGCAAGACACGTTTCCGGCGCGTAACCACACCCATCCTGACCAAAAAAATGATCCTCGGGGGCACTTTCTTCGTCTTTTCCTGCCTCATGCTGGCCCTGGCGCTTCAGCCGGGCTTCCCCGAGGGATGGCTGTTGAAGGCCTACATCGCACTCAATATCGGCGCGTTCGTGTGCGGATTTTTTCTGGGGCTCTTGGGCAGGGGACTGATGGGGGCCGAACTCCCCGGTTAAACGGAAAGGGGCGGGAGCTGCTCTTTTGAGCGGTGCGGGCCTCCCGACGTCATGGGGTGTGTCCGCGGCAATTTTCCTGTTATATGTGCGCGGGTGCGCCCGACACCCGACGGCCGGGCCCGGAACGCCTCGCCTTGCTCCTTACGGACGTATATCGTGGTACCGTGCCACTTCCGGTATTCGGGTAAGCTCTCCCACGACCGCCTCCACCGCGGCGTTTTTCTCCCCAAGGATTCCCTTTCTCCCGATGAGGCATCCCGTTGAGATAAACAGCTCGCCGACGATCCTGAGCCGGTTCTTGGCCAGCGTCACTCCCGTCTCGGTGTTCTCGATAATAAGGTCCGCGTCCTCCGGTATCAGGGCCTCCGTCGCCCCGTATGTTGGGATCACCCGATAGTCGACGATATGGTGATGCAGGGCGAATCGATCGGCCAGGTTCACATACTCGGAGGCGATCCTGAAGAAGGGACGGCCGATCTTCCCCTCTGCCAGAAGGCTTTTGACGTCGGCCATTGTCTCGGCGTTGACATCCTCGTGCACCACGGCCACCACCCGCACCCGCCCGATGCCGAGCGAAAGGAGCCCCTCCACGGGACTCTTGGGAAATCGGCACAGGTGGTCCAGCAGCCAATCGAGCCCCGTTACCGCCAGGTCAAAGTTGCCGACGGCCACCTGGCCGGGCATGTCCTGGGGACGTATTACCGTGACGGCCGTCCCCGCAAGATTGATGTCCGGCCGCTTGTTGGGCGCCCCCAATTCGTAGCCGGAAACTGTAAGGGATGTCCTGCCCAGCAGCCCTATGACGTGTTTCTGCTGGTGTCCATCGGGAAGCGCGAGTCTGATCATGACGCCTCCCTCAGCCGGGAAAGGATACCGGAGAGGTCCCTGGTCTCAAAAGAGGCCCGGTTGGCAATCACCACGGCCTGAGACTTGACGATCTCTGCCGTCGGCTCAAGCTCCATTCGCCTGACCGCCGCCGCGTTTGCCCCCTTGACGACCGCTATGTCGGCGGCCTCCGGGAGATAGGACGCCGCCGCGCCCCATACCGGGAAAACCCGGTAATTGAAAAACCGCATCGACCGGGCGTAGGCCTCGGCCAGGTTCGGGTATTCGCTCACGATCCTGACGGGGCCGTTGGACATCCGCGGCCGTGCGGGTGCCGCAGCGCCACCCGGTGAGGTGGCCGCGTAAAGGCGCTCGTGGCCGAATCCCAGGTCCATGACGATCACCAGCGCAATCCTCCGATATGAGGTTATCAATTCGTCCACCCAGAGGCGGTCCGATATACCGATGTCGTAGTTTCCCACCGCCACCTGAATGGGTATATCCCGGGGCGAAAAGACCTTCACAAAGACACCGGGGGGCGACTCACTGACAAGCCGATAGACCCGGGAGCCGTCGTGGTAGCCCGGCACAACGAAGTCCGCCCGCTCCATCAGGCAGGCCACGGACTTAGTGAGCCCCCCCTTTGGTAGGGCCACCTTGAGGCGGCTGTCAGCGTCCGATGAGGTCTGGGATATCACCGATCTTCTCCTTGGTGAGGTCGTGTATTTTCCCCGTAGACGAATCCAAAAGCCGCATCGGATCGCCGTCTGCCGTCAGCACCCACCGAAACACGGCCGTATCCTGGCCGGCCGCCGCGATATGGGCGATAGTCCCCCCGTCGCGCAGCATCGAGACGATCCATCGCGCAAACGCCCGGTCGGTTCCGGGGACGACCAGCACGGCCCGTTCGGCCATGGCCGTGGTAAACTCGGCGCCGGCAACGATCCGTTCGATCTTAAGGGCACAGCCTACGGCGCGGGCCGTAACCCTGCTTTCCGAGAGGATCGCCGTGAGGTTGTCGTATCGTCCGCCGGACATGAGGACGTCTCCCCGGGATATCCTCGTGGAGTCGGGATACGCCTCCATAACAAGCCCGGTATAATACTCGAAATTGAGGGGGAGTGAAAACGAGATCTCGATGGGTATTTCGGCCTTCCCAAGCGCTCCGACGGAATCGTCAAAGGCGTCCAGTGCCGCCTCAATTCCGGCCGTCTTCGGGAGAAACGCCCCCACGTTTTTTATGAAGTCCCTTGATGATGACCGGAGTTCCAGCAGCCCGAGGAGCTTTTCGAGGTTTTTGGCCGCGCAGACCCGCACAAGCTCGTCCCGATTTTTCTCGTGTATGAGGTTGAGCACCACCTCTTTTTCCTCATCGGTCAGACCCGCGGCGTCCAGCAGCTCGCGGACCAGCGGCGGATAACCGACCCTTACCAACGGCGACTCGAAGCCCATTTTTCTGAGGATCGAAACGGATAACCCGATCACCTCGGCATCGGACGCGGCGGGACTGCCGTTATTTTTCTCGATCAGCTCCACGCCGCACTGCCGGTGTTCGGAGGTACCGTCCTCGTCATACGAGAACATATCGGCGACGTAGCAGAGGCGCACCGGCGCGCCCGCGTCCGCAAACCGCTCGATAAACAGCCGGTTTGCCGGAATCGTGCCGTCCGGACGAAGCACGACGCGCTGTCCGCTCCATCCGTCCCAGTCCAGGAAGGAATAGATGTTATCCAGCATGCGCGGATCGAGCGTACCGGCTGCGGTAAACAGCGATATCGGCTCTATCGTTGGCGTCCTGATCTCCTGATAGCCCCAGCGGATCGCCTCTTCGAGGAAGACGCGCTCGGCGTACCGAAACTTGATCATATCCTTCGGCAGGAGGTCTTTACCGCGCTTCTGAGTGTCCATAACGTCTCCGAAAATAACATCTTTATATATCATATTTTCGGAAAATGTCAAAATTAAGTTGACAGGCCGACGGTAACTTACTATTATTAAATACTTATGGTGGGTATAGCTCAGTGGTTAGAGTGTCGGGTTGTGGCCTCGAAGGCCGAGGGTTCAAGTCCCTCTACCCACCCCAGGAATCATATCAAGGGCCGATGAGGCCCTTTTTTATTAACGGTCCTGGCAACGGTCAGGCCGTACCTCTCCGTTCCCCACCCGATCACGTTTGCCGCATTTCCTGAAACTCAACAATACTCGGCAATTCCTGTCTTATCTGCATACAATAGTGAGGGCATTAAATATCCACGTCTCTTGCGCCCCGCTGTTCCGCTCGGGCGCCTTTCGTCATCACTGCGCGCCGTCGGTGCCCCGCGTGCGATTACCGTGGGCGGTGTTTGAGAAAGATATACGAATCCGTATAACCCCCGGTTGCACATCTTACGACCTGCGACCCTTTCCGTCCGGGATGCCGACATTACGGCCGGAGCGATTCGGCGCTCGCGCGTGGCCCGATTGTCGGCTTTCGGCAGCATGTCTTTGATTTAGCACAAGGACAATATGGGGATTTCCGGGCGGTCGGCCCAGGCGTCTTCAATATATACGGATTGCCTAGAAGTGATAGGCCGGGCTGGCGGGATCAAAATCGGCGTCGGTCAGGCCGACGTTTGTCTTGATATCGCGATAGTTGTAGGACTCCAGCAGCGAGCCGTCCGCATCATAAGAGGTTATTGATACGGGAAAAAGTGTCGCGACATCGAGGGTTATCTCCGTCTTCGGCGCGTAGCTGCTGTTCTCTATCCTGACGCTAATTACCTTTTTCGACGAACGGTAGCCTTCGCCGAGATACGTAACCGTGGGCCTACAGGCGGCCGCCTTGTCCTCCTTTTCGAGTATCGAGACCATCCGGCCCATGGTATTGGGCAGGCCCGCCTCACTTATCGTATGACGGCTCTCCTTTTTCGCCCAGATGCTGTCCGGAGGAATCCGCGCCGTAAGCCCCCCAAAGATGCTCACATTGCTCACAATCATCTTATCATTGTTCTTCCCCTTGACGTAGATGATTTCGCGATCTTTTTGCTTGCCGGTGAGGGTCTTGATATAGACTGAAAAGGGGCGTTTGAATTTAACAAACATCGTCGCCTCGGGCAGCAGCGTTCCTCCCACGCGTTCCTGACTTGTAAGGTTCAGGGTATAGTCGGAGAGACGGTCGACGCGATTCTTTGCGTCTAACAAAAGGGAACGGGCCTTTGCATAATCGTCGGCAACAAGAGTTGCGGGGCTCAGCAAAATTAGCACAACCAGACAGGTACTGAGGAATTGCCACCGTCGCGCATTAATCATAGACTACCCTACCGCCACAAGTATAGGTTATATCATAGCACTGCCCTCATGCTTTTTCAAAATATTTCTTCAGTCGGACGATTTTTACCGTATAATAAACGAAGGATTCACCCTATATCTCTGTTAAAAGCTGTAACGTGAAAACCATCAATAAGCAAGAGCATGATAAAGATTTCGATGCTATGGAGGCGGCCGCCAACGGCCACCCCTGGGGCTTTGAGTATCTCGTCAGAAAGCACCAGGGGGCGCTGATCAACTATTTCTTTCGCTTCACCCAGAACATCGACACCGCCAAGGAACTATCCCAGGAGGTCTTTCTCAGGCTCTATAAGGCGCGCCTGCGCTATCGTCCCGATTCTAAATTCACCACGTATCTCTTTACCATCGCCCATAACCTCGTTGTCAATGAGGTCTTCGTGAAAAAGCGTCCGGAATCGACGGCGGATTCCAATGGCGCCGCCGATGCGATTCCGTCAAAAAACGCGACTCCGGAGGATACCCTGATCGATGAGGAAAATAAACGTAAGGTGCATGACGCACTCGGACGCCTCAATGAGCGGGAGCGATCGGCCATGGTCATGAAATATACGGAGGGGCTCAGCTATGCCGAGATCGCCGAAATCATCGGGGCGAGCATTCCGGCGGTGGAATCTTTGCTTTCCCGCGCAAAGGACAAGATGCGAACTTCTCTCGCCGGTTCGACACCAAAAAAGCGAGACTGAATATTCGAAGGGTTTTCGAGGTTGGATGGTTTATATTATTAAACGGGGAGTCGATGCCAAGAGACGGCGCGGCTCTTCACAGGGAATTAAGAAAATTCCCGGGCAAAGGAAGTGAGAGCGATGTTTTTTATCAGACACACAAAATCGAGGATGGGACGGCTGATATCAGTCTATCTCGACGGTGAGTTGGACCCAAGAAGGACGGCGCGGCTCACGGCCCACCTTGAAACCTGTGCCCGGTGCCGCGCACGGCTGGCCGCCGAAAAGGAATTGGCGTCCACGGTGGCGGCCGCACTGCGAAAGGAAGAGACCCCCGATATCCTCGTCGACGTCCTTTCGGCCCTCAACCGAAAGAAAGGACGGGAGTCTCACGTTCCGGGCCGTTTGCCGGGCCGAACCCTTAGGCCCGTTTTCGCCTATTCGGCCGCGGCACTCTTCGGGATTGCCCTTGGCATCCTGGTCTCCTCATCGCTTGGCGCCTCAACGACGACCGCGTCCGACCCGCTGCCCGTCCAGTACCTTTCGGAGGCGCCTCCCAACTCACTGATCACCCTTTACTACGGAGATGCCGGGGAGGTAACCAATGAGTAGAAGGACGCTGATTATCATTTTGATCGTCTCGATCGGTATAAACCTCGGATTGCTGGGTTTCATGGGTTTCAATGTCGTCAGGGAAACACGTCTCTTCAATGAAAGGCGTCCCCTCCCGCATTGGCTCCGCACTATCGAAGGGCTCACCCCCGAACAGAAGGACCGGATCGACACGATCGTGACCGAAGGCAGGCAGCCCATGGAAGCCCACATGAATGACCTGTTCCAACGGCGGTGCGAGCTTAACCTTCTGATCACCCGGCCCAATCCCGACCTTGCGGCCATCGATGCGAAGATTACCGAGATATCCGGCATCCAGGCACAGATGGAAAAATTCATTGTTCAGCAGATACTGGCCGTCAGGGGCGTGCTGACACCCGAGCAGCAGCAGATACTCATTGACTATATGGGACGGTGCATGATACCGCCCGGCCCGCCCTTCGGCGGGATGGGCCCGGGCTCCCGTACGGAAAGGGGAGGCCACGGCTGGGGCAGAGGCGGACCGAATAGATAACAATTTTGGCTAACTATCGACATGTCGATACCGAGAAGAAAAAAAACAAGGAGGATGCTATGAAAAAGACTATACTGGCAGTAAGTGCTGCCGCAATCTTGATCACGGGGCTCATGATCGTTGGAGTTGCCACGGCACAGCCCCGGGACGACCGTCCGGGGTACGGCGGTGGAGGTTACTGGGGATGTCCCTACTATCCCGGCGCTCCCGGAGGCGACACGCTCAACCTGACCGCCGATCAGCAGAAAAAGCTGGTTAACCTTCAGGAGAAATACGCCACAGAGAACGACAAGATCACCGACGATATCGTCAAGGTGGAGCGCGACCTGAGGAAACTCTATACCGCCGAAAAGCCGGACCTCAAGGCCATCGATAAGGCCGAGGACCAGATCAAGGGCTTGATGGACAAGCGGTTCACCCTCGGCAGGGAGTTTCGCAACAGCGCGCGGGCCCTTTTGACCGACGAGCAGCTTAAGGCCAATCCGTATGTCTTCACCGGTCCGGGATCCTGCCTTGGATACGGTCCGGGTTACGGAAGCGGCATGAGGGGCGGCGGTATGATGGGGGGGTACGGTCCCGGTAGGGGACGCTGGTAACACCGCTCCCGTATGATACACTTAAAAAAGGCCGGCTCAATGCCGGCCTTTTTTTTAGGCCCGAACAGGGCCCCGGTTCACACCGGCCATGGGGGAGAATATCCCCCGTCGGAACTGCATCTCCCCCGGATTCTCCAGGTCTCCATTGGGCCGGGGCCGGACCCGATGTATCTGTGCCGGCCAGGCGGCATAACCGTACGGCTTTCTATCCCCTGCGCGTTTCGACCGAACCCCGGCCGGGCGCAAATTTCGCTATTTGATAGAGAGGTCGTTGTGCTACCGATTCTTTTTCGCGTATTCCTCGGCCAGCTTCACATACTCCATGAGGGCGTCGGGCGCGGCGGCCAGCGTCCCATCCACAATCGTCACCATCGGGATTTCCCCCGATCTCAGCACAGGCTTTTCGTAGGCAGCGTATCCCAGCTCATGGACCCCGGTGCTGCCACGGCACGGTGACGGGGCCGATAGGTGCGGGGTCGACCGCGCGTATTTTTCGAACAGACCCGGCCAGTGGGGCGGCCCCCCCATCTGGGTGAGCGGTGTTACGGCCAACAGCGCGTCATACCACCCCTCTCCCGCGATGAGAAGCTCGGGAAAGACCGATTTCAGATCGGCCTTGATTGCTTTATACCCGTCATAAAGCGGGTAGTACGGGTCGTTGGTCCAGGCGTTGTCCGTATCCAGGAATACCCCGTCGAACTTGAACTCCTTGATCAATCCGTCAAAGGTCTCCATCAGCCGCTCCTGCCACGCCGGGGCGGCCGGGTTGAGCCAGATCTGCCAGCCGGGATCGTAGGAACGGTCCCCGCTCCAGTCGGGCTTGTTACCCAAAAAGACCGCCCCGCTGGCGTCGTGCAGCAGCGATATCGGCCCGTACTCCGGGAAATCGGGGTGCTCCCGGTTCGTGCAGTTGGCCCCGAACATCGGCATTACCCGCGCCCCAAGAGAATGGGCACCCTCCATGAGCCTGGCCAATCCCTCCGGCCCGCCCAGCCGCGGCTCCGGCCGATAGTCACCGTACTGCCAGTAATACCTCCCCTCCCATCCCGGCAGGTACGCAAGTATCTGATCGGCGGGCATCCGTTCGGCGAACCACTTGATGACCGAAAGCATCTCCTTATATGTATTGAAGACATATCCGGAAAAATGCATCCCGTGAATCGAGAGGACGAGACTGATTTTCCTCATCCAATCCGGGACGTCAGGCCGCGAGTCGAACGGGCCAAAACCGTATGTCTTGGCAATTTTTTCCAAAAACAGCTCCGCCTCCCGCCGGGGGTCGGTTATCCGCGCCATTTCCCAGGGGGCGGTGGCAATCGCGGAGCCGAACCTGGTCGCCGGGGCCTCGTAGATCAGTTCCACGTCCACCCGGTCCCCCTCGGGGATAAAAGAAAACCGTTTGGGGCTAACCTCGTCGTCAAGAGATGAAAAGGATATATATCCGTCATCACCCTTGAGGAAGACGATGGGCATCTTGAGCATGAAAATATTCCAGTGAGGGTAGTCAAACGTCATCCCGCCCGGCATGATCGGGAAGTCTTCAGAATGGTCGCTTAAGACGCTTGCCCCCCGCTGCCCCCATAAGATAACCTTGGCGGCACGCAGCTTCTCCCGGTGGGCGGCTTCCAGCTTAAACGTGAGGCCCGATGCGGTCTTTTCCACCAGAAACATCGCCCCGCCCTCGCAAGGCTCTCTTCCGCCCGCCCAGGACAAACCCCGGGCCGTTAGTATTGCCCGATCGCCCTCGATCTTCAACTCCGTGCGCTCGGGATCGATACCGTAGACGTTCTCGTGCGTGAATATCTCCAGGGAAAACTTCGTTCCGAAGATCTCGTACACCGGGTTTTTTTGATCGTAGCTGAGCCGCTGCATAACAACTCCTCATTGAATCTAATAGGTGAAATGGACGCGTATGCCCCCACTTGCCACGGTACCGCCCGCCCCTCCGTCCGACGGAGCCCCAAGGGCCGATGCGCTATTCCATAGGTCTCATACTATGGCCGGATAACCGTATGGAATAAACGCCGGTAATACGGATTATACCACATGCGGTATTATTTTCCACCCCCCGAACGGTAGGGTTGCGCCAGATATTTTTCGGCAAGCTCGATTCCCGCGCCTTCGACGTGTGTATCAATTGCCCTCCGATAAAACCCTACTGCCTTTTCCCTCCTGCGCGATAGGTCCTCGATCATTCCCAATCTTGCCAACGCCAGAGGTTGGACCCAGGCGTAATTCTTATCCCTGACCACGAGGGCCTTCGAGAGCTCCACAGCCGCCTCCTCATATTGCCCCTCATCCATGAGGAGCTTTCCCATCAGATGGTGATACCGGGGTACGATGGCCCCGTCGAAATAGGGCTGGCCGTCATCGATTTTTTCCCCGAGGGCCGTCGCGACCGTCCGGGCGCCTTCATGATCGCCCGTTTCCGAAAGCGCGTTGGCGTAGGGAAAATAGAGCTCCGGATTGTTCGGAAACTCATCTGTAAGCTCCCTCCCGTAGAAGACCGCCTCCGGGTACCGGTTCTCGATATTGGCCATGATCATCAACAGGGCAATCCTCGCACTTGTCTTCGTATAGACTCCCTTTTCCGCCGCCGTCTTCAGGTCCTCGATTCCCTGCTCTTTATCTCCGGGGATATGCAGTATTGAAAGGACAGATCGGGCAAACGGGGGCATCTCAGCCATCCCGTATGAGACAAGCCCCACGCCGTACCGAACGTCGGGATCATCGGGCGAGATACGCTCGGCCTCCTTAAGATAGTCTTCGGCACGCAGCGCCGCGGCCGCCGCCTTCAGATACTCCTTATGATCCAGTGAGAGCTGGGCCACCAGAGAATAGGCGGTGGCCAGCAGGAGATTTACCCTCCCCTTTTCGTTTTCCCATTTGCCTCCTAGCGCGCATTCTATGCCCCTTTCCAAAAGGCCCTCGATGAGCGCCCGGTCTATCTCGTTCACCCCCTCCCGGGGAGGATAAGACATAAGGGCCATTGCCCGGTATATGTAGGGGGCGGGATTTGTCGGCTCCCTGTCTTCGATGGAGGCAAAGACCTTCTCGCCCCGGGCTATGTCGCCGTTGGAGATGAGATTGATCCCCCTGATAAGCTCGGACCTGAGCGACGCCTCTTCGGCCCCGACAATCGGCGGAAAAACGAACATAATCATCAGGAAAAGGGCCGCCCGAATTTTCATCTCACACATCCAGCCATGGGATCAAGAAGTATTTGCAGCCGATTACAAATTTGAGCGCCATACAGTAGGCCAGCCCACGCGTCACGAAGAGCCATCCCAGGATGATGTTTCCGAGAAACGACAACAGCAGGTAGATGATGTAGAAGTGATCGAGGGCAAACGGTATCCCGATAAACTCGAAATACTTGACGGTAAAGAGGCTTGAAACGGCCGACATCAGGATAACCCCTGCGGTCTTATTCTTCGTCAGGCTCACCCCAATCGTCACCAGACCCAGCCTGAGGATAGTCTCGTCGGCCAGCGCCGCCTTAAGCGGGATGGTAACCAGATAGAACGTCCCCCTCGGAATGGAAACGGGTGAGATGGCAAAAAAGTAGCGGTCGAAGACAACATACGATATCGCCACCATGGCTATCCCCCCGACCACCAGGATCGGCAGCGCCCGGATGAACTCTCGAAACTGCCCGAATCCGGGAAGGTCCAGCCGCTCCGAAAATGAAAATCCGACGAGTGCAGACAGGAAGAGGACGAACGTCAGCAGGACAAGCTCGATCATCAGAGATGTCCACGGATCCTGTCCCGTAAGCCCGCCACCCCCCGACACGACAAACACAAGATAATGAAAATAGCCGACGGCCGAACCGGCGGCAATTATCGTGAGTATCGTCGACTTGACGATGACGGGACGTACATCCGCCTGCCGGGTCATGGTGCCCAACGCCCTGCGCAAGAGTTCGTTCATAGGTTTTTTTCTTTTCAGGATACCAAAAAAGGAAGGCCCCGTCAAGAATGCCCCATGGATGCGGCTTCGGGGAGAATCATCGTGGCGTGGGGGGGTTAGCCCCGCCGGATTTTAGTCATAATCCTTTGATAACGCGCCAGCAGTTTCTTTTTGTCCAGCCCGATGTCTATGAAATCCCAGGGAAAGAGCTCGTCTTCATCGCGTTCGCGCATCACGTAGAAGTCGGGGTTGACCGGCGTTTCGCGAAAGGCCGCATTCCAGTCTTCGTCGTGCGTTGCGGCGCTTTCGAGGATATCGGCAACACGGCGGTCGCCTCGCGCCAGGAGCGCCTGAATAAAAGACCACTTCGGTGGCTCAAAGACCACCGATATCCCCCCGATCCCCCTGAGCGCCGATTGTATCCGCGCGATATCTTTTGAAAGGTCTTTCCTTTCGGCCATTGCCATCCACTGCAGGGGGGTATGTGGTTTGGGGACCAGCGGGGTTAGCGAGACCGTGACCCTTCCCGTCCTGCCGCCGCCCCGCGTGGCCGCGATAATCGTATGGCGTATACGTTTGGCGAGATCCGCGATGGCCTGGATATCCGAATCGTTCTGTCCGGGCATGCCCACCAGGAAGTATGTACGGACGCTCGTAATCCCGGCGGCAGCCGCCCGCTGGACGAGGCCGAGGATTTCCTCGTCGGACATGGTCTTTCCTATTATCCGCCGCACCCGCTCGGTGCCCGCCTCCGGCGCTATCGTCAGGGTCCTGACCGAGAGCGCCGACAAGAGCCCGATCCCCTCGTCGGTCAAGAGCTCCGTCCTGATCGACGGTAGGCCGACCGATCCCCCCCCCTGTTTTATTCGCTCAAGTATCCGTATAAGGCCGGGGTGACTCGATACCGCGGGTCCCAGCAGTCCCACCGTTTTCGTCAGCGTCATCCCCGTATCGACGTCGGAAACTATATCGCCCTCCGGGCGCATCCTTACCGGGGCATAGAGCGCCGAGGCCACACAAAAGGCGCACCCGAAGGGACACCCCCGTTCGATCTCCACCAGCAGCATATCGGAGAACTCCGCGTCTTTGCTCACGATGGGCGAACAGAGAGACATCCCGGCAAGATCCGCGGTCCTTTGTACCGTCACCCGGTCGCGGCCGCCCGTGACGCTGCCGAACGACGCGAGCCTTCCCCGGCCGTCGTAGGTTGCCTCAAAGTGTTCCGGCACATAGATTCCCTCGATCCGCGAGAGCGCATCCAGGACATCCCGCCTGTCGCCGTGCCGGCCGCCCATGTCCCTAATGAGCCCCATGATCGACGGCATCAGCTCCTCACCCTCTCCAAGCGCGAAAAAGTCTATAAATGGTGAGATCGTCTCTGGATTGATCTGGACGGCCGCGCCGCCCGCGCCAATCAGCGGGTATCCTTTATCTCTGGCCCGCGAGCGCAGCGCGATTCCGGAAAGGCCGAGTATCTTCAAAACGTTGAGATAATCGTTTTCAAACGATATAGAAAAGAGGAGGAGGTCCATTTCCCTCAGGCCCCGGCGCGATTCGAGCGTGAGGACCGGTTTGCCGGCCTTCTTGAGGGTGGATTCATGAACCGGTTCGGGAAGAAAGGCGCGCTCGGCGGCAACGTTAAACGTTTCGGCCGCCCGGGCAAAAACCGAGAGAAAGCCCAGATTGCTCATTCCCACGGCATACCGATTGGGATAGATGACGGCCGTCAAAAGCCCGCCCCCGTAAGGACCCGGACCCCGCTCCCGTCCCAGGAGTTCTATCAGATGCCGTTCATACGAAGACACGTTCGCGTATCACCCGTCCCTTCACAAAATCGTCAGTCGGCCTTTTTCCTCAAAAACGTGGGAATATCGTATTCGGAATCTTCGCCGTTTACCGAAAGATTCTTCCTGGTCACCTTATCAATCGCTATGGCGTCCCGTTCCTTTCTGATAAAGGTCGGCATATCCAGGTCGCTCTTGGACTGCCCGATCACCGCCGCCGGCCCAATCTTGATGAGCTCCCGGCTGAGGCTGCCGTCGGCCTTCGAAAAGCCGGTGGCGATAACGGTAACCATCAGCTCGTCACCCATCATTTTATCGATAACGGCACCGAAGATGATGTGGGCCTCCGGATGCACCTCGTTCTGGATGTAGATCATAGCGCCTTCCACGTCCTCAAGGGTCAGGTTTTCTCCGCCGGTAAGGTTGACGAGCACCCCCCGCGCCCCATGGATGGACAGTTCCTCCAGGAGGGGACTGGTCACCGCCCGCTTGGCCGCTTCGACCCCTTTATTATTGCCTTCGGCCTTACCGGTTCCCATGATGGCCATCCCGGTCTCCTCCATGACCGTCCTAATATCGGAGAAGTCGAGGTTTATGAGCCCCCGGACGGTTATCAGGTCCGATATGCCCTTGACGGCAAAATAGAGGATCTCATCGGCCCTCTTGAAGGCCGTAACGAGAGTCACGTCCTTTCCGGCGACCTCCAACAGCTTCTGGTTGGGAATGCACAACAGCGTATCGACGTGTTTGGCCAGCTCGATGATTCCGTCCTCGGCCTGTTCCATCCTCTTCTTATTCTCAAACGAGAACGGTTTGGTCACCACGGCTACCGACAGCGCCCCAACTTCCTTGGCGATCTCGGCACAGACGGGGGCGCCGCCGGTGCCGGTCCCGCCTCCCATCCCGGCGGTGATGAAGACCATATGGGCGCCTTCCAGACATTCCCGGATCTTGTCGCGGTCTTCTTCAGCAGCCCGTTTTCCGACGTCGGGATTCGATCCCGCCCCAAGTCCCTTGGTAAGTTTGGCGCCGAGCTGCATTTTCAGAGAGGCCTTAGAGGCCGCCAGGGCCTGGGCGTCGGTATTGGCACATATAAAGTCGACCCCGGCAAGCCCCATCTCAATCATATTGTCCACGGCGTTGCCTCCGCCCCCACCCACACCGATAACCTTGATCTTGGCCCCTCCCAGACTATTTTCTACAAACTCGAACATATCCATGGTTGGGTCCTCCGGGTTTAAAAGTAATCCTTGATAATCTCTTTGAATCTATTGGTCACTTTATTGAATACGTTTTTTTCGCCCACGCGGAAGCGCGCCTGTCCCCCGTTCTTAAAGCCGTAGAGGACCAGCCCTACTCCCGTGGCATACATCGGGTTATTTACCACGTCCACCAGACCGCCTATACCGGTCGGATAGCCGATCCGAACGGGCATATTGAAGATCTGCTCGGCCATCTCTCCCATCCCCTCCAGGAGCGACGACCCACCCGTCAGCACCACGCCGGACGCCAGAACGTCCAGATATCCCGAGCGCACGATATCCCGGTGGACGAGAGAGAGTATCTCCTCCACCCGCGGCTCGATGATTTCGGCCAAGATCTGCCGGGAGACGACCCGCGGTTTTCTCCCCCCTACGGACGGCACCTCGATCGTCTCGTCTTTTTCCACGAGGGAGGCAAGGGCGCAGCCGCTCTTCTTCTTTATCCGTTCCCCGTCTATGACCGGCGTTCGCAATCCCACGGCGATATCGTTTGTCAGGTGGTCCCCGCCCAGGGCCAGGACCATCGTATGTTTAATGCTCCCCTGCGAAAAGATCGCCACGTCGGTCGTCCCCCCGCCGATATCCATGATAACGACCCCGAGCTCTTTCTCGTCCTCCGAGAGAACGGCCTCGGCCGAGGCCAATTGTTCAAGGACGATGGTAGAGACATCCAGACCCGTCCGGTTTACACAGCGGATGATGTTCTGGGCGCTGGTTACCGCCCCCGTTACGATATGTACCTTTGCCTCAAGGCGCACACCGCTCATCCCGATCGGCTCCTGTATGCCGTCTTGCTCGTCCACGATGAACTCCTGAGGGAGGATGTGGATCACTTCCCGATCCACCGGTATGGCGATAGCGCGGGCGGCGTCGATGACCCGTTTTACATCGCTTTCGCTTACCTCCCGGTTCTTGACGGCGATAATTCCGTGGCTGTTGAATCCCTTGATATGTCCGCCGGCGATACCCACGAAAACCGACTTGATCTCGAGTCCCGCCATGAGCTCCGCTTCTGCGATCGCCTTTTTTATGGAGGAGACCGTGCTCTCTATATTAATCACCACCCCCTTGCGCAAACCCCGCGACGGCGTCGATCCGATCCCGATGATCTCGACCTCACCATCGACCTGTTCGCCCACGATGGCACAGATCTTAGTGGTCCCGATATCAAGACCGACGAATATATTGCCGTTTGCCGTCATTATTTTACCTCCTTGCCTTGGGGCATATTACATCACCGGCGCCCCTACCTTCACCACGACCCTGTTTTCTATGTTCAGGTAGATATACCGGATGGGACCTCGTTTTTGAGCATCGTCGAGTACTTCGGTAATCCGTCTTACTTTCTCTTCGAAGGGCGGCGTTCCAAACCGGACCTCGATCCCCTGTCCAGTTAAAACGCTGTATCCCATGACGCCGTCAAACATCACCGTTTTAACCTGTCCTTTTGCGATAAGCCGATTGTCGGAAACAAGCTTCAAGAGCCGCGCGCCTTCGACGTATTCGTCGTGAGTCGTCATCCCCAAAAAGGTTGGAAGCCCGGCGATATCCGTATCGATCGCGGCCAGTTCCCCGTCCGGATCAACAAAACGGCGCCCTTCGTCGGTGACGGTTCGCGCCACCGGCGCGTGCTCGGTGATCGTAATCACCAGCTTGTTGGGAAAATCCCTCTTGACCTCGGCCTCTTTGACCCAATCTATTTTTTCCACCTGCTCCCGTATCGCGACGAGGTCCGTCTCTAGAAGAGGGCTTCCCGCCGCAAATCCAATGGCGCCGCCGATTTCGCCCCGATCGGACATCACGACCCCGATCACGTCAACGCCCTCCAGACGAAAATATGACGACTCTCCGATCTTCTCGCCGAGATCGGGCAGTATCCGCACGGCGCCGTATATAAGCATTCCCAAGAGCCCGAGCGCGCAGACGGCCGCAATCAGGGTCTTCGGCTTTCTCGTCGCCCCGTCTTTTTCTGCCTTTTCTTTTCCGTTCCTGACGGTAAATTCCGACGGTCCTATATCTTTGAGGTCTCTGGTCACTAGTCCTCCCCGATTATCTTGATCTCGGGTTCGAGCTCGATACCCCGTTCATCCCGGGCTTTTAGGACAATCCGGTCGATGAGCGAGAGTATATCGACGGCCCTGGCCCCCCCGCGGTTCACGATAAAGTTAGCGTGAAGCTCCGACACCTCAGCCCCCCCAACCCTTGTCCCCTTGAAGCCGAGCTCCGCGATGACCCTGCCGGCCGGCATACCCGGGGGATTCTTGAAGACCGACCCGGCCGAAGGCAGTGACAGGGGCTGCCGGTCGCGGCGCCAGGCGAGTTTCTCGGTGACAACCTGCGAGATTTCCTCACGGTCTCCGCTGCCCAGCGACAGCCGCACATCCAGGATGATCTCCGCGCCGCCCAGTTTGGATGACCGGTAGCCCAGACCCAGCTGGTCTCTTGTCTTCTCATAGACCGTCCCGTCGGGTCCCAGCATGGTTGCCGCATTGACAACACTATCCATATATGCCCCGTGGGCTCCCGCGTTCATCACGACCGCCCCGCCCATGCTTCCGGGAATACCCGCCAGTTTCTCCAACCCCGTAAGCGACCATTCCATACAACGATTGACCACTTCCATGATGGCCGCGCCCGCCCCCGCCGACACGACCTCCGGGTCAGTTCGCTCTATCTTCGTTATCTCTTCCATCGAAACCACGCACCCCCTGATGCCGCCGTCCCGGACGAGCAGGTTCGTTCCCCTGCCGAGGATAAAGACCGCTACGCCCCGCTCGTGGAGTATCCCCACGGCGGCCGCAAGGTCATCGATGTCGGCCGGCACGATGAAGACATCGGCGGGCCCCCCGACCCGATACGAGGTGTGGCGCGCCATCGGCTCATCAAAAAGAACCGTTCCCCGTATAGTCCGTTCAAGGCTTTGCATCGCGCTCCCTCAGCAGCTCCAGGAGTTGTTCCCCGGCCCGGTAAATATCGCCCGCCCCGAGCGTGATGACCATGTCTCCCGGACGCACGATATTTATCAGTTCCGGGGCTATATCTTCCTTTTTTGCCACGAAGTATCGTTCCCTCATACCCCGTTTGCCGATTTCCTCAAAGAGGGTCCTCGCGTCCACCCCGGGGATCGGGTCCTCCGAGGCGGTGTAGATCTCGGTCATCACGAGGACGTCCGCCGAGAAAAACGCCGTCAGAAAGGCATTAAAGAGGTCCCGGGTCCTCGTATACCGATGGGGTTGGAAGACCGCAACAATCCTGCCGTCCCAGAAATTCCTGGCGGCCGCCAGCGTCGCAACGATTTCGGTGGGGTGGTGGCCGTAGTCGTCCAC
>JAFGAS010000006.1 GCA_016933535.1 Candidatus Zymogenaceae bacterium
CACGAGGTCCCAGATGTTGCTGCCCTCGTCAACCGCCGCTATCAACGGCCTGCCGGCCGCGAGGATCGAATAGGCTTTCGACGGGACAGACTCTTCCGAAATGCCCCTCTTCAGGGGCACCAGGCAAACATCCGAGGTCGCATACAATTCGGGCACGTCCCGATAAGGAAAAAACGGACGAAACATCACGTTTTGCAGGTCCTTCCGCCGCGCAAGGTCGACCAAGGCAGGCTTGGTGGCGCCGTTGCCGACGATAAGAAATACGATCTCGGCATTGTCCCTTAGGAGTTCCGCCGCGTCAAGGACGGTTTCCAGCCCCTGGGATAATCCTATGTTCCCGGCATAGAGCACGACAAAACGATCGTCCAGCCCTAGAGCCGAGCTCAATCGGTTCTGGCGGGCCAAGGGGTGGATGACCTCTGTCTCGGCAAAATTGGGGATCAAGTGGATCTTCTCCTCCGGCACCCCTTTGGCGATGAGATTGGACCGGAATCCTCCGGAAATGACGCTCACGGCCGCGGCCTTCCCGTAGACGAATGTTTCGAGCTTTCGGGCAGAACCAATCAAGGTAGTTTGTCTAAGGACGCCGAGCCGGACGGCGATATCGGGATAGATGTCCTGGACGTTGTAGACGAAAGGAACGCCACGGAGGCGGCTGATGATATAGCCTACGAAACCGTTCGTGAGAGGAGGGGACGGCACGAATAGGATGTCGCAGCGTCCCAGCATCAAGCCCGCCAACGCCGAAAGGACATTCCATGAGACATAGCTGAGGAGCCGGCCGAGGATCATGCCCTTTTTCTTCGGGACGAACAGAAACAACCGATAGACCGAAATTTCTCCGATTCGCTCTTTGGCCCAGAGCTTGCTCCGGTACCTGGCCGAGAACCGATCTTCACCGTAGTGCGGGAATGTGGTCAACACGGTGACCTGATGACCGATCCCGGCCAGATCCTTGGCCAGCCGGGTCATGATGACCGCGTTGGCCGCGCTGTCAGGGGCAAAATAGGCCGTCAGCATCAGGATGCG
>JAFGAS010000038.1 GCA_016933535.1 Candidatus Zymogenaceae bacterium
CTGTGCGGATGCCGCTTCGTCGCTCTCATCGGAGAGCACGGGTGGAAGGATTGATAGAGGACATGCTGAAACGTCTGTACCACTGGGTTCTCCACTGGGCTGAGACCCCCTACGGATCATGGGCATTGTTCCTTCTCGCTCTGGCCGAATCCAGCTTTTTCCCGGTCCCCCCTGACGTCCTCCTCATCGCCCTGGCCATATCGATACCGGCCCGATCTTTCCGCTACGCGCTGATCTGTTCCGCGGGGTCCGTCATCGGCGGCATGATCGGGTACCTGATCGGGTATCAGTTCATGGACCTGGTCGGAATGAAGATTGTCGAATTCTACGGATTCACGGGCCAGTACGCCGCCGTCGGCGACCTGTACGACCGATACAACGCGTGGGCCGTGGGGATCGCGGGCTTCACGCCCATCCCGTACAAGGTCTTTACCATCTCGGCGGGTGCGTTCAAGATCGATTTTCTTGTGTTCCTGATCGCGTCGGCGATCAGCAGAGCGGCCCGCTTCTTCCTGGTGGGATGGTTGATATACCGATTCGGCCCTGGTATAAAACTTTTCATAGACCGGTATTTCAATATCCTGGCCATTGTTTTTACGATTCTTCTTGTCGGCGGTTTTATCGCCATCAAGTATCTTCTATAATTGAGGTCTTATGATACGCTGCATCAAAATATTCCTTGCAGGTCTCCTGACGGCGCTCCTTGTCATCTCCTGCGCAACGACGTCGAAAACGGGCGGTGTGTATCACAACGTAAAGAAAGGGGAAACTCTGTGGAGGATAGCACAGGCATACAACTGCGATCCCACCGAGATCGCCCTGGCAAACAACCTCCCCGACGACACGATCCGGGAAGGGAGCGTCCTGTTTATCCCCTCCGCCGCGGAGCCCCTCACCATCGCCTCCGACTCACCGGGAACGCGGGATGACGGGACGGCTCGGACTCCGACCCCAAGGCCAACACCCACCCCCACCACAGAGGCTCCTCAGACAATCCGCGAGCAAACCCTGGGACCCGCGCCGGCTGAGAAACCGCCGGCATCCACCGGCACACCGGCGGCACCTGCCCCGGAAACTCCTCAAACCACAGGAAAGCCCGCTTTCAGGTGGCCGGTGACGGGGACGGTTTCTTCAAAATTCGGCACCTACAAGGGAATGCGGCACAACGGCATCAAGATAGACGCGGCTGAGGGAACGCCCGTCCTGGCGGCGGCCGACGGAACGGTCACCTTCGCGGCCGCGATGAAATATTTTGGAGAAAC
>JAFGAS010000039.1 GCA_016933535.1 Candidatus Zymogenaceae bacterium
GGCGTTCTCTATCGTCTTGGTCGTCTCGGCCGTCAGCACGTCCGTGGTGTGGATGGAGGCCTTGACTATGGTGGCGTAGAGATCCTTTGCCCTGCGCTCGCTCTCGATATCGATGCCGCCGACTATACGGGGCAGGTTTACGATATATTCTATTAGTTTTCCCGGCATAACCCGCTCATAGGAATAGGCCAGGGAAAAGTCTTTCCCCGCATTCAATCCCGATTTTCTCTCGAGGATTGGGCGGATAACGTGCTCTGTTGTCCCCGGGGCCACCGTTGATTCGGTGATAACAAGGGTCTCCCGCTTCATATACGTTCCTATTTCGCGCGCTACCTCCTTGAGGGAAAGATACTGCGGTTTATTGCCCGTCCCGTCCGTGGGTGTCTGGACGTCTACGAGGATCACGTCCATATCTTCGATAATTGAAAAATCGTCGGTAACCCGGAAGCTCCCCTTCCCGACTACCCTGGCCAGAAGTTCGTCGAGTCCCGGTTCGTCACCCTCTATCGGTGATTTCCCCGCGTTGAGGACGTCGATCTTCCAACCGCTGCGCGCCGATCTCCGCTGAATCCCGGTAACGTCAAAGTCCTGTACATCGGCCAGGAGCGCCGCACACGGGATCCCCACGTACCCCATCCCAATAACGGCTATCTTTGTCTTCACGCTAATAACCCTTTCTTAAAATATAATACGGTTCATTTCATACTATACTGCAATTTTCCGGACAATGGTGTTTCTGCCTAATGGGTGCCCTTACCTATCGCTCTATAGAAAAATCCCGCCGCCCGTGCATTCTCAGGACTAAACGTATCTCTTCCATCGATTATTATACGAGTACGCATAGCCCTTGCCGCAGCGTCCAAGTCGATAGAGATATAGTGCGAATGTTTTGTCATGATTACCAGGGCATCGGCGTCACGTAGCGCCTCGTCAATATCATGGGTCAGGCGTGCTTCCGGAAATTCCGTTACGTACGGATCGTGCGTAATAATGTCGGCTCCGTACGCCGTCAGCCGGTCGACAAGGGCATAGGTGGGGGTGTTTCGCGTATCACCCGAGTTTTCAAGATATGCTACGCCGAGCACCGCCACCTTTACATCGGGAAATTTACGCCCCTTGAGATTCAACGCCTCTTCGAGGAGCTCAAAGAGGTGAAACGGCATCGATTCGTTTATGGCTCGGGCACGTTGTACGAAGTGGGTATCTACCTCATGCTTTCCGTACATGGAAAGCCCGTAGAGCAAGAGCCATGTATCCTTGGGAAGGCAGTGGCCGCCGACTCCTGCGCCCGGATAATGCATCATCCGCTCGGAGCGCGTATTGATGAGCCGCTGTACC
>JAFGAS010000040.1 GCA_016933535.1 Candidatus Zymogenaceae bacterium
CCATAGTCATTGTAAAACAGGCCGCTCCCCCAATCCCCGCCGAAGTCGTTCAGAACCGTGCTCTCGAAGGTCCCGACGCTCTCGCCGACCCAACTGCCGTAGCCGCCGTAACCTTCCTCAAAATATTCCTCGGTATAGAGGCCGTAGAACGGACCGCTGATTGTGCCCATCTGGTTGTAGGAGACATACTTGCCTGTCAGATCGCCGGTGATGGTGCCGCCGTAGCCGCCGTAACCGTCACAGTCCTCCCACATGCCTGCGACATCGGCCAGCCAGTACCCGTAGTCGTCGCCGAAGCTGTATGGATCCGACCAGGAACCGAAATAACCGTCGCCGCCGATCCTGGCGCTCCAGACCGTATCGCCCGCCGGCTTGCCCGAGTAGGAGTTGTAGTCATTCCCGGCCTCCAGGGTGACTGAGTATATCCCGAAAGGAAGGCTTTTGGTCCCGAGATACTGGTCGGTTTCGTAATAGACATTGTAGGAGATGAACTGGGTCTCGCCCTGCCAGTCGCAGTCCGACGCCCCCCGGATCTCGCCGCCGGCTGACCCGAATGTCCCGGCCGCGGAGATGTAGTTCATGTATCTGTCACTGATAGAGGCTTCATCCGCGTTGAAATCGGAAGGCGCCACGATCTCCTTGCCCGTCAGTCCGTCCGCAACGCTCTCGACCATCCAGATGCCGTACATCTTGTCCCAGTCGTAATCATAGTACGTTTCTAAGAAGCTACCGTTCACACTGCCCGCGATCAGGCCCGCCTTGTTGTCCTCAGTGAAGTAGAGGGCCGCCACGTTGCCGGTCAGCGTCCCGGCGGAATCGGACGTTTCCGCTTTCGTCATGATCCCGCCGGTGAAGGCGCTCAGGTTGCGGCTGACCGACTCCTCCCGGTTGTCCAGATCGCCGTTCCAGAGGTAGGGCCCGCCGAATTCCATGATCCCGTAACCGTAAGCGCCGTATTCGCCGATGGCCAGGAAATCGTAGTTTTCGTTATCCGAACGCTTCTGGAACCCGAAGATGCTTCCCATTCCGTAGTTTCCGCCTGCATCACCCGTATATCCGTCATTATCGTAGTAGAGGCCGTGATACCAATCCCCGCCAAAGTCGGTCGGTGCCCCATCGAAGGTTCCCACGCTCTGGCCGACCCAGGTACCTTCATCCAGAAGGAACTCTTCCTCAGTATAGAGGCCGTCGAACGATCCCGACATCGTCCCCATCTGGTTGTAGGTGACATACCGGCCGAACAGCCCGCCGGCAATCGTGCCGCCGCCGTAACCGCCGCCGTAGCCGCCGTCTTCCTCCCACACACCCGTGATGTTGGCGAACCAGTAACCGAGATCTTCATTACCCTGGTAATCATCGTAGCCTCCGTAACCGAAGGAACCGTGGCCGCCGATCGCGGCATTCCATGAAACAGGCCCCTCCGCCGTCGGCTTCCCCCAGTAGTATGCCTCCTGCGGAGACAACGCGTAGATGCCGAACGGGAGACTCTTATCGTAAATCGGATCGCCGAATTCATCCGTCTCGGTGTAATAGGCGAAGAACTCGACTCCACCGTATCCGTATCCCGCGACGCCCCCGCCGCTGATAGTGATGTCCGGCTCTCCTTCTATTCCGGGAATTACAACGCTGAAGTTTCCTCCTATCTCTCCGGAAACTAAGCCGGAACCGATGGAGGCTTTCTCGATATCGAAATCCTCGGGCACGGGCTTGGCCGTGGTGGTCAGACCGCTCGCGCCGCTCTCGACCATCCAGAGGCCTTCATTGTAGTCGTCGCTGTAGGTTTCTATGAATCCGCCGGACAGGGGGCCGGACATCAGACCGACCTCCCCGGACGACGTCGTATAGAGGGCCGCCAGGTTCCCGGTCATCGTCCCATAGGGGGCATACGCCGTCGCAGCCTTCATGAGCCCGCCGGCAAAAGCGTCGATATAAAGTTTCTCTCCCCCTCCTTCATAATATCCTTCCCAGAGATACGCGCCGCCGTAGCCGCCCTCTCCATACACGCCAATGGCCAGGAAGTCGTAATTGCCGTTGTCCGAACGCTCCGCAAAGCCAAAACCGCCGTAGCCGTAGCCGCCCTGACATAGATTGCCGTAGTCGTTATACAAGAGGTAGTTATCCCACTCCCCGCCGAGATCGATCGGAACCCCCTCCCAGGTCCCGACACTCTGGCCGACCCAGGTGCCGTAGCCCTCGTCGTTGACCGGATCATAGCCATCCTCGGTGTAGAGCCCATAGAACGGC
>JAFGAS010000007.1 GCA_016933535.1 Candidatus Zymogenaceae bacterium
AGGAGATTCGGGGGACGCCATACATAATGCACTAAAAGCGCCCTGCGAAATTTGGGGGATACGATCCGAATTCAAGAGAATTCAGTCGCGTCCCCCGAATTTCGCATTTCCCGAATTCTCACGAATTATGGTTTCCCCCTGAGAAATCTGTGAGATTCAAGACGTCTTCATGACTTGAAACGATCCTTATTCGTCGGCACAATTTGTAGGACCGTCCCCATTTTTTATGTGGCCATCCTCTATGAAAAATTGATATATTGAGAATTCCTTTAACCTTGAATTTTTACGGAGGATGCCATGAGAAAGATTTTATCCGCCATTTTCATCATTGTCTTCATTTTATCGGCTGTTGCCTGGGGAGAAACCGCCAAAACGGAGAAAAAAAGCGGGCTCACAGAGGCGGTTCTCTCCGGGCTTAAGTTCCGGAATATCGGACCGGCCGTCATGTCCGGCCGCATCAGCGACCTGGCCATCCATCCTCAAAACAGGAGCCTTTGGTATGTGGCCGTGGGTTCTGGCGGCGTCTGGAAGACCGAGAACGCCGGCACCACTTGGACGCCCATCTTCGACGACCAGCCTTCCTACTCCATCGGCTGTCTCACCCTCGACCCCAACAACCCGGAGGTCGTCTGGGTGGGGACGGGCGAGAACGTCAGCGGGCGTCACGTCGGGTTCGGGGACGGTGTTTATAAAAGCCTCAACGGCGGCAAGACATGGACAAACATGGGCCTCCCCAACTCCGAGCACATCGCCAGGATTCTTGTTGATTCGCGAAACTCCCAAACCATCTACGTGGCTGCCGAGGGACCTCTGTGGTCGCCGGGCGGGGAGCGCGGCCTCTATAAGAGCACGGACGGCGGAAAAACGTGGGCCCCGTCGCTCGAGATCAGCAAGGACACGGGAGTCGCATCCGCCGAATTCGACCCCTCGAATCCCGACGTCATCTACGCCGCCGCCTACCAAAGGCGGAGGTCGGTGGCCGCCTTCATGGGCGGCGGACCCGAGTCCGCAATCTACAAGACCGAAGACGCCGGCGCGACCTGGCGCAAGCTGACCGTCGGTCTGCCCAAGGGCGACATGGGGAAAATCGGGCTGGCCGTATCGCCTATCGACCCGCGCGTCGTCTATGCCACCATCGAGGCCGGCCCCGAGGAAAGGGGTTTTTATCGCTCTGCCGACAAGGGCGAGAGCTGGGAAAAAAGGAACTCCTTCATCAGCGGTGGGACCGGCCCCCATTACTATCAGGAGATCTTCGCCGACCCCAACACCTTCGACCGCGTCTACCAGATGGCTCCTCCCCTGATGGTGACGGAGGACGGCGGGAAGACCTTCCAGCGCGTCAACGAGAAGCACAAGCACGGCGACAACCACGCCATGGCCTTCATCGCGGGCGATCCCGATTATATCCTCAACGGGAGCGACGGCGGCGTTTACGAGAGCCGCGACCGGGGCAAAACGTGGCGTTTCTTCGACAACCTGCCGGTGACCCAGTTCTA
>JAFGAS010000008.1 GCA_016933535.1 Candidatus Zymogenaceae bacterium
GCCATCATAGCTGGTCAGGTGGACGACACTAACAGGTCGGTCGTCCCGTTCTATCTCAAGGACGACAATTACAGCCTGGTCATTACGACTCCCGGGCCGGAGCAATACTTCCCTCTGATGGTCCGCGAAAACCTATTCAACTTAAACCTGGCGGTGCCGTCGAACGAGGAGGACCTCGGCCCTATGGCTGAAACGAGTATGTGGATCATGCTCGGGCAGATGTTGACGGCTCAGTTGCCGGATGTTCACCCCGCGATTAACTTCATGATAGCCGTCCCGTTCTGGACGGCTATCGGGTTCATGATCGTTATGATTGCCTCGCGGTTCATCCCCTTGGTGGGTGGTGGTTGAAATGAGTCGGACAGTGGTAAGCGTGTTAGTGTGTCTAGGATTGATGACCGTCGCATTTCCGATGCTCGCAATGGACGCGAGCGCCGCGCCCTGGCCTACGAACACGCCAGGGGTCGAGGACCTCACTTCATTCTGGGTCAGCACGGATATGCGGATAAGCGGGACGCCCGTACTGTCGAATGGGTCCAGCGTTCAATGGTTGACCTACAGCGACCCGGATTATTTCGATTGGTCCGAAGAGGCCAATTCCGCATGGTGGGACTCCGATCCTGGCTATTATTACCGCGAATTCGTTGATGCGACGGATGGGGACTACGGGACCAGCACCCTTATTGTCCGGCCTAGTAGCCCGGTCGAAGAGAACGATTACTATGAGCTCAAGGTCGTCCTACGGGTGGGCATCTGGGACGGGTATAACGGGACCGACCCTGATAGTGATTGCATATTCGATTTCCTCACCAGTGACACCCAGGAGCTCTGGGTCACGCTCGGATATGAAGGGGAGGACGGCGTGGAGTACTTCGACAGATTCCCCGAAACCGGACAGCATAGTCAGATCCAACCGCCCGATGACGGGACCATATTAACGCCTCTGGGCTGGAACCTCAGAGGTACCAGCGTAGACTATAGCGCCGCCGGGTCCGCGACCGAATTTCAATATCACCCGACAGTGGTCTTAGATGGGAACGGGACATATTACGGCTTCGGTAAGACGACATATCACACATTCGATGAAAACCCCGCCGAGGGCCGCCCGTGGTCTTATGACGAGGTCGAGAACATCCAGGCCCGGCTATACATCGCGGTCCAGCCATCCATTTTCGATTGGGCGACGGACCTCGATTATAACATGGTACTGGCGGTCAGCCAGTTCTATGTCGTCGCCATCCCCGTGGATTACACGCCGGACACTACCATACCTGGATCGTTCGTCCTACGGCCTGACAGTGACCTATCGGACATCGAAGGTTGGACCAATGAGTCCGGGGACGCCAGCCCACTGTACGCGGCCGTGGATGAAACTGATTACTACTCCGACCGTAATGCGACCTTCGTATCGCATACGCCGCCAGCATCCGAGGATTGGCTAGGCTTCGGGTTCACCGACCCGCCCGAAACGGCCTTAGATACGACCTACAATCTGACCTTCTGGATGGTCAACCAAGTATCCGACCTCTCCTATTCGGTCGAAGAGTCTAGCGCGTACACGGTGACCGTGATGCCGCACGGGGATTACGAATATGCCCAGACATCCGAGGTATACACCTTGTTTGAATTCTGGGGCAATTTCACCTTCTCGGTGCCGCCGCCGTCCTCCGACTCAGACGGATGGACCCTTGAGCAATTAGCCGAGATAGAATCATCCATCGTGAGCCATCTTATCTTGGGCGCGATAGTGAACATTTCCCAGGTAGCTATCCTATGCGAGCCCGGGGTCTATATCCCCTCCGAATGGGACGAGGAGGAGGATTTCGCGCTATCTACCTGGCTGGTCACGGGGGGAATCCCCACGATCTTCGGGGTCATCGGCTTTATCGGCATGATAGCCATCCCGGCGGTCGCTATCGTCATGGCTCGAGAGGGAGAGGGCGGGTACGAGGCCTTGCTATCGTGCGCGATGCTATTCCTCGTGTTCCTGGGGTTCTTCCTGACGGCCGTATTCGTGTCATCCTAGACCGGGTCATGGCCTCTCGCCTTCCGCCCATCGGAC
>JAFGAS010000041.1 GCA_016933535.1 Candidatus Zymogenaceae bacterium
GCGACGGGGGGACGGGTTGTTTCATCCCCCACGGTAGAGGGAGGGGTCGTTTACGTGGGGGGCTCCGACGGCAACGTCTACGCGCTAGACTCAGCCACGGGTAAGGAAAAATGGCGCTTTGCGGGGTCGGCGTCCTGGTCTTCCCCGGCCGTCGGGGGAGGGGCCATCTACGTCGCGGATTCCGACGTAACCCTGTATGCGCTGGATGCGGCCACGGGAAAGGAAAGATGGCGGGTAAAGGACATGGATGGAGAGACGTCCCCCGCGTTCGCGTACGGGGTCGTCTACCGGTCCACCAACATCGGCAGGCTCCACGCGATCGATGCGGATACGGGCGATATAAGGTGGACCTATTCCCAGGACTATCCGTCGTTCACTGCTCCCGCGGTTGCCAACGGAATTGCCTATGTGGGGACGAGTAACTACTATGTATTCGCCATCGACGCGGCGACGGGAATCCAGAAATGGTTTTTCAACACGGGCCGCTGGATATATTGCGACCCGGTGGTCGCGGAAGGGGTAGTCTATATCGGGTGCGACGACCATACCCTGTACGCGCTGGACGCAATCACGGGCGCCGAGAAATGGCGTTTCGAGGCGGCCGACGAGATACGATCGTCTCCGGCAGTCGTCGGCGGAGTAGTCTACTTTGCGGATATGGCCGGGTACGTCTACGCCCTTCGCTGAGGTGCGGGCGGCGATGTCCGAAATAATTGGCAGTTATCCTTCTTAACCGTGAGGTCATTATGAATTCGAAGAACCGTTACCCCTTTATCTTGATCTTTTCCGTCCTCGTGGCGACGGCGGCATTCTCTACCCTCCCCGTCTGGGGACAAAATGAGTATGGTAAACCAATCACAAACTGCAACTGCAATGCCTACGTTGTTGATACCGATCCCGCGGGAACTAATGTCCGAACGGGACCGGGCACGGACTACACCGTTATTGGAACGCTCCCAACCGGCCGGCCTGTCCGGGTTCATATCGCGGGGTCGGTGGGAGAGTGGATGCGTATTTCTTCATACACCGTCTTTGACGAGGCCGCTAAAGGAAGTAGTACGGATATCGACGGTTGGGTCTCTGGGAAGCTCCTTGCCGTAACGACCCGTGTCAGCACGTACGCCGCGGACGATTCCAGGGGCTTCGTAACTATCTACGAATCAAATTCCTACAAGTCGCACGACGATGTACTTGCCGAGATTGGGAGAATTCCCGTAAATAGCGCGATTACGCTTGCCGACGCTCATGGTAATTGGGTGAAGGTCAACTACAAGGGCGTCGAGGGGTGGCTTGACCCCGTTTCCTTCTGCGGCGACCCGTTCAACGAGTGCCACTAAGGCCAGAGACAATGCCTATTTCAAAACAGTGCGTGAGGTCAGTATGAAAACGAAAACCCATCTTCCGTTTATTGTGCTATTTACGCTCTTGGTAACGTCGGCGTTTTCCCTTTACCTCCCCGCCACCGCCGCCGAGACGGGCGATTACGAGGTAACTCCGTGCGACGTGGGGGCCTGCATCGTCCTTGACAACCCCGCGGGAGTGAGCGTTCGGTCGGGTCCGGGCGAGGAATACTCTGTCATCACTACGCTCCCGTATGACCCAGGAGGAGCCGTTGACCTTGTTATCCGTGGGTCCGTGGGAGAATGGATGCGTGTCAGTAGTTTCAGTTATGATGGGAACCAAACGGAAGAATTCAGGAAAACAGTCGGCTGGATCTACGCCCCTCCCTCCCTTGTCGTTAGCGCGTGGCCCCACGGGACCCCCTTCGCATCGCTCTACGAGGAGCCCAACGCCGCATCCCCGGTACTGACAAATCTTCCCGAACATGCCGTGGCAGCGGTCATCGGCTGTCGGGGCGAGTGGGTGAAGGTCAACTATAAGGGTGTCAAGGGCTGGCTCGCCCCGGGGACGCACTGCGGGGCTTGTATTACGAACTGCATTTGAGTAGCCGTGGAGTACCGTTGCGTGCGTATGGTGGCTTGATTCCGCATAATGTACCATGCGAGGACGATATGAAAACGAAAAGATTCCTTCCTGTTACGCTGTTTCTTTTTTTCTTTGTGGCGACGGTTTTCTCTTTCACCTTCCCAGTCGCCATCGTCGGGGCAACCGACGAATCCATCATCTACTGCGACGGTCTATACGCCTACGTCGCCGATACCGACCCGAGGGGTGCCAACGTCCGGTCGGGCCCAGGAGAAAGCTACCCGATTGTTGACAAACTCGCTTACGGTGAAAAGGTCATGATCTATGAATCGGCGGGGGGATGGGTACATGTATGCCGAAACATTTACGGTTCGGGCTACCCCCGGATCGGCTGGGTTTCCGCGAAGCTCCTTGCCGTTACGACGGCACTTCGCCCTTGTGAAGACCCCTCGGGCCTGGTGCCCATTTACATTGAGCCTACCGTAAGTGCCGTAATCATTGGTTGGGCACCCGAGAATACAGAATTTAGGATTCTCGGCGCAAAAGCAACGTACGTAAAGATCCAATACAGGGACGTTGTGGGGTGGCTGGACTCCTACTGTTATTGGGACGATCCGCCGGAACCCGCCACTGATACCGGGAAAAACAGGCCAACCGTCCCAGTGGCCTTACCCTGCGACGACGTAACCGCCTACATAACCGATAAAGACCCGAAAGGACTCAATATACGGTGTGGGCCGGGCACGGGCTACTCCATTTCCGGCACGCTCCCCACCGATCGCCCCGTACAGGTTCGGATTATCATGGCATTGAAAGACTGGGTACTTATCAAGAACGCGGTCTTCACGAGCAAAGGGTCCGGGCAGATGACGATGGACATCACCGCGTGGGTCAAGGCGTCACTCCTGGGCGTGCGGGCGGAGAACGCGGAGGACTTCGCCGGCCC
>JAFGAS010000042.1 GCA_016933535.1 Candidatus Zymogenaceae bacterium
AGTTTAATAACCCGGGGATGGCCCTTTCTTCCGCCGAAAACCTCTTTTATCCGGTTAAACTGTCCGGTAAGATCGTAACTTTTTCAGCTAAGCTTAGTGCGCTTAAAAAGGACAAGATTGCCGCTTCCCGCTACGTCGCTCTGCTCCTCGCGGCTACGGCAGGACGCTCCTCGCAATGACAGGTCGGGAACCGTCCGTGTAACATCCTCCCCCACACCCCTATCTCTCCCCTTGACACTCCCGCGCATCTGTACTATCCTGTTGGCATCAATACGTGCAACACCGTAGGTGCCGGAAACAATCGAGTTCCCACTTTTTCATCGTCCGAGATTGCCACGCCCCGTGCGGCGCTCGCAATGACAGGTCGGCGCGGGACACAATTAACCGGGTCCCCGGTCCAAACATCGATATGAGGAATCCCATGAAATCAACCTTTAATACATCGCTGCCCACCCGGTCATCGAAACCAATCGCACCGCTCCTTGTAGCCCTCTTTCTTGCGGCGGCGGCGGCTGTCTTTATCCTTCTGCCCTGCCCCGCCCGCGCGGTGACGCCGGCCGGGGTCCACTATTCCGACCTGCTGGGCTACGCCATGCACGACCCGGCCTTTGCCGACACAAACTATAAGACCCGGCGCGACGTGCTGACCGGCGTGGTCGGGCCGGAGACGTGGGTGGAGCATTTCGTCAGCGGCGGCGACGTCATCGAAACCCTCACCTACAACAGCCTCATCTACGGCATCGTCGTCAAAAAGAAAGACGGGACCAGCGAATATTGGGCGATCAACGACGATCGGAAGACCTACACCGCCTCGGGAGGGCAGACCCCTTCAGGGTGGTCGATCAAGAACCCGCCCTCCTATAAAGAGATCATCGACAAGGTCAAGACGCTGGTTAACGCCCGGCGCTACGACGACGCGACCACCTACATAACCGAGGTCATGCGCGAGAACGGCGTGGAGACCGCCGAGCTCTATTTTTACCTTGGGTTTGCCTACGACCAGCTCGACGAGTTCTCATACGCGAAACTGCAATACCGGCGGGCGATATCGCTGGACCCCGCCATCGCCGACGCCTACTACAACCTCGGCATAATCTACCGCAACCAGGGCAACCCGGCCGAGGCCGTTGTCCTCTTCGAGCGCTACCTTGCGCTCAACCCCTCCGACCCCTCGGCCGCCGACATCAGGAGCTACATCAACGCCAACAAATGATGACCGGATCGATGAGCGTCTCCGCACAAACCCGCCTCTTCTGCCTGCTGGGTGACCCGGTCTCCCACTCGAAGTCGCCGGCGATGATGAACGCGGCCTTTGCGGCCGCCGGGATCGACGGCGTCTACCTGGCCCTGCATACCCCCGTGCCCGCCCTGGGGTTCGTCATGGAAGCGCTTCGCCGCGTCGGCTGCGGCGGGCTAAACGTCACCGCCCCCCACAAACAGGCCGTCATACCGTTTGTCGACGAATTGGCAGCCACCGCCAGGCAAAGCGGCTCGGTCAACACTGTCGTATTTGACAACGGGAGGCTCGTCGGACACAGCACCGACGGCGAGGGACTCGTCGGGGCCCTCGAACAGGGACTCGGCGTGCCGATCCGGGGCAAGACCATCCTTATCTTCGGCGCGGGCGGGGCGGCGCGGGGGGTGCTGCCGGCTCTGGCCGCCCGGGGAGCACAACATATCGCTATCGCAAACCGATCGGCGCCAAAGGCAGAAGCGCTGGTCGGGGAGTTCGGCGCCGGCCCGATGCTTCGGGCGATCCCGCTTACGGCCTCCGGCGTTACCGACGCGCTCATAGATGCCGACATCGTGATCAACGCCACGGCCCTGCCCGTCACATCCACGACGTTTCTCGACATCGACCTGTCGGCGCTCAGGCAGGGGGCCGTCCTCTTTGACATGAACTACGGCAGGCCGCCGTCCGAGGTCGGCCGGGTCCTTGCCCGCCGCTCGGTCATATACTCCGACGGCCTTGCCATGCTCCTCTTCCAGGGGGCCCGCGCCTTTACCCTCTGGACAAAGCAGGAGCCGCCGCTGGCCGTTATGCGCGCGGCCCTCGGGCTCTGAAACCCCGTTGCCGGCCGGCCGTAAACCCGCGGCCCTTCAGACAGCGGGCGGCGGCGCCTGGTTCCCGGCCCGTTCCCCGTTTTTCCTCTCTCATCATCCCATTCCCGGTGCCGAATTCCCGGCGGTCCTTACGAAAACCGCTCCCCCGTACCATCGGCCGATCCTATCCGGATCGGCACGTGATCGGCACCCGCCCAACAACATAGAGCTTGACAATAACAAGATTTACAGTATAGTATAGGGTGGATATGCAAATCTTAAACTGGACCGTACGGAACAGAATTACCGGGGGGTAATAATTTATGCAAGAGAGGTTGGGGCAGCTTCTTGTCAGAAACAAGATAATTACCACAGACCAACTTCAAAAGGCCGTCGAGCAGCAGAAGTCATCGGGAGGAAGGCTCGCACAACAGCTTTCGAAATTGGGCTTCATCACCGAGACCGCCCTCACGGATTTCCTGAGCCAGCAATACAGCGTTCCTTCCATTAACCTCAATGAATACGAGATCGATCCCGTCGTCCTCAAGTATGTCAGCGCCGACATTGCCAAGAAACACCTCGTTATCCCGATCTCCCGAACGGGGGCAAGCCTTATCGTGGCGATGTCCGACCCCTCCAACATGCAGGTAATCGAGGACATCCGCTTCATGACCGGTTTCAAGGTGGATGCCGTCGTGGCCGCGGAAGTGGACATCATCGACGCGGTGAAAAAATACTACGGCGCCAGGGGAGTTGCGGAATCCGGCATCTCTATGGACCTCGATGCCAAGGATTACGACCTCTCGGACAGCGACGCGGCGTCCAGCCCCTTTTCCGATATGGACAGTGAGGACGGCATCGTCGAGGTCGATGACTTTGACTCGCTGGTTCACGGCGCGGTGGATACGGTCGAGGTCGTCGACACCAAAGACGACGGAGACTTCCTGTCCGAGAACGTGGAGGCCCCGATCGTTAAGCTGGTCAACGGGATTCTCATCAAGGGGATCAAACTCAGGGTCAGCGATATCCACATCGAGCCCTATGAGAAGTCCTTCCGCGTCAGGTATCGCATGGACGGCGTGTTGAGGAAGGCCATGGGCCTTCCCCTGAAGATCAAGAACGCCATCATCTCCCGCGTCAAGATCATGTCCAGGCTCGACATCGCCGAGCGACGCCTTCCGCAGGACGGCCGCATCAAGCTCAAGCTCGGCAAGGGCCGCGAGATGGATTTCCGCGTCTCGGTGCTGCCGACCCTTTTCGGCGAAAAAATCGTTATGCGGCTCCTGGACAAGTCCAACCTCATGCTGGATATGACCCGGCTCGGTTTCGAGGAAAATGCCCTGAGCCACTTCAAGGACTCCATCCACCAGCCCTACGGGATGGTGCTGGTCACCGGCCCGACCGGGTCGGGAAAGACCACCACCCTCTATTCGGCCCTCGCCGAATTGAACAAGGAGTCGGAAAATATCATGACCGCCGAGGATCCGGTGGAATACAACCTCATGGGCATCAACCAGGTCCAGATGCACGAAGATATCGGTCTTAACTTCGCCGCAGCACTCCGATCCTTCCTCAGGCAGGATCCGGATATCATCATGGTCGGGGAGATTCGCGATTTTGAAACGGCTGAGATCGCCATCAAGGCCGCCCTGACCGGACACCTTGTCCTGTCCACTCTGCATACCAATGACGCCCCATCCACCATCAACCGGTTGCTGAACATGGGGATTGAACCGTTTCTCGTTTCTTCATCGCTCAACGCGATCGTCGCCCAGAGGCTCTCCCGAAAAATTTGTTCCGAATGCAAGCAACAGATCGAGGTTTCGGCCCAGGCCCTCATCGATATCGGCGTGCCTCCCGATGAGGCCGGAGAAGTCAAGGTCTATAAAGGCAAGGGATGTTCCGTCTGCGCCGGAACCGGATATAAGGGTCGGGTCGCCCTCTATGAAGTGATGAGGATGAACGACGAGCTGAGAGAGCTGGTCCTCAACGGCGCGTCGACGGCCGAACTGAAACGAGAGGCGATGCGTCACGGCATGAAATCGCTGAGACAGGCGGGGATCACGAAGCTGAGAGAAGGGACCACCACGCTGGAGGAAGTAGTCCGATGCTCCGCCGCCGATTAAACACGAATAATCCACACCAGACATAAGGGGGTTGATGGGAATGGTCAGTCTTCATCAGTTATTAAAAGTAATGGTAGAAAAAGGTGCTACCGACCTCCACATTACGACCGGCACACCGCCGCAGATCCGTGTGGACGGACGGCTGGTTCCCCTTGCCATGGACCCCCTTTCCGGAGCCGATACCAAGAACCTCTGTTACAGCATCCTCACCGATTCCCAGAAACATAAATTCGAAGATAATAACGAGCTTGACCTTTCCTTCGGCGTTAAAGGCCTTTCGCGTTTCCGGGCCAATATGTTCATGCAGCGGGGCGCGATGGCGGCCGCCTTTCGGATCATTCCCTATAAATTCATGACCTTCCAGGAATTGGGGCTTCCCCCCGCCGTGGAGGAGCTGACCAAGCGGCCCCGGGGTCTGGTCCTCGTCACCGGGCCCACCGGCTCCGGGAAATCGACGACACTGGCCTCAATGATCAACAAAGTCAACGAAGAGAGACACGAGCACATCGTAACGATCGAAGACCCCATCGAATACCTCCACCCGCACAAGAACTGTGTTGTCAACCAGCGGGAGGTAGGGGCCGACACCGAGAGCTTCAAAACATCCCTTAAGTATATCCTGAGGCAGGACCCGGACGTTGTGTTAATCGGCGAGATGCGGGACCTCGAAACGATCGAGGCGGCGCTGACCACCGCCGAGACGGGCCACCTTGTTTTCGCCACGCTGCATACCAACTCCGCCGTACAGACTATCAACCGGATCATCGACGTCTTCCCCCCGTACCAGCAATCTCAGATTCGGGCACAGATATCATTCGTCCTTGAGGGTGTCCTCTGCCAGCAGCTCCTCCCACGGTCCGGCGGCAAGGGGCGGATTCTCGCCCTCGAAATTATGATCCCCAACGCGGCCATCAGAAACCTGGTCCGTGAGGACAAGATCCATCAGATCTATTCGATCATGCAGGTCGGCCAGACGAAGTTCGGGATGCAGACCATGAACCAGTCCCTCATTGCACTCTATACGAAGGGCCTCATCACGCTGGACGTGGCAATGGGAAGGACCCCCGATCAGGAAGAGCTGCGCCAGATGCTTTCGCGCGGGGCAACGGGCACAGGGCAAGAGCGTACCGTGCCACAGCTAAAGCCGTAGCCCCAGAAAATAAAGGCACGGGGGTATTTTGAGAAACGATCGAAATAGTTGACAAAAGGTTATAGGGCACGCCCTGCGGCCTGCCGTGATCTTTTCCGGCCTAAGAGGGCGTCACTGCCGTCACCGCGATAGCTAACAACAGGCCCCGGGACAGGGGACGCATGAAGGATGAAACGCAAAATGAACAGGGGACGGCATCAAGACAATATATTAACCACACGCGTGATGACAATTACCATACGAGGAATAAATCATGCCGGTATTTAAATGGAGCGGTAGAGACGGTTCGGGCACCGCCAGGAGCGGCGAGCTCGAGGCCGCCAACCAGGCGGCGGCGGTAGGCCTTCTCCGCCAGCAGAAAATCGCCCTCGATTCCATCTCGGAAAAGAAGGGCCTGAACATGAACCTGGAGATTCCCGGGCTGGAGGCTAAACCCACCAAAAAGGATCTGGTCGTTTTTACCCGACAGTTTGCCACTATGATAGACGCGGGTCTACCCCTCGTCCAGTGTCTGGATATTCTCGGCAACCAGCAGGAAAAGAACTCGTTCAAAAAGATCATTCTTAAAATCAAGGAAGACGTGGAGGGCGGCTCCACTTTTGCCGACGCCCTCAACAAACACCCTCGGGTATTTGACTCGTTGTACGTCAACCTCGTGGCGGCCGGCGAGGTTGGCGGTATCCTCGACACGATCCTGAACCGCCTTGCCGCCTATATCGAGAAGGCCGAGGCCCTCAAGGGCAAGGTAAAGAGCGCCCTGGTCTACCCGTCCACCATCGTGGGCGTGGCTATTGCGGTCACCTCCATTCTGCTTGTATTCGTCGTCCCGATGTTTCAGGAGATGTTCAGCAGCTCCGGAACCGCCCTGCCGCTGCCCACAAAAATCCTCGTCGACATCAGTTTCGTGATCAAGAACTACATTATCCACGTCATCCTGGCCACCATCGTCTTCCTCGTCGCGTTCGTCTATTTTTACCGGACGCCCGTTGGGAGGGCCCTGGTAGACGATTTGCTCCTTAAGATCCCCATTTTCGGAAACTTGATCAAGAAAGTTGCGGTGGCCCGTTTTACCAGAACACTCGGCACAATGATATCCAGCGGCGTGCCGATCCTCGACGCCCTGGAGATCACCGCAAAGACCGCAGGCAACAAGACCGTAGAACAGGACGTCATGTTTACCAGGAGCGGCATCAGCGAAGGGAAAACGCTGGCCGAGCCGATGTCCCAAAGCAAGGTGTTTCCTCCCATGGTCGTACAGATGGTAGCTGTTGGAGAGGCGACCGGTAATATGGACGCCATGCTCAACAAGATTGCCGATTTCTATGACCAGGAGGTCGATGACGCGGTCTCGGCCCTGACGTCGTTGCTGGAGCCGGCACTCATGGTATTTCTGGGTGTTGTCGTCGGCGGCATGGTCATCGCCCTCTATCTGCCGATCTTCAGTATGGCCGACACCCTTGGCGGCTAAACAAAAAACGTCCTCGTATGATGAGCCCCTTCATCACCTGACGGGTTCGTATCCATATTTCATCGGGAAATGTCATCAGGCCCCCCTATGCCCACCGAGCGGACAAAACTGAGAAACAGTAACCTGAGGCAGAACATCGAGATATTCATGTTCTCCCGTGTCCTGATCATCTCCGTGCTTCTGGGGGCTTCCGTTATCTTTCAGTATTCGGAGAAGGGTCTGTTTGTCGCCCCGCAGCTCGTCTATCTCTATTCCCTGATCGGCCTTACTTACTTTCTTACTGCCATTTATATCCTCCTGATCAAGTTCGCCGAGAAATATCTCACCGCCATCGCATATCTACAGCTATTTTTTGACGTCCTGATCATCACCGGAATGGTCTTCATTACCGGGGCGGTCGAGAGTATTTTTTCATTCCTCTACATACTATCGATTATCAGTGCGAGCATCATTCTATACCGGCCCGGCGGCTTCCTGACCGCCTCGCTATCGGGGATATTGTACGGCGTCATGGTGGACCTGGACTATTACGGTCTTATCCCTACCATCATCGCCGGTATCCACCCAAACTACAACGAAAGCTATGTCTTCTATAATATATTTATCAATATCGTCGCCTTCTATATTGTCGCGTTCCTTTCGGGGTATCTCTCCGAGCAGGTAAAGAAGACCGGCGAAGAGTTGATAGAAAAGAGAATCGACTTTGAAGAGCTCAAGATACTCAACAACAATATCATCCAGAATATTCAGACCGGCCTGATTACCATAGACCGGCAGGGGCGCATCATCTCGTTTAACCGGCAGGCCGAGATTATTACCGGCAGATCGCTTCGGGAGGTATATCGCTCCCACATCGACGAAGTGATTCCCGGTATCCTGATCGATGTTGAGGAAAGCGAGGCGTCGCAGGCATCCGGCGGCCTGAACCGCTGGACAAGAGAATTCGTATCGAACAATGGGAAGCGCTATTTCCTGGGCTTTTCCGTTTCACCCTTTAGAAATTCGCAAAACCAGCAGGTGGGAAGGATCATCCTTTTTCTGGACATCACCCATATCAGGGAAATGGAAGAGGAGATCAAGAGGAACGATACACTGGCAAACCTCGGCAAGTTTGCCGCAAATCTTGCCCACGAGATCAGAAATCCTCTCGGCTCCATGAGCGGGTCTATTCAACTGCTGAGGAAAGAGTTGTCACTTTCCGGCTCCAACAGAGACCTCATGGACATCGTTCTAAAGGAGATTGAGCGCCTCAATCACCTGATCACCAATTTCCTCATGTACGCCCGTCCCCTCACCGTAAAGAAGGAGCCCGTCGACCTCAAAAAGGTTATCGACGAGACCATTGCGGTCTTCAAGAACACCCCGAAAGGAAGTGTTGACATCAACATTACCACTGAGTTTTCCGGAAATACGATGATCGCCGGTGATTTCATGCAGCTCAAACAGGTCTTCTGGAACCTCCTGCTCAACGCGGCCGACGCCATGAGCGCCGGCGGGCACATTGCGATCAAGACGACGGAAACGCTGTCGGCCAAGGACGGGGTCGTCTCCGTCTCCGTTTCCGACAGCGGAACGGGAATTGAAGACGAAATCAAGCCCCTGATCTTTGACCCGTTTTTTTCCACCAAGGACGGGGGCACCGGATTGGGACTGCCCACGGTAAAGCTGATTATCGAGGCCCACGGAGGTTCGATGGACATCACCAGCCAGAAGGGAAAGGGAACCGATGTTACCGTCACGCTGCCGGGCAAGTGACCGGGGCCGCTCCACAACAGGCCTCCGGGGCCAACGAGGGCATCGGCCTGCCGCGGTACGTTGCCGGCGGCGGGCGGCCTGCTAGTTTCGGGTGAAATATCGCCGGGACGAGTTGGCCTCCTCGACCGCGCTCCCAAGCCCGGAAGTTTCATAGATACGCCGCCGGATCGATTTCCGGCAATCGTGACACCCAACAGAAGGGAAGACTAAATGAAGGAAACGACGCATGCGACGGGAATGACCCCCCGGATCGCCGCCCTCCACCGGGCGGTAGTAACTGCGAAACCCGCCGTCTGCCCCGAGCGGGCTCTGATATGGACCGACTATTTCAAGAAACGGAAGAATCGAAAAAAATCTCCTCACGTTCAGATCGCCGAGGCCCTTCGCAACGTGCTGGCCGAAAAGACCGTCACCATCTATCCCGATGAGCTGATCGTCGGAAACTTCACGAGCAAGCGGGTCGGGGGATCACTCTATCCCGAGCTATCCGGCGTGGTGGTGCTTGAGGATGTCTTTCGCTTCCCTACGCGCAAGACGAGCCCGCTGGTGATATCCGGGAAAGACACGCGGCGTCTCCTGGCCACCCTTCCCTTCTGGGCCTTCAGATTCATCTCGCTCAAGGCCTACCGGAATCCCCTCAAGAAAATTCGCTTTATTTTCAACCAGCTGCGCGCCCACTTCTATATTATCAATGAATCGGGCGGCATTTCCCACGTAGCCCCCGATTATGAGAAGCTCATCGGTGTCGGCACTGACGGGATAAAAGAAGAAGCCGCAGCCCTCCAGGCCCGGGTTCCCAAGAAGAGCGAGGCGTGGCACTTCTACGAGGGCGTGCGAATCGTCTGTGACGCCCTGGCGGAATTCGGCCTTCGGTACGCCATCCTGGCCGAGAGGACGGCCGAGACCGAGACCGATCCCGGACGTAAACGGGAGCTGTTATCCATCGCCGAGGTCTGCCGGCACGTGCCGCGCAAGGGTGCGCGGGATCTCCACGAAGCCGTCCAATCGGTTTTTTTCGCGCAGATAGCCGTAAACCTGGAAAGCCTCGACAACTCCGTCTGCCCCGGAAGGATGGACCACTACCTGTTTCCCTTTTACGAAAGGGACGTCAAATCCGGGACACTCACCAGGGATGCCGCAAAACAGCTCATCGCGGCCTTTTCGATTAAGATGTCGGAGATCGTCCCCGTCTTTTCCAGGCGGATTACCCGTTTCCACGGCGGTATGTTCAACGGACAGGTGGTGACCGTCGGGGGCAGAAACCGGGACGGCACCGATTCCACGAACGAGCTCACCTATATCTTTCTGGAGGTAATGGACGAGCTCAGGATGCGTCAGCCCAACTATCACGCCCGTATCCATAAAGACTCCCCGGCGGCCTATCGTGACACCGTCTGTCGTATCTTATCTGCCGGCAGCAATGCGCCGGCCCTCTACAACGACGACGTTATCATCAAGACCATGACCCGGCACGGTTACGCGATCGAAGACGCCCGAAATTATACGGCGGTGGGGTGCGTGGAGCCGGTAAGCCAGGGAAAGAGCTTTTCCTCCACCGATGCCGCGATCTTCAACGTCCCCTTGATGCTCGAGCTCGCCCTAAACGAGGGCAGGCGGTTCGGTTCGCCCGTTCGCTCCGGCCCTCGGACCAGGTCCGTCTCGGCCATGACCTCCATCCAGGACGTAACCGACGCCTTTCGTGCCCAGCTCTCCTTCGGACTGTCCCGCCTGATTGCCGACCTTCAGGGCGTGGAGCTTGCCAACCGGCGCTATCACCCCACCCCGCTGACGAGCATGCTGATAGACGGCTGTATCGAGACGGGCGTCTGTTCCACGGCGGGCGGGGCCCGCTATAACTTTTCGGGCATCCAGTGCGTCGGACCCGGCGACGTGGGAGACGCGCTGGAGGCCATCGAGCGGGCTGTCTTTATCGATAAAAGACTCACGTTCGCAGAGCTTGTCGCCCACCTGAAGGGCGGGCTGGCCGACGAGCGAATGCGGGTCTACCTGAAGACACTGCCGAAGTTCGGAAACGATATCGAATCGGTCGACGAAAAAACGGTATGGGTGATCAATACCTTTACCGACATCCTACACCAGCATATGAACACCCGGGGAGGCGCCTATGTCCCGGGCCTCTACTCGGTGACCGCCCATGACTATTTTGGGCAGGTTACCGGGGCCCTTCCCAACGGACGCATCAAGGGGGAGCCCTTCGCGTCGGGTATCGCCCCGGCAAACGGCATGG
>JAFGAS010000043.1 GCA_016933535.1 Candidatus Zymogenaceae bacterium
GGAGCTCGGTATCTTCCTTGCGGACGGCGTACCCGAAGTCCTCGCTGGCCATGCCGAACGTCCCGACGATCTTGACGGGTTTCTTCCGCATGGCGTCTTTCGCGGGGGCGTCATCCATGGCTGCCCCGATGATGCGGCCGTTCAGGACGTCCTCGACCGCCAACGGCGCCGAGTCGTACTCCACAAGGACGAAGTCCTTTCCCTTGGCGATCAGGTTGTCTTTCATCCATTTCGCCTCGGTGGTGCCCCTCTGGACGCCGATCTTATTGCCCCTCGACAGCAACTGATCGACTGTCTGGAGGCACTCCTTCTTGGACACGATCACCTGGGCGATCTTCCAGTAGGGGATGGTGAAGTTGACCTGCTCTTTTCTCTTCTCGGTGATGCTCATCCCGGAGGCGACCATGTCAATCTTCTTCGCGCGCAGGCTCGGGATGATGCCGTCCCAATCCATCGGCTGGTGTTTGACCTTAAACCCCATCTTCTTCGCTATCCAGTCGACCGACTTGACATCGAAGCCGTCAGGAACGCCGTTTTTATCGACATAGGCAAAGGGAGGGAAGTTGGCGTCGATACCGTTGATGTACACCTTCTCCGCCGCGAGACAGGTGGCGCCACCGGCTATCAGAGAGACGGCCATACAGAAAACCAGCATTCTAGCTATTCTCTTACCCATGAATATAGTCCTCCTTGTATGTATGTGTCGAGACAACCGACAGGCAGGCGCACAAACCGCGCCAAAAAAATAAATATGGTGGAGATGAGGGGGATCGAACCCCTGACCTCGGCATTGCGAACGCCGCGCTCTCCCAGCTGAGCTACATCCCCACTGCAGTATCGCCAGGTGGAGTTCCATATCCCATATAAAGAGGATATGTCAAGCAATTGTTGCCGGGGACCGGTCGCTTTATTCGGGAAAGAGACCCAGCGATCGTGCCTTCTCGTATGCCGCCCTGGCATCGTCATGCCGCCCCTGGGCCTCGCACGATTTTACCAGGTTGAGATAATAAAAGGGGTTGCGCGGGTCCGCCGCGACCGCCTTTTCAAAGGCCTCGACCGCCAGGGCGTGGTGGTTTTCCCGGGCAAGCGAGTTCCCCAGACGGTTGTAATAGTCTCCCGCGGAGGCCGGATCGAGCCGGACCGCCTCCTCATACGCCGCCCGGGCCTTGTCCGGCTTTCGTTGCCTGATGCATACATCGCCGAGGCTGCAATGGACGAATGCCTGATCGGGACGGCTCTCCAGTGATCGACGCAGTGCCTTCTCCGCCCGGTCGTACTCCCCCGCCCGGGAAAGGGTGCTCCCCAGGGCGCTGTAAAAGCGGTGCGCATCCGACGGCTCTATGTCGGCGGCCCTGTCGTAGGCGCCTGCGGCGTCGTCGTACTCTCCGGCCCCGATGTGGGCGTCTCCGAGACGGCACAAGAGGGCCGGGGCGTCCGGCTCCATCCCGGTGAGCGTTGTGAAGACCTCGACGGCCCGGTCCGGTCTCCCCGCCCCCAGATACGCGTCCCCGAGGGTGGTCAGGAGGGCGACGTCATCGGGCTGCGCGGCGACCGCCGCCTCACAGATGGCGATGAGGCGCTCGTAGTTGCTCTCCTCCCGGTATATCCGCACCAGCTCATCAAAGGCGAAACCGGTGAAGATCCTTCTCCCCATCTCTTTTTTCAGAAGGCCCTCCAGACACCGGACGGCGTCGGATACCCTCCCGCTGTCCCGGTAGGCCCAGGACAGGGACATAACGATCGAATCGTCTTCGGGGTGCGCTTCTGCCAGCTTGAGGTACAGCTCGATCGCCTCCTCGTAGCGCCCCTCGCGCATGTACTCGTCCGCGCGGTCGTAGAACGCGTCGATATTTGTTTTTTTACTCATGATCTATTTCCCGATAATTTTCGGTGGCTTGTACATCAAAAAACCGGGGAAGTCAACGGGAATTGAGCACTGTCTTGTTGAGGTCCCCCGGCTCCCTTCCCGCGCCGGGCGGCGGTTGAGGAGGACCGGCCCGCCCGATTCGGCCTTCGTCTTTCGATACGGGGCGTTCCTGTGACGTCGTCAAACTGACCGTTTGGTTAAAATATGGGCCGAAGGGGCGTTCAGGATCAGATATCGGAGGGGAGTATGCCGCGATGGTGATATGCAAGCATCTGATATCATAAAATTAAATTTTTTTACAAAAAAATTGATTTTATGTCTTGCCATGTATTGACAGGTATGCAATAATTGACCAACTGGTTAAATTTTGCCCGGCGGGAGTTCTTACTATGGAGGCCAGAGAGAAGATATTTCAGGCGGCGGACCGGCTTTTCAGCGGAAACGGATTCGACGCCACCACCACCAGGGA
>JAFGAS010000044.1 GCA_016933535.1 Candidatus Zymogenaceae bacterium
AACCTTATTCCGTAATATCCGCGATAACGCCGGCGCCGATGGTGCGGCCGCCCTCGCGAATCGCGAAGCGAAGCTCTTTCTCCATCGCGATCGGCGTAATCAACTCTATCTCCATCGTCACGTTGTCGCCCGGCATCACCATCTCGACGCCCTCCGGCAACTTCGCCACACCCGTCACGTCCGTCGTCCGAAAATAAAACTGCGGACGATAACCGTTGAAAAACGGCGTGTGACGACCACCCTCCTCCTTCGTCAATACGTATACCTCCGCCCTGAACTTCTTGTGCGGCATCACCGAACCCGGCTTCGCCAAAACCATCCCCCGCTCCAAACTCTCCTTGTCAACCCCGCGAAGCAACAAACCCACGTTGTCGCCCGCCTGAGCCTGGTCCAAAAGCTTACGAAACATCTCCACCCCCGTCACCACCGTCTTCCGCGTCTCGCGAATACCGATGATCTCTACCTCGTCCCCCTGCTTGATGACCCCGCGCTCCACTCGACCCGTGCCAACCGTACCACGACCCGTAATCGAAAATACATCCTCCACCGGCATCAAAAACGGCTTGTCTATCTCACGCTTCGGCTCCGGTATGTAGGTGTCGCAAGCCTCCAGTAACTCAAATATCGACTTGAAAACCGGATCCTCCCACGACGTCCCCGCTACCCCCGCCTGCATCGCCTGCAACGCCGATCCTCGTATCACCGGCACATCGTCACCCGGAAACTGGTACTTGCTCAATAACTCCCGTACCTCCAACTCCACCAAATCCAAAAGCTCCGGATCATCCACCATGTCTATCTTGTTCATGTAAACTATGATGAACGGTACCCCCACCTGACGAGCCAGCAAAATGTGCTCCCGCGTCTGAGGCATCGGCCCGTCCGACGCCGAAACCACCAAAATCGCCCCGTCCATCTGGGCCGCCCCCGTAATCATGTTCTTTACATAGTCCGCATGCCCCGGACAATCAACATGGGCATAATGACGATTGTCCGTCTCATACTCCACGTGCGCCGTCGCAATCGTAATTCCACGCTCACGCTCCTCCGGTGCATTGTCTATCGAATCAAATGAACGGA
>JAFGAS010000045.1 GCA_016933535.1 Candidatus Zymogenaceae bacterium
CGCCATCTTCTTCGCCGCCGTCAAGCGATGATGTTGTCATTGGCTCCGCTTTAAGAGACGCCAAAATGCGCTGTTTGGCCGCATACAGCAGCATGTCTTCCTCGCGCACGACATCACCGTTTTCATCGTATTCGATAACAACATCCTTGATCAGCGCACCCGCCGCATCGTAATCCATAATGCCGTCGACCCAACCGCCCGAATCGGGGTACATGCGGAACAGGGTCATTCGTTCGTTTTGGTCATATTCGATATAAGCCTCAACGTCCTTTTCATCCTCGGCGTTCTTGTCCAGAATCGTCCACGTCAGCGTCTCGCCCGCCGCATCCTTGACGACGATATGCCCATACCCCGCCTCATCGGTATAACGCTCGGTTTGTACCGCCGTCGTCTCGACGGCATCTTCATCCTCGCTCGCCACCGTCGCGTAGATCATCGGCGTCTGGTCATCCAAAATCTCTTTCTCACGGAGCCGCCAGGACACAGAGCCGGGATACGGCCGTATAATATCTTCTCCGCGCCTCCGCGCCTCCGTGAGAGCATAAGGTCTTAATCCGCAATCCGTGAAAATCCGCGATAATCCGTGGTTAATATTTTCGACAGGATTTACAGGATTCACATGATTTCCGTTTTGTGAATTCATGATATTGTCAATCTTGTTCATCATGTCTATTATTTTCGCGTCTTTCGTGTCCTTCGTGGTTAAAAATGCCTTTAATCCGTACGAATCCGCGTCATCCGCGGTTAATAATTCTTCACCTAACCACGCCTCCGCCGCCGCAATCGCCAGGTCCATGCCCTCGAATTGCTCCCAATCATTGCCGCCCGGCATTATACCGTCGCGCTGTAACAGACTCCACCCCGAACTTGCCCCATATTCCACCCCCGTCAGGCGGTTCAGTGGGTCATAACCGTATTTATCATATTTGACCGGGCCGAGATGCGCGTATTGCGCCTGCGTCCGGTTGCCTTCCTCATCATAGGCATAGATAAATTCCAGGTTGTCGTCGGGGTCCGCGGCCGTATTCGTCACGGTCATGATTTGACCCAGGTTATCATATTCCACCTGCCGCGCCAGGTTCGCCTCGGAAAAATCAATCCGCTTGACCCCTCTGCCTAGGTACGCAACTTCGGCCACGGTATAAACACTATCCAGCCCGTTGTCACGGCTGATCGCCACGATCCGCCCCAACCCGTCCCGCGCATAGGTAACCGACTCGCCCGCCGCCGCGTTCGCCCGTTCGATCAGGTTCCCCGCCTGATCGTAACCGTAGCCGATGGCCACGACATCCTCATCGAACAACCGCTGCTGCTCCGCGGCCAACGGCCCCAGGTCGTAATAACTAAACACCGAATAACCGATATTGCACGGGTCATTCGGGTCATCGCCCCGCCCGGCCGAGAGCATCCGTCCCAACCCATCCCAGGTGAAGCTCTCACTCACGTCGGCCGTCATGCTGTAGTTCGGGTCGGAGCCGCTATAGCCCGTTACGCCGAAATACTCCTTACCGAGTACGTTGCCCGCCGCGTCGTAACCATAGAGGGTCAAATCATCGTTGCGGTCCC
>JAFGAS010000046.1 GCA_016933535.1 Candidatus Zymogenaceae bacterium
CAAGTCAGACATCACTTGAACCCTTGCATCGGGAAGGGCTGGCCGTGCCCGGGGTATACGGTACGTATAGCCAAACCGGACAGCTTTTCGACGCTGGCGCTCGCGGCCGCCGGGTCGTCCATGATGGCGCCGAGGGCCGGTTGGTCCTGCTCTGTATTTTCGAGCAGGTCGCCGCAAAACAGGTCGCCATCGGCGGTCAGGATGCCGATGGACCCCAGAGAGTGCCCGGGAATTTGGATGACCTGGGCGTCAAACCCGTAGGCCAAGAAATCATCCCCCTCCTCGACGTAGAGGTCGGGCTGGCACCTTTGCGATTTGCCGAACCCAAAGAGGGTAGAGGATATAATTCTCAAGAGGAAATTGCCCCTTTTTCTGTTCGAGAACATGTCGCCGCGTTCGAGCATGCCGGCGTCGTCGCGATGCATGGCGATGGGGGCGCCGAACTTTTGGCGGAGGTAAGCGACGTTGCCGGTGTGGTCAAAATCTCCGTGGGTCAAGATGATGAGCTTGAGGTCGCCCGGCTGGCAGCCCGCGTTTGCAAGGGCTTGTTCAAGTGTGCCCCGCTGCTTTGATCCGCCCGTGTCGATCAGGATAAAACCGGTTTCGGTTTTGACCAGGTAGCAATTGACGGTGCCTAGCCTAAAAGGCAACGCTAGCGTGAGGGTTTGGATTTCGTGCACGTTCTTCCTCCTCCAACTTGGCAGTTCATCGTTAGCCAGCTAGAACAAAACAACGCCCTCTCAATTTGACGGTTGAAAACTCAACGTTACTGTTATCTCGTCTTCTTGTCCGGCCGGCGCGAACTCACACGTAAAGGTCTCTTGCTCAAAGTGGGTCAGTGGGACCATGATCTCCTGTCCCATCGGAGAGAACGTCGGGATGTGGGCCCGCTCCCATCGGTTGCGTATCGTCAACAATGGCGCAAACTCGAAACCCACCCCATTTTCGTCCATCACCAGGGGAATATTGGCCTCAGGGGAGAGTTGCAACGTAGCGGCGGCGTTCCCGGGTGCGCCTTGTATCCGGCATTCGAGTATCTCTATGCTTTCCACCACAGCGACCCCGCGTCCTTTTTTCAACTGTCCCATAATCTGGTCCATCAGTCCGGGTTCACTTTCGCCGAACGTGTCGGCGTTTTCCGCGACGATTCCTTCTACTAACGACTCTAGCTCA
>JAFGAS010000047.1 GCA_016933535.1 Candidatus Zymogenaceae bacterium
ATTTAAAAAGCAAGAAAAACTACTTTTCTTGCAACGGGGTATTTTTTCCCCTTGACCCGGTGCCTCTTAATGGGTGACCCCTTTTCCCTCATATCGCCGGTGATAGAGGGTTACTTGACATATTCGTATTCGATGTACGGCCCGGATTTTGTTTGTTGGACTAAAGTATATGGGCAAAAAAGATCTCCCACACGTACTACAAAGAGCGTACATAAGAGGTTTTACCGATAGTAATGGTGGATTTTTCCTTTTCGGAAAAGATACAAAGGGTAATATTACCTGTACAGTCACGAAAAACACGAATAACATGATATTTAGAAATGAAGAGTATTTCAATGATGATTTCGATCGAGAGTTTATAAAACCATTAGAGGATTGGTTTGGTAATTTTATCCAAGAACTCCGGAAATGGACGCCCCTAGATACTTTACTGGAGCAAGAGGACGTGAAAGGTAAGAAGAACTCTGTCTCGATGATTGACTACCTCGTAATGCAATATTTTAGAAATGAGAGAAACTTTGAAGTATTGGGAGGAGAATCACGGGAAAGGGATTTAAGTGTGGAAGAAATGATGAGACTAAAACACAAAGAACTCGTCAATCGATTCCTTGACGCTCTTTATTCTCAGAAACTATTCGTTGAGATTAAGTCAATAGATAAGGGTATAGACGGCGAACACGCGAAACGGCCTTTTCATTTCATAACGGGAGACTTTCCCTTTCATGCATTTAATGAAATCGACCATCAGTATACCTGGAAGGGTGAGACATTTTTTCCTTTTACTTCCAAGTTGGGGGTTCTATTGACCACGAACAGAAAGAGAGTATCTCGTATTTCGCCGGAAGATCAGTACTCCTTCGTATCTAGGATGAACTATTCAATAGCCATAAACTCCATGAAGTATCTACTATCTCCTGTTAGAGACTTTTGTGGAGTTGAGGATATATCGAAGAGAAATGCGTATTGGCAGGGAATTATACATGCACAGATTAGACTTGATGGTCCGAGGACGCTCATAGGCAAGGTATCCCGACTATTTAGCGGATTAATGTGTTCATAAGTAGACTCCTTTTCTACCCCTCCTCTCCACCACGGCCTATCTCTCGATCTACTTTCACCGGGTGCTTGTTGTTTGACCCATTTAATATGATATAATATTTCAGGCTTTTCGATAGGGCTCATAACAGACAACAACAGGTGAGGGCTATACTATGAAAAGGCTTTTTATCTTCGGAATCCCGGCGCTGGTTTGTCTGTGTCTACTCCTGCCCGCCCCGGTCTTTTCGGGCGGTTGTTTTTCGTACTACTGCGCCTTTGACACAGAGGTGGCCGCCGTGACCAAAAACGGCGAGGACACCGACGGGCGGGTCTTCACCAAGACCTACGACCCCGAGCCGGACGAGCTTCTTGTCATGGCGGGTGACGCGGCGTTTATGGTCAAGATGCGCGGGGCATTCATGCAGAGTTTCGGCATGACAAACATCTATGACGTCACCATCCACAGCATGGACAATAACGCAGAGCCCGTCACCATCGACTACGAGGTCGGCTACCCCGTGGCCGGGGCCGTGCTGGAGGAGACCGGCGACGGGGCATACGCCTTTACCGCCGGGGGCGACCGCTACGAAGTGCGGCTGAAAAATCCGATAGAGCGGGACCCGGAAATGTTCGCGAGCCTGCGGGGCATCCTGTTATCAAAGACCGAGCGAAAGGGCTCAAAGTCGGAAGGGCCGGAATATTACCTGAAACCGGACGACGGACAAGAGATCCACGTGGTCAAAAACGTGTCCCTGTGGGAGGAAGACCCCGATCTCCAGGAGATGGTCGGCTCCGAGGTCTGGGTATTTGGAACCCTCGTGGACGGGGAACTTGTCTATAAGGTGGTGAATTTCAACGAAAGGTAGGCAGGGGCCGGGCCGACTGCCGGCCTTTTCGGGCATAAAAAACCCACTCCCTTTTTTAGGGGGAGTGGGGATATGATGTTTTGTAAGGCGGTTGCGTCTAAATATTCAACACTCCAAAGCCTCTCAGCAGCCACAGGATCAGCAGGATGATCACAACGATGTTGATGATTTGCTTGATCTTTTTATCAATGGGGGCATACGCGTTGACCAGCCAGAGGATCACGCCAACCACAACCAGGGTAATGATAATCGATATTATAGACATACTGTATCACCTCCTTTCACGTGTCATGTTGCCCCCCGGCAATTCCCGAAGGGCAGGGCTATCTCCTCAAATCTATTCTCTATTAGTAAATAATATACCGATTTTCCATCCTCGTCAATACGCAGTATAATTCCGGTGAGGCCATGAACAATCCCGAGAAAACGATAAAAACCTTCTCCTCCTATCCGCTGCGTTACGTGCTGCTCTCCAACGCGCTGAGCCTTTCGATCTACGCCCTCGGCGCCGTGATTATTGCGCCGGTGGGGTGGTGGGCGGTGGGGCTCTACCTCCTGCTCTGTCTCGGGTTGGAGGTCAACGTGCTGGCGCGAAGCTGCGTTGACTGCGCCTATTACGGCAAGACGTGCGCCTTCGGCAAGGGGAGGGTCTGCGGCCTCTTTTTCAACCGCGGCGATCCCGCCAGGTTTGCCGCGCGGGAGATCTCGTGGACGGCGCTTATCCCCGATTTCATGGTCTTTCTCATCCCCGCCGTCGTGGGGGTTGTGCTGCTCGTCATGGATTTTGTCTGGTGGCGGGCGGCGCTGATCGGGCTGCTCTTGGCCGTATCCTTTGCCGGAAACGCGGCCGTGCGCTCGTCGTTTGCCTGTAAATACTGCAAACAGCGGGAGACCGGGTGTCCGGCGGAAAAGCTGTTTTCCAAAAAGTAGGGAAACCGTATATCAAAAGCGGGTCCCTACGGTGTCTCAAATTCGTTTCTTCGCCTGCTCCGGACGGGGCCCCCAAAAAGCCTGCTTTTTGGGGTGTCTATAGCCGTCCCGCCGCACAGTTGTCCCCGTCAAAATAATAGGATATAATCGTCCCACAGGGCGCCTCATAACCCCCTTTAGTGAAAGGAGCGACATGGACATAACATTTGCCAAGAGGGCCGCGGGCGGGTCGGAATCGACGCTGCACCGGGTGTTTGTGGCGGCCGCGGCCGGCAAGGGCGTTATCTCTTTTGCGGGCGGCTTTCCAAACAAGCGGTTCTTTCCGGCACGGGAAATCGGGGAGGCGGCGGCACGGGTGCTTGCCGAGAGCGCCCACGAGGCGCTGCAGTATTCGACAGCCGGGGGCTACCTCCCGCTGCGCGAGTATATCAGCCGGCGCTACCACGAAAAGCAGGGCCTTTCGGTCGATCCGGACGAGATCCTGATCACCAACGGCTCCCAGCAGGCCATCGACCTGATAGCGCGGGTCATGCTCGACGAGGGGGATTTTGCGGCCATAGAGAGCCCCGGCTACCTGGGGGCTATCGACGCGCTCTCGTTTTACCGGCCCCGGTTTCTTACCGTCCCGATGACGGAGGCCGGGCCGGACCCGGACGCTCTGAAAGAGGCGCTGACCGGGCGGGACGTGAAGATTTTTTACGGTGTGCCCAATTTCCAGAACCCCACCGGAATCAGCTATTCGGCTAATCGGCGGCGCGAGGTCGCCGAGATTATCCAATCGGGCAACACCCTCTTTATCGAGGACAACCCCTACGGGGAACTTCGGTTTATCGGGGAGCCGCTCCCGTCTATAAAAGGCGTCCTCGGTCCGCAGGGGGTCCTGCTCGGGTCGTTTTCGAAGATCGTGGCCCCGGGGCTGAGGATCGGCTGGATATGCGCCGACCGCCCGATCATGAAACGGCTCGTGGCGGCCAAGCACGCGGCCGACCTCCACACCGATATCTTTATCCAGCACGTGCTCTTCCGCTACGTTACCGCCTGCGACATAGACGAACATATTAAAGAAATCCGGGAGGTGTACGGCAATCATCGAAACGCCATGATACGGATGATAGAGGAGTACTTCCCGCCCGAGGTAGGCTTCACCCGGCCCGAGGGTGGGCTCTTCCTCTGGATGACGCTGCCGGAGGGTGTCTCGTCGATGGACCTTTTTGAGTGCGCGCTGGAGGCGGGAGTGGTTGTTGTTCCGGGGGCGGCCTTTTACCCGGGCGGCAACGGCGGCGGCAACGCCGTCCGGCTTAATTTTTCGGGCGTTGATGAGGATGAGATCGATGTGGGGATGCGGGTGCTGGCGGGCGCGGTCAGAAAAATGACGGGATAAGAGACGTTCGGGCCGACGGCCTATCTCCCCCGGCGAAAGAAAGGGAAGGGGCGGTATGCCCCTTCCCCGTGAATCCGCAGCAAGACGGCTCGGGCCGGAGCCGATCAATCCCGCCGGGGGGTGGCGAAAAACGGGCTATTTGATGACCACGTCGGCCCGCTTGATGACTTCCTCGGGGATGGTGACCCCATATTTCTTGGCCGCCGGAAGGCTCACGTAGAGCAGGAATTTTTTGAGATACTCAACGGGCATGTCTCCCGGATTCTTCCCCTTTAGTATTTCGATGGCCATTTCGCCGGTCTGCCTGCCGAGGCGGTAGGGGTCGATGGCGACGGCGGCCAAGGCCCCCCGCTGGACCGACAGTACGCTGGAGGCAAACAGCGGGATCCTGTTGTCCTCGCACACCTTTGTCACCGATTCAAAGGCCGAGGTGACGGTGTTATCGGTGGGGATGTGGATGACGTCGACCTTGCCGACGAGGCTTTCGGCGGCCCCCAGCACGTCGCCCGAACTGGTGACGGTCGCCTCGATAAGCTCCATGCCGAGGCGGTCGGCCTCCTTCTTGGCCCAATTAATATATGATACCGAGTTGGCCTCGCCGGCGTTGTAGATGATGCCGATCTTCTTGGCGCCGGGGGCGATTTCGCGGATCAGGTCAAAGTGTCGGCCCACCGGGGTTAAATCAGAAGTCCCGGTGACGTTTTTGCCCCCGCCCTCAAGCGAACTGACCAATCCCGCGCCGACCGGGTCGGTGACCGCGGCAAAGAGAATAGGGACTGTGTCGGTGGCGTTCACGAGGGGCTGGGACGACGGCGTGGTGATGGAAAGGATAAGGTCGGGATTCATGCCCACGAGCTTGTCTGCGATGAGGGCCGCAGCCGCCATGTCTCCCTGGGCTATGTTGATATCGTAGGTGACGTTCACGCCTTCCTTATAGCCGTTTTCGGAGAGGTAATCGATAAAGCCTTTTCGAATATCATCGAGAGAGGGATGCTCGACGATCTGGGTAATGCCGATGAGAATCTTTGTCTTCTCTTTTGCCTCGGCCCCGGGCAAAGCGGATATACATGAAACGAACATGAGGGCCGCGGCCAATAGAGCGATCCTTTTCATTTTCTGAGACCTCCTTTTTGTGGACACAAGAGATGACACAGATAATGTCACTATTCTATCATAGTTATTAAATATGTAAATCCGTTTTGTATGCCGATCCGGGCTAAGGCGTCCGCCCCCGGCTCCGCAGGTGTTATTGTCTTTATGAAATCCACGGAGAGGATATGGGCCTGTTGATAGACACCGGCGGGCAGACCGGGTGCTCCGGCATCCTTTTCGTTTGTGTTGCCCGAACGGTGATAGTATACTTGTTGAATAGATACAGCGCCTATGCGGAGGTACGTCATGAAGGCAAAGAAACGGGCTTTCTTTATGACTGGTATTATCGTCGCCTCGACGCTATTTCTCTTCGGGGGGTTTTGCCTCGAATCGCCCTCGGCAATGTTAGTCGGCATCGCCAAGGGTCAGGCCGGCCGGGGAGAGTATGACAAGGCGATCGTGAGTTTCAATAAGGCCCTGGAAATGTCGCCAAACTCCTGGTACGTCCTCCTGAACCGGGGCGAGTTCTACCTCGAGATCAAGCGCTACGAGGAGGCGGCCGCCGACCTTACCCGCGTCATCGAGCTTCACCCCAAGTACGTCTATATCTACAAGATCCACACCATGCGGGGGGATTCCTACCGGTATCTTTTCCGCCATGACGAGGCGATCGCCGAATACGGCAGGGCGCTCGATATCAGACCGAACTACGCACCGGCCCGTTACGGGCGGGGGCTGACCTATTGGGAGACCGGCAGGCGTACCGAGGCCCTGGCCGATCTGGGCCGCGCCTGCGGGTTGAAATATGAGCCGGCCTGCAAGGCGTACGAGGCGCTGGCGGCCGACCGCCCCGGAGGAAACGAACCGTGATCACCTACAAGACGCTGAGATACGACAAGATCGCATCCATCAAGCCGTTGTGGGAGGCGCTCAACCGGCTCCACCATGAAAAAGCGGCCGAGTTCAAGGAGTACTTCGGAAAACGGACGTTTGAGCAGCGTATCGAAAAGTTCCGCTCTCTGCCGGAAGACCGCCTGTTTGTGGGTACGGCAGAGGACTCGGGCGTTATCATCGGCTACGTCGTGGCCACCGTCTCCGGCGACGGCACCGGCGAGATCGACTCGATATTCGTCTCCGGGGACTATCGCACCCACGGCGTCGGCAGGGCGCTGATGGATCAAGCGCTGGGGTGGCTCTCTGGGGCGGGGGGCCTACGGTTTTGCGTAGGGGTGGCCGAGGGAAACGAGGAGGTATTCGGATTTTACCGCCGCTTCGGTTTCTACTCGCGGATGACCATCCTTGCCCGCAAAGGGGAGGGGAATCGGGGCGGACCGTAGAGGAGCCGGCCGGTCACAAAAAGGCCTTTACTACGGAAGTCATATGTGATATTATTTCACCGTAACTGTGAAATAAGGAGGGTATCGATGCGATACGCGAAAACGGCTCTTTTAGCGGTGCTGGTTCTCTTGGTGGGCGTAACGGTGCTGACCGCGTGCAAGAAGATGGCTCCGGAGATGATGACCCCCACGGCGATAGTTGCTGATATTGCCGCCCAGAAGGATCAGTACATCCAGGACTTCCAGACCAAGGTGGACGAATACCAGGTAAAGATCGATGAGCTTAAAACGAAGGCCGAGACCGCATCCGGAGCGGTAAAAGACGAGCTGAATCAGAAGATCGACATGCTGACGGCCAAGCAGGAAGAGGCCAAGGGTAAGATCGAGGAGATAAAAGCCGCCGGCGCCGACACCTGGGACAATGTAAAGGCTGGGGCCGACCAGTTCCTTGCGGACATTGAAGCACTCTATAACGACGCGCTGTCGTTAGTCAAGTAACCGAAGGGCAAGGCCGTCTATTTGTTCGGCGGGGTCGGGTGCGGCGGAGCCTCTGCCAAACCCACCGGCACAATAAGCACAAAATATGGGGAGAGCGAGATTCGCTCTCCTTTTTTTATAGTGGTTATGAGAGGGAGGGAATATCCTTCATCTCGATGATCTTATAGAGGTCAACGGGTGTGTCCTTGCCCTTGAGCTTGGTCGGTGAGACTTTCTGGGCCGACACGAATCCCTCCACCGCGCGATAGGTCGCCCCGTCCACGACGATATCCGTCCTGAGCTTGCGGCCCGCGTCCATGATGCGGGAGGCGGTGTTGACGGTGTCGCCGATGGCGGTATATTCCATCCGTTCCGCGGATCCGATGGTGCCCACCACCGCCCTTCCGGTGGCGATTCCGATGCCCATGCCGAGGCTTACGATCCGGTACCGGTCGATCAGGGACCGATTGAACTCCTCCAGCGCCCTGCGCATATCGAGGGCCGCCCTGATGGCGCGCCGGGGGTCGTCCCCGTGGGGGAAGGGCGCCCCGAAAATCGCCATAAAGCCGTCGCCAAGGAACTTATCCAGCGTCCCGTCGTGGGTGAAGACGATCCTTACCATATGCTCCAGGTAGCGATTGAGGAGCCCCACTACCTCGTAGGGAGAGAGCCTCTCGGAGATTCCGGTAAAATCCCGGATGTCCGAAAAGAGAACGGTGATCGTCCGCTCCTCGCCGGAGAGCTCCACGTCCCCCGAAAGGATTTTTTCGGCCGCCGGTCCCGGGAGGTATCTCCCGAGCACCGCGGCGATGAGGTTACGCCCCTGCTGCTCTTTGAGGTTCTCGATTACGAGCTTGCGGGCCCTGATGCCGATGATGCCCGACGCATAGGCCGTCCCCACCAGGAGAACTCCCTTCATGACCGCTGAGACGATCGGCACGGGGTCGCCGGCCGTCATGCGGGACAGATCGAGCGCGGTAAAGGCGGCAAATATCAACACGGAACCGGCGGCGCAGTAGTGGGAGTGCTTGATGTCCAGCCGAAGCCCTGAAAGGGCGTTGATGAGAAAGAGGCCGTAGAACGGGGCGGCGTCCGTGGACATCACGTAGGTGGCGGCGCCGGAGGCGTTCCTGTTGATGACGATGGCCGTCGTGATAAAGAGGAGATCGAGCGTCGTCAGGATATATTTAAGCGAGGGGTGATACCGCCCGTGAGTGAAAAAGCGGTCCAGGAAGAGGACCAGGAAGAAGAGCGTAAGAGAAAGGGCCGCGAATACCGAGATATTGAGGACGGTGGGCGTATCCCAGCGCGTAATCAACAGCGATATAACGGCAAGGAGGGCGAGATTAACCCCATAAACGATGAGCCTGCCCCGGGTGATGAGCCGCTCGTTGGTGATCTCTTCGCGGACGAGGCTCTCCTTAACCTGCTCGGATATGCGCTCGTCGCGCGCGCCGTCTCGATCATGCCCCGATAAATGAGCCATATTTCAACCCCGATGAAGGTTTCTCGATACGTCCGGCCGCCCATAAACCTATTGCGCGTTTATCATCTCGTAGGTTAGTTCCAGGGTGGTGTCGGGGCCGCCCCGGACGGTTACCGTATAACTTCCCGGATCCAGGTCGAAGTAGTGGAACCCATCCTTAATATATTGCAGCTCGGCGGGATCGTCGGCGATGTGTTCCTCGTAGGAGAACAGTTCCTCGGCGGGATTTGCCGCCGAAATGATGGAAAAGCCGATGATCGAGCCGAAGCCGCCGTCCGGACAGGGGGTGAAGCTGGAATCGAATCGTTTGATCGTAAAGTGGGTGGCCATCGTCCCCTCCGGGACGACGATGACGCCCTCGTGGCGCTCACAGCCGCCGTCGATGGAGGACGTCACCTTTTTTATCCCCGACGCGGTGGGCTTGTTCGGGGAGTATTCGGGGGGATCGAAGACCGGTATCGTCGCCGCCGCGTCGAGGGCCAACGCCGACCCGTGGACGTAGCCGGTATACAGGACGCCGGATTCCCGGTACCGGACGAGGTACCAGTAGTCGTCCGGGAGCGCCGCAAGGCGGTCCGTAAACGAAGTCCGGGAGATAACCTCGACGGTATAGCCCCTGGATACCGTCACGCCGCCCATCTCTTCGGATATAAAGGAAGGCCCTTTCATGAGGGGGATGGAGTCTTCGGTGACGGTCGCGCTTTCCGAGGCAAAGGCGCTCGGGAAGGTCAGGAACAAGGCAAAGAGAACCAACAAGGGGAGAAGGTATCGGTTCATGCGGTAGACTCCTTTTAGCGGCGGCCGATACGGGCAGGTTCGTTTGCCCGAGCTTGTCACCAGAGAACCGATAGGCACGTCAGGCCCCCGTCGGCCTTGGCAAATTCCGATATATCACAGGCGATTACCGAAAATCCGGCCCGCTCAAGCCTCTGTCTCGTCTCGGGGAAGCCGTCGGCCACGATGACCGTCCCGTTTGCGGCGACCGCACATGCGGCGGGCGCCTCGTCTTCGGGTACGACGATCTTTTTGATGTCGGTAAAAGCGCGGTCTCCGAGAAACGAGGAGAGGCCCAGCACCGTATCAGGGGCCAGCGGAGTGACCGCGGATTTGAGATGCAGGCCCTGTGCGACGTCGACGATCCGGTAATCGGCCCCGTTTTGTTTCACGATTCGTCCAAGCTCCTCGGCCCCTTCGGCGTTGGTCCGCCCGGATCGTCCGATGAGGTAGGTGCGCGCGAGGCGCAGGACGTCGCCCCCGTCCAGCGTCCCGGCGTCAGTCATGCGGCGGATTTCTCTGTGGGGTGCAACCGCCTGTTGGACCGATAGGCTCTCCCCCCTGCGGGAAGGCGCCCCGGGGGCCGTGATGACGGCGATCTGTGGGAGCATTACGCAGGTGTCCTCCACAAAGCAGCCGTCGGGAAACGCGGGGTCGGCGGGCACGTGGATGAGATCGATTCCGAGACCTTCGAGGATCTTCACGTACCGGGCATGCTGGGTCCGGGCCTGCTCGACGTCTATGGCCGCGGCGGCACCATTCCGGCTGAGGGCCCCGGTAAGCTCGGGCCCCGGGCACCTGACGATGCCCCTCGTGTAGCGATAGGCGAAAAAGTCTGATCCATCTTTACGCATATTCGGGCTCCGTTCGGTTTCGTCTGTTATGGATATGCGTCCGTGCGAGTGTTGTGATCAGGACGAAACGGGGTTGTTCTCGAAATAATTGCATTGATGGCGGACGGAGCAGACGGGGCAGAGGGGCTTTTTGGCTTTGCAGACGGCCCTCCCGTGGGAAATCAATAGCAGGGAAAGACGGGACCAGCGTGCCTCCGGAATAATACCCCGCAGGTCAAATTCGATTTTTTCCGAGTTGGTATTTTCGGTAAGGCCGATACGCCGCGCCAGGCGAAAGACGTGGGTATCCACGATGATACCGGCCTTTCCGAAGCCGCAGGCCAGTACGAGATTTGCCGTCTTGCGCCCGATACCCGGCAGGCTATCCAGCTCTTTCATCGTATCGGGGACAACGCCGCCGTGGCGCTCTTGTATCATGGCGGTGCATTCCCTGATGGCCTTTGCCTTGTTGCGAAAGAATCCCGTGGAATGGATCTCTTCTTCCAGCACGGCCGTTTCGGCGGCGGCATAGTCGGACGCGGTTCTATATTTCTTGAAGAGTCCGGCGGTTATCTCGTTGACCCGCTCGTCGGTGCACTGGGCCGAAAGGATGGATGCGACCAGGAGTTCGAGGGGGTTGCTGAAATTGAGGGCGCATTTCGTATCGGGATAGGTGGAATCGAGGATTCGATAGACGGCGTCGATCTTGTCTTTCATGAGGATATCTCGCAGGAGTGGAGAAAATAACAATGTACAGTATATCACTGCCGGACACTTTTTTCAAACGTTTTAATAATTTATATTATGTTATGGAGTATACGAAGATTATGGACGGAATCGGACGGAATTAGGTTCATAGACGATAAAACGGAAAACGACCGGGTGGCGACGCCGGCCGGAAGCGGTCGTGGGAGAAGAAAAGGGGGTGGCAAGGTCTCCATTTGACTCTTATTCGTCTTTGAGAATAAACAGGGGATCAAGGAGTTTTTGAAAAACATTAAATCCCCAATTCCGTGGGCGATATAATCGAATGGATAATAGTTAAAACGGCCCATGATTAAGATCATGGGCCGTTTTGATAAACGGAATCGTTATATGCGGGTCTATTACACTGCGTCCTTGAACTCGGCGTCTACGACGTCGTCATCCGCGTTTGTGGACCCGGGGGCGCCGTTGCCTGAGGGCGACGGCCCGGATGCTCCGGCTCCCGGCTGTTCCTGGGACGATGCGTAGAGCCGCTCGGCCATCTTCTGAGATGCGGACTTGAGCGTCTCGACGGCCCGCTCGATCGCCGGGGCGTCCTCGGCCTTTATCGCCGCTTCCGCCTCGGTGAGGGTATTCTCGATCTCCGTGATGTCGCTCTCGGTCAGCTTTGCCCGGTTTTCGGTCAGCGTTTTACGCGTCTGGTAGACCAGCATGTCCGCCTCGTTCCTGACCTCAACGGCCCGCTTCTTCTTGGCATCTTCCTCGGAGTTTGCCTGGGCGTCCCGGATCATCTGTTCGACCTCATCCTTGGAGAGACCGGATGACGAAGTAATGGTGATCGACTGGCTCTTGCCGGTGGCCATATCCTTGGCCGACACGTTTACGATGCCGTTGGCGTCGATATCGAACGATACCTCGATCTGCGGAATTCCGCGCGGCGCCGGCGTGATGACGGAAAGCTGAAACTTGCCGAGCGTCCGGTTGTCGCGCGCCATCTCCCGCTCGCCCTGCATAACGTGGACGTCCACTGCGGGCTGGTTATCGTCGGCCGTCGAAAAGATCTGGCTCTTCTTGGTGGGGATAGTGGCGTTTCTATCGATGAGTTTGGTCATCACCCCGCCCAGGGTCTCGATGCCCAGGGAGAGCGGCGTTACGTCCAGCAGCAGCACGTCCTTCACCTCGCCGGTAAGTACGGCCGCCTGTATCGCCGCGCCCATACCCACGACCTCATCGGGGTTGACGCCCCTGTTGGGGTCCTTGCCGAAGATCTTCTTTACCTCTTCCTGCACCCTGGGTATCCGGGTGGAACCGCCGACCAGGATTACCTCGTCGATGTCCGACGGCCGCATACCCGCGTCGGCCAGCGCCTTTTTGACCGGGTCGATCGTCTTGAGGATGATGGATTCGGCCAGCGATTCGAGCTTGGCCCGGGTAAGCTTCAGGGTCATGTGCTTGGGGCCGGAGGCGTCCGCGGTGATAAACGGAAGGTTGATATCGGTCTCCATGGCCGACGAGAGCTCGATCTTGGCCTTTTCCGCCGCTTCCTTGAGGCGCTGGAGGGCCATTTTGTCCTTGCCGAGGTCGATACCCTGATCACGCTTGAATTCGCCGATCAGATATTCGATGACGGCATGATCGATGTTGTCGCCGCCCAAGTGCGTATCGCCGTTGGTGGACTTGACCTCAACCACGTTGTCTCCGACCTCGAGGATCGATATGTCAAACGTCCCACCGCCGAAGTCGAAGACGGCAATCTTTTCGTCTTTCTTCTTTTCCATGCCGTAGGCAAGGGCGGCCGCGGTCGGCTCGTTGATGATACGCAGTACGTTGAGTCCCGCGATCTTGCCGGCGTCCTTGGTGGCCTGCCGCTGGCTGTCGTTGAAGTAGGCCGGAACGGTGATAACGGCGTCCGTTACCTTCTGACCCAGATAATCTTCGGCCGACTTTTTGAGCTTCTTGAGCACGAGGGCCGAGATCTCGGGCGGGGCGTAGTCCTTGGCGTCAATCTTTATGCGCACGTCTCCATTGGCCGATTTCGTGACCTTGTAGGGGACCATCTTCATCTCTTCGGTTACCTCGTCGGTCCGCCTTCCCATGAAACGCTTGATGGAAGACACGGTACGCTCCGGATTGGTGACGGCCTGCCGCTTGGCGGTCTGACCCACGAGAATCGTATCGTTGTCCGCAAATGCCACCACCGACGGGGTGGTCCTGCCTCCTTCCTCGTTGATGATAACCTTGGGCTGTCCGCCTTCCATTACCGAAACGACGGAGTTAGTGGTGCCCAGGTCTATTCCTATTGCCTTTGTCATATAAAATCACCTCTCTTTTTAATCTTATTACTAATATAGGTATAGTTTTTTTGATGTCAAGGAGAGCCAAAGTATTTTTATTGTTGACAAAAATAGCAGAAATGTTATGCTTCGTTGTGAGTGAATGCTCATTCATTTAAAATCTCTCGATTTTATATGTAATCAAAATTAAAGGAGGACGGTATTATGGCAAACCTGTTGGTAGATATACGGGACCAGCAGTTCAATCTCTATGAAATGCTCGATCTCGAAGGACTGACTAAATATCCGAAATTCGGAGACTACTCCAAGGATATGTTCGACATGGTCCTTTCCGAGGCGGAGAAGATGGCAGTCAACGTCATCTTTCCTTCAAACGCCGAAGGCGACAAAGAAGGATGCAGCTATGCCAACGGAAAGGTGACCGTCCCCAAGTCATTCGAAGACGTGTACAAGAAGTTTATTGAAGGCGGCTGGATTACCATCTCCGATGACGCGGAGGTAGGCGGGCAGGGATTTCCCGAGGTGATCAACGCCGCCACGAAAGAACTCTTCGGCGCCGCCAACTTCGCCTTTATCATGTATCCCGGGCTGGCCCACGGGGCCGCCAAGCTGGTCGAGATCTATGGAACCGACGAGCAGAAACGCACCTACATGGACAAAATGTATTCGGGCCAGTGGGGCGGCACCATGTGCCTTACAGAGCCGGGTGCGGGGTCGGACGTCGGCGCCCTCAAGACTTCGGCCAAGCCGACCGGTGACGGTAAATATAAGATCACCGGAACAAAGATATTCATCTCCGCCGGAGACCACGAGCTCACCGAAAACATCATCCACCCCGTGCTCGCCCGGATAGAGGGCGCCCCCGCGGGAACCAAGGGAATCTCGATCTTCCTCGTGCCGAAGTATCGTGTTAATAGTGACGGCAGCGTCGGCGACTTCAATGACGTCAACACCGGAAACGTCGAGCATAAGATGGGCATCAAGGGAAACGCCACCTGTACGCTCAACTTCGGCGACAAAGACGATTGTATCGGCGAGCTCCTCGGAGACGAGGGAACGGGAATGCGCGTCATGTTTAACATGATGAACGAAGCGCGCCTGGGTGTCGGCCTGCAGGGCCTGGCGCATTCCACCGCCGCCTATCTGCATGCGGTGGATTACGCCAAGACGAGGCTTCAGGGATCGGACCTGGCCAACTTCCGGAACCCGGAAGCCCCGCGTGTTTCCATCATCAACCATCCGGACATCCGCCGGATGCTCCTCTGGATGAAGTCCCAGGTCGAAGGGCTGCGAGCCCTCATGTATTTCGTGGCCTATGCCATCGACATGTCCCATTCCGTCGAGGACCAGGTAGAAAAAGACAGGTGGCACGGCTACGTGGAGCTGCTCACCCCGATCTGTAAGGCGTGGGGAAGCGACATGGGCTTCCGCGTCACTGAATATGCCATTCAGGTATACGGCGGATACGGGTTTACCTCGGAATATCCGGTAGAGCAGTTCATGCGGGACTGCAAGATCGCCTCGATCTACGAGGGAACAAACGGCATTCAGGCGATGGATCTGGTCGCCCGCAAGCTGGGCCAGAACAAGGGTATGAATTTCATTAACTTTATCACTCTCATGACGGAGACGGTGTCCAAGAACCAGCCCGACGGCGCCCTCAAGGACGCGGTGGCCGAGTTCGAGAAGGCCAAGAATGCCATGGCCGATATCGGCGGTTTCTTCGCCCAGTGCGGGGCATCGGGCAAGTTCCTGGTCCCCATCGGCAACGCCTATCAGTTCCTTGAGTTGATGAGCACCGTCACCCTCGGCTTCTTCCTCCTCTGGCAGGGCGCCATTGCCGAAAAGAAGCTTGTCGCCATCAAGAAAGAAAAGGGCGTCAAGGACGACGACTGGGTAGCGGTTGCGGCGCTTTACAAGGACAGCAAAGACGCCGCCTATTATCAGGGCAAAGTAGCCGCGGCAAAGTTTTACGGGGCCTACATCCTGCCGCACGTGGAGGCGATGGCCGCGTCCATCAAGAAGGAAGACATGAGCATCATGGAAATCGCCGAAAGCGCCTTTGCCTCATCGTAAGAAACAACCAGGGGGGGCACTGCCCCCCCTTTCTTCAAAAAACTCTTTTCATTTATACGCTATCCTGATACGATCCCTTTGGATAAACTCGGTATCCTTTTCATTACATTTATAATCGGGAAGCGTAATGATGATCGACCTGCACAGCCATACCCATTACGGTGACGGTGCCGACTCGCCCGCGGCAATGGCCGAGGAAGCGAAGAAAAGGGGGATAAGCGTTTTCGGCCTGTCGGAACATTTCCCACGGCCCGGGGGGTATGACTATCCGATCGAGAGCTTCAACCACGGGGTCTTGGCTTCCCACTGGTTTGACTATATCTCCGAGGTACAGCGCCTCAAGGCCTCCGGGGGTGACAACCAGACTATTCTCCTTGGGGCAGAGATCGATTACATCCCCGAAAAGGAAGAATGGATCAGGGCGGAGGTCGCTGGATTTAACTTCGACTACGTAATCGGCAGCGTCCATATGATCGACACCTGGGGGTTCGACTACCTTCATCACGATTGGGATAACAGGGATATCGACGCCCTCTACACCCGGTACTTCGAAATATTGATTCGACTGGTGCAATCAAAAATAGCCGATTTCCTCGGGCATTTGGACCTCATTAAGGTATTTAAACATACCCATCCTCCCGGCCGCGATCATACCGACGAGGCGATAGCGGTGCTCAGGGAGGCGGCCCGGGTGGGTACCTTTATCGAGATCAACACGGGGGCACTCAGAAAACCCTGCAAGGAGCTTTCGCCGGCACCCAACCTGATTCGGGAGGCGGCGCGCCTGAAGATCCCGTTTGTCCTGGGTTCGGACGCCCACGGGCGCCAAGACATCGGCCACCACTTTGCCGAGGTCATCGCGATGCTCAAGGACCTCGGCGTCCATGAAATTGCCTACTTTCAAAAAAGGAAGCCCGTTTTTATCGAGTTATAACGGTAAAGGCAGCGGGGCAAGGCATAACTGCGATATGATATGGCATAGAAAAGTTTTACGATGGTAAAGCCGCTACTGTCTTTCAGACTTCAGACGTCGGCCTCTATGCGGTTCTTAGTTCAGGTGGAGACATTAGGGTAGCCGTAGAAGAGCAGGATACCGTGGTCTACGGCAAGACAATTGACTACTCTCAAGTACATGCGGGAAAAGAAAATGATACTAAAACGATTCTGGCCTGTTGTCACCGAGGCGTTCCTGGCTATCCTTGGATTCATCATGACCCGGACGCCCCTTTGGTTCAATCGCTTTTGTATGGATGCGGCCTTCGTCTGTTTCTATCCGTTGGTTCGTATCCTCCTCTCGTACAAAAAGACGCTCAGTAAGAATCTTACCATGATTTACGGCGATTCCATGACAAGGCGGCAGATCAGGCGCATCGCCAATTCATGTATGAGAAATATCGTCAGGATGCCGGGGGATGTCCTCTATTATGGGGCACCCGCGCACCACGGGCGTCTCGAGAGGGATATTTCCATTACGGGAAGAGAACACATCGAAAAAGCGCTTGAAAAAGGCAAGGGCATTGTCGGGCTCGGGGCGCACATGACTAACTTTCTCCTCCTCACAATAAGACTCGCCCAGTCGGATATCCCCTTTATCGTGCTTATAAAGGACCCCGATAACGAGATAGTCAGGGAAAAACTCCGGGAGTGGCGCGACACCAGCGGGGTGATCTCTATTGATGTCGGCGTTAAAGATAAGGGTATGTCGGATATCCTCGAGGCGTTTAAAGACAATCAGATCGTCTATTTTATCGCCGACGAGCGCAGGAAACGCAACGCCATGTTAGTGCCGTTTTTCGGAAGGCCCGCCTATACGGCGGTTGGGCCCGCCGTTCTTTCCAAGAAGACCGGCGCGCCGATAGTCCCGATCTTTATTGCAAAAAGAGACGGAGGTTTCTTTATCGATATCATGCCGCCTATCGAGGACAGCTCGACCGACGATTATGATAACGATATTCGTGTCATTACAGAGCGGGCAAACGGCGCGATAGAGCAATACATCAGGAAGTATCCCGACCAGTGGCTCTGGTCCAGACCGCGGTGGAAGCCGGCGCGTGAAACCGGCGGCGCGGGACAAAAGGATGGCAAACGGCACCATTGACGGCCTTTTCCTCTCCGGCCTTAAATGCCCAATTCGACAAAAAACCCCCTCGGGTTTCCCCGAGGGGGTTTTACATTGTCGGTCGTTACGACTTAGAAGTCGTAGGTAAGGACGTTGTTGATCATCCAGATCGGGCCCCAGTCCTCATGCGTTGCGCCCAGCCCCACGTAGTCAAACGAGTCTCCGGTAAACAGGACACCGCCCGCAAACGTATAGGTCAGGCCGTCCATGATCTCGTATTTCAACCCGAGGTCGATTTCCCAACCCAGGTCGGTTGTGCTGTCGTACCAGGAGTTAAAGCCGCCGGCGTAGTAGTTAACCGGATGCGAGTAGGGGGTGGCTTGTCCTACCGGCTCGGTCCACTTGGCCCAGATAACGGCGGCGTTAAGGGTCAGTTTTTCCATCGGGGTAACTTCGAAATAGAGCTTAACCGCCGTCAGGTTCTCGATGTCGTTGGCAAAGCCGAGGCCTCTCACCCACGCGTCGTTGAGGCCGCCGCCGCCGTATCCCCCCGCAATAATGTTGCCGAAGCTAAACGCGTCGGCGACGATGAAGTTCATGTTGTATTTATCATCACCCAAGCGGCTGCCCGTGTCTCCGCTGCCCAGCACAAAGGCCAGGCCGGCCCGCAGCATGTCATTGTGATACGAGGCGTCGAGGTAGATGTTGTATCCGCCGTTGAACGCGTCAGTTTTATCTGAAAATACTTCATGGCCGAATATGCCGCTGAACTCCGCCTTGAGGGTCAGCATGTCGGCGATCTCGCCGGTGTAGGCGATGCCCACGAAACCGATATCCGCGCGTGATTGGATGCCGGCCGTCCAAACATGGCCCATCGGGTAGCCCGCGTCATATTTGACGTAGCCGCCGAAGAGCTCGATGGTGTGGTTCTCGTTCGGGGTGTACTTGAGGTCCAGCGCCCAGATATTTGCGTCGCGGTTGTAGAACTCGCTGGCGCCGCCCAGATCGACATTATCATTCCACTTGAAATACATCGCGGAAACGCCCACGGGCCCCCACTTGTTGGCCCACTTGAGACCGTCAAGATTGCCCAGGCTGTCGGAAAACGCCAGGCCGTATCCGAGAGTTACCGGCTGCTTGCCAACGGTAAAGGTTCCGATCTTAGGGAGCTTGAACTCGATGTATGCCTTTCGGACCATGGAACCGGTGGTGCTGTTGTTGATCCGGAAGTTCCTCTGCTGTCCCCAGGTGTCCTCGACGAGGTCGAACTGGACGACGGCCTTGAGGAAGTCGCTCCTCGTGTGCGTGATGGTCAGCCGGAACCTCTGGTCAAAATAGCCGGTGTAGAGGCCCTTTTCCGAATCCAGGTGGCCGGGCCGCTTGTCGAAGTTCCAGTTCGAAAACGCCCGAATCCGGTACTGACCGTTGAAGGTCGTCTCGGCGGCAAAGGCCGCGCCCACCGCCACGACCACAAACAGCATCGCAACAAGAATAATCAATGCTCTTTTCATTAAATTCCTCCTCAAATACTTGGGACGTATCTCATAAAAACAAGTGCCTGAGCAACTCTAAAATCAAATCAGATACAGTGTGCATACTCAATGATAGCTGGGATTTTTTATCACGGGGCAATTCTGATGTCAAGAAAATAATTAGGATTGTCTAATTAACTCGTCTGTAATTTAGACGCACTTTCCGTATATATTTTAACCAGGTCAAGGATATTTTCGGTACCCCAACCGCGACAATCTCCCGGTATTGAAATAAGTGCTTCGTGTTTTTGCGATGACTGTAAAGAGCCCCGGACGAGATTAAGAGAGTCTCCGCAATGATACTTGGTCGTCATTGCGGGGAATAAAAAAACCCCCCCAGGTTTCCCTGAGGGGGTTTAAAGTTCTCAGTCTTACA
>JAFGAS010000048.1 GCA_016933535.1 Candidatus Zymogenaceae bacterium
ACCATCGCCAGGGTCCCAATGAGCGTAGAAAAAATGAACCAGAGTATCCGCCAACTTATCGCCGATCAGGAGTTCGGCGCGCTTTACCGGGACTATCGTTTCCGCTATCTCGTTTTCGGGGGGGAAGAGCTGTCTCCCGCGTCGCATCCATCCCTCCGGTTGCTTTTTGACGACGGAGACATTCAAATCTTCGAACTGCGAGCCGGCTCAGCGCCCGAATAATCGCCAATGATCAAAATGGAGATTATCTATGGGCGGCGGCATATAGCAACAATATTTATCAAATCGACCCATTATCTACAAAATCAATCCTTCCACAGACAGGAGCCATAATGGGCTCTTTTTTGGCGTTTGGTTAGATTTTTAAATGACAGGACGTATCTCCTATGGTTAGATTTTAGATGACTCGATGCGCCGGGTTGACATCTCCCACCGGATGGCCCAAAATAATCCTGCTGAATATCAATCGGGGTAGAAAAGGAGCGTCTCATGAAAAAGGTGCTTTTCCTTTCTTTATTAACCGCCTGTTTATTTTATCCTGTGCTTGGCTACGAATACTATTTCCAAAAATCCGGCGGTACCTACATGACTCCAACCGAGCAGGTGACTACCCTCACGGGCGGCAACTGGGATGACGGATATTTCGATCTCGCCATCTCCACGCCTTTCTTTTTCTACGGCAAGAGAGTGACTCATCTCCGCATTTGGACGAACGGCTATGTCACCCTTGGATTCGGTTCTTCCCCTGCGGACTCCGCCCAGCCTATAAACCAGCCGATTCCCACAGCCGGCGATCCCGACGGATTGATCGCTCCCTGGTGGGACGACTGGGACCTGACGAGCAAGGGAAAAATATGGTATCTGACGAACGCTGTCCACACGGCCGTTGAATGGCAGGATATCCCCCACAAGAATGATCCCACGACGAGCTACGATTTCGAGCTCCTTATTTATTCAAGGACATATGAATGGGCGCCTAACGCGATCATCTTCTGGTACAAAGACGCCGGCCCCGGGACGGAGGCCTATGATAACGGGCGTGACGCGACGATCGGAATCGAGCACAAGTCGGGTTGTCGGGGAGAGGAATACGGCTATCTGGCCGCCGCCGTCAACACGAATGAGAGTGTCCATTTTAACCCGTATGTGCCGATCTACGACACGACGGATTTCTTCGGGACTGAGAGACCGGACCTCGTGGCTTTCCGCCCCGGTGACGGCATGTGGCATCTCTATAAAAACGACGGCACACAGACGGATTCCTTTCAATGGGGTCAACGGGGAGATATCCCCTTCCCCGGCGATTTTGACGGGGACGGGGATGCCGACGCGTGCGTGTATCGCCCCGAGTCGTGCATGTGGCACGGGACCTTGCCGAGCTTCGGCATCCAGTGGGGGGCCTTCGGCGACATCCCCATAACGGCCGATTTTGACGGCGACCACAAGACCGACCTAGCCGTCTACAGGCCGCATGACGGCCTCTGGTTCATTTACTATCCCACTCTGGCAACCTCAGAGGTCATTCAGTGGGGATGGCGGGGAGACATCCCCCTCCCTGCCGACTATGATTCAGACGGTCTGGCCGATTGCGCCGTATTCCGGCCGCTCGAAAACACTTGGTATATCCGGAAGTCGACCAACCCGGCCTATCCCTGGGTCGTCTCCTGGGGAGCGGACGGTGATATCCCCTTCCCAGCCAAGAACCATGGTTTGAACTACGCAAACATCGCCGTCTTCAGGCCATCAACGGGGCAATGGTTTAGTTACAACCAAACCAGCGGAACAACCAGCACGTGCCAGTGGGGGGCGGAAGAGGACTATCCCCTCCCGAATGATTGGGACGGCAGCGGCTACTCCAATCATGTGGTCTTCCGGCCGAGTGGAGGTCAATGGTACATCGCCGATGACGACGGTCTGGAAATCACGTCGATCCCCTGGGGAATATCCACCGACAGACTGCGCTGCCGGCGGAGCATCGCTATCATTGCACCCTCTCCTGAGATAACAGGCAGAAATTAGAGCCTTTTCAGGCCGGACACGTCCAGCCCGGTCAGGAGACGTGCAAACGATCTACGGTGGTCGGTTCGGGTGGAGCGCCCCTGGCCGGACTCGAACCAGCGACACATGGATTAGGAATCCATTGCTCTATCCATACTGAGCTACAGGGGCACCCGTAATGCGAATATAGCCTAAACCCGGCCGTTTTTCAAACGGCCGTTCCTCAAGCTGGG
>JAFGAS010000049.1 GCA_016933535.1 Candidatus Zymogenaceae bacterium
CCGTCCAGAAAGACAACGGAAAACGTGAGACCGTCTCGAGCGCTTTTTTTCACTGCGGCAAGACCTTGATCGGCCCGGCGACAAAGTGTCAGCCGGAACAAAGGGCTCCTCTTGCCCCGGGCGCCGGTATGCGGCAAGGCCTTTTTAAAGAGGGCAAGGGTTTTCGTGTCGTCGCTTATCACCAGGATACGCAATGCTCGAGCTGTAGAGGCAAAACCGAGTGACCGTGCCGCTCCGTTCGCTTTTACGTGGGAGTGACCAACCGGATGCTCTCTTACGCCCATCCCGTCCTCCTGCAAAGCACCAGGATGCTTAAATATGCACCGAAAATACTATGCGTTGCCCGATCATCAGATACGGACTATATGATTGGATACCTTGATTCATCAAGAACGCCTGCCTTCAAGCGAAACGCACCTCTAAAAGGTGATCCTCACCCCGGCTTCCATCCATCGCCGGGGATTTTTGCTCTCATTAAGATACTGGAAACCGTTCAGCAGGTTGTGGGCGGTGGAAAAAAGATAAACCGCAGTCTTTCCCTGCAGGTAGACCCGTTTAGTGAGGTTGAGATCGACGATGAAATCATCGTAACTTGCACTCAAAGGAATATGGTTATCCCACCACACATAGTGGCCGAACAACTCGGCATAAAGGGTGTCCGCATCATCGTAACGCATGCCGACAGTGTATTCGTATATGTCTTCGGAATCCTCACCGGTGGAGGGGGTAAAGTGGACGTAAGAAAATCCGACAAGAAGGCTGAAGTGATGAAACGGTACTGTCTCAGCCTCCAGTTCGAAGCCCTGCCGTCGCACCTCGCCGTTGTTGACCACAATATCGTTATACGTGGGAGGCCCTCCTCCCCCCCACTCGGTCACCAGGAAATCATCGAGTTCATGGCGGAAAAGATTTATCTTGATCCACAGATGCTTGAGGGCGGCGGTTTCAAATCCCGCCTGGTATGACCAGACTGTCTCCTCATCCAGGGAGGAGTTGGGGTCCAGGAACAGCCCCCCTCCCGATGTGGTAGAAAGCGGCGGAATCGTAAATCCCCTGGCCACCGACGCCCTCACAATGGAATCGGAACGAACGCGGTAGGTTATTCCCAGGCTCGGGCTGGTGAAGGAACCGGTTATGCTGTTATGATCGTATCGCACTCCCGGCGTAATGGAAAATTTGCCGATGACGAAGGTATCATTCGCATAGACCGCCCACTTATCGATCTCCGGCCGGCTGCTTGCCTGGGCCGGAGCCCCAAACATCTGGAGCAGCGACCCGGCGGTGAGAGTTTGGTGGAGAGTGCCGTAATCGAGGTCAATGCCGAGCACCGCGGTGTGGCGCTTCTCTTCCCAGACGAGTTTCGCGGAACCGCCGGTGGTACTCTCGTCGTAGACCGTATCCAAAAACCGTTCGCCGGGGAGACCCAGAAAGCCCAGTCCCAAGGCTTCGGCTTCCTGGACCGATTTCTGCTGGAAGTGGTGAAAGGATATCTGAAGACTGAGGTTCTTGCTGAAAGCTGCATCGAGGCTGCTCGTCACAAAGAAGGTCCGGCCTAAACCCGTTTGCGACAGATCCCCGCTTGGGAAATCACCGATATGAAATTCCGGATCAGTATATCCCAGAGTGAATCCCAGGTTCGTGTTGCTTCCGAGAGAAGCATTAATTTTCGAATAAAATTGATAAGTGTCAAACTTTCGTGAATCCCGCAAACCATCCGATTCCTGCCGGCCGACAAAGAGATAATACCCCACCCGCCCGGCTTCGCCCGCAAACTGGGCACGGTAATCCTGAGTCTCCCGTTCCCCATAGGAAGCCTGCAGGGAGCCTGTGGGCCGTTCCGTCGTCCCCACCTCCTTGGTGATGATATTCACCACTCCCCCTAACGACGATCCCCACGCCGACGACGCCGGTCCCTTGACAACCTCGATCCGCTCGATAATCCCCACGGGGATGGAATTCGCTTCCGCCCCCCCGCTGGCCATGAAATTCCAGGAAATTCCGTCCACAAGGACCAGCACGTGCCGGTCCTCCGACCCCTGAATCTTCATCAAAGAAGGTGCCCCGAAATCCTGGGTAAAGCTTTGTAACAAGACCCCGGGGATTCGGTTCAAAACCTCGGCCACCGAATGGGCGTTCATCCTTTCTATCTCGCGCGCCGTTATAACGGTGATATTCTCGGCAACG
>JAFGAS010000050.1 GCA_016933535.1 Candidatus Zymogenaceae bacterium
CCGTAGCGGAGCTGGGGCAGCAGCTTGCCGCCGCCGACCGTGTCACTTCCCTCGCCGGCAAAGGCGCTAACGGAAAATGCCATCACCAGGCAGAGAGCAAAGAACAGAGTCTTCTTAAACATATTTTACCTCCATGGAGTGCAAAAACATTATAGTATTCTAAATATTACATAGGATTATGTCAAGAAAAATATTAAGCCTTTCTAATAGTTAAGTTTTGACTGATTAGTCGGCGGAAAACGGGGGTATGATTTATCGGCCGGGCAAGGGTCCGGAATAAAAGAGGGATAGTCCGACGGACTATCCCTCTTTTGTAACAGCGATAAGAAAAGGCACTGAGACCTTAGTTCTTGCTCATGGGCTCGAGCTTGGGCTCGATTACCGGCGCGGGTGCGGGCTCGGGTGCGGGGGCCGGCTTTGCGCAGAGGTCAAACATATAGCCGATGCCGCTTTCCACGCCCCAGCCGTCGACGAAGTTGCCGCGGCCTTCCACGTTGATGTAGAGCTTGTCGTTGAGGAAGTAATCGAGGCCGATGAACCCGTATACCGGGTGGTCGACGTGAAGCTCAATCTCGTCGCCATTTTCAAGCTCGACGATCGCCCTCGAGAAGACATAGTCTACGCCGGTGTACGCGGTCAGGCCGGTGTCCCCGAAGTGCCAGCCGAGGTGAAGCTCGGGGGTTAGCATATTGAGTCTTAATGTGCCGTCTAACTCGCCATTGGGGGCCCCGTTTAAATACACCTTGAGGTTGAAATCGTTCGAGCGCGAATGGGTGAAGAGGGCGCCGCCGCCGAAGTAGAACCCGTTATCGGCCCTGAAGAACGTCGCCTTGACGCCAACTCCCCAGAGGAACATCGGTACGCCATCGGCCTTCGCGTCCCAGAAAAGTGAATGGTCAGGATATTCACTATCCATGCAGACGCTCCGTCCGCCGATGAGCGCGATGAGGTCAACGTTGTTCAAAATGCCCCAGTTGGCCTGTGCATAGTAGGTATGGGCCTTGACATCCCAATCACGGAAGCCGAGTGCGTCAGCCGAGGCGGTATCCCAGTTTGAGACGGAGTA
>JAFGAS010000009.1 GCA_016933535.1 Candidatus Zymogenaceae bacterium
ACGCTCGGGCTCCCCGAGCAGGCGCTTCACGTCAGTCATGGAGCTGCCCACTTTCAATCCGCCGAAGTCATACGCGCCGCTCGTGCAGGTCAGCCGATACGGGTACCCGTCTTGAGGGCCCGGGCCGTATACCTCGAATGATATACCGTCGTAGGTGATCCTGCGGTTGGTGACGGTCTCGCCCGCCTCGACACCGATGATGTTTTCGCTGGAGATCGGCTTCCCGAGCCGCCTGACGATCTCCGACTGGGTGGCGCCAAGCGATACGAGGTTGTCGCGGACGTAACGGGCGACGCGGTTACTCCAGTCCGCGTTCTCGTCCGGGTAATCGACATTGACCGTCGCCCCCGGGTCGACCGTGACGTACCGCCCGAAGACGTAGTAACCGTATCTCCCTTCGAATATGATCTCGTACCAGGGCGCGGTAAACCCGTCTATCGTATCCAGGAAACTTGTCTCGGACCTGACTTCCACTCGTGCCCCCTTCATGAGTTCGCCCGAGATGTACCCAAAAGACAGGGAGGCATTGCTGCGCACCCTCACGTTGTCCCCCGTTATGGTGGCGTTCTCGGCGGCGACGGCGGGGAAAATTGAAAAAAACACAAGTGCGACAAAAATTACGACAAAAGCGGTAATGGTTAGATACAGTTTGTTCTTCATAATGACCTCACTCGTTTGCTTCGATAAGGCAATAAACCGGTGATCCGGTTCACTTCGGCCCGCACGAGCCTATTTCAGCGGGTTCTTGATGTAGCCCCACTTCCCGTTAAACTTGACGGCCGCCATCCCCTCGCTGAAACCACGAGCATCCTCGTACACGGGTTGGATAGCGTACGCCCCCGTTTTGTCGATGAAGCCCCACTTGCCGCCCGCGTCCACGCGTGCCAGGCCCTCGGAAAAGTCTCCCGCGTTCGCGTACGATGGCCCGATGACAACCGTCCCCATCCTGTCTATGTACCCGAACTCCTTGCCCGCCAGCACCCACGCCAGGCCCTCGGAGAAATCGCCGATGAAGTCATACCGGGATTTGACCACGGTCCCGCCGGATGTGTCGATCAGGCCCCACTTCCTGCCCGCCTTCACGCGCGCCAGCCCATCCGAGAAGCTCAGCGCGTCCCGATATGTCGGCTCGATCACGAACAGCCCCACGGTGTCGACGTATCCGCAGCTTTTCCCGGTTTTCACCGCGGCCAGCCCGCCTGAGAAGGTCCACACATGGTCGAATCGCGGCTCGATGACGACCGCCCCGGTCGCATCGATGAAGCCCCACTTTTCCCCAATCCTCACCGGTGCCAGTCCCTCGAAGAAGCCCCAGATATCGTCGAACTGGGGCTCGATGACGATCTTCCCGGTCCGGTCAATGCAGCCCCATTTTTCACCGACCTTCACCCGGCCGAGGCCGTTGGAAAACGGGAGCGCGTCGTCGAACTGCGGCTCGATGACGACCTTGCCCGCGTCGTTCACCCAGCCCCATTTATTCCCGATTTCCACCGAGGCCAGCCCTTCGGCGAAAACCCCGACGAAATCGAGCCCGTCGATGACCAGCCTGCCGGTCTTGTCCACGTAGCCCCACGTACCCCCTGTCTTCACCGGCGCGAGGCTCCCGGAAAAGCTTCCCGCGTCGTCGAACCGGGGCTCTATGATGAATACACCCGACTCGCCTATGAAGCCCCATTTGTCGCCGGCCTTCACCGCGGCAATGCCGCCGACGAATTCCCCGGCACTGTCAAACCGCGCGGGGATTGCCATACCGCCTCCGGGGCCGGACTCTTCGGCGTCCGAGGCGCTGAGAGAAAGAAAGAGCGTCATCACGACGACCAGGGCAAAAAAAGGAACGGAAAATAGCCGGTTATTCGGATTCATATCAGTCCTCCCTATTCATACAAAGCCCAAGAAACGATATCATCGCTCACTTCGTACCAGACAGGGACGATTTCAACGGATTCTTAATATAGCCCCACTTGCCGTTGAACCTGACGGCGGCCAGGCCCTCGCTGAAACCACGAGCCCCTTCGTATACGGGTTGGATAACGTACGCCCCCGTTTTATCGATAAAGCCGCACATATTATCCACCGCCACCCACGCCAGGCCCTCGGAAAAGTCCCCCGCGGCACGATACGACGGGGAGATGACCGGAGCGCCTTTTTTGTCGATATAGCCCCATTTCCCGTGTCCAGGGCTCACCGCCGCGAGACCCTCCGAGAACTTCTGCACTTCCTCGTATTTGTACGGATCGATAATGAGAGTGCCCGTCCTGTCGATATAGCTCCATCCCGATCCGCCTTCCTCCGTCGTAACCACGGCCATTCCATCGCTGAATTCGTCGGCCCAGTAAAACGAAGGCGTAATGACGACCGCCCCCGTCCTGTCGATATAACCCCACTTTTCTCCCGTGCACACCGGGGCGAGGCCTTCCGAGAAATGCCCTGCATTATAGAAGTGCGGCTCGATGACAGATTTCCCGGTCTCGTCGATATAGCCGTATCTATAACCCGCGTCATAGGGGTTCCCCATTTCCGAACCCGTGTCTGCGCTTATCCTCACGCGCGTCATCCCTTCGGAGGGAAGGTCTTCGGGATCCTCCGTGGGAGTAGCGTCAGTTTTAGGTCCGGTAACATGTGCGCCCGTCTTATTGATAAAGCCCCACTTGTTGCCGACCGATATCCGTGCCAGGCCGTCGGTAAAATCGCCCGCCTCGTCGAACTGCGGGTCGATGGCAAACTCAGGAGCGTTCGCGGGGAGCTCCGTCGATTCCGGCGTCTTTGCGGGCTGGTCGGAGGGTCCCGGCGCCTTCGAGCAGCCGGTCAGCGAAAAGGTAGTTGCAAACAACAATATGAGGGCCGATATCACAGCGATCTCTTTTCTTTTCATTATGTTCCCCTGCGTTACTTATCCCGCCATGCCCGGTGAAGGGCGCGTCAATTCGTTTCCAGCGGATTCTTGATGTATCCCCATTTCCCATCCTGTTTCACACGGGCCAGACCTTCGATGAAAGAGGACGCGCCGTCGAATTTCGGGTCAATCACATACCGACCGGTTTTATCTACAAAGCCCCACTTACCTTCCCTTTGAACCGGCGCGAGAGACTCGCTGAACGCCCCGGCGTCATCGAACAGCGGATATATTACCGTGATCCCGTTCCTATCGATAAATCCGCACTCCTTGTCAACCGTCACCCGGGCAAGCCCTTCCTTGAAATCCATGGCATAGTCGAAATCCTCGGCAACAACAAGTCCCCCCGTTTTGTCGATATATCCCCACTTTGTACCGTTTCGCACCCGGGCCAGGCCTTCTTGGAAATCCCCGACGCCGTCAAACTGCGGCGGGATTGCGTAAGTCCCGGTCTTGTCGATATAGCCCCTCTTATCCCCCACAATGACCGGGGCCAGCCCCTCACTGAAACTTCCCGAGCCCTCGAACTTGGGATCTACGACGTATCCACCGTTCTTGTCTATATAACCGCACGTATCGCCGACCTTTACCCGTGCAAGGCCCTCGTGGAAGGAAAGGGCCTCATCGAATCGAGGATTGATAACAAACCTTCCAGTTTTGTCTACGAATCCATCCTTGCCTTCCATCCGTACCACGGCCAGACCTTCGCTGAAATCAAGGGCCGCGCTGGACTTGGGTGTGATGACGTAAGTCCCTGACTTGTCTATAAATCCGTACGTGCCGTCAACAAGCACCCGGGCCAGGCCCCCACTGAAAGTCCAGACCTCGTCGAACTGCGGATGGATAACGAGCTTGCCCGCCGTGTCGATGAAACCCCACTTATCTCCAATCTTAACCTCAGCGAGACCTTCACTGAAATCCCCGGCGTCGTCAAATTGCGGCTCGATGGCAAACTCCGGCGCCATCGGATACGGGCCCGTGGATTCCGGCGTTTTTGTGGGCTGACCGGCGGTGTCAGGCGCCTTCGAACAGCCCACGCACAAAAGTGCAAAGATAAGCAACGCGGTCAGTATTGACACGATAATAATCTCTCTTCTCTTCATTTTCCCCCCCTAATGCTGCTCATACCGCCATGCGACCTGTGAAACGTATTACCGGCTTTCGAGCGGATTCTTGATGTATCCCCACTTTTTGCCGACCTTCACCGGTGCGAGGCCCTCGTTGAAAAAGCCGGCGTCCTCGAACTGCGGTTCTATGACAAACCTCCCGTCACTTTTGACATAGCCCCACTTCCCACCGAGCATCACATTGGCCAGGCCCTCGCTGAAAGGCGAGGCGTAGTCGAACTGCGGCTCGAGGACGAACGTCCCGCTCTTGTCAATAAAGCCGTTCTTGCGGTCTATCTCCACCTGTGCCAATCCGTCGGAAAAGGCAAACGCATAGTCAAACCAAAGATTGATCACAAACTTCCCCGTCTTATCGATGTAGCGTGTCTTCCCGCCGCCGACTTCCACCAGGGCCAGACCCTCGCTGAAAAGCGAGGCGTGGTCGAATTGCGGGTCAATGACTAACTTCCCCGTCTTGCCGATGTAGCCCCATTTCCCGCTGACTTCCACATTGGCCAGGCCCTCGCTGAAAGAATCGGCGCTGTCGAACTGCGGGTCGATGACAAGCTTACCCGTCTTGTCGATGTAGCCCCACTTCCCGCCG
>JAFGAS010000051.1 GCA_016933535.1 Candidatus Zymogenaceae bacterium
GTTGAATCGGGACACAAAACGGTCCTTGAAATTCAACAGGTGAAGTACGGCATTTCCATCGATCCGGGCTATTTCACCACAACCTTTCTCGAATCCGGGAGGACAAGATGAAGTCTATAATGACGGTGTTGGCCTGCGCGGCGCTCCTGGCGGCGCAGAGCGGATGGGCTAGCGACGGATTTGACGATATTTTCACGCAGGACGAACCCGGCGAGGCACAGGTGACAGGAAGGATAGCCCTTGATCTGCGCTATTTTCTCGATGACGGCTGGGACAGCGCGGTTGATGTTTCTCCCGGGGGATTTCTCAATATCATTGCAAGCTCCGGCGACCTCGAAGGCACCCTTGCACTCGGCCTGGAGGTTGATAACGACAACCCGCCAATCGCGATGGGGGACGTGGTCGATGAGCTCTATCTCAAGGCGTTCTTTCCGTTCGGCTACCTCACCGCGGGCCTTCTCAAGACGGAGTGGGGAAAAGGCGACGGAACTCACGTAATCGACCCGCTCAACCCGCTTATCCAAAAGAACGGCGTGAAAACCGATCTTTTTGAGATGAAACGGGCCGAGGCCATGGTCATGGCAAGCGTCTATTTGGGGGAAAACGGCCTTCTCGAGCTTGTATACAAGCCGTATTTTCACCCGCTGCAATCTGACCTGGCAGGAAGATGGGCCACCGGTATGCCGGACACTCCGTCGCCGGATACCACCACCCTCACATACAGCCAGGGGGCGGCCCGGATTACCGGCACCGTCGGCGCATGTGATCTTGGATGCCTCTATTACTACGGCTTCATGAGCGAACCGGGATATGAAGTATCTGTCGTGTTTACGGGAACAAATCTCCTCGATCCAACCCACTACCAGACTGTGATCAGCACGGTTTTTACACGGGCACACCTTATTGGGCTGGAAGGCGCGGGCGCGCTGGGGCCGTTCACCGTCCGGACGGAACTGGGATACTGGTTGACCGAAGACGCCGACGGCGATCAGCCTGAGCTCTACAATCACCGGTTCGTCTATCTGGGTGGAATCGATCTGCTCGTGCCCGGTACCGGTATCTTTGCCGGCGTGCAGCTCACCGGCTCCTATACCTTGGATTTTCCCCAAGCCCCGGAGACCGACGTCGATCGATTGGCGTCTTATAACGGCACGGCCCATGCAAATACGCTTATCGGCGTGATTGAATTACCCTTTGCCCGGGACACTATGAAAATCCGCCTGAACGGGCTGTACCTCTTTGAAGCCGAAGGGTACATGCTGA
>JAFGAS010000010.1 GCA_016933535.1 Candidatus Zymogenaceae bacterium
AAGCGAGAGCTTGCCGTCACAGCAGAGCGGATAGATCTCAAAGTAGAGTTTGAGGGCCGTCAGGTTCTCGATGTCGTCGCAGAAGCCGAGGCCTCCGCCGAAGTCGTCCTGCATACCGCCGTTGCCCGAGGCAATGATGTTACCGAAGACAAACTCGTCGGCCGTCTTGAAGTTGATGTTGATGTGTTCGGCATTATAGCTGTTGAGCGTCTGGCCGCTGCCGTGCACGAAGGCCAGGCCGACGGTCAGCAGGTCATTGTGGTAAGCGGCATCCAGGTAGAGGTTATACCCGGAGAGCCATACATCGTCGCTCCAGCCACCCCAGTTGTCGAGGTCGGCGCGGCCGAAGAGGTAGCTGAACTCGCCCTTGAGGCTGATCATGTCGGCGATCTCGCCGGTGTAGCCGATGCCCACAAAGCCGGTGTTCGCGTGTATGATATCGAAGTTAGCGCCGCCATACCAGTAGGCCATGTTATGGCCTAACGCGCTGCCCGTTCTGGCGTTGACGTACCCGCCGAAGAGCTCGATGGCATGGTTCTCGTTCGGGGTGATCATGAGGTCCAGAATCCAGATGTCGGAGTCGCGGTTGTAGACCTCATCGGCGCCGCCGCGGGAGACGTTGTCATTCCATTTGAAATACATCGCCGAAACGCCCACAGGGCCCCACGTGTTGGACCACTTGAGCCCGTCAAGATAACCGCTCGTGTCGGAAAACGCCAGGCCGTATCCCAGGACCACGGGCTGCTTGCCAACGGTAAACGTCCCGATCTTGGGAAGCGTGAACTCGAGGTACGCCTTGCGGACCATCTCGCCGCCGGTGTTGTTGTTGATCCTGAAGTTTCTCTGCTGTCCCCAGGTATCCTCAACGAGGTCGATCTGTACGACGGCCTTGAGGAACTCGCTGCGCGTGTGCGTGATGGTGAGCCTGAACCTCTGGTCAAAATATCCCGTGTAGAGGCCCTTTTCCGAATCGTACTGGCTTGGGGTGTTGAGTCCTTTTTCGAAGTTCCAGTTCGACCAGGCCCGAACCTTATACTGTCCGTTGAAGGTCGTCTCGGCGGCAAAAACAGCGCCCACCGCCGCGACCACGAACAGCATCGCAACTAAAATTGTCAATGCCTTTTTCATTAAATTCCTCCGTTTAATCCTTGGTCTCTATATGTCATAAAAACCATTCACAAAACGCTTATCCTAAAATTCGTAGGTAAGCGTATTGACCCACCGGTAGATGGGGCCCCAGCTGTGCGTAGCGCCGGTCGTCACATCGAAATAATCGAACGCGTCGCCGGTGAACAGGACGCCGAACTCCGAGTTGATGGAGAGGCCTTCCATGATCTCATAGGTCATACCCGCGTCGATTTCCCATCCGAGCCCGTGGCTGACATGGGCCGGCACGTATATGCCGCCACTGCCGTCAGCGGGTAGCGTGTAGTTCATCGGATGGCCGTAGAACGCCTGCGGGCCGGTCAAATTGCCGTCCGCATAGCGGCCGACGGGCTGGGTGTACTGGGCCCAGATGAAGGCGCCGTGGATGTCCAGCTTCTCCATCGGGTCAACCGACCAGTAGAGCTTAACCGAGGTGACGTTCTCGGGGGAGTTGCCCATGCCCAGCGGGAAAGCGCCCGATGCGAGAAGGGCCGAATCTCCCGGAACGATGATGTTGCCCCAGTGGAAGTCGTCGTTGCCGGTCGTGTTGAAGTGAAGGTGGGTCTGCGTATACGGACGCCAGTGCCTCTCGCCCGCGCCGTACAGGAACGCTACCCCGACCTTGGCTACGTCAAAGTCATACGAGACGTCCGCGTAGACGGTGTGTCCGTCGACCGTGATGTCGCGAAGATTATAGAGAGCCGGCAGGGTGGCATTGTACTGGGCGCCGCGGCTGTTCAGGGAGGCCGTGCCCCAGATCCGGTCGTACTCGGCCTTTACCCGCAGCTTGCCGTCAAGAAACTTGAAGTCGGCATACGCTGCCATGATGTGCAGCCACGAGTCGTACATGCCGGTGCGTCCAAAACCGAAGGAACCCATAGCGCCCGTCGGGGTGGGCCAGCCCGCTATAGCGCTATACCCTAACGGTTCTCCCGCGAAGAAGCCCTGGTCGGAAATCCCGCCGACCAAGAACGCCGCGCTGATCGTCTTCGGGTCGTGGATGAGCTGATAGAGCAGCCCGACCTTCACGTTGTCCGTGAGGTAGTGGGCCGTCAACACGTAGGTGTTGAGGTCGGCGTTGCGGTAGTCAGACCCGGGTCCGCCGATGGCATTGGCGGGATTCCACATCGGTCCCGGCCAAACCTGGAGATAGCCCGCCGGTGCACCGGTCTTGTTCGTAAATACCGAATCGACCAGGTCAACGTACTTGATGTAGCTGACGGTTGCCACGAAGTTGTCGATCTTGATGCCCCAGGTGATACCCGGGTTGCCGGCGTCACCGGCGTTCATCCCGCTGTCCGACCACGTTCCATGGCCGAACCGGCCGCCGATGTTATCGACCCCGAGCTTGAAGAGACCGATCTTGGTGGTCGCCTGGATGTAGGCCGTGTTGATGAAACCGTCGGTGCCGTTGCTCGTGTTGTTCATCAAGAAGTTTCTCTGCTGGCCCCAGACGTCCTCAACGAGGTCGACGCTGACAACGGCCTTGAGAAACTCGCTGCGCGTGTGGGTGATCGTCAGGCGGAACCTCTGGTCGAAGTACCCGGTGTAGTAGTTATCGCCTGACCCGATTACAAAAGTCGCCGGTGGAGCCAATGTGGTAACGTCCTTGCCCCAGTTCCAGTCCGATACCCCGCGGATCCGGTAGCTGCCCGTGAAGGTCGTCTCCGCCGCGAATGACGGGGCGGCAAACGCAACCATCAACAGAACGGCTACTGCCAAAATCAATAATTTCCTCATTAAATTACCTCCTGATTTACCTATAAAGAATCTTTCCTGTTGCTAACGTTGAAAAACCAAGACTATCAACCCGCTTTTCATCAGGAAAAAACCGCCTCCTTCCATATTGGCGGCCTTTCATCATCACCTCCTTTTACTATCTTATAATTCGGGACAGCCGAAAGCCACGCCCGGCCTAAGCAGGGCCGAGAAGGGCTAAAAAAGCGGTCCCCGAATAGGGTAAAGCGAAAAAGGACAAAAATAAGCAATATGGGTAATACCATATCGAAATTCCGTTGTCAATAAAGAATTAAAACATTTTAATACCATCGGCTTTTTTTAGTTATTTTATTGAAGGCCTTTGGGCGGGTCGGGGAAGTTCCCGGCAGTTCGGCGGAGGAGAAGGCCGAAAGGGAGAAAAGGGGGGTAGGAGACGGGTAACGTTCAGCGCTTATTTTAATACGAAAAGGCTTCCCAACGATTACCCCGCTGCTGCCGTGCCGCTTTGCACCGTGCGGCCCCGGCGGGACGCCCGTGGCAGCAGTAGAGGTGAACTTATCGGTTCCGTCCGTGGCTCCATATGCAGGCCGCCCCGCGGTAATGGGTACGTCCGCCTACGTTGTAATGTCCCTGATGCCGACGATCGTCTTGACGATCTCGTCAATGTCGTCCATCTGCTTGATGATCTCGATATCCCCGGAGGATATGTGCTCATGTTTCAACAGGGTTGAGTTAATCCAGTCCATGAGGCCCTTCCAGTAATCGCGGCCGACCAGTATGACCGGAAACGGCTTGATCTTGTGGGTCTGGATGAGCGTGATCGCCTCTGATAGCTCATCGAGGGTGCCGAAGCCCCCGGGCAGCACAATATAGGCCAGGGCGTATTTAATAAACATCACTTTTCGGCAGAAGAAATAGCGGAACGAGAGCCTGACATTGGCATAGTCGTTTGGTTTTTGCTCCATAGGCAGCTCAATGTTGAGCCCTACCGATTTTCCGCCGGCCCCGGCAGCACCCTTGTTGGCCGCCTCCATGATCCCGCCACCGCCGCCGGTGATGACGGAAATGCCATTCTTGGCCAACTCCGCGCCAAGCCGTTCGGCAAACTGGTAGTAGGGGTCCTGGGGTTTCACCCGGGCCGAGCCGAAGATGGATACGGCCGGCATCACATCGGGCAGGTCCTCGAAGCCGTCTACAAACTCGCCCATAATGCGGAACATCCGCCACGAGTCCTTGGCCCCTATGGCGTCGATTACGTATTGCCTGTCGGATTTTTTTTCCATGCTCGATAGTCCTCGTAAAAAATAAACCGTTGGAGGGGGATGCCGATAGTCGCCGGCGCTTTCTTTCGAGTCCGTCACGGCGTTTCTTAGTCCGGTCCCCGGATTGAAAGACAACGCCTACGAACGACATCGGGGCGGTACGGTGCCCGATGCGTTTATAGGCGGCCGGTGACAAAAACATTGTAGTATATTTCCAAAAAAAATGGAACCTCTATATACGGGAGTACTGAAACAGTCCGGGCCTGCATGGACCGACGGTTCGTCCCAATCGTCCCCGGCCGGGGCAAAGTTATTGACAAATTCCCCTTTCTGATTTAGGATTGAGCCATGAAAGCACTATACAATAAGCGCGGTGCATCCGCCCTCGGCATCCTCGGCTATATCATCGCGGTGATCCTCATCCTCTGGGGATTGATCAATCTCTATTCCCTGGCCGCCCCCGGCGCGGCCAACGCTACCGGCAGGATCATCATCGGGGTTATATTGATCGCCATAGGAGCCGGGCTCCTCTTTTTTATCCCGAAATGGGAGTCGCGGCGGCCCCAGCAGATCGAGATGACCCAGAAGATAGACCTGGCCGGCGACGTGAACGCCGAGAAAATGAAATGTCAAAACTGCGGTGCCGATCTCGACAAGAACAGCGTGGTCGTAAAGGCGGGGGGGATCTTCGTCAATTGTCCCTACTGCCGCGGCACCTACCAGATCACCGAGGAGCCCAAGTGGTAGGATTGGGGCGCCGGCCCGGTCGCTTCACGACGGCCGGCGTTCGGTAATCGAGGGTTTTTCGCTTCCCTCAAACCGGTTTTTTCTATGTTCTCAGGATCAGCACCGGGATCCGTGAGGTAACCGTGTATACATCCCTGTGGAGTGAGCCGTGAATATAAAAAGAGCAGTATCTGTCGCCGCGCTGCTGTCGGCGGTCTTTATCTTTCTTCCCGTTTATTCCCATGCCCAGACCTACTATTTTTCCGTTCCGTCCAACTATTCGGACGTCTACATCAATCAGGACGGATCGGTCACGATCTCGTATGCCATAACCTTCGCCAACGATTCGGGCGCTTCTCCCATAGACGTCGTGGACATCGGCCTTCCCAACGACTACTACGACCTGTCCACCGCCAAGGCGTGGATCGGCAGCAATACGCCGATTACCGAGATCTATAAGTCTACCTACATCGATACGGGGGTGGAGGTGCGGTTAGGGGCGCAAAGCATCCCGCCGGGGCGAACCGGGACGCTCTACTTCCAGATCACCAATCCCCACATGGTCTACACCGACGACGAAAAGAAGGACTATGCCTCAGTGGAGTTCTCTCCCACGTGGTACGGCTCGGATTATACCTACGGCACGACCGACCTCATGGTCAATTTCCACTTCCCCGCCAGCGTGGGACCCGAGGAGACCATCTATCATAACCGTCAGTACGACGATTATACATACGACAAAGACGGACGAATCGTCTTTACGTTTCGGGAGCCCTCGGGGAGCCCCTCGTCACAGTATCTGTACGGCGTCTCGTTTCCGGCAAAATACGTCACAACCGTCTTTGAGCCCTATCGGCCGTCGTTTATCGTCAAGATGTTCAGCTTCTTCTTTGATCATTTGTTCCTGTTCTTCTTCCTCGGTATGATCGGGATTGTCGTCCTTAATATCTTTCGCCAGCGGCAGCGAAAAATGAAGTATATGCCGGCAAATGTCGCCATCGAGGGGGTAGGGATCAAGCGGGGACTTACGGCGCCGGAGGCGGCCCTCCTGACGGATACTCCGCTCAATAAGGTCGTTACGATGATCTTGTTCGGCCTTCTCAAGAAGGGGATCGTCCGGGTCGAAACGACGCCCGCGCCCAAGGTCTTTAAGCTCGACGGGGTTGGTACCGAACCGCTGAGGCCCTACGAGAAAGACTTTCTGGCCTGCGTCAAGGCGGACGGCACGCTTGAGACCAAGGACCTGAAGACGGCCCTGGTTACCATGATCAAGGAAACTGATAAGGCCCTCAAGGGATTCTCGCGCACGGAGACCACGGACTATTACCGGGCGATCGTGGATCTTGCCTGGAAGCACGTGACGGCCGCCAACACCCCGGAGCTGCTGGGCCAGGAATGGGACAGCAAGCTCGAGTGGATGATGATGGATAAGGACTACAATAAGAAGATGGAGGATACCTTCGACGGCCGCGACGTCGTGATGCCCCGATGGTACGGCAACTACGGGCCGTCCACGGCCCGGCCGAGCATGGCAGGCACCGGAGGAAAATTTGAGATGCCCGGGGCAAAACTCGCCAACGAGATGGTCTCGTCCGTGGAAGGCTTTTCCGGTAAGCTTATAACCAACGTCGAGAGCTTCGTGACGGGGGTGTCGCGGGTGACCAACCCCCCCCCACAGACGAGCAGCGGCAGGAGCTCGGGCGGAGGCGGGGGCGGCTGTGCCTGCGCGTGCGCCTGTGCCGGATGCGCGTGCGCCTGTGCAGGGGGAGGGAGATAAAACATGAAGATCATTGACTCGATTACCGGTCTCTTTACCAGGGAAAAACCCCTCGGCCCCGGCCTGTACCATCAGCGGGTAACCGATCGGGACGGCAACAACTACCGCCTTCACCTGCGGGTGGACGAGGGGGGTGCGGGGATACTCTCGGTCAATGCCTCCAAGATCCTCCACCTCAACCCGACGGCAACGGAATTGGCCAAGTTAATCCTCGAGGGAAAATCGCGCGACGAAGCTGTTAAAGAGATCAGGAGGCGATACCGCGTCGGCGGCACGCAGGCTACGGCCGACTATGACCGGCTCATGAACGTTATCGAGGCCCTCACAAAGACCGACGACGTCTGTCCCGTCTCGTATCTGGACGTCTCGCGCATAGCGCCGTTTTCCACCCCCGTGGCCGCTCCGTACCGGATGGACCTGGCGCTGACCTATCGATGCGACAACGGCTGCGGCCACTGCTACGTGAGCAGGGACCGGAAGGCGGCCGAAATGGACACCGCTGCGTGGAAAAAGGTTATCGACCGCCTCTGGAAGATCGGCATCTACCACGTCTCGTTTACCGGGGGGGAGGCTACACTGAGGGACGACCTGGCAGAGCTCGTGGCCCATACCCAGGATATCGGGATGGTATCGGGGCTTCTGACCAACGGCAGGAGACTTGCCGACAAGAAATACCTCAAGACACTGGTGGACGAGGGGATGGACTACTTTCAGGTCACGCTGGAATCGGCCGATAAATCGATCCACAACAAGATGGTCGGTGCCGACGCCTGGGACCAGACCGTCGCGGGGATAAAGAACGCCGGCAAAACGGCGCTCTACACCATCACCAACACCACCATCACCCGCCACAACATCAAGACGCTTTCGGCAACGGTCGACTTTATTGCCACGCTCGGCGTCAACGCCTTTGCCATGAACGGCATCATCTACAGCGGTGAGGCCAAATCCGGCAAGGACGCCGTCGATGAGCACCAGCTTAAAAAGGCGCTTGCCGAGGTGACGGAGGCGGCCGCGAGAAACAACCTGCGCTTTATCTGGTACACGCCCACGCAGTACTGTAAGCTGGACCCGATGGATCTCTCGATCGGGATCAAGCAGTGCACGGCCGGCAAGTTCAACATGCTCATTGAGCCGGACGGCACGGTGCTGCCCTGCCAGAGCTACTTTGAGCCGGTGGGAAACATCCTTACGGACGACTGGGACACGATCTGGAACCACCCGCTCTTGATATCGCTGAGGAACCGGGACTTCATCATGGAGAAGTGCCGCACCTGCGAAAAGCTGGACGTCTGCGGCGGCGGCTGCCCGCTGGAGCTCGTGAAGGATACCTACGTGTGCTCCGACAGCCTGAGCAATCCATAGTCACCCCAAAAGGCAGGCCTTTTGGGGGCCCCGACAAGGGAAAGGGGAAATATTCGATATCCCTTCGGCGGGACTGCCGCCTGTAAAGCCGCTTGTTCTGTAAAGTATGTTGAGGCGGCGCGGACAGGGCGGGGGCTACCGGCAGCCTATAATACGAAGAGCGCCGTCTACCGACAAGTCCCGTGAAGGGGGGCGGTACAGCAAAACAAAGGGCCGTCCCAAATAAGGACGGCCTTTCTCGTCACTATCCATGTTGCGTGACCGGACACCGCCGGTGCCCGGCTAATAGACTCGCTGCCCGTTGGCTACCTGCTGATCGACGGACAACAGCACCACCCCCGAGTAGCTGTCCACCCCCAGCACCAGCACCTCCGATTTGACCCCCGCCACCACCTTTGGCGGGAAGTTGACCACGCAGATCACCTGCCTGCCCACGAGGTCCTGAGCCGAGTAGAGCTTTGTGACCTGAGCGCTGGACGTCCGTGTGCCCAGGTCGCCGAAATCGATTTCGAGGACGTAGGCGGGCTTACGCGCCTGCTCATTGAGTCGGGCCGATTTTATCGTCCCCACCCGCATGTCTATAGAGATAAACTCTTCGTAATCTATCATGGGTCCGCTCCTGACTTGCGATTATGAATCGATTGCAATATCTTGTCAAAGGAAAAAAGATTGACAGGCGCGGGAAAAATGGCAATGATAGGGCCATGACACGTATGGAAAAAGACCGGGATATCGCCTATCTTCGTCTCCAGGCCGACTGGACGCGGCCCATGCGCATTCATCTCTATCGCAGGATTGCGCTGACGGCGCGGCGGCGGGTCCTTGATATCGGGTGTGCCGACGGGTATATCACCGCCGAGATCGCCGCCAGGGGCGGGGGGGAGGTCGTGGGGATCGATATCTGCCCGGAGAGGATTGCCGCCGCACGGCAAAAGCACTCCGGCATTTCCTTTCAGACGGCCGACGCCCACGACCTTCCGTTTGACGACGGCGCGTTTGATGCGGTGATCACAAACTTCACCCTGATGTGGACAAAACGGCCCGACCGGGTGCTTGCGGAGGCAAAGAGGGTGCTGGCACCCGGAGGGGCCTTCCTGGCGTCGGGGGAGCCGGACTACGGCGGCAGGATCGACGAGCCGCCGTCTCTGACCTTGCTTGCCGACGCCTGGGTCGGGTCGATCGAGGCCGACGGGGGCGACCCCTTCTTCGGACGCAGGCTCAAGGGCCTGCTTATGGGCGTGCGTTTTGGCTCGGTCGAGGTCGGGGTCGCGCCGTCGATTTGGGAAGGGGCGGCGGCAGGTGAGCTTGACACGTACCTCTGTTCCCTGAGACATTTCCTGGCCGGTCGGACTGGGGGGGCATTTGATATAGAAGAGACTATCGACCGGGAAAAAGAGGCCGCCCGCTCGGGCACGCGCCTAGTCTTTCTGCCGATCTTCTGGGGGATGGGAGAAAAGGGATAGGGAACCTTCCGACAATTCCGCGGGCTAAATCGCAACGAATGCACCGTTTCGGCTGCTGAATCCTGCCGTCTCCTATCGACCTTTCCGTTTGTGATCGGGCGTATCAGATCCAATCGCTGTGGGCTCCATTGTCTCTATTGCGCCCTTCTTCTTGGGGAGGAACGTGATCAAGCCGGCGGGCAGCAGGATGAGGTCGCCGAAGATAGCCGTTATCATCGTGATCCCGGAAAGGAAACCGAAATAGATCGTCGGCCTGAAACTTGCGAACAGCAGACACCAAAAACCCAGGACGATGGTAACCGACGTAATGACCGCGGCCTTTCCGGTCGTCCGCAGGGTGGTGGTAATCGCCTCCTCGTTGGTGGCGCCGCCCTTTACCTCGTGCCTGAACCTGTTGAGAAAATGGATCGTGTCGTCCACCGCGATACCCGTGGCGATAGAGGCGATCATGACCGTGGCGATATCGAGGTTTATCCCGAACAGGCCCATTGCCCCCATCGTCATTGCCACGGGGACAATATTTGGTGCAATCGAGATGAGCCCGAGACGAAACGACCAGAGTTGAAGACCCATGACCAAGAAGATGATCAGAAACGAGACGGAAAACGAGGTAATCTGACTCCGGATGATATAGTCGACCATGTGGACGTAGAGCGGGATCGTGCCCGTAACGCGTCCCGTAACGCCCTCGGGCAGGTTTGCCGCAAAATAGTCGCCGAATTTTTCCATGAGACGCTTGCTGGTATTGGAGGTGAGGTTTCCCGCCCGCACGCTGACGCGAAGCGTTGAGGCGTCGAAATCTACGAAATAGTCAAGCTCCCCCTCCCCGGAGGTCTCGTAGAGGAGAAGGAGCTGCGCCACCCCCTCCCGGGTTTCGGGGATGCTGTATCTGTCGGGGTCGTTATTGAAAAAGGCCATATTGAGCCGCTTGATGAGGTCGGTGGCGGCCGCCGACGTGGAGACGTTTGGGTCGGCCAGGACGAAACGCTGGAATTTCTCGACCTCCCTCAGTGTCGCCGGGTCATGGGCGCTGCCCGGCCCTCCCTCGATAACTACCTCCACCGGGGAGATGAATCCGAGGTTCTTCTCGATAAAGGTGTATGCCTTTCTGAGGGGCTGGCTCTCCTTGAGATATTCCAGGTTCTGGGTCTCTACCTTAATCCGGGTTATGAAAAGGACCGAGAGCGCCAGGAAAAGGGCCCCGACGACGAGCACCCGCACCGGGTACTTCAGGTCGAACCGACAGAGGCCGGCGGTGATCCTGTCTACGGCGCTGCCGACGCGGTGTGTCCTGATCAGGGGCTTTGGTGCGGGCAGGATGCTCAGGGCGATCGGGACGAACGTGACGTTGATGCTATAGGCGATCAACAGCCCGAGCCCGGCAAAAAGCGCGATCTCGCGCAGGGGCACGATCTTGGTCAACAGAAACGAGGAAAACCCGGCGATCGTCGTGAACGACGTCATAAAACAGGAAACGCCCAAGAGCCCCATCGTCTCTATGAGGGCCTCTTTCTTTTTCATTCCCCCGTTAATGTCGTCCAGGTAGTGGTTTGTGATATGGATGCTGTCCGATACGCCGATGACCATGATGAGGGGGGGCACCATCGTAGTAATCAGGCTAATGGTAAAACCAAGGGCGTTGTAGACCCCCACCGAGATGACCACGCTTGATGCCATCGAGATCGTTGAAATGATCGATGTCGACCAGCGCCCCATCGTGAGGTATAGAACGAAGATATTGAGAATAATGGTCAGGGGGACAAAGACATTGAGGTCCCGGAAGGTCAGGACGTTCATATCCACGTTGAGCACCGGGACACCCGCGACGTAGAGGGTACTGCCCCACATCTTGTCATATCTCTCGGCCACCGCGCGAATCTCGCCAACGATGCGGGGCCGCTCCTGCTCGATAGAGCCGGGCTTGTTGAGGCGGGCGGTGATAAGCGCCGTCTTTGAGTCGTCTGAGATCAGCGTCTTGATAAAAAGCGGATTGGAAAAGACGCGCCGCCTGAGCTCGGAGATGCCCGCGTCGTTCCTCGGAATTTCGTCGGTCAGCTTTTCGATGACGATGCCGTCTTCGGTCCCCCAGATATCGACCGAATCGGTAATGCTGGTAACCCGCGAGACCCCGTCTATCTTCTTCAACTCCTGCCCGATTGCCCGGATGATCTCGAGGTCGCGCGTGTTGAAGACCCCCCTTTCATCCTTCAGGGCAATCACGACGAACTCGTCGCCCCCGAACGTATCCTCGAACCGGTCGTAGTCCGCGAGGTTGGGGTCGTCGCTGATAAAGTAGATGCGGATGGCGTTGTTGATCCGCATGTTTCTGGCTTCGTAGATCGAAAAGGCCAGGACGGCGACAAAGACTACGAGGATCGGCCAGCGCCATGCGAGCACGAACTCGGCAAACCTCTTCATGTCCTGTTCCTGATGAACCAGCCGGTTCTGATGGAAACGGCCCCTTCGGGGCAGATCTCCTGACAGCAGAAGCAGCGGATGCACGCCGTATAGTCGATGGTCATGTGTCCGGGCGGTGTCGCCGCGCGCCGTTTGGCCGGCGGCGGACCCGTGATCGCCCGGGCGGGACATATTTTCTCGCACCGGCCACACTCGATGCAGAGATCGGGTACGATGACAGGCCTCGGTGTCAGGACGCGGCGGGCGATATGGGTGAAGACCGCAGGTATCGCGGAAATGAGGGGGCCGGTGACGGGGAACCGAAAGCCGGTTACGGAAACGTCATCGAGCCGGTCGCCGACGACGGCGATGTCGGTAAGGTCGGTCGTGCCGCGGCGGGCCTTTTTGGCCTCGGCCAGCGTGTAGAGGAGGGACTGGTCAAGCCCCACGATACGGCAGGAGACCGCGTCGATAGCCGACGCGTCGACGCCGGCGATGATAAGGCCGAGGTCCACGGGGTCCCCGCTGCCGGGGCCGTTGCCCTCCATGGCGGTTACGGCGTCCATTATGGAAAGGGCGGGGGCAAGCCGGTAATGGAGGTCGACGAGCATCCGGGCGAAGTGTGCGGGATTATTGCCGATCCTCAGGTGCCATTGGGTCTTTCGCACCCCCGGCACCAGGCCGAAGCTGTTCTTGACGGCCATGGTCATGACCATCTGGCCGTGGGTCTTGAGCTTGGGCAGGTTGATGATCTTGTCCACTTCAAGCGCGTCCCGCGCCACCTCGAAGGTCTTGAAGGCGCCGTCCGGATTCTTGATGACGGCGGCCTTTTGAAACGGGACGAGCGGGACGTTGTACTTTTTCAGGATGGGGACAAATCCCCCCTTTTCGGCGCAGGCGGCCGCCGAACCCATTGCCGGGCTGTCGCCCACGAGGGGTTTGGCCCCCGCATCCAGGACCAGGCGGATTGCCGCCTCGAGAACGGCGGGATGGGTAAGGGCCGCCTTATCGGGGGGCTTGGCTACGAGCATATTCGGCTTGATGAGGACGCGGTCGTTTCGGGAGACGAACGCCCCGATTCCCCCGATACGGTCGACGGCCTGCCTCACATTTCCGCAGACCGTCTCGATTTCGTATCCGTCGCATCGCACGACCGAAACCGTTGCCGTTGACATTTTTATCCTCCCACAGGGATAGGGCACCGGACGCCCAATTCGGCAAAAAAATACGGCGGGTAGACAGTCGCCACCGCCGCCGTTATCCGGGCGGTCCCTACTGCGGAGCTCATCGGAGCGGAGACCTCCTCATAGTACCGGAACGGCGGGCTCTTTCGCTCTGGGGTGATAATCAAGGCCGCCTCACCGAGCCATATCGCCATAGACGTACGACGTTGATCGTCTCGACAAAGGCCGCCGTGACGACCCCAAGAGCGCTTTGCGGTATACGGGCGGCCGGCACCCTCCGGGACGGCAAGGCAACGAAAAGGGATAGGGGAAAACCACCGCACCCGCGAAATAGGCGGCGTTTCGGTGGATCCGGCGGTCTTCCGGGAGAAGACATCCGGGATGACCGTCGCGAGGGAGAAAATAACATAGGCGAGAGCCAAAACATCTGCCGGTCGTGACCTCATGCACGCGTTTTGTACTCGGACAGGCATTCCTGGCTGCAAAAGTAGAAGGTCCGTCCGCCGATGGTTTCCTTGATGGCGTCGCCCCTGGGTAGATACATGCCGCAGACGGGGTCTTTGACCATCACATCGGTTAGAGGCTGCCCGTCGGCACCGACAGCAACGCCTTTTCCGTTAGCCTTCTTCCTGAAGGGGGAAAACAATATCCTCACGGAGCTCAAAAGAAACGAGGCCCCGAGGGCGGCGATGATAAAGATGATGACGACAAACAGGACAATGAAAATAAGAATAAACGTAAAGAATGCCTGCATAATCTGTACACCCGGGGGCACCCGTCGGATAGCCGGGGCCTGAATCTGCTACGAAATACCTGATATCGGCAGCTTCGTATCATGCGGTTCTGACGCGATCGGTACGAAACGGATCTAAAACTCCAGTTCATAAATACCACGAAAGTCGTGATATGTAAAGGGGGGTGTATCGGCCGAGGCCGACAGAGACGCGTCGAGGGGACCACCCCCTTTTTGGGGCAAAACAGGCTCGATCTGCAACGACGGATATGCCGGTGTCAACCTGCCCGGTCGGGACCGTCGAAAAAAGTACTTGCATTTTGGTTAGAAATGCTATAGTATTTATTAATAATGTGAGTCTTAATTGCCGGCCGCGGTCGCCCGTGATGATGAGGCAATATCCCGGCAAACCCCGGGAGTTCCGGTAAAAGGCAAATGCGTTTTCTATCGTGAGGGCAGTCCCGCAAGGGGCGTGAGTTATAATAACCAGTATCATAGAGGAGGTGTCTCATGAAACTCTCCGCACCGAAGAAGATTACCTGGTGGATCGGCCTGATCCTATTAATCGTCGGCGCAATCATGCTCATCCTGCCGAAACTGGGCGTGATGATCCCTTATGCTGGTGTCGGCGCCTGGCTTCTGCTGATTTCGGCGCTTCTTTTTGCGATCGGGACATCGATGAAGGGAATCTGACGCTGAGCTGAAAATTGTATCGGTCTTCTTAGTATTTCAGAATAGTGTTATTGACGGGGGGCGGCAGCCCCCCCGTTTTTTATAAGGCCTTATTAAATACAGTGCGCAAGCGCCGCAGACTGCGGGACAGTTCACAGGAGCCGATACGATGACGTACGAAAAAATCAATAAAAGCCTCGCCCCCTGCGGGCTCAACTGCGTAAAATGCATGGCATATGCAGAGGGCGATATAAAACGTCACGCCGCCGAGCTGACGCGGCTGTTGGGCAGCTTCGATATATACGCGGAGCGTTTCTCGAAGTTCGCCCCCGTATTCGCCAACTATCCCTCCTTCAAGGAGCTGCTGGCCCATTTTTCCTCGGGCTCCTGCCGCGGGTGCCGGGCGGGTGAGTGTATCTACCCGAACTGCGGGGTCGGCCCCTGCACGCGGGAAAAGGGCATCGATTTCTGCTTTGAGTGCGGCGAGTTCCCGTGCGAAAAATCCAATTTCGACCCGCACCTGAAAGAACGGTGGATCACCATGAACGAGCGCATGAAGGAGATCGGCCCCGAGGGATACTGGGAGGAAACGAAGGACCAGCCGCGGTATCGGTAGCTATCGACGAGCTGCGACCGGCTGTTTTTCCGCCACGCATGGCGGACTATCCCGCCATGTATGAGCTAAGGGAAACGACGGATCGTGTTTATATGACCGATAATCCGCTCTCGCATGAGCGCGCGTAGGGGCGGTTCGAAAACCGCCCCGGACTGCCGGCAAAGTCAGATAGTTACAGATGTGTCGTCGCGAGTTCCCTTGTTCTTCTTCCGGGCTCCCGTGAAGCCCGCTTCACGGGGCGATGGAGACACAACGGTCTTCGCTATAGATTCTATTTCCAGATGTCCAGGAGCCGTGGATCCTGCCCGTTGATCATGAAGGTCTTCTTCATTCCCGTGTTCGTGCCGAAATAATCGGCGCACGCCAGGACCATGTATGCGAGCATTCGGCGTAAGTCGGAGCTATAGTCGTCACAGATTGCCGAGGTTTTCCAAATCTGCGACTGGGTTTCGCCGTTTTTTAGACCGTCCGCCGTTACCAACATGAGTATCCTTACTTTGGTTCCCTCCCCGGCCGTTATTCCGTAACCCAGACTGACGAGGATGTCGGCGTCATTTTTGTCGTATACGCGCACGTACCCCTTCAAAGACAGGCCGTTCTCTAACATTCTGGCATATTCGAGGAATTCCAGGTCGTTATCTTCGACGTTCTGGACGGCCGACCCGAGGTAATAGGCCTTACCTTTTGAATCGGCATCGGGGGCCGCAAACGAATTGACGGTCGTGATGACCCATTCATCACTCCGAAACATCCTCGGATCGGCCTTCGGTGAGGCGGCCGGCGAAGGTGCCGTGGCGCACGACAAAAGGTAGGCCACTGCAATCAATACGGCGAAAAGCGCGGCGGCTGTTGCCCTGTTTCTCTCTGACATGGTCTCCTCCTCTCAGGATCGATAATAGTCAAACCACGAAGGGGTCGCGGCGTTGCTGTCACCCCGTCACCCTCGAACGCAGGGCTGTCCGCTTAAATGCCCCTTCCGAACGTCGCG
>JAFGAS010000052.1 GCA_016933535.1 Candidatus Zymogenaceae bacterium
CGATTTAAAAAGCAAGAAAAACTACTTTTCTTGCAACGGGGTATTTTTTCCCCTTGACCCGGTGCCTCTTAATGGGTGACCCCTTTTATCCCCTATAGAAACTAACCAGCGCCCCCGTTCGGGGGCGCTGGTTACATCAGTGCAATAATCTCCGGCCAATCGACCGAGGCGGCTACATCCCGCCCACGGCCGCTGCTGCGTCGTTATCGAATAGTGGCAAATCTCGTCTCGGGTAATGACGTATGGTTTAAGGTATTCATCGAGTAATAGAAAACGAGTCAAGAGTAGACGTGACTCCTCGTTGCCGTCATTTTCATTATTAGAATAAATAGCCTGTTTTATTTATCCGTCCTGCTCAATTTCCCGGATTCGTACCTTATTTTAACTTGCCCGCCGCCTTTCCGGCTTGTGATGGTGATATAATTTCTGCCGCCGCCCATAAAGTAAAAGGAATTGCTGTTAGCTTTATTTAGTACATAATCATCCAAATAGTTATTGTAATCGTCTCGTAATTCGATTGATAGGGTCATTATACTGTGGTCATAATCGGCATAGAAAAAGTCCCCGCCTGTATTCTCAAATTCATATAAGAGCGTTACTTTTTCTCCTTTGGAAATTGTAAACGCAAGCTCATTCAGTTTCGGCTCTTCCTTCCCCTTGATGACCAGCATATGGAATGCGTATGTGCCGTCACTGTTATCCCACTGCCAGCGATCAAAAAAATCCTTTGAGGAAAATATCCTGCCCGTTTCCGGTCCTCTATACGGATCGAGCACTCGTATTTCGTCCTTTTCAGTGTCGTATCCCACAACCAGAACAAAAGAACAGAAATCATCGATTAATTCTTCCGGATTTTCCGTCCAGGAAATAACGACTGGATAGCCTTTTGAAATAAAATATTCTATTGAACGTAAGTATTGTTCTCTTTCCTTGTTTGAACGAATGTCCCATATCCAATAGGTCTCGGTAAGTATGCCAAGATTTAACGAGGCGACGTATAAGTCTCGTGAATTACAGCCGGTCGTGATATTATGCTCCGCAGCTTTATTTATCTCTTCCTGGCTCATTTCTATTCCAAGAGCGCCTAAACCCATTACAAAGCAGGCTTCACCACCGGCGCATCCCTCGTAATTGAGATACTTGCTGTAGTTGGGATCCACCTTCTCATATTCCGTTGTAATACTTGCCTTTGTCGGGATATTTGCATTTTCCGGCAACGACAGGCTTGTCTTTACTTCCCCGTATGTGGGTAGTACGAACATCAAAGAGAGTAAAAAGTAAATAGAAATGAGAAAGAACTTTTTCATTATTGCCCTCCGTCTTATACCTTTTGATATAAAAATACTTGTTCGTGTATGAGATGTCAAATAAATATTTTTGCCATATACGCCCGAAAAAAGCATTGTTGTTAGGAATTATGGGGACCCACTTTAGTACGGGTTTTGCGGGATTTGTTGGGGATTGCCACGGGCCCTTCGGGCCCTCGCAATGACAGGAAATCCGCGAAGTTTATAGAAACTAACCAGCGCCCCCGTTCGGGGGCGCCGGTTACATCAGTGCAATAATCTCCGGTCAATCGGCCGAGCCGGCTACATCCCGCCTACCGCGCTTACCGCGTCATCGTAGAGCGTCATGAGGTCGGCCAGTATCGTCTTGAGCTCTGCCATCAGGCCCGTCCACTTGGCCGCTTCGGCGCCTTTGAGCTCCTCGAGCTTGACCTTGCCTTCGTCCATCTTCGCCTTGACCGCGTCGATCTTGGCCATAGCCTCTTCCTTGGCCGGGCTGGGCAGTGCTTCGGCCTTCATGGCCAGGTCGTCGATCTTGGCAGTGTAGTCGTCAATCGTGGCCGTGGTATCCGCGATGAATTTGTCTTTTACCGCGGCCGCCTTTTCGCACCCGGGCAAAAACGCCACCGCAAGAACCGCCACAAAGGCCAAAACGAGCAACAGTTTTACAGATTTCATTGTTTTCCTCCCCATTGGGTATAAAGGACAATAAACTATATCATAAATGATCGCCGATGTAAAGCCCCCCAAAAAGACCCCGTTTGGCCCGCACAGCCGCCGCATCCGGCGTATTTTCGCGCCTGCTCCCAAAAAAATCCTTGACATACTCTCCAACCCCTGTTATATACTTAAAGCATGAAGTCATACTTTAAGCTTTTCATTTGAGGTTTGGGGGAGTTCGCAAACGTGTATTGCATCGGACGCCCCCCTGAATCACCCACCGGAGGCGCTATGATAAAGACCCGTATCACCGAAATGTTCAACATCAAGTACCCCATCCTCATGGGAGGGATGCACTGGGTGTCGTTTGCCGAGATGGTCGCGGCGATGGCAAACGCCGGCGGCATGGGCTTTTTGCCGTCGGCCTCGTTTGAATCCACCGAGGCCCTGCACAAAGAGGTCAAGCGGGCGAAAGACCTGACCGACGGGCCCTTCGGCATCAACATCTCGATGCTGCCGGACGTATCGCCCGGCGAGCAAACCATGGAGATCATCCGCATGGGCATCGAGGAAAAGGTCGCGGCGTTCGAGACGGCCGGCCGCTCGCCCGAGCCCTTTATACCGCTGGTCAAGGCCGCGGGCGTCCCCCTTGTCCACAAGATCACGCAGGTCCGCTTTGCCAAGAAGGCCCAGTCCGTCGGGGCCGACGCCGTGGTCATCGTGGGGTTCGAGGGCGGGGGGCACCTGGGCATGGCCGACGTCACCTCCACCATCCTCATCAACAAGGCCTCGCGCACGCTTACGGTCCCGGTGATCGCCGCCGGCGGCATCGTGGACGGCCGGGGGCTCTTGGCGGCGCTGGCCCTGGGGGCCGACGGCGTCTTGATGGGGACCCGGTTTCTGGCCTCGGCCGAGACGCCGATCCATAAAAACTTCAAGGACTGGATCGTCAACGCCACCGAAAACGACACGGCGGTGGTCATGCGCTCCATCAAAAACCCGATGCGCGTCATGAACAACGCCACGGCAAAGACCGTGGGCGAGATCGAGGCGCGGGGAACGACGCTGGAAGAGATCCTCACCTATGCCGCGGGCAAGTTCGGCAAGGAGGCCTATAACAGCGGCGACGTGGATATGGGGATCATCTCGGTCAGCGAGGGGATCGGCGTCATCGACGACATCAAGACGGTCAAGGAAATCATGACGGACATTGTCAACGAGGCCGAGACGGCCCTGGCGCGAATCAGGACCATCATGGGGGATGGGAAATGACAGCCCTTCGCATATCCGACTTTATTGTGAGAAGGAATTAGGTTAGGAATATATACATTCTTTGCCCTTGACGGGGCTCCCACAAAGAGTCACCCCGCGAAGCAGGCTTCGCGGGGGCCCCAACGGTGAGAGGACAAGCTATAGTCGGTCATTGCCAGGAGCGTCTCCGGCGAAGCCGCGAGGAGCGATAGCGACGTGGCGGGACATGGCAATCTCCCTCCTACGGGAGAGGAACACCGATTGGTCCGGGGATCTCCATGATAGTCAGGGGATCGCCACGGGCCCTTCGGGCCCTCGCGATGACGTTATACCGGAGATCGGGATATCTGTTTAACGGAATAGAATGAATACATACGTTACTTTTTACCGGCTCCCGAAAAGGGCGATCTTCGGGGGTGTCAACAGGAGGCATTCATGATCAAGACGGCGATTACCGAGATGTTCGGCGTAAAGTATCCCATCATCTGCGGGGCCATGATGTGGCTCTCCATTCCGCCGCTCGCCGGTGCGATATCCAAGGCCGGCGGCCTGGGCAACCTCACCGCGGGCAACTACGAGACCGAACAGGAGTTCCGAAACGCCATCAAGGAAGTCCGCAAAATCACCGACAAGCCCTTCATGGTGGGCATCACCATCCTTCCGTCGCTTCGGATCACCCCCGAGCACCACGCGATGTACGTGAAGGTATGCGCCGAGGAGCGGGTGGCCGGCGTGGAGATCTCCGGCGCTCCCCTGGACAAGGGGCTGGGGATGGACGCCGTCGAGATGCTCAAGAAGGCCAACGTCAAGATGTTCCAGAAGGTGGGGGCCGTCCGGCACGCCGTACACGCCGAGAAGGTGGGATACGACGGCATCTACGCCGCGGGCATCGAGGAGGGGGGCCACCCGCTTAGCGATGACGTGAGCACGATGGTGCTGACCCCCCGTATCGCCGAGACGGTAAATATCCCGGTGGTGACCGTCGGCGGCGTTGCCGACGGCAGGGGGCTTGCCGCGGCGATCGTCCTGGGGGCCCACGGCGTCATGATGGGCAGCCGCTTTGTCTCCACGAAGGAATGCCCGTGCCACGACAACATCAAAGAAGAGCTGGTCCGTCGCCAGGAGATGGATACGACCATCTTCGGACGGTCCATCGGCCTGCAGGGCAGGGCGCTGATGAGCGACGTCATCCGCGACGTGATCGCTATCGAGGAAAAGGGCGGCAAGCTCGAAGACCTCATCCCGCTGATCTCGGGCCTCAGAATCAAGCAGGCCTGGGAGACCGGCGACGTCAACTACGCGCCGCTGATGGTGGGCCAGTCCATCGGGCTCATCAAGAAGGTCCTGAGCGTTAAGGAAATGATGGAATCGATGGTCAAAGACGCCGAGGATATCCTCGCCGCAAGGAACAAGATGGTATGTTAAAAATCACCCCACGAAGCAGGCTTCGTGGGGGCCCCGACAGGAGCGAAGGGAAGACTAACACGACACGGGCTTAGCATCCGTATGGACACGACTTGTCGTGTCCGAATTCAAATAACAAAAGCGGGTATTGGAAAACCAATACGCGCTTACTTGTCGCCCCAAAGGCAGGCCGTTTGGGGGGCCCGACAGGAGAGGGAAAAGGTAAAGACAGTCCTTCGGTATGACGGGCCGAAACTCCGTGATCCGGGAGGTTGTCCGTTTAAGCCCGGCGCGGATATTCGAAACAATCAATGACCTTTTTTTTTGGGGGGGGGGAACGTTACCGTTCCCCCCTTTTTGTTGTACGGGCGGGATTGTGTGTCCGGCAGGTAACCCGCCGGGGCCGTTACGTAAACGTCGCCGTGAACTCGCAGGTCTCGTCGGCGTTGGGTCGCAGGCGGCCGTGGGTGACCGTCACCTTCGGCCCGATCTTGCTGAAATAGAGCTCGTGAATCCTCGTGCAGCCGTGGATACACGAGACCTTTGCGGGCTTGCCGTCCACGGCCAGGTAGTCGTCGTAGTTGAGCATGACCAGGGAATTCCAGTTCGGGCACTGAGAATACTCCCATTTCAGGGCGTCGGCGGTCTGGCCACGGTAGTCCACCGCATAGCCGTTTATCTTGGTCATCTGGTCGAGGATATGCTTGGCCTGGGCCACGGGCGGCCCCTCGGGCGCGAACAGCATATAGAGGATGTCCACGGCCGGCGGCAGCATCGTATTCCACATTTCGAGCTCAAGTTCGATGATCTTTTCCGGTCCGAGCCTCTTGTAGGCGTACCACGACCAGCCGTTTCCGATGTTGTAGAGCATCTGAAGCCGAATGGCCTGGGCCTCTTCGTTCGTCAGGTCTCTCATGTCTCTCCCCCCCGATCGTCTCACGCCTTCTCTGACGCGAGACGGCACGTGGAAAATAAAAAGGCGGACATCCGCCGTCGGATGCCCGCCGTGGTAACGGGGTCCAGGCCGATCAGGCCTTCTTGTTCTTCTTGTCCTCCCGGTCGCGCAGCTCCCTCCTCAGGACCTTGCCTACGGCGGTTTTGGGGAGCTCGTCGATGAACTCGACGACCCGCGGCACCTTGTAGGCGGCCAGGTTCTGCTTGCAGAAGGCGACAACGTCGGCTTCCGTGAGGGTTTCGCCCGGCTTGACGACACAAAAAGCCTTGACCGTCTCCCCCCGGTAGGGATCGTTCACGCCGACGGTGCAGGCCTCCAGGATCTTGGGGTGGGAAAAGAGGATGTTATCCACCTCGATGGGGTAGATGTTGTAGCCGGCGGCTATGATCATATCCTTCTTCCGGTCGACGACCGAAAGATACCCGTCCTCGTCGAAGACGCCGATGTCGCCGGTCAGGTACCAGCCGTCCTTGAGGACCTTGGCCGTCTCTTCCGGCTTTTTGTAGTAGCCCATCATAATTTGGGGGCCCTTGATGGCGATCTCACCGGCCTCTCCCTGCTTCTTCTCCTTGGTATAGTCGTCGGCGTCCACGATCTTAATGTCGGTGTCAGGCACGGGAATGCCCACGGTGCCCGGCTTGATCGTCCCGCCCCAGGGGGTGACGGTGGCGATGGGGGTGGTCTCGGTGGAGCCGTAGACCTCGCAGATAGTCGCCCCGGTCAGATCCTTGAGGTCGCGGATAGTATCGGCGGCCAGCGGCGCCGCGCCCGAGAAAAATCCCTTGACGAACTTGAGGTTCATCTTGCGGAACTCCGGGTCGGCCAAAAGCCCCACGAAAATCGTCGGGGCGCCGGGGATGAACGTGGGTTTGTATTTCTTGACCAGGTCGATGATCGCCTTGGGCTCGGGCCGTGGGATAATCAGGTGCTCGAAAGCCTTCCAGGTGATGAAATTCTGGATCGCCGTGTATCCGGCGGAGTGAAAGATCGGAAACGTCCCCACGAGGCGCTCTTTGGCATCTTCCAGGTCGGTGAACCAGGAGCAGAACTGCTGGACGTTGGAGCTGATGTTCTTGTGGGAGAGCATGACGCCCTTGGCGACGCCGGTGGTCCCGCCGGTGTAGATGAGCGTGGAAAGCTCTTCCCATTTTCCCTTTTCGGGGACCGGGGTGGTGCCGTATTTGCCGATGAGGTCCTCAAAAAGCAGGAGGGCGTCGGTGGTCTCGAGGTTTTTCACCATCGCCTTTTTGACCAGGGGGAAGAGCTGCTTTTTCGGGAACGGCAGGTAACTGTGGATGTGGCAGCCGATGATCTTTTCGAGTTTCGTGCCCGCCAGGATTTTCTGTATCCGGGGTACCAGAAGTGTCAGCGTGATGATGATCTTGGCGTCCGAGTCATTGAGCTGATACTCGAGCTCCCGCTCGGTATAGAGCGGGTTGTTCTGGACCGCCACGGCCCCGATGCGCAGGATCGCAAAGTTGCTGATGAGCGTCTGGGGAAGGTTCGGGAGGCAAACGGCCACCTTGTCGCCCTTCTTGACACCGAGGTCCATGAGGACCCTGGCGAATTGGTTGACCATTCCGTCAAGCTGTTTGTAGGTGATTTTGTTCCCCATGTAGTTCAGGGCGGTATTATTGGGGAAATTCTTGGCCGATCGGGTCAGGGCCTCGGTTATCAGTGTCTTTTCATAATCGATGGTTTTGGGGACGCCTGGGGCATAAGATTTGTACCAGAGCTTTTCTTTCATGAAATCCTCCCTTGTGGGTAGTAATGGAATATATGCAGAGCCCGATCATCTGTGGGACGACGGGGTAAAAAAGCTGCTGATCCACGGTGAGCGCGACGATGCAAAGTATCAGGATGAGCGCGGACGATCGGTATTTATTATACCGTTTTATAAAGAAATACCGGGTGAATGTCAATCACTTTTTCAGTCGTCGGTGAATTTTCGGTTTGTTAGCCTTTCGGCGGATCGCAGCCTTGGAGAAATTCGACGAGCGTCATGACGCCCCACCCGGTGGCTCCCTTGGTCACCCAGCCGTAGTCCTTATTGGACCGGGCGGTTCCGGCAATATCCAGGTGGGCCCAGGGGATCGTGTCTCCGGCAAACCGCTTAAGGAAGGCCGCCGCGGTGATGCTGCCCCCGTCCCGGCCGGTGGCGTTCCTGAGGTCGGCGACCTCCCCCTTTGTCTGTTCGAAGTAGTGATCGAACAGGGGCATCGGCCACACCTGCTCCCCGGATGCGCGGGAGGCCTGTCTTATCCGTTCGAGGAGGTCGTCGCCGGACGCAAACAGGGCGGCGACCCGCTTGCCCAGCGCGATAACGGCCGACCCCGTGAGGGTCGCGATATCCAGGATAAGCGCGGGTTCAAACCGCTTTGCATATGCGATGCCGTCGGCCAGCACGAGCCTGCCTTCGGCGTCGGTGGTGATGACCTCGATGGTGGTCTTGTCCATGGCGACGAGCACGTCCCCCGGCTTGGTGGCGCCCGGCCCGGGCATATTCTCCGTGGCGGGGATCACGGCGATGATCCCGATCGGCAGCTTCATGCGGGCCGCCGCTGCCACGGCCGAAAGGACCGCCGCGCCGCCGCTCATGTCGGTCTTCATAGCTCCCATATTCTCGACGGGCTTGAGCGATATCCCCCCGCTGTCAAACGTGATCCCTTTGCCGACGAGGGCCACCGGGGACTTTTTGTGACCCGGCGGCAGGTACTTTATCACGATCAGGGCGGGGGGCTCGGCGCTGCCCCGGGCCACGCCCAGAAACGCGCCCATGCCCAGCCGCTGGATTTTCCGCCGGTCGAGCACCTCGATGGAAAGCCCGCACTTTTCGGCGACATCGACCGCCCGGGCCGCCAGGATCGTCGGGGTCATGAGGTTTGCGGGCGTGTTGGCGAGGTCCCGGGCCAGGTAGACCGAATCGGCGATAATGCGGCCGTGACGGGGGCCGTCGGCCAGGGCGGACGGATCGCCGCATATGACGATCCGGTCGACCGTCCTTTTTTTATCGTCGGCCTTCTTGAGGGACGAAAAGGAATAGGCCCCGAGGGCAGCCCCGACAAACACCTCCCGGGCCGCTGTGGGCCCGGGAATGCCGGAACCCGCCGCCAGGTCATGGGCAAGCGCGATCGTGTGGATGCCGAGTCCCTTGAGGTGGCGCGCGGCGGCGGCGGCCGCCGCCTTGAGCCGGTCGGAAGAAAACCCCTTCTTCTTTCCGAGCCCCACAAGGCATATCCGCTCGGGGCCGCCGGCGGCACCGACGTACAGCAGGGACGTCTCATCGGGCTTGCCGGTAAAATCGCCGGAGCCGAGGACCGCCCTGATTTTTCCATCGACGGCCTTGTCCAGTGCCGCTACTTCCGGTGCAAGATCGCCGGTTCCCTCGAACAATCCGACCACCAGCACCGGCGTCTTGACGGCCGAAAGGGGCCCGCCGGATACAGCCACGGAAGGCAGGCGGGGCGAGAGATCGTCTTTCATGGATTACTCCTGAGGTGAAGGTTTTATCGTTACATATCAAAGGCCGACGATTGGGGGAGCGTTGCTCGGCGGCGGCTATTCCTCTTCCACCGACCAGGTCTCCAGGACATCCTCGCCGATATCTTCGATGAATCGGGAGGGGCGTCCGAAGGCGGGTCCACGGTGGGTGATGATCTTTATGGGGAAGGTGATGGTGAGGTTCTCCTTGGCCCGGGTGGCCGCGACGTACATGAGCCGAAGCTCCTCCTCCAGGTCGTCGGCCGATTCGGCCGCGTACGTCGTGGGAAGGTAACCCTCGGCGGCCCAGATGATGAAAACGGAGTGCCACTCAAGCCCCTTGGCGGAATGGATCGTGGAAAGTATCAGCCGCTCCGGGTCGGGGTCCTCCCGGGTGATATCGGAGATGCTGTCCGACGGCGGCTCCAGTGCCATATCGGTAAGGAACGACTCGACCGAACGGTACTTTCGGGCGATGATCGCCAGGTGTTCGAGGTCTTCCAGCCGTTTCGGGTGGTCGTCATACCTCCTCTTGGCGATGGGCGTGTAGTATTCCAGGAGCCGTTCGACGGTCTCGGCGGGGTTGAGGTCACGCCCCTCGAGGGAGGCCAGCACCCGTGACAGCCGGCCGATCCCCTCCCCAAAGCGCCGGTCTCCGGCAAACGGGGCCAGGCCCTCGGTGATCCGGGGCGCCGAAAGGACGGAGCCGGTGATCTCTTCTTCTGTCCGCGGGCCCACGTTTTCCACCAGCATCAGCACCCGTTTGAGGCCTACCGCGTCCCGGGGATTGACAAGGACCTTGATGTGGGCCACGATGTCCTTTACGTGGGCCGTCTCCATGAACTTGAACCCGCCATGTTTGACAAACGGGATGTTTCGTTTCTTGAGCTCGATCTCCAGGTCAAACGAGTTGAAGCCCGCCCGGAACAGCACGCAGATATCGGAAAGCGGCACGCCCTCCTCCCTCAGGTCGAGTATCCGCTGGGCGACGAACCGTGACTGGGAAGGCTCGTCCGGCAGCGGCACCAGGGCCGGCAGGGTCCCCGTCCCCTTTTTCGTCCAGAGGATCTTCGTATATTTTTCCCGGGCGCGGTCTATGATGACGTTTGCCAGGTTGAGGATCGACTGGGTGCTGCGGTAGTTTTCCTCCAGCTTGATGACGGAAGCCCCCGGGAACAGCGTCGGGAAATCCATGATGTTCTTGAAATGGGCGCCCCGAAACGAATAGATGCTCTGGGAGTCGTCCCCGACGGCCATGACGTTGCCCGCGCCGCCGCCCAAGAGCTCCACGATCCGGGCCTGGAGGCCGTTGGTGTCCTGGTATTCGTCCACCAGGATGTAGCGGTACCTTTTCTTGAGCGCCTCCCGGATCCCCTCGTTTTTCTCCAGGAGCCTCACCAGGTGGACCAGCAGGTCGTCGTAATCCATGAGCATGTGGGCCTGTTTGTACTCGGTGTAGGCGGCCAGGATCTCCAGGAGCTTTTCGGTCTCGTGGGCAAAATGGGGATATTCCTGCTCGATAACGCCGGCCACGGGAACCGCGCGGTTGACGGCCTTGCTGAAGATCTCGCCGATCGTCTCCTTTTTCGGAAAGCGGCGCTCGCGGTCGGTGAGCCCGAGCCTGCCGCGGATGAGGTTGATGATATCTTCCCCGTCGGCCCGGTCCAGGATAGTAAAGGAGGCCGAAAAGCCGACGGCCGAGGCATATTCCCGGAGGATGGAAGACGAAAACGAATGAAAGGTGCCGCCGGCGACCTTTTCGGTTTGGGTGCCGACCAGGGCCGCCGCCCGGTCCAGCATCTGGCGGGCGGCCTTGCGGGTGAACGTCAACAGAAGGATAGAGGCCGGCGAGACGCCCGATTCGATGAGCCGGGCGACCCGGTAGACGAGGGTGCGGGTCTTTCCGCTGCCGGCACCGGCGATAACCAGGCTGGGGCCGGAGCCGAAGGTGACGGCCGAAAGCTGGTTTTCGTTCAGCTCCTTTTCGTAGGGGATTAGATACGAGGGAGCGTGCTCGGGGTCGGTCCTCTTCAGGGTGTATTTCTTCATTGCATAAGGGTATCAGAAAGGGGCCTGGTTTTCAAGCTGTTTGAAGATGCCGATAGTATGGGGTACCATTAATGCGAATAGATAAAGCTTACCCTTGCATATTGATTGGGGGCGGCACGCGTGGTATACTACAAGGAGAAAAGTAATGAAGACGCAAAGCCTCAAGAGCTTCATCCGGGTCAACCACAAGGAGATCCTCGGCAAGGGACTCCCGCGGAATGCCTTCTGAATAATCAGACTGTACGACAAAGGGCGACCATCCGGTCGCCCTTTGTTTTCGCACTACTCTGCCTGGCAAACCTGCTTACACTGTCGGGTACAGCGTCCGCATCTTTGCCTTCATTGCCGGGCTCAATTGTTTAAAAAGCTGTGCATTGTACGAAAGAATATTCGTGTCCATCCCCCCGTTTGATATCGTTATAGATGGATCTACGACATTCGGATAACCCGGAACCGTCGGATCTGCACCTTTGAGATTGGGATTGAGAGAATTCTTGACTATCTGTTGCGCTGCGACGGCATATTTACGGGCGGTCCAGGCGGGAGTGCCCTCCTTAACGGCCGGATCGACGTTGGTGGTAACGATAGAAATTGTATAGTCGCTGTTGAGGTTGATCTCAAACGTGCGTAACTGCTGCGGGAAATCGTGCAGCGACGACGTCTCGACATGCCAGAAGCCCCGTTCGGGCCTGGCGGCATCGTCCGTTACAAACGCTTTAACGGTATTGACATGGCGATGACCCGCGATCCACATAAGGAGATTCGGATGGTTGTGCAGTTCGGCGAGCAGGCCCGTCAGGTCGACGGCATTTTGCATACCGGAAGGATTGGCGGAATTGTCGAACCAATCCATGTAGGTATCACTTCCGTTGTTGTTGGCGGCGGGAGGCATGACGCCTATCGGAACGTGACACGCGATTATCATGAGCTGATCGGCGGAGTCACCGGCCGCGAGTTCATCTTTAAGCCAGACCCAGCGCGCCTGGTCCAGAAAGCCGCGCCCGTGGATGCTGGCGAGGCCGTCGTCTTCCCTTTGGGTATCGTCCAGGACAATGACCTTAATCGGTATATCTGATTTTGGCACGAAGCTGTAGCAGAGAAAACCATCATCCTGGCCAGAGGGGACAAGGTCAAAGCCGTGACCGACCGGGCCCGTGGATGTGTTGAAAAACTCCCGTTTCCATTGTGTTCTGGAAAGTGAACGCCGGTCCTTGTCGGGGACAACCTTGGGTGGACTGGTGAAGCCGGGGTCGCCGACCGTGCCGGCCTTTATAATAGTCCCGGTCGGCGTAGAACCGTCGATTACGCCCATATAGTATAGGGGAGGAGTTTTGCTGTATATGTTAGAAGCTTCGGCCAGGAGATCTCCCATGGCGATGACTTCGTCGCTGGTGAAGGACTCTTTAAGGCCGCCTGCCTCCACCGGGATTGAACCCAACCAGAAATGATCGTGGTTGCCGATGGCCTGATACCATGGGATCGACGGATCGAGCCCGGCAGCCTTGTAGGGTTTCTGATAGTCTATTCTGTCGGCTCCCACACGGGCGCCGGAACAGGGGGTAATGACCTTGCCGTCAAGGACATCGATATACCACCGCAGTTCGTTGTACAGGGTGCTGTTGCAGGTGTCCCCCAGTGAAATGCCGAAGTCGATCGGGTCTATTTTGTGAAGGGCGTTTACCGTCTGGATTGCCGCATCCAGGACATGGGTTGTGTACAGCATGGTTGGCGAATACACCGAAGTGGCAGTCGCCTCAAAACCGTACTTATTTAATTGCTGCATATAGATCAGCTGGGAAGGGGATTCCTTGTCGGTGATATGGATATCGCTTATGGTAAAGAATCTTAAGAACTTTAGAGATTTATTGACCGACGGAAAGGTATAGCCGGTTGCCATGATGTCTTTGCGCGGCACTGAAGTAAGCGGGCCGCCGTCAATCCAGACGCCGTAGCCGTATGTGTCGTATTGTGAAATATTTTTAAGATCTTGAGCGGCAATCGTCCCTGAAAACGTCTGATTGAGCTTAACCGTCTTGTGGAGCGTCGTATAAACGGCTGAATCGATCGGGTAGCCGGAGACTCCGCTGCCGCTATATGCAAAGTTAAACGTGCCTAAAGAAATACATACGGCCGTTCCGCCGGAATATTTTATGAATTCCCGCCGCGTTACATTGCTGCTTTTTTTTGCGTCGCGGCTCTTTGTTGGATCGTCGTTAGCCATACTCTTCTCCTTTTGTTTGACTTCCAAGGCAAATCATTGCCGGATATTCAAATCAGATAATTAAGATCGGCCATGCTCTCCTCCTTCTGTTTTCACTTACAAAACAAAACGTTGGCAGATATGAAACCTTTAGGCAACGTTTTCACACCACTCCCAAAGCACCATGGAATAATTAGCTCGGTAAGGCTCGGTAAGACAGTGTCTTTTTTAATTTTAATTGTAGCAAAGTTTTATTTGTATGTCAATTTATATGGTTACGATCTTACCGGGCAGTATGACCGCATAGAAGAGGTTGTCATAAAACAGGCTCACGCCCCAAGGAACTGCCGGCAGAGACCGCAAGCCGCCTGACATGGCGGCCCCGGGAGGACAGACTGTACGGGAAGTGCGTGACTTTTACAACTATAATACAATTGATTTTGCCCCTATTGTGCGATATAAAGATAGAAAGGGCATCATGAAGACGAAAACCCTCAAGAACTTCATCCGGATCAACCATGAGACGATCCTCGGTAAGGTCGATGAGTTGGCGGGATTCGGGCCGACCGATATCTGCATGCTCAAGGACCAGATCGTCAGGGGAATCGGGGTTCGCAGCGCCATGAAGGTGGTATCGATGGCCGAGATGAAGGACCTCTACATCGGCCTCATTGCGATCCGGGTGGTGGAAAAAGAGCGGGGCTACGCCTGAGCCCCTTATCCCTGCTGTCTTGTGAATATCCATTCCTCCGGCGGTTCCTACAGCACGCCTGTTTTTTTACGCGCCGGGCCAGTGGAGGCCCGCGGCCTTCGCGGGTCTGTCCTCTCTTTATCCCAACACCCTTTTTTTTCGTGCCCCGGTTCGTGCGGGCCCGGCCTTCTTCCGGGGCGGGACACGCGCGTAGATCCGGCGTGACCGTGCTAATTATCTTTCCACTTCGAATAATTTATATTATAATAAGGTTCCATGGGCACGGCGGGTGCCATCATTTCCATTTTTCATAATTGGTACGGCCTGATGAAAAAACAAAAATACCTCACCCCCAAGAGAATATCCCTGCTGGCGCTTTTCTGCGCCCTCGTCGTGGTGGCCACGATCATCATCCGGCTCCCGATCCCGGCGACCGGCGGCTACTTCAACCTGGGTGACACGATTATCTTTATCGCGTCGGTCCTGCTGGGGCCTGTCTTTGCCATGATCGTGGGAGGCGTGGGGTCGGCCCTGGCCGACGTTATCGGGGGATTTGCCCAGTACGCACCGTGGACGCTCGTCATCAAGGGGATCGAGGGGTTGATCGCGGGATTGCTCGTCCTGGCGTTTCGCGCTGACCCGAAGACGATGTTCGGCACGCTGCTGACCGTCGTATCGTTTGTCATCGCCGGGCTCTGGATGACTGCGGGCTATTTCGGTGCGGAATACATCATCTACAGCCTGGATTGGGCCCCCCCCATGGCCGAGCTCCCGTTCAACCTTGCGCAGGGGGGGATCTCGGCGGTTATCGCGGGAATTCTGGCGCCGATAGTCGCCCGGACCTTCGGAGAGCGGCTCTCGAACTGAAACGGCCGGCCGGGCTGCCGCGAAACCCGTACCGCGCCGCGGACGAATCCGCCGCCGGCGCGGTCTCATGCGGCGGCACTCACGGACAGGTTAGATATCCCGACGCGTCCACCAGCAGCGGCCGGTCCCTGGTAAGGGCGGGCCGGGGGTTTCCAAAATTTCCTTGACTTTAAAAAGATTGGATGATAAAAAAGGAAATTGCTTCTTTAAACTCTAACAAATGGGGAACCGTATGAAGATCTTTCGTCATGCAGTCATCTTGGCCTTCATCGTGTGCCTGATTCTGCCTTTGACAGCGTTTGGGGCAGGTAAGATAAAGGTTGTCATTATTCCCTTCAAGATCAACAGCCCGGAAAAACTCGATTACCTTGAAGGCGCAATCTACGATATGATCGCGTCCCGTCTCTCCATAGATGAGAACATCGCGGTGATGGAGCGTTCGACCGTCGAACGGGCGCTCGGAAAAGACTACGAGATCTCAATGACCGTCGATAACGCCGAATCCCTCGGCAGGAGGCTCGGCGCGGATTACGTAATCCTGGGCTCCCTTACGAAACTTGGAGAGGCGTTTTCCATTGACGCCAAGATGTTCAACGTTAGTAAAAGGGAACAGTCCACCGCGGTCTTTGCGCAGGGCAGCGGGCTGGACGCGCTCATCCCGAAGATTAACGAGTTTGCCCGAAATATGAACTTCAAGATACTCGGCTACATCCCGAAGGAAGGGGTTGCCGGTTATATGGGCGAGCAGGTGGATAACCCCAACTTTATCTTCGCCACTCGCGACCTGATGAGCAAGTCCGACTTTCGCAAGAGCCCCTTCTGGGATATCCAGATAAAGGGCGTGGATGTCGGTGATATCGACGGCAACGGGGTCAACGAATGCGTGGTGATCGACAAAAACGACATCTGGGTCTACAAGCGGGGCAAAGAAGAATTCGAGCTCTTCGCGACCTTCAAGGGACGGGCCGTCAACAACTTCCTGTCTCTGGACGTGATGGACTTGAACATGAACGGGAAGGCGGAGATATTCATTACAAATGTGGACAAGGGCAGGCTTGCCTCCTTTGTCGTGGAATATAGTACGGCCAAGAAAGGATTTGAACGGATCGATAAAAATATCCCCCTCTTTTTCCGTACGTTCAAGCTTCCCGGAAAGGAAGCGGTCCTCCTCTGCCAGAGGATGACGATGGACGGTCTATTTTACGGAGGCCTCCATAAGGTTGAAATGAAGAGAGGAGGTTACGTCGACGGCATGACCGTCGATTTCCCGGCGGCAACGGAGATCTTCGGCATAACCCTGCCGGCCGATATCACCGGCGAAGGGATACCCGAGTTTGTACGCGTGACCGGCGATAACCATCTCCAGATCAAGGACATGAGCGGCGCAGTAAGGTGGACAAACAAGGACTATTGGGGCGGCACCATCAACTACTTCAGCACCACCGAAAAGGAGGAGAGGAAGCCGGGCGGGAACGACACGAATACGGGCACCGGCGACATCTACATCGCCGGGAGGGTTTTCGTTACCGATCTGAATCACGACAATATCCCGGAGGTCCTCGTTCCCAAGAACATATCCAAGACCTTGAACCTGCTGCCGAAATTTAGACTCTATGAGACCAGCGAGATCTATAACCTTCAGTGGGACGGCATTAACCTTTCCGAGAACTGGCGCTCGCGGCTCATAGAGGGATACGTGGCCGACTTCCAGATAAAAGATATAGATTCGGACGGCATCGACGAACTAGTCGTGGCGGTCCTCTATTCTCCCGAGATGACGGCGTTGATCCCGGCCAAGAGCGGGGTTCTAATATATGAGTTGAACTTCTAAGGAACTTCTCAGGCGGTGTAGCTCAGTCGGTTAGAGCATGCGGCTCATATCCGCAGTGTCCGGGGTTCAAATCCCTGCACCGCCACCAGCATGTATAGAAAAGGGGCCGACAGGCCCCTTTTTCTATTATCACGCCGACGGCGATCGCGTACTTCATGATGAAGGCGGCAGCCGTCCGGTTTTGTATTACCCTTCTTTCGTCCGGCCGTACGTTTGCTCCCCCCGAAGCCTGAAGGCCTCGAAATCATCACCCGGCACCAGGAGGCCTCCGGTCGTCCAGAGAAGGTGGACGGCGTCACCTATCGAATCTTCGATCCGGTGCCAACGGAGATATTCTTTTCCCTCTTTTGTGGACAGCAGAAGAAGCGGCCCGGAGAAGCCTGCGGCGGCCGACGGTTCGACGGCGATCCCCTCGGTTTCAGAAAGGGCGTAAACGAAACGGAAGAGGTCTTCGTCCCGGACGGTCAGACAGCCCGAGATAAGATTCTCGACGATGCTTGCCGCAAAGCGGGAGGGTCGGGCAACCGCTAGGCCGTCGGCCTCGGTGCGGTTGGTAAGGCCGATATCGTATACCGAGACGGGTTGCTCGAATCCGGACAGCATCCCCAGCAGAAACGACGGAGACCCCGTCGGCTCGGCAAAAAAACAATGGACGGAGTCGCCGAATATGTGTTTGAGACCGAAGGTGATCCCGCCCGGCGCCCCCCCCACGCCGCAGGGCAGATAGACCAGGAGGGGCCGGCGCTCGTTGACGGATATGCCGTGCCGCTTCATTTGTTCCGCGAGCCTCAGAGCTGCGACGGAATAGCCGAGGAAGAGGGCGGCGGAATTCTCGTCGTCGACGAAGTAGGTGAAAGGATCGTCGCCGACGGCCTGGCGGCCGGCTTCTACGGCCGAGGTATAGTCGCTCTCGTGCTCAACGACGGTTACCCCCCGTTGGCGCAGCAGCCGCTTCTTCCATGCCTTGGCGTCCCGGGACATATGGACGGTTACCGAAAATCCGAGGGCGGCCCCGGAAATCCCGATGGAGAGCCCGAGGTTCCCGGTGCTGCCCACGGCGATCGTGTACCGGGAAAAGAGCCGCCTGATCTCGGGAGAGGCCAGCTTCAGGTACGGGTCGGACGTCGTGAACAGCCCCTCCCGGACGGCGAGCCGCTCCGCAAAGACCAGGACCTCGTAGACGCCGCCCCGGGCCTTGACGGAGCCCGCCACCGGCAGGGCGTGATCGGCCTTCAGCCACACATCCCCCCGGATATCGACGCCAAAGCGGTGCGACAATTCATCCCTGAGCCGGGGGGCAGCGACGATCTCCGATTCGATGATCCCGGCATCGCTGCCGGTATCGGGGAAGAGCCGGGCGATGAGCGGGGCGAAGCGGGAGAGCCTCGATGCCGCGTCCTGGATGTCGGTGTGGGTCAGCGGGAGGGCGGGCAGGACGTCGGCTGCCGGGCGAAGGCGGTCATTGACCCAGAGAAAGGGGACCTGAGCCTTAAGTCTTTCGAGCAGCGGGTTTGAAAAATCATCTGTTCGTGTCATACGCCTGCCGTCTGGAGCGGGGTTCAAATCAGAGATCCAGGAGCTTCAGGCCCGTTCGTTCGTCGTATTTTCTGTTCAATCCGGGGTCAAGCTCGACCAGGAACAACTCCACGGTTGCGGCGCAGACCAGGCAAAAGACGTGACCGGCGCGGGTTTGGCACTGTTCGTCGGAGAAAACGCCGTGGATATGAAGGATCGGGCCGTCCTGGGCCCGGGCGAGGCTTCCGGTCAAAGACGCGATCTCCCAGACGCCGGCAATCTCCACCTTGCGGTAGGTCTTGCTCTGGAGATCGTAGGAGCCCAGGACGATGTCCTTGGCCGCCCCGATGCCCCAGAAATGCGCCGCCTCGATCGACTCGCATGCGGCAAATTGGGTGAGGGATGATTGGATCTCATCGTCTATGGAGAGTTTGATGACATATCCATTCGTCTCGTCTTGGTATCGCATAGCGTCACTCCTTCGGCCGGTGGTTTACATAATCGGGATTGACGAGGTTTGGGATTTCGGTCCGCTGGATCATTGCCGTAAGGTTTTCGGCGGCGGTCCGGGCCATCCTGTCCCGGGTCGAGATCGTGGCGCTGCCGATATGGGGGAGCAGGACGCAGTTGTCCAGCCTTAACAATTCCGGGCCGATGGCGGGCTCCTGTTCGTAGACGTCAAGCCCCGCTCCGGCGACCACGCCGTTGGCCAGGGCATCGGCCAGGGCGGCCTCGTCCATTACCGGCCCCCGGGATGTGTTGATGATGAACGCCGTCGGCTTCATGGAGGAGAGCTCCCGGGCCCCGATGAGGTGGCGCGTCTTTTCGGTCAGGGGAATGTGGAGCGACACGAAATCCGAGACGGAAAGAAGCTCGGGCAGCGTAAGGGGGTGGGCTTCAAAACCGAGGGCAGCTTCGGCCAGCGGCGCCTCTTCATGATAGACGATCCGCATGCCCAGGCCGTGTCCCCGCCGCCCGACGGCCTGTCCGATCTTTCCCATGCCGATAATGCCGAGGGTCGCGCCGGTGATATCGGCGCCCAAGAACTGCATCGGCCCCCACCCCCGCCAAGCGCCCGAGCGAACGAAACGCTCGGCCTCGGGTACCCTTCGGGCACACGCGAACATCAGGGCGATCGCCAGTTCGGCGGTGGCGTCGGTCAGGACGCCCGGCGTGTTGGAGACCGGTATGCCGCGGGCCGTGGCGGCCGCGATGTCGATGTTATCGTATCCAACGGCGTAGTTCGCGATCCCGACGAGGCCGGGAGACGCCTCCATGACGGTGCTGTCGATACGATCGGTCAGCAGACAGAGGATTCCGACGACATCGGCAGCGCGCGCCGTGATCTCGTCGGCGGTCATGGGCAGGTCTCGTTCATTGATGATCAGGTCATACTTCTCGCCCAGGATCTGAAGGCCGATTTGGGGAATTATTCGGGTAACGAGTATCTTGGGTCTCATGATTCGTTGTCTTTCCTCTCATTATGTAGTATGATCGCATCGTCGCCTGTTCGGTACGCCCCCATATAAGGCTACCACAGGCGCCGTCGAATATCAAAAACAATTATAGCCGGTTTACTGAGACACCATGCATCATGCCTCTCTCTACAGCAAGCTTGAAAACAGACGGGCGCAGTGCCGCGTCTGTTTGAGACGCTGCGCCATACCGGAAGGAGCCCTGGGCTGGTGCAAGACACGGATCAACAAGGGAGGCAAGATATTCTCCCTGACCTACGGCCGCGTTTCCTCGATCATGGTCTCGCCCGTAGAGGTCAAGCCGATGTTTCACTTCCTGCCGGGATCAAACTGGCTTTCCGTCGGATCGGTGGGGTGCAACTTTACGTGTCCGGGGTGCCAGAATTGGGAGATCGCCCACGCGGTCCCCGATATAAAAGGGTCGTACTGTATCCAGGGGCAGGATAAGAAGATACAGGCTGAATATCTCGCGCCGGAGGTGCTCATCGAGATATCCCACCGGGAACGGGTGGAAGGCCTCTCGTTTACCTATAACGAACCGACGCTCTGGGTGGAATACGCCCAGCGCGCCATGACACTGGCCAAGGAGGCGGGACTCTCCACGAACTGGGTCACCAATGGCTACCTCACGAGTGACGCTCTTGACTATGTCGGCAATTGCCTGGACGCGTTCCGGGTGGATATCAAGGGTTTCTCCGAGAAGACTTACCGGCTCATCGGGGGGATTGTCGACTATCGGGATATCCTCGAGGCGGTCAGGCGCGCCAAGCTTCGATGGGGAATGCACGTGGAGCTGGTCACCAATATCATCCCCGGGGTAAACGACGACCGTCGTGAGCTGACCAATCTTGTTGGATGGATCATCCGGGAGCTGGGTGCCGGCACGCCATGGCATATCACGCGGTTTACCCCCCAGCATCAATGGTCCGGCTATCCCGCGACTTCCATAGAGGCCCTCGAAGACATCTACCGCATGGCCAAGCAAGAAGGGCTGCATTACCCCTATATCGGCAATGTATCGGGACATCCCTTCGCCAACACCGTCTGTTCCTCCTGCGGGGAGCTGTTGATAGACCGGCGGGAGGCGGGATCGGTGGTGGTGAGGCTCTCCGGGTCGTCATGTCCCGGGTGCGGGGCATTGATCCCGGGGCGTTTCGAACAGAAGGCGTAGCCGCGGATCGCCGTTCTCGTGCGCCGTTCAAACGAAAGGCCGTTTCCCCCGGCGAGGAAACGGCCTTTCGTATATTCAATTTCTTTTGGGAGGCATACCCGGCGGATTCCCGAGGCATCGTATCCCGCCGGGATAAGCGCCCTCCTACGGTAGAAAGGCGCGGTAGAGATAGGCCAGCGTGATGCCCAGGTAATTGCCGATGGCGTACCCGATGATCCCCGTGGTAACACCGGAAATGACGATCTCCTTGTTCTTGAGGGCGCCCGCTATCACCGGGACGAAGGGCGGGGAGCAGATCGCCGAGGTCGAGACGATGATGGTTGTGTCGGCGTCGATCTTAAACAGGAACGAGAGAAACACATGCAGGAGAAGGGTACCAAAGACGCAAAACCCGACGAAAACAAAGATTTCGGGGGCCATGGTGAAGAGCTTTTTAAGATCGGCCAGTGACCCTACGGCCGTGCAGAAGATGAGGATTACATACATCCCCAACTGGAAGGTCTTGTCGATTTTTCTGATCTTTGGGACAAGGGAGGCAAGTATCCCGAGGGTCGTGATCGAGAGGATAATGACCGCGATTTCGAAGAGCTTGTACTTGGTGGGGTCAAAATTGGCAGATACCCGTGAAAGCACGAACGGCAGGCCGTACATGACCCCGGCGCTCACAGCGAATATAAGAACGGAAAGGAAGAAAGCAGCCACGAGGGGAAGCAGCTTCGCTTTTGAGAAAATGCCAGTATAGTCGGTGAACTCCTCTCCCGTGATTTCCTGTCCCGCAACGGTCGTCTTTTTAAACGGCGGGAGCACCAACAGAAATACTCGCTGCGCGATGGTGACAAGAAAGAAGATATAAAGCGAGCTGAAGATGACGTCTGCCGTATTGACCATGATAAAGGTGGTAGGATCGACCTTCAATGCGGTCCCGATGGCCGCCATATTCGGCGTTCCTCCGGTATACACGCCCATGAGCATGCCCGCGATCTTCCAACTATCGGGCAACATGTCCTTGAAGATAATATAGCAGATAAAGGTAGTAATCACGATAGAAAAGATCGCCAGGAACATCGAGAAGAGGGTCTTCCCCGCAAGCCTCGACCACTTCTTGATGTCAATGGAAAACAGGAGTAAGGGCAGCGATAGCGGGATGGCAATCGTCATAATCAGGTCGAGGGTCTTGGCGCTGCCTTCGGGAAGTATCCCGGTGTTTCCGATCAGGATACCCACCGCGTAGCAGATGATGACGGCGCCGATTTTATCGATGAAAGAATACTTCCGGCACAGGTAGATGACCAGAACGGGAAAGAGGATATAAAAGGCAATCAAGGCGGTTGTAGGCATAGTCCCTCCCTCAGAGTGGTGAAACAATGCATTCCATTATAGAGAGTCGCGACAAAAAGTAAACAGAAAATAGCCGGCTTTATCAGAAATGGTATATCCCCATCAGCGGCCCGATCACGGAGATAACCAGCGTCAGCAACACGATCATTATCACCGTCATCACGATGCCGGACAGGGCAAAGTCCTTTACGGAGAAATAGCCCGATGTATACGGGATGATGTTCGTGGGAGACTGTGTCAACAGGATGATCCCCAGGGACGCGGTAAAGGCCGCCGGCGCCACGAGGAACCATGCGTCGAGCCCAAGGTCGTTGGCCAGGGTGATCAACAGCGGGATGACGATTATGCCGGTGACGGTGTTTGACGCCAGGAAGAGCTTCATGAACATGACGGCGGCGATCACCAGGGCGATCTGGATAACGGGAGAGAAAGCCGTAATGTTTCCCAGCAGGATCCAGGAGAGCCAGCGGGCCGCGCCGGTCTTATACATCATGAGGCCGAGGGCCAGAGACGCCATTACCAGCACGATCGCGTCCCAGTTCATGAGCGGCTCGGCCTCCTCCCATGTCATAATACCTATTCCCGGCAAGAAAAAGACCAGCCCGCCCATAAGCGCCACCATCTCCATCGAGAGCATAACCGATCCGCCGGTTATACTCTCGATGAAGTCCCCGCCGACCCACAGCGTGATCACCAGGGCAAAGACCGAAACGGTCACCCATTCGGCCTTTGATAGCGGGCCTTTTTTTTCAAGCCGGTGCTTGATCTCGTCTTGCTCGAAGGGGAGTCTCTTCATTTCCGGGGGAAACAGGAGGATCAGGACGAGCCAGCCGACGGGCACCAGGATCAGGGACGCGGGCACGCCGATCTTCATCCAGTCCACGAACGATAAATCGATCCCCGCCAATTTCCTGAGATATTCCATCGCGATCGGGTTGGGCCCGCAGCCGGCGGGCGTCCCTATACCGCCGAAGACCCCGCCCCAGCAACAGGCGATCATGAGTGCCCTCCCAAAGTTGCTTTTCAGGGGTTTGATGTTCGAGCTCTTCAGGAGGGCGACGCCCAGCGGCGTCATGAGGGCAGATACGGCCATGTCGGTCACCCACATGGAGAGGACCGTACCCATCACCAGGAATCCCAGGACAACCATGCGCGTGCCGGCCCCGACAACCCGCAGGATCAAGAGGACCAGCCGCTCGCCGAGCCCCGATTTGATGAAGGCCCCCGTCAGGAGAAAGACGCCGAGGAAAAAGAAGATGAGGTTGTTGCCGAAGCCGATCTTGATCATCTCCGACAGACCATCGGCCGCACCGTGGAGCGCCACGACGTTCCCGTCCCTGACCACCTCGAGTCCCTCGGTGGCCCCCAGGAGCGGCATGAGGGTCATTGCCAGGAGCGCCGTCACCGCAAAAGAGGTCGCCTCCGTCACCCATAAGACTATGGCAAATGACAGGAGTGTCATGGTGATACGTCCCTGATGCGTCAGTGTCGCGGTTTTGTCGCCAAGTGAAATGGTTTCGGGAAGAGGGGCGTAATAGACGATACACGCCACAACGATGGCCAAAAAGAAAAAGATGACCTCCTTGTTTTTATTGTAGCAATCGATCAGTAGTCTCTTCGTATCGGCGGACATGGCGCGACTCCTTGGGGTGGAACGTTAATACGTCAGCGCACTAACAGGCTAATATGCCGAGGCGGCGATATTTGCCAGGGCGTAGCTCCCCGGGCTGATGACGTCCGGGTCGGTCATTACATTGATGAGGGAGACTTTACCCGACGCAAACGCGCGCTCCAGCGCTCCCCGTATATCTCCGGGCTTTTCGACGAGCTCCCCGTGTCCGCCCATCGCCTCCATCACCGTGTGATACGGGAACGAACCGAGCTCCGTGGCGACGTTGACGCCGGGACCGAACTTCAGGCTCTGGCTGTGCCGGATCATTCCCCAGCCGAGGTCGTTGCTCACCACGATGACGATGGGAAGCCTGAAGCGGATCGCGGTGTTGATTTCCATGAAATTGAACCCCAGAGAGCCGTCGCCGGTGGCCAACAGCACCCGCTCCTTAGGGTGAAGGAGTTTTGCGGTCAGAGCAAAGGGAATCCCCACCCCGAGGCAGCCGAAGAGGCCCGATTCGAGGTAATCGCCGTGACGGTAGGTCTTCCTGGTCATTCCCAGCCAGATGGACGTATCGCCGCCATCGGCGACGACGATCCCTTCGCTGCCCATGAACTCGTCTATCTCTTTCATGAGGCGCTGAGGGTGAATCGGCACGGCCTCCGAGTTCAGCTGCTCTTTGACGGTGTCAAGAGAGAATTTGTGCTGCTTATTGAGCTCGGCCACCCAACCGGAAAACGCGTCTTTGGCGATCCGTCCGGAAAGTGCTTGCTTGAGCTGGCCGGCGACCAGCCCGGCGTCGCCGACGATTGCCGTGTCGACCCGGCGGTTTCTGCCGATCTCAACCGGATCGATATTAATATGGACGATCTTTGCGTCGGCCGGGAAGACATCGCCGAACATCGTAAAGAGGTTGATACGGGTCCCCAGGAGGACGATCACGTCGGCGGCCGTGATGGCGGCCCCGGCGGCCCCCGGACGAATCAGGAGGGCCGAGCCGAAACAGAGGGGGTGGTCTTCCGGCAGGGTCCCTTTGCCCATCGAGAGGGTAAAGAAGGGTACACCCGTTTCTTCGACCAACTCCGTGATGCTATCGGCCGCCCCAGAAAAGTTAGCACCGCTTCCCGCGATGATAACCGGACGTTTGGCCTTTGCGATAAGCGTGGCCGCCGCCTCTATCGCGGCGGGATCACCCATCGATTTGAGACACATCGGCGAATCGAGGAATTTTACGTCGGCTTCCTGACAGGCCGCCGTGAGAACGTCCACCGGGAACTCAAGAAACGTGGGCCCGGGGCTTCCGGAAAGGGCCGTCTTGAAGGCGACGTCCACGAGTTCGGGGATGCGGTTGACTTTTGTGGCGGTCTTGGCCCACTTGGTGATCGGTGCAACGACGTTTCTCTGCTCGATCTCCTGCAGGTCGAGCCGCTCGTCCATCCTCAGCCCTATCCTCCCCGAAAGGAGCACAACCGGTGAGCCGGCCATGCGGGCGTTGGCCACGCCGGTGATCGCGTTGGTAAAACCGGGGCCCGCGGTAACGAGGACCACCCCGACCTTTCCGGTGAGACGAGCGTAGGCGTCTGCCATAAAGACGGCGGCCTGTTCGTGGCGCGTGTCAAAGAGCTTTATCTTGGACGTAAGAAGATGCTGATAGATCGGGGCGATATGGCCGCCGCTGAGGGTAAAGATATATTCGACGCCCTTTTGTTCGAGGGCCCTGACAACGAGCTCGCCGCCGGTAACGACTTTGTTGTCCGGCGACGTATTGGCGCTTCCCGCGCCGCTTGCTTTCGCATTAGTCATAACGTACCTCCTATATCTCCATGAGCTGTCCGCCGTCCACGTTTACGGCCTGTCCGGTTATGTATCGGGCGTCGTCAGACAGCAGGAACGCCACGATGTCCGCCACGTCCTCGGGTGTGCCGAGACGCTTGAGGGGGATGGTCTTTTCTTCCTCTTCTATGATCTGCTGGACGTCCTTCTGAAACGCCTTGGCCTGGAGCTCAAAGGACCACCGCTCCAGGTCGGTATCTATCTGGCCGGGACAGATGGCGTTGACCCTGATGCCGTTCATGCCGGCCTCAATGGCGAAGACCTTGGTGAGCATGATTACCGCGGCCTTGGACACGCAGTAGGCACCGCCGAATGCGCGGGGACGTTTTCCCGCCCGGGATGCCGTGTTGACGATCGCTGCGCCGGGCCGTGTCATCAGGGGGAGCATTGCGCGGGTAACCAGCAGCGTGCCGTTCAGGTTGATGTTCATGGTTTTCTCCCAAATATCGAGTTCCATGTATTGGAGGAGGTTGGGAGAGGGGCCGGCGCCCGCATTGTTGACGAGGAAATCGAGATGGGAGAATTTTTCCTTGATGAACGAAGCGGCCTGTTGGATCGATTCGTTATCGGTGACATCGATGCGAACGGCCGATCCGCCGATCTCCTTTGACAGGGCCTCGAGATCTTCCCAGCAGCCTATCTTCGCATAATCCTTGACCCCGATATCCCGGCATACATCCGAGATGATGACATGCGCCCCGTCTCGGGCCAGTCGTTTGGCGATCCCGAAACCGATCCCGGTTTTCTTGCCGGCGCCGGTGATCAACGCGATTTTTCCGGAAAAATCATGCATAATAAAGACCTCTCTGTATCTGTTTTCAATTCGGCAAGCATGACCGACCGTTCGGTCATTTTGCTGACGCAACCATCATCCAGCCGTCCGGGTTTCATCAATCAGGTTTTTTCGTGAGTTCTCCATGGAAAAGCGGACAATGCTGATAACCTGATCGATCTTTGCTCTTATTCCCTGTTCGAGCCGGTCGTCGGTGAGGTTCAGGTATTCCCCGAGCCGTATTCGATAGTGGCGGGAGACAATCGAGATTATCATCATCACATACATGCTGTTGATGAGAAAAGCAGCCATGTCCACATCGAGGTCGGGCCGGATGAAACCATCGTCAATGCCCCTCTTGATGGCGGTCTTATAGTAGTCAGCGGTGTGTTTTTCAACGGCGAGCGTCAGTTTCTCGGCAAACCGTTCCATACCGCTCGATGAGATATTGACGTAGAGCTGTGCGTACTGGGGGTATCTGCCGACAAAACCGAGTCCCTGGTGGAAAATGTCTTTGACCTGGGCAAAGAAGTCCTTGTCGTCGTCTATGATTGAATCGATGTTGTTACGGGACATGGTGATCCCGTGGGTACAGACGTCCAGATAGAGGTCTTCCTTGCTGTCGAAATAGTCGTAGAGCGATCCCTTCGAGACCCCGGCCCGATCTGCGATGTTTTTGATATTGGCCTTCTCGTATCCCTCCCGGGCGAACTCCAGGGCGGCGGCGTCGTATATCCGGTTTCGTTTTTCCTCACTGATGATCAAAAAGGTTGGTTTGGGCATAGTCGTTGTTTTAGAGACGTTTTGTGAAAGGAGCGCGGGTCATGAGCGTGATGAGATCGGATATTGTCCCGCCCGATTAACCAGACTCCGGGGCAATTGGGGCGCTGTCGTCTAGACGCCGCCGCACCTGACGCCGTGCTTGCGGCTGCCCCATGGATATGACCGACCGTCCGGTCAGATACCCTAAGGTTCACTTATACCCTCCCGACGGAGGCTTTGTCAAGAAAAAACTGAATGATCACCGATGCGTGAGATAAACGGGGTTTGCCGACCCGAAGAGAAGAGGGCGCTCCATTAATCTTGCGAGACGAGAGATAAACCACAATAAAAGCGGAAAAAGGTATTGACAGGAGATGCGGTACCGGGTACAATTAATAATAGTAATTGTTATTATCTTACGGTGGTATAGTGTCAAATCAGATCTCACGGATGACCATCCAGCGAACGATCATCCTCGATGAGTTGGGCAAGCTGGCAACTCATCCGACCGCCGATGAACTCTATCGGATCGTGAGGAAAAGGCTTCCAAAAATCAGCCTCGGAACCGTCTATAGAAATCTTGAGATCCTTTCGTGTTCCGGTCGTATTCGGAAAATAGAGGTGCCGGGAACCATGAAACGCTTCGACGGTAACACCGACATCCATCACCATGTGAGGTGCGTTTCGTGTGGGGCCGTCAGAGATGTCCGGGGCGAGCTTGCGGTTTCTCTGCCGGAGATCCCGGGCGACATAGACGGCTACCGGATCGTCGGCTGCCGCCTCGATCTGATCGGTATCTGCCCCAAGTGCCGGAAATCGTCCGAAAATTCTACATGAAAACGATCGCCCATGGACGCTTTGATCGCCTGTATCTCTTATCGTGAGGAGGTAGCCCGTGGCCGAAAAATCCAAAACCGTCCTTGCCGCCATGAAAGATGCGGGCAAACCCGTGAAAGCCGGCGAGATCTCCGCCGCAGCGGGTATCGACCCAAAAGAGGTCGCCAAGATCATTGACGCCCTTAAAAAAGAGGGGAAGGTAACATCACCCAAGCGGTGCTACTGGGAGCCGTGCACATAGCCCAATACAACCAATCGGCCACGCCGCAAACTGAAATAACGATACGGAGGCCCATGACACCGTCTGAAAACCGTCTCGTCTTCGAAAGGCTCTATGAGACCTTCAACCGGCCCGAGTTCATTCATCCCGATCCGGTGGAGTTTCTGGGGCGATACGATGACATCCGGGACCGAGAGGTCGTCGGGCTGATCGCCTCGTCTCTCGCATACGGGCGTGTGGCGCAGATTATGAAAAGCGTCTCGACGGTCCTTGGGATGATGGGGGACCGTCCATCCCGATTCCTGCGTGACGCGGATCGCGACGGCCTACGGTCAATGTTCTGCGGTTTTAGGCATCGATTCACCACCGCCGACGAACTCGTGCTTACGCTTTTGGGGGCGCGCGACCTCATCCGGCGGCACGGCTCGCTGGAGGCGGCCTTTGTCTCCGGAATTGATAGAGACGACCGTACCGTGACGGCCGCCCTGTGCCGGTTTGCCGAAGGGCTCAACGGCCCGTTTGGGGACAGATGCAACAGCCTTGTTCCGCACCACGAAAAGGGGAGTTGCATGAAGCGGCTCAACCTCTTTGCCCGCTGGATGGTCAGGAAGGACGACGTGGATCCGGGGGGCTGGAACGGCGTATCGGCGGCCCTGTTGGTCGTGCCCCTTGATACGCACCTGTTCCGGATTGCCCGCACGCTCGGATTTACCGAGAGGAAGTCGGCGGGGTTGGCGGCGGCCCTGGAGATTACCGAGCGGTTCCGTGAGATTGCGCCCGACGACCCGGTTAAGTACGATTTTGCCCTGACCCGGCTGGGCATCCGGGCCGAACTGCGCGACCAGGCACTGTCGTCCTTCGGCCTGCTTGCACGCTGACGGACCGACATGAAGGTCGTACGGTGAAAGGAGCCGGTTCCCGATTAAGAGAGGCGCAACGAGGGGGAGACGGCGGCCGTGGGTGAAACGGCCACGCCCTCACAAACCGCGCCCGAAAGGGGAGAGGCCGGACGTAAATAGGAAAGAATGGTTTATTTCATTACGATAATAAAAACCCATAACCGAATGAAAGGAGACTAACCTATGGAACTTAAAGGTTCGGAGACCGAAAAGAATCTACTGGCATCGTTTGCCGGCGAATCCCAGGCGCGAAACCGCTATACCTACTTCGCAAGCCGGGCGCGCAAGGACGGTTTCATGCAAGTTGCTGATATCTTTGAGGAAACGGCAAACCAGGAAAAAGAGCATGCCAAACGCTTCTTTGACTTCCTCCAGGGTGGAGAGGTGGAGATCGTCGCGGGATTTCCCGCAGGCGTGGTCGGCAGCACCCTGGAAAACCTCAAGGCCGCGGCCGGTGGTGAGAACTACGAGCACACGGTGATGTATCCGGCGTTTGCAAAAATCGCCAAGGAAGAAGGGTTTGAGGAGATCTCCCGGGTCTGGACGGCGGTTTCCGTTGCCGAAAAACAGCACGAGAAGCGGTACCGTGACCTGGCGGGCAACATAGAAAAGGGGCGGGTATTCAAGCGGGACGGGAAGGTAGTCTGGCGCTGCAGGAACTGCGGCTACCTGCACGAAGGCCCCGAGGCCCCGCAGTCCTGTCCGGCGTGCGCCCATCCCCAGGCCTACCAGGAGCTCCTCGGCGAGAACTGGTAACGGGGAGGGCGATAATGCTCGATACGAGGGGGCGGCAGGCCCCCTCGTTGTGTCGTAACATCCGTTTACCGTCCCGGTTTTCTGGTTGACAATCGCAAGGCGTCCCACTATAATGAGAATTCATTTTACCATGTTCTGAAAGGGGAGATTCAATGGCTGAAATCTTCAATATCGATGAAGTTTTTGAGATTGCCGAACAGATCGAGAGAAACGGCGCGCAATTCTACCGGAAGGCTGCGGCCCTTTTTGAGACGAGCAGGGCAAAGAGCCTGCTGATGGATCTCGCCGCCATGGAAGACCGGCACGAAAAAATATTCAAGGAGCTGCGGCAGGAGCTGAAAAAGAAGGCCGGAAAACAAGACAGTTATATCGATGATGAGCCGGCCCAATACCTGAAGGCGGTCGCCGGCGGATGCGTCTTTCCGATCAATACGGATCCCTCCGAACGACTAAAGGCCGACGAGAGCCTTCAGGACGTACTCCACTTTGCCATTGAGATAGAGAAGGATTCCATCGTGTTCTATCTGGGCGTCAGGGAGGCGATGCCCGAGGAACTCGGCAGACTCGATATCTCCCAGATCATCAAGGAAGAGATGCGGCATATCACGTTTCTTTCGGACATGCTGCATAAAATTTAATAGGGAAATCTATGGAAACCCATTTTAAGGCGGTAAAGATCACCGACGAGGTCTACTGGGTGGGGGCCATAGACTGGCTCATCCGGGACTTCCACGGATACGCCACCGGCCGCGGGAGCACCTACAACGCGTATCTCATCATGGCCGAGGACATCACGCTCATCGATACGGTCAAGGCCCCCTTCCGGGACGAGATGATGGGGCGCATTGCCTCGGTGGTCGATCCAAAGAAGATTAAGATCATCGTCTCCAACCACTCGGAGATGGATCACTCGGGGTGCCTGCCCGAGGTGATCGACGATATCCGTCCCGAGAAGGTCTACTCGTCGGTCATGGGGGAAAAGACGCTGGTCGATCACTTCCACGAGAGGATCGCCGGAAAGGTGATACCCGTCAAAGACGGAGAGGCAGTATCGCTGGGCAACATGAAGCTCGTCTTTGCCGAGACCAGGATGCTCCACTGGCCCGATTCCATGATCGCCTTTCTCCCCGAGCGGTCGCTCCTCTTTTCTCAGGACGCCTTCGGCATGCACCTGGCCTCGTTTGAGCGGTTCGACGACCAGATCGACCAATCGATCCTCGACTACGAGGCGGGAAAATATTACGCCAATATCATCATGCCCTACGCGAACCTCGTTACGAAGCTCCTGGAACGCGTTCCGGCAACGGGCTGGGATATAAAACTGGTTGCCCCCGACCACGGGCCGGTCTGGCGGTCAAAGATACCCTGGATCCTGGAGCGCTACGCCCGCTGGGCGTCCGGCGTGCCGGAAAACCGCGCGGTGGTCGTCTATGACACGATGTGGCAGAGCACCGCCCGGATGGCCCGGGCCATAGGAGAGGGGTTGTCTGCCGGGGGTACGGAAACGAAGATTATGCCGATGGCCGCCCATCACCGCAGCGATGTCGTCACCGAGATCCTTGCCGCCGGGGCGCTCGTCGTGGGCTCCCCGACCCTCAACAACAACATCTTCCCGACCCTGGCCGACCTCATGGTCTACATGAAAGGACTGAAACCGAAAGGTCTCGTCGGGGCCGCCTTCGGTTCCTACGGGTGGAGCGGTGAATCCGTGGCCCACCTGAACGGGCTTCTTTCGGAGATGAAGGTAGATCTGGTCGGTGAGGGGATCAAAGTTAAGAACGTGCCGACCGGAGACGACCTGGCGGGCTGCTTTTCCCTCGGCAGGAAAACATCCGATATACTTAAAGGTAAAACGAAATGAGCGACCAATTGAACATGAAGGCACTTTTTCAGCTCAGCTACGGCGTATACATCGTGACCTCTCATATGGACGGAAAGCCCAACGGCCAGATCGCCAACACCTTTTTCCAGGCGACCGCCGAGCCCCCGCGGCTGGCGGCCTGTCTCAACAAGGAAAACCTGACTCACGACTACGTAAAAAAGAGCGGTGTGTTCGGCGTCTCGATCCTCGACCAGGAGACACCCTTCCAATTTATCGGCGCCTTCGGGTTCAAGTCGGGAAAGGACGTCAATAAGTTCGAGAACGTCTCGTTTATCACCGGGGTCACCGGGGTCCCCATCGTCACGGAAAACGCCCTCTCGTACATAGAGCTAAAGGTCATGGGAGAAATGGACGCCGGCAGCCATACGCTGTTTGTCGGCGACCTCGTCAACTGCCAGGTGCTCAAAGAGGGGACGCCGCTTACCTATAAATACTACCACGAGGTCATCAAGGGCAAGACACCCAAGAAGGCCACGACGTACCAGGCGATGCCGGAGAAATAAGGGGGACGAAGGAATTTTAGGGACACTTCGCCGTCATTGCGAGCCGCCGTATGGCGGCGTGGCAATCCCCTGACTGTTACCGGAAACAAGAATTTTGGGACACCATACTTAATTCCGGGAAGGACCACCGGCAAGCTTCGCTTCGCCGGTGCCACCCCCGCCTGCCGAGAACGTGTTTGAACCCGTAGGGGCGGCATTAATACCGCCCGTCTTTTCTTTGATGATGACCGTTGCGCGGGTTGCATATATTCGACCCCTACGGATTCAAACGCGACTGATGACAGTACAGGATTACCTGCGGTTGCCGGTAAAAGGATCCGTTACTTACACCGGAAGGCCGTTCTTGTTGACCCAGGCGATGAAGGAGCCCCATGACGTCCACGTGGTGCCCCCCGTGCCCAGCACCCCCTCCACGTTGAATTTGCGCCATATCCGCATCCAGTAGTCCTGTCCCTCCGTTCCTATTCCCGCGGCGGGCAACAGGGGAGGGGTGCCGAAAGACCTGTCTTCGGTATTGTCCTGGGCCAATCCGAAGAAGAAGCTCACCGATTTCCCGATCGAGCGGGCGTACATGATCTCGCGCGCCGTACTCTGGCCGATGTAGCCGTCTTTATCGATGACCAGGACCTCGTCGGCCATGCGCACCTTATCCAGATGCAGGGCGTCGAACACTTCTTTTTCCTCGGGGGTCAATTTCAGCAGGTCTTCGTGGGCAAATCCGCTCACCGATAATACGATGTTACCCTTCTTGCTCTCCTTAAGGACGGCCCTTTCGAAATCGGGCCTAAACCGCATGGAGCCGCACATACACACGATCTTTCGTTTCATCGTATAAGCTCCCTATTAGTATAGATGAATTAAGGGGACACAATACTTAATTCGGCAGGCTACCCGGTTAAAATAAAAAGGGAATCAAGTATTGTGTTCCTTTAATTCCCTCGCATCTGTATCCCGTCGTATTATGGCGTTCATTGCTCGGCCCGCAGGTGCCGATAGTATTCCCAGACCATCTCTTCCTGTTCCTTGGTCTCGATGAAATTCCTGATTTTTCTGAGGCCTTCTATTGCCTGATCGGGCGTCTCGCCCCGGCTCACCCGATAGGCGGCGATGGCCGTTCCCGTCCGGCCGATCCCCATGAGGCAGTGAACGGCCACGTTAATGTCCCGGTCAAACTGCTCGTTGACGAAGTCGACGAACCGCCCGATCTGATCGATGGTCGGGGGCTCGAAGTTTTCCACCGGCATATGAAACTGTGCGAAGAGGGGGCGGAACTGGAGGGGCAGGATAAGGGGGTCCTGGGTCATCGTCACGATTGCCCCGACGTTGTGGGCGATCAGAATCTTGAGGTCGTCCTCGACCGACCGTACCAGCCCCGGCAGCGCCATTGCATAGAGCCTGTGGTGGTCGCGCCGGGCGCCTTCACAGAACGATTTCTTGCTCTGTACCTGCAGCACGGATGTCAGACCTCCGATGAGAGCTCCCTGCCGAGCTCTTCGGTTGAATAGAACATTTTTCTCGGCTTACGCTTGACCAGCTCCTCGGGCGGGTCAAAGGAATCGGAGACGACGTAGACGTCGATGTTCGAGTTTCTTGCCGTCTCGATATCCACCTGGGAGTCGCCGACGAGTATCGTGTCTTGCCTGGTCGTCCCCATCTTTTGTATCGCGGCGTCCACCATGTCCGGGGCGGGCTTGGGATTGGGGACGTCGCCGACGCCGATGACCGCCTCAAAGTACCCGTCGATGGCCAGATGTTCCAGCAACTCCCGCGCCAGGGGCGCAAGCTTATTGGTGGCCACCGTGAGTTTCACACCCGAATCGGCCAGATATGTGAGAACCTCGTTTATCCCCGGCTTGATCGGGGTGGCATCCTTGTAAATGGCGTAATACTTCTCTCTAAAAACCTTCACGGCCTCGTTGAGGTCCGTCCCGGGGAAAATCTTCTCCATCCCGACGGTAAGCGGCCAGTTCATCATTTCGCCGAAGCTCTTTTCTACGTCCACGTCCAGATCGAGCGTATCTATAGTGTGGAGAAAGGAGGTCCTGATGGCCTCCAGTGAGTCGACGAGGGTTCCGTCCAGGTCGAAGATGACACCCCTGATCTCCTTTTCAAATTCGGTGCGGACGTCCGCGAAATCGTGGAAGTAGGTAAAGGGGCGCCTCGTTTCGGCGGCGTGCTTCATGAGCTGCCTTTTGGCGAAGAGGGTATCGGCAAGCTCCGAGGCGCAGAGGTCGGAATAGCCGTCGCCGACGAAGATAATGTGATCATGGTCTTCTTTGAGCTTCTTGACGATATTGGATTTGCAGTTGCCGCACTTATCGCACTGTCCGTTATGATAGGGGAAGATGGGGACAAGCGTGCCCGTTTTATCCTCAATGATATCGTTGGCGTAAATGGGAATGTCGGTAATCCCCTCCCTCTCAAGCAGGAGCTTGATGTAAAAGAGAAACCCGTCCGAAAGGATTACCAGATCGATACCCCGCTCTCTTATGTAGCGGTAGAACTCCACGAAACGGGGGTCTATGGGCGGAGATAACTGATTGATATGATCAATGAGCTCCGATTTGGTCGCCTTTATCTTTTCGAGAATGAGCCGGAAGGCCTCTTGGGAGCCGATTTCCCCCCGGGCATAAGCCTCGTCCACACCCTGCCATCCGCCGGTGGAAAACCGGTCGAGGATCTCATAGCTGATATCTCTGGTGCTGATGGTTCCATCAAAGTCGGAAACCACGATGGGCCGTTTTTTCTTCTTAAGGATTTGCTTGAGCATGTATTCTTCGATATGCCTCTCTTGTTCCGGTGTAGATCCTATATCCGTTATCTGTTTCTGTGCCCCGGCTCTATATCCAGCTTGGCCCCTCTCTCATAGAGGCCGCTCCCGGGTCCGATATCGCCCGTACGACGATTCGTTCGTAAAAACCGATCATACCATAAAAGGTTAATTGTAACGGTCGGCGGGGGACAAAGTCAAGGCAAATAGCATTTCCCGAAATACACGTCTAACGGGCGCAGTCGTTTGGATCTCCGCACGCCTTGGCCACGGCGTGCGCCAGGGCGGGGCGGATTATCTCCAGGCATTCGGCTACCGCTCGGGGGCTTCCCGGCAGGTTTATGATGAGCGTCGATTTGCGCATGACCGAGGCCGCCCGCGAGAGCATCGCGTGGGGGGTCTTTGTGAGGCTCTGGCTCCTCATCGCCTCGGCGAAGCCGGGGACAATCCGGTCGGCCACGGCAAGGGTCACCTCTGGGGTGATGTCCCGCGGGGAAAGGCCCGTCCCACCGGTGGTCAGGATGAGATTGGCCGCGCCGGAGTCCGAGATGGCCGTCAGGCGCTCCTTGAGAACCTCGGCCTCATCGGGGATGATCTCAACCGAAACGACGTGTCCCCCCAGGTCCGTGATGCAGTCGACGATAATCGGGCCGCTTTCATCGGTCCTCTCGCCCCGGGCCCCCCGGTCGCTTAACGTGATGACCGCGGCCCTGATCATCGAGCCGTCATGCCCGGTCGTCATTCGGGCCCCCTTCGGCAACCGTGATCGTGTCACCAGGGCTGATAGTCCCCCCCTCGAGCACCTTGACGAAAATTCCCTCCCTGGGCATAACGCAGTCACCGATGGCGGCAAAGACCGCGCAATCGTTGTGACAGACCTTGCCGATCTGGGTCACTTCGAGTGTGGCGCCGCCGCTGGTCCGGATGATGGTACCTACGGGAAGTGATGGAAGGTCGATGCCCTCCGTGGTGAGGTTTTCGGCAAAGCTGCCCGGCACCACGTCGGCCCCCTTGGCCTTCATCTTGTTAATGCTTTCCTGGGCCAGCAGGCTGATCTGCCTATGATACGGGCCCGCGTGGGAGTCGTTGCGAATGCCATGCTCTTTGACGAGTTCTCCGCTGGCTACCGGTTCCTTCTGCATACCGGTCTTCTCCGATACATTGACGGAGATGATCCGTCCCGATTGACTCATATTATTTCTCCTTGGTGTAGGTTCCGCTTTTGCCGCCGGTTTTTTTGATGAGGGAGACGTCGGTAATGACCGCCGAGCGATCCACGGCCTTGATCATGTCGTAGATCGTGGCGGCCGCCGCCAGGACCCCCACGATTGCCTCCATCTCCACGCCGGTTCGCCAGAGGGCCGACACGGTAACCGTAATCAGGACCGCCGGTTCCTCTTGTTCGATCTCGAAGTCGACCGCGATCTCGGTGATCGGGATCGGGTGGCACAGCGGGATGATATCGGAGGTATCCTTTGCCGCCATGATCGCGGCAATCCGGGCCGTTGAGAGGACGTCCCCCTTTTTTACCTGGTTTCCCCGTATCATCGCCAGCGTCGCGGGTTTTACCCTGATGCGGCCCTGGGCCACGGCCTGTCTTTTGGTGATATCCTTCTCGGAGACGTCCACCATCCTGGCATTTCCCGATTCATCGGTATGGGTCAGCCCCATCGCGCTATCCTCCGTCATCCACCAATCGCCGACATCGGCCGCTGGCAGTTCTTGAAGCGGCCGTCGTTAATGGTATGGGATCGGGGTTTTTTCATCACGGCTTCCCTCAGGAAATCGGCAATCTCGCCGACGGGGCGTCGTTGGCGCAGGATCGGCAGGATATACAACTCGTCGTCGGAAAACAGACACCCCCTGATCCTGCCGTCGGCGGTTACCCTCAGCCTGTTGCATCGGTCGCAGAAATGACTGGACACCGGCGAGATGAATCCGATGGACCCGGCAAAACCGTCAATCCTCAGGTCCGTCGACGGGCCGGCGCCGGGCGTGTCGACCACTTCTTCTATTATATACTGTTTTCGTATTCGAGACAACACTTCTGCGGACGAAACTACCCGGTCGCGCTCCCATCCGTTTTGGGCCGCGGTCGGCATGAATTCGATGAAGCGAACCGACAGCGGTTTGTCCTTCGTGAGGAGGACAAAATCCATGATCTCGTCGTCGTTGACCCCCCGCATGACTACGATGTTGATCTTCACCGGGTCCATGCCGGAGTCAAGTGCCGCATCGATTCCTGCCGTTACCCGGTCAAAGAGATCCCGCCGGGTGATTGTGTAAAAGCGATCGGGCCTCAACGTATCGAGGCTGATGTTGATCCTGCCGATCCCGGCGTCCTTGAGCCGCGGCGCCTGCTCGGCCAAAAGGACGCCGTTGGTGGTGAGCGAGAGGTCACGAATTCCGTCGACGGCCGCCAGCGATTCGATAAGATCGGCCAGTCCCCTCCTGACCAGCGGCTCCCCGCCGGTCAACCGGAGCTTTGTAAAGCCCAGGGATGCGGCGGCCTGGACCAACAGGGTGATCTCCTCGTAGCGCATGATCCCGTCGTGAGATATCGATGGTATCCCCTCTTCGGGCATGCAGTAGCGGCAGCGGAGATTGCATCGGTCGGTTACCGAGATCCTCAGGTAATCGATCGTGCGGGCATAGCGGTCCGTAACGCCGCTCTTGCGTGTCTTTTCGGGTTTCTTAGCCGTCAATGATCTCTTCCTTTCCGGTTTGGGCCGTGTCGTAGCCGCCCAGGGACCGCATCTCATCCTTGAACCGATCGTCTGAAATGGTTTGGATGAGCGCCACGATCCTTTCGTCCCGGCGATATTTTGCGGGAATGATCAGGTCATATTGCTCGTGCTCGATCGGGATAAAGTCCAGATCGAGCGCCCGGGCGGCGGCCCTGATGCCAAGGCCCGCGTCGGCCCGTGCGCTCTTAACGGCGGCCGCCACCAACAGGTGGGTGAATTCCTCGCGGCCGTATCCGTCGATTCCGCTGCCCTCGATCCCCATTTTCTTGAGGAGGTAATCCAGGAGTATGCGCGTGCCGGAGCCGCGCTGCCGGTTGACGAAGACGATCCCGTTTCTCGTCAGGTCGGCGATGCCGCGTATGCCTGAGGGATTTCCCTTTTGCACGATCAGGCCCTGCTCCCGGTGGGCCAGCGTGACCAGAGACACCGACATTGTCTTGAGATAGCGGCCGACGGACGGGATATTGTAGCGTCCGGTCTCGGGATCCAAGAGGTGGGAGCCGGCCAGGTGGCACTCGCCGTTTTTGAGGGCCATGATGCCGCCCAGGCTCCCCACGTTGACCGAGCAAAGCCGAAACGAGGGATAGAGAACCCTGAGCCTCCCTGCCAGGAGGTCCAGGCTGATATCGTGACTCCCCACGGCCATGATCGTGTTGGCGATATCCTCCCTCCTTTTGAGCAGGACGGCCGTGGCCGTATCGCCCGATTTCAACCCTTCCGAGAGGGAGTCGATGGTGACGATCCCGTCGGCCTTGACCATCGTGGTGATGTTTCCCGCGCCCCGGGGCAGGGGCGATGCCACCAGCCTTCCGTCGATCTCGGCCATCTGGACGCGCAGGAACAGATCGTTTCCGATCGCCTTGGGGATATCCCTGAGCACGACGACTTGGGCGGTCTCGTCCGGGTGTATCCGGGCGCCCTGCATCCGGGCAATCAGGGGACGGACGACCGTCTGATAGGTCATGACCGCCGAAACAGGATAACCGGGAAGGCCCACGACGGGCTTTTTGGCGACCGCGCCCAGGATCGTCGGTTTGCCGGGCATGATGGCGATACCGTGGACGAATACCTTCCCGAGATCTTCAACGATGGATTTGGTGTAGTCCCTGGTTCCGGCCGAGGAGCCGGCAATGATGATGATCAGGTCAAATTCGTCGACGTTTTCGGTCACCGCCAGGCGAATGGAGTCGTAATCGTCGCCGACGATGGCGTGGCGCTCGGCAATGCCGCCGTCAGCGGCGATCATGGCCGCGATAACCGCACTGTTGGATTCGTAGACCTTGCCCTCGGGGAGGTCCGCGGCGGTGTCGGGCACCAGTTCGTCACCGGTGGGTATCAGCAGGACGCGCGGTTGCTTCCTGACAGCCACGGTGGTATGCCCCGCGCCCAGGAGCGCCCCGATATCATAGGGGCGGATCGTATGTCCCGCCGACAACACCAACTCGGTGGCCACCATGTCCTCGCCCATCGCCCGCACGTGCTGATAAGGAACGGCGGCCTTGATGATTTCGATGGTGTTGTCGTCGATCCGGCTGATGTCTTCGATCATGATCACGGCGTCCCGGTCGGCCGGAAGGGCGTTGCCGGTATTGATGGAGACAAACCCGTCGTCCCGAGAAAGCCGCCGGGGTGAGGCCTCCGTAGCCCCTTCGGTGTCGCGGGCCCGGACGGCGATTCCATCCATGGCGGCGGCGTTGTAGTTGGGCGACGATATCCGGGCGAAAACCGGGCCGGAGGTAATCCTGTTGCACGACTGAACGCTCCTGATTTCTTCGCGGCCCGCCGCGGCCTCAAAGTCAAAGGCGCCCAGGAACAATTTCAGGGCCTCGGAAAGGGGCCGCTTTTCGAGATAGATGTTTCGTTTCATAGTGTCTTGTAGAGGTATACCTCGACGATCGTGCCGGCCTCGATGCCCTCCCGCATTGGATCGATGACGATGATTCCGTCGCTCTTCGTCAAGATCGATACCGCCCCGGATTTGCCGAGGATGGGGATGGCCCGTGGTGGCCGATCGGGCGCACCGAATTCAAGGGCCGCCGGGACATAGACGTGCTTGCCGGGGGATCCGGCGATATTCCGGGTGATTTGCGCCGATATGCTTCGGGCGAACGGCCCGGCGTTTCGGTTTCCTCCGATTCTCCTGATGAGGGGGGCGATAAAGATCGTAAAGATCACCAATGCCCCCGCCGGATGTCCCGGCAGCCCGATGACGGGCACATCGCCGACCATCCCGAAGATGGTCGGTTTTCCGGGCTTGACGGCAAGCCCGTGTACGAGCACTCCCGGCCGGCCGCTGTCGTTGATAGCTTCCTCCGTAAAGTCCATTCCTCCCACGGAGCTGCCGCCGGAGAGGATTACCATGTCGGAGTTCTGCACGCTGCGCCCGATTGTGTCAGTGAGGAGGTCGAGGTCGTCTCCTATCGTTGGCAGAAGGGACGGGACCCCTCCCGCCTGGGTAACTCCCGCGGCAACGGCGTATTTGTTGATATCCCGGACCTTGCCCGGGGCAGGCGTTTGGGCCGGCTCCACCACCTCGGCGCCGGTGGAAAAGACGGTGACCGCCGGTCTCTTGAAGACTTCGATTTCGAGGATCCCCAGACCCATCAGTGCCCCAATGTCAAAGGGACCCAGCGGCCGGCCCGCCGGAACGATCGCTGCGCCCCGGGCGACGTCTTCGCCGACGAGAGCCAGGTTTTCGAGCCGGGCGGCCGCACGCCGGACTTCCAGCGTCTCTTCGTCGACCAGATCGGCATGTTCGATCATCACCACGGCGTCGGCCCCCTCCGGGATCATTCCGCCCGTTACGACTCGCGCCGCCTCCCCCGATTTCAGGGGGCGTTCTGCCTTGGTGCCGACAGGGATATCATCGGCCAGATCGAGGTAGAGGGGAATGGACTCGGACGCCCCATGCGTGTCCGAATTTATTACCGCAAATCCGTCGACGGTCGATCGGGGGAACTCCGGAAGGTCTCCCGGGGAGATCACATCGGCGGCCGGTGTTCTGCCGACGGCGTCGGCCGTCGAAACGACCTCAGTGGCCGTTATCCGTTCGCACCGGGCGATAATCGCCTCAAATTCGGCGACCGCCGTCAGTTGGAGGAATCCTTTTCTCACATTTCTCCCTGGGGATGATACATCGTTATCGAGGAGGCCTTAAACGCGATGGAGACTTCCTCGCCGATGAAGAGTCCCATCTCTCTGACGGAACGGTCGGTGACGGTAATCCTGAAATCCTCGTCGGTCCTTACCGTAACCGTGACTCGGTCGCCGTCCTTCATCATTTCTATGATCTGGCCAGAGAAACAATTGCGGGCGCTGGATGAGACGGGCTCTTTTGATATGATAATATCGTTGGGATTCACCGATATCTGTTGGACGTCTTTTTCAAATACCGGCAGCTTGATTCGGGCGCGTCCCGTATAGAAAACCGGCTCACCGTTTTCTTTTTCGGCAACCCCCGAAAAGATGTTCATAAGGGACGTGCCCTGGGTCTTTCCGTACATGAGGGTGACGACCTCATGGGACAGGCGATAGGCCTGGTTGAGGTTGTGGGTGGAAAAGATAATGGTCATGCCGGCGGTCTCGTTTATTCGCCTGATGATTTGTTCTATCCGGCCGGCGTTGGTTCCGTCGACGTTGGCCGTCGGCTCGTCCAAAAGCAGGATATCCGGAGAGATAGCCAGCGCCCGGGCGACGGCGACCCGCTTCTTCTCTCCGCCCGAGAGGGTGCGTGCGTTCCTTGTGGCAAATCCTTCCATACCGACGGCCCGAAGGGCCTCCAACACGCGCAGTTTCCGCTCCTGTTTGGGTACGTCATGATAGATCAGTCCCATGGCGACGTTCTTCTTAACGCTCGTGTGAAACATCACCGGTTCCTGATGAACCAGGGTAATGCGCCTCCTGGTCTCCGGGGAGGGCAACAGCGTAGTGTCGGTCCCGGACAGAAGGATCGTTCCGGCGGTGGGGGGGGTGAGGTGGGCGAGGATGGAAAGGAGCGTGCTCTTGCCCGATCCGTTAGGCCCCACGAGCCCATAGATTTTCCCGCGGATAAACGAGCGCTCCCCGACATTCAGGACGGTCCCGGTATTATAGACCTTGGTGAGACCGGTAATTTGAATGGCGTAATCGGTGTTCATGAGCTGTCCCCGATGCGCTTGAGCCGTTGTATCGGGATGTTGACGGCCAGCGCGAGAATCAACAGAATAATACCGAGGGCCATCCCGAGGGAGAATTCTCCCTTGCCCGTCTCCAGCGCAATGGCGGTGGTAAGCGTCCGGGTATGTCCCTTGATATTGCCTCCCAGCATCATGGCTGCGCCCACCTCCGCGATGACCCGGGCGAATCCCGCTGCCACGCAGACGAGATAGCCTATCCTGCCCTCAAAGAAAACGGCCATGGATGCCTGGAAGGGTGAAGCACCGAGGGTGAGGGCCGTTTGCCTGACGAGGGGATTGATCGACTGGGTGGTGGATATGGCAAACGCGACGATAATCGGAAAACAGAGTACCGTCTCACCGATGATGATTGCCCCGGGGGTAAACAGGAGGCCGAGAAAGCCGAAGGGACCGCTCTTGGAAAGGAGCGCGTATCCGAAGAGCCCCACGACGGTCGTCGGCAGCGCCATGAGGGTGGAAAAGATCGTCACGAGGCTGTTCTTTCCCCTGAATTCATGGGTGCCGATCAGAAAGCCCGTCGGAAGGGCGAAGAGCGTTCCGATGAGGGTGGCCGTAAACGAGCAGAAGAGGGTGAGCCCCACGATCTCGTAGACCTGCGGGTCCAGCATAACGATCAGGATGACGGCCTGTCTCAATCCCTCGGTGATGTATCTGATGGCCTCAAGCTTAAACACACGGACTCCCCATTTTTGCTGTCCCGCAGTGAGCATGACCGCCGTGTACCGGGCCGATCCGGCGGGGACGGTCTGTCCTCCCATACTTCATTTTGCGTTCTTCGCATTACGAATACGGATGAACTGAATAGTACATCGGGGCCGATGGATATTCGGGGGGGAAATCCTTCAAAGGGATGTCCCGAAGCGCCGATAGATACGGTTGTTTTCCAGGGAGTCGGTCGGCGGGGCATCAGGAAGGTGGGAGTTTCCTGGACGCCGATAGGCGTATCATGTTAGCCAACTCTCCTTTTCAAACACGGAGGGCCCGGCCGTTTCCCGCCGAACCGTATCGTCCAATCACCTTAGCGCCACCCGGTTACCCGTCATTGACTGCGATGGGATGGATGCGGGCCTTTGACCGTAGGTGAAATGGATCGGAGAATTATCTTTTAATTATAAGTAAAGAAAGGAGTTGCTGTCAAGCCAATTTCGCTCTATTATAGTATGAAAAGGGCATATTCGAGCCGAATTATTTAAATTTTCTTGACAAAGAAAAGGCGTTTAGCTATATATATCCAAATATCTCGAATTTGATGATAAATTCAGAGTAGATTGTAGATCGGATATGGGGATATGGATTTTCTTCTCTTTAAGCTCGGAGAGATCCCTTCGGGCGGAACATCCATCGAGATTCCCGGACGCCGTGCATTCCAGCAATGGCCGGAAAGCGTACGTCGCCTGGAGATCCATACCGTTATCGACGGAACCGATTGGCAGGATGACCTGCTCGGCGTCATACAGGAGGTCGATCTCGCCTTTCCTCGCGGTTTCGAGGGAACGATTTCGCTCGAACGGGCTAATAATACGCTTGTTGTCGAGGGGCACATTCAGACGGTTGCTCAAAGGGCGTGCGGCCGCTGCACCGAGCTCTTTAATAGAGATTTCGACATCTCGTTTAAGAGCGTATTTACCCACGAGACGGTCGCCGGAAAAGACGTAGAATTGAAGAGAGAAGACCTCGACCTTAATTTTTTTCACGGAGATATGTTCGATATCGGACAGGTTATCATAGAACAGATATCCCTCAGCCTGCCTATCAAGCCGCTATGCCAAGACGATTGCCTGGGGCTCTGCGTCAGGTGCGGCAAGAATCTCAATGATGGGATTTGCGGCTGCGGGGATGAATCTGTCGACGTCAGATTTGAAAAACTGAAGAATCTCCACATCAAGTAACAGAGGAAATAACCATGGCTGTTCCTAAAAGAAAATTATCACGCGCGCGCAGGGGGAAACGTCGGTCCCATCAGGGACTCGAGGCGCCCGGCCGCAGTCTCTGTACGAACTGCGGAGAGGCCAAGGCCCCCCACGAGGTATGCCCCCACTGCGGTTACTATAAAAATCGGGAGGTAATCAAGATCGAGGAAGAATAGTGATCGCCTCGAGATTACTGCCGCTGCTCGGCATTAGGTATCCGATTCTGCAGGGAGGTATGGCGCGGGTATCCCGCGCGGCGCTCGTGGCGGCCGTGAGCGAAGCAGGTGGGCTCGGGATCATCGGCGCCGGGCTCATGGAGCCGGACGAACTCAAAGACGAAATAGGGAAAACCCGTAATCTGACTTCACGTCCATTCGGGGTGAACCTTATCCTGACGGCGCCGCTGGCCGAAGAAAAGCTCGCTGTCGTTGTCCGGGAGGGAGTGCGGGTGCTTACCGTCGGTGCGGGAAACGCCGGTCCGATTGTCAGAAAGGCCGAGGGTGCCGACCTTGCCGTTATCCCGGTGGTGGCGTCGGTGAGCCTGGCCGTACGGATGGAGCGGGCGGGGGCCGCAGCGGTCATCGCCGAGGGGTATGAGTCCGGCGGGCACGTCGGCGAATTGACGACGATGGCTCTCGTTGCGATGGTCAGCCGTTCGGTTTCGATCCCGGTGATCGCGGCCGGGGGTATAGCCGACGGAAGGGGCCTGGCGTCGGCGCTCATGCTCGGGGCCGAAGGGGTACAGATGGGGACGGTCTTTTGTACGGCCGATGAATGCAGCGTGCATGAGCGGTGGAAAGAGCGAATCATCAACGCCGGAGACCGGGATACCATCGTTACGGGGAGATCCACGGGACATCCGGTGAGGATTATCAGAAACAGGCTCGCGCGCAAGCTCCTCGATATGGAAAAGCGGGGGGGCGGTCCGGAAGAGATATTACGGTTCGGAGAGGGGGCGCTTGAGCGTGCGGTCCAGGGGGACGTTGAAGAAGGGTCCGTGATGGCGGGCCAGATCTCGGGGCTTGTCGGAGAGCGGAAATCGGCAGGGAAGATCATCGACGACGTCATGGCCGAAGCCCAACGCACGATCCGGGCCGTGAGCGAACGAATTACAGAAGAGCGAAGATAAACGGCGTTCACGCTGACCGGTCGGTCGTATCTCGACCGACCGTGAAAAACGGGAGGGATGTGCGGGAGCGGGGGGCGCGTCGACGATTTGGAACGCGGGGACTTCGGTTTCATGCCGCACATGACATAATAGGGCGCCGGGAGGGGCGCCCAAGGCGATTATCCGCGGCGGGAGTGACCGATCACGCCGCGGGCCACGTATCAGAGGGTAAGCGGTGGCCTTTTTTGCTCTTGTATTTCCCGGACAGGGTTCCCAGTCTGTGGGAATGGGCGGCGACATCATCGCCGATTTCAAGGCAGCCCGGCTCGTCTTTGAAGAGGCCGAGGACGAGCTCCATAAGAACATAAGGAGGCTCATCCTCCAAGGGCCTCAGGAAGAGCTCTCGAAGACAGAAAACACGCAGCCGGCAATCCTCGTCCTGTCGGCGGCAATCCACGCGGCGCTGCGGGAGGCCGGCGTGGGAAGCAATAACCTTCCGGCGTTCGCCGCAGGCCACAGCTTGGGAGAATACTCGGCGCTCGTTGCCGCCGAGTCACTATCGATACGGCAGGCCGCCGGCCTTGTGGGAAAGCGGGCGGCGTTCATGCAGCAGGCGGTGGCCGAGGGGCAGGGCGCGATGGCGGCAGTCATCGGGCTTTCGAGTGAGCGGCTGGATTCGGTGCTCAAAGAGGCCTCGACCGCAGACGAAATCGTTGCGGCGGCCAATTTCAACGCACCGGGACAGATCGTTATCTCGGGACACCGCGGTGCGGTACAACGGGCGCAACAGGGTGCAAAGGAGGCCGGAGCGCGGGCCGTTATTGTCCTCAAGGTAAGCGTCCCCTCACACTGTCCGTTGATGGAAGGGGCGGCCGATAATCTGAAGCGGGTGCTTGCCGGGATATCCTTTAAAGAGCCCGCAGTACCGGTTGTGTCCAATGTTACGGCGACACCGTACTCCGGGGCCGATGCGATTGCCGACCTGTTGGCCAAGCAGCTCATCCTGCCGGTCAGGTGGGAACAGAGTGTGCGTTACATGGTCGATAACGGCGTTACTGGTTTCATCGAGGTGGGGCCGGGCGCGGTGTTGTCGGGTTTGATCAAACGGATAGATGCTCAGGTGGCAACGCTGGCGGTCGGCAACACGGCCTCCCTCAGGGAGGCACAAAAAAAGTATCAATAATCTTGCAAAATCGGGAAACTTGTGTTTTAGATATATAAATGAGGTTCATGATACGTCAGGGGGAGGTGGTACGTGCTTGACGGAAAGGTGGCGATCGTAACCGGGGCTTCCCGGGGGATCGGACGGGCGATAGCGGTTAATCTCGCGGCGCAAAAGGCCCGTGTCTTTATCAACTATCGTCAGAACGAGCAAGCCGCCCGACAGGTTCAAGAAGAAATCGTAAAAGAGGGGGGGGCGGCCGATCTCCTCGAATGCGACGTGGCCTCACCGGACAATGTTGCCGGGGCCGTCAAAAAGGTGCTGGAGGCGGCGGGACACATCGACATACTGGTAAATAACGCCGGACGAACCCGCGACAACATCTTCGTCTTTATGAAGGAGAGCGATTGGGACGAGGTACTGGACACGAACCTCAAGGGGACCTACCTGATGACCAAGGCGGTCATCAGGCCGATGTTCAAGGCCAAATGGGGACGGATCGTAACTATCGCATCGGTCGCAGGTCAATATGGAAACCCCGGACAGGTCAACTATTCGGCCTCCAAGGCGGGGATAATCGGTTTTACCAAGGCGGTGGGCCGGGAACTTGCCGAGCGGGGGATCACCGTCAATGCCGTATCACCGGGGCTCATCGATACGGAGATGAGCCGGAGCCTTCCCGAGAAGGCGAGGCAGGAGATCGTCTCTCAGATTCCTATCGGCAGGATAGGAACGGCCGAAGAGGTGGCCGATGCGGTGAGTTTTTTGGTTTCCGAATGGGCCGACTATATCACCGGCCAGGTCATTGCGGTAAACGGCGGCTTGTTTATGTAACCCATGTTATTACTGTTTGTTAGCAATATACAATCGTAGGAGGAAAAAATGGCATCGGTTGAGGAAAGGGTTTTAGAAATAATCGCAGAACAGCTCGGACTGGATAAGGACGAGATACAACTGGAAGCTTCCTTTATCGACGACCTGGGTGCTGACTCTCTGGATATCGTAGAGATGATCATGACCATAGAGGATGAATTTGACGTGGAGATTTCCGATGAGGACGCAGAAAAAATCGCCACGGTTCAGGACGCCATTAGCTATATTAACGATAAGCTCTAATCGGGAAGTTCATGAAGGTAGCCGTCGGTTCGGACCATGGTGGTCTGGACCTCAAGAAGATAGTGGGCGAGGTACTTGCGGCCGAAGGTATTCAGGTCATCGATGTGGGCACGGACTCTCCCGACTCGGTTGACTATCCGGATTACGCCAGGAAAGTGGCGGAACTGGTTCGGGGTGGATCCGTCGATCTGGGTATTCTCATCTGCGGGACGGGAATCGGAATGAGTATTGCCGCCAACAAGGTTCCGGGAATTCGGGCGGCTTTGGCATGGGATATCTTTACGGCTCGCATGGCGCGTCGGCACAACAACGCGAATATCCTCGCGTTAGGAGGAAGGACTACCGGACCCGAATTGGCCAGGGAAATTGTCAAGACCTTTGTTCGGGAGCCTTTTGAGGCCGGCCGGCATGAAAAACGAGTTAACAAGATAGCAGAAATCGAAAGGGAATCGCATCAATGACCGTAAATAGCAGAGACCTCAGTACTTCGGACCCTGAACTCTATAGAGCCATACAGGGTGAAATAAATCGCCAGGAAAATACGATTGTCCTTATAGCATCTGAAAATTTTGTCAGTGAGGCAGTGCTTCAGGCTACCGGCTCGGTCCTGACCAATAAGTACGCAGAGGGTTATCCGGGGAAAAGATACTATAATGGGTGCGAATTTGTGGATATCGCCGAACAACTGGCGATCGACCGCGCCAAGGCGGTCTTTGGATGTGATCATGTCAATGTTCAGCCCCATTCCGGTGTTCAAGCCAACATCGGTGTTCTGTTTTCTGTCCTCGATCCCGGTGACACCATCCTTTCCATGAACCTCTCCCACGGGGGACATCTGTCGCACGGCAATCCCGTCAACATCTCGGGCCGGCTTTTCAATATCGTCTTTTATAACGTGGACGGCAAGACCGAGCGGATCGACTATAGCGAGGTCATGAGTCTGGCCCGGGAGCACAAGCCCAGGCTCATTATCTGCGGGGCGAGTTCGTATCCCCGGGAGATAGACTTCGCCAAGTTCGGCGAGATAGCCGAGTCTTGCGGCGCCATGCTTATGGCCGATATCGCCCATATCGGCGGGCTCGTTGTCGCCGGCGTGCATAACAGCCCGGTGCCGATGAGCGATTTTGTGACCGTAACGACCCACAAGACGATGCGCGGTCCCCGGGGTGGAATGATCATGTGCAAGGAGCAGTACGCAAAAAAGATCGATTCCACGATGTTTCCCGGAACGCAGGGCGGCCCCCTCATGCACGTCATCGCCGCTAAGGCCGTCGCGCTCAAAGAAGCCCTCACCGACGAATTCAAACAATATCAGCATCAGATCGTCAAAAACGCCACGGCTATGGCCGACCAGCTCACCAAAAAGGGGTTCCGTATCGTCTCGGGCGGTACCGATAATCATCTTTTCCTGATCGATGTCGGCCACCGGGGGCTAACCGGGAACGTTGCCGCCGACGCCCTCGAACGGGCCGGGATATGCGCCAATAAAAACGGTATACCCTATGATACCAGGCCTCCCCGGATCACCAGCGGTGTTCGATTCGGTACACCGGCCGTAACGACCCGGGGTATGAAAGAAAAGGACGTCCTGATCGTGGCCGACCTCATCGCCGATGTCCTTTTGGACGTTACCAATGAGGAAATGCTACGCAGGACCCGAAGCAGAGTGGAAGAAATTCTTAAGGATTTCCCAATATACCGCCACAAACTCGAGGGGTAGTGTATCCCCTTGAAACAAACGAACAACACAACCGGCCGTCATCGTCCCGGGTGGGACGAGTATTTCATGGGCATTGTCGATCTCGTAGCCCAACGGTCTACCTGCATCAGGAGACAGGTGGGCGCGGTTATCGTAAAAGACAAGAATATCCTCGCGACGGGCTATAACGGGGCCCCGCGGGGCCTGGCCCATTGCATGGATGTGGGCTGTATCAGAGACCAACTCAGTGTCCCCTCGGGCGAAAAACACGAGCTCTGCCGGGGACTACACGCCGAACAGAACGCAATCATTCAGGCGGCCTACCACGGCGTTGGAATCAGCGGTGCCACTATCTATACTGCAACCTATCCCTGTATAATATGCGCCAAGATGATCATTAACGCCGGAATCACGAGGGTCGTATATCGGCAGGCCTATAACGACCGGCTCTCGCAGGAGCTTCTGCAAGAGGCACGAATTATCGTCGAACGATTTGCCCCGGACGGGCAGCCGGGAGGCTCGTAGCGGCCCGGCATCGTGAGGCGGCGGTATCGACGATTCGTCTTTGGGCGGCCTTATCGGCCGCTACAACGGGGTAACGACAAAGAGATGAAGTGTCCCTTTTGCGGTTTCATGGACGACAAGGTCATCGACTCCCGTCTCGGTAAGGACGGCGACACCATTCGGCGCAGGCGGGAATGCCTTAAATGCGAGCGGCGCTTCACCACCTATGAGCGGATCGAAGACGTGCTGCCGATGGTGGTAAAGAAGGACGGGAGACGGGAACCGTTTGACCGCAACAAGATCCTCCTTGGCATCAAAAAGGCCTGTGAAAAGCGGCCGATCAGCGTACAGGCCGTCGAAAATGTCGTCAATCAGGTCGAGGCGGGGTTCTCGGAGACGTCAGAACGGGAAATCAAGAGCACCGAGATAGGCGAAAAGGTGATGATCCGCCTCAGGGACCTAGATGACGTGGCGTACGTCCGATTTGCCTCGGTCTATCGGTCCTTTAAGGATATCAACGAGTTCATGTCCGAGCTCAAGGATATCCTCGATCGGCGGGACAGCACCAAGGAATAGATGGATATCCGCTTCATGAAGAGGGCGCTGGCGGGGGCTGCGCGATACGAGGGGAAGACCTCTCCAAACCCACCGGTAGGCGCGGTCTTTGTGAAAGACGGCCGGATCATTGCCGAGGGGTTCCACGAGGGACCGGGGAGCCCTCACGCGGAGGTCAAGGCCCTGACGTCTTGTTCCTCTGACGTGCGGGGAGCCGATCTTTACGTGACACTGGAACCCTGCAGCCATCACGGAAGGACCCCGCCCTGCACCGATGCCCTGATCGATTCGGGCGTAAAACGAGTCTTCATCGGGATCCAAGACCCCAATCCCGACGTGCGGGGCGGCGGCGCTCGGATATTGAGAGACGCGGGGATCGAAGTAATCGTGGAAGGCATGGGCCGGAAGATCGAACGGTTCTACGAAGCCTATACGAAGTTCGTCACGAAGAAAATCCCATTCGTTACCCTTAAGGCTGCCCTGACGCTCGACGGTAAAATCGCGACGGCCGTCGGTGACTCCCGCTGGATTTCGTCGGAGGCCTCCCGGCGATTTGTCCATCGGATGAGGGCAAAATCCGACGCGGTCCTGGTCGGTATCGGAACGGTGAAAAACGACGACCCGCTGCTTACCGTACGGATGGTCCGGGGACGCGACCCCAGCCGGGTAATCGTCGATCCCGATCTCGAAATGCCGCCCGATGCCCGGATGCTTTCGGAAGGTGCGGGCACGGTCATTATCGGGGCCGCGCCCGACGCCGATAGAAAAAGAGCGGCGGATCTCAACGCCCGGGGCGCCGAGGTTGTCTATGTCGGTCGCCAAGATGACGGAAGGCTCTCCATCGATGAGCTCCTGGTAGAGATAGGCAAGCGAAATGTGATGCGGCTCCTGGTAGAAGGGGGGGCAAACATCTTTACATATTTCATAACTCGTGCTATATTCGATGAGATAGTGTTGATATACGCGCCGAAGATACTTACCGGGGGCGATGGGCTGGGGCTGTCCGTGGGACGGGGCCCCGAAAAGATTGCCGACGCGGTTGCGGTGTCACAGATGACGGTTCGTCGACTTGGGGAGGACTTCATCGTCCAGGCGTATCGATAGAGGGAAACGGGGACGGGCGGAAAAACGGGCGATGGAAAAAGAGGGGGCGCAGCCCGCCGGAGGACAGAGGAGGGCCGAAACGTTGTTTACCGGTATCATCGAGTCGATAGGGAGGGTGAACTCCGTCGCCAAACAGGGGAAGGTCTACGTCCTGACGATCGGCTCGACGCTGGATCTTTCCGATACCAAGGTGGGCGACAGCGTATCGGTAGACGGTGTCTGCCTGACGGTTGTCGGCATCTCGGGCGACTCCTTTTCGGTGGAGGCGACTCCCGAGACGCTCACCCGCTCTACCCTGAGGAGCGCGGACAAGGGGGTTTTCGTCAACCTCGAACGGGCGCTCAGGCTCACGGACCGTCTCGGCGGTCATCTGGTTCAGGGACACGTGGAGGGGATAGGCGGTGTCCGGCGCGTTACACAGAACGCCGACGGCCTGATTATCGAAATCGATGCCGATTCCTCGATTACGAGGTACGTTATCGACAAGGGATCGGTGGCGGTGGACGGCATCAGTCTGACGGTAAATTCGCTGACGCGGACGGGCTTTACCGTCAATATCATCGGACACACCGAAGAAAAGACGACGCTCCGGCAAAAAAGGCCGGGTTCCGAAGTGAATATAGAGACCGATATAATAGGCAGGTATATCGAAAGGCTATTGACCGTACAAAAGTCACAGGGGACCGAGGGGCTTACTATGACTAAACTCGCCCAAGAAGGGTACGTGTAGGAGAAGATATATGCCGATATCACCGATTCCCGAGATACTGGAAGACATCAGACAGGGCAAAATAGTCATTCTGGCCGACGACGAGTCCCGTGAAAACGAGGGTGATCTCTGCATGGCCGCCGAGAAGGTAACTCCGGAGGCGATCAACTTTATGGCGAGATACGGCAGGGGGCTGATCTGCCTTTCACTGACGGAGGAAAAAGCGCTTTCGCTTTCCCTGCCGCTGATGGTCAGGGACAACACGTCCAAATTCGGGACGGCCTTTACCGTTTCGATCGAAGCGCGCCACGGCGTAACGACCGGTATATCCGCACACGATCGGGCGACGACGGTGCTGGCGGCGGTCAGGGATAACGCGGTCCCGGATGACCTGGCCCGTCCCGGCCATATCTTTCCCTTGATAGCCCGGCCCGGCGGTGTGCTGGTCAGGACCGGCCAGACCGAGGGTTCGGTGGATCTTGCGCGGCTGGCGGGTCTTCGGCCCTACTGCGTGATCTGCGAGGTCATGAGTGAAGACGGTACGATGGCCCGGATGCCGGAGCTCGAGGAGTTTTCCCGACAGCATGATATCAAGATCGCCACGGTCAAGGACATCATCGAGTACCGACTGCGCACCGAGTCCCTCGTCCACCGGGTGGCCGAAACGAACGTTCCCATAAAGTTCGGCGGAGTGTTCAGGGCGATCGCCTACACAACAGACGTGGACGATCACGAACACCTTGCCCTGGTGATGGGAGACATCAAACCGCAGGACAGCGTCCTGGTTCGGGTGCACAGCGCCTGCCTCACCGGCGACGTGCTCGGCTCGCTGCGCTGCGACTGCGGCGACCAGCTCCAGGCATCCTTGCGCATGATTTCCGCGGAAAAAAAGGGGGTCCTCATCTATATGAACCAGGAGGGCCGGGGAATCGGGCTTACCAATAAGCTCAAGGCCTACGAGTTGCAGGATAAGGGGTATGACACCGTGGAGGCCAATGAGAAGCTCGGCTTCAAGGCGGACCTGCGGGATTACGGGATCGGGGCGCAGATACTGGTGGACCTCGGCGTCAAGAGGCTCCGGCTCATGACCAACAACCCCAAGAAGATCGTCGGACTCAAGGGATACGATCTGGAGGTCGTGGAGCGGGTGGGGATCGAAATCGAGCCGCAGGAAAACAATATCAAATACCTGAAGACAAAACGCGATAAAATGGGACATATCCTCAATAAGGTTTAGGAGGGAGCACATGCCGAGACACATAGAAGGAAAAATATCCGCCGAAGGCCTGAAATTCGCCGTCGTACTGTCCCGATTCAACAGTTTCATCGGCGATAAGCTCCTCGACGGGGCCGTCGACGCCGTCGTCCGTCATGGCGGGAAAGACGATGATATCCACGTCTTTCGCGTACCCGGCGCTTTTGAGGTCCCCCAGACGGCAAAGAGGCTCGTCGATTCCGGCAAATACAGCGCCGTCATATGCCTGGGGGCGGTTATTCGGGGCTCAACGCCGCACTTTGAATATATCGCCGCCGAATCCGCAAAGGGCGTCGCCAGGATCTCACTGGAAAGCACCATCCCCGTTGCCTACGGTATCATCACCACCGACACCATTGAACAGGCCATCGAACGGGCCGGGTCCAAATCCGGCAATAAGGGATATGATGCCGCCGTGACCGCCATCGAGATGGCAAACCTCATCGATCAGATGAAAAAATTATAACTGCTCCTGTTCTTTGACACGAAGCCCGACCTCGATGAGGAAGGCCGGATAAAAAAACAGAGACAGCGTTGCCGTCGGAGGAGAGTCTAATTTGGGCAAGAGACGAAAGGCAAGGGAGCTGGTCCTTCAGTTTCTCTATCAGACCGATATGAATCCGCCTCAGGGGCGCCCGGATCGATTGATCCGCCGCACCGGAGGCAGGGCAACGGAAGGGGTCGGGACCCCGGGTGAAAGTGAGACGACCATAGAGGAGGAGATAGCCTCCTTCTGGGAAAACTTCAAAACGGAAGAAGAGGGAAAGTCCTTTTTTAGACAGCTGGCCGGCGGCGTAATGGCCCACCGGGACGAGATAGACACCCTCATCGACACGGCCTCGGAAAACTGGCGGATCGCCCGCATGGCTATGGTCGATCGAAATATACTTCGGTTTTCGGTCTATGAACTTATGTACCTGGACGACATCCCCTCCAGAGTTACCATCAACGAGGCCGTCGAGATCGCCAAACGGTACGGAAGCAATGAGAGCCCGTCGTTCATCAACGGCATCCTCGATAAAATCGCACATACGCATACAAAATAATCTGATACGAGATAACGGATTTTTTCCCACGGCGGAAATGCCGGGAAAAAGATTCTGAAGGTCTTCCCGCAGCGCGACGCAGGGTCAAGGTGCGCCTTCGGGCGCTAAGGCGCGTTTCTAACCGCCGGCAGGAGAACAACCATACTGTCTCGTTTACCCAAAGAACAGAAATTCAAGACCCCGGTCCTCTTCCTTCACGGCGCCTGGCACGGTGCCTGGTGCTGGAAGGGCTTCATGGATTATTTTTGCGAACGAGGCTTCGCGTGCCGGGCGCTGGACCTTCCGGGACACGGAGAGCGCGCCGATGAGCCCGGGGTGTGGAAAAAGAGCATGATGGACTACGTCGATGAGTTGGCGGCCGCCGCACAAGAGCTTGGAAATCCCGTCGTCATCGCCCACAGCATGGGCGGGTTCGTCGCCATGAAATATCTTGAGTGCGCCAGACCTCCGGCGGTGGTCCTCATGGCCCCCATGCCCTTTCGAAACTTCCCCCGCCTGACGTTTCTCAAGATGGCCGTCCAGTATCCCGCGATGCTCGCAAAGTTTCCGACCCTGAGGCCGATAACGGTCAATTCGGAGAGGATGTACCGACGCCTTTTTCTCTTCAACGCGCCCGGGTCGGTCTCGCGGGAGGGGTTTGAGAAGGCATCCGGAGAATCGTCGCTGGCGCTGATGGGAGGTGGGATTCCCACGGTATGGCTGAGGCCGAAACTCACCGGTTGCCCGGCTCTGCTCCTGGCCTCGGGACACGACTACTTTTTTCCCGAAAGGGCCCAGAGGCGCACGGCACGTGTCTACCGGGCGGATTTCAAGATTTATCCGGATATGGGACATAACCTCATGGTCGAAGAGGGATGGGAGGAAGTAGCCGGGGATATCTTCGAGTGGCTCAAAGCGCGGGTAAGGTAATAGGGCGGGGGCGGCCGAACACCGTCCTTCGTGCGGGCCGGCCCGGTCGATAACGAACGGGGATTATGGGAGAATAGCGACATGAAATCATTCAAGAGAATCATCGGTGCAATAATCATCCTGATCGTCGTTGCCTTCGCGGCGGCAACCTGGTTTTTTTCGGGGCAGATTATTGCGTTTGCGCCCCGCACGGACGACCAGATCATCGCGGAAAAGAAATTTCACGATCCTTCGGAGTTCGGCGTAAAGCCCGAGGAGGTGACGTTCACAACCCGGGAATGGGCCGATAAGAACGAAGGGAAGACCCTGACTATCTCGGGCTGGTTCATCCCGGGAGCTTCCAAGGACGCCCCCGTCTTTATCGTGTTGCACGGAAAGGGCGATAGCAGGGTTGGAGTAGTCAAATACGTGGGGATGCTGGCCCGGGCCGGATACGCCGTCCTGGCCTATGATCACCGTCACCACGGGCACTCGGAGGGGAAGTATGCCACCTACGGCTACTATGAAGGGTATGACGTCTCGGCGGCGATCGACTATCTCGAAAAAAGGGGTGACTGTGACATTGGGAGGCTCGGGATCATGGGAGAATCATACGGCGCGGCCGCGGCCGTTATGGCGGCGGCAAGAGACCCGCGCATCAGGATCCTCATCGAGGATTCGGCCTATCCCGACCTGGCGACGGTCGTGGCCGATTACGGCAAGGCGCTCTATGGACTTCCCCGTTTTCCGCTGGTCGATTCGGCACTTTTCGTGGCAGGCCTGCGCGCCGGTTTTGCCCCAAAGGACGTCTCCCCGATAAATGAGATCTGTGCGATAACCGTCCCGACGCTCATTATCCACTGCACGGGAGATGCCAACATAAGGCCGGAGTATTCGCAGTGGATGTTTAACGCCTGCGGGGCGGATGTAAAAGAGCTCCACTATTTTGACGGCTGCACCCACACGATGGGGTATGAGGATCACACGGATGAATATGAGGCAGTGGTCCTCGGATTTATCCGGAAGAACATGCGGTAGATGTTCCTCATGTGTAGGGTAATGCTGTTTATCGTGGGCCTGGTTTTCCGGCGGGATCAGCGGCAGGGCCGTTACGTCTCTCAAGAAGCAGCCGACCCGGGTTCCAAAGGCAAACCCCCTGTTTTGCACCCTGATGGGCCCACGGGGAAAACGAAGTTTTCCCGTGGTGTTTCCTAGTGGAGCCGGTACTTTTCCATGATGATCCGGTTGAACCGCGGGCGGTAGATCAGCTCGAAGATATGTTCTTTACCGGGGAAGAGCGAAACGGCGCTGATCTTAAATCCCTCGACCATCTCCTGGGCCTGGGCGAGCGGGAGATCGGACTGCATGATGACGCTCATCGTCAGGTCGGCCAACAGCCGCAGGCGGTTGATCTTCTTTTGTTCCTCGGCTATCTCTTCCTTCGTGGGGTTTCCCGAACCGCTTCGTTCCCGTTCATCCGCGCTCATCCGGCCGTCCTCCCGATCAATAGTCCCCGATATAGGTCTTGCCGTAATCGAGGGTGGTGGCGGGGACGCCCGGCGGCGAAACACGGGCTGATACCACCTCGCCGATGAAAAGGGTGTGGTCTCCCGCATCGATCGTATCAAAGAGCTTCAGGTCCAGCGCCGTAAGATACTCCGTCAACAGCAGGACGCCGTCGGTGCCGGCAGCGACGGCCCGTCCGTCAAACTTCTTGTCGGGGTCCTCTCCTTTATAGGCGGCAAACTCACTTTCCTTACCCTTTTGCACCACCATGAGGCCGAATGCCCCGGCCTTCATCAGCATGCCGTGGGTGCGGCGCGTCTTTTTTACGGCAACCATGATCCGGGGGGGATCGTAAGAGACCTGGGAAACCCAGGAAGCGGGCATGGCGTTTTTCGTGCCGCCCACCGACACGGTAACGATATAAAGGCCGTAGGTGAGGGTTTTAAGGGCTTGGGTGAGGCTGGAATCCATTGTCTGTTTACTCCCGTGATATCTCTAAATTAATTATACCACGAAATCTCCGGCTGGGCCGAGCCGTTCGCCGGGAGGCAGCAGAATGTTTGCGTGCCGTAATGGATGAGATTGCCTGAGACCCGGCCGTCTACCTTGGGGTGATGAAAACCGAATATCCCGCATTGGTCAGATCGGCGGCTGTTGCCTCGGCGTCACCCTTTGCTGCAAATTTTCCGACCCGCACCCGCCAATAGGTGGATTCGCTGGTGGAAAACTCCTCGACGTATGCGCCCTTATAAGAGGCCGAGAGGGTTTCCAGGAGGGTGTCGGCGTTAGCCTTGGCGGAAAACGAGCCGACCTGGACGGTATAGATAATCCCGGCTTTTTCGGCAGGAGGAGCGATCGTTTCGGTTACAATGGGGGCCGAGGCTATGACTTCAGTTTCGATCGGTGTCTCGATTTCGGTCGGAGCGGCAACCGGCTCGGAAGCGATGATGTCCCCTCCCGCAAGGACCTCCACTTTAACGGGGGCCGTGCCGGTGTCGATCATACCGACGACCTTTGCCGCGGCATACGAGAGATCGATGACCCGGTCCTTGACGAACGGACCCCGATCGTTGATCCTGACGGTAACCGACTTGTTGTTTTTCAGGTTCGTGACGATACAGGTCGTTCCCATCGGGAGCTCTTTGTGGGCGGCCGTCAGGTCGGTCATGTCGAAGATCTCACCGCTGGCCGTTTTCTTGCCGTGAAATTCCGGGCCGTACCAGGACGCTGTTCCCTCAAAGGTTTCCACGACTTTTGCGGCACCCGGGGACGGTATCGACGCCTCCGGAGCTGCGGGCCCCGTAATGGTGGTGGCGCACCCAAAGGCGAGAAGGATTAGAGCCGATAAATAGGGCATGAAAAGATGTCGTTTCATCATCAACCCCCTGTTCGGGTAAGATATCGTTTTATCTTGTCCGTAAAACTGTTGGCAACCGGACCCGGGGCGTAGTATTTGACGGGACGTTTCCCTTCGTCTTCCGTGAATTTGGATAAGACGTTTTCGTGGGTGAGCAGTTCGATGGCGTTCTGGAAGTTCATCCTGGAGAGGGCCTCGATACGGGTGATCTCTTTCTTCTTGAGCATCCGTTGCCCGGTCACGTTTATTCGTTTCAGCAGGTCCCGCTCGCTCCTGAGTCCCCTCGTGATGTAGTTCTGTAACGCCTCCGAGGTTACGAGATAAGATTCGATATAATTACGGATCAACTCGGAAAAATAGAGGAGGATATCCCACCCCGTTTCGGCGACCGTGATAACGCCGTTGTCCCGGTCGATATAGCCGTGGCGCGTGAAGTAGTCCAGGGCCTGATTGACGCGCTGCTCGTCCGTAAACTCAAGGTCATAGATAAACTCGTATTTAAAGAGTTTCCTAACATAGGTGTAGTCGGCGATAATCTGATCGTATGTTGTGCCGCCGCTTTCGCCCGACAGGATCGACGTGGCCACGAAAGAGGCGGGAATAAAGAAATGGAGGATATTGTTCTTATAAAACTCGAGGGTGAGCCGCTTTTCCTCCGGAACGAAGAAAACCTTTTCAAAATCGGGCTCGTCCGATTCTCCCTTGATCTCCTGGATAAGGTTTTCCTCTCTCAGCGTGTTGAGGGCCTCGTTAATGGCGGCGGACGGATTATTCAGGACGTTGGAAAAACGAATTCTGAAGGAAGAGAGCCAGCCCATAAAGATGCGGCAGATTTGTATCAATTCGTCATGGGTCAGGGCTCCCTGGGGGCTCGCCAGGAAAGCGGCGGAAACAAGGTTGACGGTCGATACAACGCTGATCTGATTGATCGAGTAGACGACCCGATAGGCGAGGTCATACTGGAGCTGGTCCATCTGGGATTTCGGGATCGTTTCTCGGTTATATCCGGTAGCCTCTATGAGGCCCTTGAGGGAGATCGGATCATTAAAGGCGATATAGACACGGCCGTATCGTTTCTTGAGGAGGCTCCTGCTTTTAATCAAAGACCAGAGGGTCTCCTTCTTCTTGACGGCCCCGCCCATCTCGCTGATATACGAAGACTCCTCCACGATCCGGTCGTATCCGATAAATATCGGCACAAAGGAGATATCCTCGACGGCCCCGGACAGGTAGGCGTCGGTGATGATCGACAGCAGCCCCAGCTTGGGCATGACGAGTTTCCCGGTCCTCGATCGCCCTCCTTCGATGAAGAACTCAACGCTGAATCCCTCCGAAAGGATCGTCTTGACATAGGTTGAAAAGACGATCGGATAGAGGGGATCTCCCCGAAACGTCCGCTTCAGGAAAAAGGCCCCGGACTTCCTGAAGATGTGTCCAAGGGGGAAAAACGAAAGGTTGATCCCCGCGGCGATGTGAGGCGGAGTGAGGTTATTGTGAAGGAAAACCTGAGAGAGCACGAGGTAGTCAACGTGGCTCTTATGGCACGGCATGATGACCAGCGAAGACTTCTTGGCCGCCTCCCGCACCTTATTGAGTCCCTCTTGATCGATGTCAAATCCGTTGAAGATGTTGTTCCACATCCAGCTCACGACGGCGTCGAACACCTGGATATAGAATATATTATAATCGGCGGCGATTTCATCCAGGTAGGTGACCGCCCGCCTCCTGAGGGCGCGTATCGGTTCCCGGGTGACCTCTGAGATGTTCTGGACTCGTTTCTGGAATTCGTCGTCCCACAGCACCATCTCCATGATCTCGAGGCGGCTTTTAAGAATCGGTCCCTTGATAAGGCGCTCTTCGCGCTCAATGTTGTCAAGCAGCATCCGCCGCAGGTCGTAGGATACTTCGCCGTCGACCACGTCGTGCTTTTGCGCGAGGAAATCCTTGAGGTTAATGGGGTCGCCGATCTTAACGAAGGCCCGTCGGTAATTGGCCAAAAAGACGATGATTCTGCGTAAAAGACCGGGCCCTTCCCTGGGGCCGAAGAGCACGTCGAAGATCCCCTTTCTGGCGGTGTCGGGCCGCTTATGGTAGATGATGATATGGGGGATAATGTAGATCGTTCGGTCCATCACCTTTTGCGCGCGCAGGAGATACACCACGGGATCGTCGGTTTCCTTAAGGGCGAACCGCTTCAGGAGGCCGGTGGGGTGTCTCAGAAAGAGGATGGAGCTGTGCCCTTCCTGGCTCATCCTCCTGACATAGTCCGTGTGGTAGGGATTGGGTGACTCGATCCCCTCGATAAAGCAGTAGAGCTTGGAAAGCAGAATTCTGGCGGCCGATGTAATCGACTGCCACCAGATCATGTTGATGAAATTCCCGAATACCGGATAGGGAAGTCCCTCGATGTAGTAACGGTGCTGGAAGAAGAGGAAATCAAGGGAAGACCGGTTTTTCTGCGCGTAGATAATCGTTCCCTTCTTGGAAAGCTCGCGAATTGTCTTTTTATCCTCCTTGGGTATGGAGACCCGGGGAGCGAAGTAATTGAAGACGAGGCTGACGAGCGTGTTTTTCGGTTCACCCAGATAGGATGTATAGTAGTTGAGGTGGTTTCCCAGGAACATCATGATAAGGGTGAGAATCTTCTCTTTGATGCCGCGCTTTCTTTGGCTATTATCCATAGTACGTTAAATTACCCGATTAACAGACATTATACCTGGAAATACTCTCATTCGCTCCGACGCTAACATGCACCGGCGAAAAAGTCAAGGACAATAGGCCGTGGGCCAACGCCCTTGTGATGAAGGCTCATGATACCTTTTGCCCGAAGGGGGCCGGCGATCCGCGCCTTCGGCCATGGCGCCGGTATGCTCGAAGAGACGGATCGGATCGTCTCGGTGAGGTGAGCCCTGCGCCGTGCCCGCCCCGTTAGCCCGCCGCTTCCCGCCGGAGCACCCGAATGTATTGGTGCGTAAGGGACTCCCGGATGCCACTATTGTCGGTTTAAACCGGTAAACGGGTTTTCTTGGGGGAAATAGGCGCTAATAGATGAGCATATGATACGTAATAATTCTTTACAAAACAAAAGCCCGGCTGGTATAATCCACTAAATTTCGGAGGTTTGTATGAGAAGCGACAGGATGAAACGGGGCCTCGAAAAAGCGCCGCACCGCGCCCTCTTCAAAGCTATGGGATATACTGACAGCGAGATAGCGCGGCCCATGGTGGGGATCGTTAATACCCAAAACGAAATCGTACCCGGACACATCCATCTCAATACCCTGGCCGACGCCGTAAAGGCGGGCGTCAGGATCATGGGGGGGACTCCCATCGAGTTTCCGACGATCGGTGTTTGCGACGGGATAGCGATGAACCACGAGGGGATGAAGTATTCGCTGGCCAGCCGTGAGTTGATAGCCGACTCCGTCGAGGTGATGGCCATGGCCCACCCCTTCGACGGATTGGTGATGATCCCCAATTGCGACAAGATCGTGCCCGCCATGTTGATGGCGGCCCTGCGGCTGAATATCCCGTCGATTATCGTCAGCGGAGGGCCGATGATGGCCGGTATCCACCGCGATAAGGAAATCGACCTCATCACCGTATTCGAGGGAGTGGGTAAGGTCGCGGTGGGGGAAATGAGCGAAGACGAGTTGGTCAAGATCGAAGACGCCGCCTGCCCCGGATGCGGATCGTGCGCCGGTATGTTCACCGCCAACTCGATGAACTGTCTGACGGAGGCGCTCGGAATGGGATTGCCCGGAAACGGGACTATCCCCGCGGTGGAGGCCGCCCGCGTCCGCCTGGCAAAAAAAGCGGGACAGACCATCATGAAACTCATCGAAAAAAAGATCCTCCCCCGGGATATCGTGACGATGGCGGCCTTACGGAACGCCATTACCGTTGATATGGCCCTCGGGTGCTCCACCAACACGGTGCTCCACCTGCCGGCCGTCGCCGCGGAGGCGGGGATTGAATTGTCGCTTGATCTCTTTGACGAAATCAGCAAGAAGACGCCCCATCTTGTCAACCTCTCCCCGTCCGGCCCCCATCACCTCCATGACCTTGCCCGCGCCGGGGGGGTCCAGGCGATCATGGCGATACTGAGCGGGGCGGGCCTGATCGATACCTCGGTGACTACCGTCAACATTACCCCCCTGTCTCATAACCTCGTCGGGGCCGAAGTGTTCGACACGGACGTTATCAGGACAATCAATAATCCGTACCATAAGGAGGGGGGAATCGCCATCCTTCGGGGCAACTTGGCCCCCGACGGTGCGGTGGTAAAGCAGTCGGGCGTGGATGAACGTATGATGAAGAACACCGGGCCAGCCCGGGTCTTCGAGTCCGAAGAGGAGGCCGTAACCGCGATTCTGGCCGGCCGCATAGTCAAGGGAGACGTCGTTGTTGTCCGCTACGAGGGACCGAAGGGCGGACCGGGAATGAGGGAGATGCTCACCCCCACGTCGGTCATTGCGGGGATGGGGCTCGATAGGGACGTGGCGCTCATAACCGACGGGCGGTTCTCGGGGGGAACCCGCGGGGCGGCCATAGGCCACGTCTCCCCGGAGGCGGCCGAGGGTGGTGTTATTGCGCTGGTTAGAGACGGCGATATCATTGAAATCGACATAACCGGCCGGCGTCTGGATCTGAAGGTATCGGATGATGAGTTGAAAAAGAGGCGGCAGCAATGGACGGCCCCGAAGCCGAAGATAACGACGGGTTATCTGGCGCGATATGCGCGGGCGGTAACGTCGGCCTCCACCGGTGCGGTAATAAAATAGCCGCGTGTCGCCGCGAAGGGCCGCCGGTGCCGCGGAAGGAACACGGGATCGGCCGATGAACGGCACGCGATCGCCGCGGCGGTCTGATCATATTTTCTTTCCATACCCATGACGGATGAGCGGTTGTCGTTATGAATGAAAGACGGAAGGTCGGCATGAGGGGCCGGGTGATCGCCTCCCTGTTCATGCTTTTTTCCTTCTGCCTGCTGATCCCCTCGGGGATCCTGCTCCACGTCTTTACTCCCGACGGGTTTGACACGCGGGTGCACGCCCTGATGACGATTCACAACGTCTGTGCCATTATCTTCGTCATATCGGGGGCTTGCCCACCTTGTCTTCAACCGAAAATCGGTGCTGTCGTATTTTAGGCGCAAGTATGACGAATATCGCGCCCCCAGCAGGGAGATAATACTGGTTGCGGCCGTCTTTACGGCGCTGCTTGCGGTGGCGCTCCTGCACATCGTCCTGCTTGGATAACTAAGAAGGCTCGTCATAGAAGCAAATGGCCGGTGCTCAACGCCGGCCGTGGTGCCGGCCGTGTGCCGGATGGGGGAGTGGCTGCGTTATGGAATCGATCACCGTGCGGAGGGACGACTACGAGATAAGCTCTGACAGGAAGCGGCTCGATCGGAGTTTTATCGGCGCTTTTCTGGCCGACGTGTCCTACTGGGCCCGGGATATTCCCCGCGAGGTCGTGGATCGATCGATCGAGCATTCGCTTTGTTTCGGCGTCTATCATCGGGACGGCCCGCAGGTCGGCTTCGCGAGGGCCATCACGGACTGTGCCACCTTTGCGCGCCTGGCGGACATCTTCATCGAGGAATCTCACCGGGGACGCGGCCTCGGCAAATGGCTGGTCGAGACGGTGCTGGCGCATCCGGGCCTGGCGGGGCTTCGCATGATATCCCTGGGAACGCAGGACGCCCACGCGCTGTACGAGCGGTACGGGTTTGTGAGGGTGGCCGATACGGCGCTGGCCGGGACTCTGATGGTCATCCATTGTCCTGATGTTTATAAAAGATAGGGTGGCGGAGGGCAAGGGCCCGGCCTGTCGCCGGGGCCGCGTTAGTACTACTTTACCATGATTATCAGCGCCGCCCGCTCCAGGCGGTCAAAGGAAGGGAGCGCTGCGGCGACAAGCCCCGCTGGGGATACCGAACTGTTAGAGACCCTCATCACGGTTCCCCGGGGGGTGCAAAGCTCCATCCCCAACGGTGTTGTTACCGTCGCGGCCAGGAAAGTGCCGTCGGCGGAGAAAAGGGACGCGCCATCGCCGGAGATGACGATAGACGAGATGAGTTTTCCCTGCGGGTCGATGAACTCGACGTCGTTTGTCCGGCTCACGATTCTGAACAGCTCTTTTCCCTGGGGGTCGGCCACCAGAACGTAGGTGTCGTGGGAAGTAATCGTCCAGATCGGGAGATTGTGAGAGTCCCTGAGGGTATAATTGACTCTCTCATACCTGAGTGCCCCGATCTCCCGGTCAGCTTGAGAAAAGAGGGCACCCCACGAAAAAAGTGAAATAGTCGTCGGCGAATCGGATCCGGTCTCTTCAACGACAATCTCCCGCTCCGGTGTTGTCTCGATAACCCACGGACCGTTTACCCGGTAGGCCTGGGGAATAGCGGCCATGCAGCTACCCATTCCATAGATAATGACGATCAGGAATAGGAGAGAGAGCGCCGGCGGCAGCATAACTTTCGGAAGATTCATTTTTCAGTGTGCTCCCTGTCCTACCGGCCCTATAGACGCGGCCGAGGCGGCCAGAGACATAACGGTGGTAACAATGCCCAACCCGGTAACCAAGACCGCCAGGAAGAGCGCCCAAAAACGGGTGTAGCTCGGAAACGGTCGGTCCGATGTCTTGATGGACTTCAGGTCGATGACCTGGTATACTTTTCTGCGAAACCAGCCGGTTGTCGAGACTTTTCGGTTAATAATGTCCCGCACCCGCTTGAAACCGAAAAAGAGATTGCCGAAAAACGGTACGATCGACTCATAGTTGAGAGTGATTATTCCCCCCGAAGGGTCATGGATGATCATGTCTTCGCCGAAGAGGCTTCCCGCCGAAGCCTTCCCGATCACCGTTCCCGAGACGATAACCGGCCTCCCCCTCAGCGGGCTTGCGTACGGGTCGCTCATGAGGTCCAGGACCGTGGTTTCCTCGGGGTTGCCTATCGATGGAAATCGGTAGATCCCCTTGGTCAGCAGGCCGAGTCCGAAAGTGAGAAGGATGGCGCCGACCAGCCTTGTATCTGCCAGCGTGAGCAAGAGCCCCGCGACGATCCCGATTATCGGGGCGAAATAAATAAGTAACTCGTAAAAGAATTTGCCGTAGAGCCGCGTCCTGTCGAGGGCGGCCCCGTCAATCGCAATCTCTGCAAAATTGAAGACCTGTGCCTGGTTGTTGTCGGCCGCTAGTTTCATGAGGGCCTTTATCCGCTTTCCCGTTAGCGGGTGGGTGGAGCCGAGCTGGACGACGGACGCCCAGGGGTTGAAGATGTCAAAGAGAAAGACCCTGGATACCCGGCGGGCGTCAAATGCCGGGACTTTTCCGGTGGTATGGCCGCCGGCGTCGGCGGAAAGCTTGACGGCCGCGCTTACCGTATCGACCCCTTTATAATCCATGATGTTGAGCGCGCGGGTGCTGCCCATAAGCCGCGAGGAGAGGGGGGTGTCGGGTTCGGCGGCTATGCCGTATCCGATCTTGACGAGGGCCGTGGCCAGGGCGTTGGGGTTGTTCGTTTCAACCCCGGAGAAATGATCGGCCATATACTCCCGGGTTCGGGAGAGATAGAGGACGATGTAGGTGCCGATCCACCAGAAGACCAGAGAGACCAGGCCGATAAGGGGCAGGGGATTGTTCTTGCCCCGGGTGCGGATCCTGGTGAATATTATATAGATCTCATAGAGGATCATGAGCAGCGTATTGGCCACCGTCATGACGATAAAGTCGAGATTTCTAATATGGCCCAACTCGTGGGCGTAGACGGCGGCCACCTCATCTTCCGTGAGGTAATGAAAAAGTCCTTCGGATACGACGATACGGGAGTTGGAGGGATAAGAGCCGTAGCAGTAGGCGGTTGGGTTCATGTCATCGAGGATCCTGAGCATCGGGACCTTTATCTTGTGGCGCTGGCATGCCCGGGTGAGAAGCTGCGCGGTTCCGGGGCTCCTCTTGGCCAGTTCCTCAAATTCCATGACGCGGAATTTATAGACCCACCTATGGATAAGGTCGGTAAGCCAGGGACTCACGAGCCACGATACGACGCTGATGACGATCGTAAGGACAATCATGGCGGCCCCGCTGATGAGCCCGGCGGCAAATGATGCCAGCAGCACTACCAGGAAAACGAAGCTCACCAGTATCCCGATGGTAACGGCGGACGCGAAAAAAAGCCTTTCTCTCACGACGGTCTCCTGTTCAAACAGCGAGAATTATATCGGAAAAGAGTTCATACTGTCAACCCGATTATCCTTGATTTCCTCGGCCGTTTACCCTATGATGGGAAACCACCCGGGGAGACGGTGGTTTAATTAGTTTTGTCTCTCATATTACTTTTAAACGATAAGGGAGCCAATGTCCGACCGAGCATATCTTGACATAGAGACTTCTTTCACCGGTAAAATCACCGTCGTGGGGATCTATTTTCCCGAACTGGAGATTATCCAGCTGGTGGGTGATGAAATCACACACGCAAGCCTGGTGGATGCCCTTTCACCGGCTGGCACTATCGTTACCTATAACGGTAACCGGTTCGACCTCCCGGTCATTAAAAAGAGGATCGGCCTCGATCTCAGGGCGCAGTTTTTGTCCTGCGACCTCATGTACGATTGCTGGCGACAGGGATTTTACGGCGGGCTGAAGGGCGTGGAGAATCAACTGGGGATATCCAGGCAGACCAAGGGGGTAACCGGCGGAGATGCACCGGTCCTCTGGGAGCGGTACGAAAGAAAGGGGGATCGGGAGGCGCTCGAACTCCTGCTGAAATATAATCGGGACGACGTTATGAATCTGGTTGTCCTGGAGCAACTCCTTTCCGGACGTACCGAGTTCAGTGCCCAGATTTGGTATTCCGGAGAGGTGTGAGCCGACATGATTGGGCCGGAAAAAAAACCCGCAAACCTGATGGATGTCATAAAGTCCAGACGAAGTGTCAGGAAATACGCCGATGCCGTCGTCGGACCCGATGAGGTCGAGCTCCTGGCGCGGGTCGCGCGGGAGGGGGTGCGGGCCCTGGGGACGGGCAGCCCTTTTTTTCTCTTCGTGTTTGACCCCGAGGCAAAACGGAGGCTTTCCCGGGCGATATTTTCGGGATGGTTCGGCAAAGTCAATCCCTGGATCCTCTTCACCCGGGCATCGGGCTATATTGTGGCCTGCGGCCGGCCCGACAGGGCGGCCATTGTGGGCGATAAATACCTCTATCTTGCCGAAACGGCGATGGTCATGGAACTGGTGGTCCTGGCGGCCGCGGAGCTGGGGCTGGGCACCTGCTGGCTGGGCGGTTTCGGAGAAGAGGGCGTCAAGAAGGCCCTCGGCCTTGACGACCAAACCCGCGTCGTCGCCGTCAGCCCCCTGGGCCGTCCGCCTGAAAAGATCCGGGCGGGGTGGTTGGACTACGTGGCGAGAAATCTCGTTTCCAAACGGAGGGTCGACCTCGGTAAGATCGTCTCCGTGGTAAATAAGAAATGATTATACCGGACCTCATCTCGCGCATGAAGGAGCCGGTGCGATTCGACGAGAGGCCGGTCGACCAGGGGACGATCATGTCGATCCTCGATGCCGCGCGGCTGGCGCCTTCGGCCAATAACAGCCAGATATGGCGATTTTTCATTATCAGGGACGACGTCCTCCTTCGGCGGGCGGCGGCCCTCGTAGCAAAGCCCATCTTTGCCAACGCCCCTACGATCATAGCGGCCTGTGCGGACCCGTGGATCATAGGCAAAAGGGGGACGGAACAACCGTTCTTCATGATTGATGTTCCCATCGCTCTGGCCCACATCAGCCTCATGGCGCAGGAATCGGGGGTGTCGGTTTCGCTGGCATTTGATTTTGACGAAGGCGCGCTCATCGGGATCCTCGAAGCCCCCCGGGGTTATCGGGCGGTGGCGCTCATTGCCCTCGGGTATGCCGTGGATGACCGTCTCCGGTCCGACGAAACACGCGACGATGTCGCCCGCGTCGTATGAAACGTTCGCATTGTTACGTTATGGGTTGTCGAAATAAAATAAATATGGTATCTTATCAGAGACATCACAGAGTTCCGTTTTTTGAATCAATTGGGAATAATCACACAGGGGCAACCTTTTAGGACAGAAGGTTCAATTTCGATTTCTCATGCGAAAGGTGGACAGAATATGATTAACGAGAAATTTGTAGTAATTTTGAGGGGCAAGAGAGACGAGATCGTCAATCTGTGGCTCGATGACTTCAAAAGGACCCGAACCCTCAGGATCCTGGAGGGTATCGATGACAACAAGTGGAGACGGATAATGGGTGAGGTCATGGACGGTTTTGACGAGGTCCTCACGAAAGACATCTCCAAGTACCGTATCTGTCTGGATTTCACCCAGTTCGGGCGGGAAGTCTTCAAAGACAACTACGCCATGCACGACATCATTAACGCGATGTCCCTGCTGAAAAAGGTAATCATCGAGGTCGTCACCACGGAGGGCTTCTTCGGTACCGCCTTCCAGCTCTACCAGCTCCAGGAACTCAACAACAAGGCCATCCTCTACTTCGACCGGGCGACCTATTACGCCGTCCTCGGATACGAGGAGAGCATCAAGGCCGAGATGGAGGACAGGGGCGTGCTGGGCAGGCTCAGAAAATTCTTCGGCTCGAGCGATGAGCGCAAACAGCACATGGATACCTGTGCCGTGGATCTCCCCCCGGAAGGGAAGTAGCGGAGACTAGATAATCGCCGTCCGAGGCTGCGCGAAAAAAAAGGCAGGCGTCCCACATCGCGGCGCCCGCTTCCGAAAAAAGGGGTCAAGAAGGCCCCTTTGTTTTTATTGACGGAGGCCCTGCGCGGAAAGGCCCGACAGGTAGTCGAAAGACGCCAGTACTATGAATAGAACAGCGACGGCGGCAACGATGATTTTTCCGGGCCGGGTCAGCCGCGGAAAATGGACAACAACCTCCGAAAATGAGAGGATGGATATTGCCCAGAAGAGGCCCAGGGTGCCGACATATCCGTATCGGACGACAAAGGGGGTAAAGAGCGTCACCGACAGATCGATGTAGGCTATGACGATGAGGGCCGCGGGGGTCTCGAACAGCGACACCAGGCTCCTGGTCAACGGCGCGGCGCGGCCCCGCAGGAAGAGGGCAAGTCCCGCGACAAGGGTGCCGAAGACCGGCGCCAGCCACGCCTCGCGCGCGGTCCCCTCTACGGCCAGTGTAAATCCCGAGATGTTATCCCGGATGACGACCGACTTATCGAGACAGCTCGGGGTCTGGGCAACCCAGGGCAGAAAGAAGCAGACGATCAGGAGTATCCCTAGCGCGCACTTCGTCAGCCGTATGACATCAGGCAACCGTTTCATGGTTTTTAATCCTTTCCCGAACAAAGCCCCGCGCCTCGGCCTTGGTCGTGACCGTCCCCACGGCCTGTGCGTCGGCCAGCTCCGACTTGAGCGTTCCCACGATCTTCCCCTCGGGTATTGAGCACAATCGCATGATCTCCGTTCCGGTTAAAAGCGGGGTGACCCTGGTCTTTATCTCATCGACGACCGAAAAGACCTCATCGATCACGTCCAGGCTCTCATTTTCCCGGGCGGGGTCCTGCCTGCCGGCCCTCGTATCGGCAAGGCCGAGGATAAGCAGCGCCGGCAGCGCATCGCCCGTGTCCCGAAACAGGCGCGCGACTGCCCGCTTCGTTACCTGTTGAGAGACGGCCAGCGACAACAACCGCATGTGATTTTTGATGAGCAGCCTCCCAAAGCGGGCGGCTTTCTTGCCCAGGAGGATGCGCCGTCCCAACCGAAGGAAGATCTCGGCGCCGACGTTTTCGTGTCCGTAAAAGGAGGCCTGGTCGTCTTCCCTTACCGTCCGGGTCTCGGGCTTGCCGACATCGTGGACCAGCGCCACGAGCTTGGCAAACGACCCCCTCGTCCATCCTGCCCCCAGCGGCTCCTTGAGGTAGTCGGTCAACTCCCCGGCTCGTCCAGGGAAGAATCGATCGAGATCATCGATGACGGTCTCCATCTCCTGCATCGTTGCCATACAGTGGCCCCAGACGTCCCAACTGTGCCATCGGTTTTGTTCAACTCCCTTCATGGCGCTGATTTCGGGAAAGATCGTTTCAAGCAAACCGGTCTCGTCCATGCCCCGGACCGCCCCGAAGGCGTGCGGCGACGACAGGAGGCGGGCCCACTCGTCTCTGATCCGCTCGCGGGCGCAACTTGTGATCAGGCCGTGCCGAAGGACGATTTGTTGTCTTGTTTGTTCGTCGAGGGAAAAACCCAGGACCGCCTTAAATCGAAAGGCGCGCAGGAGACGCAGCGGATCATGGGTAAATGCGGCGTCCGAGGCCGCCCGGATGACCCCGGTGGCGAGATCGTCCTGTCCCCCGGGGAGGCCGGTGACGGGCGACGGAGATAGTGATACATTGGCGGCAAGGGCGTTGATCGTGAAATCCCGCATTGCCAGATCAGACGGGAGGTCCGGTCCCTTCGGGGCCGAGAAATCGTACTCGACGCCCCGGCAAACCACCCGATAGATCCGCTCGCGCTCATCCAGGACCACGAGCCTGCCTCCGAGCGTCGTAGAAACCCTCCGGGCGAAAGACTCGGGATCGCCAAAGACAATAAAATCAAAATCATACGAGGGCCTGCCCAGTAAAAAATCCCGGACGGCTCCGCCGACGAGATAGACCGAGGACCCGGCCGCCGGGATCGCCGATTTTACCCGTTCATAGCGGGGGATGACGGTATCCAGAGGAATTTCGTTCATAGGAAACGGGATGAGAAGTGGAGGGAGGGGGAGGGGTGTGTGCCTCCCCTCCCTCCTGATGATCGATCGGGTCGCCGCTATTTTCCCTTCGTCTTGGCGGTCGCGGCCTGTTCGGTCTTGGCGCGCCGTCTTCTGACGATCTTGCGGACGATAACAAAAATGATATACGCAATCACGGCCCAGGGAAGGGCGCCCATGACAAAGACGATCAGGGCGGCGATCGATTTTCCGAAGACCTCAAAGGAACGCATGATCGCCTCTTTGATCGGCCCCCAGAATCCCCCCGCGCCCGAGACGACCGACTCCGGCTCAAAGATCTTCAGGTTGACGGTGGACATCCCCACCAGGTCGTCATAGTATCTGATCGTCCCCTGGAAGCTCTCGATCTCCTCCCTGACCCTGCCGAGCTCCCGCTCCACCTCCAACAGGTCGGCCACGCTGTTGGTCCGGGTGGCAAGAAGCTGGATAAGCCGCTTTTCCATCTCCTGCTTGCTGGCGAGCCGGGACTGCAGGTCGTAATATTCCTTGGTAACGTCTTCGCCCGAGATCCGCTGATACTGTACGTCGCCGACTGCCAGGAGCTTATCGATAAGCAGGTCAAACCTATCCGGTTTGATACGGATAACGACCGTGCCCGACGTTTTCCCTGATTCAGACTTAGACTTCGTGGTGCCGAAAATGGAACCATCGTCTTCACTCGGCGCCACTTCCTTTACGATCTCCTTGATTCTGACCAGCGAGTCCTCGAAGTCCTTCACCTCGATGGTGATCTCGGCGGTCTTGATGATCTTGCGTTTCTTGACGGTCGGCGCCGGGATCGTCGTTGTCCCTGCCGTATCTCCGGGCGGGGAAGGCGGGGCAATCGCCGGGGCGGGTTCGAACCCTTCCGGCATCATGGGGGCCTCGGTCATGGCCTTATCGGAGCTTTCTCCGCCTATGTAGGCGTCGAGCGGCGATTCTTTCCTGCTGCAGGAAAATGCAACCGCCAGGACCAGGATGACCGCCACGACTATTACTATACCGGTTCGTTTTCTCATCGTATGTATTCCTCCTTTTGCATATGAGACAGGCCCAAATCGGAGAAGTTCCGCGAAAATGCCGTCCATTGACACCTACTAATTTTATACCATACGAAGGCGGGAAATACAAAGTGAAAACTTATCCCCTAAATACTTGACAAAGGGAATAAAATCGGTTATGTAATAAAGAAAGGCACAGACATTACGGGAATATATGTCTATAGGCCTATGGGTGCTCATGTGTCGCCTCGTGTTGCGTTGTTGTTCTTGAGGCTTCTGCAATGGGGACATGATGGGGGGCGTGATGGGGCGGATAAAAAAACTTCCCATAGTGTGCGCGGCCTGTCTTTTCTGCCTTGCGGCAGGCGTTCCCGGGTGCGAAACGACCACGGGATACATGGGGTCGGGCGATGGCGCCAAGATCGACGAGATCCGGCGCAGCATCATCGATCTTGAGAAGAAGGTCTCCGAACTGACCCGGGAGGTTGCCGAGTTGGACGAACGAACGGCAAGAAACGAAAAGGCCGTTGATGCGTACGTCTCGGGAACGGTGCGAAAGCCCGTGGAAGAAGAGGTAGTCGGAGAGACACCGCCGAAGGATGCGCCCGCCGGGGGGACGGCATCGGCTCCTTCCGACGATACGCCATCCATCCGGGCATCCGAAGAGCCGCCCGGGGGGGGCGCGGATACCGTGAAGGACGCGGGCGTATTGGGAGCCGGCGACGCAAAAGACCCCCAGGTCCTCTATGATCGGGCGCTTTCGGAAATCATGGATAGAAAGGCCGAAACCGCTCTGCCGCTCTTTGTCGAGTTCGTAAATACCTACCCCAGCGATGAACTCACCGACAACGCATCCTATTGGATCGGGGAGTGTTATTACCTCATGAACGATTATCAGAAGGCCCTTGACCAGTTCAGGGGAGTAACGGAGCGCTTTCCCGACAAGGATAAGGCGCCCGACGCCCTGTTGAAGATGGGGTACTGTTACGAAAAGATCGGTGACGCCGGCGGCGCCCGGGAAGTATACGGCAAGGTGATCACGGCGTTTCCCGACAGCGAGGCCGCCGATCTGGCGCGAAAGAAGGTAAAGTAGCTCGATAACACATACGTGGAAAACCGTTATGAAAAAGACACCGTTTATCTTAGGTCTTATGGTAATCCTCTGGGCCGCGTTGACCATCTCGGCCCAGGAAGCCCCGCCCACCACCAGCACCGACACCCGGGTCTATATCATCAAGGAAGGGGATACGCTCTGGAATATTTCGGGCGAGGTCTATCAGGATCCGAACAAGTGGCCCGTCCTTTGGGAACTCAACCCGCAGATTACAGATCCCAACGCTATCAGCCCGGGAGAAAAGCTTATCCTGGAAGAGACAAAGCCGCAAGTGGAAGCGGAGCCGGTTATCAGAAAGATTCCGGAAGAAATAGTTACCTATCCGGAGACGCTCCCGCCCGTCGTCAGCCCCCCCGCGGAGAAGCAGGAGGATTTTGTTATGGAGCCCTCCGACGTCTACTATATTCCCAAGGTGCTCAATGCGGGGTTTATCACCAAAAGGGAACTGGAAGATTCGGGCACAATAGATCACACCCGGGAAGAAAAGAAACTGCTGACCGATGACAACATCGTCTTTATCAAGCTTCCCAAGGACCGCCTGGTGGCGCTCAAGCGGGGGGATCGGTTCAGTATCTTCAGGGTCGCCGAAAAGATCAAACACCCGGTTACCCGCAGTACGGTGGGATATGCGATTACCATCGTCGGCGAACTGGAGGTAACCTCTGTCGGCGCCAAGACCGCCGCTGCGGTCGTCTCACACGCCAATGATATCGTCATGATCGGGGATCGGGTCAGGCCGTTTGAGGCGTCCATAAAGACTATTCGGGTGCACAAGGGAACCGATCCCGTCGTCGGCTATGTCGTCTATACCCTGTCTTCCGAGAAATACTTCGTGGAGGATCCGATGATAGCCGAAAACGACATCGTCTACATCGACCGGGGATACGCCGACGGAGTCCAGACGGGCAACGTCTTTGATATCCTTCGGATATGGGAAGAGTATGACAAGGGGGAACTGACTGCCGAACAGTACCAAAAGATGCTCGAGAGCGATACGCCCACCGAGGAACTTGCCAGAGAGGGGATAATCTATCCACCGGATGTCATCGGCCAGATTGTGGTGCTCAAGGCCGATGAATACACCTCCACGGCGGTGGTCAATAAATCGAACGCCGAGATCAAGCTGGGTGACATGGTGCGATTGCAGGTGGAATAGGCGGATAATCACGGGGATTTACCCACGGCGTCGGGAATGCTCGGCGCCGTTTTTCATCTTGACTTCATCAATAAAAGCTATATACTTCTTCTCCCAATGGACACGCGCCATTATTCCATAGCACTGGCATCCATCAACGGGGTGGGCAGCGTAACCTATAAGAGGCTTATCGCCCATTTCGGGGGCGCCGAGGCGGTCTTTCGGGCTACGAAGCGAGAGCTCTCGGGCATCGAAGGATTGGGTCGTTCTCGGGCGTCGGCCATTACCTCGTTTGACGGGTGGGGGGCCGTCCAGGATGAGGTGGGGCGGGCCACCGGTGCGGGAGTATCGATTATCGGGCTTGAAGATACGGCCTACCCGGCACGGTTGAGAGAGATATACGATGCTCCCCCGATCCTCTATCTGAAAGGCTCCCTTATAGACCGGGACGAACGGGCCGTTGCCGTGGTAGGCTCCCGAAACTCGAGCCGATACGGGCTGATCAGTGCCGAGGGAATCGCCCGGGGTCTGGCGGCCCGGGGGATAACGGTGGTCAGCGGCATGGCCCGGGGAATCGATTCGGCGGCCCATATCGGCACCCTGAGAGAAAAGGGCAGGACGATCGCCGTCCTGGGTTCAGGAATCGATGTGATCTATCCGTCGGAAAACCGCCCGCTGTTCCACGAGATCGTCGAGCACGGGGCGGTGATCACCGAGTTTCCCTTCGGAACCGAGCCGGAGATGACAAATTTCCCCCGGAGAAACCGGATCATCAGCGGGATTTCGCTGGGCGTGGTGATCGTGGAGGCGTCTCCGAAAAGCGGTGCTCTCATCACCGCCAAGCTCGCGCTGGAGCATAACAGGGAAGTATTCGCCGTGCCGGGCAATATCACCTCGATGCGCTCCAGGGGAACCCACAGCCTGATACGCGAGGGGGCAAAATTGGTGGAAAGCGCCGAAGACATCATAGAGGAACTGGAGTTTGCGCTGAAGGGCACGCCGGCCGGACGCTCAGACAAGGGACAACCGGCGGCACTCGCCGGTGACCTCTCGGATACCCAGCGGACGGTGCTCAGGTGTGTTGAGAACGGACCGGTCTGTATCGACGCGATTATCGAGGGCAGCGGATTCAAAAGCCAGGAAGTCCTTACGATCCTGCTTGACCTCGAGCTCAAAGGACTGGTCAAGCAGATCTCTGGAAATAACTTTATTCTCAATACCTTTAACTCAGTAAAAATCTGACTATGGCAAAATCACTGGTCATCGTTGAATCGCCCGCAAAGGCAAAGACCATCGAAAAATACCTCGGTGCCCCCTACAAGGTGGTTGCCTCGTACGGTCACGTCCGCGCGCTGCCCAGCAAGGACGGCTCGGTGGACGTTGAGCATGACTTTACCCCCGTCTACGAGGTACTGGAGGAAAAGAAGAAATATATAGACCGCATCAAGGCGGAAATGAAAGGCGTGGACAAGGTCTACCTGGCCACAGACCTCGACCGGGAGGGAGAGGCGATCGCCTGGCATCTTGCCACCGTCCTGGGAATCGATAACGGGGACAAGAAGGGGATCGCGGTGCATCGGGTTGTCTTCTCCGAGGTAACAAAGGATGCCATACAGGAGGCATTCGCCAATCCCCGGACGATCTCCAAGAACCTCGTCGACGCGCAGCAGGCGCGGGTCATCCTCGACTATCTGGTGGGCTTCAACCTCTCCCCGCTGCTCTGGAAAAAGATACGCTACCGGCTGTCGGCCGGGAGGGTCCAGTCGGTCGCCCTGAGGATAATCTGTGAGCGGGAGCGGGAGATAGGGGCGTTTACCGCCCGGGAATTCTGGACGATCGAGGGGATATTCACGAAACAGGACGGGTACGAGCCCTTTTCGGCGACCCTGACGGCGCGGGAGGGCAAAAAGTACGGCAAGTTCGACATCGCCGATGAGGCGACGGCGCTGGCGGTGATTGACGCCCTAGATCGGGCGGCGTTCACGGTAGGCGAGGTTCGGCGCAAGGACGTCCGGCGGACGCCCCCGCCTCCCTTTATCACCAGCACCCTCCAGCAGGAGGCGTCGCGAAAACTTGGATTCTTCGCAAAGAAGACGATGGACGTGGCCCAAAAGCTCTACGAGGGCAAGGAGATCGGCGACACGATGGTCGGCCTGATTACATATATGAGAACCGACAGCGTGCAGGTCGCCGCCTCGGCCTTGGCCGAGGCCAGGCAGGTTATCGTCGGACTCTTTGGAGAATCGTATGCCCTGGCCAAGCCCCGGTTTTATCGGTCAAAGTCCAAGGGGGCGCAGGAAGCGCACGAAGCGATCCGTCCCACGTCGCTGGCCCGGACCCCGGAATCGGTCAAGAAATACCTGACCAAGGACGAGCTGAGACTCTACGAACTCATCTGGAAACGGACCGTCGCCTCCCAGATGGCCGAGCAGATCCTCGATTCGGTCTCGGTGGATATCACCAGCGACAACGGCTACACGTTTCGGGCGACCGGTTATACGATTAAGTTCCCGGGATTCTCGAAGGTCTATCTCGAAGGGACCGACGACGAGGTAGAGGATCGGGAGACGAAGCTGCCGGCCCTGGCGTCCGGGGACCCGCTTGACCCGATCGGAATCGTCCCGGAACAGCATTTTACCATACCGCCGCCCCGCTATTCGGAGGCGACCCTCATCAAGGCCCTGGAGGAATACGGGATCGGCAGGCCCTCCACCTACGCGGGAATCATCAATACGCTTAAGACGCGCCAGTACGTTACGGTCAAGGAGAGGCGATTTTATCCCGAGGATATCGGCATGGTAGTCAACGACCTGCTGGTGGCACATTTCAACCAATATGTCGACTATGGGTTTACCGCCCACATGGAAGAAGATCTGGATAACATCGCCGCGGGCCTGGTCCAGTGGCGGCCCATGATAAAGAGCTTTTGGGAGCCTTTCAATGACCTGATCATCCGCAAGGATAAAGAGATCAAAAAGAGCGATATCACCACGCAGCCCACGGATAAGACCTGCCCCCTCTGCGGCAAACAGGTTGTCATCAAACTCGGGCGGTACGGGAGATTCTACGCCTGCAGCGGATATCCGGAATGTCGATACGTGGCGCCGCTTTTGACCGACGACCAGGAGATCCCGACGACCGAGGAGATCTGCGAAAAGTGCGGCAAGCCCATGCAGGTCAAGCGGGGCAAATACGGGCCGTTTTTGGGGTGTACGGGATATCCGGACTGCAAAAACATCAAGTCCCTCAAAAAGACGGTCGACAGCGGCGTGACCTGTCCCGAATGCGCGGCGGGAACACTCATAGAGCGCAGGAGCAGCAAGGGCAGGACGAAGGGGAGAGCATTCTACGGATGCTCGCGATATCCCGACTGCAAATACATCATCTCAAACAAGCCCTTTCCAAAACCGTGTCCGAAGTGCGGCTCGCCGTTCATGACGGTAAAAGAAAAAAAGGGAGAGGAACATATGCTGGTCTGTCCCGCGGAGGGGTGCGGCTATTCGGAGCGGACCGACGGCAAGAAGGAATCGGACGGCTCATGAAACGACCTGGAATTACCATTATCGGGGCCGGCCTTGCCGGCTGCGAGGCTGCCTGGCGGGCGGCGAACATGGGGGTGGACGTTACCCTCTTTGAGATGAAGCCGACAAAATTCTCGCCGGCCCATAAGAGTCAGTCCATGGCCGAGCTCGTCTGCAGCAACTCGCTCAGGGCCGAATCGACAGAAAATGCCTCGGGGATCCTCAAGCGTGAGATGGATATGCTCGATTCCATCGTCATTGCCGCGGCCCGGGAAACCCGTGTGCCGGCGGGTTCGGCCCTGGCCGTGGATCGGGAGCGGTTCTCGGCCCTTATCACCGAGCGGATAAACGCACATCCGGCCATCGATGTCGTCAGACGGGAGGTTACCGAACTGCCCGGCGATGTCCCCGCGGTGCTGGCCACCGGTCCTCTTACGTCGGACACCTTGGCCGGGACAATCATCGGGATAACCGGCAAGGACAATCTCTTTTTTTACGACGCCATATCTCCCATCATCATGGCCGAGAGCATCAACATGGATGCCGCCTTCATGGGTTCACGCTACGACAAGGGAGGGGATGACTATATCAATCTCCCGCTGACCCAGGAGTGTTACTATCAATTTATTCGAGAGGTCAAGCGTGCCGATGAGGTTTCTCCCCGCTCTTTCGAGGATACCAAGATATTCGAGGGGTGCCTGCCCATCGAGGTTATGGTAAAGCGGGGAGACGATACGCTCGCCTTCGGCCCGATGAAGCCGGTGGGATTGGTCGATCCGAAGACGGGGGAGCGTCCCTTTGCGGTTGTCCAGCTCAGGCATGAAAACCGTGAGGGAACCCTCTTCAACATGGTCGGTTTTCAGACCCGGCTCAAGCAAAAAGACCAGGAGCGGATATTTCGGATGATACCCGGCCTGGAAAACGTCCGGTTCGCCCGATACGGGAGCATCCACCGGAACACCTTTATTAACGCTCCCAGGATCATCTTTCCAACCCTCGAAATCAAGATGAGACCGGGCATATTTATCACGGGACAGTTGGTAGGGGTTGAGGGGTATTTGGAATCGGCGGCCATGGGAATCGTGGCGGGACTCAACGCGGCGCTTCTTGCCCTTGGCGAAGGGCCGCTCGTCCCCCCGCGGGGCAGCGCCGTCGGCAGCCTGATCTCCTATATCGTCGAGGCCCGAAGCGGTGATTTTCAACCGATGAACATTAATTTTGGACTCTTTTCAAATCCCCCGCCGGGGGTACGGAAAAAAGATAGAAAACGGTACATTGCCAACAGGGCCCTGGAAGAGACGCGATCCTGGGTGGATAAAATTGACGGAATCCAGAAGGAACGTCGCGTAAGTTCTTCCTAACTGACCATGATTCAGAAGGAGGCGCTATGACTGGTTCTTCGGTAATAATGGTGTCGGCAAGTAGTCAGAACGAGGCGGAGAAGATTGCCAACGAGCTGGTGGAAAATAGGCTCGCGGCATGCGTGAGCATCATCCCGAATATGCGGTCTATCTATATTTGGGAGGGCAAGGTTGAGAGCAGCGAGGAATACCTGATGATCATCAAGACCCGCGGGGAGCTCTTCGAGCAGGTCAAGAAAGCCATCAAGGAGCTCCACAGCTATAAAATCCCGGAGATTATCTCGCTTCCCATTACCCACGCCCTTGATGACTACATCCAGTGGATTAACGAGGTAACCCTGGTGTAGAAGGCTCCGCCGGCTTGGAGACTCCCCCTCTCATGGACATCTCTGGAGGGGCACCGAAAGTCGGCGCTGTCCTGTTACCACCGGAGGGTTCTTTAAAGCAAGCACCTGTACGCTTCCCCCGGGCCTCTTCATCGATCCCGACGGCGCATGGTCCGATGCCTTTCCCTAAGAATCGTCGGGCATATCTCCCTGAATAAACCGGATATCAAGCACAATCGGTTCACCGAGACGGTCATTGAGCCGTCCGATAATCGTTTTTTTCATCAGGGTGAGTTCCTGGGTCCATACCGGACTCGATACGATCGTCAGGAGCACGCCCCGATCGATCCTGACCGGGCGGGCGTTTTTCGCAATAATCGTGCCGACCGCGCCTTCCCACTCGTCAAATACCCGATGCTGTCTGACGATTCTATTCCATCCCCTGTCTTTGAGGATTGCGGTCAGGATGTCAGACACCTTTGAAGGCCTTCCCGTCTTATCGTCGTTAGTCATGGCCGATTGTACCACCGGCTGTTTTTGGGCGCAAATAGTTTTTACTGTTGATTTATTTTACTCTTTATTCTATAGTGGGGTGTGGAGGTTTATACGTGAAAATCGGCGTCATTTCAGACACGCATCTTACATTCGTCGACAATCGATTTGCCGAATTGACGCGGCGGTATTTTTCCGATGTGGATGTGATTATCCATGCCGGGGATATGGTCGACGAGAGTGTCCTGACTTTCCTCTCCGCATGGCGCCTCCTGGCCGTGCTGGGGAATATGGATCGGGGTGTGTTGGCCGATACGCTGCCTCAAAAGAGGACGGAGCAGTTGGGGGGAAAACGAATCGGCATCACTCACGGGTGGGGGTCTCCTGGACAACTGCCGGGGCGGGTGCGGGAAGAATTTCGGTCCGATCCGGTCGATTGTATCGTATTCGGCCACAGCCACGCCCCTCTTGTGTCGACCGATCACGGCGTTCTTATGTTCAACCCCGGATCCCCTACAGACAAGCGTTTTGCCGAGAAGAATACGCTCGGATTCCTGACTATTACCGAAAACGGAATTACCGGGGAGATCCAAGAGATTTGAGCGACACCGACCAGAGAGAGGTCCTTTGGGCACCGTGGAGGATCGAGTATATTACCGGGCAGAAAGAGAAGGGGTGTATCTTCTGTAATCGTTTCGCCCTAACCGATGATCGCCGTAATCTGATCCTGGCCCGGGGTCGGCGATCCTTTGTCATCATGAATAAGTTCCCCTATAATAACGGCCACCTGATGGTGGCGCCGATCAGGCATACGGGGGATTTCAGCAGTCTCACGGCCGATGAGATCGCCGAAATTTTCGCCTTCGTCCAGGCATTTATGGGTGTCTTTCATAGTGTTATGAAACCGGACGGATTCAATATCGGGCTCAACCTCGGTAAAACAGCCGGCGCCGGAGTGGAAGATCACCTGCATGTGCACGTCGTTCCCCGATGGGAGGGCGACACCAACTTTATGCCGGTTATCGGTGAGATAAAGGTTATCTCCGAACATATTCAATCGACCTACGATAAGCTGTTGGATGCTTACCGGACAACAAAATTGAGTGAGGAGTCACCATGAAGTATATTAAAATCATTTTCTTTGCGATCGTCCTCTTTCTTCTCGTGGTTTTTGCCCATTATAATCAGGAGCCGACTTCCCTGATCTTCTTTTCCTACGGGGGCGTGACGTATCAATCCTTTGAGCTGCCGCTCTTCGCCTTCTTCTTTATTGCCATACTGATTGCGGTTATTATCGTGTCTCTGCTGGAGGTCGTCGAGCGGGGATCGCTCAGGATAAAAAACAGAAGACTTCAGAAGGAAAACTCAAAACTTCAGGCCGAACTCACCGCCTGTCAGCAGCGGGAGGTTTCACCGCCCGCCGAGCCGGAAAAACAAGCCGAACAGCCGGAGCCGTCGGCCCAGGATAAAGAGAAAAAGGGCCCGACTGCGAAAAAGAAGAAGTAAATCGATCTGAACGCGGTGGCTTAAGGAGAATCGAACGTCGGCATTCACCCACGTTAGTTGTACGAGATGGCCGGTACGGCCGCTCTGCGGCCTCTGTCATACATCGATATGAAATACGAAGGCATTGTTATACGCCCCCCCAGCGAAGCGGGAAGCCTCATTCTCCAGGTGACTCTCGGATGCTCCCATAATCGGTGCACCTTCTGTCCCACCTATAAAGGAAAACGTTTCAGGATTCGAAGCCTTGAGGAAATCCGGGAGGACTTGGCCTGTGCCTCCCGGTATCGCGGCGTCAAACGGGTTTTCCTGGCCGACGGCGATGCCCTTATCGTCCCCCGGCGCATGCTGGTGCCCATCATCGAACAGATCAATGCGACATTTCCCGATATCGAGAGGATCGGAGTTTACGGTAATGCCAAGAGTATCCTCAAGAAAAGCCCGGAAGAGCTCGATGAATTGAAAAGACTGGGACTCGGCATCGTCTACCTTGGACTGGAGAGCGGTGACCCGCAGGTGCTTGCCGAGATTCAGAAGGGAGCGGACGTCAACGCCATGGTAGAGGCAGCGCATCGGATACAGGAGGCCGGCATCTTACTGTCGGTCACGGTGCTTGTCGGGATCGCGGGGGCGCAGGGTAGTATTAGACATGCCGAACAAACCGGGAAAGTTCTTTCACAGATGAATCCGGACTATATCGGTGCGCTCACCGTGATGGTCGTCCCGGGCACGGTGCTGGCACAACGGCACGAGAGTGGGGATTATATCCTCCCCGACACCCGGGGCCTTCTTGCGGAACTGGGGGTGATCCTTGCTCATTCCGATGTCACGGATTGCCTGTTTACCTCAAACCACGCATCCAACTATCTCCCATTGAGGATTAGGCTGCCGCAGGAGAAAGAACAGGCCCTCTCAATTATCGGACAGGTCCTTTCCGCCAACAGGACGGACCTCCTCCGACCGGAGCATCTTCGCGGGTTGTAAAGGATAATCAAACCGTCTATGGAATCGGACTTCAGAGATCAGCTCCTCGATAAAAGGGCGGCCCTTTTTGAGGGTATCCTCGCATATGTTCGTCAAAAAGGGATACCGGGAAAGGATCTCTGGAGCCTTAAACGCGATTCGGTTCGCTTCTGTTTGGGCGAGTCCGACTATGATATAAAGATTCCCTTCATCTTCGGCGGGGGAAGCGAAGAGATCTTCGAAGAGGCGACCAGGGAACTGGCCTCTCTCATGAAAGGCCGTCTTGAACCGTCGATGCTCTACGACAATCACGGATCGATCATGATCCCGGTGCTGGACGAGCGGGTGAAGCTGCTGCCGAAGGGCTATCGGGTCGTCGGCGAGTTCAAGAACCGGCTCGAAACCGAGATCGCCGTCTCTACCGTCTATTCCGATCCCCTGATCGATGCGGGGCTCATCTCCAGCTGGTTTTCCTCCACGCTCCACGGACGCCGGTTTATATCGGAACTCTTTCGCATCTATAAAAAAGCGATCGAGGAAGAGATGCACCTCGGCGGGTCCGAGAGGACATCTTTACTCATTCACCTGGCGGTTTCCTGCCTCCTTGGAGAAAAAAAGGAGGTCATCAAGGGGGTGACGATCCGGGGAATATCGTACGAGAAGCTGGAGCGATCGATCAGCATCCTTTACTCCAACATTGTACGCGCGGTTATCACCGAGATCCTTTCGGCCTTCAAGGGAAAACGACTTTCCTATGATTTCAGGGAGATGGAATACATCCTCCTTTCCACGACGAGCCCGCTGTTCATCCTGAATATCAAGAGCGCGGTTCTCGGCAGTGACCTTAACCCGTATAATCTCACGCCCAAAATAGCCGCACGTCTGGAAGACGTCTATGATCAGGCTGCCCGCACGGCCCATACCATTATCGACCTGACCAGGGGGATGGCCGATCGGATCATCGAGGATAAAAAGCTGACCGAGCTCATCATCGAGTTCCATAACCTCGGTTCGTTTCGAGATGATATCCTGGACTACCTCATTTCCTATGACAATCAGAAGGAGGGCATCCATATTCTCTTTTCGGAGATTGCCCAGGACGATAAATTATTGAGGGCCCTGTGGGAGGATTCGAAGATCGCCTCCCAGGTGGAGACGGGCCTTTCGGACCTGATCGACCGATTCCGGCGGGACGAGGGGCGGGTCAATAAGATCAAAAAGATCATGACCAATTTCAAGACCCACCGCAGGTGGGGGCTCATACGGCTCTTTTCCGTCGGTAAGGAGACGCTCATCTTCCAGATCTCCGAGATCGTCAGGCGTTACATTGTCTATCGAATGGACTGCGGATATGACTCTTACTTCGCCGCGACAAAAAGGCTTCTCGAAAACAGGAAACGACAGCTTCCCCTCAAGGAGCTGATCAGAGAATATGACGGGGGGAGGCTCTATCGTTTTGCCGGTGACCACAAGATATTCCTCGTCAAGACCGAGGAAATGAAAGAGGGACACCTCTTTGTTGATCTGAAAGGATTCACCAAGCGGACGAAACGATCGGGAAGCCACGTTATGGCCGACTTCCTGAAAAACGAGTTTTTCCTGCCGATTTTAACGGCCGCCAAGCGATACCACCTCAAGATCGGCAGGGAACCTACCCTCGGTATTGAGCTTAATAATCTCCTCGGTGATGCGATATCGTTCTCGGGAAATATCGTGGCTATTGTGGAGCTGGCAAAAGAGATACAGATTATCACCTCCGAATACAAGAGAGAGCTGCTCAAAAAAAATCCCGATTTCGACGAAAAAGTCCTCCGCGAGCGCCTGCTGGCCGGCTATAAAAGCGATCTTATCAAGATTACGAAGGAGAAAAAGGGACTTATCGATACGATCAAGGCGCTGGATAGTATCATCGAATCCAAGCGTTCGATGTCTCCGCAGGCGATGCTGGAGGCCCAGATGAGGCTATTCGACGAGACGATTCAGGACCGTATCAACTCGATCACGATCATATCGCAGAAGATCAAGGACGCGGGAAAAGACCCCCAGAGGGACAAGTATCTCGTCCACGAAACGGAAATCAGGGAACAGCTCTCCCAGATTAAGGCCTCCCGGGACGAACTGGTCGAGCAAGTTGAAAAACAGGACCTCGTGAAACGCTCCAAGGAGTACTATACGGAGATTTGCCAGGACGAGCTCAATCAAATCAATCGTCTCAAGGGAATGCTCGCCGATATTCAAATGAAACAACGGGAGATAACTCAGGACTACTATGAGCGGGTCGGGGAGATATCTGACCTCGGCGTGAATACGGGCTTATATATCTCGTACGGCGGCGTATCGGAGGTAATCATGCTCTACGACGACCTCTGGGGCGATATCAAGGTAAACATAGCGGACAAAATCAACGAGGCTTCCCGGGGGTCGCAACGTAACAAGAACATCAAAAAGCGAGTAGAACGTTTTATCGAGAAGAAAAGGATGGAGGCCCATAACCCTAATCTGGTCTATCCGTTTGACGTGATTGTCGGCAATACACTGTCCATCATACTGCCGCTTGATGAAGAAGGCGACCGATTTATGAGGCCTGTAACCGACACCCTTGGGTACGATCGGGCCGATCTCTTAAAGGATGGGATGGGGGTGGTGGATCCCAACTCTTCTCTCGTGATGTCCGTCGGCGGCGGGGAACTTCTGGATGAGGGATTTGTTTCCGAGAGCACGGATATCTACAACCTGGGGGAGGCCCTGTCCGAGGATGCGTTGAGGGAGTATATCAGGGGAAGCCGGGAGCGGTTCTATTTCTTTGACAGGCGCATTCAGCGCCGGGAACTCAATCCGGAGTTCAACAAGATCTTTGCCTATGACGGTACGGAGATATACCTGATATTCGGGGTGGAACAGCAAGGTGAAGGCAGGCACGTGGAAATGTTCCGATATGCCGGTATTCTCGATTACGCCGGTACGCTGAAACGAGAGGTTACCGAGGTCTACGAGATTATTCGGCCCGATTCCCTCTTCTATCTCTTTATTATGGACCGGTACTTCGAAAAATGGTACAAGGCCTCGCGGAGCGTTCAAGACGTACGCGAGGGGCTGCTGGGGACGTAACAGGCCCCCGGGGTAGTCGATTCTATGGAAACCCCAACGGGACAAACCGAGATAAGAAATTAAGGGGATACCATACTTAATCAACAGACTGTCAATTTAAGATAGAAAACAGTAATTAAGTGTGGTGGCCCTTAATTCTCAAATACCCGATTACCCGATAACGGAGAGGCACTATGGACCCCACCGAACGCGTGATGGCCGCCATTGACGGCCGCCAGACCGACCGTGTTGCGACTTTTTCATATTACCTCGACTACGGCCCGGTTCAACAGGTCCTCGGCAAATCGCTCATCGGCAAGTCGTTTTTTATGATGAATCCGGTGTCAGGTTTCTTCCTCGACCGTTGGGGCAAACGCCTCTCGGGAATCATGCTCTATCCCTTGCTCGATATCATGATGGCACAGAGCGTCGACGCTGCGATCAGGCTCGGCTTCGATTCGGTGGTGGGGCTGTTTGAGCGGATGCTCATGCTCTGGGACGGCAAGACGATGGCGCGGGTAACGGGCTCTTTCTATGATATCGTCGACGACGGCCACGGAAATTCCTGGTACATGTACCGGGGTCCGGCCTTCACGTCGCGGGAGGAGTACGAGGCGTGGCCCCATTTCCCCGATCTTGACGACCTCGCCCAGCAGACATACCGGTTTTTCACCAAGATCGTCAAGAAATACGGAGATAATATCTGTATCCTTGGACAGGCCGCCTTCGGCATCCACGAGACGATGCTCTGGTCGTTCGGCTTTGAGCGGATGCCGGTCTTCATCAGGAGAGAGCCCGAGATGATCAGGCGCTTTACGGCCTATCTCGAAGATCTTATTATGAAGACGAACATGGCCATGATGGACGCGGGGGTCAAAGTCATATTTGACGGCGACGACATGGCGTTTAAGACCGGCCCGATGATGAATCCGAAGCTCGCCGACGAACTCTTCGGGCCGTCGTACCGGCGCATCACCAAGGCCGTGCACGACCGGGGGGGCAAGATCCTGCTCCATTCGTGCGGCGACAACACAAAGATGTTCGATAGTATCATCGAGTGGGGCTTTGACGGCGGCCACGCCTACGAAAACACCTCCAACGTGGATATCTACCGCGAGAAGGAGGTGCACGGCGACCGCTTTACCATCGTCGGCGGGGTCGGCGTGGACTACCTGCTGACGCCCCGCTCCAGGCCCGAGGAGGTCGTCGCCGAGACGAAGAAGCTCATCAAGGCCCTGGGCCCCGGCGGCCGGTTTCTCATCGGCCCCGTCCACGACCACCCGGACATGGACATGGAAAAGGTCAAGGTCATGCTTGAGACGGTCTGGGAGCACGGGAAGTATCCGATCGCGATAAAATGATTCAAAGAATTCCGGTGACACCATACCTGATTGTCACTTCTGTTTCCCGCCGGGGATGAGTAAAATCAAGTATTGTGCTACCAAAAAATCTGGAACGTAAGCGGCGCGCTATCGAACAGGAGATCGTCTGGTAAGCCCGGTACTGGGGGAGAGCCAACGGATCACCTGCACCCGGTAAAAACCACCGGCAAGCTTCGTCTTGCCCGACGCTACCGGCAGCCGTAAATAGCAAGAAGGACGGCCCGTTGGACCGTCCCTCTTTTCTTGATACATGGGCGAAATTGACGGGCTATATCAGGCCGGCTTCTTTCGCCTCCCTCTTGAGGTCCTCCCGGAACTCCGGGTGGGCAATCTTGATCATCTCGCTGACCCGCTTGGGGATGCTCTCCAGCCACAGGTTGGCCACGCCGTACTCCGTGACGATGTACTGGATGTCGGAGCGGGGCGTGGTGATGACGGTTCCGGGCTTGAAGTTGCACACGATCTTGGAGACCTTGCCGCTCTTGGTCTGGGCGGTGGAGGCGGTTGCCAGGAAGTTCATGCCGCCCTTGGAGGCGTTAGCGCCCCGGACGTAGTCCGCCTGGCCGCCGGTGCCGCTGTACTGGACGTGGCCGATGGACTCGGAGGCGCACTGGCCGGTGAGGTCGGCGGTCAGAATGTTGTTGATGGCGACCATGTTGTCGTTCTTGTAGACGGTGAAGGGACTGTTGACATAGGTGATCGGGGCAAACTCGAACATGGGATTGTTGTCCAGGTACTTGTAGAGATCCCTACTGCCAACGGAAAACGCACAGAGGTGCTTGCCCGTGTGGAAGTTTTTCCTTCTCCCGTTGATGACTCCCTTTAGGGCCATCTTGTACATACCGTTGGTGAACATCTCGGTATGGACACCCAAGTCTTTCTTGCTATCCAGCATGTTCACCACGGCGTCGGACACTGCCCCGAGGCCGCACTGGATCGTGGCCCCGTCGGGTATGCGCTCGGCGATAAGCTCGCCGATCTTGCGCTCCTCGTCGCTTATGGGCATCTCGGGGATTTCGGCGATGGGATGGTCGTTTTCGACGATGCAAGTAACGTCGTCCACATGAATGAAGGCCTGACGTCCGAGGACCCGTGGCGTCTCTTTGTTGACCTGGACGATGACGGTTTTTGCATACCGTGTACCGATGTCCCCGTTATAGACCCCTATCGGCCCAAAGCTCATATACCCATAATCGTCGGGACTGGAAACCTCGATCATGTAGATATTGCTTTGTATTTTCCTGACGATATGATCGCCCAGGGAAAAATGGTAGGACATCTGCTCAACGTTGCCTTCCTTTGCGAATGCCCGCTCCATGGGGCCCAGGAAGATGGAATAGAAACCGATGTGCCCCTTGTACTCCGCCTTGAACAGGTCGTAGGGGTACATCGAGAGGCCGGACGTGAAGATGACGTCCTTGAGCTCGTCCTTGCGCTTACAGATCGCATTGACGATGTCAATCGGTTGGCTCGGCCCCCCGGGCATTGAGATGTTGTCACCGGATTTAACGAGGGCTGCCGCCTGATCAGCGGTAACCAGCTTCTTTTTGTACGTTTCCTGCCAATCCATAGTTCATTCACTCCTATACGAGGATAAAGATTGCTGACGGTAGGGGACCGGCATGGAAGGGAAGAATAGAAAAGGGGAAGGCCGCGATATCGCGGCGGGTAGGCTATAGATAGGGGACAACACTATCATCATGGTAGATCCGTCTTTGCGAGAATCGGTATAGTATAACGGGATAATCAGGAATAACCGTGATAGTTTGTGACGGATATACCACCGATGAAGATAATGTATACAGTATACGCCCTTGACTAGCAAGAGAAAAGTTAATCCATTGTCATTTTTTATACGGGGCATGTGTAAACGGGGGAGGAATCGTAATAAGGCGGGCCATCGAAACGACTCGCAACTACGGTACATAACCGTTTCCTTATCGTCCCTATATGTTTGATTTATAGACATTCTTTCAATTTAATGATAGGATTTTTTTATGAACAGACAGACACAGACGAGGTTAGATTGGGTTGGGCCGTGACCGGAAAGACGGAATGAATAATTCAGGTGATCCCAAAGAATTTTGGTGGCACTATACTTCGAATTAGTGTATCTTCAATGTAATTAGGTATCCTATCGCCGGAACTCGCATCCTCTTTTTCCCGTCACACAAAAGGATTATCCATGGACCCCACCGAACGCGTTATCCGACAGATCGAAGGAAAATCGATCGACCGAATTCCCACTTTTAGCGCAAGCCTTGACGACTGGCCGGTGCAGCAGGTGCTCGGCAGGCCGCTCGTCACGGCCAAGACCCTCCTCATGAACCCCGTGGCCCGGTTCATAACCGACCGGTGGGGAAAACGTCTCAAGAAGGTCCTGGCCGACCCCTTCATCGCGGGGGGGCTCAAGAAAAGGATTGAGGCGGCCGTCGAGCTTGGCTTTGACGCCGACTGGGTCACCTACGAGGCCACGATCATGGTCTGGGATTCCAAGACGCTGGCCAAGACGGTCGGCTGCTTCATGGACTGGATCGACGACGGTCACGGCAACATGTATTTCATGTTTCGGGGCCCGGCGATCCCCACGCCGGAGGCCTACGATGCCTGGCCCTATCACCAGGACATCGACGAGTTGGCGCACATGGCCTACACCTTCTTTAAGGACGCGGTCAGGCGATACGGAGACAAGATCTGCCTTGTGGGCGACGTGGCCAGCGGAGCCTTCGAGATACTTATCCAGATGATGGGGTTTCCCGCCTTTTCGGTAAACCTAAAAAAGAGGACGGATTACCTTAAGAAGCTCATCGCCTATAACGACGAATATGTCATGAAGACGCAGATGGCGATGATGGACGCGGGCATCAAGATCATCCTCAAAGGCGACGATTTTTCCTACAAGACCGGCCCGATGATCAACCCGGACGCCGTTGATGAGCTCTTCGGGCCGATCTACACGAAGCTCTGTAAGGCGGTGCACGACCGGGGCGGAAAGATACTCCTTCATTCCTGCGGCGACAACACGAAGCTGTTTGATCTCTTCATCAAGTGGGGATTTGACGGCGGGCACGCCTACGAGAACACGAGCACCGTGGACATAGCCCACGAAAAGAAGGTCCACGGCGACCGGTTTACCATCGTCGGCGGCGTGGGGATTGACTACATATTGACGTCACGCTCCACGCCCGAGGAGGTGCGCGCCGAGACGCGGCGGCTCATCAAGCTCTGCGGGCCGGGCGGGCGGTTCATCATCGGGCCGGTTCACGACCACCCGGATATGGACGTCTCAAAGCTTAAGGTAATGCTCGAGACGGTGTGGGAAGAGGGGGGATATCCGATCAAGTGAACTAAGGGGATACAGACTAAGGGAATGAATTAAGGGAACAGAATACTTAATTAGGAATCATCAGTCTAAAATAGAAATCTTAGATAAGTATTGTGTTCCCTTAATCCCGGCGCCTGATTAGTCCAGTGCGCGCTTCAGCGCCGCCTCCGCGTGAATGCGTGTCGTGTTAAATATGGGGACGGGGCAGTCCATCTGGCCGATCAACAGCGGCAGCTCGGTGCAGCCGAGGATAATGCCCTTTGCCCCCTCATCGACGAGCCAACCGATGATCATTTTCACCAGCTCCCGGCTCTCATCGTTAATTATTCCCATGACAAGCTCCTCGTAGATAACCCGGTTGATCTGATCGATCTCGCCGTCTTCCGGTACGACGGCGGTGATCCCCCGATCGGCGAGGCCGCGCTTGTAGAAATCCTCTTTCATGGTGAATTTCGTCCCGAGAAGCCCGACGTTCCTCATGCCCGCGTGGATGACGGAGTCCGCCGTCGCGTCGATGATCGAGAGGATCGGTAAGCTCGTCCCGGAGACGATATACGGCAGTGCCCGGTGGGGCGTGTTGGCGCAGATAAGGCCGAAATCGACCCCGATAAGCCGCATCTGTTCGAAGATCTCGGCCATATCCTTTCCCGCGCGCTCCCAGTCGCCCGCGGAAAACCAGCCGGTGTATTTGGTCAGGTCGACCGAGCGAATGACGATGTCGGGGTAATCGCCCGTACTTTCATAAAAGCCCCGGGTGATGTGCTCGTAATAGGTGATCGTCGATTCTGGCGACAGCCCGCCGATCATCCCGATGGTCTTTGGCATAGGATAAAACCTCCTCTCGTTAATCGTGTCATCGCAAATGAGTAAGGCGCTTCATCGGGGCCCCCGCGAAGCAGGCTTCATGGGGTGATAGTCTACCCCAAAAATCCCCGTATGTTTGCCGCCGCCAGAACATGACCGGAAATATTGCCGGTCTTTCCCTCCTTGAGCTGACTCGTGATGCGGTCGGTCAGTTCCTTGTGCTCGGGGTCCGGGGAGACGTCGCCGGCGTACGGCCCAAGGAACGTTGAGACGCCCTCCGGGAGGAAGGGACTGTCCGGATTGAAGTACCTGAGTGCGTCCCATATGTCGTTGTCCAGGTGGATATAGAATTCCCGGATCAGGGCCAGATCATCCTTTGTCAGGGCCGACAGTGCCAGCAGCTCCGGAGGGATGCCGATCGAATAGAGGGCGGCGGTGAACCTGATGGCCCGGGGTAGCTTGACGCCGGCCGTCTCCCGGGAGTAGCCGAAGAGCCCGATATGGAGCTTTCGTTTCCTGCGCTCGGGGACGTGGGCCGCCACCTCGTTGATGATCGGGGCTAGCGCTACAATGGCCTGGCTGAATCGTGCGGAGTACCGGTCTATGACCCCAAGGCATTGTTTCTCGTCAACGGGCATGGGGTTGCCCGTTTTCCGGTCCCTGAGCAGCCGGACAGCCTCGACCACGGTCTGGGGCGGATGATCGTATTTGAACGATGACTGTATGGTGAAGGTATGGGCGCTCGGGTATTCCTCGATAACCCTCCTAACGGTATGGGGGGCGAGGTTTCCCCTGAACGGCGCCGATCCCACCCCGATGATCGGGTAGATGTCTATACCGGTTTGGTCGGAGAGGGCCGAAAGATGCATGAGGGCGATCTTGTTGAAAAGAACGGCGGCCACCAGCCCGTAGTTCATCGCCGGGTCCGACCGGGCCAGGAAGACCCGCTGGTGCGAGACATCCGGTTTATCGGAGAGGTACTCACCGACCATCCGGTGGGCGGTCAGCATCTTGTCCCGCTCCTCGAACAGGGGAATGACGTTTATCCGGTCCGGCTTGAACTGACCTATCCATTCCCTGATACGGATGTCGCCCTTTCGAAAGGGCGATTCCTGCCGTTTGATGATAAAATCGGTGTAATAACGGTAGATACGATCGATACACCGGGTGGACGCCGTCATCGGGAGAATGACCTCGAAGATCGGTGCGATGTCCTGATCGTAAAAGAGATGCGCCGCGTCATAGGAGCGGGGAATACTCTCCAGCGTTTCAAGGAGGACTTTAGCCTCGGCCTTCTCCACGGTCGGGTTGGGAACCCTGAGCGTCAAGAAGAGGTCCTTTCCGAGCCGGTGTTCCTTGAAGAAAGAGTCGTAGCGCGTTAAAAGCTTCTTGACGACGTAGTTGTCGACCTCCTTGCCTTCGCAGTCCCACATCTGTTCGTCGCAGTCAAGGTGGGAGTAGGCATAGTAGGCCTCCTGGACCTCGTCCTCCCCTCCAAGTTCCGGACTCTCGGCGAAAAACGGGGAGGTGACGTTGTCGGGGTGCTGGGTGCTCATGCACCGGGGGATGCTAATCATGGCATATACACTGCTATCGAGCTTGGAAAGCTAAAACAACCATACATGTTCATTATATACGCGATGATCGACCCGGGCCCCGTATGCGGGCCGGCCGACTACCCTGCCGACGGTGAGGCTGGCAGGCGGGGGTAAAATATCCAGATCAACGCCGGCGGTATCAATCCTCATGACCCTTCCTCCCCCTACATAAGGGCGGCTCGTCATCCCGAGGCTATGATATATACGATCCCGCTCTGCAGCGAGGCGTACCGTGCCGGTGAAAGAAAAGGACCTACGGCGGATGCAAGTCCCCCTTTGACCCTTGTGGGCCCGGAACGAAATACGGTTGAGCCAGGGGAGGGAACTGGACTAGAAAAGACCGCTGCACCCCTTATACAGGAAGAAAAGGACGACGACACCCGCGATGATCAGCGTAACGACAATACCCACGATGTTTCCGCAGCAGCCGCTCTTTTTTCCGCCGCCCTCCGTGGTGGGACGTGAAAAAAATCGCTTGGCGCCCCCGCCGCTCGGTCCGCCGCCGTCCTGCCCACCGGATTGCTGTGCTGCCATACCTGACTCCTCAGTTACACAACGTGACTACAAAGGCGATATGCCCGGACCCTCACGGGTCGATCGAGCCGCCGGCATTCCCGCAATTCACTACAGATTCGGGTTGATCTCCTTTGCCTTCGTCCTGTCGGCCTGGGCACCCGCCTTATTGCCGAGCCCGTCCCGGGCCTTTGACCTCAGAAGATACGCCTCGGCATCGTCGGGGTTGGCGGTAATGACGCGGGTGATCGTTTCCTCGGCCCTGGCATATTCTTTTGAGGCGATATAGAGACGCCCAAGGTTGAGCGTGGCGTCCCTGTTGCCGGGTGCCAGGAAGAGGGCGCGGTTGAAGTCCGCGGCGGCAAGCTCACGCTTGCCCTGGTCGAGATAGATCTTGCCCCGGAGGTTATAGACCTCGGGGTTGTCGGCCACCAGCAAAATATAGTTGTTGAGGTCTTTGAGGGCCTCGGAGCTCCGTTTCTTCTCGATGAGAAGGGATGCCCGATTGATGTAGGCCGAGGCCGACAGCGCGTTGGTTGCGATGGCCGCGTTGTAGTCGGCCAGCGCCCCGGCGACGTCACCCTTCTTTTCTTTAATGACTCCCCGGTTGTTGAGCGTATCGGGATTATTCGGGTCAAGCGCGAGGGCCGTTTCGTAATCGGCCAGCGCCTCGTTGATAAAGCCCTTACGATAGTAGGCGAGTCCCCTGTTGGTATAGATGAGGCCGTAGTTGGCGTCTACGTCATACTCGGGGGGGAATTTCAGCTTGGCGGCCCGCGTCAGAACGTCTATCGCCTCGTCGTATCTACCCTGTTCGATGAGGGCGGTCCCCGCGTTCAGGAGAACAAAGGAGTCTTCCTCGGCGGCGAGCGTCGGACCCGAAAAGGAGACGAGAAAGACCGCGGCCGTGACGGCCCCCAGGAAGAGGGCGCGGGCGGCCCGCTTGGCGTGACCTGATTTTTTAATGTTGTTGGTTTTCATAATGTTAAAATTCTACGACATACCGAAGCCCAAGTCAAGAACTATCCGAATGAGGGTCGTGTATCGAGATGTTTGGGACCGCGCGGGGGTGATCGCAATGAAAAATGAGAGAAAGTTACGACCGTTGTTCTCTTTGTTTTGACAAATGAGTCGGTAACGAGTATCGTACGCGTATTACCGCTTGAAAGCGGTCACGATACTCAGATTTTCGGCAAACCGATCGACGAGAAAAAATCCAGGACAAGACGTCGATTTATTACATTACGAGGGGATCAATGGAAATTGCTAAGAAAACCGCTGTCGTAACGGGAGGGGCCTCCGGATTGGGGGAGGGCACCGTTCGGATGTTTATCGCCGAGGGGGCAAACGTCGCTATCATGGACGTCAACGAAGAGCGGGGAGGGGAACTGGAAAAAGAGCTCGGTTCCGCGGCATTCTTCGTGAAGACCGACGTTACCGACAATGACGACGTAAACCGGGCCCTGTCGGTAATCGAACAACGGTTCGGTGGTGTCCACTGCCTGGTGAGCTGCGCCGGCACGGGCATTGCCCAGAGGACCGTTTCAAAGGAGGGCCCGCACCCGCTCAAGTCCTTCGAGTGGCTCGTGAAGCTCAACCTCATCGGGACGTTCAACGTGGCCAGCAAGGCGGCGTCTCTCATGAGCAAGAATGAGCCGAACGAAGAGGGCGAACGAGGCGTTATCGTAAATGTAGCCAGCGTTGCGGCCTTCGAAGGTCAGATCGGCCAGGCGGCGTATGCAGCCTCCAAGGCCGGGGTGGTAGGTATGACGCTGCCCATGGCCCGCGATCTTTCCGGCCTGGGGATAAGGGTGATGGCAATAGCCCCTGGCTTTTTCTGGACGCCGCTGACCAATATGCTGCCCGAGGAGCATATGAAGCGGCTGGCAGAGACGATACCGTTTCCGAGGCGCACCGGCAAAATTGACGAGTTCGCCCATCTTGTCCGGGAGATCGTGCAAAACCCCTATCTTAACGGGGAGACGATCCGACTTGACGGTGCCGTCCGCATGGCCCCAAAATAGCCCCCAATCCCGGCCGATTATGGGCGGCGGCGCGGCAGGATAGACGTCCTTGGCCAATGCCCGCCTCCCAAAAAGAGATTTCCGGCATCGCGGGGGTCTATGCCCCCGCGATTACTTCGATCTCGATGTCGTATCCGCCCGGGAGTTCCTTGACCCCGACGGTACTGCGGGCCGGGGGATTGTCCGCGAAGACCTTTCCGTAGACCTCGTTCATCTGCGAAAATGTCCCCATATCGGTAAGAAAGATGGTGGTCTTGACGACCTTTGAGAGATCGGAGCCGGCCGCCGCGAGGGTGCGCTCGATATTTGATAGGATAACCTTCGTCGCCTGGGGAATATCCCCCTTTACGGCCTTGCCGGTATCAGGGTCAAAGGCGACGTTGCCCGAAACAAAGATCAGACCCCCCATCCGAACCGCGTGGGAATAGGGCCCGGCCTTGGGAAGCCCGGTAACCTCGATACATGTCTTCATACCGCCTCCATCCTGTAATACGATAAAACGTCCCGGCCGATTCGTGGAGAAACACCATCGACCCCGGACGGCTCTCACGGCCTCTGTAATATCGGCCCGCAGGGACATGGATGCCCGGGCCGGGAAAACGGCGCGACGCCCGCCGGGAACCCGAGGTGTCGCGAACCGCGTCTCTCCCTACGTAGTCTTCAGGAAGAACCTGTTCTTATGGGCGATATCGGCGTAATCGTCCGTCTCCCGTTTGATGCGCTTCTCGTCCCATCCGAGGTGTTTGGCCATATGCCGGGAGATCACCTCTCCGAGCCGCTTATGGTCGTCTCGCTGGTGCAGAGAGAGATTGGTGCGCCGCAGCAGAAAATCCCTGGCCCTGGTGATCATCTCGTAATTTATACAGTAGTCGAGCTCCGCCAGGATGTAGTGTTGCTCGGCGGCAATCCGCTGCCCGAGGGACGCGTCTTTCTTGACCGATTCGAGGATCGCAATTCCACCGCGCCCGTAGTTTTCCCAGAGGGAAATGACCGTTTTTTCATCGAGGTCCGTGGAGGGCCTTATCTTGTCCCATTGGTCCTTCGGCATTCCGACGGCAAAGGGGACTCGGGAGTCGGCCTTCGAGCCGCCGGTGACGCCCGCGGCACCCCGCTTGCCCATGAAGCCAAGGAGCTTATCGGCCATCGTCCGGAAGATGGTGAGTTTTCCGCCGGTCAGGACGAAGAATCCGGGAGCCGCCTCCTCGACGAATTCGCGCCGGGACGTCTTTGTCTCCGAAACTCCTTCTTTCTTCACAAGGGGCCGGCTACCCGCGTAACTCCCCACGAGGTCTTCTGGATCAAAATCGGCATCGGGAAAGGCGTTATCAACGATGCCCTTAAAATAATCATATTCCTTGGTTTCGGCGTAGCACTCGTCCAGGTCGCCCGAGTATTCGGTGTCGGTGGTGCCGACGTAGGTATAGTCGCCGTGGGGCAGTACAAAAACTCCCCGTCCGTCCACCGGGCTTTTTACGTAGAGCCCTCCCCTGTTGCCGATTGACTCCCGCCTCACTACCAAGTGGACACCCTTGCTCGGCCTCATCAGGGGTGGCCTTCCGTCGGGGAGCAAATCATCCGTCCAGGGACCGGAGGCGTTGACGACGTTTCGGGCGGCGATGACCAGGGTGTCGCCGGTGAGCCGGTCGATGGCCTCAATTCCGGCGGCCTTGCCGTCTTTATAGATAACCTTCAGGGCCTTAACGTAGTTCAAGGCGGTTCCGCCGAGGCGTACGCCCTCCTTGACGATCTCAATGGTCAGCCGGGCGTCGTTGATGATACATTCGTAGAGGAGTTCTCCCGAATGGAGCTTCGGGAACGCGATATCGGGTTCTCGCTTAAGGACCTCGCTGCGGGAGAGGTGGTGGGTATTTTTGTAGTTGCCAAAACCTGAAAGGCCGTCGTAGACGGCAAAATAACCGCGCATGACGGCCGACTCGATCGGGCTGTAGTCGGACCAAACGATGGGGATGGGCCTGGCGAGGTTGGGAAACGCGCCGCGCAGCCAGTCCCGCTCGTGGGTCTCCTCCCAGACAAGGCCGAACTCACCATTGGCAATGTAACGGGCGCCGCCATGGGCCAGGCGGGTGCTCTTGGACGATGTCCCAAAGGCAAAATCTTCCTTTTCGACCAGCGCCGCCCGGATGCCGGAAAGCCCGCAGGCACGCAAAACGCCGGCGCCGGTGATCCCTCCGCCGATAATCAGGACATCATAGGTAGTCTCGGAAAGCTCTTTCAGATAGCGGGCCCTTTCACGGGCGCTCCAGTTTTTCGGAAGGTACTCGTTGGTCATATCACTACCCCGTCAGGAAAGGTGTTAAAGGCGCCCAAAAATTACTATCACCGGAATCTGCCGGACGCGCATACGGGGTGGTCCGGAGGACGGCGGTTTCTTATTATGCGGGGCGGCTCGTGATTGGTCACGGACCGACTCCTCGACGCGCCTTTTGTCGGCCCCGATTCGCGCCGCTCCTCCCGCCGCCAAGAAGGATCGGTATAGTGACGGAGCCGTGAGGCCGTTCTTTTGAGTGACGCGCGTGTCGAAGACGGCGGGCTTTCTGAATTATAGGAAGAAGGAAAAAATCTGTCAAGAACAAACGGGGATGGATAGGACAGATTGGATCGGCAAAGAGAAAACCGGGGGGCATGCGAAAAAGATCGTGGGGCGCTTCCGACAACGGCCCGAAGAATTTCGGTCGGTCGCCCGCGATAATCATAAAGGTCTTGTCATCTCTGTTGGATTCCTGTACAATAATCCGCAACAGAGACCTGCCTTTGTATGAAGCAAAGGCAGGCCGTTTTTGTTAGAATCGGACCATGGATCGGCCCGGCCGGGCGATCGCGTGTATCGATCGGCGTCGGGGACACAGATCATGATAAAGAGTTGAACGAATCGATGCAGCACAGGAGTCTTCAATGATGCACAAGAACGTCGTTACCGATTTTTCCGACAGGGCCGTTGAGCCGAGCGTGGACCCAACGGCATACGTACACCCCCTTGCCGCCGTCATTGGAAACGCCGTGATCGGAAAGCGGGTCATGGTATCGCCTGCGGCCTCGGTGCGCGGAGACGAGGGCGGGCCCCTGGTCGTCGACGACGAGGCCAACGTACAGGACGGTGTCATTATCCACGCCCTCGAAACCCAGCACGAGGGGCACGAGATCTTAAAGAATCTCATAGAGCATAACGGGAAGAGATGCGCCGTCTATGTCGGCAAACGCGTGTCGCTGGCCCACCAGGCCCAGATCCACGGGCCCGCCTATGTGGGCGACGATACCTTTGTCGGGATGCAGTCCCTCGTCTTTAAATCCACGATCGGAAAGGGGTGCGTTGTGGAGCCGGGGTGCGTTTTGATGGGGGTAACGGTGGGTGACGGCCGCTATGTACCGTGCGGAACGGTCCTCAACCACCAGTCGGACGCCGATAACCTCCCGGCTATAACCGACGACTATGCCTTCAAGGACCTCAACAAAGGGGTAGTACACGTCAATACGGCGCTGGCCGACGGATACAACAAGGCCGGTATAAAATAACGCAGCAGTAACACGAAGATAAAAACGAGCGGAGAAAAATGGAAAAGATATCGATGGAAGAAGAAACAAAACCGACGATGGAAGCCCCAGTGGTTACGGACGAACAACTCAGGGGAAAGCATATCGTGCTGATCGCCCGGGAGCTTACCATTAAAACGGGCCAGGTCCGGGCAACGGCGGACCTGTTGGCCGAGGGCGGCACCGTCCCCTTTATCGCCCGGTATCGAAAAGAGGCCACCGGTTCTCTGGACGAGGTCGCCGTCACCACTATCCGGGATCGGCTTGAGCAGCTGTTTGAGCTGGACAAGCGCAGGGCCGCGATCCTCGCTTCGCTCATCGAGCGGGGGCTTTTGACCGATGAGCTCAAGGACATGATCATGGCGGCCGAAACGATGACGGTGCTGGAAGACATCTATCTTCCCTACCGCCCAAAACGTCGCACCCGCGCCACCATCGCCAAGGAGAAGGGGCTGGAGCCGCTGGCGCTCTCGATTCTCGCCCAGGACGAAAATCCGCCGCTGGACGTCCAGGCCGAGGCGGCACGATATATCGACGAGGAGAAGGGGGTGGCTTCGGTCGAGGAGGCGCTGGCCGGCGCCCGGGACATCGTTGCCGAGATGATAAGCGAGCACCAGGACGCCCGGGCCCGGGTCCGCGATCTCTTCCTCGAAAAGGGAGATATCACGTCGGCGGCCGCCGAGGGAAAAGAAGCAGAAGGGGCCAAATATAAGGACTACTTCGAGTGGAGTGAGTCGGTCAAGACCGCGCCGTCTCATCGAATCCTTGCAATGCTGCGCGGGGAAAAGGAAAAATTCCTCAGGCTGGTCGTCGAGCCGCCCGAGGCCGAGGGGATCGGGATCGTCACGGCCCTGTTTGTAAAAAACAAGACCCAGGCCGCAGGCGAGGTCAGGATTGCCGTCGAAGACGGCTATAAACGGCTCCTTGCCCCCTCGATCGAAACCGAGACCAGAAACGCCCTCAAACAACGGGCCGACGGGGATGCGATCAGCGTCTTTGCCGCAAACGTCCGGGAGCTGCTGCTGGCATCGCCGCTGGGGGGAAAGAGCGTTCTGGCAATAGACCCCGGCTACCGCACCGGCTGCAAGGTCGTGTGCCTCGACAACCAGGGAAAGCTCCTTAAAAACGAGACGATCTACCCCCATACGGGCGGACAGCGAGCCGAGGAGGCGGGAAAAATCATCGAGGGCCTCGTGGAGCGGTTCGGCGCCGAGATTATCGCCGTCGGCAACGGGACCGCCGGCCGGGAGACGGAATCGTTTGTGAAGGGTCTCTCGTTTTCCCGGCAGGTCCCGGTGGTCATCGTCAATGAATCGGGCGCGTCCATCTACTCGGCCTCCGAGGCGGCCCGGGAGGAATTCCCCGATTATGACGTTACGGTTCGGGGGGCGGTTTCCATCGGGCGGCGGTTGATGGACCCGCTGTCCGAATTGGTCAAGATCGACCCGAAATCGATCGGGGTGGGCCAGTACCAGCACGACGTGGACCAGGGGGCCCTCAGAAAGAGCCTCGACGACGTGGTGGAGAGCTGCGTCAATGGGGTGGGGGTCGATCTCAACACGGCCAGCAAACAGCTGTTGACCTACATCTCGGGATTGGGGCCGAGCCTCGCAAAACGGATCATCGAGTTCAGAAATACGAACGGCGCATTCTCGTCCCGAGAAGAGATCAAGAAGGTGGCGGGATTGGGTCCCAAGGCATTCGAGCAGGCGGCGGGATTCTTGAGGATCAGAAACGGAGATAATCCGCTGGACAAAAGCGCGGTCCATCCGGAGAGCTATTCCATAGTCGACAGGATGGCCGCCGACCTCGGCTGTTCGGTCTCTGAGCTGATGGGTAACGAGGACCTGCGGACAAACATCACGCTGGATCGGTACGTCACCGATACCGTGGGGCTGCCGACACTCAGGGACATCATGGCCGAACTGGCCAGGCCCGGCCGCGACCCGCGGGATAAGTTCGAGCCCTTCTCGTTTGCCGACGGCATAAATACAATGGAGGACTTGGCGGCAGGGATGAAGCTTGCCGGTATCGTCACCAACGTCACGGCCTTCGGCGCCTTCGTCGATATCGGCGTGCATCAGGACGGGCTGGTACACATCAGCCAGCTGGCCGACCGCTTTGTGAAGGACCCGGCCGAGGTCGTCAAGGTGCACCAGCGGGTCAGCGTTACGGTCATCGAAGTAGATATCGCCCGCAAGCGGATTTCGCTTTCGATGCGCAGCGACCCGTTCAAGCGCCCCGATGCTCCCGTACAAAAGGACCGGGACGGACGGGGCAAGAGGTTCGATGATCGGCCGCGCCGCTGAATGAAATGATCGAGGAATTTTAAGAAAATAGTCGGATGCGTTCAGGACGCTTAACAGGGCCCGGCCTTTCAAACCGGATATTTGCCCGGGCCGGTGGATAAAGATGTCCCAATCCAGCCCGGAAATTATCGACTGGCTCATGACCGGCGCGCGTACCGTCTCCCGGGAGACGGACCAATCGCTGGCGTCATTCAAGAGCCTTATCGACGAGAAGACCGTATCGTTTACCCTGCCGATCGATCGGGCCGTTGCCGGGGGCTTTTTGGCCGACCGGATCGCGTATGCATTCGCGGCGGGGTACGAGGCCGCCCTCCAAAGGCTCGTACCGAGACTGCCCCAAAAAACTATCGTATCGCTGTGCGTGACGGAAAGCGGGGGAGGCCATCCCCGGGCGATCAAGACGCGGCTGGATAAAGACCCCTCGGGTGAGGGATTTACCCTCACGGGGGAAAAGACCTTTATCACCGCCGCGCTTCAGGCCGAGATCCTGATGGTCGCCGCGTCCACGGGCGCCGATAGCGCCGGAAAGAACCGCATCAGGATGGTGCTGGTCAACCGAGGCGAAAAGGGGGTGACGATAACCCCGATGCCCGACCTTCCGTTCGTTCCCGAAATCAGCCACGGGGTCGTGTCGTTTGCCGGCGTGACGGTCCGGGAGCAAGACGTCCTTGCCGGGGACGGGTACACGGACTACATAAAACCGTTTCGCACCATCGAGGACATACATGTCGTCGGCGCGGTCATGGGTCACCTCCTGAGGGTCGCGATTACCTTCTCGTGGCCGAAGGAGACCTGCCAGGGGCTGTTGGCCCTGATTGCCGCCGTACGGACGCTGGCGGCAGGCGACCCCCGTGACCCGGCGGTACATCTGGCACTGGCCGGCCTCATGACCCTCTTTGACCGGTTCATTACCGACATTGAGCCGCTCTGGGAAAAGACGGACGCCCCGACGTGCGAGCGCTGGGCGAGAGATCGAAAACTTCTCTCGGTGGCCGAAAAGGCGCGGCAGGCGCGGCTTTCAGGCGCGTGGAGTCATTATGATTTCTGATCAGAAATCCCCCCGGGTACGGTGATATACGGCGCCCTTCGGGATCGGACGGAGATCTCGCGCCGGTACCGCCATGACCGCCCGGGGTTCGGGCTGTCTTATCTGCGGCCGGCATCGGCTGATACAAGAAGATGACGGGCGGGACCCGATTCTACAACGAACCGGGGGCTCAAGACTTCTTTTTCAACTCCGCCGGCAATGAGTCGGTAATCCCGTGCCGCTTTTTAAACTCCGAAAACCCGTATACCTTTTTCCCCAGATAGGTCATGTCGATCGCACCCGCCGGGCAGTTGTTGATACACCCGAGACACGAGATACAGCGTTTCGTATCCACGGTAAACGTGCGAAGGTCTATTGCCCCCACGGGACACTTCTTTTCGCAGATGCCGCACGCGGTACAGGCCGACGCATCGATCGTGTGGCGTCCGGTCATGATCTTGTTGAAGGCGACACTCGGCCTTCCCCGGAGAAAATCGGCCGGGAAGAACTCCTTTCGATACGAGACGGCCGTACCCTCCCGGGCCCGCCCGAGGACCGCGGCTGCATACCGCCTGACCCGATTGTAGGTCTCTTCGTCGGGACGGTGGCTAAACGTGAGGATCCTCCGTTCATTTCCCATAGACCAGGTCGGTGCGAAGGTGGAGACGGCGCCGAAGGTCTCCATGCCCACGGGAAGGCCGCCCCGCCGCCAGAGGAGCTTCAGGAGGCGTCGGGCGGTATTGCGCTGATTGCCGCCGTCACCGCCGTAAGTGACAAAGGACGCCACCGGAACACCGCCCAGGCGAGGAGCCGAAGACAGGGCACCGACGACGTTGGAGGGGACGTCCCAGTAGAAGACCGGTACGCCGACCATGATCAAATCGAACGACGGGAGGGCGGCCATATTGAAGGTGCGTACGTCGGCCGTGACGGCCCGCAGGCCGGCCGATTCCCAGACCGCAGCAATCAACCGGCCGTAGATCTCCGTCTGTCCCGTCTGGCTGTAGGTGATTACAAGGGCGCGCCGGGGATCGTGTTTCATATCGCATGTTCCTTTATGAAATCTGGGGGAATTTTCATTCTCCGGTTTATGCCCGTCTGTGAAGGGCCAAAATTTCGATAGGGCACGGCCATCGGTTATGATACTATACAATATGCCGTGATGTTTTATCAAGCCTCTAAAGATCGTGGAAAACACTTTTTATGAAGCCTACGAAAATACCCTGCGACTACCTTGGCCGTGAAGGGAGCCGGCGCGCGGAGATCCTCTTCTCGGCGATCGAGCCGTACCTGAAGGCGTCAATGACGTATCTCGACATCGGCTGCGGAACGGCCCCCCTTACCCTTTTCATCGACGAGTTGCTGCCCCCCGCGCGCTACATCGGGATCGACCTGAACAGCGAGGCGATCGGCGCCTGCAAGAGCGAGTATCCGCATCATACGTGGCTCTGCATCAGGAGCGATGCCTTCGTCATCGAAATACATCATGACGTAGTTATCCATACGGGCATCAACTCCCGGCGCTTCAATGATGCGGAAATTCACGGACGGATCCTCGATACTCCTGATTCGGGCCCGTCGGTGGTCTTGCTCGAATCGGGGGATTATCATGACGGGCCCAGCGATACCCATGAAATCTACGAAGAGATCAGGGAACTCTACCGTGATCGGGGATTTTTGCTAAAGCGGGAGGAAGTTCTGGTGATTTCACACTTCCCTGTCCCGGTTCGCCGGTATGCGGTCTTTATCCGTTCATGATCCGGTCTACCCGCGTTTTTATATCCGAACAATCAAGTAAGACTATTGTCCCCATATGACGCGATAATGCAATAAAGTAGCCTAACATACCGATAATATTAGTCTATCGGGTTGCTTAAGAAATAAGCAAATCCGTAGAATAGGCCTGTTTTCAATGAGTTAGTCGTCCGCGGCCATAAGGTTACCCACACGTTATACACAATGGCCGATCTCGGCGTATAAAATATACAAAAAAGACGGTACGCCGATACGTTACCGCGCGGACGATAGGCCGCGGGGGGGCGGTGATATGATATCGATAGGAAAACCGGCACGGATTCCCGACCGATTGTTTTTGCCGGGTCCGGGACATACAGAATACCCCCCGGCTTGCGATTTGACTTGAAATATTTCTCAAGCTGCGCTATTTTCGACAATTGGATATTACGAACCGGGAGCCCACTGAACGAAAGGAGCATGTCCCATGAATCAAGCAGCTTTAACCGCCGACCGAAAGACACGTGCCATGATTATCGCCGCGGCCGGCGGAATCGATGAGGCCGTCAGGTCGGGAAAACTCGACAGACAGATCGACATCACCCTGTCGGAGGCCATCGTCCTTGGGCTCATCCGTCAGGATGTGCGGCGGTTTGTGGGGATCTTCGGGCACGGCTCCACGGAGGTGGGGGAAGTGCTGCGCGTCTACGAAGAAGCGGGGGTGGTAAAGAGCTACGCGGTCAGGAGCGAAATCGAGGCGGTCCATGCGGCCACGGCGCTTCGCTGGGTAACGGGCCAAAAGGCCGCCGTCTTTACCTCTATCGGCCCGGGCGCGATGCACGCGCTGGCGGCCTCCCTTGCCCCCCTGAGCGACGGGATCGGGCTGTGGCTTTTGCTGGGTGATGAGACCACCGAGGACGAGGGACCCAATATGCAGCAGATCGCTCGACATGAGCAAAACCTCTTCTTTGGGCTCTTTTCGGCCATGGGAAGCACCTATATGCTGCACACCCCGAGGGCGATCTCGTCGGCGCTGAGGCGCGGGCTCAACACGGTGGATCACCCCTTCCGGCCCGGGCCATTTTTTCTGCTTATGCCCATGAACACCCAGCCGGTGAAGATTACCTGCTTCAACCTGGATTCGCTTCCCTCCAAGGCCCCGCCGCGTCAGGGGGCGGCCGCCGAAAACGGCGTCCACGGGGGATCGAATATATATGACCGGGCGGTCGATGCGATCCTTTCGTCTCAACGGGTGGTGGTCAAGGCGGGGGGTGGAGCGCGCTTGGCCGGAAGAGAACTGGCCCGATTCCTCGAACTGGCCGACGCCGTGGCGGTCACCAGCCCCCTCGTTTCCGGGGTGATCCCGTTTGACCATCCCCGGAACATGACCGTCGGGGGATCCAAGGGCTCCATCTCCGGCAACTTTGCCATGGAAGAGGCCGACTGCCTGGTTGCCGTCGGGTCCCGGTTTGTCTGTCAATCGGACTGCTCCCGCACCGGTTATCCGAAGGTCAAGCAAGTCATCAATATCAACGGTGATATCGAGTCGGCCATGCATTACCGGCGGACAATTCCATTTGTCGGGGATGCCGCGGCGACCCTGGCCGTTCTCAACGAGCGGCTGGCCAAGGCAATCAAAGAACGTCCGAAGGAGAAGTCCGACTGGTTTGAGCGGTGCCGGGCAAAGCGTCTGGAGTGGGACGCATTCAGGGAAAAACGATACCAAACCCCGGTCCTCTTTGATCCCGTATGGGAACGCGAGGTGCTGACCCAGCCGGCCGTCATCAAGGCCGCCACCGACTGGGCCAGGTCGGGGGATGTGGTGACCTTTTTTGACGCGGGGGACGTGCAGGCCAACGGGTTTCAGATATCCGAGGATGATCGGCTCGGGCGGACCTTCACCGAGACCGGCGCAAGCTACATGGGCTTTGCCGTATCGGCGCTCCTGGCAACGGCGCTTGCGTCCGAACCGTTTTACGGCCTTGCCCTTTCGGGCGACGGATCGTTCGTGATGAATCCGCAGATACTCATCGACGGGGTCGAGCACGGCGCCCGCGGCTGTATCGTCGTCATGGACAACCGACGGATGGGGGCCATCTCCGGCCTGCAGGAGGCCCAGTACTGTACGGCCTATGCCACGGCCGACTCGGTGAGGATCGACTATGCGGCGTGGGCGCGCTCGATTACCGGGGTGGCGGCTTTATCGGGGATTAATACGATCGAAGACCTGATTTCGGCCCTCAACAAGGCCAGGAAACATGACGGCATCTCGCTCATCCACGTGCCGGTCTACTGGGGAAGCGATCCGCTGGGGGGGATGGGAGTCTTCGGACGGTGGAACGTGGGCAACTGGTGCGAGGAGACACAGGATTTTCGTCACGAGATCGGGTTGTAACGGGGCGGTTACCCGGACCGAATCGGCATGATTTCTTGCCAGGAGGCTAAGTGGGCGGTGAGTTGACCTTTAGCCCTTCGTGCCCGAAAAGAGAGGGACTCACCACCAGAACACTAAGGCACGAAGAGACAAACGCCGGCGTCTGACGTTCGAATAGGACGGCGACACGGCATGGCCATTATAACGTAAATACAGGGAAACACTATGGATAGACCAAACCTGATGTATATAGACGGTCAGTGGGTTGGGGCATCCGACGGCAAGACCACCGACGTCATAGACCCCGCCAGCGAGCAAGTCGTCGATACGGTCCCCGTGGCGACGGGAACAGACCTTGACCGGGCCCTTGCGGCGGCCGAGATCGGATTTGCGGCATGGAGGGAAACGGACGCCTGGACGCGCAGCGCGATCATACGCAGAGTTGCCGAACTCGTCCGGGAGCGGACGGATCGGATCGCCGAGATGCTCACGGAGGAAGAGGGCAAGCCCACCGCCGAGGCCGTCGGGGAAATACGGGCCGCCGCCGACCAGTTTGACTGGTACGCCGACGAGGCGCGCCGTATCTATGGGCGGGTTATCGACGGCCACAGCCGGGAGCACCGGCTTCTGGTCATCCGGCAGCCTATCGGGCCGGTGGCGGCGTTTTCTCCCTGGAATTTCCCGGCGCTCCTGTCGTCCCGCAAGATCGCCCCGGCGCTGGCGGCGGGCTGCTCGGTCATCGTCAAGCCTGCGGTCGAGGCGCCGCGCACGACGCTGTGCCTGGCGCAGGCCTGCCATGATGCGGGGGTGCCGCCGGGAGTGGTCGGTATGGTCACCGGCAGCTCTTCTTTCATCAGCTCATACCTCATTTCTTCTCCGATCATCCGAAAGGTAACGCTGACGGGGTCGGTGCCGGTCGGGATCGATATCCTCAGGGCGTGTGCGGACGGCATCAAGGCCGTCTCGATGGAGCTCGGGGGGCATTCGCCGGTGCTGGTCTTCCCGGACGCCGACATCCAGAGGGCGGCCCAGCTCTGCGCCCGGGCAAAATATCGAAACAACGGGCAGGTCTGCATTGCGGCAAGCCGCTTTTTCGTCCACGAGTCGGTTGCCGAACAGTTCACCGATCACTTCGTAAAGGTCACGCGGTCACTGAAGGTGGGTGACGGAAGGAAAGCCGATACCGACGTGGGGCCGCTGGCAAACGTGCGGCGGCTTGAGACGACCGAACGGCTGGTAGAGGACGCCGTAAAAAAGGGTGCATCGCTGGTGGCGGGGGGGCACCGCGCCGACGGATTTGAGCACGGCTATTTCTTTGAGCCGACGGTCCTGGTGGGGGTCGACGGGTCGATGGCCGTCATGACCGAGGAGCCGTTTTGCCCCATCGCTCCCATTGCGACGTTCGCCGACCTGGACGAGGCCGTGGCCAAGGCAAACGCGACCGAGTTCGGCCTGGCGGGGTACATCTTCACGACAGACACGAAAACGGCGTTTCTGGCCGCCGAGCGGCTCGACGTGGGGATGGTGGGAGTCAATACCCTGCTTCTGGCGGCAGCCGAGATCCCCTTCGGGGGGGTCAAGAAATCGGGATTCGGCCGCGAGGGGGGGACCGAATGGGTCGAGTCCTACACGGTGACCAAACATATCAATATCCAACTGTAACGGGTTCTTGTGCCCCTGGGCCTTCCGTTCGGCGGACGGGCCGAAGAGGAGCCGGGGGCCGGGAAGGAGTAACCGCCAATGGTAAAGACGAGAAAACCCGAAGGTATCACGAAAAACCTGACCAGCTACGGCGATAATGAATTCTCGCTCTATATCCGCCGGGCCTTCCTTGCGTCGGCGGGGTTTGACAGTGTCGATCTCTCGCGCCCCATTGTGGGGATCGTTGACACCAGCTCGGACTACAACACCTGTCATCGCCAGATGCCCGAAATGGTGGCGGCCGTAAAACGGGGGGTGCTTCAAGCAGGCGGCCTTCCCCTGGCCTTTCCGACCATATCGCTCCACGAAATCCTGACGTCGCCCACAACGATGCTCTTTCGCAATCTGGCCGCCATGGACACCGAGGAGATGATACGTGCCCAGCCGATGGACGCGGTGGTGCTGCTCTCGGGGTGCGACAAGACGGTGCCGGCCCAGATCATGGCCGCGGTGAGCGCCGATATCCCGGCGGTCTCGGTGGTGGCCGGGCCGATGCTCACGGGGTTCTGGCGGGGCGAGCGCCTCGGGGCGTGCACCGATTGCAGGCGCTTCTGGGCCTCGTACCGGGCCGGCGAATTGACCAAGGCCGAGATCGACGAAATTGAGGGTTCTCTCTGCTTTACCGGCGGAACCTGCATGGTCATGGGGACGGCCTCCACGATGGCGTGCCTCGTTGAGGCATTGGGGCTGATGCTGCCCGGCGGGGCGGCGATCCCACACGCGGCGGGCCGTCGTCTCATCCACGCGGCCGCCGCGGGAAGGCGCGCCGTAGAGATGATCCGCGAGGGACTGACGCCGTCTAGAATCCTCTCGAAGGCGTCCTTTTCCAACGCGCTGGTTGTCCTGGCGGCGCTGGCCGGCTCCACAAATGCCGTTATCCATCTTCTGGCCGTTGCCCGCCGGGCGGGGATCGATCTCTCTCTGGCCGAGTTCGATGAGACGGCACGGCGCGTCCCGGTCCTGGTGGACGTGAAGCCGGCCGGGTCGGGATACCTCGAGGACTTTTTCCACGCCGGGGGGATGCCCGCGCTCCTCAAGGTGCTCTCTCCATTGCTGGATCACGGGGCGGCCACGATTGCCGGAAAGACGATCGGCCGGCTCATCGATGAGGCCCCGCAGCCCTTCGGCCCGACAATCCGCCCGCTCTCCGACCCCCTTAGGGAGGTACAGGACCCCGGGGCCCTGGCCGTCATCAGGGGAACGCTGGCGCCGGGAGGCGCGGTCCTGAAGGCAGCAGCGGCAAGCCCCGGCCTTTTTTCCCACCGGGGTCCTGCGGTGGTCTTCGAGTCGCCGGCCGATGCCGTGGCTCGTATCGACGATCCGGCGCTGGGAATCACTGCCGATCACGTTATGGTGCTCAGGAACGCCGGGCCGGTGGCGGCAGGGATGCCCGAGGCGGGGTCGTTGCAGATTCCACGGTATCTGGCGGCCCGCGGGGTCAAGGACATGGTGCGTGTCTCGGACGGTAGGATGAGCGGAACGGCATACGGGACGGTGGTGCTTCACGTAAGCCCGGAGGCCGCCGTCGGCGGGCCGCTGGCGCTGGTTTCCGACGGGGATATCATCGAGCTCGATGTAGGAAAGAGGAGGATCGATTTGCTGGTGGACGACAAGGAGCTTGCCGCCCGCCGAGACCGGTGGAAGGCGCCCGCACCGCCCGCGCGGGGCTACCGGCGGCTCTTCTTCGAACACGTCTTGCAGGCCGAGGAGGGGTGCGATTTCGATTTTCTCTAATGCCGACCGGGTCGGAAAGCATTCCGCGGCCGGGTGACGTCATGGGCGGATATACCCGTGTCCCATAAGAGCATTGACAGGAGAACAGCGGTATGAAGATTGTCGTCTTTACCGGAAGCCCCAAGGCCGAGGCGTCCAATACCTTTCAATATTTCCGTTACATTCAACGGCAGCTGCCGAACCACCATTATTCGATCATCCACGTCGGCGTCGAGATTGGAAAGATCGAGGCGGATAAAGACTATTTAAATAAGATTATCGGAGAGGTGAAAAAGGCCGACGCCGTCCTGTGGGTCTATCCGATTACCTACTTCCTGGTACCCGCCGGCCTCAAACGGTTCATCGAGCTGCTCCTGCCCAATAAGGCCGCCGACGCCTTTGCAAATAAATACGCGACGGCAATCACGACCTCCATGCACCTGTTTGACCATACCTCCCACGCCTATATCCACGGGATATCCGAGGACCTGGGGATGCGGTACGTTCCCGGATATTCGGCCCAGTTCAACGACATCATCGAGGAGGAGCAAAGAAGGCAGCTTCTTCTCTTTGGACAGGAATTCATGACGACCGCCGGCCGAAAGCTTCCGGTGGAGCGGGTCTACGGGCCCGTGGCGGCGAAGGTCCCGGCATACCGACAGGCCGAGACGCGCATGGTCGGCAAGACCGGCCCATTCAAGGTACTCTTTCTGACCGATGAGACCCCGAACGACAAAAACCTCGGATACATGACCGATGTCTTTCTGCGTCACTTCCCGAACCGGGTGGAGTTCATCAACATCAATGACATCCGCCTTGCGCCCTGCAAGAACTGCCTTCACTGCACGTATGACGGTGTCTGCGTTATCGACGACGACATGAACTTCCTCTATCGAGAGCGGATACTGCCGGCCGACGCGATCATTTACGCGGCCACCATACACGACCGGTACCTGTCGGCCCGCTGGAAGCTCTTTTTCGACCGCTTCTTCCTCAACGGCCACCGGCCGGTCCTGACGGGAAAACAGGGCGGATTTATCATCTCCGGTCCGCTGCGTCAAGTCCCCAACCTTCGCCAGCTGCTGGCCTGCTTTACCGAGACATTCGGGCTTTCCAGCCGGGGGATTGTCACCGATGAGTATAAAGAGGCCGATCATGTCACCGGGCTTCTGCAGGCCCTTTCCGGCCGGATCATGGAAGGGCTCGAACACGGGGTGCACAGGCCGCCCTCGTTCCTCGGCGTCGGGGGGAAAAAGATCCTCCGGGACATCAACTTTTTCACCCGGTTTATCTTCACGGAAAACCACCGCTACTACGCAAAACACAGCCTCTTCGATTTCCCCCACAATCAGCGCATGATGCGGCTCATGGGACGCATCATCGTGCCGCTGATGAACATCGAGGGATTCAGAAAAAAATTTCAGGCCGGGATGAACGAAAAGATGCTGGCCCCCCTCAGGAAGGCGGCCGAAGAATAACGGGAGCCCGCATCCCGCCGACCGCTCCGTTTTACTCACCGAGTTCCTCCACCCTGCCAGGTAGCGCAGTATTTGATCGGATTGCCCGTTCGGACATCGCGGTATCTTTGTACCCGTCCAATTATTGGAAAATGTTAATATAGCAGATTATAAATGTCTAATTGTATCAAATAGTGCTTTACTTGTGGTCCATCGGGTTTTTATAATTATTGCAGTGCAAACGGGCTATTTGCTTCTCCGAGGATTGGGATGACTATGGGATTCAAAAAATGGGCGGCCTACGGCATTCTTGCGGCCGGTGCGACCCTTTTTTTATCGGCGGCCTTTACGGTCGTCTCGATACTCTACGGCATGTCCTGGAGCGATGTTACGGCGCCGCCGCTTCTGGGCAACAGGCCGGAGGTTATATCACGGCTTACCGATGGACAACCGGACGTGAGGCCGTTTTCGTTTCTAATCGTTGGCGACACCCAGTCAAAGACGATATTCGAAAACTTCTTTCTGAAAGTGGCGCTCGACGTTGCACCTGATTTCGGGGTCGTCGTCGGAGATTTCGTCGCCAATCCCGAGATGAACCGGCACCGGTTTTTCATGGGGGAGTTCGGCGAATGGAACATGACGTTTCCCGTCTTTCTCATCGCCGGAAACCACGATATCGTCACGAATCACGAAACAGGCCTTGATTGGCTGCGCGATCCTGTATACGAAAAAGACTTTGAGAAGCTGTACGGCCCCGCGAATTTCTCCTTTATCTATCGGGGATGCCTCTTCATCGGTCTGAATGACGTATACACCATCGACTATTTCGATTACGTGAAGGACGTCCTATCACACCGGCCGCCCGACATACTGATGACCTTCGTGTTCATGCACATCGCGCCCAAGTCTCTTTCTCCGTTGCTGCAAACCAGGCAAATGGAGGGCGAAGAGGAGTTCAAGCGCCTTATGGAGACGTATGACGTTGACTATGTTTTAGCGGGAGATTTTCACTCCTATCTCAGGATGGATAGAAATAACACGGAATATATCATCACCGGAGGCGGAGGGGCTACCCTCCATGGAGGCGCCCGGAGTTTTCACCACGCCGTCCTGATGACGGTCGACCCGGCGCGTGACCGGGCCGATGAGACCATTTACTCCTTCAGGCCGACTCTCGATGTAGGAGACGACATCGAGATCGCCATGATCTGCGGGATCTATCCCGTATTTGAGCAGCACCCCCTGGGGTGGGTAGCGCTCTTTACCCTGATAGCGGCGGCGGCCGCCGGGCTGGTTGCCTTTCTCCTCGTACGGATTACCCGGAAAAGACGCGGTCTTCGTCGGATCGGCGCGTAACGGCATGACGGGTTCCGCATTTCGTTTTCGGCCTTTTTCCTGCCGTTATACTATCCGGCCGCGGGCAACGGGGACCGAGGCCTCCCATGATTGGAAACGGGTGTACGGGCCCGATTATGGATTTCGGCGTCTCGTGAAATATCCCCATTCTTTTCGTTTGCGATAAGAGGATAGGTCGTGGTAATATATTATTAATTAACTAATATATTGAGATTCCGATGACGAACCTACTTGCCCGGGAAAAAAGTCCGTACCTGAGGCAGCACGCCGAGAACCCGGTGGACTGGCGCCCGTGGGGTGACGAGGCCTTTCAACAGGCCCGCGCCGAGGATAAGCCGGTCTTCCTCTCCATCGGGTACTCGTCCTGCCACTGGTGCCACGTCATGGCCCGCGAGTCTTTTTCGGACGATGAGGTTGCCGCGATCCTCAATGAGCGGTTTATCGCCGTCAAGGTAGATAGGGAGGAGCGTCCCGATGTCGATGCCCTGTATATGGCGGCGTGTCAGGTGCTGGGGCAACCGAGTGGGTGGCCGCTGTCGGTATTCCTGACGCCTTCCGGCAGGCCTTTTTTTGCGGGGACCTATTTCCCGAAGCAGGCCCGGGGGGCGATGCCGGGATTGATCGAGGTGCTTGAGGCCGTCTCCCGAATGTGGGCGGCCGATCGGGCGCGCATCGATACGACCGGCGATCGGGTGACCGAGATCCTCCGTCAGGAGGCGTCGGTGGCGGGGGACGCATCGCCGATCGGACCGGAGGTATCCGACAAGGCCTTCTCTTCCCTTCGGGGCCGGTTCGACGAACGATACGGCGGTTTTGGGGAGGCGCCGAAGTTCCCCATGCCCCACCGCCTCTCCTTTCTCCTGAGATACCACCGGGCGCCGGGGAATGCCCGCGCCCTCGAGATGGTCCGCGAAACCCTCCGGGGGATGCGGTATGGAGGGATCTTCGACCAGATCGGTCTCGGCTTTCACCGCTACTCGGTCGACGAGCGGTGGCGGGTTCCCCATTTCGAGAAAATGCTCTCGGACCAGGCCTTGTGCGCCTCGGCCTATATCGAAGCCTTTCTGGTTACCGGGGATCCCCTTTACGATCGGACCGCCCGGGAGATATTTACCTACGTCCTGAGAGACATGACGGCAGATGAGGGCGGCTTTTTCACCGCCGAAGACGCCGAAAGCGATTCGGAGGAGGGGGTCTATTATCTCTGGACGAGAGACGAGATCCAGCGGCTGCTCGGGACCGCGGATGCCGATCTGGCGGCCGACTATTTCGGCATCAAACGGGAGGGGAATATTCCCGTACCCGGATTTATGGACGGCATGAACATCCCGTATGTCCCGGTGGGGCCGGAGCTGTTTGCGGACCGAAGGGGGATGGAGACCGAGCGTCTGCTCGGATATATCGAATCGTTTCGGGAGCGGCTCTTGACGGCCCGGGAAATGAGGCCGCGGCCGAAAAGGGACGACAAGGTCGTCACGGCGACAAACGGCCTCATGGTCGGCGCCCTGGCGATGGGTTACCGAGCCCTCGGGGAACGGATGTACCTCGATGCGGCCGTCAGTGCCGTTGGATTTGTCTCCGAAAAGCTTTCCGACGGCTCAAGTGGCCTGCTGCGCCGGTACCGGGAGGGCGAGGCGGGCATCGGGGGGTTCCTGGAGGACTACGCGTTTTTTGTCTGGGGTCTCATCGAGCTCTATGAGGCATGCCTGGATATACAGTACCTCGAACAGGCCGGGGAGCTTTCCCGCGTCATGGTCGAGCGGTTCGATGACCGGAAAAACGGCGGCCTCTTTACGACCCCGAGGGACGGGCAGCGGCTTATCGCCGACCTGAAGGAAGTCTACGACGGGGCGGCCCCGTGCCCCAATTCGGTGGCGGCAGACAACCTCCTGAGGCTCTACGGTCTGACGGGAAACATCGATTTCTCCCGGGCCGCCGATCGAATCCTGGGGGCCTTTTCACGGCGGATCGCCGCCCATCCCGATGCGGGCACCCGGTTTCTGGACGCCCTTGAGCGTTCCGGCGGTTCGGCCCGGGAGATCGTTATCGTCGGCCAACGTGAATCGGAATCAACCCGAAAGATGATCGGGATGATCCACCGACTGTTTCTGCCCACGACAAGCCTCCTGTTCGTGCCGGACGGCGATGCCGAGGGGCGGCGGCGGGTCGAACGGATCGTCCCGTTTGTGACCGGGATGCGAGCGCAGGGCCGACGGACCACCGCATATATCTGCCGGGGACATACCTGCCGTGCGCCCCTAGTCGATCCCGAATCGGTTCGGGAGGCCCTGGTTGAGCAGCGGTAGCGGTTAACGGGAAACGACATGTTTCACCTAGCTTAGGGGGAGTTACCATGACTCTATCGAGAAATAATCGGGTAAAAACGGTGATCGTAATGATCATCCTGGCCCTTGCGGCGCTCTCATCGGGGGTGAAGGCCGCCGAAATACGGGAGTATGAAGGTAAATCGCTTGACCCGTTTGATCGAAAGTACGACAATTCCATCAAGGGCCCGCAGTATGTCAACAAGAACACGTATCGCCTGGAGGTAACGGGGCTCGTGCAAAAGCCCCTGAAGCTTACCTACGACGAGGTGCTGGCGCTTCCTCATGTAAAGAAGGTCTTCACCGTTCACTGTGTCGAAGGATGGGACGAGACGCTGCTTTATGAAGGAGTCTATCTGCGAGACATACTCAAAGGTGCGGGGCCGAAGTCGGGAGTAAAGACCGTTATCTTTTATGCCGCGGACGGCTATTCATCGTCAATACCCTACGATTACGCGAAGAAAGTGGATAGCATGATCGGGGCCAAGATAAACGGGCTGGTCCTGGACGCCAAGCGGGGATTTCCATTCCAGGTGGTCAACGACGGTAAACTCGGTTATAAGTGGGTCAAGTGGCTTACGAAGATTGAGCTCTCCGACAAGGATTACAGGGGCTTCTGGGAGCGGCGCGGCTACAGCAACGATGCCGACGTGAAGTGACATGGACATGAAGAACTTCGGGCGTTTCATACTCGATCGAAATTTCATTTTTTTGGGGGCGCTCCTCCTGGGCCTCCTCTTTCCCGGGGGAGCACCTTTTTTGCTGCCGCTCCTTTTTCCCGCCCTTGCGCTGGTGATAATGATCTCAATGCTCTCCATCGGCCCTGAGGTATTCAGGTCACCGAAGGTCGTCTTCAAACATGCGCTCATCGGGATCGGAGTCAATTATCTCGTGATGACCGGCGTGATTCTTGCCGCCGGCCGACTTCTGATTTCAGACCCGGCGCTCCGTACGGGCTTCATCCTCATGGCGGCAATCCCGCCGGCCGTTGCCGTTATCCCGTTTACCGAGATGCTTGGCGGAAACCGGACTGCTTCCCTGTTTGGGACAGTCGGAGGATTTTTTTCGGCCTTCCTGCTGCTGCCCCTCATTACCCTTATATTCATCGGGACCGATATCGTTGAGCCGAGCAGGCTTTTCCTGATCCTCACGGGGCTGATCATCGTTCCGTTCGTTTTCTCCCGCCTGCTGAGGGGCCTGCACCTGGACGCCGCCGTCGAGCCGTATAAGGGACCCGTCACCAACCTTTGTTTCGGCACCGTGTTTTACATCATGGTTGCCGCCAACCATCACATTATCGTCCACCAGACCTCCGTCCTTGTGCTTCTGATCGCAGTCGGGCTTCTCATCATGGCGGTATCGGCGGCGATTGTGCTGACGGCGGCCCGGCTCCTGTCGGCAGACCCTCGGACGCGGATCAGCCTCCTGCTGCTGGCGACACTCAAGAACTACGCGGTCTCAGCGGGCCTGGGGCTTGTCCTTTTTTCCGACCGCGCGGCGCTGCCGTCGGTGATCATGACGGTCATCATGGTCCCCTATATCCTCCTGCTCGGTTTTTTTATCGGACGCAGAAAAAGGAAGGGTACCCCGTATTGAAAATAAGACCTGTCATGAGTATAATAGTGGTATACTACATGAAGTAGAGGTGACCAGATGACGACCATAAAAATAGAGGGAATGACGTGTAACCACTGCGTTATGGCGGTGACAAGGGCCCTGGAGGAAATCGATGGGATCAAAAACGTCAAGGTGGACCTCAAGAAGGGCCGGGCGACGTTCGACGAGGCCCAACCGGTCGACATGAAAACCATAAGGGAAAAAGTCGAGGATGCGGGCTACCGGGTAGCGCCATAGGCGCGCGATACAAAGACGGTGGGTTATACTCCATGCGGATGTCCCTATTTTGGCCATATGTGAAAAAAAGATTAACAGGGACGCCGGAATAGACTACAATAGACGTGTATTATATATCATACGGGAGACCGGCCAATATGCTGCACATAGAAGATCTCAAAGTACAGATCGAAGGACGGGTAGTGCTCGACGGGGTTAACCTGGACGTGCCTGAGGGCAAAACGCACGTGCTGTTCGGTCCCAACGGTTCCGGCAAGACCTCGCTGCTGATGACCATCATGGGTTTTGAGGAGTATAAGGTCTTGCGGGGCAAGATCTATTTCAGGGGAGAGGATATCACCGGTCTTCCGATTCACGAGCGGGCAAAACTCGGCATCGGGATGTCGTTTCAGCGCCCCCCCTCCGTCGATGGACTGAAACTCGGGGAGTTGATACACCTCATCGGGTGCGAGGAAGACAAGGTGGAAGAGATCGCATCCGAGATCAAGTTTGAGCATTTCCTGAATCGGGATGTAAATGTCGGGTTTTCAGGAGGAGAGATCAAGCGGTCGGAACTCCTGCAGCTCATGGCCCAACAGCCGGATTTGCTGCTGTTTGACGAGCCGGAATCGGGAGTGGATCTGGAGAGTATCGTGCTCATCGGCAAGACGATCAGTGATCTGCTCAAGGAACGGGACGGAGGCGGAAGGCGCTACTGCCTCAAGAAGGAGCGGGAGAAACGTAAACGGTCGGGGCTTATCATCACCCATACCGGCCATATTCTTGATTACGTTGATGCAGATGAGGGACACGTTATATATAACGGTCGTATTGCCTGCGAGGCTAATCCGCGGGAGATACTGAGGGAGATCTCCGCCAACGGCTATGAGGAGTGTCTCAGATGTCTGACTCAATAGATAACAAGAAGATCGTCGATCGGTTCGCCGGTGAAAAAAGGGAACATTCCTATATCGAAGACCTCGATTCGGTTTCCACGGCCGATAAGGAGCGGATGCGCCTGGCGGGGATCGATACAACCACACGGGAGCGCTCCGCCACGTACCTCCAGAAGGACCACAGCCTGGTGCACTGTAACGTCACCCAGGAGGGCCTGGAGGTCATGGATATCAAGACGGCGCTTGAAACCCACGGCTGGCTTAATGAATACGTCTGGCGCCTGGTAAAGCCGGATAAGGACGAGTTTACCAAGCAGGCCGATGAAGTGCCGCATCTCGGATATTTCATCCGGGCGCTGCCGGGGGTCAAATCACTCTCACCGGTACAGGCCTGTCTCTACCTGGCTACCGACAGTATTTCGCAGAACGTCCACAACATCATCATCGCCGAGGAGGGCTCCAATCTCCATATCATCACGGGATGTTCCACCGCGCCGGGGGTGGCGTCCGGGCTCCATATCGGCGTGTCGGAATTTTACGTCAAGAAGGGGGCAACGGTCTCGTTTACGATGATCCACAACTGGTCCGAAGGCGTGGTGGTGCGGCCGCGGTCTTCCATACGGGTTGAGGAAAACGGGCGGTTTATCAACAACTACATCGTCCTGAACCCCGTCGAATCGATCCAGATGTACCCCTCCACCCACCTGGTCGGTGATAACGCCGTGACAAGTCTCAACTCGATCCTCGTGGCGCCAAAGGGCTCCCACCTTGATATCGGCGGCCGAGCCGTCCTTTCGGGAAAAAACACGCGGGCCGAGATTATCGCCCGGGCCATCACCACCGGGGGGACGATCTATTCCCGCGGGCAAATCGTCGGCGAGGTCCCGGGGGTCAAGGCCCACCTTGAATGCAAGGGCCTGATACTCGAGGGCGGGGGATCCATCATCGCAATACCCGAACTGGAGGGAAGGGCCGAAGACCTGGAGCTCTCGCACGAGGCCGCTGTGGGACGCATTAACCAGTCGGAAATCAATTACCTCATGGCCCGGGGATTAACCGAGGACGAGGCCGTCGGGGTGATCGTACGGGGCTTTCTGCACGTCGATATCGAGGGACTGCCGCCGGAGCTCAAAGAAGAGATCAGCCGAAATATCCAGAAGAGCCAGAAGGAGTATCTCTAATGCTCGTGCTGGGTATTTCAGGAAGCCCGCGCAGGGGCGGAAACACCGATGAACTGCTCGCCGCGTTCCTAAAAGAGTCTCAGTCCCTCGGGGCCGAAACAAAAGAAATCATCCCGTCATCCATGACGATCAAACCCTGTATCGAGTGCCGAACATGCGAAAAGACGGGGTTTTGTTCTCTTGACGACGATATGCAGCGGGTCTACGGCCTGCTGTGGAGGGCCGACGTGATCGCCGCTGCAAGCCCGATATTTTTCTACAGCGTAACGGCCTATCTCAAGGCACTGATAGACAGGACCCAGTGCCTCTGGGCCAGGCGCCGTTTGCTCAAGCTGACAGATCCCGGGGCGCGCTCCCGTAAGGGGCTATTTCTATCGGTCGGGGCCACAAGGGGAGAAAAGCTCTTCGAGGGCGCGGCATTGACGATGAAATACTTCTTCGATGCGGTGGGTGCGGCGTTTGTCGGGGGGCTCTACTATCGGAAGATCGAGCATCCCGGCGATATCGTGAAACACCCGACGGCGGCTTCCGACGCTCGGGCGCTTGCCGGGGCGGTCGTAGGGCCGTTAATTGCGCGAAAAAAAATTCTCTACCTCTGCCGCGAGAACGCCTGCCGGAGCCAGATGGCCTGGGGATTTACCCGGTTACTCGCCGGCGATCGGATCGAGGCCGTGAGTGCCGGCGATACGCCGGCCGCCGAGGTCAACGCCGATATGGTCGCGGTTATGGCCGAGCGGGGGATCGATATGGGTTTCGTCCGCCCCGGGTCCATTGCCGACGCGATTGCACCGGGTGAGCCTGCCGTCATCGTGTCGATGGGGTGCATGGATGCCTGCCCGGTGGTACCGGGAGCCGAGATCATGGACTGGGGGCTTGCCGACCCCGCCGGAAAGCCCATTGAATTTATGCGGGAGATGCGCGACGATATAGAGCGCAGGGTCAGGGAACTAATCGGTTCGTGACCGTATCCGCATTTTCTTTTTGTCGATAGTCAAGGGTAATGGTACATCATAAAGAGAAAAACTGAGGAGGTTATCGCATGGATAAGTATGTCTGCACGGTTTGCGGTTATGTCTATGATCCCGAAAAGGGCGACCCCGAAGGGGATATCGCGCCCGGCACCTCGTTTGAGAAGCTTCCCGATGACTGGACGTGTCCGGTTTGCGGGGCGGCAAAGAGCGAGTTCGAAAAGGAATAATAAGATTATCGTAGATTCAAAGGAGCATAGTCATGGAAGAGCCGAAGGTAACCGTCTATTCGACCCCTACCTGACCCTACTGTAAAAAGGTGAAAGAGTTTCTTTTACAAAAAGGGATTACGTTTACGGACCATGACGTCACTACGGATAAGGCCGCCCTCGAGGAGATGCGTAAAATCACCCAGGGAGGGCTCTCGGTTCCGGTGATTCATATCGCCGATGAGATTATCGTGGGCTTTGACGAAGAGCGGATCAGGAAGGCGCTCGATATAAAGCAGTAAGGGAAAATCCTGGACCGACCTTTTGCGTTGACCCGCACTTTCGGATCCGGCGGGGCCAAGGCGGGCGGGCGCATCCGCCCCGCCGCACCGTCATCGCTCACGGTCGGCAGTAACCGGCCGCGTGGCGCTACCGCCGGAGGAGTATTGCCATGAAAAAGGTTGCTATTTATACCCTTGCGGGGTGCCCCTTCTGTATTCGGGCCAAGAGTTTCCTTACCGAAAAGGGGATCGAGTACGAAGAGACAGAGGTAACGCCCCGATCCCGGCAATGGGAGGCAATGAAGAAGGCGACCGGGGGCGGCTCACTTCCGCAGATCGTTATCGATGAAAAGCCGATCGGTGGGTACGGGGACCTGATCCACCTTGAGGCAACGGGCGAGCTCTATGAGCTCCTCGACAAGCCGCTTACCGAAAAACCACCTCCATTGTACGACGTCATCATCATCGGCGGGGGGCCGGCGGGCCTGTCGGCGGCCGTCTATGCCGCCAGAAAAATGATGAAGACGATCCTCATATCTAAAAACATCGGGGGACAGGTAACCGACACCTTTGACATCGAAAACTATCTGGGCTTTTCGGAAATTGAGACTGCCGACCTCATCGGTAGATTCGAGGAGCACGTGGTCAAGTATGGAGTAAAAAAACTCGTAGGTCCCGAGGTGGTGTCGCTGGACCTTACCGGAAAAATAAAGAAGGTGTTTGTCGACGACGGTAAGATTTGTCTCGGGCGCACGATCATCCTTGCCATGGGCAAACGTCCGCGGCCGCTTAACGTACCGGGGGAAAAGGAGCTGGTGGGCAAGGGGGTCGCGTATTGCTCCACGTGCGACGCGCCGCTTTTTGCTGACATGGATACGGCGGTAGTCGGCGGGGGCAACTCGGCGCTGGAGGCGGCGCTGGATCTGGCCAACGTGGCGCGCAAGGTATACCTTATCTCGATCACGCCGCTGACGGGAGACCCGATCCTCGTGGATAAGCTGAAATCGTCGGGAAAGGTGGAGGTGTTTACCGAGTACTCGACCAATAGGATCATCGGGCAGCAGGTGGTCGAGGGCATCGAGATACAGGGTCTGGACGAAAAAAAAACCAGGCGGCTGGACGTCCAGGGCGTCTTCATCGAGATCGGGCTCCTTCCCAATTCCGACCTTGTGGTCGATACGCTCAACGTCAACAAGACCGGCGAGATCCTGGTCGACTGTGAATGCCGAACGGGAATCTCGGGCGTCTTTGCGGCAGGAGACGTTACCGACGTTCCCTTCAAGCAGGTGATTATCGCCGCGGGTGAGGGGGCAAAGGCGGCACTGTCGGCGTATAACTTTCTCATGAAACAGATATAGGGACATATTGTGGAACCGAAACAAGGGGATTACGGCGGCCTTGAACGATATCTCGTCCAGACGCTGGGGCTTGACGATCATCCAATCGGCTTTCATTACACAAACAGCCCCCCCGAAGGTGCGCTTACGGTCACCAGGAAGAGCCGCGTATGCCTCTACCCGTTTCTGAACCAGGTCAGGAAGGGTAAGACCGCCTACTTTTCGCGAGAATGGAAGGCATGCCGGGGAGGCGCTTTCTATACCGGCTACAAGAAGAGCCTCATGAAGGGCGTTGGGAAGTTTCTCTCCACCGGAATCCCCAACCTGATGCCGGGCGAACGCTACAAGAAAAATCCCGAGCTCGGCGAAGAGACGGCCGCCCTCATGGAATATGTCCCGGCCGCCGCCGACTATCTCGTCTTTCGACCCCTCGGCGCCTTTACCGAACATGATCCGCCGGAGGCGGCCGTGATATTCGGAAACGCCGACGTCATGGGCGCCCTGCTTTTCCTTGCCAATTACGCGCGGCCCGGCAGGGATAACGTCATCGTCCAGTTTTCCTCCGGCTGCTACAGCCTGCTTACCGAGCCCCGGGTGCAGGCGCGCCGCGAAGTCCCGCAGGCCGTCCTCGGGAGCTTTGACATCACGTGCCGCCCCTATCTTGACCCCTGCACGATGACCTTCTCGGTTCCGAACGGGATGCTCTGGGAAATGGCCGCCGAGATTCCCGAGAGTTTCCTGGTCATCGATCCCTGGATGAAGGTCCGGGGGAGAAGCTCCCGTGGAGTTTCCCGATAGCCTCATACCGGGACGGTTCCTTGAGCGCCCCAACAGGTTTTTGACCGTAATAGACTGTGATGGCCGACAGGTCCAGGCACACCTTCCAAATACCGGAAGGCTCCGGGAGATCCTTGTTCCCGGCAGGCCCGTCTACCTTTCCCGCGCACACGATTCAAACCGAAAGACCCAATACTCCCTCATGCTGGCCGAGATGGATTGCGGGCTGGTGTGTCTCGACTCCAACGTACCCACCATCGTCGCGGCTCAATTTATCGCGGAAGGTCTTTTTGGGCCTGCGGCGGGCTACGAGACCGTCAGGCGGGAGGTAGCGATGATGGGTTCTCGATACGACCTGTTGGCGTCACGGGCGGGGTTTGTCGATCTCATCGTTGAGGTCAAGGGGGTTACTCTCGTCCGAGGGGGCCGGGCGCTCTTCCCCGATGCGCCCACCGAGCGCGGGACGCGTCACGTCGAGGGACTCGCCAAGGCGCGCGAACGGGGGGTTCGGGCCGCGGTTATATTTATGGTCATGAGATCGGACGCGGATTCGTTTCGGCCTAACAGCGATAGCGATCCTCGATTTTTCCGCGCGCTCGGCGGGGCATTTGCGATGGGCGTGGAGGTATACGCGCTCTCGTGCCGGGTAACAAGGCGGGGCGTATGGGTAGACCGTGAAATCGAGGTTGACCTTTCGGGTTAGGTGATCGGGCGGTATCTCGGGGTGGAGGAATCGCGGCAACGCGTATCGTGACGTATCAGGCCGATGATCTTCAGCTAAGAAAAGGTGGGAACAGGGGGCCGCCGGGCTTGACACGGGCCGGGGTGGTGGATATAATAGTGTAATAATAGTGATAACTATTATTGTTATAGAAATAATACATTTTTCGATCAAAATATGGTATATTTGACCGATGTGAATAAGGAGGAGCAGCCATGAAAGAGAGAACGGGAATCATCACCATGGGCGGCATACCCCTCACGCTCCTCGGCAACGAGGTGAACATCGGAGATCGGGCACCGGACTTCGTCGCGATCGACAACAACCTCGGCCTTTTCAGGCTTTCTTCCCTGAAGGGCAAGATTATTATTATCTCGGCCGTTCCATCCCTCGATACCCCGGTATGTGATCTGGAAACGCGGCGATTCAACGAGGAGGCGGCCGGCTTGTCACAAGATGTGGAGATCATCACGATCAGCATGGATCTTCCCTTTGCGCAGAAACGCTGGTGTGCGGCGGCCGGCGTAGAGAGGGTCAAGACCTATTCCGACCACCGCGACGCCGATTTTGGGGAAAAATACGGCGTTTTGACAAAAGAAACACGGCTCCTGGCCCGAGCGGTCTTTGTCGTCGATCGAGAAGGGACGATACGTCATATCGAGGTCCTCGGCGATATATCGCATGAGCCTCATTACGACGCGATCCTTACGGCCGTCGCGCAACTCACATAACCGGCCGGCGCGATATAACGGCCGGCATTGACGCGTACGGGGGAGTCACGTATAAAATAGTGGACTTAAAAAGGAGGGAGAAATGACAGATGGAATATCACGACGAGGTTTTCTCGGTGCAGTATTAACGATAGCGGCAGTCCTGGGAATCGGCAGGTCGGCTCGGGTGTACGGGGCCGGTTCCGGTGAAAAGTGGATCCCGGCGGGCAAGTCGAGCGATTACACCCCAGGACAGGCCAAACTGTTTAAAGACGAGAAACTCTATGTCATCCGAAAGGAAACGGGATTTGAGGCGATGAGCGCCAAGTGCACGCATTTTGGCTGCGTGGTCGACCGGCAGGCGGACGGGACGTACCTGTGCCCCTGTCACAAGTCGACATTCGACGCCAGGGGGCTGAATACCCACGGTCCCGCCAAGAAGCCCCTCGTCTGGTATCAGACCAAGGAAGAAGGAGGCTCGGTTTTCGTCAACATCAAGGGGATCGTCGAGCCTAAGTAACCGGATGGTATTGAGCCCGGTGTAACGCTCTTATGTATTTTAATTATTGAGGATAAGAATAAATGACTAAGAGACTTGAGATCTATAAGTGTGAGGTTTGTGGAAACATAGTGGAGGTGGTACATACGGGTGCAGGGGAGCTTGTCTGCTGCGGGCAGCCGATGATCCTCCTGACTGAAAACAGCGTGGATGCCGCCAAGGAAAAACATGTTCCGGTTGGGGAAAAGACGGCCGACGGTATGACCGTAAAGGTCGGCAGCGTCCCCCACCCGATGGAAGAAAAACACTATATCGAATGGATCGAGATCATCGACACCCAGGGAAAGGCATACCGGAAATTCCTCAAACCGGGCGATACGCCCGAGGCGGCTTTTTGCGTTCCGGAGGGCGCATACACCCTTCGGGAGTACTGCAATTTGCACGGTTTATGGAAGGGGTAGAATCATGATCAATAAAAAGATAGAAGAGGCGCTCAACAGGCAGATGGTGGCCGAGACCTATTCCGGCTATATCTACCTGGCGATGGCGGCCGACTTCGATGCGCAGAACATGAAGGGCTTCGGCCGCTGGATGAAGTCCCAGGCGCTGGAAGAGCTCTTCCACGCCATGAAGTTCTATGACTTCATCAACGACCGCGGCGGCAGGGCCGTATGCGGCGCCGTGGATGCGCCCCCGGCCAAGTGGAAGACCCCCCTGGACGCGTTTAAGGCAGCCTATGATCACGAGGTGAAAGTCACCGGGATGATCAACGATCTGGTGGACCTTGCGCGCAGCCAGAACGATAAGGCGACCGAGAATTTTCTGCAATGGTACGTGAACGAGCAGGTCGAAGAGGAAGCCCAGACCGACGAGATCGTCAAAAACCTCGAAAAGATCAAGGATCACCCGGCTGCCCTCTTTATGTACGACGCCAGGCTCGGGGAGAGAACGGCCCAGTGGGGGGGCGGGGATTAGATGCAACCGTACGGGGCCGCTTACCGTAACCTTATTTCTTATGGCAGCGCGATCTCGCGAAACGGTCGTGGGGGGGTAGACTCCCCCCTACCACCGGCATAATAGTGACGGCTCCGAGACGGTACGCAGCCGACGGCTGTGCCGGAGACGAACGAGACATTTCTGTCGGCCGGCATTGAGAAGACCGCCGCCGAACCGGGACGGCCCTTACCGAATCCATGATAAATGTGCCGGCTCTCCCGGGGGGGCGGGCGGATATGATAATCCATAATGAAATGAACCGTCCCCTGATTTAACGAGATCAACGGTCGACCGCGGCGGGAGGCTTGAGCCGCCCGGCCGCACTAAACCATTTATGGAGTGGTACAGATGAGCAATACGCCGGAATCATCACTGGAGATGCTGGACAAGGCCCTCGAAATGGAAAAGAAGGGAAAAGATTTTTACGAGAAGGCCGCCGTCAATTGTCAAAATGAATTAGGCAGAGAGGTTTTCCAGACCCTCAAGCGGGACGAGGACGTTCACATCGCGCGGATTATGGATATTTACAACAATCTTACGAAAGGCGGCCAGTGGAGCTCCGAATGGAAGGCAAAGGACTTTTCACACGGCGACCTTACCGCCTTTTTTTCGGACCTGGCCCATAAACACCGGAACCAAACTACCGCGGATGCCTCAGATATCCAGGCCCTCGAGATCGGCATTGACTTCGAGCTAGGATCGGTGACGTTCTATGAGCAGAGGCTGGCGGCCGCCGAAGATACGCTCGAGCGCGAGTTTATCGGCCGGATGGTTGTGGAGGAGAAGAGTCATCACAATATCCTCCAGGACGCCAAGCTCTACCTGACCGATCCCTCGTCCTGGTTTCAGGAGCATGAACGGGGCGGACTGGACGGGGCGTAGCGGCTATCGTTAACAATACCGTGAAAGGACATAGATGCCATGAGATACTTATTTTCGCGTATAAGAATCTTCATCCCGTCTGTCGTTACCGTTGCCCTGATACTGCTCTTTTCCCAGCCCGCCCACGCAGTCCCCGCGGTGGGCGACCCCTTTCCCAAGATTACTCTCCCGGCACCGGACGCCGGCGCCGACCGGGACTATCTCGGGATTGCGCGAGGCAAGGCGTTTATGATCGGAGACATCGCGGCACCCGTCGTCGTCGTGGAATTTTTCAGCATGTACTGCCCCCACTGCCAGGCGGACGCGCCCACGACCGTTGACCTCTTCGACCGCATCAAGAAGGATCCCCGTCTTGCACAACGGGTCAAGATGATCGGTATCGGTGTCGGCAATTCGGATTATGAGGTCGGTATTTTCAAGAAGAAATACCGGATACCCTTCCCGCTCTTTCCGGACGGCGACTATACCATCCTAAATCTCCTGGAGATTAAGTATACGCCGGCCTATATCGTTGTAAGGATCGATAGGGGAAAGGCAACCGTGGTCCACACCCAGATCGGCCGGATCAAGGACATCGAGTCGTTTCTTACAACGCTCTCTTCGGTTCGATAGAGGATGATGAAGATGAGAATAACAACCGGTAGTATATCGTTTCTCTGTTTTGCGGCGGCGCTCTTTATCTTGGCCGCGGCCAGCCTGTCATGGGCCGAATCCGGGGCATTTGCCGGCAGCATTTACGATCCGGGCCGGCTCAAGCCGACCGACAGCGTGTCCGTGGTAAAGGTGGGCGACCGGGCCCCTGATTTTGATCTCCTCTCCGTAACGGGGGAACGGGTTTCGCTGTCGTCATTTAAAGGCACAAAGAATGTCGTTATTTCGTTTGTCCCCGCGGCGTGGACGCCCGTATGCTCGGATCAGTGGCCGGGATATAACGCTTTCAAGGAAATATTCGACGGACACGACGCGATCCTCCTGGGAATCACCGTGGACAATATCCCGACTCTCTTTGCATGGACGCACGAAATGGATCCGGCGGCGGGAAGGGTTTGGTTTCCCGTTCTTTCGGATTTCTGGCCCCACGGTGAGACGGCCGCACGGTACGGCGTCCTGAGGTCCAACGGCACGTCGGAGCGGGCCCTTTTCGTGATCGACAAAAAGGGGATCATCCGCTGGATCGACGTACACGACATAAACAAACGGCCGAACATCGAGGATCTCGTGCGGGAACTGGATAAGCTGGCCGATTGAGGGATGATGCGAGCGAGTATCGGGCCAGGTCGTCGGGTTCTCGGGAATGCCGGTTCCGAAAGCGCGTAATGCGGGCACATTCTTTTGTGAAATAAAAACCGAGGGATAGTTCCCTCGGTTTTTTAGTGTACATGAGTCCGTTGCGTAGTGCGCCGTCATTTACTTTTCTGATAGTCGTCTTTCATCTTGTACTTGAGGACCTTGCCGGAAGGATTGCGCGGCAACGCCGGCAGGAAATAGATAACCTTGGGCCGCTTGTAGCCCGGAAGCTTTTCCCTGGCGTAGGCAAAGAGATCCTCTTCGGTGACGGCCTGGCCCGGCTTTACCACGATAGCCGTGTGGATCATCTCCCCCCATTTAGGGTCGGGCATTCCAAAGACCGCCGCCTCCTGCACGGCAGGATGGGTCAGGAAGGCATCCTCCACTTCCTTGGCGAAGACGTTTTCCCCCCCGGTCTTGATCATGTCTTTCTTCCGGTCAACAAAATAGAGAAATCCTTCCTCGTCACGGCGCACGATGTCTCCCGTGTGGAGCCACCCGTCCACGAAGGTCTTTTTTGTCTCGTCTTCCCGCTTATAGTAGCCCGATATGACCGACGGTCCCTTGAGAAGGAGTTCGCCGGGTTTGCCGATCGCGGCCTCCTTTCCCTCGTCGTCGACGATCCGGTAGGACAGCACAGGATTGATCACACCGATAGACTCCTCCTTTTCAAACATCTGTGCGTCGGGGAGCACGGTGGCATTGCCGCCCGACGACTCGGTCAGGCCGTAGGTATAGAAGAGCCCCGCGTTGGGCATGTATTTTTTAACATCGTCCTTGAGGTCCCGGGGAAACGTTGCCGCGGCGGTGGCGAATATCCTCACGTGGCTCACGTCATAGGCGATTGCCTCCGGCACTCCCATGATCCAGTTGAAAAGGAAGGGCGGCACTACCATGGCGACGGTAACCTTTTCCTCGGACAGGTTTCTCATATACTCTACCGGCTCGAAACGGTGCTGCAACACGACCCGCGCGCCGGCAGCCATCAGGGAGTTGAGGCAGTTGTTGATGATGACGTGAAACAGCGGTAACACCTGGATCCCCGTGTCGGCAGGCGAGAGAGAAAGGGCGTTGATGGTCGTAAAGGCTGCCCAGAGGGCGTTTTCGTGCGAGAGCATCGCCAGCTTGCTCACGCCGGTGGTCCCGCCGGTGCACAGGAAGATGTAGGGGTCCTTGGCATCGACATCGGCGGCGGGCTCTTCCGGTGCGCCCTTTGTCAGGAATTGTTCATAGTCCAGGGCGAAATCAGGCTTTCCTTCCCCCACCCCGATAAAGGTCTTGACCTTGGGCAGATCAGCCCGCATCCCGGCGACCATCTCCGCGAACTCGTTGTGAAAGATAAGGACCGTGGCGTCGGACAGATCGATGAGGTACCGGATATCGGGGGCCAGCAGCCTCGTTTTAACGGGAAAATAGACGACGCCGATCTTGGCCAGGGCGTAGTTCGCCTCGACCATGGCGGGGATGTTCTCGGCGAGCATCGCGACTTTGTCTCCCTTTTTCAGGCCGAGGGAGAGCAGGGCGTTGGCCAGCTGGTTCACCCGCCGGTTCAGATCCTTCCATGTGTAGCGGGTCTTCTCGAAGACGAGGGCTTCCCGGTCCGGGTATTGGATTGCGTTTCGGGAAACAATATTTCCAATCGTCATGGCACCCCCCTGAATTAGAAAATAGTGAAGATAAATGATAAATTAGTGATACAAATGTATGATCGGATTGTCAAGACCTTTCAACACCGGTCGAGAAAAAGAAAAATATCTTGAGGTCCGGGCGGAGATACTCTATAATAACACAATTTATCTCACCATCGGGGGAGCGGGGCCGATAGAAACGATATGGACGGGATGCGGATAGTGCCATGAGTGGACCAACCTTTGACCGACGACAGATATGGAAGGGCTTCGCGGAATCGGTCCCGGTTATGGTATCGGTGTTCGCCTTCGGCCTCGTCTACGGCGTCCTGGCGGTGCAGTCGGGGTTGACGGTCCTCGAGGCGTTCCTGTCGTGCGTCATCGTCCTGGCAGGGATGAGTCAGTTTGCCTCGCTGCCGCTGTTTGCCGCGGGTATCAGTCCGCTCACGATCATCGGCACCACCTTTATCATCAACATGCGCCACTTGATCATGGGGGCGTCGATCGCCGGGAAGTTCACGGAGCGGGGGCTGTTCGGGAAGGCCGCGGCCTCCTATTTTCTCATAGACGAGTCGTTTGCCATGGCGACCGCCTACGCAGAAAAAAAGAAGGGCGGCTCGGTTCGGGATTACATGATCGGGTCGGGGATTGCGGTCTTTGCGGCCTGGAATATCGGCACGATACTGGGGGCGCTCTTCGGCAACTTCCTCGGAGACCCAAAAGAGTTCGGGCTCGATTTTGCCGCGGCGGCCGCCTTTATCGGGCTTCTGGTCCCGCAGATCAGGGGCAAGGGAGATATCCTCGTGTTATTGATCGCGGCGGCCCTTTCGGTCGGCGCATACCTCACGTTTGAGGGGAGCTGGTATATCCTCATCACAGGGATAACCGCAAGCCTCGCGGGGGCGCTGGTGACACGCGATGAGAAGTGAGATCATTATAACGCTCGTTGGCATGGGGATCGTAACCTACCTGACCCGGGTGCTCTTTATCGTCGGAATGAAGGGAGACAGGCTGCCCCCCTTCGTGGTCCGCTGGCTCTCCTATGTGCCGGTGGCGGTGCTGACGGCCATCATCTGTCCCATGATCGCCGCCCCCGAAAAACACCTCAACCTCACCTACGACAATCCGTATCTCGTGGCGGGAATTCTCACGACGATCATCGCCGTGGCCACAAAAAACCTGGTGATCACCGTCATCGGAGGGATGGGCGTTATTCTCCTTTTAAAGTTCCTGGTGGGATAGGTCGTTTTCATGCCCCACGGGGACGGAAGGAATTCAATTAGCGGCGGCCGGCCGCTATATCCTTCCGGCGATATCCAGCAGAATACAGAAGATCACGATGTCCGCGAAGACGTGGGTGATGATCGCCATCAATAGCCCGTCCGCGCGCAGCCTGATGATCCCCAGCATCAATCCGTAGATCGTGGCCATGACGGCCCCGACGATCCCGTTCGGGACGCCCCAGAAGTGCGCCGTGCCGAAGAAGAGGGCCTGCACGGTCAGTAAGACCCACGGAGCGGGGACGAGTGCCTTTATTCCGTCCCAGAGTATTCCCCGAAAGATCACCTCCTCGACCACGCCGTTGAGCAGCGCAAACGCCAGCCCGCCAACCAGGAGCTGATACAGCGGCCGGGCTGGGATAAACTCCGTGAAGACCGTGATGTCGGGATCCATGATCAAGTACCAGGCGACGAGCGCCGCGGAGCTCACCGCGACCACAGCAACAGCCCCGATGACGAGCCGCGGCGTGACCGCGCAACGGGAAAGCCAGGTCGTTTCCCGGCGGACGGGCCGGGCTGTGAGGACGATCCCGGTATAGACGGCGATCGGGATGATGAGCAGGACGCTCAGCGGGGGCAGAGGCAAAAACCGGAAGAGGTAGCACAACAGGAGAAAGAGGGTCGGCCCGAACAAGGGGAAGAAAGAGAATCGGAAGAAGACGACGGCGCCCGCAAGCGGGACGATCAGCAGCCACCGATAGGGGCCCGCGGCCGACGGCACCAGGAGCGTAACGATTACCATCAGGCAAAAGAGGATCAGGGAGAGGAGCGTCCCGGTCGTCTTCAGGGTCATGGTCGATTCCGTTATATATATTTAGATGTACAGTAAAATTAACTATACGGTATCTCTATCCGCGTTTCAATGAAAAACCGGCCGGTAGAAACGAACTTCACCACGGGAATTACGCCGTAAGGAAGGGGGCCGTTAGGCTACCGGCGCAAATAAAAATCCCCTTCTCGAAAGAGAAGGGGATTTTTTATGGCTATTGCCGAGCGTCGCCTGCCGCACCCTAAGGCCGTACCAGGGGAGTCCCATACACACAGCCATACATGCGCGGGATAACAGTTACGTCCGCATACCCGATTGTCTCCGGAGACCGGGTAAACCGCTGCGATGGAGAGGGGATCATCCCTCTTTTTGTTCTCTCTCTTATCGTCTGTCGGGTACTCCCGGCAACAGGGAATGCAGCAAAGAAACGATATCGTTTCATATTAGCAACGTCAGTGCAGCGTGCCGTCCTGTCTCTCTTCCACTATCATGTAACCGGCTGATATAACTGCTGTTAAAAGCGCCCAGAGGATGAGCCGATCGGCATTAAAATTGCGTAATTAGAATCCTTGCATCATAGGAATTTTCTGTGGATGAATCAGGTGCGACTGCGCCTTAACCGTTTACCATTCTACAGGGGCTTTGCCATGAGTTTCAGACGTTTCTTTTCCCTTACCGTGGCTTTCTGGTTGCTGGCCGCTTTTGTTATCCCCGTATCGGCAGCCGCCGCGGCCGACGACAGCGATGCCTGGACGATCTACTTTCGCCCCGGTACCCGCTTCGGGACGGACGACCGGACGCTCTTCATCTTGGATTTTTTAGTACCCATATACCAGGGGGAAAAGAACATCCTCTTTTTCAATCCCCGGCTCACGCCGGACGACCATGACGGCCTCGAGGTCAACCTGGGGCTCGGCTACCGCCACCTCCTGTTTGACGACAAGCTGATCCTGGGCGGCAACGTCTTCTACGACAACCGGCGCACCGGCTGGGGGACCCGGTGGGAGCAGGTCGGCGTGGGCGCCGAGGCGATGGCCGAGCTCAACAAGTACGTGGCGCTCACCGGCCGCTTCAATTACTACTTCCCGCTGACCGGCGCGAAGGTCTCCGGCACGGGCGGTCCGGCAACGGGCTATTACTTCCGTACCGGCGGCATCTGGATCGGCGGCGGCGGACTCGCGTACGAGGAATCCCCGGAAGGGTTTGACGGCGAGCTGGGCGTTCGCATCCCGTTCGTCTCGGACTACGTGGAGACCTGGGTCTACGGCGGCGGCTACCACTACCACGGCAGCCACGTGGGCACCATCGACGGGTGGACGGCGCGGCTCGAGGTGATCCCGACCGACTTCCTGCGCCTGGCCTACGAATACCGGGACGACAACACCACCCGCCGCGGCGACCACTACGGCGAGGTGACGTTCGAGGTGCCGTTTTCCATCGAGAACCTCATTGCCGGCAAGAACCCGTTTGAGGGCCTGGGCAAAAGGCTTTCCGGCAGCCGCGACATGAAGGAGCGGCTCGTTGAGCCGGTGAGGCGCGACGTGGATATCCGCATCGTGCACGGCGGTTCCGCCGCCGGCGGCGCTGCCTCGGAGACCCTGGCCGCTGGCGTGGTATTTGTGAGCGAGAATGGGGATGACACGACGGGCGACGGCTCGTTCGAGAACCCTTTCAATAGCATCGGCAGGGCGGTGACGGCCATCATTCCGGCGGCGTCTATTCCGGGATCACGACGATCCACGTGATGGACGACGGCGGCACCGGCGCGGGCGGGGGCACGGCCGATATCGCGGGCCTCATGATCTGGGGCTCCGGCATGCCGCACCCGACGTACGGCTACATCACCAACCAGTACCTCACGGCCCCGGACGTATCCTCCTATCTTTACATCACGGCCGACAACGTCGAGGTATTCGGCTCTAACTTCACCGCTACTAATTTAGGCATCCACGTCCGCGACGTCGGCGCCGGCACGTACATCCACGACAATACGTTTACCGGCGAGACCAATGCCGGCGTCTCAATACTACGCTCGGTGGCGACGATTTCCGGCAACACCTTTACGGACTGCCACCTGGGCATCCGCGACGGGGGCGGCACGGTGACGATTTCCGATAACACGTTTAATGGCGGGGCGTTCGGCGTCTACGTCAACGTCGGGGCGACCGGGACCCTGACGATCACGGATAACACCATCGGCACGGCCGCCGATCCGATAACCGATTATGGCATCTGCATAGAGGCCGGCGGAAACGTCGTCGTCAATGGAATTTCCGATAACGACATCACGGTACACGGTTCCGGAGGGGGTATACTTGCCAGCGATATTAGGAACGTCTCATTCTCCGACAACGACATCACGGTTACGTCCGATGACGATCTTGCGCTCGGCATCAGTCTCCACAGCTATGGCGATATCACCGGCAGAATCACCGGCGGGACGATCACCGTAAACGGGTATACTTTTGCCCACGGGATCAATATTGCACCGAGTACCGGCACGATCGGTATTTCCGGCGACCCGCTTACGATCACGGGCGTCACGATCAACGTGAACAGGGCCGGAAACCCGGCTGTCGCTGGCGCTTACGCCATAAGACTTTACAACACCAGCCCCTCCGGATATATCTTCGCAACGGTCACCGGCAACACGGCTAACGTTACGGCGGTCGATCGACGCCTCTTCCTGTGGCTCTCCTGCACGCACGCGTTGGGCAACGCGGTAGACTGGGGAAGCGTTCCGGGAACGGAGAATACGTACAACGCGTATGACCTTCTCGGCAATCCGGCGAGCTGGAGCGGAAACTACGACGTGGGAGGACCCACGACAAACGGGCCGGTAAATACGAACTTCACCACGGGAGTTTCCCCGTAGATAACGGGAGGGTCGACTCCCCCCGGCGCAAACGGAAATCCCTTCCTCGAAAGAGGAGGGGATTTTTTTGTCGGACGAATTGGCCTACCTGTCCTGTTTACATCCACCGCTTGCGTCTGAAGAAGAGAAGCATGAACATGACGATGACAACCATCAGCCCGATAGTAGCCCAGAAGCCCATCGGATTGGCGAGCCCCGGCATATCCCGGAAGTTCATGCCGTAGACCCCGGTGATGAACGACAGCGGGATGAAGATCGTCGTGATGATGGTCAGCACCTTCATGATCTCGTTCATTCGGTTGGATACGTTGGTCAGGTAGATATCGAGCATCCCGGAGAGCATGTCCCGGATGGTCTCCACCGTCTCGATGAGGCGGATCGTATGGTCGTAGACATCACGCAGGTAGATGACCGTATCCCTCTTGATTAACGGGGACTCCCCGCGCTCCAGAAAGCCGATCATCTCGCGCAGCGGTGAAATCGACTTTCTGAGCATGATCGTCTCGATTTTGGTGTCATGGATGACCGAGAGGTTCTCGCGAGAGGGGTCGGTAATTATACGATCTTCCAGAAACTCAATCATCTCTTCGAACCGCTCGACAATGTTGAAGTAGCCGTCGACAACGGCGTCTATCAGGGCGTAGGCCAGAAAATCGGCCCCGGACTTCCTGATGAGCCCCCCGGCCTTCTTGATCCGCTGCCTTATCTTGTCGAAGACGTCTTTGCCGTTTTCCTGAAAGGATATGACGTAGCTATCACCCAGGATGATGCTGATCTGCTCCTCAATGATCTCGTCGGCTTTCTCGTCCTCGTAGACCATCTTCATGACGATGTAGATATAGCGCTCGTAGGCCTCCATCTTCGGCCGCTGGGTCGTGTTCATGATGTCTTCCATCACCAGCGGATGCAGGTCAAACGCCGCGCCGATCTCCTCGAGGATAGGGACCTCGTGGATGCCGGAGACGTTAACCCAGGTGACGGTATCGGTCTTCATACATGAGCGGCAGTCGGCCACGGTCGCATCGGGCGTCTCGGTGAAGCTCTCCTGATTATAGTCGATGATGGAGATCGTGGTTTTTTTAGCCGTTTCCTCCCCAATATGGACCAGCGAGCCGGGGGGAAGGCCGGTCTTGAGGGATACTTTTTTGATGATCCGGGTCATCGGTCACCTCGTATAGTGGCTGGGAAAAAACGGAGGCGTCAGCTTACAAGAGAAGAGACTAACCAAAAAGACATAAAAGGCACGAAGGATACGTGGAATCATTCCAAACCATCTTTGTGTCTTTGTGCCTTGTAATACAATCCGTGCGGCATCCGAAATGAGACAAGCCACAAAAGCGGGATGGAACGACGCTGCAGAAGATACGTTATCCCATCGATCCCGCCGAATCACGGGTCGCGCATTCCGTCTTAATCTCGGTCAGGCCCATTGTCCCGCTCCATCAACATCTTCAGGATCACGTCGTCGAGCCTGATTTCCTTGGCGAGCCGCCGAAAATTCCTGAGGGTGCCCAGAAAATCGTCGCCGACGATCCCCATGCCGCGGGGGGCGGCGTTGTCCTTCATCGAGAGATAGGCGTTTTCAACCGCGGCCCCCGCCCCCATCGAGGTCTTGAGGGCGCATGACTCCTTGGCGCCGTCGCAAAAGACGCCTTCGGTGGCGGCCACCGTCAACTGAAAGGCGTTTGCCATCTGACCGGGAGTACCGTTCATGAGAAAGACGCAGCCCGCCGACGCTGCGCCGGCCGTGGTCACCGCCGCCTCGCAGTAGGGGGAGAGAATGCCCGTATAGACCTTTGTAATGCCGGTGACGATGTGGGCCAGGGCAAGGGAGCGAACGACGATTTCCCGATACTCGGGTTTTATAATTACTCGGTCCGATGAATCAGTCCCGTTCGATTCTTCACCGCCGTCCGGGGGCGGGGAGGCGTCGATATACCCAAGTTCCCGGGCAACGGACCCGACCGCCGCGTTGATGACGATTCCCTGGTTGCCGCTGCCGAAGCTTGACAGCACCGGAACGGCAAGCCCCGCCATCCGGGCGCCGGAGGCCGCCGCCGCATCGACCCTGGCCCGTGCGATGACGTTGCCGACGATAAATCCACCGGAGCAAAGCGCCGTGAGATCGGTGGCATACCCGAGGCCCGCCTTGTGTTCGAGCCCCACGTCACGGGCCCGGGCCGTCAGTTCGAGCCCTTGGGCCATGTACTCAATGTCGGAAAGTGGCACCGACCGGGCGAATCGCTCGGCGTCGGCGATCGTAAGGTCCGAGAAGCTCTCGAACCAGGCGTCTTCCTGCGATCCGGCGGCCTCGTCGACGAAGAGGACATCGCCGTTGCGCTCGACAGCAACCAGGTGCTCGTGGGTTCCCTCGATGGCGGCCGAGGCGGTATGGCCGCCGCCGGTAATCTCGACCTTGATGTAGATGCCGGGGGCGTTTTCCTTGACGGCGATGGTGATCCGTTTTTCGTGCGCGAACTTCTTTGCCCGGGCCACGTCCCGCGGGTCGGCTCCCTCGATGACCATGAGGGCCCGGTCGGGGTCCCCCGCAAAGGCGCCGAGGGCTGCCGCCACGGCAACCCCGCGGCTGTCGGTCCCCGGAACGCCCACGGCGATGGCGTTTCTGAGGATATAACGGTCAAGCGTCAGGGTCATCGATTCCGGCGGGCACCCGAGCGCACGGGCGGCGGCCGCCGCGGCAAGGGCGATGCTCACCGGCTCGGTGCATCCGAGGGCGGGGACCACGTAGCGTTTGAGGATCGTGAGGATCGAGTCGTCCGTTTTAGTCATGTTTCAAGTGGAGTCCAACGGGCCGCCCGATTGGTGCGGCGAACATTGAAAGAGTTACGCTGAAATAGTACCACACTAAGAGGTCAAAGGGAATCGTCTTATTTTGCCGTGGAGTTGGCCGGCGTTTCTTTCGACGTCCGGGCCGGGTTGACGAGAATCGGGCGTCCGGCGGGCGTTTTCGCCAGGATGCTCGGTGGGCACTTACCGTGATGACCCCTTAAATCGTATATGCAGACCCTGTTAGAAAAAAGGGCGGGGAATATACCCCGCCCTTCTTACTCCTATGGTTTGTTCGATCATTTGACCATCATCCCGTCCCACGCGCCGTTGCCCGTGTTGTTTTCGCCGTCACCGTGTTCGCCGATGAATTTATCGCTCGTGGGGTCCATGGTGAAGTAACCGCGGCCCCTTCCGGCGGGTCCGTTCCATTCGAAGTCCCAGGTATCGTTGGTGACGTTACCGGTCAACTTGTAGAAGCCGCCGCCGATCCCCTCGAGCTTCCCCTCGGCTTCGCACCCCTTCTGGAGTACCTCGAGCTTGCCGTTGTTCGTGTCCCACACGCCGGTGAAGTTGACGCACCCCTCGGTCTTTTCGGCCTTGAGCTTTTCCATCCGGCGCTCATTGGCACCTTCGCGCATCTTACGGCACGACGGCAGGGCTAGGGCAAGAGAAACAACCAGAAGGGATGTCATAATGATGAGTCCGATTGACGATCCGTATCGCTTCATACTGTCCTCCTTGCTATGTATCGGCAAAGGCGCATCCCAGCCGACGGGGGATGCGCATAACAGGAGAGGGGCGTGTGCCTTTTCCCCGTTCGAGCATCCGCTACGGTATAACCTTGAAGAAACAGTTGCCCTCGATCCCCGAGTCGGGAACGTTGGGAAGCTTTACCTCCAGTTCATAGTCGTCGGCAGCAACAAATCCGCCGGAGTCGTTACGCATATCCCACGACCAGGAGGCCGACCTGCCCGGTAGCAACGGGTTGGGAACGCCGGTGGGCCTGGAGTTGTGGGTCGATCGGGCCTGAGGTCCCGATGAGGTGTGACGGTAGATAATCCATGAGAAATTCCCGGTGTCAAGCCCCACGTCTCCGGTGTTCTTGATGGTAAAGGTCACGGTGCCGCCCACGTGGTACTGCGCCCTGTTGGAGGTGACGCGGATATCCTTTGCCGCGCTCCAGCCCGACGTCAGCGTGAATGAGCTCGTTACTTTATCGTCCTGATAGCTGTGCCGGGGCATGATCACCCAGACCTTGATCCGGTATTCACCGGCAGGCTGGATCGTACCCTCGTTGTCCTTACCGTTCCAGGTCCAGGTGGCGATGTCGCCCACGGGCAGGTCATCAGAGACGGTAGAGGGCTTGGCCGCCTCGGTGAATACCTCGCGCCAACCGCCGTTGCTCTTAACCTGGACCATCCAGCGCATCGACCTGAGCGAAAGCGAATTGGTGCCGGTGTTTGTGAGCTGAATGGTAACGGTGGTGCCTGCCGCGTAGGAACTCTTGTCTCTTGCCACGGAAAAGTCGTAAGCGGCAAGGGCGGGAAGGGCGAAGGCGAGAATCGTGAAGCATGAGATGATAATAACAAAAGGCCTTAAAAAACGTCCCGTTGCTTTTCCCATAAATCCCTCCAAAAAAAAGTTATGCTCAAAGGATCGTTTCCGGGTAGGCGTATTACGGCCCATTGTATCCGGAAGCATCACAATATATGAATTGTCCACCCCGATTGCCCGGGTTGCGGGCAGGGAGTTGTATCACGCCGGTTAGTGTTTCGTTCGGCAGGAGATCGTCCCGAATCCGACAGGAAATCGGCAGGGTGGTGAGGCCGAAGACGACGCCGTGCGGATGATATTTTGCCGTTTGTTTCATACAACACCGATATAAATAGTCACAAGCACAAGTAGTCTAACTTAGAATATCACAACAATCAATTAATAACAAGGGCATGCCATTTTCCCCGGCGAGGCCATGATGTGGTTAAAAGTGGAATCGGAACCGGTGAGGAACCTGATCGTGGGGGCTTCTCCCATCGCGTCTCATTTGCCACCGATAAATTCATTGCTTGAAATAGGCCACAAAAAAAGTATATGATAAAGGAAAGCTTTTCATTGTTACGGGTGTCACAAAATATGACAAAAAACGACAAAATTCCTCCTGACATCATTGATTTTCACGTCCATCTCTTCCCCGATCGGCTCTTCGATGCAATATGGAAATATTTTTCCCGGGATTACGGGTGGGACGTGCTCCACCGGTTCTACTGGCGCCAATGCATCGATTACCTGCGAAACCATAACGTGGGGCCGATCGTCTTTTCCACCTACGCCCATAAGAAGGGCGTGGCCCGGATGCTCAACGACTGGAGCATGAAGGTGCTCGAGTCGGACCCGGATCTCTACTATTTTGCGGCCTATCACCCCGACGACGAGGACGGACCCGCGCTGGCCCGGGAGGTCCTCTCTCACCCGCGAGTGCTGGGGTTCAAGCTGCAGCTTCTGGTACAGCGATTCTACCCCCACGACGAACGGCTCTTCCCGCTCTATGACCTGGTGATGGAACAGGCGAAGCGGATACTACTACATGTCGGAAACGGGCCGGCGGGAAACGAGTTCGTGGGGCTTGCCAATTTCGAAAAGCTGATGCGCCGTTACCGGGAGCTTTCGGTCAACGTCGCCCACATGGGGGGGTTCGAGTTCGGCGGGTTCTTCGGACTGCTGCCCGAGTGCCCGAACCTGATGTTTGACACCGCGTTCGCCTTCCTGAAGGGCCTGGGGCATGTCTGCGACGTGCCGCCGGAAGACCTGGAGCGGCACCGCGACCGAATCGTCTACGGGTCGGATTTTCCCAATATCATCTTTCCCCGGGAAGAGGAAATCGATTACCTGCTTGATCTGGGCCTGTCGGACGAGTTTTATCGAAAGGTTTTTTGGGAGAACGGGATGCGGATTATCGGGGAGCAGAGATGATCATCCGGGAGGCAGGGTCGATTGGTGCTATCCCTTGATTTGTTCTTCCTTCACGTGCGTCATCTCCGCAAAGCTCATCTTATCCAGCCAGATGAAGAGCAGACCTCCGGCGATGGCCGGGATGAAGTTGAGCGCGTGCATAACGATCCCGATCCCGGCGGCCTCGCTGGCCGGAAGCGCATAGAAGACCAGGGCGTAGCGGGCGGCGGCGTGAAACGTCCCGATGTACCCGGGAGGGGCCGGCAGAGACACCGCAAACGCGATGAGCACCGTTACGAAGACCGCCGCCATGAACGGCAGCGAAATATCGAAGGAAAAAAGGATCACCCAGTAGAAGGCGGCGATCACCAGCCACAGCAGGACCGAAAAAAAGACGATCCCCACGAGCTTCCTGCCGTGATAGAGGATATTGAGGCCGTCGGCAAATGAGGTTATCATCGATTCGATGCGCAGCCGGAACCGCTCGGGAAGCGGGCGGGAAAAGAACCTGACGATGACCATCGCCCGGTCCCGATTTTTTTCCAGCAGCACCAAAAACGAGATAAAGACGGCCATTGCGACCAGCGATGCGATTCCGGCCGCCCGAAGCCCCGTCATAAAATTCCCGTAGGCTTCCGGAAACGTTACGAAGAATAAGACGACCACGAGCATCCCCAGAACCGTCAGAATATCAAAGACGCGCTCGATGACCACGGTAGCCAGGACGGCGCTCGTCCTGACCTTTTCCATCTTGCCCAGAGAGTAGGCCCGCACGAGTTCACCGAGGCGGACCGGAAACATATTGTTTGCCCCGAACCCGATGGCAACGGCGGAAAAAAGGTTGCGGTACCTGGTGTCTTTAATGGGCGCCATGAGGAGTTTCCACCGGAACATCCTGGCCACGTACGTCAGGTAATAGAGGACGAGAGCGACGATGATCAGCGGCCACCTGATGCGGGAAAAGACGAGCGCCATTTGCACAAAATCGACCTTGTGCAGCGCCAGATAGAGGAACACCACCCCGACCAGCAGGCCGAGGTAGAACTTATAGTCGAGCCTCATAGCTTTTGATTATCCTTTCGGCGAGCGTTATGTCGTCCCGGATCTGCCTGACCAGCTCATCGGGTCCCGAGAACTTGACCACATGACGAATCCGATCGATAAAACCAACTTCGATCACCTTGTCGTAGATATCTTCGTCGAAATCCAGGATATGGACCTCAATCGTAAAATTCCGCGCGCCGAAGGTCAGGTTGCTGCCGAGGTTTGCCACACCCCAATAGCGCCGTCCGTCGATGACCACCCAGGTGACATAGACGCCGCCCAGCGGCATGAGCCTTCCCTTGTAGTCGATATTTGCGGTGGGATACCCAAGCTGGCGGCCCCTTCCGACTCCCCGGACTACCTGGCCGCTGATGGAAAAGTCGCGGCCCAGCAACACCGACGCGTCCTTTATGCGCCCCATCTGGATGAGGTTCCTGACCATCGTGCTGGAAACCAGCATGCCTTGTACGACAACGGCGCTCTTTTCCTCGACCCCGAAATCGTACTGCTCCCCCAATCTCGTCAGCAGGTCGATGGTTCCCGTTTTCCCCTTGCCAAAGGTGAAATCGTGGCCCACGAAGATATAGGCCATCTTGAGGCTGTCCAGCAGGACACCGCGCACGAATGTCTCGGCGTCCTGATCGTAGAATTCCCGGTTCTTCCCGGCCACGAAGACCGCCTCGATCCCGTGCGATTCGATGAGCTTGAGCCTTTTTTCAAACGTCGTGATAAGCGGGGGCTCACCGTGCCGGAAAAAGTGCTGGGGGTGGGGGTTAAACGTGAGCACGGCCGGTATCGCCGAAAGCTCCCGGGCCTTGGCGATGACCGAGGAGAATATCGCCTGGTGCCCGAGGTGGACGCCGTCGAAGTTGCCGGCGGTCAGGACCGTCTTGAGATATGGGGAGCGGTAGTTCGGCTCCCATGAAACGATTTTCATCAATTTTGTCTTGACATTGCAAAAGGAACAATATAATTTAAAACGTGCTCGGATTCAAGCAAAAAAGCTCCGGGCGCATGGGATGGGTGGGAGCGCCGAACATCCCGGGGAGGGGCGGGGGTCGAAAATGGAAGGCAAAGGGAAGGTATTTTCGGGAAGGGCGCAAACGGGACATCTCATTTTGACGTATCTTGAGAAGGAGTCATAGGGCACCGCCCGGATACATAAGAAAGAAACGAATCGTGCCGAAGTGGCGGAACTGGTAGACGCGCTAGGTTCAGGGTCTAGTGGGCGTTGGCCTGTGCGGGTTCGACTCCCGCCTTCGGCACCACTTACGATAAAAAAGGGGAGATAACGTTTTCGTTATCTCCCCTTTACCTTATACCGCGGTGAAGAAATCGGAAACGGCCCCCCAGCACTCGTCGGGTTTCTCGACCATCGGCAGGTGGCCGCACCCCGCAAACCCCCGGTTATCCATACCGCTTTTTTCCAGAAAATCCCGCGAACGTTTCGAGGCGGTCTTCTCGCCCCACAGGTAGAGAGTCCTGCAGGCCAGGTCCCGGTACGCTTGCCCGGCGCTCTGCTCGCCCGTGGCCGATACGCACTCCCGGGCCCACGTGAGCAGCGCTTCGGGATGCGCGGCTGAGAGGTCCGAAACCCATCTGAGGAGGATTTCGTCTTCGGAAGCCGCGGGAAGAAAAAGATCGATAAGGTGCCGTTTGAACGCCTCGGCGTCCGTGAAGCCGGCCGAGAGCCCCGTAACGAACGTGTCGTCTTTGGTGAGGTTTCCCTCGATGTTCGCGTATGCCCGCACGCGCGGCCCGAGGCGTGCGGCCGCCCCGGTCGCGATGATACCCCCCAGGGAATGGGCTACAAGAAAAACCGGGAGGTTCCCGGAAAACTTTTCAATCAGCTCCACGAGAATCTGCGTGGCCGCCGCGATTGTCTTGGACTCCGGCCGAAAGGGGCTTGCCCCGTAACCCGGAAAATCCGGGGCAAACAGGGAAAAACGGCCGGCGAGCACCGACGAGAAGGATTCCGTAAATATGCCGCCCGACTCTCCAAACCCGTGGACAAGCCAAACCGCGCCGAGAGCGCCGCTCTTTTGGCTGTGTCTGATCAAGATGTTATCGGTGGTCATGATATCCATAACGGTTCCTCGGGACGACCGTTGCCGGCCGTTGGTTCTGGTGCTGCCGGGGCGCGGCGAAGTCCTCTAAATATCAAATATCTTTTTTGTTGTCAACGTTCCCGACGTTCCGATTTAGGTCCGAAAAATATGATTTATCTGTTTGAGCCGCACCCGTCGTGTGGTATCATCGGATTTCTATAACTCAGGGATTCAATACACATGGAACGGATTACCGACTGCCTCATCCTCATCGGGACCTGGGACATCCCCGCATACCTGGTTGTCGGGAAGGACCGCGTGGTCATGGTCGACGCCGGGGCGGTCTCCACGGCCCCGGCGATGTATGACGACATCGTGCAGGCGATCGATGCTATGGGCGGCAAAGGCTTTCCCGATCTCGTTGTCTTTACCCATTCGCATTTCGACCACGTGGGCGGCGCGCCCTACCTGAAGCGGCATATCCCGTCGATCCGATTCGGGGGACACGAGTATCTCTTTTACACCATGGGGCGCCAGGGGGCGCGAAAGCTCATCGAGGGGCTCAACAGGAGGACGTCCGATCCTGCGCTGATTCGCGATAAGCTGACGGACGCCGACTTTGACTATTCGCTGATAACCGGAGACGTCGTTCTGACCGACGGCGAGCTTATGGATCTGGGCGGTGGCGTATCGGTCACGGCCGTGGCCACGCCCGGCCACACTAAGGACAGCATGTGCTACCTCGTCGAGCCGGGGGGGATCATGCTGACCGGCGAGGCGCTGGGGATCGTGCCCGGCGACGAGCTCTACGTGGGGCCGGAGTTCCTCACGAGCTACGAGGACTACGTTGCGTCGATTAAAAAGGTCAAAGCCCTCAAACCCAACCGCATCCTCACCGGCCACCACTCGTTTGCGTTTTCCGACCGCGTGGACGAGCTGATCGCGGCATCCCTCAGGGACGCGGCGGCGCTCAGGGATAAGATCGAGCGATATCTTGGGGAAGAAGCGATGGACGAGGCGCGGGTGATCGAGCGCGTCAAAGCCGAGGAATACCTCACGGCCCGGCAGGGCAGGCAGCCCGAGGAGGCCTACCTCTTGAACCTCAAGGCCCAGGTGCAGATGGTCAAAAACGGGATGGACAAAGGGGAGGGGTGAGCCGGGAGACGGTGTCAACGATCTCTCCACACCTGCGCTATTACCATTCCGAATGCCTGTTTTTATAGAGGATCAGCGAGCCCTTTTTCGCGGAGACGTAATCGGCAACACCGCCGCATTTCACCTTAAAAATAAAATAGATGTCCTTGGGATCGCCGTTTGAATCCGTGGTGCCTTCCAGCACTTCGAAATTGCCCTGGCCCTTGGAAATTATAACGTCCGCTTCATTAAATGCCTTCTTAAAGCCTTCGGAGGCATAGGCGAGGTCCGCTCCCGGGACGTCACTGCCCGTGTCGATAATCCTTAGCCGTGAGAGCGCCTTTTGCGACAGTTTACCAAGGATATGCTTTTGGGCGTCGTCGATGATCGCGTCGTTTATCGTCGGCGCGCCTCTTACGCACAGCGTTATGCCGGCCCCCTTCAGGTGCGTGAGCATCCATTCGATCAGCAGCCGGTCCAGTACGATTTCCCCGGCATTATCCGCGATAAACAGGATAGTCCGTGCCTTATGGATATGGTCCTTAAGGAGCTCATAGTCGTCTATTTCAAAGGCCCTCTTGTTTCTCCCCGCCTTGATCAGCCTGATAAAATCATCCCTGATTTCTTCGGGTGTATAGGTGTTGTCTGGAATCCCAAAATCAATGCTGTTGCCCAGGGCCGACGCAATGATCGATGCCTTTAGTCTATCGGCGGAAAAAAGGATCCTTCTCTTTATGAATGGATAGACCTTCTCCATCTCCGCGTTGCTTCGCTGCCTGATCGAAAGAAAGGGATCTCCTTTTCCGGTTTTTGCTTTTACAATATCGGCCAGTCTCTTAGCAAGCACGGGAGCAGTCATTGTATCGGGTACGCCGGCCAGCTCGGACAGGATATCTTTCTGTAACTCAAGCCATGTTGTATCGTCGACCCCGAAAAAGCCTATCAACTTGTTTGCCTGTTTATGGACGCATTCAATACAGCCGCGTTGAAATCTCATTTCCTGCTCTTGCTCCGATTTGTATTAAGCATTTGATTTGCCGTATCAGGCAGGAACGTACCCGTCCGGACCCAACCGCAGGTAAACCGCAAAATCCGAAGGGATCCTTCGGTTCGTCTTATTTTGCCATTATAGCTATTTTTGCCATAAACCGAAAGCTCAATCTTTCGTCCTGCGAAACTTTCGGTTCATGGCGAGGAGGAGATATCCAGTCACACCTCTGTGCCTCGGGTTATGGTTTTCGTTGGGTTTTGATTTCCTCGATCGCTTTGGGATTGCGCCATACCTTGTATCCGTTTCACGCGCGTACGTGCGTAGTAGACAAGCTCTTATCTCTTTGAGGTCTTCTTTGCAGACTTCTTCTTAGATTCGGCTGGTCGTCGACTTTTCTTTTCGACTAGCTTTCCCTCGATGGCACTCATTCGTTCGGTTAGACTTGATACAGCGGCCTCAAGCTTTTTTATCTCACTATCTATATTCCCGATTGCGGCTAATAAAGACTGATTCATTATTGAAGAATTTTTAGAAGACGAGAATTCCGTATCGCGAACCGGTCCCTCAATGAAGTGCCCGCTCTTATCCACTCGACGAATCTCTATATTCTGAGAATCGTGGCGATGATGTCGGTAAGTATTACCGCGAATTTCCCTCCATAGCATAAGAACCGAAAATTCCAGACTTATTATGGATGCGTAATCCGCAAGAATACTTATTATCTCCAATCCCGTTTCGTGTTCGACGACAATGATCTTTGTCCTGTCATTTCCAACAAGATGAGCTTTTCCCTGGAAGTCGCCGGCTATGGGCGAATGGGTGATCCCCGCCTCTCGATCAAGCTCGTGGAGGAGTTCTTTGTACTCATGATAGGCCCCCACATTCTCGCGTACCTTCAGCGATATAATCCGCTCCACGGGTACTCCGAGACACCTAGACGCAGCGTAGAACTTATCCCGAAAGGCCTTCTCTTTGTAATCCATCTGACTTACCTCCATTAACCGTCCTGATGTCTCAGTAAGTTTATAGATTTATGTTTTATGATTAGATCCCGAAACCTTTCCGAGTATGGCTTCTGAATGTTAATATACACATAACTATTCAGAATGCAATTAAAATCATTTACGGACCGAGTCGTGATTGTTGATATATTTGGCAAAGTTTTAGGCGGCATTCGATCGTGCATTTCGGGAGGGTGAAGGAGACGGCAGGAAGTATGTACTTGATGACGCGTCTGAGATTGCCGCGGTCGCTGACGCTCCCTCGCAATGACGAGAAGCCACCCCAAAAGGCCAGCCTTTTGGGGGCCCCGACAGGAAGAGACGGCCCCCACATGTGGCACCCATCCAGCGTGAAACGGGAATGGACACGACGAGTCGTGTCCCTACGGTTTTAAAACGGTTCGTGGAATGGAAAAACGGACGGATTATTACCGGGTACGGCGGGCAATCCGTAGGGGCATGACTTGTCATGCCCGTTAATCACCCCACGAAGCAGGCTTCGTGGGGGGCGATGAGGAAGGGAAGGGAAAACGCAATGACGGTATTTGGGGGTAGGGGGGGACGGACACGACAAGTCGCGTCCGTCCGACAGAAATAAAAGACGGGCACCACATGTGGTGCCCCTACAATCGGAAAACCGCTCGTATGTGGAAAAGAAAAACGGGTTTTCAACCAGTACGATGAATAACCCGTAGGGGCATGATATATCGTGCCCATTGAATCGTTTTTCTACTGCACCTCTAACTGTCTCTTGAGCTCTTTCTTCAATATCTTGCCCTGGGTGTTGCGGGGGAAATCCTCAACGAAGAAGACCTTGCGCGGCATCTTGAAATCGGCGATCTTGCCGGAAAGCCTTTCGATGAGCTGTTGCTCGGTGAGGGTGTTGGGCTGCTTGAGGGAGACGAACGCGGCCACCACCTCGCCCCGGCGGGCATCGGCAAGCCCCACTGCCGCCGACTCCTTGACCTCGATGATGGATTGAATCGCTTTTTCCACCTCCGCCGGGTAGATATTAATTCCGTTGCAGATGATAAGCTCCTTCTTTCTGCCTTCGAGGAACAGGAACCCGTCGGCGTCTTTTCGGGCCATGTCCCCGGTGTGAAACCAGCCGCCGCGCATGGCCGTCTCGGTCTCCGCGGGCTTTTCCCAGTAGCCCGAAAAGACCGTCGGGCCCTTGATGATGATCTCGCCGGTCTGGTCGTCCCCGGCGTCGTTGTGGTCTTCGTCGACGACCCTGAGCATCACGTGGAAGTTCTCCTTTCCCACGGAGCCGGCCTTGGTGATCGAGTCGGTAAGGGACAGCGCCGAGATCTGCAGCGCCTCGGTCATGCCGTATCCCTGGGCAAACCGGACGCCCTTTTCTTCCTGGTAGCGCCTGATCACCGGCACGGGCATGGGCGCGGCGCCCGAAAAGAAATAGTGGACGTGTGAAAAATCAGCCGCGTCCCACTCGGCGGCGTCGGCCATCATCTGGTACATCACCGGGACGGTGAACATGTAGTTGATCCGCTCCCGCATGATGAGCTTGATGATCTCAGACGCGTTGAAAAACCGCTTGAGGACGAGCGACCCCCCCGCGTAGATCACGGGGGTCGTGGACGCGCCGAGCGGCCCGACGTGGTAGAGCGGCGCCGTGACCAGCGACCGGAACCCCTTGTCCAGCGAGAAGTTGATGAGGTTGTGAACCGAGTCGAAGATGATGTTGGCGTGGGTGAGGACGGCGCCCTTTGGGTCGCCGGTGGTGCCGGAGGTATACATGATCAACAGGGGATCGTCGGCGGTCACGTCGGTGTCCGGAGACGGTTCGTGGTCGGGGAAGGTCTCGACAAACGGAGTGATGTCGGGGTCTTCGGGAAGGTTCGGGCCGCTGTGCCGAAACCAGTCCGAGACCGTATCGGTCTGAGCCTTGAGGTCGGTGATCTTTTCGGCAAAATCGGCCGTATAGATGAGCACCTTCGGGCGTGAGTCGTTGATTATATAGGCGATCTCGGGGGCCGCCAGGCGGTAATTGATGGGGACGAGGATCGCCCCGATCTTGGCGCATGCAAAGAACACCTCGAGAAACTCCGAGGAATTGAGCATGACGACCGAAACCCGGTCCCCCTTTTTTACGCCTGTCGAGATAAGTGCGTGGGCCATGCGGTTGGTCCGCCGATTGAATTGCCGATTATCAAACGACCTCATCCCGCCGTCCACGTCTTTTAAAAAAGGCAGGTTGGGATCGGTCGCGGCCCGCTGGGAAATCCACTGTCCGACGTTCATCTTCCGGTATCCTTTACGTGTCAAACCGTTTTTTTAGCTGGGTCTTTACTATCTTGCCCGATACGTTTCTCGGGAAATCCTCAACAAAAAAGACCTTCTTGGGGAGCTTGAAAGCGGCGATCTTATCGGAAATCTTGTCGATAAGCTCCTGCTCGGACAAGGAGGCCCCCTCCTTGAGGGAGACGAACGCAGCCACCACCTGGCCCCGACGGGGATCGGGCATACCCACGGCCGCCGCCTCCTTGACCGCCGGGACCGACTGAATCGCCCGTTCCACTTCCGCGGGATAGATATTTTCTCCGGAGCTGATGATCAGCTCCACCTTCCTGCCCACGATATAGAGAAATCCTTCCTCGTCCTTCCTGCCCATGTCGCCGGTGTGAAACCAGCCGTCCCGGACGGCCTTTGCCGTTTCCTCGGGTTTGTTCCAGTAGCCGAGAAAGACGTTGGGGCCCCTGACGATGATCTCGCCAACCTCACCGGGCGTTACGTCGTTTTTCTCGCCGTCGACTATGCGCATGATGACGTGAAACTCCTCCTTGCCGACTGAACCGGCCTTTCTGATCGAATCGTCTATGGGAAGCGAGCTGAGCCGCCCGGTCTCGGTCAGGCCGTAACCCTGTGCGAACTTGATTCCCTTTTCGTCCTGGTATTTCCTGATGAGCGGCACGGGAATGGGCGCGCCGCCGGCGATAAAGTAGCGGACGTGAGAAAAATCGGCGGTCTCCCATTCGGCGGCCTCGGCCATCATCTGGTACATAACGGGTACCGCGAACATATAATTGATCTTCTCGGCGGCAATCAGCTTGATGATCTCAGACGCGTTGAAAAACCGTTTCAGGACCAGGGACCCCCCCGCGTAGATGACCGGGTTTGCCGCCGCAGACAGGGCCCCGATGTGAAAGAGGGGTGCGGTGACCAGAGAGGTAAAGGTCCTGTTGACGCCGTAACCGAGGAGGTTGTGGATGGCGTGAAAGGTGATGTTGGTATGGCTGATCATGACGCCCTTGGGATTGCCCGTGGTCCCGGAGGTATACATGATGACGAGGGGATCGTCGCCCTCGATATCCCGCGGGGGCGCGGGTTCCCGGTCGGGTTGACCGGAGACGAAATCCGAAAAGGAGGCGTCCCGTCCGGGTTGGTTTCCCCCCAGTCCGAAGATAAAGGGGATGACGGCCTCTGTCTTCTTGACCTCGGCGATCTTTTCGGCAAAATCGGAGGAATAAACGAGGACCTTCGGCGCGCAATCGGCAAAGATATAGGCAAGCTCGGGCACGGCCAGCCTGAAATTGACCGGCACCATGATCGCCCCGATCTTTGCACAGGCGAAGTAGATCTCGAGAAACTCCGAGGAGTTGAGCATGACTACCGAGATTCGGTCCCCCGGGACGGTTCCCAGGGACATGAGCGCGTGGGCCGTCTGATTGACCCGTTCGTTGAACTGCCGGTTGTTGTACCGGCGGTCGACGCGCTCGCTTTCCTTAAGAAACGGGCCGTCCGGATCGGTCAGGGCCCGCTTATAGACCCATTCTCCAACATTCATGGTACGAAAATTCCTTTCCTGGATAAGACGCGTAGGGTCGATAACGGCCCTGCAAAAAGGGCCGACAAACATTCCGCTGGTTGCCTCTCCTGTCGACCGTTACGGTCCGTTTGGGCGGATACGTGAACAGTATAGTGATATCGGGGGGGGTTGTCAATCACCATTACGGCTCTATCGGCCCGGATCGGCAGGGCGGGGTGCATGTGACGTTATCGGCCCTCAGGGGGTCTTGAAGACGAGGGCCACAAACGTTCCTCCGGACGATACGCCGCATAAAAGGGCATTTGCAATCGGGGTCTCTCTTTTTTGGGTAACGAAATTAAGGGGGGAGATGGGGTCGTTCAGTCCAACGACCGGGGGGATAATCCCGCCTTTGATGGAGGCCGCCAGCGCGGCCGCTCGTATACCGCCCCCCGCACCGAAGAGCTCACCGATAGCACCCTTTATCGAAGAGACCGAAACGCCGTCTGCGCCGGTGCCGAAGACGGAGGCGATCGCGGCGGTCTCCAGAGCATCCAGCCGCATTCCTCCGTTGGCGGTTCCCGAGATATAGTCGATATCCCCGGGGGAAAGCACGGCCGATTCCAGGGCGCGCCGGATGGCCAGGACGTATCCCCTCGGGTCGGCCGGGAAATCGGACGGCGGGGCGGGCGACGAGCTCATTCCGAAACCCGACACCTCGGCGTAGACCTCGGCCCCCCGGGCCTCGGCGTGCTCCGATGATTCGAGGCAGATAATCCCGGCTCCTTCGCCGACCACCGGACCGCTTCTTTTTAGGTCGTAGGGCCGTGCGTCCTCCGGCCGGCCGGCAGCCGGCGAAAGGGCATTAAACCGTGTCAGCACCTCAAAGAGGAGCGGAGATATGATATCGACTCCGCCGGCGAACATGATGTCGGCTACGCCCGCCCTGATTTGATCGAACGCGTAGCCGATGGCCGTTTCCGCCGAGGACTCCTTGTGGTTTATCGTGGAATTGAATCCCCGAAAACCGAGCTCGATGGAGGCGTGACCCGCCGGCGCGTTCATAACGGTGTTGGGCACATGGAGCGGGTTGAACAGCATCGGTCCGTCGGAAAAGAGGGTTCGGGCAAACATGATGGAAATATCGGTGGAGCCGAACGAGGTGCCCAGGATGATGCCGATCCGGTCACGGTTGGTCGGGTCGATGACGATCTTTGCATCGTCGGCGGCAAGCCTCGTCGCGGCAACGGCCGTCCGGGAGAGGTCGTCCATCTTGCGGATGCCTTTGGGATTGATGATTTCCTTCGGATTGAAATCCGAAAGCAACGCGCCCTTATGGGACGACAGCGCACAAGTATCGAACCTGGTAATATCCCGTATGCCCGAGTCGCCGGCAAACAGCCGATCCACGAACGACCGGATCCCCACCCCGAGACACGAGACAACCCCCGCCCCGGTAATTACCACACGCCTACTCATGAACGATCCCCTTTTCGGTGTATCTTCCGTAGATGACAGAGGTGTTATTGCCGCCGAAGGCAAACGAGTTGGAAAGCACGATGGATAGCTGTTTCCTTCTGGATCGGCCGGGTACGTAGTCGAGGTCGCACTCCGGATCGGGCTTTGAGAGGTGAATGGTCGGCGGGATAAAGCCATTGATTATAGCAAGAATACAGGCGATCCCTTCCAGCGCCCCCGCGGCTCCCAGGGTGTGGGCGATCATCGACTTGGTCGACGAGACCGGTATGTCATAGGCCCGCTTTTCAAACAGCGTCTTGATTCCCCGGGTCTCGGCCGCGTCGTTGGTGGGGGTGGCGGTGCCGTGGGCGTTGATATACTCTATTTGTTCCTTGGCCACCCCGGCGTCCAAGAGCGCCGCCTCCATCGCCCTGATCGATCCGGACGCCTCCGGATCGGGGGAGGTCATGTGGTGAGAGTCGCAGGTCACGCCGTATCCGAGGACTTCGCCGAGGATCCGGGCCCCCCGGGCCGATGAGTGGGCGAGAGACTCCAGGATGAATATCCCCGCCCCTTCCCCGAGGGAGAGGCCCTGCCGGTCTTTATCGAAGGGTTTGCAGTATTCAGGGTCAACCGAGCGCAGCGAATTGAAGGCGCCGTATATAATTCGGGAGAGCGGCTCGGTGCCCCCGGCGATCATAATGTCGGCCCTCCCGCTCTTGATCTGGTCAGCGGCAAAACCAACGGCCGTGGCGCCGGAGGAGCAGGCGGTCATGAAGGTGGTCTTGGGCCCGAAAAGGCCGAGGCCCGATGCGATATGATCGCCCGACGAGGCGCAGAAGAGCGACGAGAGCGGCGAAAAACGGGTTCCTTCTCTTCCTTTTTTCACGTACGATTCGAAGAACGTCTCCCCCTCGAACATCCCCCCGGCGCCCCCGCCGATTGAGATGCCGGTCGTATCGCAGAGGGATTCGGGAAACGGGAAGAGCCCGGCCTGTTCGAGGGCCTGGACGGCGGCCGCCATTGCCAGGAGATCGGAACGGGACATACGCTTGAGCGTAAAAGACGAAGGGATCATTTCGTGTGGATAAAAATCCCTGACTTCCCCCCCGGTTTTTGTTCGATGGGCGGAGGTGTCGAAGATCGTGATGGGGCCGATTCCACACACGCCGTTTTCCAGGGCACCGGCATATTCGTCGGGATTCTTTGCTATTGCGTTTACTGTCCCCATTCCCGTGATGACGACCCGGTTTCGTTTCATGGCGCACCGATTCAGATAGTATTTTTTAAGTGTATCAATAATAGTCTATTATTTCAACGAAAAATATGAGTGATATCACTATAACGCGATTTATGTGGAATGAACGGAGAGGAAGAAAATCGGGTTTCGGCTAATGGTGGAACATTTGGATTAAGAGGACATCGGGTCGCTGTCCGTCCGTATAATCACCGGCGGTTTGGGTGCTATCGTCGGTCGCCGGATTGTTGCGGGAGCGGGGATTCATATCGCGCGTCCCTATTGACGAGGGGAGTTTGTAAATAGTAGTCCGTAATGATACCGGCGGTTCGCGGGAATAATCGAGGCCGATAAGTGACCGATATAACGGTGTATTTAGGCTGTGTTCGGGAGACCTCCAAATAAGTACATCGCACAATAATCCCATATTTTCCTTGACATCTCCTGCATAAAGGGATATTCTTAAAAATGTGCCGAAAGAAAGGCGGGGGAGGATTGATTGTCGTTATTATGCGGCAGGTTGTCGGGATTGGAAGGGAAATGTTGGGAAGGGGATCGGGGGCACAAAAAAAATTGAATAAGGTGATTATTCTCTTGACAAAGGAATTATAGATCACTATAATCGAAAAATTGTGAAAATGAGAAGCCTGATGTGGCTTTCTTTTGGGTCTTTGAGAACTGAATAGTGGGGATGGGAGCTTGTGGCGCACTATCGTCTTTTCTTTGTTAAAATGCAAGGCGGTTTTTCCGCTTTGGAACCAATTAAACTGGAGAGTTTGATCCTGGCTCAGGACAAACGCTGGCGGCGTGCCTAACACATGCAAGTCGAACGAGAAAGTCGGCTTCGGCCGATGAGTACAGTGGCGCACGGGTGAGTAACACGTGGGTAACCTACCTCTC
>JAFGAS010000053.1 GCA_016933535.1 Candidatus Zymogenaceae bacterium
AGATACATGATGACGCCTAGGATGGTAAGTATAGTGGGGAGGTATACACCGAGGAATGTGCCTAATTTTTTATCGTCTCTTGCGGTCATTATCTACTAGAACAAAAACCAGAGAAATAAGTCCGCGGCCTTGTCTCTCCTACGAGGAGATCATCCTTCGATTCTATTTTGGGAATATATTTATTGGAAATGCTATTCTCTATCCGTAAACCGGTTTTATCACTTCGTAAAATAGCTTACTGTCAATGAGAGTCCCCGATATCCATATCTTCCTATCGATAAACTTTTGCAGTACCGTATCTTCTTCCCATAAATTTGCGTTTTTTATCACGCGGATCTCTTTATTGTCAATCCTGAGGTAATATTCGGGATACTCTAACCTAGTTCCTATCCTCTCTGTTCGTGAAAACAGATTGCCTATATATGTCTCGAGCAGTTCCTCATCATCACCATTTGCTGTATATCGTCAGCGAAAGTTGGACACTCGGGGCCAGAAATTAAGCTACATATCCGGACTCGACTCTTTCCTTATTTGTCCTCTTTCTTAGTTCTAACGTTTTCTTTTTTAGCAGTTCACGCTTTTTCGGAATAGATTCTCTCCTACCATAATACACATCTTCAGGGGTTACATTTCCGAAGGCCGCATGATACCTACTTGAATTGTAATAGTCAACACATTTGCCAATCTCCGCTCGTAATGAGTCCGGTGACTCCCAAAGCACCAGGTTTATTCTCTCCTTTGTAGAACCATGATACCGTTTTATCTTCCCGTTCGTCTGGGGATGATACGGCGAAGCGAGTATATATCCGATTCCCTTCACCTCAAGATATTCCCCAAATACCCTCGATATCAGTACCGGACCACGATCCGTAAACAGTCTCGGCATGTATTTAATACTTTCTATACCGCTCTCCCCACACGCATACTCTATCACCTCGGCAAATGCGTCCGTATCCATTGATGACTGGAGTTTCCATGCCGGGAGCTTCCGGCTCTTTTCCAACTTCATCGAGCGCCTCTTCGAGCCCTCTGCGAAGGTGAACCGCCCGATCACCTCCGTCTACGTCGTCGCCGTGGCCACGGCGGGGCTGTTGATGGCCACGGTTATCTCGCGGTCCATCGTGCTGGTCCTGTTGGCGGTGTCAATGAGGCTCATCTGCTATCCCCTTATCTTCATGATGAATATCCGGTGCGTCACGAAACAGGTGGAGCCGGAGTTCAGGCCCGGGAAGCTCAACCTGGCCGTCGCCTTCATCGGCCTCTTCCTGGGTATCACCGCGCTGGTGCTCCTCATTCTGGTGAGGGTCCTCAAGGTATTCGGATAGCTTTATTGTCGGAAAAGGCGCCCCTGCCGATAGCGGGGGTCAGGCGCGTGAAGATCCCATTATAAAGGACGCGCGGAATAGAAGATAGGCTATCAGATCGCAGGCTGGGGGTAAAGACGAGAAAGGGTCACACGGCTTATCGTGTGACCCTTTACTTTCTTTGGTGGAGCTGAACGGGATCGAACCGTCGACCTCATGACTGCCAGTAGCCTAGTCAAGACGATAAACTATTGACATCATTGTATTTTCAATTCCCTACGATGCCCTGGAATGCCCCAGAATGCCCTACTTTGCCCCGGTTTCTGTAACACTTTTTGTAACACTTTCCGAGCCAAGTAGTCATGCGGTCATGTCCCACTACCATGAATTGTTGACCTTAGCACAGGCCATTACTTGGAAATTAGAGACTTGTGTGTCTTTTCAATCTTAGGTTTTAAATTCCTCGCCGCACTCTCCGTGGATTTACGGGTCCTTTCAACAAGCTCTCTGGGAGACAGATTCTTGCTCTTTTCGTATTCTTCTTCCCTTACCCGATGTATCCACTCAAGGGATCTATATTTCCATTTTTCCATCTCCTGTCACCTCCTCGGGAGATATTATCTCGATAGGATTGTATCCCATTTTTAGATTGGTGCTGTTGATCAGTCTTCTCGTTATGATATTGACCATATGTCGATAATTCCAAGAAACGATATAATCTACTTCGTGATATACACCGATAGCGATATGTCTTGCATCATCGCGGTATTTTTTCGGTATGACACCGGCCTTCAGATAAGACTCTGCAAGTTCGATGCTCTCCTCGGTTTCGATTAGGGTTGTGAAACCGAATTCGGTTATCTTTCTCTCCAACTCGTTTCTTATCTCTTGTGGCGCTCTTGATACTTCCTGTATGGTGAGTAGCGAAATGCATCCCTCAAAAACACCGTTTTTGATTAATTGCAGAAGATCCCCTGCAATCTTCACCCGATCTGGTTCTTCAGTATCAAAAAGAGCCCCTAAAATTGAGGTATCTAAATAGAGTTTTAGTCTCTTCATATCAGGTCTACTTCAACCTATTTTTTGAGCGACCACACTTCTTAAGATATCTATACTTAATTTTACCAGATCTTCAGCATACAAAACAAGCTTTTATTATTTATTGCATTCTCCACCGGAACGCCTCTATAAATTTCTTTATAGAATTCTTCAGAGAGTACTTCAAGTAACGCTCGATGTTTCCGATAGTCGAGCTGCAGGGGATTTATTTATCTTCGCAAGATTTCTAATGGTATTGTGTAAGTGAATTGCAGAGGAGTACTGGAATCTGTGGGGATTCGTGAGCCGCATCCTGCCCTTCAGCGACATCAGGTGCCGTATCCGCTCATTCGGGGGGAACTCGGCGAGGTCGACAATCGTTATCCGCCCCCCTTTTGTTATTGACGGAAGCTAACATATTAGTTATACTGCCTTTAAGAATTACTAAAACGGCCTATTGGAGACCTTTCGTGTCCTACGACGATCTCGCGAAAATCCTGAAAGCCCTCACCCGTCAGATCGAGATGCTCAATAAAACCCTACGGAAGATCCATAAGCTCGATGAGCCCAAACCGCCGGAAGAGGATTTTACAGATCGGAGGCATGCGGCAAGGATTACGCCCGGATTCAGATCATCACGATAGAGGAACTTCTTTCCGGCAAACAGCCGAATATACCGCCTACCTTACCCGCTCATAAACGGGCAGAGCAGGTTGAAACCACAACCCAACATAGTTTACTAAAGGATGTTTAAAGGAATCAAACTTTTCTTAGCCATGAGTAACTTAGAAATTACATTACTGATAATTACTACTGTGCTGGGTTTACCGGCCGCAATATTTGGCATCCTGAAACTCATTGATAGATTCAAAAAGAAGTACAAGATCGTGGAAGTAGGATTTACCTACTCTCCTGATTTTCCGGAAGAAAAAGGATGCATTTACGAAGTCCCTTATATGATCATCGAGAAGTACGATAACGAGTTACTACAAATCCGTGAAGCAGAAATTATCTTTAAGGATCGCGATGGCAAGAATCATCGATTTGGAGCGGCTTTAATCGAACCAAACGAAATTATAAAAACGGCAAGAGTAAAACTCTACGACTTCTTCTTTGAGGAAAACTTCTGGAAAGAAATACTTAACGATATCTATGTCACTAAAAGGGCAACGGTAACTTTTCAGATAAAAAACGGAAAAGGAAAAACGACTCGGCTTGCGTCATCCCAAAAGACCAAAGATCGAAAGGCACCGAAATCTTCGCCTATGGGTTCTTACGAAGTACTTGACGACAACATGAGACCAACGGGAGTTAAGGGACCAATACGGGTCATAAATCAATCAAGGGATATAGTGCCAGTCATTGACGTCGATTTCAGTGAAGTATTAAGCGGATCGACGATAAACGGAAAAATCGAGAAAGGAGAACTCATTAAAATAAATGGCGTTTCCTATAAAATAAGCTTCGCGAACTACGAAGAAGATAAGGCAGCTCAAAAGTGCCCGACCTGTAGTACCCGCCTACCAAAAATATTTGTGAGAACTGTACAGTATCCACCGTCGGCCAGAAACCCGAACGTAGTATTCTTCACGTTTCGCAATTGGTGCCCGAAATGTAATAAAGAGGATTGAATAGAAAAGTATAGGGGATTAGATTTTCTTTCCGGCCAACAACCGAATATACCGCCTACTCTACTGGCGCATAAACGAGCGATGGAAAGAGTAAATCTCTTAAAACCCATAATGTAAGCGTTAGACCCCTTACGTAGTAACTTAGTACTAAAGGAGTAACACTATGTCAAAGAAACCGGATAACGACGGAAAGCCTTGGGATAAGAAGCAAGTCGATGAACTTAAGAAACTGGTAAAACAGAATACACCAACTCGCGTAATTGCGCTAAAATTGGGACGAACCGAGGGGGCAGTTTATGGCGAAGCAACCAAGGAAAAAATCTCACTTAAACCAACAAATCAATCGCCTTACAACCGTGGTAAAAAGAAGTGATTTAGGCTTAATCTATGTACGAGCAATCCATGGGGACCATATGTCCACAGTAAGGCGGAGAATAAGAAATCAGTTTCCTGTAAAGGCTCATTGCAAGGGAGAACACTCCGGCCCGCCCCCTCTCCCATGGGCCTTTTCTTTTTGGGAGAACTACGGTTTATTATAACCTATGAAAACTGGAAGAAACGATCCCTGTCCGTGTAAAAGCGGAAAGAAGTACGAGCATTGCTGTCTACAAAAAGAGACTCACAACAGAGACGCTAACCGTGTTGACGATTCTCACGTGATACCTGTTCGTGCGAGAAACCTGCTTTTCTTGAATAAAATAGCTGAGGCCCTTCAATTCGACACTCTTGATCGATTTCCGAAATCCTTTGAAGAACTCCTTCCGCTTCTTAAGAAGGCCGTGACTCCTGAAGCTGTAAGAGAGATCCATTTGACAATACCGAAAATTTGGCCAAATAGGGAAGACCTTAGTAGATGTCTTACTCATGAAAGTCAGGAACACTCAGGCCTTTATATTGGTAGTCATTTTTTTCATACGATTGCCCACCTTTTGAACAGACACGCCCTGTATGACCAGAACATAGTACTATTCGACCCGCTTAGCGATCCGCGAATCCTCAAACCCGAATTCAATCCCGTTGATAGGCCTCAAGAGCATATCACGACTACGTTCCACTACGTGCTCTTATGGTTTTTACTTTCTCCGTGGATTGATGCCGGAATCGTTAAAGTTATCCGTGATCCAGGTGATTTCGATCTTGAACTTATGAAAGAGTGTTTCAGAATCGAGAAGCAACGGTCACAATGTAAGGAGTTACGTGACTTTGCCGCCAAGATGAAGGTTCCCCGGGAATTTGAACAATCGGTGAAAGACCCGGTTACCTTGGGATACCCGGACGAATATTATATAAAAAAGGCGAAGGAAGATGGCATCCCGACCGATAAGATTATAGAGGAACTGAAACGTCGACGCGAACGTAGCCTTTACTATGTCGATGCAGCCCAAATGCCCCAATTGTTAAAGTGGTCTAGTGGCACCAACTATGAAATGGGTAAATATATTTGCGAAAGAATGAAGTCTCATTTAATAACGGACAGCGATTACCGTTGGACTGAAATGGAATATGACCGCCGGGTTAACGGAGTAAGTATTGATCCTTGGACACCTTTCGCGAAGGCATTCCAGTCGGTCGGGTTTAAGCACCTTAACGGTCTTGTTTTTGATGACCTCCTAAAACTTAGAAGAGATGGATACCTTGATAACATGAGATCGTTCCTAAGAAGAGTGTGGAACTCATGTTCTAATCCTGACCAATTCGACGAAGGTAATATCAATAGTCTCACAGCCGAATTAGTGGATCAAGTCAGCAGAGCTGAATCGGAATGGAAGAAGATTGACTCCAACTTATGGAAGTGGTTTGGTACAGAGGGTATATTAGGAGCTATCGGAGTAGCAGTTAATCCGGCACTATGGCTTCCCGGTGTGGGGGTTGCGGTTCATGGTATTACTACCTTGGCTCAGGCAAGTAAAGATAGGCGCGGTTTTGTATCCAAGTATCCGGCCGCGTTTTTCATAAAGTCCATTCGTAGCGTAGCGAAACCGCCAAGAAAAGAAAAGAAGGATTAGCAGAGCAATGAAAAGTAATGTCTTTGAGGGAAGTGCCTTTATCGATGAAGATGATTTCGTCAGATTCTCACGAGACTTTATAAGGAAGCATAAGCAGTTCCTTTTAGAGTATATCCAAACAGATGAAAGCGAAAGGCGCAAGATACGGGCATTCATGGCGATGATCGACGATGGAAAAGTTGAGATTGATGAGGTAATAAAGCACTAAGGAGAAAAACATGATTAGGATCAAACTTGAGAAAATCAAGAAATTAATAGAACCTGGAGATGAGTGGGTATTGGAGGAAGAAGAACTTCCCGAGTATTTTATGGTAACAAGGATAAGTCCACCAATGTACCTTGATGAGTTTAAGAACCCCGAAAGATACTACGCGTGGAGAATTGACAACCCCTTTTCTATCAACGGAGAAATGCATGAGAAAGACGAGTATCTCATCTTTGATAAAATCAGGAATGATATTAGAACCATCAAACATAGCGAATTTGATTCAGAGTATAAAGCAGAATTTACCAATATATTTGAGTTCGAAAAAAGAGAGAAGGAATCCACCTACATCCTTTTGATAAGATGCAAGGATCGGAAAACTGGAAAACTAATTTGCACTCTGTCTACGCTTAGTGAAGCAGACCTTCTATTGGAAGATTATAACGGTAATAGAGATGAATACACATTTGAAGAAGCAGCAAAGACAAGTAAGGATATTACAATTTTAGCATTACCAATTGATAGAATGACTGCTCGTATAATTATTGAAAGTTACAATATGGAGACCAATGAATCCATTATGCGATTCGATGTTGGTGGCTTTTATCGTAAATTTTCATATAATCACAGCACCGGTCTCATTAGCAAACTGCTGGGCCAAAGTTACAGAAAGCGTCATACCCTCGTTTTGTAGCATCTCTGAATGGTGACTCTCTCTCTCGTATCGAGACAGGGCATATTTTATTGGAGTTGAGAAATGTCAGTAAGGGAACTGTGTAATGAAATAGTTACGCTGCAAAAGAAGAGTGGCGAGAAAATGGAGGGAATGAAGGTCCACGTACAGCCAACTTTAATTCTGTCGTTTGACGTAGATTACCCGGTCGAAGAGGGCGACCTAATCCTCCGAAAATTGCCAAATGGTCTAACCGAAGAATATGTAGTAATAGATAGGGGATTTTGGGATCGAGATCCACCAGGGCGTCATTACCAGATGAAGGTTATGAAAAAAGGGACATTGGAATATGAAAGACGTTCACCTATTCCAAATATAACAATTAAGGGGGATCAGTCGAGAGTCTTAATACATTCACAAGATAACTCAGTAAACTATGCTCTAACTAAAGATAACGTTTTTCAGATTATGAGAGATGAGATTACTAAGAGCGTTAGCAACCCCTCTGACTTGGAGCAAATTATTGCGAAGCTTGATGAATTAGAAAAAGCAAAAGGAGCCGATAGTTTCAAAGACAGATATTTGGAGTTTATAGCAGTAGCTGCAAATCATATAACAATAGTGGCACCTTTTCTGCCCGTTTTGCTTCAGTTCTTCGGAGCTATGCCGTGAAAAGACTTCTTCTCCTGCTCTTTTGAAAGATCCTCTACAATCTCGATGAGGACTCCGACAAGCCAAGATTCTACTATAGGTAACCTCCCGGATACCTGACTTTTTTAAAGGGACAAGGGGGTAATTAGGAGACCGTTAGCGAGCAAAAGGAGTTTTTTGTATGGTGTTACACACCCGAGTCAAATCAAAGAACTCTCTCCGGTGGCTTATGCCTGGTCTGTTGACTACCAGAATCAAATGAAATTCTACCCCCTGCCGATCGACCTCCATCTCACCACCGAAACGCCTCCGTATATTCCTCCCGGATATCCTCGACGGTATATTTCAGGTAATGCTCGGTACTCTTGATCGTGGAGTGGCCGAGTAGCTGTTTCAGCTTTGCGAGGTTGTTGGTGCTGTTGAGGAACTGGACAGCAAAGGAGTGTCTCAAGGTATGCGGGTGAACATCCAAATTGAGGGACTTCTCTCCGATGTCGTTGACGATGCTCCTGATAGATCGGTTCGAGATCTGCCTACAAAGATTTGATCGGAATAGATATCCCTTCTTCCTCCCTTCCTGTCGAATATAGGTGCTGATCCAGGATTTCAGATCGTCGTCGATAAGGACGATTCGTTTCTTCCTGTCCCCGCCTTTCGGCTTCTCGATATCGATGGAGCTGTTGTCGCGAATGTCCTCGATCCTGAGATTGGTGAGTTCGTTCGATCTCAGACCGCACTTGAAGAGGAGTTCGATAATCAGCTTATCCCTGATGGCGTTTTTCTTCCGGTTCTCGAAGGCCCAGTCCACCATCTTCCTCACTTGATCCTTTGTAAGATAGTATGGGCGTTTCATAAACCATGAGAAGATTTTGGGCTTTATATAACTTCCGCTTTTGGGAAAAGTGGCAGGTTTTGGATACTGAAAAGTCTTGTCGGTGGGATGATATCAAATGAAATCGAAACAAAAACTGCCGCTTCTATCTATTTCCGGAACCTTTTCTTCTCTTGTATCATAGCGCAGAGTTGTCGCCACGGACATTCATAATAGGTGCAATGCTCGAAGTCTTCGTCTCCAATGACGCAAACCATGTGCTCGTCTATCTCACTGGTACGTCCCATCGTCGACTTCTACCGTTTTGTCGTGTCCATTGTTCATCACCAGCTCCCGCTGGACTTCTTGAAGGACAACGATTGCCTTCTGGATCTCGGTGGGCCTCAGATGAAGGACGCTATCCTTCCACTCGTTCCCGCTCTTCCAACTCTTCCGTAAACTCACGGATTTTGTGCTGACCTTCTTTCCATCCATTTCAACCTCGTTTTGCCAGATAGCCGCGTCGATATTCCCGGCCTGAAACTTCTGTATTGGTTTTACCATTCTCGTACCTCCTTTTGGATTATCATGATGTGTGAAGTGGAGACTCAAATCCCCTCTTTATCGGGGTTCTCATTATCTCCATACCTCCTCAAGAGCTTCGCGAACTCTCTCTTGGTCAAGTGGTATGTGAATTCATTTCTGAATCTCTTGAGCATTCCGGTGAAATAGTGAGGATTGGCCTTCAGCTTCTCATTCATATCTTTGAGGGTTGAGATCATCTCTTCGGAGATTGTCGATCCCCGGCCCATCTCCTGTTCGAGTTTCTTCAACTTCTGATTGAGCCGCTTGAGGCGTTTCTCGGTCTTCTTGATCTCGGATCGCAGGAACCTGGTGGGGTTGTATCTCAACGGTAGCTCATCGTTGATGTATCCACTCAGGTTGATGTCGAGCTCCTTGATGAGCTTCTCCACCTCCTCGGTGACCCATACGTTTTTCCTCGGCATTTTTAAAGACTCTATAACTTATAAACTTATTGTTTTGTGATGTGTGTATGTGTGATGTGGTGTGTGTATGCGTTGTGTATGTCCCCCTGTTAAAGGGGTCCCTGGGGCTTAATTCCCTCAAACTTGGAATGTGTGTATGGTGTGTGTATGTTTCGTTTCGTATATCGGATTTGATGTGTGTATGCGTTGTGTATAGGGGGTACGGCTCACTTTCAATTTCCAGCTCCACAGGAAATAATGTTCCATCGGAAATATATCTATTTCACACCCGAAATCTTTAAATAGAAGCAGAACTACTTATTCCTGGGGCAAAGTTCTACTTCTACTTTGTTCTCTTTTCCATTTTATTGAAAGGAGAAGTTGTATATAAAGATTGCGGTTTATTCTTGTTTAGGGTTGACTATTGTAGTCGTTCTCATTATAATGCGAAAATTATAGATCCAAGCACTAAATCACTATTCTTATAAAGACGCTGATGATTTCAGGCCTAACAGAAGCAGATACCTGCCGAAAACACGTAGTCCCTAAGCTGATTGCCGCTGGTTGGGATGAAAACCCTCACTCCTTTACCGAACAACGGACTTTCACTGACGGACGGATCATTATCACTGGAAATACTATTCGACGTGGAAAACAGAAAAGAGCTGACTTTCTTCTCCGTTTCACACGTGATTTTACGGTTGCGGTTGTTGAGGCAAAGACAAACTATAAGAATGCAGGCGACGGTCTCCAACAAGCAAAGGACTATGCGGAAATCCTTGGGCTGCGTTTTGCCTATTCTACGAACGGTACAAACATCATCGAATTTGATTACTTTACCGGCCAAGAGAGAGAACTGGATCAATTTCCATCACCCGGAGAACTCTGGTCACTACTACGGAAAGCTGACGGCCTAAGCGATGAACAATCCGAGCGGCTACTAACACCCTCCAATCTGCAGGCCGGACGCCAGCCTCGTTACTATCAGGAAATCGCTATCAATCGTGCTATTCAGGAAATTCTTAAAGGGAAGAAACGCATTCTAATCACAATGGCAACGGGTACAGGTAAGACACTCGTAGCTTTTCAAATCTGCTGGAAACTTTGGTCGTCCCGATGGAATTCAACCGGAGCCTATCGCCGCCCTAAGATACTCTATCTCGCGGACCGTAACATCCTTATCGATGACCCGAAAGATAAGACTTTTACGCCATTTGGTGACGCCCGGCATAAGATCGAAAACGGCCAAGTAGTGAAGAGTCGCGAGATGTATTTCGCGATCTATCAAGCAATTGCTAAAGACGAACACCGGCCTGGTCTCTACCGTGAATTTGCTCGTGACTTCTTCGACTTGATTATCGTCGACGAATGCCACCGTGGCAGCGCTCGTGATGAAAGCAACTGGCGGGAAATCCTCGAATACTTCAAGCCCGCTTTCCAAATTGGAATGACCGCCACGCCGCTACGCGAAGATAACCGTGATACGTATCGCTATTTTGGCAATCCAATCTATACGTACAGCTTGCGCAATGGGATCGAAGACGGCTTTCTTGCGCCCTATCGAGTTCACCGTGTCGTAACGACTGCCGATGCCGCCGGATGGCGCCCGACAAAAGGAGAACTTGATCGCTACGGCCGAGAAATCCCTGATGAGGAGTACCAAACGAAAGATTTCGAGCGAGTCATTGCTCTGCGTGCCCGCACTGAGGCAATTGCCCGCCATCTAAGCGACTTCATGGGAAAAACCGATCGCTTTGCAAAGACCATTGTTTTTTGTGTGGATCAGGAACACGCCAATGAGATGCGCCGCGCCCTGAACAACCTAAATGCCGACATAGTTAAGCAGTATTCTGACTATGTCTGTCGAGTCACCGCCGATGAAGGAGATGTTGGTCGTGGTCATCTGAGTCGTTTTCAGGAACTGGAATCAAACAGCCCCGTCATTCTCACAACCTCAATGTTACTGACTACAGGAGTGGATGCTCCTATGGTTAAGAACGTAGTGTTGGCCAGAGTAATCGGTGCTATGACGGAATTCAAGCAAATCATCGGACGAGGCACACGAGTCCGCGATGACTATGGCAAGTACTTTTTTAACATCATAGACTATACCGGATCGGCGACCTTGCACTTTGCAGATTCCGAGTTTGATGGTGATCCCGCATTCGAGACCGAGGTAACTATAGATGATAAAGGACTGATCACTAACGAGGAAATCCTCACGCCAGAAGGAGCACCATCAGAGGAAGACGAAGAGACCCCGGTTGAATATATACCTCCCATTATCATTGAACCACCGGGTGATGAGCGACGTAAATATTATATAGATAATGGAATAATCGAAATCGCCGCCCATCTAGTCTATGAACTTGATGTAAACGGTAAACAACTCCGTGTTGTAAAATACACCGATTATACCGCCGAAACTGTCCGAACGCTCTACCCGACGGCAGCGGAGTTGCGCAGACATTGGTCACAACCTAACGAACGTAAAGAGATAATCCGATTGTTTGAAGAGCGCGGCATTGACTTTCAGGAACTCGCAAAACAAACTAATCAGCCAGACGCCGATCATTTCGACTTGATCTGTCACCTGGCATATAACGCACCGCTTCGCACACGTCGAGAAAGAGCCGACCGCCTGCGTAAGGATCGCAAAGACTTCTTTGAGCAATTTGGTCCTCAGGCCCGCGCTATCCTGGAAGGTCTGCTTGTTAAATACGCAGATTACGGTATCGACCAGTTTATCATTCCCGAGGTACTCAAAGTTCCGCCGATATCTGAATATGGTAATGTCACCGAGATCATTGGCTTCTTCGGCGGGGTAGATCGCCTTCGAGGAGCATTCGCTGAACTACAAGAAGAACTCTATGCTGCGTGACCGTAAAACGCTATCTGCAACGCGTAAGGATCCCAGAAATGTCAAGACGAAGAATAGCAGCTAATGGTCAACCCCTAACGACTGCACAGCAACTAAACAATCTTATCAAGTCTGCCCGCGATATCATGCGTAAAGACAAGGGACTAAATGGTGATCTCGACCGTCTGCCGATGCTGACGTGGATCATGTTTCTTAAGTTCCTCGACGATATGGAACAAAGCGGCGAAAAGGAATCGGAGCTTAGCGCGGAAAGATTCCATCCGGCCATCGAACCTCCCTACCGCTGGCGCGATTGGGCGGCCCAGGAGGACGGCGTCACCGGGGATGAACTCCTGAAATTCATAAACCAGGACGAAGCCATCTTGCCTAATGGCATGAAGGGTGCCGGCCTTTTAGCCTATCTAAGAGGACTTCAATCTACCACGGGACGTGATCGACGTGATGTAATCGCGAACGTGTTTCGCGGCGTCCAGAACCGTATGATCAATGGTTATCTCCTTCGCGACGTGATTAACAAAGTGAACGCCATCCACTTCAACTCCTCCGAGGAAATCCACACCCTCGGGCATCTTTACGAATCCATGCTTCGCGAAATGCGCGACGCGGCCGGTGACTCGGGCGAGTTCTACACACCCCGCCCAATAGTCAAATTTATGGTTACTGTTATAGACCCGCAACTCGGCGAAACAGTCCTCGACCCTGCCTGTGGCACGGGCGGATTCCTCTGTGAGGCTTATCAGCATCTCTCTGAACAATGTAGAACTGTCGAGGACCGTCGAATACTACAGGAACGATCTATATTCGGCCAAGAAGCTAAGCCGTTACCCTACATGCTCAGTCAGATGAACCTACTTCTCCACGGACTGGAGTTTCCCCACATTGTTTACGACAACTCACTCAATGTTCGCATCCAAGAGATCGGCGACCGGGACCGCGTCGATGTGATTCTTACCAATCCACCCTTCGGCGGAGAGGAGGAGCGTGGAATTCTGAGCAACTTTCCTGAGGACAAGCAGACAAGCGAAACCGCGTTGCTATTCCTACAACTTATCATGCGCAGGCTCAAGCGCGGCCTAAAACCAGGCCGCGCGGCCGTGGTCGTTCCTGATGGTATACTTACACAGGAAGGGGTAGCTTCGCGCGTCCGTGCGATGCTCGTTGACGGATTTAGGATCCACACGGTAGTTCGTCTTCCTCGAGGGGTTTTCGAACCATATACGAGGAGTAGCATTTCAATCCTTTTCTTTGATACCAATCCTCCGGAGGAATACGTGTGGTACTACGAAGTTCCACTTCGTCCGGGGATCAAAGCCTATACACAACATCGACCTTTCACCTACGAGGAATGCGATGACATGCTTTTGTGGTGGACCAAGAGAAAAGAAACCGAGAGAGCATGGCAGGTTCCCAAAGCAGATATAGCGGCTCATGATTACAGCCTTAATTTTCGAAATCCAAATATACCCAACAATAGTCGTTTTCCTTCCCCTTCGAAGGTATCTACCTCCCTTGTCGGGATTCTGGACAAGCTAAAACGTATTGCGGATAGTCATACTGCGCTCTGGCGTCAACTAGAAAGCAACAATAACAAGGCATACGAACGCCCCCCATTGGGCGAATTGCTTCGACAAGTAAAACGAGAAGAAATATTGAAACCAGACATGGAGTACGCAGTTCTTGCAATGTCATGGTACGCGAAGGGAATGTACGTAAAACACAGAAAGCTGGGGCGTGAAATTAAGGCGATAAGGCTGTATCGTATTGAACCCGGCGATTTTGTTTATAACCGCTTGTTTGCTTGGAAAGGGTCATTCGCGGAAGCTGGCGAGGAACAGGCCGGATGTTATGTGTCAAATGAGTTCCCGACGTTCCAAATCGTAGATAGCCGTGTCAGAGCAGGATATCTATGGGCCTACTTTTCCCAACCCGCGCTCTGGGATCACATCGAGGGCCTAGGGACGGGAACAACGAGCACAAGTCGACTTAGACTAAAGGAGGCTCGCTTCCTTTCGTTAGCAGTACCGATAGCTCCAGAAGACATCCAAAACGACTTGATTAAACTGCTGCGTGACTCCTTAGAGCTGGAACGGGAGATTAAGAAGCTCGCTGAAACACAGGGGCAGTTTCTCCCAGCCGTGCTAGAACGCTCTCTCCCTTTGGAGTTTGACTAGAGGCAAAATGATAGACAAGTGACTATGAGCACGAACGAACGAGGCCAACATTCAGCAGCATCATCAGTTCTTGGGTATTTTTACCAAGTTCGATATGCCCTGCTTGAATCGCTTATACGATTGCGCAAAGCGCAGGAGTTCATCGTCAAGATTGAAACGCTCGACGATGTTGTGTTTGAAAAGGACGGGGCTGCCCCCGAACTACTTCAGATCAAGCATCATCTGACTAGGGTTGCCGACTTAACGGACAGTTCACCGGATTTATGGAAGACCATCCGGATTTGGTGCGAGGCTTTTGCACGTGATGATGTCCCTGAAGGAACCCTCTATTTCCTTATTACTACAGCACAGGCGGTTGATGGGCACGCGGCCTATTATTTGAGGCCCTATGAATCCCGCAACCTCGCCAAGGCCACGGAACGATTAAGCTCGACAGCGGAGTCGTCTGTGAGCCAAGCCAATGCACAAGCATATCAAGCATATCGTTCTTTGAATTTGGATCAGCGGGGAAAGCTGCTGCAAAGCGTTTTTGTATTTGACGCAGCGCCACGTATTCAGGACCTCGACGCGGAACTCAGAGAGGTCCTCTTTTATGCTGTCGAACAACGATTTCTTAATCCATTTCTCCAGCGACTAGAAGGCTGGTGGTATCGGCGGGCGATTCAGCACCTTGTGGATAGACAGTACAAGCCAATCCTAAGCGATGAGCTCGAATCGGAAACAACATCCTTGCGCGAGCAGTTCAAGCAAGAAAGCCTACCTATAAACGATGAGATACTGAGCGCAAGCGTCGATGCGTCAGGTTATCAGGATCGTATCTTTGTTCACCAATTGCGGCTAATTGAAATTGGTAACCCGCGCATAATTTACGCGATAAGAAACTTTTTCCGGGCGTTTGAGCAGAGGTCTCGATGGGTGCGCGAGGATCTTCTATTGGTGGGCGAATTGGAGCGTTACGAGGAGCGTCTCATTGAAGAGTGGGACATCCTTTTCCAGCAAACGCGAGATAAGATTGGTGTAGAAGCATCTGAGGAGACAAAGAAGAGAGCCGCTCAAACGCTCTATGAATGGGTTGAAACAGCAACACATCGACAGATTCGATCTGGCGTTTCAGAGCCGTTTATTTCACGCGGGACGTACCAAATTCTCTCTGATACTCAGCGTGTTGGTTGGCACTTGGAATTCAAGGAGCGGCTTAGACAATTGCTTGAACCTCGGGAGGTCGCATCATGAAAACATGGACGGAACGCCCGAAGGAAGAAGCGTATTTACTCAATCCGGCCTTCTGCTGCACAACATTAGCGGCTGCAATGTGGGGCTATGCTGACGAAAAGGGACAAGGCGTGCCTTTACCTCTAGTGTTTATGGTTCTTCCGATAGTCCTGCACAAGCCGACTCGCAGAACCCTTCCGGCAAACACACGTACATCTATGGCGGCATGGCTGTTGGATAATGCGGACGCGCGACTTCTTTTTTATGAACGGCTTATCTCTCTTAAACCACATACAAGGGAAGCGATTCATTTTGGTATGCTAGTGGGTTGGATTGTTCCGAGAGCGGGCGGTCTTTTTCAAACAACGCTGAACGCAAGAGACATCGACCGAGCAATTCGAAGCCTTACCAATGAAGCGCACGAGTGTATAATGCGTGCCCGGTTTCTGGGTAAGTGGTTCGCACTGGCAGGACCCGCACATACAGTCATGGCGTTTTGGGGAGTCCGGCCATGAGTTTCCAAATCCTTAACGTCGTTCTTTATGGCTACAATCGGAAGAGGCGGATTCTGTCCCTCAATCCGGGGCGTCTTAACATCATTACTGGAGCATCGAAAACCGGGAAAACGGCCCTTATTGAGATCATAGATTACTGTTTGGGCTCTTCATATTGCAGCATCCCCGAGGGCATAATTCGTCAGACGGTTGAATGGGTTGCTATCCGCCTTCAGGTTGTGGAGGGTCACGTATTCGTAGCACGTCGACTTCCTTCCGCCGGACAGGCCGCGTCGTCTAACGTTCTTTACATCGTTGGTCAGAATGTGGACATCCCTGAATATTCAGCGCTGATTCAAACGACAAACTCGAACACCTTAGAAGGGCTTCTAACTGCCCATGCTGGAATAGCGGAAAACATACACGAGCCGTCACAGGGACAGACGAGACAACCGCTCACGGCAGATATCCGTCATGCTCTTTTCTATTGTTTCCAGCAACAAGCCGAGGTTATCAGCAACAAGCATCTCTTCCATAAGCAGAGCGAGCAGTGGATCCCCCAGGCTATTAAGGACACGATACCTTATTTTCTCGGTGCTGTAGACGATAGACATTTTGCAAAGATGGCTGAATTCCGGAGGCTTCGCCGCGAACTTCACGGCTTAGAAAGGAAACTGGCAGAATACGAGTCCGTACGCGGCCGCGGTTTCTCCCGCGCCCAAGGGCTACTTTCCGAGGCAATCGATATCGGTCTACGTCCAGATGGGACCACACCCGATGATTGGGAGCAGTACGTAACTTCGCTAAGGAATATTTACTCCACGCCCTTACCTGAGGAGGAGGAACAGATTGGAGCTGAAGGTGAAGAGTACGAACGCTTGCAGCGTGAGCGACAGCAACTCGTGTATGAGCTTCAACGAATCAAGGAACAGCTACTAGCAGCAAAGGCACTCTCATCAGAACGTGAAGGCTATTCTAGGGAAGCAGAGGCCCAATCGGCACGGTTGCATAGCATCCAGTTATTTGAAGAGAGCAACGAGGTGGATTATCGGGTTTGCCCGCTTTGTCAATCGCAACTCGATGAAGCTGAGATACCACCGTTCATTGCGGATTTACAGCAATCCATCGTCGAACTGGAAGGGCAAATCCGGTCCGTGGAAGAACGATCTCCCCAGATGCAAAAAGTATTACGCACTTTGGAGGAAAGCTTTGAAGAGACACGGCGTAAGCTTCGAGAGAATCGGGAGGCGATGGAAGCATTGCAGTCATCAAACCAGAGACTTCAAACATTGCGGGACCGGGCAGCGAGGAGAGCGCATATTCTCGGAAGGATCGGTCTTTATCTGGAAACTCTGCCCGCGCTTGAAGACACCAGTGATCTGCGACGAGAGATTAATGAGTTACGGTCGCAGATTACCCAGCTCGAAGAAGAGTTAAGTGATGAGACCGTCGAGGATCGGATCCAATCATGTCTCTCGTTAATTTCTCGTGATATGAGTCAATGGGCAAAGGAGCTGAGGTTGGAGCATTCGGAGTACCCACTTCGCCTGGATTTAAAACGACTTACGGTCGTAGCTGACGGTAATGACGGTCCGATCCCTATGGAGCGTATGGGCAGTGGAGAGAACTGGGTAGGCTATCATCTGATTTCACACTTTGCTCTACACAAATGGTTTGTCGTGCGTAACAGGCCAGTTCCACACTTTCTATTCATAGACCAGCCTTCACAGGTCTACTTCCCCGAGGATCGTGACTGGGAACAAACTCGCAGAGGCGAGGATGGCGGGGATCGTGAGGCTGTTGCTAGGATGTATAGGCTAGCACTGCAGGTTATTCAAGAATTATCTCCAAGGTTTCAAGTAATCATTACCGACCATGCAAATATAGACGAACCATGGTTCCAGGACTGCATCGTTGAGAGATGGCGGGAAGGCCTGAAGCTAGTTCCCCCAGAATGGGCGGAGGACTTGGAATGAAGGAATTAATGACGCGAAGTCAGACAATTAGACGTAAATCGTATCGGCCACGTTCCCCCGAAAAGGACGCCATCTTTCACAAGAACCCAGATTACAGATATGTCCCAAAATGCCCCGAATGAAACATAACTTCATGCTCTATCTAAGAAGCTCCATCTTCCTCACTTTTACATTCCTCAATCCCTCCCTTTCAACCATCTCCCTTATCCTCCCCTCCACTTCTCCATTCATCGCATAGAACACCACCTGACAATCAAGCCCAGAGACCTTCCTGATGTTCTCCTCAATATCCGATTTCCCCGTCTCGATCTCAATGATAATCCTTTCATCGCCTTTCTTGGCGAACAAGTCCACCTTCTTGCCTTTGCCGATCTCGTATTCCTCGAAGACCTCATAACCCTTCTTCCGGTATTGATCCCCGATCTTCCTTTTCCAGTACTCATGCTCGATGCCGCCTTCGCCCTTTTGGGACTTCCTCTCATAACCCATCTGGATAAGAATCATAGCTCCTTTCTCGGTGAGGTCGAGGAGCTTTATCCTCCCGTTCCTGACTGAGATATCGACGGAACTGAAGAGTCCCTTACCGATAAGACAGTCCTTGATTTGGTTCCCGAGACGGTTGTTGAAGCCGAGCCGCTTGTACCTCTCGGACATGCTGGAGAAGGGATTGGTGAATACATCGATCAGGAAATCCCGCTCCTGGGGGGAGAGATCATAATGGGATGAAACCGATATCTCCTTCTGTCTCTGACGTTCGAGCTTTTTCAGGCTGTATTTCCTGTAAAATCCCTCCATCCGCTCCTTGATGTCCTCGTTTGAGATTTTCCGCTGAGATTTGGCCCAGGGAAACGATACCAGAAATGGATTCGGATACCGGCTCTGTATCTTCACGATAGCCTTTCCGACCTCGATCATACCGAGGTAGTGATACTGGTCTTTGGTGAGGAGCATCGCGTTGACAAGGGCGCTCACGTCGGCCCCGTGTTTCAGGTTCATGCCGATAGTGATGTTGGTGTTCCCAAGGGCGGGGATACTGATGAGCGACGGGTGCTGGTCTATCAAGATGATGGACTCCCCCAGCTCCCTGATTTCCCTAAGTACCACGTCGGTGATCGCCTCGCCTCCCTCAGCCTGCTGTTTCTTCTTGAGCAGGATGTGGTGGGCCTCCTCGATGACGATGGCATGCTTGAACTCCTCCCGCTTGCCCTCGTGCATCCGGTAGTGGTGTATCCAGAGGAGAAGCGCCTCGATGAAAAATGTCTTGCAGTCGTCGGTCATGGCGTCAAGCTCCAGGACGATATCTCTTTCAAGCAGTTCCTCGATGGAAAACGAGACGGGACTGTTCACCACCTCGTCCATCGGTCCGAAGGTGAGGCTCCCCAGCGCCCTTTTGGCGGAGGCGTGCCAGAGCATCTCCCTTCCCCGTGTCCTCATCTTGTCGATATACTCCTGGATGTCCCTAAAGGTCGGATACCGCTCGGGGTTGCCGTCGTAGACGTTGTATTTCTTGTAGGAGAAGTCTATCGCGTTCTGGAGCAGGTGCATAACCCCGGCTCCGAGGAAAAACGAGTGAGCTGTGATCTCCACAAGCTTCTTCAGCCAGACCTTCGGCGGTGTGCCGGGCGGGGGGATGAGCGGATTGAAAAAGAAGGGCGAGGTTTTCGTGCCGACGGTGAAGACGAGGATGTCTTTATAACCATCCTCTCCCATCAGGCCCCGATAGTTCTTCTTCCAGTCGAAGATGAGAAACGGCTTTTGTTTCTTCTTCAGCTCGTTGATGATGCAGTAGGCGACGTTGGTCTTCCCGCTCCCCGATCTCCCGAAGATGCCGATATGCTGTATCCACTCTTCTTCTCTGATCCCGAAGGGACAGTACAAGCCCTCCGGATATAACACACCTCCGACCCTGTAATCTCCATCGGCGATCTCTTTGGGTGGGGGAGGAAGGAATATCTTCTCTCGTTCCTTGTAATCCTGGTTTAGGTGCCGCTCGCAGAGGATCCTGATGATCTCCTCGATCTTTCTCTTCTGTTCAAAGTCCGACGCCAGGTAGATGAGCCAGAGTTTATCGGCTCTCTCGCCAATGACCGGTTCCAATCTCCTGAGACACTCGTTGACATCAATCATGTTGAGCGCAGACTTTCCGGTACGGGCAGTAGTCGCACCTCCATTTCTCTTCTCGATTGAAGTTAGGTTTTGGGGGGATGGTGTTGGCTTGTGTCATCTCTTTCAGGATGCCGAAGGAGATGAATATCTCGTTCAGAATCTTATCGTTTCTGGTGACGATGAATTCCTTGAGCTCCTGGCTGTCCTTGTTCTCGACGAGGATGATCCCCTTATTGATATTAAAGTAGTGCATGTAGAGCTGGATCTGTTTCAGGTGGGCGGGGTCGGGAGCTTCGAGTTTGTCGAAGGCGTACCGGTTCATGGACTTGACTTCGAGGACGTAAAGCTCGTTGTCGATAGTGACGATCGCGTCGGCCCTTCCGTGGAAGAGATTAGTCTCCGGTATCTTGATCTCGGAGGCCACCACGATGCCGAGGCTCACGAGGATCGACATGATCCGCTTGTGAACGTAATCCCCGTTGTCTAGCTTCCGGTACATGTCGGCCTTGAACTTCTCCCCGGTGTATCCCTTCATCTTGTAGAATATCGCCCGGGGGCATTTGTCCGCCTCGCTGATGTGGAAGTAGTCTCTCGTATCGTTCCGGCTCTCTTCCCGTGTTTCCAGAAGGGTATCGATTAACGGTATCAGTTTCATTTTTTCTGTATCAGGTCATGTTTGCCTTTTTCCTCCTTGTATTTTCCGATCATATAGACAAGCCGTGTGTTTAGATAAGATACATCTTTGAATGAGTTGATCTCCTCCTTCAGTTTTTCTTTCTCAAGGTCAATCCACGCTTTGTCTAATGATGATTTGGTGAAAGGGCTTTTTTCATATCCGCCTGAAGCATGACTGATCAGGCACTGGACCTTCATGATCTGGTCCTGAAGCTCGTAAAGGGTCTTGTGTTTCAGTTTCTCCCGTTCCTCAATCTGGGCGTATAACAGGTCGATGGTTTGCTTGAGGTTTTCCGGGTTCTGCCTCAATAGGCTTTCAAGGATGTCTATGTCGTTTGTGCTTTTATAGTTTTCTGATTCTGTCTCTTTCAACTGACCTCCAAGGATCATTTCCAGTTTTGAGACGTAGTAGTGCTGCATTGTTACCACTCCTTCATGGGAATGGTAAGATGAACCTGTTTATATAGTTTTCGGTTGTGGGATAGATTAGAAAAATGAATGGGTGCTGTTTTGAATAAAGACTTAGCCGGAGGTCAAGGAATATGCTCAGTTTGACCAGTAAGCAGCATCAAGCCGCGCAAATGGGCATGCCTCTCTACAGCAGGGATCAAATCGCGTCGAAGTGTATCGGGTTTAGTAACATATCGCCGCATGTCGTCCGCCACACGATTGAATTCCTCCCTGATGTTTTCGGTATTTCTTTAAGATGGTCGGGAATCCCATCAATCATACCGGGAAATTCGGTCGATGTTCGATCCGATATTTCCCTTTAGCCACCTTCTACGGGTAGAAAATACCTTTCGTTTATCTCGATCATGATGCTGGCTTGCATGGATTTTGCACGTACACGTCCATTACTCCAACAGTCTTTCTTTTGGAGAAGGTCGCCGATCATATGTATCCATCCGGGACGGCCATGTGCTACTCTCAGGAGAGCGGAACGATCAGCCGCAGTTAGAGGATAAGGTAGTGTTTTTTCCGCCAGTGTATTGTCTAAAATGCGGCGCATATGTACGTTCGGGAGAGGAGGGACCTCCATCTCGCGGTAGGTAAGATTCATGGATCGAAAGCGCCTGTGATCCCGATTGAACTCCATATCAGCCGCGAAAAGTACGCCAAAACCCGTCCCGCGCAGTGACCGTAAGTACCATTTGAATTGTATACCGGCATTCTGGAGGTGATCGAGCAACAGCACTCCCGGGTTGTTCTCAACGGCTATGCGTAAAGCACTCCGAATCTGTCGCTGAGTTCGGTTTTCGACCCGCACGGTTGGATAGGCCTTAAGCAGAGCAACGGTCAAATCGGATAACGATCGGGTTTGAGTAGAGAATCCGCATGGCCGATGTTCTTTTTCAATGGCCCGCCGAACTGCTTTAAGTATAGCTGTCTTGCCAATCCCCATCGGTCCATACAATAAAACGGTCTGGCCGAGCAACATGGAGGCAACCAGTTCTTCAACAATAGCCTTTCTGCCGTCAGGAACCCACACTTTTTTTACCTGAGTGGATTTCTAATTACCGCGGGAAAAGTCCCTCTTAAATGGATTTTCAAATACTGCCCTGGTTCCAAGCTCCGATTCGATCTCTAATAGTCGGTTATATTTTGCAATTCTTTCGCTTCGGCAAACAGAGCCGGTCTTTATCTGTCCCCCGTTCATTGCGACCGCGAAGTCGGCGATGAAGGTGTCTTCCGTCTCTCCGGACCTGTGTGAAATGACATAGCCCCAATCTGCCTTCTGAGCGATATTTATCGCATCAATTGTTTCGGTTAATGTGCCGATCTGGTTCAGCTTTATCAATACGGCATTAGATGTCTTTTCATCGATTCCCCTGGTAATGAATTTCGGATTAGTTACATAAATATCATCTCCGACAATTTGGATCTTTTCGCCCAACACTGCGGTATGCTCCCGAAACCCCTCCCAATCGTTTTCTGCCAGACCGTCCTCAATCGAGACTATGGGATACTTTTCTATCCACGTCTTATATAGACTCGTCATTTCTGAGCTTGTTTTCTTACCCTGTCTCGATTTTACCAAATCATATGCTCCGCCTTCAAAAAAGGAGCTTGCCGCCGGGTCTAACGCGAGGGCGATATCCTCACCAGGTTTATAACCCGCTGCTTGGATCGCGTCGAGAATCACTTCGCACGCCTCCTCATTGCTTTTGAGATTCGGCGCAAATCCTCCCTCATCACCGACATTCGTGGAATACCCTTTCTTCTGAAGTATCTCCCTGAGTGAATGGAACGTCTCAGCACAATAACGGAGGGCTTCTCTGAACGTTGGTGCGCCGATCGGCATGATCATGAATTCCTGGAAGTCAACGCTATTATCGGCATGTTTGCCGCCGTTGAGGATGTTCATCATCGGAACGGGTATCTTATTGTTCGTGAGTCCGCCAAGGTATACGTACAGCGGTAAATGGGAACTTTGAGCGGCGGCCCGTGCAACCGCCATAGAAACTCCCAGTATGGCATTCGCTCCAAGACGTCCCTTATTATTCGTTTGGTCAAGCTCAATCATCAATTTGTCAATCTCAGATTGAGAATGAGGGTTCATACCGAGAAGCTCCGGCGCGATGACATTGTTCACGTTCGCCACCGCCCGTAATACTCCTTTACCGCGATATCTCTTCTTGTCTTTATCTCGTAGTTCAACCGCCTCATGTTCTCCAGTCGATGCACCTGACGGAACGGATGCTGACACGCTGATGTCATTGTTAAGGGTAACAGTGACACGAATCGTCGGATTACCTCGGGAATCAAGTATTTCAAGAGCTTCTATTGAAGAAATCTCGGGTTTCATCGTATTCCCCTTTCATATTATGTACATTGAGAAACAACAATATAAAATCATTCCATCTTCTGTTTGAGTTTCTCCCTAATGGCTGTGAGATTCGACGTGACCGATTCATACTTCTCTATCTGAGCCGACACCGACTCCGATTGCTCCTTTCGCCGCCGTGTCGTGCTCTGAATTGCCCCATATGTCGCGGCGATTGTTTCCTCAAGGCGATCGTCTAGATCCGACGAAAAATTCCGGAAGGCGTTATCAAGGCTTTGCACTAACGGCCAACGTAGATTCTCAACATTTCGTATAATAAGTTCGTCCAGTTCTCGCAATACCCTTTTGGTAACCTGCGTTCTGCGTATGCTCGCGGGCATCAGTGTATCAAACAGACCGGATGGAACGGGTTTGATCGAGGTCATCCACTTGTGTGTTATCCAGTACGTATTTCTACTAATCTCGAAAGCTTCGGTACTCTCCGGGGCATGATAGGGAATTTCAAAAATCTCGGCGGCGTTCTTACGTATCTTTTCTATTAGTTCATCCGCTTTCCCTTGATGTGGTTTCAATATTTCCGTTACATAGTTACTTAGATCCCGAGTATATACCCCGAATTCGTGCTCAAAGAAACCTGGTATCGCGGCGTCAAGCGCCTCTTGCGCCGCTTCATATTCGGATTTCAGACCCGGCGTTGCCAATGCCTTAATGAGAATGCCTTCGAGGTACATTCGGACATCCTTTCGGAGCTGCTCGGTCTTTTCCTCAACGTACTGGTCGACACGACGTTTATCCCCTGCAAGGATATCCCCAACGATGAGCTTCTGGCGTTGAATTTCACGAATTTCTTCTTGGAAAATTAAGAGCCGTTTTTCCAGTTCATCTATCGGCAATCGAAGAGCTTGGATAAACAGGCCTGTCTGCGCCTGTATCCGATCGATAATCGCCGCCGCTTTTCCTTCTACTGCTTCTGAAAGGGTATGGGTCTTTTCTGAGACCAGAAAATCTACGAGGTATCTCTCAATCTCCGCCATGCCGCTCTCTTCCCATTTCGATCTATCCCCTGACTCAGCGGCCTGAAGGCCGGCTTTCGCGGAAACCGAGAAGATTGTCTGAGCAGGCATCCCAACCTGTTTCTTAAGCACCCCATTGATAAACTCAAGGGCAAGCGCCTTCTCGTATTCACTGAGGTAATCCGACTTGTTGAGAATGAAGAAAAGGCGAGAAACTTTCAGCTTCACTTCCTTAAGAAACTCAACTTCAACTTCCGTAATTGGAGGGTCAGCGGATATAAGAAAAAGGGCGGCGTCGCACTGGGAAAGGAAGTTAAGCGTTGCCTCTGTATTATGTCGGAAGGTTGAGCCGATTCCGGGCGTATCAATAAAGACAACACCCTTTTTCAGAATTGGGGCAGTGTGAAAAACTTCAACGTACGACACACCCAGCACGTTATTCGGATTTGATTCCTCAGTGACAAATCTGGTCAGAAAGGCTATCAGTTCGCCGGGTTCCTCACCGAAGTTCTTATCGATGGGTGTCCTTCCGTCGAGATAACAAACCCGCGCATGCCTTGAATTATCTGGCAGAATAAATGTTGGGATAGACGTTAAAGGAACGATTGACATGGGAAGCAGACGTTCACCGAGCAAGGCATTGAGGAACGTGCTCTTTCCCCGCTTGAATTGGCCCAGTACCGCCAGATGGAAACGCCCTTCCTCTAGGCGCGTTGAGAGGTCAAGGAGCTTACTTCGGTCGGGTTCAAAGGTTTTTCCTAGGTTATTTACTATTTGGATGGCTTCCGCAAGATAGAGGGGTAAATCGGCGATTTCTGAAGTCTTGGGTGATAAATCATTACCTCCCTTGGGATCTCTTACCGAGTTTGTTGCCCGTTTTACCTGTTCGTCACTAGACATAAAAACTCCCAAAGGAATCAACCTCGTGGGAGTCTCTCTTGTCGCTTTTCTATACTCCCACCAAGAGCATTTAAACATGGCAGGAGTTATTAGCCCCGTAAAAGGCGGTTTGAAGGGAACTCCATCCCTTGGGATTATATTATAAGCACTCTCATCAGAAATACAAGAAAAAAAGCATGTAGCCGATATGTAACTAAGGTCGTATTATGGTCTTCACTTAACTACCAATACCGAACATGGCGCTAGTCTCACCAGGCTCTGACAGGTGCTACCCATTACGCGATCATAGAGGGCCGAATGCCCCATAAAGCCGACGACCAGAAGGTCAAATCCCTCCGCGCTGATAAACTCGATAATCGTCTTGACCTCATGTCCGGCATAGATTGAAGAGTTCACCTCGACGCCCTTCATATCGGCTTTTTCCTGCAGCTGAATGATCGCCCGCTTGGCCACCCCGTTCTTGAGTTCTTTTTCCTCGATCAGCTCGCCGATGACTTCAGGATTTCTGGGAAGTTCCTCTACTGTAACGGTGTGAAGCTCCGCGCCCGACTTTTTCGCCATCTCAAGGGCCCTGTCGAATGCCTTAAAGGACCCGGTCGACCCATCGATGCCTACAAGGATTTTCTTAAACATCTCTCACTCCTGTTCAGAAATTCCGCAAAAATACCTCACCACTTCAGCCAGTTCTCCTTTGGGAACGTCTTCTTCGGCTGGAACCAGCGCTGGGCTATCATGGTCGGCACGAGGGCGCTACCGATTACCGCCGAGACCAGGATCGTGTATTGATCCTGGTTAATAATCCCATTACTCAACCCGAAAAGCGCCGAGATGCTCCCAAAGGTCAGTCCTGTTGACATCATGAGCGTTGTATAGATACCCTCCCGCCTCTCGAATTTGAACGCCTTCGTCAGCGGCCATATCCCTGTAATCTTCGTCGCCATCTTAATGCCTAGGAATACCGCAATCATACCGAATGCAGACACGAGTGTCTCGAATTTAATTAGAGAGCCCGCCTTAAGAAAATAGAAGGGGGTCAATATCGCAAAAGCGATCACCCGCATCCGTTGGGCCAGCACCCGCTCCTCAAGGAAAAAGGGGGCCAGAAACATCCCTACAAGGTATGCTGGCAAGACCGCCTCGCTCTTAGCGATGTTTCCCAATCCACCTAAGAGAAACAGGACCAAGAGGATGAACTTGATCTCCGGCTCGCTGACCCGGTTACCCACCTTCTTGAAGAACCAGGGGATAAAACGCGGGAGTAAAAAGAGCAAGCCAATCGTGGCGGCGGCAAACAGCACGAGCCAGAGATTATAGTTGGCAAACAGCACCCCTAGTGCCAGGACCGTCCCGATGTCGTTGATGAAACAGGCCGCCAAGATGATCTTACCGAGCTCGGTCGTATTGAATCCGGTCTCGATCATGACCGCATAAACAACGGCGACCGAAGTCGTAGAGAGTGATATCCCGGCGATTTCCGCTTGGGGCCAAGACCATCCCAACGCGAAGCGCGCATACAGCATTACCCCGAAAAAAGGGGCGAAAAAACCCATCACGCCTATAGACGTGCTGGACCAGAAATGCTTCTTGATAATCTTGGGGTCAATCTCTGCTCCGGCCAGAAACGTCAACACAATGGCCCCAACCCCTGCCAAGTAGGTCACCCACTGAGTGACCTCAAGCCCTAAGAAATTGCCCCCGAAAAACCCGAAGAGTATCTCCATCAGGGCGACCGATAGGCCGACCCGAATTGAGACCAATGAGGCCAAGAGAGCCAATCCAATCCAGAGCGCCGATACAAGCCATACGTTTTCCATTCGAAGTTCTCCCCGTCAAAAAGAAAACCCTGCCGTGTGCAGGGTTCTTCAAAACGAGAAACTCCTGCAGCGGCAATCCGCAGCAGGAGTCATCAGCCATGTTGGGCGGTTACGGGGGAACTCCATCCCCTGAGTTGTGAGTGTATATTACTTCTATCTCTAAAAAAAAGCAATATAAAATTGAGTCATTCTAGATTATACAGGAACGGACAACCGAAACCTTTATATAGGAGTTACCACTCTTAAATAATGAAGAAAAATCCAATCGGATAAGACCCTGCCTCGGCTATCGAGGATGACAGCAAAGGGGTTATCAGTTATTTCAGGCATTTGGAGCCTGTAGAAATAGAAATATAGGAATTGGTGGGAGCGATCTCACCGAATGGAAGCGGACTTTCATAGTCCGCTTTTTGTTTTTTAGGAAGGAGGTGATGTTGGTGTTGTTATCGAAAAAGTATCAGGACAATTTCGCCCTGGGGATCATCGCGCTCATCATCAAGAGAAATGAGATCAACAAGGCGAATACCAGGGAAGCTCGGAAGAAGCTGATCGAGGAGTTCGAGATCAACGCGGCGATTCTCGACAGGGGGCTGGAGTATCTGAAAGAAATCAGGGAAAGAAGAAAGAGCTAATTATCAGGATAGCGTTCTTTTGGAAACGGGCTTCAGCCCGTTTTTTTATTTTCAGGAGGAAGCTATGTGTGGCGAACCAGTATGCACGAAGTGCGGATCTGTCAACTGGATCTTATCCGAGAGGGACGAGGGGACGCTAATGGTGTGCCTCAACTGCGGCGACGAGATGGAACTTGAATACTACGCCGAGCAGATCGTCGCCTGATTATCAACCTTTTTCCAGAAGGGGGCCGGGCTTTCCGGCCCTTTTCGTTTTGAGGAGGACACTATGAGACTTGAAGGCCAGATCAAGATGGGCTACTACCCGACTCCTTTAAGGGTCGTCGAGAGGGTGAGGTCCTTCCTGAAGTTACCGGAAAAAAAAGTAACGATCCTTGACCCCTGCTGTGGTGAAGGTCTTGCGGTAAAGAAGCTGGTAGAGGGTATCAATGCGGAGACCTACGGAATCGAACTGGATAAGAAGAGAGCGGAAGAGGCAATATCAAACCTCGATCATGTCCTTGCTTGCGGATACGAGGAGGCCCGGATCACCAACAACACCTTTTCGATCCTCTGGCTCAATCCCCCCTACGACTTCGAGACGATGGGGGATAATGTAGAGAGAATGACCGAGAGGAAGGAAAAGACCTTTCTCATCAACACCATCAAGTACCTCAAGGTCGGGGGGATACTGATCTACATCATCCCTCAATTGAGACTCGACAAATCCATCGCCAAGACCCTCAGCTCGAAGTTCGAGAACATCCAGGGCTATCGCTTCATGGACGGAGAATATGAAGGGTACAAACAGATCGTCGTCTTCGGGAGAAAGAAAAGGAGCACGGAGCCGGATGAGACCGAATACCTGAACCTCGCCCAGGTGCCTGGCGTTACGCTCGATGAGATACCGGTCATGGCCGGGGATGTCTATGATGTCCCGACCAGTGATGAGATACCCCTTTTCAGGTCGAGTGTTATTGAGCTTGAGGAACTGGAACGGGAAGTCAGAAGCTCACCTATTTGGAAGAGGCTGAACGAGATGTTTTTGAGGAAGAACGCGAAGCTCAGGAGACCTCCCCTCCCGCTTCATTCAGGGCACTTGGGACTCCTCTTGGCATCCGGCTGTCTCGACGGCCTTGTGGGTGAAGGAGACGAGAGGCATATCGTCCGGGGCAAGGTGGCAAAGGTCGTACAGACCTATCAGGAGGTGAAGGACAAGGTCACGGAAGAGCATCAGGTCGAGTCGTATCAGGTAACCATCAAGATCCTCACGAGGGGGGGAGACATCATCACCCTCATGTGAGAGGAACGGAGGAAAGCAATGCTTCAGAAAGTCATGATGACAGACTATTCCAGAAACGTCCATATAGAGGCGTATACCGACGGTTACGCCTACGATCAATACAGCCTGCTCTATCTCCTGTCCATCGTCGGGCAGGATAGCGCCGTCAAGGGATTGTCGGCGGCCGTGGTACGGGGCATGAATGTTCGGATCGAGAGGGAAAACGATATCCTTGAGTTATCGGCTCCCTACTATCACAAGAACCGGATTATGAGTTCACGCCTCGGCTCGGGCATGCTCCACCAGATCGTGCTCTCGGAGCTCTTTTTCGGGAGGGAACAAGGCCCGTTGATGGTATTCGTCCCGGAAGGGGAAAAGACCGAGGAGATCCTTTTCACTACCATCAGGGCGACGTTTTCCGTGCCGGCGCTGTCCCAATGGTCGGGGTGGATCTATGCCCGTCTCAAGGAGAACGAGGCAGTAGAGGAGCTGTCGGGAACGACCAAAGTCCTTAGGTTGAGGACGAGCGAGAATCAACTGGATTCAATCATTTCGGAGGGAGTCAAGCATGGAGACATCGGATTTTGAAGAGAGCGTTTCATTATCGGGAGAGGTCAACGACATCACCGGCTATCTGACAAAATATGGCCCTCTCCTTGCCGGGAAGATTCAGGACGAAGCGGAGCCTCTGTTCGTTCCGGGAACCACGTGGGATCAGAGACTGAATACCCTCTTGAGAAAACCCTTTCAAGCCCAGGGGGATACCATCATGGGACTCATCGAGGTCTTGAAGAAACAGAAGTCCGCGATGGTGGTGGGAGAAATGGGGACCGGAAAGAGCCTCATCGGGGCCTCGGTACCCTACGTCTTCACCAATCACGGGAGAAGCCCGCGGGTCCTCATCATGTGCCCCGGACATCTCACCCAGAAATGGGCGCGGGAAGTAAAGGAGACGATACCGGACGCCCAATCCATTATCTTAAGGAGTCTCGAAGACGTGATGAAGATTGAGAGGGGGCAGAGGAACAAGAGGCCCGAGTATTACATAATCAGCAAGGATCGGGCGAAGCTGTCGTATGCCTGGAGGCCGGTTTATATCAAGAGCAGGTCGAAGGCTGGATACTACTGCCCCGGATGCGGCGAGCTGATCATTGACGGCGACGGCAACCCTGCGGGCATTGACTACCTCAAGAGAAACCGGAGATACTGCCGATCGTGCATATCCCCGCTCTGGCAAGCGGATAAGGATAAGCTGAGGAGGTTTGCGGTCGCCGAGTACATCAAAAAGTACCTCAATAGGTATTATGATTTCCTGATCTGTGATGAGGTGCACGAGTTGAAGGGAGGAGACACCGCCCAGGGCAATGCCTTCGGCGCACTAGCTTCGGCCTGCAAAAAGGTCCTCACGCTTACCGGAACGGTAGTGGGAGGATACGCCGACGATATCTTCTATATCTTCTACCGGATATCGCCCCATACCATGAAAGAAGAGGACATCGAATACCGGAGGGTATCTAACTGGATCGCCCGATACGGAGTCCTTGAGACGGTGACGAGGTACTCAGCCGAGGATAACGTGTGCTCGCGGGGCAAGAAGGTATCTACCAGCGTCAAGAGGAAGCCGGGGATCTCTCCCCTTGTCTTTTCCCAGCACCTGATGGAGAAGACGGCCTTTTTGCACCTTACGGATATCGCTATAAACCTTCCACCGATTACCGAACAGGTGGTCGTCGTCAGGATGGATGAGGAGCTAAAGGAGGCATATTCCGATGTCGAGGATGATCTCAAGAAGGCGGTGAGAGAAGCCCTGGCCAGAGGGAGCAAGGCTCTGCTTGGGACTTACATCAACACTCTGCTGTCCTATCCGGACCGGCCGTTCGACAACGAGGTCATCGTCGATCCCCACAAACCGACCAAACCCATCGCCCTGCCGAGAGAGCTTCCGAAGGACTTCACCTATGCCAAAGAGCGGGAGCTGATCGAGCTCATCACCAGAGAGGTCAAGGAAGGCCGCAAAACGTTCGTCTACTGCCAGTTTACTGCGACGAAGGACGTAACAGTAAGGCTGAAAAATCTCCTCTCAGAGAAGGGTTTTCGGGCCGAGGTGATGCGATCTACTGTAGACCCGGAGAAGCGGGAGGAATGGGTTAAGGAGAAGGTGAGGCAGGGAATCCAAGTAATTATCGCAAATCCGAAGCTGGTTCAGACCGGCCTTGACCTCTATGACTTCCCGACGCTGATCTTCTATCAGACAGGGTATTCGGTCTTTACCTTGAGACAAGCTTCGAGACGCTCGTGGCGGATCGGCCAAAAGAAGCCGGTGAGAGTCTACTATCTTTTTTACGCCGGGACGATGCAGGAGCGGGCAATGCAGCTCATGGGAAAGAAGATGGAGGCGTCCCTTGCCATCGAAGGGAAGTTCTCGGAAGAGGGACTCCTGGCAATGACATCGGGCGAGGATATGACGACCGCTCTGGCAAAGACCTTGATGGAGGGTATTTCCGGCGAAGGAGCCGAGAATATCTGGAGGAAGCTCAACGAGAAGAACGCTGTATACAGTACTTGTGATCTGATTGAAGAAGTTGAGGAGATCAAGGAACTCGGAGATACCACCGAAGGACACATCATAGCAGAGCCCGATTCCGACAGGGTTGTCTATGTGGACTTCCTGACCTTCACGGGGAAACAGAAAAAGGGAGCAAAGCGGGTAGCCATCAAAGCCGATGAGGTCGAGTCTATTTTGAAGGAGGAGAAAAAGGGTACGGTACAGTTTTCGATGTTTGAATGAAAAAGAGGGGCCGTTCCTGGCCCCTCTTCCTTTATCAAGAAAGGAAGGCTTTCTCGCCTTCCTTGATTACCTTTATAGAACACCCAGAAGAATATGTCAAGCTCTTTTCTCACCAACCTGTTATATTTTCTGCTTTTTTGCTCTGCTTATTTGCCATCAACCTCCTTTTCTGTTTCATCGGCGGTGCACGCCTCCCATCACGATAAAGTTTTCCCTCTTTGAGGTCGCTACTCTAAAACATTATCGGCTGTTCGGCTCAGGGGCACACTATGAAACAAAGGAGGTTGCTAAAATGGCAAATGTAAAACTATGCAGAACAAAAGCAGGAAAAGGATTTAAAATCGTGGTTGGTGAGGAGTGGTTCTATACCTCTATTCCTGAATTGACAAAGTTGGTGGAAGGTGCAGCCAAAGCCTGTACCTTCAGGAGCATCGAAGATATCAATGAAAGAGGTCACCCTGACGATCAGGGTGATGTCCCTATAGTTGAAGATATCAGTGATGACGACTTCTTCCCTCAGGGAGATACAGGCATCATTGGAGACTTACATGCCTTCCAGGATCATCTGCTGAAGGAAGAGAGGGGAGGTCAAGAATGACCTCCGCTATAAAGACCTTCCAGGTACTTGTCGCCTTCCATCAAACGGAGACAGTTACCTTTTCCGTAAAAGCAGGCTCGAAAAAAGAAGCTCTCCAAAAGGCTATGGATTTCGATTACATTGATGTTGACTATGATCCCTATATCGGAGACGACAATGTTAAGTATGATTGGGAAGATGCGGAGGTGGAGGAAGGTTAGCGTCTTTTTCTTTGTATTTTTTTCTTGACAGAGATTCCATACTTGATATAATAGTGACAAAGTGACACGTCATTATAGCGTTTTTATGGATATCTAAAAATGAGCGAAAATAAGTTTTTAAGTCTAAACGAAGCTGCTCGAACGGCAAATGTTTCCAAAAGGACTATTTTTCGCCTGCTTAGGGAGAAAAAACTAAATCGCTATAAGGACGGGAAGAAAACCTTAATCGACAGTTCTGAGCTTGCAAAATACGCTAAGGATGAAGCCATCAGTATCAATGGTATTATGTCTAGGGTGGACTTGGGGACGGTCTTCTTATGGGAGAGAGAATATAAAGATAAATGGCGTGAATATGTACGCTTTAAAATCTCAAGTGAAAAATATGATTTGATAATCCTTGGCGATAGGAAGGGTGGCGAGCTCAGTGACTACGCTGAGGTTATACCAACCGAATATCAAGACAGGACGATATTTGCAAGTGCACTAAACTATTTTACGGAAAGGGAACTTCAAGATCTTATTCTAGGGAAGAACGTACTGGTTATCGATGATCTATTTCAACACGGTAGGACTTTCTATAAGATTAATAATAAGATTGAAAGCTATGGACCCAAGAATCTTAAATTTGTAGCTTCTGCTCAAAACCTTGACTGCGTGAAGAAAGGTTTAGTAGAGTATCCGAACGTCGACGCACCTTTCAAATTCAGTGGTTTAGGATTTAGGAATTATACTTCTCAACTTAGTTCGATATTATACTCTCTGCAGAAGCCTTTGGATAACGATCACCTTCAGATATCTCTTCGGATCAGAATCAAGGACTTCTCCATTGAAAGATTCGTAACTGTCCTGTCAAATATGGGCTTTGTCCATTTCCCTCCGGACAGACAGAGAACTGATAGTCTCCCCCTTGAAATAACAATAAACTATCCTTCTTTCTTTCGCTTTTTGAGTTTCATTCTGCCTTCCGAAATAACGGAAATGGGTGCCTGCAAGATAAGAATCTTTCTCTCGCAGAACGAAATACAAATCATTCCTATAGCGATTCCGCATATATCAATTAATCCCGCGACGTTCGGAGTTGAAGCGGATAAAACTAATAAGCTTCTCTACCAATTCTGCAAACCAATTCTTGAGGACAAAAGAACCCTGGAGGAAAGCAGGCGGGCACTTCTATTCTATGAAGGATTGCAGCTTTACTTTTCTGTTGTAATGGCTTGTCAATTTATAGACGAAATAAAAAAGTACCCATTTATCGATCTAGAGAAACTAAAACACAATGTCAAAAGAAAGGATTTGGTACGGCGATACGGGAGTTCTCTTGGTAACGTATGGCACGATATTCTCGAAAGCACGATATATAAGACTTTAAACGATGAAGCCCAAGAGTATGGTCTTAAAGAGAATAATCAAACACTAGCCGTGCAAGAGAACCTCACGGAACCGCAGTTGGACCCCTTTAGATTTTGGAGAGCAATCCGAAAGCTCAAAAAGGTCTATCAAGAAGCGAGAAAACCAGAGACACCATTTCCCGGCTTAGACTTTAACCAGCTACGAGAGTCAACCGGCTTGGATTGCCTGGAATTAAGCCAACTCCTTGACTACGCCTTGGATAGGCCGCTGCTAAAACCGAAGAACGAAGCAGTTAATCTGAAAGAGAATCAGTACCTTTGCAGAAGAATCTACGAACCGACCGAATACTTTGGAATAAACCGCGAGCAGTCCGACGCATATTTACAGCAGGAACTCGACGAAGAAATAGCAAACGCTCTAATCTCTCATGTGATATTGGATATTGGTGTGGGGTGGCAGGGACAACAAGGTCCAAGAGTTGACGTACCGCCCACGCTTCTAAACAAGGTACTTGTGAATTTACTTCTGTACGCTTCATCTGACGAGTTTCCCCCTAATATGGATTTCGAACCGTTTCTTTACGGCCCAGTCATATCCATGAAAGGGTATGTAGGATCAGAGGCAGATCGAGAGAAGATGTTTTTGAGGGAGTTTTCTGAAATCGCTGAAACCTATAATTATGACGCAGATAGGAACAGTTTCTTCGTAGATAATCTGGATAATGCTAGGAAATGTATAACCGAATTCTTTGAAAGAGACGAGTTGTATCTTATTAATGGGTATTTGAAGATATTCCGGCATATCTGGAATTGTGACGGCAAGACAAACAAGACGTTAATTGCACTGTCTGCCGTATCCACGCTTAAGTCGGCCTACGCTCATGCCTATAAGGAAGTAGATATCTTTACCTTTCGTCTTAGGAGGTTCCTTACTTACCTAAAAACTAACTTGAATCAACTCAATAAGGAAGCCGTTAGTGATTTGATCGATGGAATATCGGAAGTACCAAGAGAAATGCTCAACAAGATCAACATGTATCTTAACCTAGAAAAGATGCATCACAGACTAAAGGACATCTTCGAAAAGAGCCAAGACTGCGATCTTCTAGGTCCTCATATACTCGATAAGCTGGAATTGCCTATAAGGTATTCTAACAAGGATGAATACCCCTTACCAAACGCCGAAAATGCGGCGATAATTCTTAAGGCTCTAATATTGTACGTGCAGTCAGTTTTCAGCACGATCAGTCTTTGTGATAGACCGGATGAAGGACTTGAGAAAGGGGACGGATGGTACTATGAGAACCTTCTGGCTCTGTTGAAGACTAATACCATAGACTATAGGGGTCTCATTGCAGCAGATGAGTTCTTTAGGAATAGAACCATTAACGGGAAATCGATCCTTATGATCGAAAGACAATTCGATGCGATAATAAAGGCACTAACAAGGGAGGAATTCCTTCCTTTCCCTTCAGGAATACGAAGCGAACAAAATAGACAGCACGAAAACCAATATAAGTCTATTCTATCTGCGTATTCGACTATTCCCGCAAAGTATCATACTTTTAAGACAGTGGGGTGTGTCGAATTAGTCAGATTAACTCCACAAGCGGAACAAGTGCTTGAGTACTCAAAGAAAAGTAGTGACGTGTTCCTAAGACAAATCAATAAGGGACTTCTTGAGTGTCTAAGAGAAACGAATAAAGAGATTGGCCTGGATTCCTTTATTCAATTTGACAAGAAGGGTGCTTTTCTGGTGGTTACCGACAAACCCGAGTCAATGATAGAGATTATCACCCGAATCTTTAAAGACATTGGGAAGAATAGTTATAGGTATGCGATTCCGAGAGTGGGATTAGATTTCGCCGACGAAGACCCTATTTTTGGAGGTAAATACTTCGGGCTTAACGCGATACATGCATCACTAATTTCCCAAGACAGTCGGTTTAAATCTGAAGCTGGAAAGATTCTACTTACAAAAGCGTTTTTCCTACAGCTGCCTAATCATTTGCAGGATCTCTGTGAGATTGACCATAGGGATTATGTTCTTGATTCTGAAGGCAAGAAGACCGACATCTACAGGTTCTTGTGGGAGGAATATGACATGAAATAAAGCGGAGGAAACGGAGCTTTGGTCTCGCCCTACCCAGGCAGTATGACACAAAAACTCGACGTCCCTCCTGCATTCCATTATACCCCATGGAATGCGGGAGTCAAGCCTTTAAATTTCTATAGACCACTCTCCGTTTTCCTTCCTCTTTAGATTCCAGAGAGCAATTTTAACTCGGGCTTCCTTTGAGGTCCTATCAGTGTATCGGCTATTTTTTACGGCACTGTCTTAGGGTGAAAAGATGAGCCAAGGAAAAGTCACGACTGTTTTCATCAGGCGGATTGAATTCCCGACGACCGTCACGGGCAAGATGCTCTATCACCTCCTTGATGTTAATCCAGCCGAAGAGTCACTTGTCCTCGTGAGGCAGAACAAGAACGGAATCAGCGAGAAATACCGTATTGAGCCAGGCGACCAATTTCTCGAATTCATAACCTGGGACGAATGGATCAACTGGCCCGACAGCTTACTCCTCATTACCGAAGAAAGGGAACGACGAACCGCTCTGGAGATCTTCTATCTGAGATAGGAGGTTGCCCTATGTTTAGTTTATCAAAAAAAGGCGATTTAGAAAGGCTCTTTGTTCTGATTGCGATTATCGGCACACTCATTGTTATCTTTGCGGCCGGCATCTCTGTTTGCGCAAAGAGGTTGCCGAGAAGGTCTTCTACGCCCCCTCCCCCTCCACCGGAAATACCTCAAACAAACTATGGCAACGAAGAGGACATAAACGCCTTCCTCAGAGATTATGAGCGTTCTATTGAGGATCACGATATCTACAGCCTGATGAACTGCTACTCTCCCGATTTCACCAAAGAATCGATGAACTACGATCAGTACAGAGCATACATGTCCGATTTCTTCGATCAATTCCCATATATCGACGTCACGATAACCGGTGCAACCTACGAGACTTACCCTAACAATTGTATCCGACTTACCTTCTATCAGAAGCTCCATCTGAAAAACAACAACAAAGACTACACCGATTCCGGGCACGTACAGATGCTTCTCAGCAATGACTCTGGCAGACTCCAGATATTGAGTGAGTCATGGCAAGCTAATTAGTAGGAGGATTGTATGAAAAAGATAATCTCTGCGATTCTCGTTGCGTGCTTACTTTGCAGTTCGGGATGTTTCTTCGCAACCCTCGGCGCTGCAACCGGGACTATCGTGAGAGCACCATTCGAAGCTACGGGATATTTCCTTGAGGGATTGGAGCAGGGATTAAACGGCACGTATGACTTTGGAACCAACAGAGACAATGCGCCTACCACAAGCGAAAAGAAAGACAGCGGTAATCCAACGATTTATCGGGATTCAAATGGTGTTTTGCGTTGGTACTAACAGGAGGGTTCTATGAGCAACAAAAACTCTAACCCATTTCACGATGAAGACGATGATAAGGATCAGAATGTTATGAACATCTTCGGACAATTCGGGAGGAAACCAAATACGCCCGGTGGCCTGGATGAGACGCGGAAGAACCTGGGCAAGATGATTGGAGTCTCCATTGGAATGGTTGCTCTTGTCGTTTTCTGGATTCTACTCTTCATGCTCTTGAAGTTCTTTTTTGGGGTAGTCTTTTAGGCTTCGATAGGCCAGGGTCTTTTGTACGGGAGGGTTATGATGAGCTCAAATAATGACAATAGCCTCGATGTAAAGACCTTTATCCTCGCTTACCTTCAACAGACAGGTCTCGTAGACAAAGACGTCGACATACGAGAAGAAGGGGACTTCATTCATTACGGTGGGAAGCTCATTCCTATCGGAGGGATTCTGGAGCAGATTCAGATCGATGCTAATAAGATCCTTTCAAAGAAGGGAAGCGTGGGAGTCGTGGGATGGTGTGGCCACTCTATTGGGTCTCGCTCAGATGTCGGTGGTTTCTGTATGGTCTGTGGAGGCATCTTCTGTGCGCGAGAAGGGTGCCTTGCGATCTGCGAGGAGACCGGCATGTCTGTCTGCAGGCTTGACCGGATCGTGACCTCGGACGGAAGGATCGTTGCACGGGAAGAAGCAAGAAAGCTTTCGTTCAAAATCAAGTCTTTGATTAAACCTAAAAGAAAGGAGCTTCCCGATGTCCAAGGACGAGGAGGAAAGCCTCACAAGTAGGCTTTTGAAGAATCGCATCAACGAAAAACATGGATGGCTCTTTGAAAAACAGACAAAGAACGGTTTTCTGGTTCCTTTGATTAAAGAGGTTTTCGGACAGATTTTCTTCGGGTTTATCCTGGGAACTAGGCGCAAGGCCGGGCTTCTCTTTCAGGAATTCAATCAGCACCTGCTAGCTTCGGCTAGAACCGGCGCGGGAAAGACGACTTTCCTCCGATTACTCTTCTCTCAGCTGTATCTTCTTATTCCCTGCTGGTTCTTCGATTTCAAGAAAGACTATAGGAATTTCATAACCCAGGCACGGCATCTCTTGGTTTTCAGCTGGCGAGACTTTAAATTCAATCCTCTTCGACCTCCGCCGGGGACCGACCCTCTCAAATGGATCCAAGTCGTAGCCGACATTTTCTGCATGTCCTTTGGTTTGATGGCGGGTGCCAAGAGTTTCATTATCGATGTTCTCGAAGAACTTTACAGGATCTATGGGGTTTTCGATGGGAGCGATACCTATCCGACGATGCTCGACTTTCACGAGATGCTTGAGAGAAAAGACCGGAAGAAAGGCATGGCGCAGGATGATCGTGGATATCTTGCGAGAACGAAGAATAAGACAACTGCCTCGATCAAGATACTTGGGAAAATGTTCGACTGTGACCAAGGCTATCCTCTCGAAGATCTCGTCGATAAAAACGTGGTCTTCGAACTTGACGGTCTTATCGATGAACTCCAGGTGTTTCTGGTCGATATCATTCTCGGGTGGATATTCACGTACCGAATCGACAAGGGTGAGAGGGGTCAGCTCAGGCAGGTGGTTTTTTTCGATGAGGCGTTCCGGATTTTCAGGAAGGACTACCGAAGTGATAGCGGTACCTCCCACCTTGAAACGATGGTGACGCAGATTAGGGAGTTTGGTGTTGGCTTGGTAATGGCGACTCAGATGCTTCATTCGTTTTCAGATGTGGTTAAAAGTAACGTGTATACCCACGTTGTCATGTCCCAATCAGACGGAAATGAAACCGAGGAAGCTGCACGTACATTGAGGCTTACGAAGGAGCAGGCGGACTACCTCGCCAGGCTAGAGGTTGGTCAGGCCGTCGTGAAATTGGCCGGTAGATACCCGGATCCGTTCGTGATCGAAATTCCAAATGTGCCCATCGATCGATACGTCACTGATGATGAGGTCAGGAGGCATATGGAGTCAGAGTATGGCATTTAAGAGTCTGAAAGAAACGGTCAAGCCGAGAACGCCCCTGAGCGATGTTTTGGCAAAAGCTGACAAGGGATCGCCGAAGGCCGACAAAAAAACCAACGGTTTCAAAGTCAAGGTCGATGAGGCCCAATCCGTGAGGAGAACCCTTGCCCGGGATTTTATGATCGGAGTGGAAAAGAATCCCGGTTCTACGGTGACAGAGCTCTATAGAAAGCTGGACCTCAATACTGATCTCGGGACTCAGGTTCAGAAAGAGTTGCTGGAGGCCGGATATGTCACGAAAAAGAGAGTTGGGAGGTCCTTCATACTTGAGCTTACAGAAAAAGGGAAAGAAGCGATCTGCTCCGATGGAAACAAGTTAAAAGGAAAGGGTTTGTCGACTCATGTTTTTTGTCAGCAGAGAATTAAGGGCCACCACGAGTCACTTGGATATACGGCTCATGTGGAAAAGAATATTGACGGCAAGAGCATCGATGTGTTGGTGAACAAAGGCGGCCATCTTATTGCCTATGAGGTTGAAACGAGTCCGAATGACCATATCGTTCAAAATGTAATAAGAGATCTTATGGTCGGTGTAAATGAGGTAGTTATTGTCTCCGAAAGGGAACAATTAGAAAAGATACAAAGGATAGTTGAAAAAGGCGTAGCTGATAACGATCTACGGAAAGTCTCATATCAGACGATAGACGACTATCTCGGAGAATGATGGTGTTTGACTCGATGAAAAGAATTGATACGGGGTCGGGCGTGCCCACGCAGACCCCCTATCGTAAATCTTTCGGCTTCGCCGAAAGCTTTATCGGGGGGTCCGCTCGCACAGGCACGCCTCGACCCTCCTTCTGCTTTCTCCGATACGAGAAAGCAGAAGGTACTGTTGTTCTCACATATGTAAAAAGATCGAGGTGGTCGAAATGGTAGCTAAATGCGAACGATGTGTGCATGGAAGACTCATGCAAATTGATTCAACAGGGTATTCATACTTTCACTGCAAAAGACTGAATACCTATGTAAAGGTCAATGAGGACATGCGATGTTTGTTGCATGAAGTGAATCCGATAACGTTTATACGTCACGTGGTTGAAGAGACTATCGATGAGGCGCTCATCGAAGAATATGAAATAGAAAGAATCCCATAGATTAGATAGGGTTCTGTTATGGAGGGTCAGGTCTTTATCCCTCCCCCCTCCCTCGCCTCCTTCGCCCCCACGCCCCGCGGGACGACGTTACGGAAGCTGGAAGTGAGGAAATGGAGATGAGTAAAGAACGGTGAAAAGAATAGATATAGATATAGAAATAGAAATAGAAATAGAATGAAATGAGGTTAATGATAATAGGAAGTTAAGAAGAAATGATTTGGATGATAGATAAGAAGAAGAATAAATATAGCCCAAATCCAAATCCAAATCGGAAAAGGGCGTTGGCTACTACGCATTTGAGATGGAATGAAGCCGTCTGGAATGTGATGTCAAATCACGCAATGGGTGTTTACAGGATTCCGTGCGACTTTACAATCAAAATGGAGCGATCTTATCAAGGTGATTCTGGCAACTCAAAAGATAGATTCTTGGATATTCGGAATGCAGTGCATTCACTGTATCCAGTGCATCCCGTTGGCTTGGTTAACTCGATAGAGGAATGTTTTACTCCATGACCGAGAAACAAGAACTCTGTCCAGACTGCCTGAAGAGGGTATCCAAGAGATTGTATCAGGAGGATTGGGATATCCTCATCGCGGTATACCGAGCAAAGATAGCACACAAGAGGAGGATCGTCAAAGACACAAACCTCACCATCTCGATTGTAAGGGATAGTGTCTGGCGTCTGTATGGTAGTGGCCTGATAAACATAAAGCGTTCCGGTAATAGTACATTGATTAAGCTTACACGCACGGGAACAGTTCTATGTGGGAAGGTCGAGGAAATGTTCAAGAAAGGACAGGAGGAACAACCATGAGAAAGAATCGGTCTCTCAACATCCTATTTGTAGGCGCTGGACAAGGAGGCTCCCGACAAGCTGCCGAGTTTGGGAACTTATACGACTATGTTTCTCTTTCAATGAACACGGCCGAGGTCGATGAACTACATTCTCAGATTGGTCTCAGAAGAAGGCTTCATCTTGATACCGGTATAGACGGAGCCGGGAAGAATCTCCAGCTTGGCGAAAGTGCGGTTAAAAAGAATAGGAAAAAGATCATCGACTTCCTCAAACTCTACGTTACCCCTGAGATCGACTATATCATTGTCTGCGTCGGCGGCGGAGGGGGCACAGGATCAGGAGGTCTCATACCATTAATTGAGATACTCAAAGATTTCGGGAAACCTATCGGAGTCATCTATACGCTTCCCCTGAAGTCAGAGGATACTATTACGCACCGGAACTGCCTCTTCATTCTGAAAAAGGTATTCGAGGACAATGAAGTTAGTCCTCTCGTCATTGTCGACAACGCGAAGATCGCCCTGAAATATCCAAACCTATCAGCTATGGATCGCTGGTCGCATGTTAATCAATATATCGCAAGGGGCTTTCATATCTTCAATATGCTAACTTCCTACGCCTCGGAAATCCATTCTCTTGACATGGCGGACTACGAGATGATCCTTCGTGCAGGTGGATGTATGGCTCTGGGCGAGGCAGTAGTCCCCAGGATTACAGAACCTGAGATCCTTGCGGAAAAGATGAGGGATTCCATATCGAGTGGGCTTCTGGCCGATGGTTTTGACCTGGCAACGACAAAACGTGCAGGCATCATCCTCAGAGGATCGACGAAGGCGCTTAGGAGTATAAAGGCTGCCGATATGGATTACGCTTTAGACCACATCAGAGAAATTGTTCGAGGTGGGACCGTCTACCGGGGTATCTATCCGACCGACTCACGCGACGACGAGCTTTTTATCTATTCGATGTTTGGAGGGCTCGATCTGCCGATGAAAAGGATCCAGACCATGATGGAATCAACGAAAGAAGGATTGGAAAGCTTGCAGAAGAAGAAAAGCAGGGATGTCGTTTTTGATCTTGAAACCAATCTGGATTCTTCCATAGCTGATGAAGGTATCGATCCCCTCCTGAAGTTTATCCGAGACAAGATATCGGGAGAGGAAGACGAATTCTAGACCTAAAGGGGTGCGTTTCCCCAAAGGAGGCGACCATGAAACCCTGTTTGAAACCAGAAATTTTGCGTCATCTCCGCAAGAATCGAAAGCGATACTTCTGTGATGAGAACGGGATGTTTCAAAGGAAAAAGTGCGGGATCGATTACCGAACTTTCTGCCGTGCATTAAAGCTCTTCCCCGTAGAAATCGATACTGCATTTGGCGTCCTTGAAATCCTCGAAGTTCCTCCGGAGGATATGCCCGATCTCATCCAATGGATGTGATAACGGAAGGTGACTCCAATGGCAATCCAACTGAAAGACTATGAAGTCTACGCGGATACAAGCTCCCTTTTGGACAAAAAGGCGGATGTGTTCTGGGGGAGGATAGTTCCGAGATATCTCATCGAAAAGGGCATGAGGATCATTATTCCCCGCTGCGTCATAAAGGACCTGAAGAGAACTCGAAAGGGAATGAATCCATCATTATCTGAAACTGCCGAAAAGATCCTTGTAACCCTTGAATACCTTTGGAACAACGGTCTTGCTGATGTCCCGGAAGAAAAGGGAGATGAGCCAATTATCCAGTATTTTGAACAAGAATTCTCCCAAATGATTAAGATCCGCGATATCTGTTTGATAACTGAAGATGAGACTCTTGCGCGTAAGATCATAGTTTTGAAGAAGTCCTTGGCCAGCGTTTCATCAAAGGATCTGAAGGTTCTTTACTTCAAACATAATCCAATGGGTGATATTGAAAGTAACCTCCAAGATTGGGAGAGCAGACTAAATCCTCGCGCGTTACCGGTCAAGTACGCCGCAAAACCCTTTACGCTTTACGGTGGTTCGATAACACCGAAGCATACTCCGAATCCAGTTTCTTCAATACCCGTTGCCGGACATGACGTTATAACACGCAATAATGGACGGATACGGCTACTCAAAAAAATCGCTGGTGGCGGAGAAGGCATCGTCTACTCGGCCGGCAATGGGTCGGTATGCAAGATATATAAGAAAGAAGAGCTATCTGAGGAGAAGCAGAAAAAGCTTGAGTTCATGCAGGCAAACCCGATTAACTATCCCGGGATTTGCTGGCCCCTCGACCTTGTCTACAACAGCAAAGGGGAATTCGTCGGCTATTCGATGGAAAGGGCTCAGGGCAGAACCATAGATTCATGTCTTTTTGGGATACAGGATGTTTTTAAGTATTTCGGTAGATGGAAGAGGGAAAACCTAGTGAACTGTTCCGTGCAAATACTAAAAAGGATAGCTTTCCTAAATGAAATGAATATCATCCTTGGCGATATTAACCCTTTCAATATCATGGTTAAGAGCGAGAACGAGGTTTATCTCATCGATACTGATAGCTATCAGGTCGAGCAGTATCCGTGTCTCGTAGGAACCGATGATTTCACCGCCCCGGAAATTCAGGGGAAAACCTTTGGTACGTTTTTCAGGACTCTTGATCACGAGAACTTCGCCATAGCCACGCTCGTTTTCAAGCTCCTATTCTACGGCAAATCCCCGTACGCGAAGATCGGAGGCGGGACCACTTACGAGAACATCCAGCAAATGGATTTCCCGTATCCGTTGGATCAGACGAAAGGTCCCAAAGTACCTCTCGGGCCGTTTCTCGATATCTGGATGAATCTCCCTTTCAGAATCAGGGACGCCTTTTACGATGTCTTGAAAAATAACAAGAGGAAGAGCTCTTCCGAATGGCTTGAACTCATAAAGTGCTATAGGGATCATCTGAGAAATGGTTTAGCTTCAAATGAGTTGGTCCCTACCGGGCTATATCGCCCAAATAGGAGGACAGTTATGTGTTCATCGTGCGGGAGGCAATTCATGGAAGGCGAGGGATATCTCGTACAGATGAGCAACTCGACACCTCAGACGCTTTGTCCAAGTTGTGGGCAGACTCTAAAAAAGAACAGTAATCTACAAAGTCAATCCTTTCAGGGGCTGGCCAAAAAAAGCCGTCCCTTTGGCAATAAAGGTGCAGGTGGGTTGCTAAATCAATTCTTTCAACCATAGGAGGGAAAAATGGAAGAAAACAGCCTTACCCTTAACAAGGAGAAGCTTTATACCTATACCGGGGATAGGCTTCCGATCTGTCTTGCACTGGATACCAGTGGCTCTATGACAGGCCAACCAATTAACGAGTTGAACAGGGCAGTCCAACAGTTCTTCGAGGAAGCTAGAAACGACGAGACCCTAGTAAAATGCGCAGAGCTCGCAGTCGTGACGTTCGGTGATGTCGCTCAAGTCGCGCTCGATTTTGCCCCTATATCGGAGCAGAAGGCACCAACTCTTATTGCCGGAGGGGGCACTCCAATGGGAGCCGCCGTGACTCTCGCTTTAGACATCGCAAATAAGAGAAAGGAGTTCTTATCTGACGCTGGGTGTACCTATATCCAGCCATGGCTTGTGCTTATGAGCGACGGAGCCCCAACCGATGACATCAAGAAGTCGGCAAACAAGGCTTGTGAACTTGTGATGGCGAAGCAGCTTACCGTAATGGCGGTGGCGATCGGTCCATCTGCAGACTCTGAAGTACTAGCGAAGTTCTCCCCAAAGTTCCCTGTTTTGATGTTAAAGGGATTAAAGTTCGCAGAGTTCTTCGAATTCCTGAAACAGAGCGCCAAATCGTCCTCTAAAGCTGCTTCGGGTCAACCTGTGCCCCTCAATGTTAATAGCACATGGGGGGTAATTCTCCCTAAACCAAACACTGAATCTGAGGTTTAGAAATGGCCTGGAAAACCGCACATGCCTTTGTTCAGGGAAGGGACCACGTTAAGTACAGCATCCCTTGTCAGGATCGAACTTTCAGCATAGTTGAGAAACACATTGCCGTAGTTTCGTTGGCTGACGGCGCGGGTTCCTGCAAATACTCCCAAATCGGTGCTGAGCTGGCAACTAAAGTTGTTTGCCGGTTACTCAAAAAGGAGTTTGAATTTCTATTCCGCCAGGAATGTGACTTCATTAAGACCTTCGTCCACTCGGAGCTCATCAAGCAGATTCGCAAGAAATCGCTATCGCTAGCAGTAGATGAAGAGGAACTCGCACCAACCCTCCAATTCGTTGCGGTGAAAGATAATCGGTTCGTAGCTGGCCATATTGGTGATGGGACAATCGGTATTCTGACCGAATTTGGAATTGAGGTACTCTCACATCCGGAAAGGGGGGAGTCTTCCAACATAACCTATTTCGTCACCGATCCATGGGCACTTGATCACTTTCGAATCTACAAGGGATACCTTGCCGGGATCAAGGGTTTTATTCTCATGTCCGATGGCGTTTGTGAAAGCCTGTATGACTACCAGGAAAAGATTCTCAACGATGAGTCCGCAAGAATGTTGGATTGGTTAATCGATTACAGTCTGGAAACAGTAAAAAGCGCGCTTAAAAGGAATCTGGTGGAAGTATTGGGCGAGAGAAGTACCGATGATTGTAGCGTCTGCTTACTACGGTTAGTCGAACACAATGCTGATGTTCTGGACTCTCTCGACTACCAGATTCTCTTTCCCTTCTGATTCAGGCGGGCGATAACGGTTCTACCCTACGAATTGCGACCATTGCCTCTTTGAAACCGATAATCCTCATTTAGAGAGGCAATGGTCCCTTTTTTACTTCTTGACTAGCCGCCGGTATTATGTAAACTAGTACTATAGACTTATGAGGAGCAAGGCAATGTCTGAAGAGAAGTACGAACACGCTGGATATAAGATACGCCTCTTCCTCTACAGAGACAGGTGGGCTCTCGACATCAGCAAGGGGAAGGCCCGGAAGATCAAGTCCCTCAAGACGAAGGATTTAATCAAGGCGAGAGACGAATTTTATAAGTACAAGCTCCAACTAAAAGAAAAAGGGAGGCTTGACATTGTGTTCGATACCGACCTCTTCCGACAGATCGAGATATTCCTGGAGTGGTCGAAGGTGAACTCAAAAGCAATGACTACCTACAAGAGCCATGTAACTTCAATGAGGATCTTCAGAGAATTTATCGAGAAGGAAAAGATTGATAGGGTTTCCCGTACCATGTTTGAGGCATTCAAATCCCATCTTCTTGACTCAGGTAATTCTCCAAGAACAGTTGACCTTCGTCTCACCGCCATCAGCGGGATGATCACTGTACTTGAAAACCTTGACGTTATCCCAGGAGGGACGTATCCGAAACCAAAGCTTATTAGAGCGAAAAAGGTTAAGGCCCCCAAATTCTGGACAGAGGAAGAAGTTAAGAAAGTCATCGAGGCTTCTTCCGGCACCTATATCACAGACATGATCCTTCTAGCCCTTAATACCGGCCTTCGGAGGAACGAGGTCTGTTATTTGCGTTGGGATGACGTTAATCTGGATAGGGGGTTTCTTCTCGTCCAGGGTCACCCGGAGGATCACCACAATCCTAAGGATTATGAAATAAGGAGGATCAAGCTTAACAGGGACGCCCTAAGCCTATTGATAAGGATTCGCACCGAATCCCTTCCGAACGTACCTTATGTCTTCCCAAACAAGTACGGGCATCTCAGAACGAATAATCTCGACAGGGACCTTAGGTTAATCCTGGCAAAGACCGGTATCCCGGATAAGGGCGGTTGGCATTGCGCCCGAAGGACATTTGCGAGCCACCTTTTGATGGCAGGTGCTGATCTCGAATCGGTAAGGCAGCTTCTCGGGCACAGTGACCTCGATACTACCAAGAAATACCTGAATGTGACCGACCAACACCTCGATAAGACACTGGATCTGATCGGTTTCAGGGCCGAGGGAGAACAGAAAAAGGTAATCGCATTTAAGAAACGAGGCTGATTTTTTTTGGTCTCAAATTGTAACACTTCTTGTAACACATTAAAACAAAGGGGTTAGAAGATTATCTAACCCCTTGAAATCCTTGGTGGAGCTGAACGGGATCGAACCGTCGACCTCATGACTGCCAGTCATGCGCTCTCCCAGCTGAGCTACAGCCCCGAGTATCTAATCTTAATAACATGCAATAAATACCTTGTCAAGTTATTTTCGGTAACCTGTCTATCGACCGCGCCGGCAATTATCCGGCCGTGCTCAAGCCCGAAAGGCCTAGCCGGGGCCATCCGCATCGTCGTTGACGACTTTACCGTTTTGGCCGGCCCCAAATATTCTTGACACGCCGCGCCCCGGTACCGTATAATCTGACTCGTGCCGGAGTGGTGAAATTGGTAGACGCAGGGGACTCAAAATCCCCCGACCCCCGGGTCGTGTCGGTTCGATTCCGACCTCCGGCACCAAAAATGTCATCATATAGGCGGGGCCGGGAAGTCTTTCCGGCGCCGCTTTTTTCTACCGCCCGTGCCGGGCGCGTAAACCGTTGGAACATATCAGCCCCGTTGGTCACTTTGTCTCCGCCACGCACGGGGGAGGCGAATTTTACTGCGACAGTGCGGGGGATTTGTCGTCCCCGACATGGCGTTTTCCGGCACACGGGAAGCCTTCACGGACCGGGCCTCACCATTAACCCGTTTCTATAACCGCTCTCCGGGCTTGCGGAATCGAATTTTAAAAAAAACGGCCTATCGGTCCAGCCACCCCCTCGGATTACGGAAAAAGTCCTTCTCGAAGGCCACCAGCACGCGGTGCAGCTCTTCGGCCACTTCCGGATATTGCTCGGCGACGTCGTAGCTTTCCAGGGGGTCGTTTTTAATATCATAGAGATTCGGCCAGGTCCCCAGGGCGCGAACCGTCTTCATCTCTCCGCTTTCCACGGGATAGGTATAGGTTCGAGCGGCGCCGTTGCTTCCCACGAAGGTATTGGGCTTGTCCAGGGGAATGGGCCAGGAGTTATGATTTACGTATCGGAAATATTTCCATTTGCCGGACCGGACGGCCTCGACCTCGTTGTCATGAAAGAAAAAGAGGGTATCGTGCGGCGTCTGCTTTTCTCTTCCGGTCAACAGCCCCCGGATGTCTTTTCCGTCAATGATACGGTCGACGGGATTGGTAAGCCCCGCCAGGGCCAAGAACGTGGGGAAGAAATCGATGTTCATGGCCGGCTGGTCGCAGACGCTTCGGGCGGGTATCGTGCCCGCCCATCGGGCGATCATGGGGACACGGTACCCACCCTCGTAGCTCTGGCCCTTCCTGCCCCGAAGGCCCCCGGTGCTGCCGTTATACCAGGGGCCGTTGTCGCTGGTGAAGATGACCAGGGTGTTCTTGTCCAGGCCGTTCTCCCTCAGGTACTTCATGATCTCACCCACGCTCCAGTCCACCTGCCGGACCGTGTCCCCGTAAGGACCGGCCGGTGACGATCCCTCGAATTCGTCGGAGGGCAGACAGGGCTGGTGCGGGTCTTTGTGGGACAGGTAGAGGAAGAAGGGCCGGTCTTTTTTCGATTGCCGTATGAACTCGATGGCCTTTTCATGAAAGAGCCGGGTATATCGCTTCTGGGACAGGCCGATATCCTTGACCAGTTCCGTCTCGTTTTCCCAAAATGCCACCGGCCAGTCGTCATTGGCGCCGTTAAAGCCGATGAAGTAGTCAAAACCGTGCTTCCGGGGGAGATAATCCTCATTTGTTGTGAAGTCTCCCAGATGCCACTTGCCGATGCAGGCGGTGGCGTAGCCTGCCAACTTGAGGGCCTCGGCAATGGTGATCTCCGACAGGGGCAGCCCCTTGGTGATACTGTACCCGGCCAGCAGGTCCAGGGCGCCGAGATTGGCAAACTGCTGGCCCACCCAACGCATAAGCTCTTTTACGATCGAGCCTCCCTCGGCGGGAAACGGAAAGGTCACGCCGGTTCGGTGGGGATAGCGCCCGGTCAAAAAACCTGCGCGGGAAGGGGAGCACAGCGCGCTGCAGACATAGAAATCGGTAAAGCGCGTCCCTTCGTCGGCAAGTCGGTCGATGTTCGGGGTCTCGATAGCATGTCCGCCATAGCAGCCCAGGTCTCCGAAGCCCATATCGTCGGTCAGGATGTAGATGATGTTGGGCCGCGGTCCGGCAAATCCCTCGACTGGAAAAACCACGTCCCCCACGGCCAGCGCGTCCTTTTCGGGATCGATATAGACCGACGGGTCGATCTCGGTCATCACTTCGGACGTGTAGTCCTTGGATGCGCACCCGGCAAACAATGTCCCGGCGCAAGCCGCCGACATCGCCCCGGCGGCGCCCAGCCTTAAAAACGACCGGCGGCTTACCGATCGTCCCTCGACACGGTCGTCGGCAACGGGACCTGTTACGGTACGGTCATTTTTCATAGGTCGCTCCTACCCTCCTGTTGTAAGCGAAAAGGTACGCATAGTTTAACGGATTTCACACGCCGTATCAACCCCTTTCGGAGACGGTGTTCGGGGAGAACCGGGCGGGACGGGCGCGTAACCACGTGGCCCGGCTGCCGTCTTCGAAACGAGAGGAGTATCGGAAAAATAAGGGCCGGGCAGCAGAAGACTGCCCGGCCCATTCTTTATGGCCAACGAGTCGATCGGTAGCAAGGCCGCGCCGGGCCCAGGCGCCGTTTCCACTATGGGGACGTGCAGCCGTTGGGCAAACCCTATCCCGGCCCGATTTGCCTTCCCATCAGGTCTTTGACAGCTCCTGAGGCGTTACTCCCGGTTTGTAGGTAAGGATGCTCAGCACGTACATCAGGATGACGGCCACGATTAGAGCCCCCGCTATCGGCTCCACCCATTCCGGCAGGCCCACCGTGAACTTCAGGCCGTAAAGCGCCACCACGGTGATCCCGCCTCCGATCATGCTGGCGATCGCCCCGGTGTTGGTGGCCTTTTTCCAAAAAAGAGCCGCCATCGTCGGGACAAACGCCACGGCGATGAATATGGCAAACGACAGAAGCATCATCTCAAATATTCCCCGCATCAGCAGCGAGAAGGTGATCCCGAGGGCACCGATGGCCACCACCGCGATCCGGGCCGTCCAGAGGGCCGTCTTTTCCTTCAGGTCGGGCTTGATGAGCCGGGCCACATCCCGGGAGACGGTCATGCCCGCCACCATCAGGACGCTGGCCGCCGTGGACATCAAGACGGCCAGTATTGCCGCGATCGACAGGCCGATCATCACGGGGGGGAGGTTATTAATAATCAGTATGGGTACGACCACGTCATTTGTGCCGTATATCTCTTTTAAGGACGGATAGAGATAAAAACCGATTATCCCCACCAGGATGATAGAGAGGCTGTAGCCGAAGTAAAGGAGGGTGGAGACCAGGATACTGCGTTTGGCCACATGCTCGTCCCGCGCCGATGAGGCACGCTGCCAGAGGGAGACATCGATAAAGCATATCGGGATAAGGGTAAGAAACCATCCGATGAGCGTGTAGAACGGGATCCCGTGAAAAAAGTCGAACATGTGGGATGGCAGCGTGGCGGTTACCCTGCCTATGTCTATCCCCATAAAGAGGAATACGGGCAGTAGCACGCCGAGGATTACCAACAGGAGGACCGCCTGGACGATCTCGGTGTAGGCAAGTGCAAACATACCACCGGCAAACGTGTAGGCTATCATCACTGCCCGGGCAACCAGCACGGCCTGGCTGTACGTAACGCCCCATAACGTCCCCCCGACGGCCGTAAAGACCGTGCCGAGGGCGGCCACCTGTACGCCGAAAAGCGCAATGAGGCCCAACAGGAGGAAGACCGCCGAGATGATTCGGGCCGTATTGCCATACCGGGCCAGAAGGACCTCCGGGATCGTCCAGTATTTTATCCTCCTGATAACCCCGGCGATCACGGAAAAACCGAGCAGACCCAGGGCATAGGCGATAATACTCCAGATGACTACTATTCCAAAGTTATACGAGAGCCCCCCCACGCCGAGGGTTGCCCCGGAGCCGATGGCCGTAGCCGTGATCGCCCCGATGAGGGTCGGATAACCCAGTGACCTGCCCGCCAGCGAATAGTCCGTCTCATTGTTTACCTTTCGGTAGCTGATCATGCCGACGATGAGGATAAAGACGAAATAGAGGGCGATGACGACCAGGTCAATAGTGCCTACCATATCTATTACTCCCTTCTCTATGGGTTAGCAATAACTGATGGGATCGCCGATCCGGAGTAAGGACAAGAAATAATGAATATGAGCCGTCTCAACGACAATCCCTCTCCTTAAATAAAAACGGCTTATCGTTTCACCGTGCCCGGTACATGCCGCTTATTCCCCGTCCAATCCGAAGAGCCGTGCGGCGTTGCGGTACAACCATTTTTCCTTGACCTCCTCGCGCAGCGGAAGATGGAGGACCTCGTTGACACCCTGCTTCATGGAGAGCATCGGCCAACCCGAGGCGAACATTATTTTATCTGCCAGAACGCTGCCTCCCAGTTGCATCAGCGTTTCATAGCCCGAATTCGGTTTACCCAGGTACTTCGGGCGGACGGAGGAGGTCGATACGTATACATTGGGATGTCGCCAGGCCACGGCCATGAGCTCGGCCACCCATGGAAAGCCGGGGGTGCTGCCGACGATTTTCAGCTCCGGAAAATCCACCGCGACATAATCGATGTGGATAGGACGGCAGATATCCATGCGGGCGTCGCGCCGAAAATGCATGGACGATTCGATAAAGACGATGGCATTCAATTCAAGGCATTTTTCATAGAGCGGCCAGTAGGTTCGGTCGGAGGCGGGCAGGTTATATTCGTACGTCCAGAGATCGATACCTTTGAGGCCCAGATCCGTTATCGCGTGTTCCAGATTCTTAAGTGCGGCCTTACCCTTAAACGGATCTGCGCCGGCAAGCCCGACGAACCGATCGGGAAAGCGGTTTATAAGATTCGCACACGCCTCGTCCGGTATCTTCATTCCGAAGGTCGTTTCTATATCTCTGGAACGGATGACGGCGATATCGATGCCCTCGCTATCTAGATACGCGACAAACGATTCGGGGGTCCATTCGGCCGAAACGAGGGTCTTGAGACCTTCTTCGAGCTCGGAGCCGTAGACTCGGTAATAGTCCTTCATGTATGAAGGCACGATGCCAAACTCCTTAAAGGGCGGGGTGACGGCGCAGTCGATGACTCTCTTCCTTTTAGCGATATCCGACATGGTTCCTCCGGCAGTATAGGTATGTAACGACCACGAGAGAGGGTAAATGAGCTATCCGTTTTCGTCGAGTGTCTTCATAAGTTCGTTTTTAAGCGCGGTACGGTCGGACTTTCCAATCCGCGTGATCGGGATGTCATCCTTGATGATGATCTTTCTGGGTACCTTAAACGCGGCCAGGTTTTCTTTCAGGTGGGCCATGAGTCCGTCAATATCTACCGTCGTCCCCCAGACGGGGGCGATATAGAGCCAGATCACCTCGCCGTAGATCTTATCGGGAACGCCGATGGCCGCCGCCAGTCCCACGTTCTGATAGTGGGTCGCCTCTTCCTCAACCTCCGTCGGGAGCACGGTATAACTCCCAACCCGGATGATCTGCTTGATGCGTCCCTTGATGTAGATGCCGCCGTCCTGGGCCAGGTATCCCAGATCCCCGGTCTTGCACCAGCCGTCGGTGGTAAACCCGGCCTCGTCCTCCTCGGGCATGTTGTAGTAGTGGGGTATCACCAGCGGGCCACCGATTATCAGTTCACCCAGCTCTCCCCGGGAGACCTCGTTGCCGGCATCGTCGACGACCTTAATCATGACGGTGGAGAAAGGCTTTCCGACATATCCTTGGTCGATCCATTCGGGATTATCACCCGGTTCGGTGTAAGAAACCGCCGAGCCCGCCTCGGTGCTCCCGTAGCCGACAACGATTACGGGGGCGATCTTTTCTTTGATTCCCGCGGCCAGTTCCAAAGATACCCGCTCGCCGCCCAGGGCCGCCAACTTCACGCACGAAAGGTCGAATGTGTCCAAATCGGGCAGTGAAAGGAGGATTGCGTACATCGTCGGCACGCCGCCCATCCAGGGGATCTTTTGGCCTGCGGTGACCTCCAGCACCTTATAGGGGTTCCAATCCTCCATCAGGATGATCTCGAAACCGCCCACAAGCGGCATCCCGATCAGCTCCACCGTTCCCCCCACGTGGCTCGGCGGCAGCGCCGCCAGGCTCTTTATCCGTCCGTCTATGCCCACCTGCGACAGTGTCCTCCTGAAGAAACCGTATTCGATGTAGGACATGAAGACCGTATTGAGGTTGTTGAGAAGGGCCGCCTTCGGCACCCCCGTCGTGCCGCCCGTGAAAATAATCAGGGAGCCGTCGGCGACAGTCAAGGACCGTTTGCGTTGTTCAAGCTCCTTTTCGAGTCCGAATTTCTCTTTTAAGAGTTCCTCAAAGGAGCGCCCGAACTCGCTGGAGCCGACCAGCACCTTGGTGATACCGGCGAATTGATCCCCGAGACGCTTGATCTTTTCAACGGTGTTGAAATCCTTGACACCGGTCACCGATAGGATAAGGGAGGGTTTTGCGTGGGAGATGAAGCGTTCGAGGTCCTTGGTCCGAAATTTCACGTCCATAGGGACGAGGATCGCCCCGACTGAAGCCGCGGCCACAAGCGTCAGTACAAAATCGATCCCGGTGGGCAGGATTGAGACAATCCGATCTCCCTTCTTTATGCCGAGGGAGAGAAACGCCTGGGCCAACTGGTCGACCTTCTGTTTGAATTGGCCGGCGGTGACGGTGCGATCGCCCTGCCTGAGGGATGGAAAGTCGGGATCGATTTTGCTCCAGTGGTCCACGTACTGCCAGTAGAAGTCAAGATGGGGAACGTCAAATTTCGGAGTCTCAAACGCCGGGTTTTCCATTATCTGCCTCCGCTAAAAAAATAGGGAGAACCGGTCGATGTGAGAGGATTTTTGTCGTTTTTCGATCGCCGCCCGGTGGGGGATGTATATCGTATCCAATTAAAACGGCCGGGAATAGGGTGCCGTGCGTTTGATTATTGATTTACACGAGTTTTCGGCAGATGTCAAATAAATTGAGTTAAAAAAGAAAAGGGATAGGAGTGTTCGGGAAAATTTCGATATTGACATATGAATCAACCTATAGTAGACAATAGACTCAAATGGGTCGTTGGACCGGATAACCTATCAGGAGCCGAGCCATGGAAGCATTTGTCATCAGAGACCTTACCGACATTCAGGCCATAGAGAAGGTCCCTCTCTCCGAGCGATTCTCAGAAAAGAGCACCTATGAAGCCGTAAAAAAGGGAAGCGATATCAACCCGGACGCGGTGGCCGTCAACTTCATCCTGACCGGGGACCAATATCAAAACCCGATTTCGGTTACCTACAAGACACTGATCGGCCGCATCAACCAGGCGGCCAACTGCTTTCACGACCTCGGGATTGGGGCGACCGACGTGGTTACCTACCTCCTGCCCAACGTGCCTCAGACCCACTATGTCCTGTGGGGGGCCGAGGCAGCCGGCGTCGTCAATCCGGTCAATCCCCTCCTGGAAGCGTCTGCGATACGCGACATTTGCCGGGCAGCGAAAACGAAGGTGCTGGTGGCCCTGGGCGACGTGCCCGGCTCCGAGATATGGAAGAAGGTCACCGCTATTAAGGACGACATCCCCACCCTGAAAAATATCCTCGTCCTCCTGGGCCAAACTGATAGCAAGCAGGGGATATTTAACCTTGATGAGAAGCTGGCCGAATATCCCGAGGACCGGCTTATCTTCGAAAGGAACATCCTGCCTTCCGATGTTGCCTCCCTGTATCACACCGGTGGGACGACCGGTACGCCCAAACTTGCCCGCAGGACCCACTACAACGAGCTGTCCAACGCGTTTGTGATGGGACTCATGGCGGGCATCACGCCCCAAAACGTCGTCATGTGCGGACTTCCGCTGTTCCATGTCAACGGGACGATCGTAACGGGCCTTGCCCCCTTCTGGTGGGGGGCGCAGGTGGTGCTCCTTTCGCCCCAGGGCTACCGGGACCCGGGTATACTTCCCAACTTCTTCAGGATCATCGAGAAGTACCGCGGGACCTTCTTTTCGAGCGTCCCCACGATCCTATCCGTGCTCCTGGAGACGCCCAAGGAAAACGTGGACATATCAAGCCTCAGATACGCCATTTGCGGGGCCGCGCCGCTGTCGGTGGAGCTGTTCCGGCGCTTCGAGGAATATACCGGCCTCAAGATTCTTGAGGGATACGGCCTGACGGAATCGGCGGCGGGGGCCTCCGTCAACCCCAAGGACGGCGAGCGTCGCGTCGGCTCCATCGGCCTGAGACTCCCCTACGAAGAAATGAAGACCGTCATACTCGACGACGAGGGCAGCTATGTCCGGGACGCCCGGCCGGACGAAATCGGGGTAATTGTGCTGCGCGGCCCTAACGTTTTTCTCGGTTACGTGGAACAGATACACAACAAGGGTCTCTGGATAGCCGACGGCTGGCTCAACACCGGCGACCTGGGGCGCATGGACGCCGACGGCTACTTCTGGCTGACCGGCAGGAAAAAGGAGATCATCATCCGGGGGGGGCACAACATCGATCCGGCGGCTATCGAGGAACCGATCTACCGGATGCCGCAGGTAAAGGCGGTGGCGGCCGTCGGGCGGCCCGACGCGTACGCGGGGGAGGTCCCGGTGGCCTACGTCGAGCTTCGGGAGGGACATGAGGTCACACCCGAGCAGATCCTTGAGTTTGCCGCCCGCGAGATCCCCGAGCGGGCCGCGGTTCCCAAGGAGGTCTATATCGTCGACAAGCTTCCCCTGACCCCGATCGGGAAGATCCACAAGCCGACCCTCGTGTGGGATGCCGCCCGGCGCATCTACGAAAAGGAGATGGAGGCGATTGCCGATATCGCCTCATCGGTGACGGTGGCAGTGGCCGAAGACAGGACCTCCGGAAAGACCGCGATCATCACCGTTACCCCCAGGCCCGGGGTTGACGCAGATACCGTCAAACGGCGCATCGGCGACATCCTGGCCCGCTATACCCTGAGATACGAGGTGGTCATAGCGTAACGTCCCGGCCGGTCGTTAAAAAGGTATCGTCACCCGATTTTTATAGGACGTCTCAATGTTCCATACATCCGCGTCCGACGAACCCCACGACGACCGGCATCGTCCCCATTTTCACTTCACTGCCCAAAAAAACTGGGTGAACGATCCCAACGGCCTGGTCTATTACGACGGCCGCTTTCACCTCTTTTATCAATACAACCCCTTCGGGTCCCGGTGGGGTCACATGCACTGGGGACACGCCGAGAGTGCCGACCTGGTCGGCTGGCGTCATCTGCCGATTGCCCTTTCCCCCGATCGGCTGGGTACGATCTTTTCCGGATCGGTCGTCGTCGATCATCAAAACACGTGCGGGTTGTTTCCCACGAGACAGGGGGGGGTGGCGGCTATCTTCACCTATTTCAAATGGGGACTTCAACGCCAGGGCCTTGCGACAAGCCGTGACGGGGGCGTGACCTGGGAGAAATACGCGGGCAACCCGGTTATCAAAAATCCTCTCCTTATCCATTTTCGGGACCCGAAGGTCTTCTTCCATTCGCAGACGGGACGCTGGGTCATGGTTATCGCCGCGGGAGATCGGGTGCGGTTCTACTCATCGGGAGACCTTCTGGACTGGAAATGCACCGGAAGTTTCGGCAAGGGCTACGGTGCCCACGGCGGGGTCTGGGAGTGCCCCGACCTGTTCGAGCTTGCCGTGGACGGGAACAAAGATAAAAAAAAGTGGGTGCTGCTGGTGAGCGTCCAGAAGGGGGCGCCCGGCGGGGGGGCCGGGACGTAGTATTTTATGGGCGATTTCGACGGTCGTCAATTTAGCGCGGACGATCCCCCCGGCACGGTTCGATGGCTCGATTTCGGCGCGGATAACTACGCCGGGATCACCTACAATAACGTCCCTGAGAAAGACGGGCGGCGGATATTCATCGGATGGATGAACAACTGGCGGTATGCCGAGAAGACCCCCACCGCCCCCTGGCGGGGCGCGATGACGACGCCGCGTGAGCTCACGCTTACCCAAGAAGACGGCCGAGTGTTCCTTCTGGCCCAGCCCGTAAGCGAGCTTACCGGAACTCGGACGGGGGGGTTTCGCCTGGGAAACGAGCGCATAGACTCCGAGAAGATCGTCCGAGAAAAGGAGCTTTCCGGGGGCGTCTTTGAGATTACCGCCGAATGGGAGGTACGGTCCACCGCCGGTTTCGGGATCGCCCTTACCAACGAGTGCGGACAGGAGGTGGTCGTCGGCTTGGACCCGGCGGCCGGGCGCCTCTGGATTGACCGGTCCCGATCGGGGCATACCGATTTTTCGAAACACTTCCCGGGGGTGCATTATGCCCCGATTTCGCTAAAAGGCGGCCGCCTCACGGCCCAAATCCTTGTGGACACATGTTCCGTCGAGGTATTCGCCTCCGGCGGGAGGGCCGTCATGACCGACCTCGTTTTTCCGAGCGCGCCGTACGATCAGTTACGGCTCTTCTCCCGGGGCGGCCCCGTAACGGTTTTGTCGCTTTCGGGATGGGGGCTCGGCCGTTACCGCCGGCATAACGAAGGAGAAATTTAGATGGGCCAACTCTCTTTTGGCAAGAAGTTTTCGTATTCGGTGGGTGGTATAGCCCTCAACCTGGCAAACCTGGCGATTTCCCAGTGGCTTCTGGTGCTCTATGTCCCGACAAAAGACACAGCACTGGTAGGAAGCCTCCTCTTCTCCCTAATTTTTTTGGCCGGGCGAGTCACCGACGGTATCACCGAGCCCCTCATCGGGTTTCTCAGCGACCACTGGCGTTCCAAGCGCGGGCGGCGGATACCCTTTATCATCTTTGCCACGGTCCCCGTGGCGGTGGTCTCCTTTCTCCTCTGGACCCCGCCGCTGCCCCATGAGCAGAGTTGGATCAACGGGGTGTATATCTTCGTGCTCGTACAGCTCTTCTTTATCCTCTGGTCTACGCTTGCCAACCCGTACATGTCGCTCTTGCCGGAAATAACCTCCGACCTCAAAGAGCGCGTCGATATCTCGGCGATGCAGGCGGTATTTCTCATGATCGGCACCCTCATATTCGGCTTCCTTGGGCCGATAAAGGAGGCCTTCGGATGGATAGGGATCGGCGCGGTCCTCTTTATTGCCACGATTATCTCGTTCGTGCCAACGATCCTGACTATCAGACAGAAGCCCTCGGATAAAATAGGCGCCGCCGGTGAGCGTTTCCGGTTTTCAATGATCTTTTCATGGGCCGCCACCACCTTCAAGAACCGGGCGTTCGTCCGGTATCTGGCCGCAACGGCCCTATTCTGGTTTGCGCTCAACCTCTTTATCATCATCATCCCGTTCTGGTCAAAATACGTCCTGGGCAATACGGACGACAAGGTGGTTCTCCTCATGGCGCCGCTTCTGGCGGCCAACCTCGTCTTCTTCTTCGTATTTAACATTCTCTCGAAGAGATTCGGCAAGTACTTGATGTTTCTGGTTACACTTGCCGGCTCTTCCGTCGCGATGTCACTATTGTGGGTTGTGGGGCGGCAGCTTCCGGCCGGCCCACAGGTCCAGACCCAGGTAGTCATGGGGCTCGTCGGGGTTTTCATGGCGGGATTTATGATGCTTCCGATGGCGCTGTTGGCAGATGTGATCGACTACGACGAGAAGCTGACCGGTAAACGGCGGGAAGGGATCTACTTCGGTATGCAGAGCATACTGCAGAAGATCTCGATCGGCATCTCGATCCCCCTGGCCGCAGCCCTCATGTACGTTGGGGGAGACATGACGCCGACGGAACTGGGGCTGAAGATCATAGCGCTGGTGGCGGGGTTCTTTGCGTTGCTGGCGTGTGCAGTCTTCCTTACCTACCCGCTCCGGGAACGGGACGGAAAGGTATTCGTGAAAGAGTAAAGCGTCTATCGGTTTTGTCTTCCACGGGAGGTTCGCGATGGGCTTTACCAGAAAGGACGTCGATTTTTTCAGCCGGGGCACCCGGTGCGGGGCGTGGCTTTATCTGCCGGAGGGCACAAAAAGGCCGCCGGTGGTCGTGATGGCCCACGGTTTTGCGGCCGAAAAGACCTTTGGGCTGGACGCTTTTGCACAGCGATTCGTCGCACGGGGGATAGCCGTCTTTGTCTTTGACTACCGCAACTTCGGTGCGAGCGAAGGTAGCCCCCGAAACCTCGTGGATTACCGGCGGCACATTGCCGACTGGCAGGCAGCCATCGAGTTTGTCCGGGAACTGCCCCAGGTCGACGGCCGCCGGACGGCGCTGTGGGGATCGTCGTTTTCCGGCGGGCACGTTATTATGATCGCGGCCGCGGACCCGAAGATTCGGGCCGTCGTGGCCCAGGTCCCGTTTGTGGACGGCCTTGCCTCGGCCGGGACATTCGGCCCGTCGTTCATCCTGAAGGCGACAATCAAAGGCCTCAGGGATCTCATGTGCATCATGACCTTCCGGGAGCCCTATACCGTGCCGGTGGTGGGAGCGCCGGACAAGTTTGCCGTCATGAACACTCCCGACGCAATGCCGGGGTTTCTCGCGATACTCCCGAAAGATACGACCTGGAAAAACGAGTGCCCCGCCCGAATCCTGTTGACGGTGACGATGTACCGCCCGATCCGGCGCGCAAAAAGGGTCTCGTGCCCGCTGCTTCTGGTCGCGGCCAAAAGAGACAGCCTGATACCCGCGGCTTCCGTCAAAAAAACCGCGGCCCGCGCGCCGAAGGGTGAGCTGATGGAGCTCGATATCGGGCATTTCGAGATCTACACGGGGAAAGCGTTCGAGAAGGCGGTGGACCGCGAAGCGGAATTCCTTGAGAAATACCTGAACGGGTGAGAGTTTGTGTGTGGAGGGTGTCTCTTTAACGAAGCGGGGGTACGGAGGTCGCAGCACATGGTACGCCCTGCAACTGCACGACGGCTGAGCGCCGGTGAGACATTCTACTGGCTCGTTGACCGGGTATGCAGCACCAATTTCACGGTGGCGGCCCGGCTTTCCGGTCCGCTGGAACCGGACGTGCTGAGGGCGGCGCTGGCGGCCGTCGGCAACCGCCATCCCCTTTTGGGCGTGAGGATCGCACGCAAGGGGGGCTGGCCGGTCTTTAGAACCGACGGTGTGGGGCCGATTCCCCTTTTCGTGGCCGATACGCCCGAGGACGAGTGGATCGCCCGGGCCGCCGACGAGATCAACCGTAACCTGGACTGGCGCGCCGGCCCCCTGGCCCGCTGCGTGTGGCTGCGGCATAGCGGCGGCCAATCCACCCTGATGATCACGTTTCACCACGCGGTCGGCGACGGAATTTCTGGGGGATACCTGATCCGGGACCTTTTGCGGGCTATTGCCGCGCCCGGAAAGAACCTCCTGTCACCTCGCACCTCCAACCTGCCCGAGGCGCTGGATCGGCTGCACCCCCCGGAGGTCCAGGGCGTGCGGGGTCTTTTTCGTTACGCCGTCGAGATGGCCCGGGCGGGGGCGGCCGTCGTCCGTTACGGCCGGCTGCGGGCCGTCTCCGCCGATGGACGGGCGCCCTATCGGGACCGCCGGGCGCGCGTGATCGCCCGGGTCTTTGACCCGTCGTTTACCGCGGATCTCGTCGCCCGGGCCCGGGTGGAGGGGACAACGGTCCACGGGGCGCTGGCGGCGGCGGTCCTCCTGGGGGGGCGCGGGGAAATTTCCGCGCACGGGCATCTGCTCATGGCCCTGGGGTCGCCGGTGAATATGCGCGGGAGGGTCACTCCCCCGGTCGGCGATGTTGTGGGCATGTACGCCTCGGTGATGGGGACGATGCACCGCGTTGGGAAAGACACTGCCTTCTGGGAGCTGGCCCGGGAGGTCACGGGGGGGATAGAGGCCGGTTTTGCCCGGAATATGCACTTTACGTTTGAGCCGATGACGTTTCGAATCTTATCGCCGTTTTCCCGTCTTGCGGTGGGCTCACAGGCGGGGGCGATGGGGTTCACGAGGCTGGCGGCGGCGTCTTTCCCGTCGACGGGGTTCGGGCTGACCAACATCGGCAGGCTGGATATGCGGCGGCGGTACGGGGCAGTGTCCGTGTCGTGGGCGGCGCTGCTGCCGTCCTGGTCGGTGTTCGCGCATTCGGGGTGGTCGGCCTGTACCGCGGCAGGCAGCCTCTCTCTGAATCTGGTCTACATGGAGCCGCTGCTGGCGCGGGCCCACGCCGAGGCATTGGCCGGCAGGACGGTGGAGCTGCTACGAGCGGCGGTATAAGGGGAGCGATGCCCGGCCTCCCGCCGGAACCGCGCATCCGGGGGGGCATCCAACATGACACAACCGGGCTACGGCCCGATCTTTTCCCCGGCCCTGACGGCCGTCACCTCGCCCCGGGCCCGCTCGGCCCCGTCGGAAAAGACGGAGCAGGCGACGACGGCCTTTCGCGCGCCAAAATCGGTCACCCGGGCGCGAAGCTCCATCTCGGCGCCCACGGCCGCCGGCGAGAGGTACTCCACCACGAGGCGCGCGGTAAAAAAGAGGATCAGGGGTCCGGTCCCCGGCGCCCGTCCCTCGTGCTGGTAGGCGGCGGCAACGGCCGTGCCGACCGCGTGGCAGTCGATGAGGCTTGCGATCAGTCCTCCGTAAACGATACCGGGATATGCGGCGTGGCGGGGCAGCGGGGTGAACCTGCAAATCCCCTGGGTCCCGTCCCAGTAGGTCTTGATATGGAGTCCTTCGGGGTTGTGCCGTCCGCACCCGAAGCAGACGGCGATATCGTCGGGATAATAGTCCTGTATCGGCTTGTCGTTCATCGGCGCTCCTTTCTTATTTTTAACGATAGAGCCTCACTCGCCCCGGAACATTCAGCACGGTTTCGTGTCCCATCCTGCGCTACAGTAACGGATGGTGCGGCCCTGTCAAGGATAATCCGCGCGAAAAAGCGGAGACCCCGGGGACGGTTTTCCGGTTGACTTTGCGGAATTATGTAGTACCTTTTATCTATATAGGCGAAGGATCCCGATCGGGCCGAGGCCTTTTTGCTCTATCCATCAAGGGGATCTCCCCGTGGGAGGATACAGACGATGAAACGCTATCGGATTGCGGTGCTCCTGGTTATCCTGGTACCGGTGCTTGCGCTTGCCGCTTTTGGCTCGGAGCACGACGGTCTGGACAGGGTACAGCGGGACGCCGGTACGCTGGACGCGTATATGAATAAGGGTACCGATATCGCCCTTCGCATCACCGAGCTGACGGGCGTGGCCCTCTCTCCACTGGTGGGGTTGGTCGTCATCGGCACGATCGAGTATTACCGGGCAAAGAAGCAGGGAGAGCCCGTCAGGTGGTACTTCTCCCTCTGGTTCATGGGGACGATTGTGCTCGTCCTGGTCCTCATTACGCTCAAGGATACGATCGGGGAGCTGGCGCCGTTTTTCAAAAAACCGCTGGACGCCCTCGATTTTGTCCAGCACAAATTCTCGGGGATCATCGCGTTTGCCATCGTGGCGCCGCGGCTGGTCCTATCTATCCTCGAACCCGTCGGACAGACGGTGTCGTACCTGTTTAACCTGGTAAACCCCGTCGCCGCGGCCTGGGCCGCGGGGCCCCCAACGGACGGGATCACCGGGACCGTCGGGACGCTGTTGATCGTGGCCGTCGTCGTTTCGGCCGTCATCGCGGCCGTTTTCTTTTTAACCGTATGGCTTGCCGCCGGGGCCGTGGAGACCCTCATCCTGCTTGCCCCGATTCCCTTTGTCGGGCTTATCCTCAGGTCGTTTAGGCTCTCGGTCTTTGGCCTGCTTATGATCGGGGCGGCGGTAAGCCCGGTCATCGGGATAGTGCTTTCGTTTGTGATCCTCTATGTTTCGTATCGAATCCTCGGCTGGTCTGTGCGGCTAGCCGTCTTCGGGTGGGTTATCGCCCTGGATACGCTCGGGGGGCGGCACCACTATCTCAGGGTCGAAGAGCAGCGGCATATCGCGGCCTTTGCCTCGTCGGCAATTCGGGGGGTCAGAAGCCGGAGCTATGGGCGGCTGGTGAACAAAGGCGCGTCGCTGGTCTTCGAGTATCGTCCGTTTGGGGTTTTGTCCCGCAAGAGCGTGGCCGCAGCCGAGCATCCGGACCGCGTCGGGATCGCCCGGGGGACCCTCGTCTCCTCGGTGGTCGGCATCAGACGGGACCATAAGCGACCCCCCGTGCTCTTCTGGCTGCCACCCCGCTACCGGGGACATGAGGAGCCGGTGGCGCGGCTTTTGGGACTCTCACCGGAGATCCATGACCAGCGCTTCAGGAAGCGGCTGAAAGACGCGTGGAGCTGGATCGTCGGCCAGACCGCAAACGGGAGCCCCGAACCCGAAGCTGTGTAACGGCCCGGAACGGTGTTTGTAACGAAACGGCCCCCATCGGTAAGAAGGGGGCCGTAATTACCCGCATATATACCCGCACAGATCGCGCCCCCACCATAAAATTGCCGGCGTCACGGTGGCAAGGCCGTATCAGGCGGCCCGGCGGCCCGGCGCAGAATCCTTCGGTCGTCTTTGCAGGGCGATTGCGGCCGTGAGGACGGTCAGGCAGGCCAGGATTGCCATGATAAAGGACATCCCGGCAGACAACGACGCCGCGTCGGTGATCAGGCCGACGATATACGGGAAGATTAACATACCGATGCCGTTAAACATCATCAAAAAACCGGTGATGGTGCCCGGGATGCGGGAGAAACGGTTGACGCCGAGCCCCAGGGCCGTCGGGAATATCCCCGAAAAGAAGAGGCCGACGAGCGTCAGGCCGATACCCGAAAGCCACCACCGATCAGCGATCAGAAAGAGGGCGTAGGCGGCAAGCGAGAGCGCCGTCAGGATAAAGAGAAGGAGACGGTCGCCGATCTTTTTTGCGGCCATAAATACCAAGAACCTCCCCGCGGTCATCGCCACCCAGAAATAGGAGAGAAAGGAACCGGCCGCGAGCGCGCTGACGGCGTAGCGCTGGGTCAGGTGAAGCGCCGACCAGTAGTTGATCCCCATCTCCGCGCCGATGTACAGGATAATGGCCGCGCCTAACACGAGGGCCGCAGGCGTGCGGGCAACGGTTAGGAAGTCGGAGAAATCGACCTTTTCAGAAGCGACCTGCCTGGGGAATGGAGAAAAGACCATCAGAACTAATACCGCCGCCGAGATAATCGCCAACACCCAGTACCCCGCCTGCCACGGCGCCCCCGAATCGATGAACGCCCCGGAGATGACCGGCCCGGCCAGCGCCCCGATGCCGAAGAAGGCGTGCAGCAGGTTGAGGGCCGAGGCCCGCTTGTGCGGGTAGAGCCCGGAAACGACCGTGTTGGCAACGATCTCGATATTGCCGCCCGCAATACCCAGGATAAAAAATGCGAAAAGCGCAACGGGAAAGCTCGTCGTAACAGAAAAGAGAATAAACCCCGCCGTCAGAAGGAGCTGCCCGGCAAGCCCGACGGCCTGCACGCCGTACCGATCGACGATGTAGCCGCCCAGGAGCACCGCGGGTATGAAGCCCGCGGAAAGCATGGTGGTAAAGAGGCCAAGCCGCGCGGGAGAAAGCAAAAAGGTCTCACCCACGGCCCCCAGGGCGGGGCCGATGATGGTGATGCACATCCCGTAGCACAAAATTGAGAGGTATGAGGTGATCGCCGTTGGCTTCATGTCATGTCCGATTCAATAGGCGTTTATGGTTTGGTAGTAACCCGAAATTATATCAGGATTTTATGCGGCGGACAAATGAAATCTTACCTACGGTCGATCAACGGCGAGACGCCGCACCTTTTACACCTTCCGGCCCGCACAGACGGGCGGTCGGCAGCGGCCGAACGGTCGTGTGGACATAAGCGGTTGACAAACGGGCCGTATTTTTCTATACTTCAGACGCAAAACGCATAAAGAATGCAGAATCCGGAAACAAGAATGCCCCTATCGGTGCAATAGATCCGCCGGTCCGTGCGAACCGGGAAGACAGGAGGTTACGGATGATCAAGAAAATCCTCGTTACCGGGGCCTCCCGGGGAATCGGGAAGGCGATCGCCCTCATGCTCGCCGACAAGGGGCATTCCGTCGTCGGGACGTCCCGATTTATCAACAAACTCCCCGCTCCTCTCAAGAACCATCCCTTCCTGCAGTTTGTTGAGATGGACGTGAACGATCCGTCCTCGGTCAAAAAAGGGGTAGAGGCGGCCGTCGGCATCCTCGGGGGGATCGACGTGCTGGTCAATAACGCCGGCATCAGCCACATCGGGCCCTTCGAGGAGATGCCCGAGGACCAGGGCAGGGCGATCATGGAAACCGACTTCTTCGGCGCCGCCGCCGTCATCCGCGCGGTGCTGCCGCACATGCGCGCCGCCCGAAGCGGCCTGATCGTCAACGTCACGTCACTCGCGGGGCAAATCGGCGTTCCCTACCAGACCTATTACTGCGCGTCGAAGTTTGCCCTGGAGGGGTTGTCGGAGGCGCTGCGCCTGGAGCTTTATTCCCAGAATATCCGCGTGGCGATCGTGGAGCCGGGGGATATCAAGACCGATATCGGCGATCACCGGCTGCTGTGCGACGCGGCGATTCCCGAATACCGGCCGGGGTTTACCGCTGCGTGCGAAGCCATCGACCATTCGATGGGCCGGGCGGGACCGCCCGAGGACGTGGCCCGGGTGGTGCTCGACGTCGTCAATGCCCGTAACCCGCGCGTTCGCTACATAGCGGGCAAAGGGGCGGCCTCCACCGCGTTACTGATGCGGCTGCTGCCCAAACGGCTTGTCGAGCGGCTCGTCCGGCGCCACTACGGATCGTAGGGGATGACAAGGGGCGGCATGATGCCGGAATTGTCACCCACATGGCGCCGCCGCAGGCGGCGCACACTCCTTCCGGCTGACGGTGGGTCCTATGGCCATTCTGATGGGCACGAGCGGCTTTTCCTTTCCCGACTGGGTTGGGACCGTCTATCCCGCAGGCCTCAATAAGGCCGAGTGGCTCGCTTACTACGAACGTGAGCTGGGCTTTTCGGCCCTCGAGGTAAACTACTCCTACTACACGATGCCCTCCATACGGACCCTTGCCGCCATGAGCGCCAAGACCTCGCCCGATTTTACCTTCGTCGTCAAGGCCCACGGCTCGATGACCCATGACCTCTGGACGGACAAAAAAAGACACGATATGGTGGACAATCGGCAGTCTTTCTCGTCGTTTACCGCGGGGGTATCGGGGCTAGCCGCCGACGGCAGGCTCTCGGCGGTGCTGGCCCAGTTCCCCTATTTCTTTTACCGAAACGCGTCCAACGAAGACTACCTTGTGCGGTTTCGGGAGCTCATGGGCGACATCCCGACGGTCGTCGAGTTTCGCAACCGCGACTGGCACGACGAATCGGCCAGGGATATACTCAGGGACAACGGCCTGGGCTACTGCGTCGTGGACGAGCCGAAGCTCTCCGGCCTGATGCCTTTTTATCCGACGGCCACGACCGATATCGGCTATTTCCGGTTTCACGGCAGAAACCCCCGCTGGTTCAACGTGCCGATGGAGGTCCGGTACGACTACCGATATTCGAAGGGGGAGCTCGCCGAGCTTATCCCCCCGATCGTCGACCTCTCGAAAAAGACCAGGAAGACCCTCGTCTTCTTCAACAACTGCCACCTCGGGTCGGCGGCAAAAAACGCGGCCGAGCTTGCCCGGATGGTCTTCGAACAGGCCACGGGGTAGGCGTTTGCGGCCGGCGATAACGCCGGTTGGCACGCAATAGGGGCGCCGTAGATGAAATACATATTTATCGCCGCCGGGATCGCCGCCGTCTTTGCCCTCCTTTTGCTGGGTGTCGCCGCGGTTGTTCGGGCCGTTGCCCGGCCCGTCCCCGCACGAAAACTGGCCGACTACGGCGATTTTGTCACCGTCGACGGCGTGACCGTCCACCTGTGGGAGGAGGGCCGCGGGCACCGCGACCGGGACGTCCCGGTCATCCTCGTCCACGGGTTCGCCGCCACCAACTGGTGCTGGCGGCATACGATCCCGGCGCTCTCCGGGAACCGATGGGTGCTGTCCCCGGATCTCCCGGGGTTCGGGCTGAGCGATAAGCCGGGGGAATTCGACTACAGCCTTTCGGGCTACGCCCGGTTCATCGCCGCGCTCATGGACGAGATGGAAATCGATCGGGCGGTCCTGGTGGGCAACTCCATGGGCGGGGGGGTAGCCGTCCGGGCGGCGCTGGACTATCCTGACCGGGTCCAAAAGCTTGTCCTGGTCGACTCCCTCGGCTACTACAAGCGCGAGTTCGAGGCCTACCGCTTTATCGGGCTTCCGGTTGTTCGGGACCTGGTGATGTCGGCGGCGGGGCCCCGCACGATCGGATTCCTCCTGAAGGCGCGGGTATACCACGACCCGTCGGCGGTGGACGACGAGACGATCCGGCGTTTCGCGGCGGCCTACCAAACGGAAAACGGGAGGAAGGCCCCGGTCTGGGTCTCCCGTGGCCTGGGGACGCCGCCCATGATCCCCCGGGAGGATATCAGGAAGGTAACGACGCCGACGCTGGTCATCTGGGGCGAAAAAGACCGGATACTGCCCGTCGCCCACGCCGGGATGTTCGGGCAAGACATAGCCGGGTCGACGGCGGTGGTCGTACCCGGTGTCGGCCACGTCCCCCACGAGGAACAGCCCGAGGCCGTCAATCGGCTTATCCTCGAATTCCTTGAGAGAGGGGGGATCGGAAATTCGCCCCCGGAGGACGGATAGGCAGCCCCCCTTTTTCCTTGAACATCCGGCGTTGGATGTGCCATACTATTGTCCGGCCTCTATTACGGGAGGATATACCATGAAAAAGACCGCTTTAATCATCCTGGCAATCATTGTCCTGATTTTCCTGGGCCTGGGTATACACTGGGCGGTGTGGGAGATGAAGCCGCCGGTGCCGGGCAAGGACCTCGTGGATTACGGCACGTTTATTACCGTCAATGGTATGCAGATCCACACCCAGCACGAGGGGACGGGAACGCCCGTCATCCTGATTCACGGCTATACCGGCAACCTCTATACCTGGCGGTTCAACATCAGTGATCTGGCGACCGAAGGCCTTTCTGTCTGGTCGATGGATCTGCCCGGCTTCGGCTACAGCGACAAACCGAAAGAATTCGGTTATACGCTGGCCGACTACGCCGATTTTCTGGCGGCCTTCATGGACGCCGAGGGCATCACAAAGGCGACCCTCGTGGGCAACTCCATGGGGGGGAGTGTTGCCATGATGACCTATCTGAGACATCCCGACCGGGTCCAGAAGCTCGTCCTGATAGATTCCGCCGGATATCCCAAAGAGGAGGGGGGCTTCTTCATATTTAACCTCATGAGGTACCCGGTCATCGGTGACCTCCTGATGTCCTTCAATTACCGGTGGGTCATCAAACAGTCGATGCTCTCGGGTATCTATTATGATAACCGGTTTGTTACCGACGACGTCATCGATTCCTACTACAAGGTTTACAAGACAGAAAACGGGAAGAAGGCCCCCCTCTGGGTGGGCAGGAGATTCGACTGGGACAACGACCTCAATGCCGATACGATCAAGACGATCGCCGTGCCGGCCCTTATTGTCTGGGGCAGGCAAGATACCCTCATACCCGTCGCGCATGCCTACTATTTCGGGCGGGATATCAAGGATTCCACGGTTGTGGTCATTCCCGAGGCCGGCCATTTGCCCCATGAGGAACAGGCCGATACGGTCAACGCGTTGATCGCCGATTTCGCGCGGCAGAAATAGTCATACAATAATAAAGGAGCTGTCCATGAGGGTAAAAACGCTGAGCCAAGTGGGAATGACGGTTACAAGCCTCAAGAAGAGCATCGATTTTTACTGGGGCCATTTCGGCCTGCCGGTCATGGCGGTAGTGGATCTGCCCCCCACGGTCATCAAGGAGATCTACGGGCTGGAAAAGACGAAGGTAAAGATCGCAATGCTCAGGTGCGGCTGGGGTAACTTTATCGAGCTGTTCGAATTCACGCCCGGGCAAAAGGGTAGCGAGGTCAAGTGGAATTGTCCCAACATCACGCACCTGGCCCTGGAAGTGCCGAACGTCCATAAAGCCTTCAAAGAGCTCACCGCCAAGGGCGTAAAGTTCCTGGCCCCCCCGATGGTGGAGAGCGGAAACACCTTTGCCTTTTTGAAGGATCCCGACGGCCACCTGGTAGAACTCACCAATCTGGGATTCCTCTACTACGTCAATAAGTTCCTTGGGGGGATCGTAGGCCGGATTAACATGGCCACGAAATACAAGAATCGGGATAAGTTATAGAGGCACATCTCTCGACGGGAGCGCCCGAATGACGTGAGGCGCTGCCCGTCTCCCTTTATTATGGCTCGGACTTCGGACTATCGGGTGCGATGAGGCCCCCGTCCCGGCCGGCCGAACCCCCGGATAGCGCCGAAACCGCGTAATTCGGGAGGGTGCCTGCCCCGTGAGGAGAAGGCCGATATTGTCAACAGTCTGATTTCGGGTTTCATTGCGGGAACGGGAAAATAGTCGTCCGAGATAAGGAGAAAGGACATGCGGGTAAAGGCGCTGAGCCAGATAGGGATAACGGTCAAGAGCCTCAGGAGGAGCATCGACTTCTACTGGGGGCATTTCAGGCTGCCGGTGGTTGAGGTTATGGAGAAGCCCTCGGCCGTCATCGGGGAGATCTACGGACAACGGGAAACGACGGTTAAGATCGCGCTCCTGAGATGCGGCTGGGGAAGCTTTATCGAGCTCTTCGAATTCTCGCCGTCGGAAACAGACCGGGAGGCCGGACGTAATCGGCCCGGGTTTACCCATCTGACACTGGACGTTGGAAACGTCGACAGGGCCTTCAAGCAGCTTACGGCCAAGGGGGTGAAGTTCCTCGGCCCACCTGTCCACGAAAAGGGGGCGCACTTTGTCTTCCTGAAAGATCCCGACGGCCACCTCATCGAGCTCATCGACATGGGGATTCTCTACTACCTCAATAAGTTCTTCGGCAGGTTCGTTGGCTGGGTCAATATGGCCACGCGGTTCAGGAACAGGGACAAGATATAAGACTATTCCCGCGTAATGGAGAGGCGCCGCGATATGACGAGGCGCCGCTTTTTTAAAGGGGTTTGACGAAAGAGAAGGCGGTATGCGGGTGTCCGCTATTCATGGAATATCTTTTCCGGATTCATGATCCCTTTCGGGTCAAGGGCGTCCTTGATGTGCCGCATGACCGCAATCTGGGCGGAATCGAGCGATAGACCGAGGTATTCCTTTCGTATAAGGCCGATGCCGTGCTCGCCCGTGATCATTCCTCCGGCCGCGACGGCGATCCGATAGAGGCCCTCGCGCGCGGCGGGCAGCCGCCGCCTCCACTCGTCGTCGGACAATTTTCCCTTCATCAGCTCCACGTGGATATTGCCGTCCCCTGCGTGGCCGAAAAAGATCGAGCCGATACCGACGTCGGCGAGGTGCTCCTTGGCCCGCCCGACGAACGCGGGTATGGCGGCCCGCGGCACGACTACGTCTTCCCCGCACTTGGCCCCGCCCTCGGCCACGACGGCCTCCCGCATACACCGGCGCCCCTCCCACAGGCGGTCCCGGGTAACCGACGATTCGGCCACGATCATATCCCGGGCGCCCTTTTCCTTTATCGTCTCCCAGAGGCGCTCCATCTGGTGGTCGACCGCCTGCTTTGTGTCGCCGTCCAGACGGATGAGCAGTTGCGCCCCGGCGTCGGGGAAGGGGAGATCCTTTTTCAGGAAACGGGAGGCCAGGGTGATCGCCTCTTTCTCGATGAACTCGATGGTCGTGGGGACGATGCGGGCCCTGATGACGGCGCTCACGGCAGACGAAGCCGAGGCGAGGTCGGCAAACGGAGCCATGAGGTCAACCGAATAGAGCGGCAGCGGCAACAGCCTCACCGTTATCTCGGTGATGACGCCCAGGGTCCCCTCGCTGCCGACAAAAAGACCGATGAGGTTGTAGCCGGTGGCGTTCTTGACGATCTTGCCGCCGAGCCGGGAGACCGATCCGTCGGGGAAGACAACGACCAGCCCCGTTACGTAGTCCCCGGTCGTGCCGTATTTCACGGCGCACGGCCCCCCCGCTCCCTCGGCAACATTTCCCCCCAGGGCGCACGAATCGATGCTGGCAGGGTCGGGGGGGTAGAAGAGGCCGCGTTCGGCGGCGGCGCGGGCCAGGTCTCCGGTGATCACGCACGGCTCTGCCACCGCCATGAGGTTGTCGGTGTCGATCTCGATGATGCGGTTCATCTTCTCCAGGGAGAGCACGATCCCCCCGGCCGCCGGCACAGCGCCTCCCGTTACCCCGGTGCCTCCGCCCCGGGGCGTAATCGGGATCAGGAATTCCGACGCGAGCTTTACTACGCCGGCGACCGCCGCGGTATCACGCGGCTTTACCACCACCTCTGCGCGGCCCGCCGTGTCGGTCGTCTCGTCCCGGCAATAGCGATCCACCCCGTGGGGATCGACAACAACGCCCTGTTCTCCCACGATCGATGTCAAGAGCTCTATGATGCGTGTGTCCACCGCTGCAAACCGTCTTTTCATTTCATCTCCTTTGGCCCGGCGGCGGCCCCGCTCGGCCGTGGCCCTCATTGACTTCTGGGACCCGACGCGGTACGATACATAAATGAAAGCGCGTATCGGGTACGGGAAAGAAGACCCCATTATACCAGAGAGGGCGCCGGTATGTCACGATTGTCCGGCGTCCGACGGCCGTCCTTCTCTCATAAAGGACGGGCCTGTCTCCGGTACGGCCGGGGGCGCCCTGCCCCCGCCGTTTCCAAGACCGCCGCGGGCCGCAGGATTCGTCACCTGCCGCGGGTGTTTCAACCGCTGCGAGCTGGCGCCGGGAGAGCCGGGGATCTGTACGGTCAAGCGCAACATCGGCGGACGAATAACGGGATTCTCTCTGCGGGTCAAGAGAATCGTTCCCGGTTCCTGATCCGCGCCCCCCTCATTGTTCTTGACACTACCGGCGATATAACCTATAAAATCTTATCGGCCTTTCTCGCTATAATCCGGATAGAGACATGAGCGATACGAAATCGGAGCTTACCCCCTTTTTTGCCCCTCGATCGGTGGCGATCGTCGGGGCATCGACCACTTTTGCCAAATGGGGCGCGATCATCTTTCATAATATCCTTCTGGGAGGATTTACGGGCGGTATCTATCCCGTCAATCGGAACCAACCGGACATCTTCGGCCTGCCTGCCTATAAAAATCTCTCCGATATCCCCGGCCCGGTGGACCTGGTTATGATCATCGTCCCGACCGAAAAGGTTATCGAAGTCCTGAACGAGGCGGGCGATAAGGGAACAAAGGCCATTATCCTGATTACGGCCGGGTATTCCGAGACCGGCGATAACGGCAGGCGCCTCGAAGAGGAGACGATCCGGGTTGCGCGGCAGCGGGGGATGAGGGTCCTGGGCCCCAACTGCATGGGGATCGTGAGTATGCCGGCCAACCTGACCGCCTGGATGCCCTCCTACATACCGGGGCCGGGCAGGGTATCGATCGTCAGCCAGAGCGGCAATATGGGTTACAGTATCGCCAAAAGCATCGTGAAGCGGGGTCTCGGGGTGGCCCGCGTCGTGTCCAGCGGCAACGAGGCCGACCTGACGTCGGTCGATTTCATCAACTACTTCAGGGATGACCCGGATACCGATATGATCCTCTCCTATATCGAGGGGGTCGAAGACGGGTCGGGCCTGCTGGCGAGCCTCAGACGCGTATCTCGTAAAAAGCCCGTTATCGTCATCAAGGCGGGAAGCACCGGGGCCGGCGCGCGGGCCAGCGCATCCCACACGGGGGCGATGGTCGGCAGCGATGCGGTCTTTTCGGCCGCCCTCCAATCATCGGGGGTAATCAGGGCGCACGATATCGAGGAGATGACCGATTGCGCCGCGGCGCTCTCGTCCCAGCCGATCCCCCGGGGAAACCGGGTCGGGGTCATCACGCTGGGCGGCGGGTGGGGCGTTATGGCCGCGGATGCCCTGGCCCGGCAGGGACTCGACGTGATCCCCCTGAAGTCCGAGACCATCGACCGCCTAAACGCAATCCTCCCGCCCTACTGGAGCAGGAGCAATCCGGTGGACCTGGTGGCGGGGCTCAAGGACGGCGATTTCAAAAAGCCGCTGAGAACACTGCTTGAGAGCGACTATATCGATTCGTTGATGCTGCTGGGTATCGGCTACGGCGAGATGAGGGGAAGGTATATCCTGGACTCCCCCTACAGCGGAAACTATGATATGCAACAGATCGGCCGTCTCTTTATCCGGGCAGACGAAACCACCGCGGAGGCGATTATCGGCCTCATGGACGTCTACAAAAAACCCATTATCCCGGTAGTCGATCAGGCGGTCATGGAGGGAGAGAGTCGGTTCAAGGAGATATTGAGGGAGAAAGATATCCTGCTCTTTGCCTCGCCCCTGCGGGGGGCGGTTGCCCTTTCGGCCTTGGTAAGGTACGGGCAGTACGTGAACCGCACGGCTACTTCATGATATCTTCCGTGAGGTGTTTTCCCCCGTTGGTCACGAGGATGACGAACTTCCGGTCGTTCTTGTCTTCGAAATAGAAATAGTGTTCCCCGTCCCGGCGGGAGTCGAGGACCTGTTTCCAGGATTCAACCTCCTTCGGGACGTACATCCGGGGGAGCCGTGTTAAGAATTCGTCGGACGTGCAGGCGCAGTGCAGGTGTGCGTGACCGTGACCGTCTCCATGGCCGATAAAGGCCCAGGCCAGGCCCTGCCCGGTATGCTCGTAAAAGACGCAGGACCCGAAGTCGGCCCTGAGCATTCGCCTGACGAGGGATCGCATCTCTTCAAATTCGATGATGATTTCTTCCGGGAGGTCGGCCATGGTCAGGTAATGGCCTTTGGGAATAATAAGGGCATCTCCGACACTCTTTGACGTCATCAGGTAGAAATTGTGGCTGTCAAAGAGGATATCTGCGGGATTGGGAAAGCAGAGAGGGCATTCCTTATGCGAAATCGACATGCCTGATGTCTATCTCCTTTCGATTTGCCCCTGCCATTGCCTTACGGCCTTTCCTGAACATTACCCGCGTTCCACCCACCGTATTGATCCACGGCGGCGATCGACGGTCGATCCGTCGGATCAGGCGCTTGCCCGCAGCTTTTCCCGAATGCTTTCCTCTACCTCTTTTTCCACTTCCAGGAGGCTGATGAAGACGCCCTGTCCGGTCGTACCCTCATAGGCCTTCCCCCGGTAGATGACGATGAGGCGCCCCCCCGCGGGGATTATCGGGGTATTGGCGAGGAGGTTTTCCATGTCGGGGAAGAGGTCCCGTGATTTCTTGATAACCCGGGTGATCATGTTGGTGGAGACCCCCTCTTCCTTGAGGTTGAGGATTGTCTTGATAGCCACGAGATCGAGGAAAGAATAGGTGGTCTGTTTTCCCGTTCCCTTCCCGCGCGATTTGAGGAGGTTCTTCCTCCAGTAATAGAGCTGCTGACGGGTAATGCCGAACAGATCCATCACAAAGGCCGCCGCATAGCTTCGCCCTTTGATATCGTTTGTTTCCGTTTCAGCCATATCGTCACATCATATAATAGATTGGTATATTATTACGTATGTTACCTGACGACCCGTGTGGTCGGGCCGTGGTATTTATTTCCCGACTCCCGGCCCTTCCCATCCGCGCCAATCTTGACAGATAGTACCAAAAAAACAAAAAGTTAGCAATATATAATCGCATTGTAGGGGGAAAAAAAGGAGATGTCAAGTAAAAAGTAGATTTAATTTATTATTACCTTCACTTTTGTATCCCGCGGTACGGAAATAGCGTTAAGCACTATCGTTCAGTTGATATCGGGAGGCGGGGCGGTATGCATCAGGAAAGCGCCGTCTTCAATAAAAGCCCGTGTGTTTCTGATCGTGTCATCATAAAAGCAGATGAGGTTATGAATGTGGTCCAGAAGCAGAAAGTCGGCCGCCCCGGGAAGATAGGCGGACCGGACCGCGACGGTGCCGTCGTCGTCATCGGGAATGAGTGCTGAATAGCCCTCTCCGTCACCCTTTCCGCCGGCAATGACCCCGAACGTTATGGAGGGCGCTCCGCCGCAAAGGGCGCACAAATAATCCTTGCCCTGGGCCATCTCCATCAGCGCGGGGCCCAGCACCCTGTCGGCCAGGGGGAGCCGTGCCGCCAGCTCCGCCTTGGTCACGCCGCGGTTGGGCGTGGCGATCATCACGAGACGTTTTGCCTGGGGCGGGCAGTACCGGGAAAGATAGCAGCGGGCGACCAGTCCCCCCATGCTGTGGGTGACGAAATTGAGCTCGTAGGGGCCCTCGATATTCTCGGTACCGTGTTGGATTACCCCGGCCAGGTAGTCGGCGCATTCCTCGATGCTCATCGTAACGCTCGGATAGGTCTTGTTGATCACCACGAACCCCTCGGAAATCAACTGTTTTTCCATGAAGTAGAGGTGAAAACGGGTGTCCATGAATCCGTGAACAAGGACGATAACCCTGGTCGGTTGCCCGGCTGTCTTTGCCGTCGAGAGAGCCGAAGCGGCCGATGAAGACAGGATTATGAAAATGGTCAGAATGATGGTTATACGGTATCTCACGGTTCGTCCTACGATTGTCTTGTCATATTCCACCGCCGTTTCCTCCGATCGTCAAATAGTCTTGAAAACCGAAACCCCGTATGATACTATCACATAATTATTACGATTACCACGGGGGGGCCGTCGGCGATGTTTCCGGTAACAAGGATGAGACGTCTCAGGATGAAAGAGCCGATCCGGCGCATGGTTGAGGAAACGAAGCTTGCGGCGGCCGACTTCATCTACCCGATGTTTGTCGTCTTCGGCGCCGATAAAAAAGAAGAGATCCCCGCCATGCCCGGTATCTTTCGCCTCTCGACCGATCACCTCGTTCGGGAGGCAGAACGGGTGCGCCGTCTCGGAATTAAGGCCGTAATTCTCTTCGGTATCCCCGAAATAAAGGACGAGATGGGAAGCTCCGGCTATGACGACGACGGGGTCGTGCAGAGGGCCGTGAGGGCGCTCAAGGAGCATATCCCCGACCTTGTGGTTATCACGGACGTCTGCCTCTGCGAGTATACAAATCACGGCCACTGCGGTATTGTGGCCGACGGCACGATCGTCAATGACCCCACCGTGGAGCTTCTGACCCGGATGGCGCTCACGCATGTTCGGGCCGGGGCCGACATGGTGGCGCCGTCGGACATGATGGACGGGAGGGTCGGATCGATCCGTCGGGCGCTGGACGAGGAGGGTTTCGTCGATATCCCAATCATGTCGTACACGGCAAAATATGCGTCGGGCTTCTACGGGCCTTTTCGGGAGGCCGCGGGTTCCGTCCCCGCCTTTGGGGACCGCCGCTCCCATCAAATGGATCCTCCCAACGTGCGGGAAGCGCTGCGGCAGGCGGCGGCCGACGTCGAGGAAGGCGCGGATATTATCATGGTAAAACCGGCGCTGGCCTACCTGGATGTGATCTCGCTGGTCAGGGATCGTTTTGACCTGCCGATCGCGGCCTACAGCGTGAGCGGCGAATACTCAATGGTCAAGGCCGCCGCAAAAAATGGATGGATTGACGGCGAGCGTGTCATGATGGAAATCCTGCTGGCGATCAAGCGGTCGGGGGCGGATCTAATCATCTCTTATTTCGCCCCGGAAGCGGCCGAAATCCTGGCGAGGCAGACATCGTGACGCATCCAGCCAAGAAAACAGTCTCGAGCCCTTCCGTACCGCCCCTCAGGCTTGTCGCCTGGGAGCTGACGCGCTCCTGCAACCTCGCCTGCGCGCACTGTCGGGCGTCGGCGGAGTCCGGGCCGTATCCGAACGAGCTTTCAACAGAGCAGTCGCTCGAACTCCTTTCGGATATTGCGTCGTTTTCGTCGCCCATTATTATCCTTACCGGGGGCGAGCCGCTGCTCAGGGACGATATCTTTACCATTGCGCGCGGGGGCACGGACCTCGGCCTCAGGATGGTCCTGGCTACCAACGGGACGCTCCTGAAACCGGAGACCGTCCGCCGGCTCATCGAGGCCGGGATACAGCGTATCTCCATTTCAATCGACGGCAAGGACGAACGCTCCCATGACGAACTTCGGGGAGTCGAGGGGGCATTTTCCGGGGCGCTTTTCGGGATCGAGAACGCCAGGCGCGAACACCTTTCCTTTCAGATCAATACGACCATCACGAAACGAAACATGGCAGAGCTCTCCGAAATCGAGTCCCTCGTCGAGCGGCTCGGCGCCGATGCCCACCACCTGTTTCTCCTGGTTCCGACGGGCCGCGGCGCCCAGATGGCCGACGATTCGCTGGGCGCACGGGAATATGAGGAGGTCCTCGGCCGGATATACCGATACGAAATGTCGGCCCCCTATCCCGTCAAGGTCACTTGTGCCCCCCAGTACATGAGAATACGGCGTGAAACGGCGGAACGGGAGGGTACGGTCATCCCCGAGAGCGGACACGGATTTGCGGCCTCCACCCGGGGCTGCCTGGGCGGTATATCGTTTCTCTTTATCTCCCACGACGGGACGACCCAGCCCTGCGGATATCTCGAGGTGACCGGTGGAAATATCACCCGGACCCCCATCAGGGATATCTGGGAAAGGGCCGACGTGTTTTGCCGCCTGAGGGACCATTCGCTGCTCGGCGGCAAGTGCGGCGTTTGCGAACATGTTGATATCTGCGGCGGCTGCAGGGCCCGTGCCCTCTTTCAGTACGGCGACTACCTCGCCCAGGAACCCCTCTGCCCCTATGTCCCTCGTAAGAAAACCGAAGGAAAATAGGGCCGGAAAGGTTCCCGGAGTCGCCCAAGAGACCGGATTTCACGAAGATCACGCGTCCTGCCAGGTATCCCGGGACGCGATTTCTTTACAGGTGTATTTTAAACCGGAATGGTCAGGGATACGGAGTGCACAGACTGTATACAACATATTGTGGTTTGTTTGCCCTACCGGGGCCATATATAAGTTTTTGCTTTACAATCCGATCGGGTTGTGTTAAAAATATCAACGGCAGCGTATAATGAAACTGAAGAAATTAGACATCATCGGCTTCAAGTCCTTCATTGACAAGGTCACGCTTGCCTTTCCCGACGGCGTTACCGCCATTGTCGGCCCGAACGGGTCCGGAAAATCCAACGTGATGGACGCCATCAAGTGGGCCCTCGGCGAGCAGAGCGCAAAGATGCTCAGGGGCAAGTCGATGGAGGACGTCATCTTCAATGGTTCCCGTGAAAAAAAGCCTCTCGGGATGGCCGAGGTGACCCTTACCTTCGGCAACGTCGACGGAAACCTTCCTCACAGCTTTTCCCATTACCACGAGATAACCGTTCGCCGCCGTATCTACCGTTCGGGAGAGAGCGAATATTTCCTTAACAAGACACCCTGCCGCCTCAAGGACATTACCGACCTTTTCATGGGTACCGGCGTCGGCTCCAAGGCATACTCGATGATCGCCCAGGGCCAGATCGGGGACCTGGTTACCGCCCGCCCGATCGACCGGCGAAGCATTATCGAAGAGGTAGCCGGCATTACCAAGTACAAGGCCAAGAAGATCGAATCCCAGAGGAAGATGGAGGCCACCCAGACCAATCTGCTGCGCATCGGGGACATTACCGGCGAGGTGAAACGGCAGATGGACTCTCTCTCCCACCAGGCCAGGAAGGCCGAGGATTATAAGACCCTCAAGTCGGACGCCAAGCGTCTCGAGTTGATCGCCGCCGCTCGTCAGTTCGTTTCTCAATCCGAAGATCTTGATCGGAAGGGACGGACCCAGGCACAAAAGGAACAGGAGGAGACGCTACTCTCCACCCGTTTTTCGACGCTCGAGGCAACCATCGAACAAGAGAAGGCGGCATCGATGGAAAAGGAGGAATCCTTTTCGGAGATCCAGAAGAACTTCTATGCCAACGAGACCGATATCAAGACCCTCGAGCAGAAGATTGACCACCTTAAGGAGCGGATCGCACTGACGCAAAACCAAAATAGTATCTTTACGCGGGATATCGACGAATTGACCCGCTTCATCGAGGAAAACACGGTCCGCCTTCAAGAAACGGATCAACAGATTGCCGAATGCGACCGGGACTCGTTTTCCCATAGGCAGGAGATCGAGATTATCGAGGGCAAGATAGATGCCCTGGCCGAGGTCATCGGCGACCTGACGGCCCGATGGGAATCCATCCGGGAAACCCAGATGGCCGAGGCGTCGGTCATTGCCCGTATCCACAACACCATCTCGTCGACGGGCAAATGGATAGAGCGATCCGAGCAGGATATAGATAAGAAAAGAAACGAGCTTTCGGCTATTTCCGAGGAAAAGACGCGGCTTGCCGGGGCGTTATCCGAAATCCAATCGGAGAAACAAAGCAAGGAGCGGGAGCGCGACCAAAAGACCGATGCCCTTTCCCGGATCGGCCGGGACGTGCAGCGGCACAAGGACCGGGAGGCTCAATTGACCGGAGAGCACCGGCGGGTCGAGGAATCGTTGACCAGGGCGACTCTGAGGGTCAATTCCCTTGACGAGATGGAGAAAAACTTCGAGGGGCTGGCCGAGGGAACCAAGAGCATCATGACCGGCGACCGGCAGGGCGTCCTCGGGATATTTGCCGACTTCATCGAATCGGATGAGCGCCACGAAAAGGCCCTCGAAGGCTACCTCGGCGAGGCGGTCTCGGCGGTCGTCGTTAAAGGGCCGAGAGACGCCAAAGACCATATCGATCGTCTCAAAGGCTCGGGGTCCGGCAGGGCCGTCTTTATCCCCGCCGATTCGGCCGGGCAAAGCCCGGGGCACGGAGCGGAGTCCATTGACGGTGTTATGGGAAGGCTCGTTGACTTCGTTACGGTAAAGGGGTCGGGCTCGGATATCCTCAAAGCCCTCTTGGCGGGCGCGTACTTGACCTCCGATCTGGGGCAGGCTATCGATATCTGGGAATCCAAACGGCCCGACGCCGTGCTCGTAACCCTCGAGGGCGAGGTATTGACCCGGGAGGGGCTCATCTTCGGCGGCGGAAGCCGCCAGCAACAATTCTCGCTTCTCAGAAACAAGCGGGAGAAAAAGGCCCTCACCGAAGAGCTGGAGACAATCCGAAAAGACCTCGCCCGGCGGGATGATGAGCTCCAGGAAGTAAGGTCCGCCCTGGCCGCCGGTCAAAAGGAAGAAAAAGAGATAGAGGCCGAGCTGACCTCCCTCAAGATTGGAATAGAAAAGCTCGATGGGCAGATCGTTTCCCATCAGAGGGACGAGCAGCGGCTCTCAAAAGCCTATCAGACGATCGCCGCCGAAATCGAGCGTGATGGGGCCGAGATCACACGCCTGAAACAGGAGATCGAAGAGTCGACGGCCGCCCTTTCCGAGGCCGAAAAAAGGGAACAAGAGCTCAGGAAGACGGCCGACGGGGCCAAGTGGGCCCTTTCCGAGCGGCAGCAGGAAATGAGGAGGCTGGAAGATCAGGAGACTGAGATCAGGTTGCTGACACAGACGACGCTCGACGCCAAGCAGCACCTTATTTCGTCGGTGGAAGAATTCAAAAAACAGATCGACCGGGCCCGAAGGGATCAGGAAAATAAAGGCAAGGCCGTACAAGACTCAAAGGGGGAAATAGAGGACTATACCCTCCGGATCGCCGAGACCGAACAGGATCTGTTTGGCGCCATAGAGCAATCCAGACTGATAGAAGACGGGATGCGGGACGCCAGGGCCCAATTGGAGGCGGCGGACCTCAAGCTGCGCGATCTGGATGAGGAGAAAAAGCAGCTGGCCAAGGGCCTGAATATACTCCGGGAAGAGATCCAGCATGAGCGGGACACCGTCAAAGAGGTTGTCTTCGAACAGGAGAATCTCACCACACGCATTCTGGAACGGCACCAGGAAGACCTCAGGGAGGTCCATTCGCGATATCTGGCCGAGGAGATAACCGACGAGGAGCTCAAGACGAAGCTTGATACGGCGCACAAGAAACTCGAGCGGTTCGGCGAGGTGAATCTCATGGCGCTCTCGGAATTCAATACGCTGGCCGAACGGTACGAGTTTCTCAAGACGCAGCAGACGGATCTGGTAACGTCACTGGAGTCCCTCACCGACACCATCAAGCGGATCGACCGAAAATCGCGGGAGCGGTTTATGACGGCGTTTGAGGAGATCAATGAGAAGTTCAAGGATGTCTTTTCACGGCTCTTGCCGGGCGGCCGTGCGCGGCTCATCCTGACCGATGAATCGGATCCTCTCGAAAGCGGTATCGACGTCCTGGCCCAGCCGGTAGGGAAACGACTATCGAGCATCACGCTGCTTTCCGGCGGCGAAAAGGCCCTCACCGCTATCGCCCTGATATTTGCCGTTTTTATGGTGAAGCCCACCCCGTTTTGTATGATGGATGAAATGGACGCGCCGCTGGATGATATCAATACCGAGCGTATCATCGATCTCCTCAAAGAGATCTCGCGGTCTTCCCAGGTCATCCTGATTACCCATAATAAGAAGACAATGGAGATGGCCGATACCCTGTATGGGCTTACCATGGAAGATCCGGGGGTATCCAAGACCGTTTCGGTGAAGTTGACCGCATAGGGGGGACCCGATGCTGTTTTTCGATACAATCAAGCGGCTTGTGGATGAAATCCCGCACGCGTCCGGCTGCATCCTGGTGGACCGACATGGAGACGAAATCATCACGTACGCTCCCGAAAACGACTACCAGATGAAGCTCCTGGGGGCCCATATGGTCCTTATCCATCAGAGGCTTACGGCCATAGAAAAGCGGATGAACGCGGGAAAACATCATGAGGTCTTTATCAGGACCGACAACGTCTATATTATAACCACACCGATCGAGGACGGTAACTATCTCGTCCTGCGCCTTTCGCCGACGCCCCTGATCTCGTTTTCGCTGGCAAAGCTCCGCAAGGCGATCGTCGATATCGTCGAGGAATCCCAATGACGGGTCGAGGACTTATCTCGTCGCTCCTGAAAGGGCTCTCCAAGACCCGTCATGGCTTTACCGATCGGCTCGATTCCCTGATCTCGGGTGCGCACGGCCTGGACGGCGGCCTTCGGGACGAGATCGAGGAACTTCTGATCACCGCCGACATCGGCGTTGTGCTGACCGCCAGAATCCTTGACGATCTTTCGGCGTGGGCCGCCAAAAACAATGTGAATCCCGCCGAGGGAACGCTCCGGATAAAGGAGTCTCTGCTGTCCATCCTCGAAGAGAGCGAAGGGGCTATCTCGGCTGTCGACGCGCCTCCTGCGGTGGTACTCGTCCTGGGTGTAAACGGGACCGGAAAGACCACCACTATCGCCAAGATCGCACACGATTTGACCGAGCACGGTAAAAGCGTGATCCTTGCCGCCGGAGATACCTTTCGTGACGCAGCCGTCGAGCAGCTCACGGTGTGGGGCGACCGCCTCGGCGTCGAGGTTGTCTCGCAAAAACAGGGGGCGGACCCCGCCGCCGTCGCGTTCGATGCGCTGGTTCGGGCCCAGACACGGGGTATCGACTATCTTTTTGTCGATACCGCCGGAAGGCTCCACACCAAGTATAATCTCATGGAGGAGCTCAAAAAGATAAAGCGGGTATTGGGCGATCGGATGCCTGCCGCCCCCCACGAGACACTCCTGGTGTTGGACGCCGGGATCGGTCAAAACAATATCGCCCAGGCTAAAAAGTTCCACGAGGAAGTCGGAATTACGGGTATCGTCCTGACGAAACTCGACGGCAGCGCCAAGGGCGGCGCGATTTTTCCCCTCTTCGCAGATCTCAGGATCCCCATCAAATATATCGGAGTGGGAGAGGGAGCCGACGATCTGATGCCGTTTGACCGGCACCAGTTTGTAGAGGCGCTTTTCTCGCAGGATGGTGCGGCGATCCGATCCAACCGGTAAACCGGTATAAATAACAAAACTTCTTGACTTTTCCCCCCCAAAAATTCATAATAATATCAAGGTTTGGGCTCTTGTCCCCGGTAAGCGGATTTTCATGATCGTTTCCATGGACGCAGGGCCGCATCTTGATACGACATAATGCACTATCATACTAATCAGTGAGGTGTTATAATTTTCATGCCCCCTGCCGTGTTCGTGATGGGGGGATCTTTTTTGAGCCAACAGATACAAAAAGGGGAGCCGTCTCTCGCCGCGGTGTGTATGCCTTTCTCTGAAAGGAAACCTTAAACGGCAAAACGGTGCCCACCTGTAACAAACAGGTTCAAATAAAACACCAACACACGGCACTGCTGCGGGGGGCATGAACCCTTTAGCCCGTTTTTCGGCCGGTTGAACAGACAAGGGAAAGACCGTTACGATAGATGAAAAAAAAGAGATATGAGGTCCACTGGACGGCCTCTCCAATATAGACAGCATAAACTCTTTCCATCTCAGTACGCTAAATCCCTACCTTTCAACTCCCCAAAACGGCAAAACCCGATAACTCACGGGCGCGTTGCTTAAGGCGTGTGTGAGGGCCAACCGTGACCAAGAACGAGATCAGAAAAGAGATTCTCGCCCGACGGCTTGGCCTGAGCGATTCACAGGCGTCTTTCAGAAGCGAGGCGATATGCCGTCGCATTATCTCGGACGACATTTTCATTACGGCATCGGTGATCGGCCTTTACTGGCCCTTCAGGAAAGAGGTCCTGACCCAATCACTATTCCGTACGGCGGTGTCCGAGCGCAAGAGGGTGGGGTTTCCACTCGTACGTGCCGATGATCATACGATTACCTATATCGCGGTCGACGACCCCGCCGAAATGAGGACGGGGACGTACGGAATTGTGGAGCCCCGATTCGACGTGAATCGGGTCATCCGGCCCGAGGAGCTTGACCTTATCATTATTCCCGGTGTTGCCTTCGACAGGCGGGGGTATCGCATCGGGTACGGCGTAGGGTATTTTGACCGGCTGTTAACCGGGGACGCCGTCACCGCAACGCGGGCGGCGCCGGCCTTTGATATCCAGATAGTCGATCGGGTCCCTCAAAAGGATCACGACAGAAAGGTCGATATTATTTTTACCGAAAGCCGCGTCATCAAGTGTTCTTAAAAGCAGCCTGCCTTATAAGGAGGTAGTAAAATTGTTAACGGTTCAAGTAGCAGTATCGATTGTTATCGGCATCGTCGCAGGTCTCGCTCTCGGGTATTTCCTAAAGATGATCTGGGCCAAGAAAAAGGTCGAAGCCGCCAAGGAAACTGCCGCCAAGATCCTCAACGAGGCGCACCGCCAGGCGGATTCCATCAAGAAAGAGGCGGACCTTTCGGCTAAGGATACACTCTACCAGATGAAGAGCGAGTTTGAGCGCGAGACCAAGGAGAAGAAGAACAGCCTTTTCGTTCAGGAAAAGAGGCTTCTGCAAAAAGAAGAAAATATCGAAAAAAAAATGGAGCAAATCGACCAGAAAGAATCGGAGATCTCCAAAAAAGATCGGGCCATAGCCGCCCAGGTGCGGGTGGTTGAGGAAAAGGAAAACAAGTATAACGAAATGATCGAGGAGCAGAAGAAGGTCCTCGAGAGGATCAGCGAAATCTCCCGGGACGCGGCCAAGGAAGAACTGGTCAAGCTCATCGAGGACGACGCACGGCACGAGGCCGCCAAGTCGCTCAGAAGAATCGAAGAAGAGCTGCGTGAAAACGCCGACAAGAAATCAAAGGAGATCATTTCGACCGCCATCCAGCGGTATGCCGGGGAATACGTTACCGAGCGGACCGTTTCTATCGTGAGCCTGCCCAACGAAGAAATGAAGGGAAGGATCATCGGCCGCGAGGGGCGAAACATCCGCGCTATCGAGGCGGCCACCGGGGTCGACCTTGTCATCGACGATACCCCGGAGGCGGTCATACTCTCTTCTCACAACCCGATCCGCCGCGAAATCGCCCGGATATCTCTGGAACGGCTCATGTCCGACGGAAGGATCCACCCCGCCAGGATTGAGGAAATCGTCAACAAGGTCGGCGAGGAGCTTGAAAATGCGATCAGGGACGCCGGAGAGCGGGCGTGTTTCGACCTCGGGCTGCACGGCATCCACCCGGAGCTCGTCAAGCTCATCGGCAGACTGAAGTATCGAACAAGCTTCGCCCAGAACGTCTATCAGCACTCGCTGGAGGTGGCCTTCCTCATGGGAATCATGGCCGCGGAGCTCAAACTCAATATAAAACAGGCAAAACGGGCGGGCCTCCTTCACGACATCGGCAAGGCCGTCGACCACGAGGTGGAAGGTCCCCACGCTACGATTGGAGCCGACCTCGCCCGGCGGTACGGGGAATCTCCGCGTATTATCCACACGATCGCGGCCCATCACAATGACGAGCCGCCCGATTCGGTCTTTGCGGTACTGATCCAGGCGGCCGATACCCTGTCGGCGGCGCGTCCCGGCGCACGCAAAGAGATGCTGGAGACCTACGTAAAACGTCTGGACGAGCTGGAGCGAATAACGCGGTCGTTTACCGGTATCTCCAAGACCTATGCCATCCAGGCGGGGCGGGAGCTTCGCATCATCGTATCGAGCGATCAGCTGACCGACGAGGAATCCTTGCTCCTTTCCAAGGATATTGCCAAGAAGATCGAGCACGAGATGACCTACCCCGGGCAGATCAAGGTCACCGTGATCAGGGAGACGAGGTCGATCGAGTTCGCAAAATAGTCCGCGGCATCCGCCGCTTCTTTTCGTCCTCACGGGCGGGCCGCAGGATTCTCAGACGGTCTGCCGGACGCATTTTTAAATCGAACCGCTCCCGGCGGCGGGCTGAATACCGCCCGGTGAGCGGTTTAAAATAACCACGATGGACCGAAGGACAAGGAAGCGGGGAGATCCTTATGTTTCTTGACGGCGCGCGTAATGATGTCGTTCGTATACTGTTCTTCGGCGATATAGTCGGTAAACCGGGCCGCAGGGCCCTGAAGCACTTCCTGCCACGGCTTTCCGATACGCACCGCGCCGACCTTGTCATCGCCAACGGGGAGAACGCCGCCGGCGGTTTCGGGATCACCGTGGATACCGCCCGAGAAATGTTCGACGGCGGGGTCGATATTATCACTTCCGGAAATCATATCTGGGATAAGCGGGAGATTATGGAATATATCGACCAAACGCCGAGGTTGCTGCGTCCGGCCAACTATCCCGATGGAGTGCCGGGCGAAGGGACGGTGACGGTCAAGACGCCCGGCGGCCACCTGATATCGGTTATCAACCTGATCGGCCGGGTCTTTATGGGGCTTTTTGATGACCCGTTTTCGCGGGCCGGCGAGATAGTCTCTCGGCTCTCCAAGGAGAGCCGCATTATTATTGTCGATTTTCACGGCGAGGAGACGCGGGAGAAACAGGCCCTCGGGCATTTTCTCGACGGGTCGGTCAGCGCCGTCATCGGCACCCATACGCACATCCAGACGGCTGACGAGCGCATCCTCGGGGGCGGGACCGCCTTCATCACGGACGCCGGCATGACCGGGCCCACCGATTCGGTTATCGGGGTGAAAAAGGAGCGGGCCGTATCCCGTTTCCTCACCTCGATGCCCCAGCGGTTCGACACCGCCAAACATGCCGTCGAGGCCCAGGGGGTGCTCGTTACGATCGACCCAAAGACCGGAAAATCAACCGATATCCTCAGGTTCAAAGAGAAATACGAAGAAGGGAAACCATGAACACAAGCCTCAACGAACAGATGGATCTCATCGGCCGGGGTGCGGTGGAGATTATTACAGCCGAGGAACTCGAGAAGAAGATCAGCCGATCCATCGCCGAAAAAAGGCCGCTTACCGTAAAGACGGGCTTCGATCCGACGGCCCCCGACCTCCACCTCGGCCACACCGTCCTGATTCAGAAGATGAAACATTTCCAGGATCTCGGTCATCGGGTCGTCTTTCTTATCGGGGACTTTACCGGGATGATCGGCGATCCGTCGGGGAGATCGTCCACCCGCGAGCCGATGACCCGCCAACAGCTGCTGATAAACGCCGAGACCTACAAGGAGCAGGTGTTCAAGATCCTCGACCCCGAAAAAACCGTCATCGCGTTCAACTCCACCTGGATGAAGGAGCTGGGTATCGACGGATTTGTTGAGATATCCGCCCAGATGACGGTAGCCAGGATGCTGGAGCGGGAGGATTTCAAGGCCCGCTTCGTCAACAACCAGCCCATCTCCATCCATGAGTTCCTCTATCCCCTCGTGCAGGGGTATGACTCGGTGGCGCTTTCGGCCGACGTGGAGCTCGGGGGGACCGACCAGATATTCAACCTCCTGGTGGGACGGGACCTCCAGAAATATTTCAGCCAGCCCCCCCAGGTCGTCCTGACGGTGCCGATCCTCGTGGGGACGGACGGCGTAAAGAAGATGAGTAAATCGGTCGGCAACTACATCGGGATCACCGAGCCGCCCGGTCAGATATTCGGCAAGGTCATGAGCATCTCGGACGAAGTAATGCTCCTGTACTACGAGCTGCTGTCGGATATCCCTACGGCTGATTTCAACCGGCTGAAAGAAGACATCGCGCAGGGGAAAAAGAACCCCAAGGAGGCCAAGGAAGACCTGGCCCAGGAGATGACCGCGCGGTTCTGGACAAGCAAGCAGGCCCAGGAGGCTAGGCGGGAATTCGGCCGTGTATTTGCCGAGGGCAAAAACCCGACGGACATCCCCGAGATTAACTACCCGAAAAGCGGGCAGATATGGCTGCCGAAGCTGTTTACCGAATCGGGCACGACCGCCTCGACGTCAGAGGCCAAACGGATGATTGCCTCCGGTGCCGTGTCCGTCGACGGGCAGAAGGTGACCGAGGAGAACGGATTCTATAAGCCGGGAGAAAGGCATGTCTTCAAGGTCGGCAAGAAGAGGTTTGTCTCGATCGTCTTCGAGGGGGGTCAATAGGAGGTCCCCGGTTTTTCCGGTCCGGCTCTCGTCTATCGTATTACCGATATATCACTTGTCGCCCAGCCAGTATCCGAAGGTCTCCTGCATCGATTCCAGCGTTCGTTTGGGCGTCAGCGACAGCAGCTCTTTACTCCGGGCGGTATCGATGATCGGCTGGGGATAAAAGAGAAGGTGATTGTCGGTTCCGATCGGGCGGATCCCCATCCTCTTCAATAGTCCCACCAGCGCTGCGGCCGCCTCGGGCAGGTGCACCACTGACGAGGCGCTCTCGTATGTTTCGAAGATAAAGTCGCTGATCTCATGCTGGCTGATGACGTCGTCTGCCGCGATGTTGAGGATCAGGCAGCGCTCGTCCCTCACGAGGATTATCCGTGCCATCGCCGATGCCAGGTCCTCGACGTCGATATACTGCAGCAGGTACCTCCCCTTCGCGATCAGGTAGACGGGCTTACCCGTAAGCGCGTTTCTCAACGGGAAATAGAGAGAGGGGAACAGGTCTTTCGGGGTTCCCCACCCGATGACGGGCGGGCATCGAAGGATGGCCACCGATAGATCATGCTCGGCGGCGGCACCGATGAGGTGGTTCTCGACGGTCAGGTACTCCTTGCCCGCAGGCGTAAGCGGACGGCGCCTCTCTCCCTCTTCGATAAACCCTTCCCTCGGCCTTCCGTAGACCTCAGATCCCGAAAGATAGACGAACGTGGAAACGCCGAGGTTTTCGGCCAGCGTCATGAGCTTTATAGTCATGGCCAGGGCCGAGGATACGCTCCCGCTTCGTCCCGAGGCGCTGCCCGGAGATACCTTCAACAGGTGAAAGATATGATCGATGCCCCGGACCATGTCGGAGAGGAGACCGGCCCTCGTGATATCGCCGGAAATATATTCCGCGTCGTCAACGGGATCGTCGACGGGGACGATATCAAACCCTCGCACCGAAAAACCGAGGGCGACGAGCCGCTGGATAAGGCACCGGGCAATGTATGATCCGGCGCCGGTAACTAAGACCTTTATTGCTTCCTCCACTGATGACGGCCGTGTAGACTATTCTACCGGTCCGTAAAACCCGGCGGTGGCCCCGATTTTACCCGGATTACCCGCGCCGGCAGGGCTCGTCACATTAAAAGGGCAGGCCGTCTCTGCAATTCTCCCCCTCTATCGCGGCGATACCGGTCTTTTCCGGCCGATAGGAGGTAGGCTATTTATAGCTTCCATAAAGGACGAAGGACGCCCAAAAGGCAGGATGGGCAAACCGGAACCGTCCCTTGTCCTTTTCGAAATCGATGATCATCTTCTGCGCGAGCCTGAGCGCCTCGGCCTTGTCGTTTTCGGGCAGGTACGTATAAAAGAAGTTCATCATGTTTGCGGTCATCCCCTTGTCGATCGTGTAGAGCGGCGCGACGACCGACGCCGCCCCGGCGGTCAAAAAGGCGCCGGGAAAGCCCCCGGACCCCCCCCAGGTGAGCCCCGCCCGATCGGCGGAGATCGTCACGAGGTCCACGTCGATGGTCATGGCGCCGACCTCGGCCACGGTCAGGTTTCCGTCGTCACCGCCCCCGCCGGTCAACAGGAGCTTAGAGTTTTCGTCTGAGCCGGGTTTGATCGAACTGTGGGTGGTGATATGGAGGACCGACACGGGACCCTCGGCAAGCCTGCTTTTCAGCAGCGTCTCACCGGCCGCTTCCCCCTCGTACATCACGGCGCCGGGGACGAAAAAGGTGACGTCCTGCATCTCGGGCTGGGCCATCCTGAGGGCGCCGTAGCCCGCGGGGTATTTGGCGTTGCCGATGACGATGCCGCCGGTAAGCATCGATTTGTCCGTCGCCAGCGCCCGGCCCATCATGTCGACCGACGGTGCGTAGAAGAGGGCGAAGTCGTCGATCAGAAAGGCTGGCCGTTTGGGGCTCTTTTTTGAGACAAGGGCGCCGAAGGTAAAGCCGGAGAGCTTCGTGCCGGGAACGATCCCGAGCCGCTCGATGCCCGTCAAATCACCGATTACCGGCTTTATCAGGACGGCCCAGAGGGTCGCCGCTTCGTCCTGATAGGGGGTCATGGCGTTAAGAGATCCCATGATGTCCGAAAAGAAACCAAGCTTCACCTCCAGCGGCTCTGCGGTCCTGCCGAGCTCGCGGGTGATTACGCCGCCCGCCCTGACTACGTCGACCTTTTCTCCGCCGGCGTCATAGACCAGGACGGCGGTCTTCTCGTCGAGCAGGGGCCGAATCTGTGCATAGGGATCGGCATCCTCGGCGAGGGTTATCGTCAGAGAAAACAGGAAAACGACAAAGGTCAGGACGGCTGCAGACGCTCTTCTTAACATACGTTCTCCCTTTCACGCCCCGGGGGATCATGGATTGACCGGGGGATTGAATTGATATTCATCATGTCGCTGTGAACACACAGAAGCCCGGTATCCTTCCCGCAAGACTGTTTATCGAGTGCCCGCCGGGGCCGGTTGTCCGGCGATACGCCCGAAATGATCTTTTCTAATCCGTCCGCTTGACGGCCACCATCCGGTCCAGCGAGGCCTTGGCGGCCTGCCTGATGTCCGGGGCGACCGTCACCACGTTTTTCATCTCCAGGAGACAATCGTAGACATCCTGAAGCGTGGTCAGCTTCATATTTGCGCAGACCATGTGAGGAGCCGCGGGTATAAACTCCTTGTCCGGGTTAGCTTTTTTGAGGGGATGGATAATCCCCATCTCGGTGCCGATGATAAATTCCTTGTGGGGTGATTTTTTGACGAAATCGAGCATCCCCGAGGTGCTGGCGACCTTATCTGCCAGATCGACGACGGAGGGGCGGCATTCCGGGTGGGCGATAAAAAACGCGTCAGGATGCTTTGACTTTACCGCCTTAACTTCATCGGGGGTCAGCCGTTCGTGGATGGGACAGAAACCGTCGTACCAGTGCATCATTTTTTTAGAGAAGCGGGCGGTATAGTGGGCCAGGTTGCGATCGGGCGCCATGAGGACGGTACGTGCGTCCAGCGAATTGACGACCGAGACCGAATTGGCCGATGTGCAGCAGATATCCGTGACGGCCTTGACGTCGGCGGTCGAGTTGATGTAGGTGACCAGCGGTGCGTCGGGGTAGCGGCTCTTGAAGTCGAGCGCGCTCTCCCGTGTTATCATGTCCGCCATGGGACAACCAGCGTCGGGCCGCGGTATGAGGACGGTCTTTTGGGGGGAGAGGATTGCGGAGCTCTCGGCCATGAAATGGACGCCCGAAAAGACGATGACCTCTGCCTGGGTGGCGGCCGCCTCGATAGAGAGCCCCAGCGAGTCTCCCGTCAGATCGGCCGCGTCCTGAACCTCGGGCCGCTGGTAGTTGTGGGCCAGCAGTATGGCGTTTCTCCGGGACAGGAGGTCTCTGATCTTCCTTTCGAGATCGTCTATTTCCACGGCTGTCTCCATTTTCTTTCCCCCGTGCCTTCACTTGGCCTTGACAATGATTGATAAGATATTATAATTAAATGACTTTTTTGTCAAACAATTTTGGCGTACAGGCCAGGGTGGGTCCGAATCAAACGAGAGGGAACCCCCGTCCGTTTAGGTACATAATATGGTTTATGATGTGGTAAAGTCGGCACGTATCGGGGGGCGGGCAGCCCTCCTCTTTTTCATCGTCTCGGTTGCCGGGTGCGTAACGCTGCCCTCCGCCGACAGGCCCGAACCCGAACGAGAAACACAGAAACAGCGGATTGTCGTCTCTATTTTGAGGCCGCCGGCGCAAATCACCCCTTTTGTAAACAAGGCGGTGACCGACGAGATTGAGACGCTCAAAAAATCTCCCTACTCGGTAGAAAAATGGCTGGCGGCCGCCGAGCGCTTCTCTCCCCTCATGAAAGGGGTCCTGAGGGCCCACGGCGTGCCGGAGGATCTCATATACGTGGCGATCCTCGAAAGCGGCTTTGACCCGACGGTGGTCTCCGTCAAGGGGGCGGGGGGGCCCTGGCAGTTTATCCCGGCCACGGCCGGGGGGTTCGGCATGGAGATGGACGAATGGGTTGACGAGCGGCGGGACTACGAGAAATCGACGATCGTGGCGGCCAGGTATTTCTCGTCGCTCTATTCATCGTTTTCCAACTGGGAGCTTGCGCTGGCCGGGTACAACTGCGGGGGGGGATCGGTGAACGCCGCCATCAAGGCGTGCGGGTCGGTCAACCTGTGGGAGATGGGCACGATGGGCAGGCTCAGCTTCCAGGCCCGCGGCTACGTCCCCCGGGTGCTGGCGCTTATCCTGATCATGAAGGAGCCCGAAAAATACGGGTTTGCACGTCCGACGGGCGTGGTCCCCTTCACCTACGATAAGGTCTACGTACCGGGGGGGCTCCCGCTCTGGTTTTTTGCCCGGTTCCTGGGGACGACGGAAAAGACAATGGCGGCCCTCAACCCGGAGCTTATCCGTGGGGTAACGCCGCCCGGCGCAAACGACTACGAGTTGAAGATCCCAACCGGCAAAAAGCCTCTCTTTTTGGAGAAATTTGCCGAGGCCTACGAGCGGTACGGGGACGACCTGATCCGACAGGGAGAGATAAAGAAAAGACCGCCCAGATAGGCGGATACCGCAATACCCCGGGGTAGGGCCGGACTCATGATGCTCCCGATGGGCGGGATGCCCTATTTCTATACACATGCCGATGTAATCCAAGGAGCCCTATGATGAATTACCCGCGGCCCGATATAAAGAGAGAACGGTGGCTGCCGCTTTCCGGCGACTGGGAGTTTCAATTTGACCCGAACGATATCGGCGTCCGGGAGGGATGGCACGTCAAGAAGCTGTCGAAGACTATCCGGGTGCCCTACTGCATCGAGAGCCGGGCCGCCGGGCTTGGCGATGAAAAGCTCTATCCCGTCTTCTGGTATGGGAGGGAGTTTTCCCGCAAGGAACTGCCGAGGGGAAAGCGGTTCTTTATCAACTTCGGGGCCGTGGACTATGAGGCCGACGTCTGGATCAACGGCAACCGCCTCGGCGGCCATCGGGGCGGCTACACGCCGTTTTCTTTCGAAATTACCGACTTTATTGAAGAGACCAACAGGATTTCCGTGAGGGTCGCCGATTATCCGGCCCGGCGGACGCTGAGGGGCAAGCAGTACATATACCGGCGGCTTTCCGAGGTCTTCTATACGCCCGCCAGCGGCATCTGGCAGCCGGTCTTTATCCACGCCACCGGCGATTCGTCTATCGGGAAGCTCGTGTTGCTGCCGGACATGGATCGCGTGACCGTGAGGGCCGATATCCAGGCGCGGGGCGCTGTGTCCTGTGAGGTTCGGATCATCGATGCCGACGACGCCCCGGTTGTCCGGGAACGCCTCCCGGTTGATGGTAACGTGATTGAAAAGACTTTTATTATCAAGAAGCCGCGGCACTGGTCGACGGAAGCCCCCCACCTCTACCGCGTCCAGATCACGCTTGCCGACGGCCGGGGAGCCGTGAGCGATCGGGTCTCGGCCGCCACCGGTCTCAGGAGGATCGAAACGAAGGGCGGCAGGGTCCTCTTGAACGGAAAGCCCGTATATCTGAAGATGCTGCTGGTACAGGGGTACTACCCCGGTGGGCACTACACGCCGATGGACGAGCGGGAATTCGAGCGAGAGATCGTCCTCTACAAGTCACTGGGGTTCAACGGCGTCAGGATGCATGAAAAGATCGAGGACCCGCGCTACCTCTACTACTGCGACAAGCACGGGCTGCTGCTCTGGGAGGAAATGCCCTCGCCGTTTCTCTTCGGCGGGCTGGACCGGGCGCAATACAAGCGGGAGCTTTCCGAGGTGCTGGAGCGCGACGCCTGCCACCCGTCGGTCATGGAGATGGTGCTGTTCAACGAGACGTGGGGGATATACGGGCTGTTGTGGAGCAGAAAGAAACGGGAATTTCTCTTGTCGGTGTACCGCGCCGTAAAGGACTTCAACCCCAACATGCCGGTGGTCGACAATTCGGGTTACGACCACCTGGTCACCGATATCGCCGACATCCACCACTACCTGAACACCGACGAGAAGATACACGATCTGTATCGAACCCTCGGGGACAAGAAAAAGATGTCGCGCCAGTTCCTGCGGCTCATCAAGACCGCCGTCAATATCGTGGGCACGCATCTGGTGGCGAGACGGGCGTATCTCAAACAGGGAGTCTACCGGGGCCAAGAGCCCTTTGTCGTCAGCGAGTTCGGCGGCGCGGGGTACTACAAGGGGGCCGGGGCGTTCATGGAGAATTTCCGGCACAACGTTGAGATAATGCGGAAGTACCCGATCATCACCGGCTACTGCCTGACCCAGGCCTACGATGTCCAAAACGAGAAAAACGGGCTGTTGAACTTCGACAGGACCGAGAAGTACCCGGCCAAGGACGTCAGGGCGATAAACGGGATGGTTGGGAAGGGGTGATCTCAAACTAAGCTATTCTATTCTGTCGTGTTTCTCGATATTGTGCTTGCCACATAGTAGCTGAATATTGTCGGGCGTGTTTGACGAACCTCCTTTTGACCATGGTATTATGTGGTCAAAGTGAAGGTCCTTTTCTGATTCACATTTTACGCATTTACCGCCGTCTCTTTTCCATACCTCTAATTTTACCCATGTCGGGATAATCCTACGTACTTTCGGAGTGGAAGAAACAGGCAGGGTGAAATCCTCTTCTCCTTCTACTGCTATAAGTTTAAACTTGAAGACGTGTCGATTCCCGTCTTGTTCTAACCATGAGTCAACAAGATGAAAAACACCATTATAAGACCAGATTCCTTGTTTAATCTTCTCATATACACGAACTCGCTCTGGAAGTCTTTTACCTAGTTTTACTCCCTGAGCTGCATTGTGGAACCGACCATTATCCGTGAGTCTGCCATTTGGCTGGAATTCCGATTGATCGATATTTTTCGGCCTGGAATTTTGCGAAGAGCGTGGTACGTCATGACCTTCGTATATTATTGTAGATCCATCATTCTCAAGACGGTCGTTGTAAGGTGCACCCTGACGTATCGACATAAGAATGACAGAATGGTTATGCCCAAGCTGGAAATTCATTCCTCGCTGTAGGCTCACCCCTTCTCTACGACACATCTCAAAATATGGGATAATTTCGTTTGGCACGTCTTTCTTGTCGGTAGTATCTTCTTCCCCTACTTCAACACCGGGTACTGCCCGCTACCCAGCGGCCAGTAGGTGCCCTTGGTCAGGTCGACGACCCTGATCACGTCGCCGTCAAGGAGCTTTCGGGTGTTGAGGTTGTTGAGCTTTTCTCCGCCGATCTCCCCGTCTTTTCCCCGTTTATAGAGTGCCTCGATGTAGTCCACGGTCATGTCTTGGGGGCCGATGACGATGGCGGTTTCTTTTCCGTCTATTGTCTCGGTGAATTTCGGGAGGTTTGTGCTGACAACGTAAAAATAGGCGGCCCTGTCCCCGTTGACCGATACGGCCAGGGAATAGATCGGTCCCGGCTCCTCGGCGACTCCCGTGACGACCCCGGTTGCCGCATCCAGGCGGTAGAGCCTGCCCCCCTTCGGATCGTTATAGATGAACAGGGCCTCGTTTGTGCCGGCAAGCCAGTTTGGCCAGGAAAAGCCGAGGGGGGCCGTTGCCGTCGACGCCTCCTCGACGGAGGCCTTCTTGACCTCGGTGACTCCCTTCGTGGCGATGGTTAAAAGCACCAGGCGGCTCTCGGCGGCGTTCCGCTCCGAGAAGAGGATCGATTTGCCGTCCGGGGAGACGGCGATATCCACGGGGTTCCCCTGATAGAGGGGGGATTCGTTCCATTCCGGGCCCGCGGCGTTATAGATCGTCGTACCGCCGATAAAGGCCAGGCGCTGCCCCTCTGTAAACCAGGAGGGTTGTATGCCGATGCCCAGGTCGGCGACTTCATCGCCGGCAGACGTGATTATCTTGAGATGACCCGCCTGGCCCCTCTCCGCCACGGCGATGAGGTCGGCGGCGGGGCAGACCGCAAAGGCGGCAACATTGATGAAGACGTCCTTCGAATCCCCCGACGCGATGTCGTAGTATTTCAATTTCGCGTAGTTATCGATGTAATAGAGGCCTTCGCCCGAAGAATTGAAGGCGATTCTATCGGCAACGGCGATCTTCTTCGGATTTTCGGCCTTGATCCCGGAAATATAGGCCGCGCCGTCGTTGATGAAGGCGGCCTCGAAGTCCGCGGTCGTTGAGCCTTCCTCTTTATTCTTATTGGAAATAAAGTAATAGAAACCGAAGAAAAGCAGCAGGAACACCACCGTCGTAATGAAAAACTGCAGCCCCTTGTTTTGTGATGACGCCATCACGGTCTCCTTTTAATCCATGGTTTTTTCGGTTATAATCGGTCGTGCGTCATGAGTACGCGGTTTGGATGATCGCCGAACACGTCCCGGCCGCGGGGCGTTTATAAAATATATATCATCTCTCGGAGTAGAAGTCAACGGTGAGAAAACAAAACGATTACGAGGAGCGGATAGACGAGTTCTTCGGGGAAAACGGACACCTCTCGGCGGTCCTGGCCGGATTCGAGCTTCGGGAAGGACAGCTCGTCATGGCCCGGGCGGTGGGGCGGGCGTTTGCCGGGCGGCGCTCCCTTATGGTGGAGGCGGGCACCGGGACGGGCAAAACGCTGGCCTACCTGGTCCCGGCCCTCTTTTCGGGCAGAAAAGTCGTTGTTTCCACCGGCACCATCCACCTCCAGGAACAGATTATCGAAAAAGACGTGCCCATAATCGAGCGGGCGGCAAAGAGAAGCGTCAAGGCGGTTGTCCTCAAGGGGCGGGGAAACTACCTGTGTCTGCGCCGATACGAGCGATTCGGCCGACAACGGGGCCTCATTCCGGGAGAGGGGGCCGCGTTTGCGGCACAGATCGAGCGGTGGGTGACCGGGACAAGGACGGGGGACCGGGCGGAGCTCACAAGTCTTCCCGAAGAGTTTGCCCTCTGGAGGGAGGTATCATCGTCTCCGGAGACGTGCATCGGGGCCAGGTGCCCCCGGTTTGAGGACTGCTTCGTGACTCGGGCCAGGAAAAGGGCCCAGGCCGCCGACATCGTTGTGGTGAACCATCACCTTTTCTTTATCGATCTGCTGATGCGGGAAAGGAGGGGGACGGGGGTGATCCCCGGCTGGGAAGCGGTCGTGTTGGACGAGGCGCACAACATAGAGAAGGTCGCCCGCGATTATTTTTCCCTTTCGGTTTCTCCCTTTCGGATCAATAGTCTTACCCGCGACCTCCTGTCCGAAATGGCCCTCGAGAGGATTACCGAACGACAAATCGACCGGGCGGTAATGGCGGTCACGGAAGGATCGGTCGGTTTTTTTAACGCCGTCTGTGCCCGCACGGCCGACGGTAAGGCCCGGATTGATGCCGACTTCTTCAATCGGGACGACAGGGAGCGGGCGCTGGGGTTGGCGGCGCGGTTGTCGCTGCTGGCCGACGCCGTTCGGTCAACCGCCGTCGATCACGAGCCGGTCCTGGCCGCGGCGCACCGTGCCCAGGAGATCGCGGAAAATCTCCAGTTCATCGTTACGATGCCCGACCGTCAGTACGTTTACTGGTCCCAGGCCCGGGGGGGCGACGTCGCCTTTTTTGCCGCCCCTATTGATATAGCCAAGGAGCTGCAACAGAGGCTTCACAAAAAGGTCCAGACCATTATTTTTACCTCGGCAACCCTATCCGTCATGGGTAACTTCGACTTTTTTACCGAGAGCGTGGGAGTCGGCCCCGATGTCGAGGGAATCATCGCGCCGGGCGGTTTCGATATGAAAAAACGGGCGCTCCTGTTCATCCCGTCGGATCTCCCCCAACCAGACCGCGCGGCCCCAAACGGGGCGGTGATCGATATGATCGGACGCCTGCTTTCGATCAGCCGCGGGCGGGCGCTCGTCCTGTTCACGAGCGTCAGGAACATGGAAGCGGCCTATGCCGCCCTTGGGGGCGCAGTCCCGATGAAGGTGATGATTCAGGGAGAGGCGCCAAAGAGGGCTTTGCTTGCCCAATTTCGGGACGATGTTTCCTCGGTGCTCTTGGCGACTGCATCCTTCTGGGAGGGAGTTGATGTACCGGGGGAGGCGCTTTCGCTGGTAATCATCGACAAGCTCCCGTTTGACCGGCCGACCGATCCGATCATCGAGGCACGGCTTGAGTATATGAGAGATCGGGACCAGAATCCGTTTTATCAGTATCAGCTTCCCCGGGCGGTCATCACGCTGCGCCAGGGGTTGGGAAGGCTTATCCGCTCTCAGGGCGATCGGGGGGTCCTGGCGGTATTGGACTCGCGGATTCGGCAAAAACAGTACGGCCGGGTCTTCTTAAAGAGCCTATCCAACTTCTCTTTTACCGATAATCTCCAGGACGTGGCGGCCTTTTTCATGGATCAGGACTCTTGAAAATACCTTGACTATAAACAATAAAGATATTATAACATTAGTATATTCATGAAAATGTCCGTTTTCCCCCCTCTGAGGGATTCGGAGGGGGATTTGCCCTGATAGTAGATTTCTGATAGTGCCGGTACGCTATCCGTTGATTGAAACGGCACACCATGTAAAAGGTGCAGTTACGGGAAGAAAGGCGGAATCCTGAAGGATTTTTTCCGGACAAAGCGATCTGTTCGCATGAAGGAGGATGAGGGAAATGAACCGTTTTAAAGTGGTCGTGACCGGTCCGTTCAATAGCGGCAAGACCCAATTTATAAAGACGGTCAGTGAAATAGACGTGGTCTCCACCGAAAGAAAGGTTACCCTGCCGGAACACGCGGCGATCAAGGGAGAGACCACGGTGGCCATGGATTTTGGTCGTATCACGTTAGGCAGCCAAAAGATATACCTCTTCGGAACGCCGGGTCAGCAGCAGTTTGACTTTATGTGGGAGGTACTTACCGAAAATATGATCGGCTTTATCGTGGTCGTCGATTCCACGGATCCCAAGCGGTTCAAGGAAGCCCGAGAGATAATCCGATTCTTCAAGGACATCCTCGAAGAGCCGTTTGTGGTGGCCGCCAATAAACAGGATCTCTCGGGGGCGCTGCCCATAGGCGACCTGAAGAAGGAATTAGGACTGGACGAAAAAACGACAATTATCAGCTGCAGCGCCGTCGACAAGAAGAGTTCAATGAAGGTGCTCGATGCCCTCATGAAGTACATGTAATATTCTTATTATTTATCTTTATCGAGTAGGGATTATTGTGGTGACCTATAAAGCCGCTACGCTCAACAAGACGATCACTGACCTGTCCGAGGGGATTCCGGGGATCGAGGCCATTGTCCTGGAGACATACGAGGGGCTGGTTCTGGCCTCGACGCTGCCCACCAGCGCGGAAGAGGAAATCATCGCGGCCATTTCATCGGCCGCCCAGAGTGTTATTAATCGCGCTGTCAAGGAGCTCAAGCAGGGAGACATCCAGAATACCCTTGTCTTGAGCTCATCGGGTCAGATAGTCCTGACGGATATAGAGGGTAAGGCGCTGTTGACCGTTATCGCCAAGCGGGATTCAAATCTAGGTCTTATATCGGTCATGAGTCGGCGTATCGCCAAAGACATCAGAGGCCTTCTTCCGTTCTAACTGCCCCATGATCGAAAGTGAGCAAGAAGAGAACATCCTGCTGACTCCCCGGGCTTTTGCCAGGTTGAGAACCATTCTCAAGGGAGGTGGCAACGTCAATCTTAATCTCTATAAAGATCCCTATATCGGGCGACGGATTCAGGTTAGAATGCGGGCGACACAGGTCGCTACGACTGAAGAATATCTTGATTTTGCCGAGAATAATCCCATTGAATACAAGAAACTGGTATCGGCCCTGACCATTAACGTCACCCGGTTCTTCCGAAACGAGGAGACGTTCGAAAAGATCAGGGAAGTCGTGATACCGGGTATCATCAGAAATCATTATGAAAGGGGCGGACACAGGATCAATGTCCTGAGCGTCGGGTGTTCCACCGGTGAAGAACCCTACAGCATAGCGATTCTCTTCCTCGATCATTTTCAGAAGATGGGCCAATCCTGCGATTTGAGAGTCATCGGAACGGATATCGACAAACGGGCGCTCTTTCACGCCCTTAAAGGAATATACGACCGGGAGAAGGTATACGACATCCCAAAGGATATCCTCAAACGGTATTTTATCGAGACAAAAAAAGGCTACCAGATAGCTCCGGAGGTAAGAAACCGGGTGATCTTTATCAAAAAAGATATACTCTCGTATAAAATGTACAGCCGGTTTGACCTGATACTCTCCAGGAACATACTTATATACTTTCTCCGAAGTTATCAGGAGGTGATCGTAGAAAGCTTCCACCGTCAGCTGGTGCGGGGAGGTTTCCTCGTGTTGGGGAGGGCCGAGTCGCTGGTCGGGCGCACTCGGCAGCTTTTTGAGCCGGTAAGCGTTGCCGATCGTATTTATCGTAAAATCTGAAAATAGTATTCCTTTTTGGGGATAATTGGTGTAGTATATGGTGAAAATGGGAGGAGACAGATGAGAATCGAAATCGGGTACAAATTCATCTTTGGATTTATTTTGGTTATCCTCACGTCCGTGATCCTGCCGTATCTGGTGCGAGCCGTTCATCTGGTCGATAACGAGATGCTCAGCAATATGATTGCCGCCCTTTCGGCAATCCTGGTCGGTTTGATCATCGGGTGGGTCTTCACGAGAAACTTCACCAAAGATTTTAGAGAATTGACCGCAACAACCGAGATCATCAGCCAGGGCGACCTGAGCCAGTACATCGAAATCTCCCACAAGAAGATTTTCCCTGATGAGACGGTGGATCTGGCCAATTCCGTCAACCGGATGCTTGGAAGCCTCCGGGATCTTGTGGCCCATGTCAAACGGACGGCGGCGCAGGTATCGGAGTCGGCCCAGGGTCTGTCATCGTCGGCCGAAGAGATTAACGCCTCCACGGAAGAGATAGCCTCCACCATCGAGCAGATATCAAGGGGGGCCGAGCACCAGGCGGAGCTTGTCGATAAGACCAGTAATATTATCAAGGACATCGCCAAGAAGATCGAACGGGTTGCCGAGACCGCCCGAGATCTCTCGGCTTCCTCGGCCGAGAGCCAGGAGGAGGCCGGATCGGCCGGCAAGATGGTGGATAACGCCATGGAACGAATGCTCACGGTCTTTAATAATATGGAAAGCATCGGAAAAAACATGCTCGATTTTTCCGAGAAGGCCAAGGAGATCGGAAAGATCGTCGAGGTTATCAGGAACGTTGCCCATCAAACCAACCTGCTGGCGCTCAACGCCACGATCGAAGCCGCCCGGGCGGGCGAGTACGGCCGGGGATTTACCGTGGTCGCCGACGAGATCAGGAAACTGTCGGAGACCACCACGAAGTTTGCCGAAGAGATCACCGGTCTGGTTACCAATATCAGTAAGGGGAGTCAGGAAACGAGCATTGAGGTAAAGGAAGTCCTCAAGAACGTCGATGAAGGCAAGGATGTTATCAACTCGGTCGTTCAATCCCTCGGCGGGATAATCAGGATCACGCTGGATTCTCTTCATGAGCTCAATCGAATATCCCAGCTTACGATCGAACAGGCAAAAGAGGCCGAGGAGATGGTCAAGTCCATTGACGAGATAGCGCGGCTCGCCGAGGATAATGCGGCGGCTACCGAGCAAGTAAGCGCCGCTACCGAAGAACAGACGGCGTCTATGGAAGAAATGGCCTCGTCGGCTCAGGAACTCTCCATGACGTCTGAGCAGCTCAAATCGGTTGTGGACAACTTTAAGCTCGAGCCGGAGGTGTAAGACCGAAATGGGAGATAATGACGGCGCCGTCGGCGGTGTTGAGCGACAGATCATTGCCTTTACACTCTCCCATGAAGCCTTCGGGATAGATATCGTGCAGGTACAGCGGATTGCGCCGCCCGAAACGATTACCCGCGTGCCGCGGGCGCCTGCCTTTATTTCCGGGATCACGAATCTGGCGGGGCGGATCATCACGCTGATCGATCTTGCTCAGATCCTGCAACTGGGAAAAGACGATGAAGCCGGGCAGCAGATTATCATCCTCAACAATGAGGATATGAATATCGGCTTTATCACCGGACAGGTAACGGATGTCATCATGACGGATGACGAATCGCTGAATAAAGAAATCGTGAGGATTGGCGCCCAGGAGGGGAACTTCGTGTCGGCGATCCTGAAAACGGGAGATCGTATTATAAATGTACTGAATATTGAAAAGCTTTTTGATTTTATGAGAAAATCTTTTATCGACTCGAGGGGGAAATGAGTCTCAGAGTACTAATTGTGGATGACGCGAGCTTCATGAGGACCATGTTGAAAGACATCCTCGTTTCGGGAGGCTTTGATCTGGCGGGCGAGGCAACGGATGGCGTCGAGGCGGTACAGAAATTCACGGAACTCAAGCCGGATGTCATTACCATGGATATTGTAATGCCCCTCAAAAGCGGCATTGACGCCGTAAGAGAGATCATAGCCCTGAATAAAGACGCGAGAATCATCATGTGCAGTGCCCTCGGTCAGGAATCCCTTGTTTTGGAGGCCATTAATGCCGGTGCGAAGGATTATATCATTAAGCCCTTCGATCCGGATAGGGTCATCGAGATGGTGAAGAAGGTGGCCGGAGTCAAGTAATTCATGGCCGATGCAATAAAGCTTGTGATCATAGCCGCCTCCACCGGTGGGCCGAAGATATTACTGGATGTACTCTCGGTAATCCCCCAGGGCATTCCATCTTCAATTATTGTTATACAACATATGCTCCCACGCTTTATCGCTTCGTTTGCAAAGCGTTTAGAAAAAGGCTCTAACGTACCCGTTATGGTCGGCAGCGAGGGGATGAGGCTGGGCAAGGAGACGATAATCCTGGCCCCCGGGGGTAAGCACCTTATCCTGGTTCCGGATACGGACGGCGTGTTAATAGATTTTGACCGGTCCGGACCGAAGGCGGGCGTTATGCCTTCGGCCGATGTCACGATGATATCGGCCGCTCCCCTGTTCCGCGAAAACCTTCTCGGTGTTATCCTCTCCGGTATGGGCAGGGACGGGGTTGAAGGATTTGACGCAATCAAACGTGCGGGCGGCTCCACCGTCGTTGAAGACGAAGAGTCCAGTGCAATCTATGGAATGCCGGGCCGGGCTTTGATGCGGGGATTGGCCGACAAGGTCCTTACGCCGCGTGAAGTCGCCCAAGAGATCATCCAATTTTCTTTGAGAGTTTAGACCATGGATATGTCCCGATACAAGAAGATATTCATGGAAGAATCCCGGGAACACCTCGGTAAGCTCGGCAGCCTTTCCCTGGAAATGGAGAAGGAACCCGAGAATATGGAGGTTATCAACGCCATCTTTCGTGAGGCCCATTCAATCAAGGGCATGGCGGCCTCAATGGGATACACCCCGATATCTGAACTGACCCATAAGGTTGAAGATCTCATGGATCTCATCCGCAAGGGCGAGATCGGCGCCAATTCCCATATCGTTGACGTCATGCTTCGGGCCATAGATGTCCTGGAGGCCCAGCTCAACGCAATCGAGTCGGGGGGTGACATCGAGTCGGGGCTGCCCGAAGTCCTTGACATGATCGAGCGATCCCAGAAGGGGGATATACCTCAAAATAAGTTGAAAACCGCTCAGAAGCAGGCCCCCGCCACTCAAAAGGAACCGCCCGAAGTAAAAGAGGAACAGGCCGCCTATGTCGTAACCCTGACTATAAAAGGAGACGAACCGAAACCGAACGTCAAAGGTCTGCTGGGAGTAAAGAAGCTCTCAGAGTTCGGCAGGGTCGTAAGATTGGTCCCGGGACTCGAGGAAATCAGAAAGGGATTAAAAAAACGAGAACTGAGAGCGACACTGGTAACCGGAGTCGGTAACGACGACGTTATCAGGGCGCTAAAGGATCTCTCGTACCTCGAATCGTTTGACGTTTCCAAAACGACCGTCAGGTCGAGGGCGGAGGGACGAAATGATGAGCCTGCCGTACCTCACGACGACCGGGACGCGGTGAAAGTCGGGCCTGTCGATGGGTTTATCGGGCAAGGAGATTCGACTCCCCCCGACCCCGATGACGCGGATACGCCGGTACCGGGACCGGCCGTGGACAAGCCGCCCGTTGAGTGGATTACAGAAGAACTGGCCATCGAGCAAGAAAAGGTGGTGATCGAACCTCTTGCACAGGTTGCCTCCCCCGGCTCGGAATCGTCCTTTGATGAAGGTCCGCGGGTGGAAGAGATGCTTCCGTCGGGCGAGGCGGGGGCGGGACTGCCGCGATCCGTTCGGATCGGAACGGACCTTCTGGAAAGCTTCATTAACATCGTCGGTGAGCTCCTCATCACAAAATCGCGTATTCAGCAGCAGGCAAAGAACCTTGGCATAACCCCCCTGAGTGAGTCGGTGAACCGGCTTGAAAGCCTGATCAGAGAGCTCCATACGAAGGTTATCACCGTCAGAATGATGCCGCTGGAAAGCATACTGTCGCGGATGCCCCGACTGGTAAGGGACCTTGCCCGGGAAAAGGGTAAGGAAATAGAATTCACCATCACCGGCGGTGATATTGAGCTTGACCGTGCCATCCTCGAAGAGCTCACCGATCCGGTGGTTCATATCCTCAGAAACGCCGTGGACCATGGGATAGAGCCACCGAATCAGCGCCAGATGAGCGCGAAATCCCCAACGGGGAAAATTACGCTGTCTGCGTACCGTGAGCGAGACCTCGTCATCCTCGAGTTTACCGACGACGGCCGGGGCATTGATCCGGAGAAGATTCGGGAGGCCGCCGTTTCGCGGGGTATCATGAAAAAGCAGCAGATCGATCTCCTCAAAGACGGGGATGTTCTCCTGCTGGCGTTCATGCCGAGCCTTTCCACCAACAAGGAAGTGTCGGATATATCGGGACGGGGCGTAGGGATGGACGTTGTCAAGACTAAGGTCGAGTCTCTGGGAGGATCGGTGCGACTGGAGTCTCGTAAGGGCCAAGGCACGAAGGTCGTCCTGATACTTCCCCTTACGGTGGCCATTATCCAGGCGCTCCTGATAAAATCGGCGGGGGAAACGTTTGCCCTGCCGCTTTCAAAGACCCTCAAATCGGCGGAGGTGGCCGCGGAGTCCGTCCAGATGAGCCAGAACCAACGGGTGGTATCCATTGACGGCGATATGACCCCCCTCTTCAGGCTGCGGGATCTTATCGGTTCTACCGACCGTCGGATCGAAAAGGAATATATATCACTGGTCATTTCGGAAGTGCGCGGAAAACACATCGGCCTGGAGGTCGATGAGATCGTCGGGAGCCAGGAAATATTCATTAAATCTCTCGGTTATCCCCTCGAGAAGATCCAGGGATTTTCAGGAGTTACAATCCTAGGCGACGGGAAACCCGTCCTGATTATTGACATTGGCAACCTGTTTTAGCAGATGGACATAAACTCTGTGCTTATCGATAAAAGCAGACTTATTGAGAAGCGTTCCCAGGACGCCCTCATCAGTTCGGCCCTGGCCCTTTCCCAGATGACGGGGGAAACGGTCAATGTCGTCAGAACCGTCGTCGATATGATCAAGGTCGGAGAAATCGCAGACTTTTTCGGCACCCATGACGACAAGATAACCCTGATATCGCTGGATATCCACGGCAGCATTTCGGGGGATATCTACCTTATGCTCTCATCATCAGATACGTTGTTGATCACCAGAAAGATCGCCGACAGGTGGATGAAAGAGGAAGAAATAGAGCACTTCAGAAACTCGGTGCTTGCCGAAATAGGCAATATCGTGGCCTCGGCATATATCAATGTATTGGGTGATTCGTTCAACGTCGCGCTGATACCTTCCGTTCCCCGGCTCGAATATATTAATTCTGAAGAAGTCATTCCCCGAATCATCTCAAAGGACGATTCCGATTTCGCACTCATGTTTTTCTCGGAATTTGTCGTCGGCGACCATGGAGTCAAGGTCTTTTTCTTTTTTCTCCTGTCCAACACATCGACGCAGTATCTCGGGGGCCATACCGGATGAATCAGGAGGCGGTAAAGAAACTCCTGACGGAGGTCAGAAAAGGGGAAATACCGATCGACGAGGCCCTCGACAGGCTGAAGACCTTACCCTATCTTGATCTCGGATTTGCCGTCGTGGATACCCATCGAGCTCTCAGGCAGGGATTTCCCGAGGTGATTATGGGTGAGGGGAAGGAGGCCGGAGATATTCTGAGGATAATCGACGGTCTGAGGGAAGGCGGAAATACTATCCTGGTGACCCGGGTTGACGCCGAAAAGGCTCAAGCGGTCCGGTCGGGGCTCCCCGACATGACCTATAACGAGCGCGCGCGGGCGCTGGTTCTCGTTGAGACCGAGATCGAGATACGCGGTCGGGGAACGATTATGGTGGTCTCGGCCGGAACTTCCGACATCCCGGTGGCCGAGGAGGCGGCCCTTGTTTGTGAGCTGATGGGTAACCGAACCGAACGCCTCTGGGACGTGGGGGTGGCGGGGATACACCGGCTCATGAATCATATCGACCGATTGCGGAGCGCTCACGTATTGGTCGTGGTGGCGGGAATGGAAGGAGCGCTTCCGTCGGTTATCGGCGGGATTGTAGAACGCCCCGTGGTGGCGATACCCACGAGCATCGGATACGGCGCCGGTTTCGGCGGTCTCTCGGCGCTGCTGGGAATGCTCAATTCCTGTGCCGCGGGGGTCAGTGTCGTCAATATCGATAACGGCTTCGGGGGGGGGTATGTTGCTTCCCTGATTAACCGATAAGGACTCCCGGCGCGATCGGGAGTACGGTATCATTATAGCGAGGCTTTGGGAAATCCTATTACCACCCCGGGAAACGAAGACCGGGGTGGCATTTTCATTAATCGGCCTTCCCCTTACAGGGATATGAATGTTTCAGGGTGGGACAAACCGTTTCCCCCGATTTGGCAGCAAACGGAACCATTATACGCCGTATGGATAAAATCCTCTACATCGACGCTTTCTCGGGTATCTCCGGGGATATGTTTTTGGGGGCGCTGATTGCCGCGGGGCTTGATGTGGCGGTTGTCCAGGCCGAGATTGACCGGCTTGACATTGGGGCGAAGCTTTCCGTGGGGCGGGTCAAGCGAAACGGAATTGATGCCGTCACCGTCTCGGTTGTAACCGAGCCCAAGGAAGAAACCGAGCGCGAATATGGTGCGATCAGAAAGCTCATCGAGTCACGCATGAGCCCGGGATATGCCCGCGATATGGCCCTGAAAATATTTGCGCTCCTTGCGCAAGCCGAGGGTCGTGTGCATGGCCGAAAGGCCGATCATGTCCACTTCCACGAGGTGGGCGCGGCCGATTCGATCGTTGATATCATCGGCGCCGCGCTGGGGCTTGCCGCGCTTGGATCGGTTCAGGTAGTCTGCAGCCCACTTCCCCTCGGCAGGGGATTTGTCACAACACGGCATGGTATTCTCCCGTTGCCGGCCCCGGCGACAGTCGAGCTTCTTGCCGACGTGCCGGTAGTCGATGCCGGGATAGAGGAAGAACTCGTAACCCCGACGGGGGCGGCCATCGTCAAGGCGGCCGCAACGTCGTTTTCGGCGATACCGCCGATGGTGATCGAAAGATCGGGATACGGAGCGGGAGACCGGGAGTTATCCGACAGGCCCAACCTCCTCAGGCTCATAATCGGCAGGCCACCGTCCTCTGCGATCTTCGGTGACGAGGTGGAGGTCATCACGACTCACATTGACGACATGAATCCCCAGTTATATGATTATGTGATGGAACGGCTCTTTTCCCTGGGGGCCCTTGATGTAGTGCTGACGCCCGTAATGATGAAAAAGGGAAGGCCCGGGATCTCGCTCGTGGTTATTGCCCCCGTCTCTGAATGCGGGACGATTATCAGCGCCATGCTGGCCGAGACAACGAGTATCGGCCTTCGGGTCCACCGGGAGCGCCGGGTTAAACTTAAGCGGCGGGTGGAGACGATCCAAACTCCACTGGGCGCGGTCCGGGTCAAGTTTACGTTCGATGAATCGGACAAGCCCGCCGGCGCATATCCGGAGTACGAAGATGTGCGGGAAGCCGCCGCGCGGCACCATGTTTCCATTGACCGGGCGTATCGCCTGATCAGTGGTGCGATCAACGAGTCGTCGGAGAAGCGGGCAGGGAGATAAATTCAACGATGTTGCCGCAGCAAGAAGAAAAAGGGAAAGGCATTATTCTCGTGGTGGATGACGAGTTTTCCATCCGCGAGATATTAAGCGATGTTCTGAGCAACGAGGGCTTTACCATATACACCGCGGAAAACGGTATCGAGGCCCTCAAGATTATACAGGAGTCAACTCCCGACCTCGTGATCACCGACATGAAGATGCCGAAGATGGGAGGGATGGAACTCCTCTATCAGATCAATTCCATGAGGAATAAGGTCATCACGATCATGATGACCGGCTTTGCTACCGTCGAAACGGCGGTGGAGGCCATCAAGAAGGGCGCCTATGATTATATTATGAAGCCCTTCCAATTCTCCGAGCTCCTCCGCGTGATAGAGCATGCCCTCGAAAAACAGCGGCTTATCAAGGAAAACCTGGAGCTCAAGGAAACGGTGGCGCTCTACGATATCAGCAAGGCCATCAGCTCCCATCTCGATATGGAGATTGTGCTTTCAATGCTGCTTTCTACGCTCCTCAAGGAGGCAGACGCCGATGCCGTCTCGATGCATATGAAAGACATGATCTTGAAGATATCGATTGTGAGCAAGATTGTCGCCAAAGAGCCGCGGTTTGAGCGCGAGGCCGCCAATCTTATTTCCCCTCATGAAGTCCTGGCTATGATCCCGGGTAACGATTCCGTTCTCTTCAACGGGCACGAGGTTCTACAGGCATTTCCCTCGGCCGCGGGCTTTGATGATGTCGAATCGATCCTGATCCTGCCCATTCGCATCAAGAACGAGACAACGGGTTTTGTTACCCTCTTTTCTTTTACCCGGGGTTATCGCTTCACCGAGGGGCAGCGCAAGGCGCTGTCCATCCTCGTGAATAACGTGTCGGTGGCAGTGGAAAATGCCCGTCTCTATCAGGATATCGTTTCGATCCTCGATGATACCGTAAAGAGCTTCGCCAGAACACTTGACGCGAAGGATAAATATGCATCCGGCCATTCCGAGCGGGTTACACGCTATGCGCTGATCATCGCCCGCTCGATGAAGCTTAACGCAAAGGACATCGATCGCCTCGCCCAGGCGGGGCTCCTGCACGATATAGGCAAGATCGGGGTTAGTGATCGTCTCCTTAACAAGAAAGAGAAGCTTGAAACCGAAGAATATGAGGAAACCAAGATGCACCCCGTCATCGGGAGGGACATCCTGTCTACGATCGATGAGTTTCGGGATATCGCCGTGATCGTCTATCACCACCACGAATGGTTTGACGGCAGCGGTTATCCGGACGGGATTTCCGGAGACAGTATCCCGCTATTGAGCCGGATTATCGCGGTCGCCGATGCGTTTGACGCGATGACCTCCAGCCGCTCATACAGGGAGCGTATAGGAAAAGATAAGGCGCTGGAGGAACTGCACCGAAATGCGGGCACACAGTTCGATCCGGCCGTCGTGGAGGCCTTGCTCGCCGATACACAACAGCTTGACATTGACGAGGCACCCTAATATAATGAGCGGGCGAAGCAAAACGGTCATGGAGCGTCTGGTCACGGTTCTTGCATCCGGGCTGGGCCTCGGTTATCTGCCGCTGGTCCCGGGAACATTCGGGACGCTTGCCGGCGTCCCGATCTGCCTGCTTTTAGATCTCGGTGGATGGATCGTCTATGCTTCGGGAACCGTCCTGCTGATCGCGGGTGGTGTCTGGATAGCGGGCCGCGCCGATCGGATCTTCGGTGTGCACGATTCACGGCATGTGGTCGTCGATGAGATATGCGGATTCCTGGTCACTATGGCCTTCCTGATTCCGCAACCCCTGACGATCGTGGCCGGCTTTGTCGCATTTAGATTCTTTGACATCCTGAAACCATTTCCCGTGGGGTATATCGACAAAAACCTGTCGGGAGGATGGGGGGTGATGCTCGACGATATCGCCGCCGGCGTTTATGCGAACCTGACTCTGCGGGCTTTTCTGGCGATTACGCATCTCGTGTGGCCGGGGGGTTTGTGAAGGGCGAGATCATAACCATTGGAAACGAACTCCTCTCGGGGCTTGTGGTCGATACCAATCGTTCCTATGTGGCCGGACGTCTGATGACGGCCGGCGTGATTCCCTCATTCATGACTACGGTCGGGGATGATGAGGGGGCTATAGCGGACGCGGTTACACGGGCCGTAGAACGGGCCCGGGTGATCGTCGTTACCGGGGGGTTGGGCCCCACGCCCGATGATATTACCTCAAAAAGTATCGCCAGGGCCCTTGAAAAGCGGCTCATCCTCGATCCCTCCGCCGAGCGGCAGATACAGGCCCGTTATAAGAAACGGGGTATCAATCCCCCGGCGGACGCGAGCCGCCAGGCCCTGATCCCCCATGGCGGCCGTGTGATCGTAAATCCGATCGGGACGGCCCCGGGATACTATCTGGTTGTCGGAGATAAAATAGTCTTTGTCCTGCCGGGCGTCCCCGAAGAAATGCGGGTGATGGTCGACCAGGGGGTTCTGTCGATTCTCGAGACACAGGGCGATGCCGATGTCTATATCGTCAGGAGGATTCTCAGGATATTCGGCATGACCGAATCGCAAGTCAACGAGCGGGTCAAGGACGTGGCGTACGATGGCCGGCGCGTGACTGTCGGGTTTTTACCGATCTTTCCGGAGAATCATCTGACTGTTACCGCCCATTCGTCCGTCTCAAAAAACGACGCCGACCAGATCGCTCAGGAGACGGCTGACGCCATGCGGGCGGCCCTGGGCGACCGGGTGTTTGGGCGGGACGACCAAACGCTGGAGGCGGTAGTCGGAGGAATGCTCATTACGCGGGGATATACCGTTGCCGCCGCCGAATCGTGCACCGGCGGACTCCTCGCTCAACGGCTTACCGCCATCCCCGGCAGCTCTTCGTACTTTCTGCGCGGGGTGGTGGCCTATAGTAACGATTCGAAGACCGGCCTATTGGGAATAGACCCCGCACTGATTGCCGAGTTCGGCGCCGTAAGCGGTGAGGTCGCATCGGCAATGGCCCGGGGGATTAAGGAGTCGTCATCGGCCGATTTGGGGATATCGATCACCGGGGTTGCCGGGCCGTCGGGAGGCACAAAGGGAAAGCCGGTCGGGACCGTCTTCATCGGGATGGCCTTTGATGACGGCGGGACATGTTCGGTCCGCTCGCACGGCTATCGGTTCTACGGAGATCGCGGCAGGATTCGGCTCATCTCTTCCGAGATGGCCCTGGAGTGGATAAGAAGATATCTGATACGGGGTCCGTCCAAGAACGGAGAAATGTAGGGACGTCGTGGCTGATCTCAGGCTTTTTATCGCGGCCCGCCCCCCCGATACGGTCCTCCGCGGGCTTTCCGATTTGTCCCGGTTGCTCGCATCGAGGGGCGATGGGGTCAAATGGGTCAGGAGCGACTCAATTCACCTGACGTTGAAGTTTCTCGGGAGCGTGGATGAGGCAATGGCGGGGGCAATCGGTGACGCGGCCGCCCGGTGCGCCCGGGGAGTGGGGAACATCCCGCTGTCGGTCGGCCGCGTGGGCGCCTTCCCGGACATGAGGCGGCCCCGGGTCATCTGGGTGGGCCTTGCGGGTGAGATAGAACGGCTCGGATCGGTAGCCAACGCCCTTGAGGAGGCGTGTTTCGACCTCGGATTTTCGAAAGAGGGGCGCGCCTTTCGTCCGCACCTGACGCTGGGCCGGGTCAAGGACCGGCTGTCGGTCGAGACGATCAAGAAAATTGAACAGTCCAAAGATGTGGTACTGGGGGATATGGTCGTGGATGCGATCGAGCTCATCAAAAGCGATCTCCTGCCGTCGGGGGCCGTCTATACCACCCTTTCCCATTTTCCGTTAACATAAGACTATGAGGGTTTCCCATGGCCAATGATGAGAATCGAGAGAAATCGTTAAACCTTGCCCTGTCCCAGATAGAAAAGCAATTCGGCAAGGGATCGATCATGAAGCTCGGTGAAGATATAATGATCCCCGAGATCGCCGTGATCCCCACTGGTTCCCTCGGCCTTGATATAGCCCTCGGTGTGGGGGGTATCCCCCGCGGCCGGATCATCGAGATCTTCGGTCCCGAGGCCTCGGGAAAGACCACCCTGGCGCTCCACATCATCGCGGAAGCCCAGCGTTTGGGCGGCGTGGCGGCCTTCATAGACGCCGAACACGCCCTGGACATTAACTATGCCGCAAACCTCGGGTTAAATACCCAGGAGTTGCTGATCTCCCAGCCCGACACCGGCGAGCAGGCCCTCGAAATAACCGATATCCTGGTCAGGAGCGGCGCTATAGACATCCTGGTCATAGACTCGGTAGCGGCCCTCGTGCCCCGGGCGGAAATCGAGGGGGAAATGGGTGACTCTCATATGGGCCTTCAGGCGCGGCTCATGTCTCAGGCAATGAGAAAACTCACCGCGTCCATCTCAAGGTCCCGGACATCCGTCATCTTTATCAACCAGATCAGGATGAAGATCGGGGTGGTCTTCGGCAACCCCGAGACCACTACCGGCGGCAACGCCCTGAAGTTTTATTCGAGCGTCAGGCTCGATATCCGCAGGATTGCCGCGCTCAAAGACGGCCAGGATATCGTCGGAAACCGTACGAAGGTAAAGGTGGTCAAGAACAAGATAGCGCCCCCCTTCAAGGAAGTGGAATTCGATATCATATACGGGCTGGGGATATCCAAGGAAGGGGAGCTTGTTGATATGGCGGCCGACGACGGGATTATCGAGAAGAGCGGCACCTGGTACTCGTATGGTGAGGAACGGATCGGCCAGGGAAGAGAAAACGCCAAGAGGTTTCTCATTGATAATCCGGATGCCTGTGCCCAGATAAGAAGCCGGGTTATGGAAAAACACGGGTTTTTAAAGAATCAGGAAAAGGCTCCTTCACAAGAGGTGAGCGATGGACATAAATGAAGTACTAAAAATAGCGGTCAAACAGGGGGCGTCCGATATCCACCTCAAGGTGGGGCTTCCCCCGGTATTCAGGATTGACGGATCGCTCTACCCCCTTAAGAATGCCCCGCGGCTTACCCCCGACGAGATCGCCAAGATCGCCGAGGGCATCATGAACAAAAAGCAATTCGAGCGGTTTCGTGAAATAAACGAGGTCGACCTCGCCTACGGCGTTCCGGGGCTGGGCAGGTTTCGTGTTAATGTCTTCCAGCAGCGGGGGACGATGGGCGTGGTGCTGCGGTCCATCCCCGTCAAGATAAAGACGATACCGGAGCTTAACCTGCCGACGGTCCTCGAAAAGGTCGCCTCCGAACCGCGGGGGCTCATCCTCGTGACCGGGACCACCGGTTCCGGTAAATCGACGACCCTGGCCTCAATGATCGACCACGTCAACTCCAACCGAACCTGCCACATCATCACGATCGAGGACCCTATCGAGTTCCTCCATCGGGACAAGAAAAGCATCATCAACCAGCGGGAGATCGGTTTTGATACCGTGAACTTTGCCGTGGCGCTCAAGAGCGCCCTGCGGCAGGACCCGGACGTTATCCTCGTGGGCGAGATGCGGGATTTTGAAACAATCGAGACGGCGCTCACGGCCGCCGAGACCGGCCACCTGGTCCTGAGCACCCTGCACACCGTTGACGCCACGGAAACGATCACCCGGATTATTTCCGTGTTTCCACCCTATCAGCAGCAGCAGATTCGGTTCCAGCTTGCCGGTATCCTCAAGGGCATTGTATCCCAACGGCTCGTCCCCCGTGCAGACGGCAAGGGGAGGGTGCCTGCGGTGGAAGTGTTGATCTCAACGGCCATGATCCGGGAGTGTATCTCGGATAAGGACAAGACCAAGGAGATTCACGACGCCATCGCCAAGGGATTTACCGTCCACGGGATGCAGACGTTCGACCAATCGCTGATGTTCCTGTACCGGCGCGGCCTCATCACCTACGACGAGGCGCTCAGGCAGAGCAGCAACCCGGACGACTTCGCCCTGCGCGTTAAAGGTATATCCTCCACCAGCGACAGCACCTGGGATGCCTTTGACAAAGGGCCCGATGAGGGGAAGGGCGAAGACGAACAGGAAGAAGACATGAACATCGAGAGGTTCTAAGTGGTCGTCTTCGACGAGGATCGGATCCACGACTCGGCGCTGAGGATCATCTCGATTCGTCCCCACAGTACCGCCGAATTGAGGCGAAAGCTCCTCAAAAAGGCGGGGGATCCCGCCGCGGTCGATCGGGTCATCGAGCGGCTTTTGCGGGTCGACCTGCTCAATGACAACCGGTTCGCCCGAGATTTTATCGAGTACGGCTTTGTGAGGAAGTCGTGGGGGAAGCGTAAGGTCTGGGCAGGCCTGATGAAGCGAGGGATAGACCGGATAATTATCGATGAACTCCTCAGATCGCCGGACGCGGCGCTGATGGAACAGGAAGGGGCGCGTAGATTCGTGGATAGACAAACCAGGGACGGCGACACTTCCGAAGAGCATATAAAAAAGATCGCGGGAAAACTTGTCTCCCGCGGGTTCGGATGGGACGTTGTCTCGCAAGTGATCAAGTCCGCGGGGCAACCCGTCCCCGAACGTGAGCCGGCCTAATGGTCCTGTTGAGCCGGTAGGCTATGGGCTATAGGCGGGTCCTCGGACCCGAAGAGAGAATATTTATTCCGCATGTGCCGGGGTCTTGTGGCCCCGCTGTCATACTGATCGAGCTTTCCGGGCCGTATTAAGGAATCTGTCATGAAAGGGAGCGAAATCCGCGAAAAATTCCTCAGCTACTTCGAATCGAAGGGCCACCGACGGGTACGCTCGTCGTCCCTCGTGCCCCAGTCGGACCCCACGCTGTTGTTTACCAACGCCGGGATGGTCCAGTTCAAGAACGTGTTTACCGGCGACGAAAACCGCGACTATAAACGCGCCGTCACGTCTCAGAAATGCCTCCGGGTCAGCGGCAAGCACAACGACCTGGAAAACGTCGGGGTCACGGCTCGCCACCATACCTTCTTTGAGATGCTCGGAAATTTCTCGTTCGGCGACTATTTCAAGAAGGACGCGGTTATCTTCGGCTGGGATTTTCTCACCAACGTCATGGGACTGCCCGTCGAAAAACTCTGGGTAACGATCTATACGGACGACGACGAGGCCCATGGCCTCTGGAAAGACGTGATCGGTGTCCCGGCGGATCGGATCGTCCGCCTGGGCGAAAAAGATAATTTCTGGGCAATGGGCGAGACCGGCCCCTGCGGGCCCTGCTCCGAGATCATCATCGACCAGGGCAAGGACATGGCCTGCGGGCCTAACTGCGGGATCGGGATGTGCGACTGCGACCGGTTCCTGGAGCTCTGGAACCTCGTCTTCATGCAGTTTGTCCGGGACGCGCAGGGCAAGATGTCACCCCTGCCCCGGCCCTCCATCGATACGGGAATGGGCCTGGAGAGGATAGCGGCCGTCGTCCAGGGCAAGCAGAGCAATTACGATTCGGACCTGTTCGCCCCTATAATCCAGGCCATCGGGCGGATCGCGGCAAACGGCTACGGCACCGATCACAAAAAGGATACGTCGATGCGGGCGGTGGCCGACCATGCCCGGTCCGCGGCATTTCTGATCGCAGACGGGGTGCTGCCGGCCAACGACGGAAGGGGCTACGTGCTGCGCCGGATCATGCGCCGGGCGCTGCGGCACGGAAAGCTGCTGGGCGTGACCGACCCCTTCCTGTTTACGGTCGCAGACGTGGTGGTCGACGAGATGGCCCCGGTTTACCCGGAGCTTTCCGAACACCGGATGTTTATCGCCTCGGTGGTTAAGGCCGAGGAGGAAAAGTTCATCGAGACCCTCGACAAGGGCCTGGTGCTCCTCGGCGAAGAGGTCCAATCGATAAAGAAGGGGGGCGGCAGTGTTCTCCCGGGCGACGTGGCCTTCAAGCTCTATGACACCTTCGGGTTCCCGCTGGATCTGACCCAGGATATCATCAAGGACGAGGGGATCGAGGTGGACGTCGAGGGCTTTACGGCGGCGATGGGCATCCAGCGGGAAAAGAGCAAGGCCGCCTGGAAGGGCACGGGCGATGAAAAAGTCGCCGAGGTCTATCTGAAGCTGGCCGCAGACGGCGTATCGTCCGAGTTCGTCGGCTATGAGTCGACGACGGCCGCCGCAAAGGTCACCGCCATCATCCGGGAGGGCAAGGCCGTCGAAAGCGCCGATACCGGCCAGGAGGTAGAGGTCGTGACCGAAAAGACCCCGTTTTACGGGGAGATGGGGGGGCAGGTAGGCGATACCGGTACGATTACTGCCGACGGTCTTGTTATCGAGGTCACCGACGCCGCCAGGCCGTCGGACGGCATCATCGCCCACCGGGGGGCGATCAAGAAGGGAAAGATCGCCGTCGGCGATCAGGTCAACCTTTCCGTCCGCGGTGCGCAGCGGCAGATGACCGAGGCCAACCACAGCGCCACTCACCTCTTGCACGCGGCGCTGCGCCAGGTCCTGGGCGAGCACGTCAAGCAGGCGGGGTCGCTCGTTTCGCCGGAGCGTATGAGGTTCGACTACAGCCATTTCGGCCAGGTCACGAAGGGCGAGCTCGAAAAGATCGAGGACATCGTCAACGAGCGCATCCGGGAAGACCACGAGGTAATTGCACGGGAGATGAGCTATGACGCGGCGGTTGCCGATGGGGCCGTGGCGCTCTTCGGCGAGAAATACGGCGACGTGGTGAGAATGATCAAGGTGCCGGGCGTCTCGATGGAGCTGTGCGGCGGCACCCACACCGATAAGACCGGCAAGATCGGCCTCTTTAAGATCGTCCACGAGGGTTCGATCGCCTCGGGCGTCCGCCGGATCGAGGCGGTCACGGGCGTGGGCGCGCTGGCCCACGTCAGGCGGCAAGAGCGGGTCCTTGCCGAGATCAGCGACGCCCTAAAGACGACCCCCGAGGACGTGCCGGCCAGGGTGGAAAAACTCACCGCCCAGGTCAAGGCGCAGGCAAAGGAGATCGAGAAAATCAGGAGCGGCGGGGGGACGGTCTCGGTGGAGAGCGTCGTCAAGGGTGCAAAAGAAAAGGCCGGGGTCTTTATCGTCTCCGAGGTCATCCCGGATATGGACCCCAAATCGCTGAGGGATTTCTCCGACAAGGTCCGCGACCGGATGAAAAAGGCCGTCATCGCGCTGGGATCGGTCGCAGACGACAAGGCGGTATTGCTGGTAACGGTAACCAAGGACATCGCCGATAAATACCACGCGGGCACCATCATCAAGGGAATGGCCGAGGCCGTGGGCGGCAAGGGCGGCGGCAGGCCCGATTTTGCCCAGGCGGGGGGACCGGATGCCGACAAGATCGATGCGGCGGTTCAGAAGGTATTTGACTACGTGAAGTAGGGAAAAGGGCTCAGTCTTTTTCGTCACCGCGGATAATCGCAGACGAGTCTTTCTGTACTGATGCTTTTCCCGTCATTGCGAGGAGCGAAGCGACGCGGCAATCTCGGACGCCTATAGACGAGAGACTTTTTATAGGTATCGGTATTCGAACCGCCACGGTCCTTTTGGCGTTCTCGGGAGGATGCGATTGCTGAAAAAAGTCAACCTCACCCAAAAATTCACCCTCTTTTCCGACCTCTGGAGCCCCAAGGTGGCAGGCGAGATCGGGGACTATTACCTGAAGCTGGCCAAGCTCAAGGGCGAATTCCTCTGGCACAAGCATGATACCGAGGACGAAATGTTCCTGGTCGTGGCGGGAAGGCTCGTCATCAGGCTGCGGGACGGCGACGTGGAGCTGTCGCCCGGCGAGTTCCTGATCATCCCCCACGGGGTGGAGCATATGCCGGTGGCCGACATTGAGGCGCACGTGGTCCTGTTTGAGCCGAAGACGACGGTCAACACGGGGGACACGCAAAGCGAGCGGACGAAGACCGGGTTGGAGTGGATATAGGGACAGCGGTTCTTGAGACAATGGGGTGCTGTATCGGATGAAACACGTAAAAAGAGTCATTGACGAGGCGACGGACGCGGCGGTGCGGGAGCGGTTTGTTACCGATTCCCTCGGGATGGTAATGGTCAAGGGGAAAGATACCCCATTAAAAGCCTATCGCATGATGGGTGAGATTGGAGAGGCTGCGGATTGATGAAGAGGTTCCCATCTGATGTATCATGGGAATAGCTAGGGTTATGAGGGGTGAATGGTAGACACTAGAAAAATATCCTACCGCAAGTTGCTGCTGTCAAAACAATTCTATAAACATGGCGTCAGTCATTCTGAGAATAACACCTATATAGACAGATGCCTTTCAATACATCATTTTCACCTATCGATTGATATGATCCTAAATTCGATTATTGAACAACATAACGTAGCATTAGATAATCTAAGACCCCGCTCCTTACGTTTTAGCGATAAGATAAATAAAATCAATAACCATTTCAAGGATAAGGGCATAAGTATCCCATATGAGAAGAATGTACTAGACTTGAATGAAAGAAGGAATAATGTTCAACACGATGCGCTTGCGCCGGAGTATCTTATCGTGGAAGAATATATGATATCTACTGAGCAATTTCTAAGGAAATCGTTTGAACTCTTTTTTTGGCAGGATTTCGATAATATATCAGAAATAAGCCTTATTGAGGATACAGAACTAAGACGCACATTAGAAGAGGTTAGAAAACTAATTGAAAATCACGAGTATCAGAAGTCTGTCAATTTGATTTCTGTAGCGTATCTACTATCGTCCAACTCTATTGGAAAAAACATTGATTTTAGTCCAAAGATGGTCTATGAGAGCGGTCCTATCTATTTAGGTGGAATCCGCATGAATGGCTTATTAGACGGTTCTAAAGAAGTACCGAGAGATCTTGAAAAGATCCAATATTTAGTAGAATTAGGGCTTTCTCATAGCGACTATAATAAGTTCACTGATACGCTTCCATACTGCTTCCTAGCTATGGACGGTACTGTTAATCTTGTTACTGGACGAGATCACCAACTTACTTATGAGCAAACGCTCTGGGCGCTGGAGTTTTTCACCCAGGTTATTCTAAGATGGCAAAGCCGAGGATTAACTCCGAAAATCCTCAAAGAACATGAAGAAATAATACACGGTATTTCCCTACCATGAGATGTATCTTTTTTAATTTGCCACTTGATCAAAAGAAATGTGAAGAGCTATTCAAAAGACAGATCGGCACTGTTTCTGTAGAGTACTCCTCAGAGGACCTATTTAAACCTGACAAAAAAGGTATTCTTGTTGACATAGTAGCGGGTGCACACTATTTTCTGGTTGAAAAGTGCGAAAACCAATTACTAAAATACTTTCACTCCACTCCGGGGACCGGTACACTTGTTGCGTCAATTGATCTTAATGAAGTGCCTATATGCGATATTGTTCGCGTGTGTTTCAATTGGAGCCCGACTGAAATAAATCTGTATATAGAACCCGTAATAAAAGGGCATCGCACTTACGCGGCAAAGGGGATTGACTCGGCTAGGTGTTACCGGGTGGGCAAAGACAGGAGTGTCTATCGAATTGGAGACGAGGGTGTAGAAGTAATTGAAGTTACTGTATACGAGAAAGGTAGGAAACAACTGGGTCCAACGGCGATTCAATCCTGGAATATAGTACTAAAGGCATTAGCTGCAGTAGTCACGAGTTGTGTTGACAGTTTGCCTTCCTGTCAGATGGATGTAGTATACTACGCCACGTCCTCTTCGGCTACCATTTC
>JAFGAS010000054.1 GCA_016933535.1 Candidatus Zymogenaceae bacterium
CCCCCCCCCCCCGGGGGGGGAGTCGATGCCGGGACGATACGGCTCAAAATCGATTGCGCACCCCCGGACGCCGTGATAGTATGGCCGAAAGACAGGGGGGCGGCCCCCCGAGTTTATCGTCCCGTTGGAAAAAATGAGATGAACCCGCTGACCCATTTTTTTGCCGGCTGGGTCCTGGCCTGTCCGGCCGACCTCTCGCGCCGGGACCGGGCGCTCATCTGTGCGGCTTCCGTGGCGCCCGACCTGGACGGCCTGGGGCTCCTCTTTGATATCGCCGCCGGCCACCCCGAAGGGGGCTACGTCTGGTACGGCCGGTTCCACCACGTCCTGGGCCACAATATCCTCTTTATCCTCGCCGCGACGCTGGCGGTTGGCCTGTTGGCGCGCCGCCGGGCCATGACGGCGCTCCTGGCGTTTACCGTGCTGCAGCTGCACATATTGGCCGACGTCGTGGGCGCGCGCGGGCCGGACGGATTTCAGTGGCCGATTGCCTACCTGTTGCCGTTTACCGACGCCGTCAGTCTCTCCTGGCGGGGGCAGTGGATGCTCAACGCGTGGCCCAACGTCGTCATCACGGCGGCCCTGGTGGCGCTTACCCTCTTTGCGGCGTGGCGCCGCGGCTATTCTCCCGTCGGTCTTTTTTCCGAGCGGGCCGACCGGGCGTTCGTCGAGACGCTGAGAAGGCGCTTCGGGAGGCCGCCGGGCAAAAAAAAGGCTCCCGGCCGATAACTCCCGCCCATCAATCCCGCCGGTTCCATTCCGGGTTAAATAATCCGCTGATTTACAAAAAAGTAAACTATTATCAGAATGTGACTGTTATCATATTGTTTATTGATATTATTTGTGATATTAAGTATCAGAATATGCGAGCGTACATTATAAATTCCTTTGCCCCGAAACGCCCGGAGGAAGTGCCCCCCGTGTTACTGAGTATAATGATAATGAGGTATAATCCACCCGGATAACTACTTTGAGCCCGGGAAGCTACACACATATCGATTTCATACGGAGGAGCGAGATGATCATCGGCGAGAAACTTGATTTGCACAACAACCCGAAGCGGCTGCTTCCCAACGTTTACCTCCATCAGGCGTTCAATGCGTCGCGAGAGCTCCTGGGTAACGACGGTTTTGTCGCCGTGATGAAGCGGGCCGATACAATCCTTCCGGGGATGGGGCGCTACCTGGATGAGGAGAACTGGCCCCCGGCGGATACGGAACTGCTTGTGCCCGCCCGCCACTATTCGGCGTTCTTCCAGGCAATCGAAGAGGTCGGAGGCGGACGGGCGCAGATGGTTACTATCGGCATCAGGACGGCCCAGATGGGCTTTGAGGGCCTGGGGCCGGCAATGAAGGCAACACTGTCCGTGCTCAAGAGGCTGCCCGGTTTTCGGTGGCGGGCCGAGACGGTCCTCAAGGCGATGGCCGACGACCTCATGGACGTGTTCCCGGGAGATCGGGAGAAACAGGCGATCCGGGTCGAGACCGATGATGAAAGGCGATTGTTTCTCTTTATCGACAGGACCGGCGATTCGTGTCACGGGAGGAACGGGGCGCACTCTCCAATATGCCACGTCTATCGCGGGGCAATCATCGGGGCCGTGAAGCTGGCCACGGGCAAAATCCCGAACGTTAGGGAATCGGCATGCATGGCCGCGGGAGACGATGCGTGTGTCTTCGAGGTCGGCTTTGATGCGGAAGAAACAGACGAGACGTAAGGTGAGAGGGAGGGAAATTCCCGGGTAGGGAGATTGGACAACATACGATTGTCACGGCAGCGCGCAGTCCGGTTCCAATAACGGTAATAAAAAAAGAGAGGGGTATCTGCCCCTCTCTTTTTTTATTACGCTCTTTACGTCGGCCGTTATGCCGGCGCTTATTATCCGCAGGATAAGAATGACTTATCCGAGGATCTTGTCCACCTCTTTTGCATCGATATCGCTCACCATCGGGATGCCGCTTGCCCGGGACGCCTCCGGAGTAAGCGCGGCGATGTCGTCGGTGGTTATATGCTCAATTGCGAACTTGCGTGCGCCGCACATAAACTGGCGCAGGCCCTGCTCGAGCCTTTCATAATATGTGTAGAGGCCGATGGCCCCGGTCGGTATCCGTTCGTAGTCTTTGCCGTACTTTCTTTTTAGCCCTTCTGCGGTTACGAAGACGGATTCCACGTTTTTTCCGAATCGTTCAATATAGACGGGGATATTTCCGTCATTTAATGACGCACCGATGGTCTTTCCTACCATGGCGGCCGCCAGCGGCGCCCTCGACATGGCGATGGCTTTGCAGTACGGCGCACAAATCGACAATCCCTTGAACATTTGATCTTCAAGGATAAATCCGCCGGCAAGCGCCACGTCGGGGACATACTGTCCCTTTTTCGCTAGGCGGTCACAGTATGTCCTCAAAAGAGACCACAGCTCGATGGTAGGCACGCCCCACTCGTTCATCATCCGCCACGGGCTCATGCCTGTGCCGCCGCCGGCGCCGTCTACCGTGAGGTAGTCAATTTTTGCGATGGACGAGAACTTGACCGCCCGGGCCAGGTCGGCCGGCCGGTATGCTCCGGTCTTGAGCGTAATGAACTTGGCACCCGCCTTGCGCAGTTCTTCTACGCGGGCGACAAAACTCTCCTCGTCCACCATCCCTACCCGGGAGTGCCGCTCAAACTCCGTGAATATCCCTTTCTTAAATTCATCAATAACGGCCGGATCCAGGGGATCGGGCAGAACGATATATCCTCTCTTCCTGAGCAGCTGGGCCTTCTCGAGGCTCTTGATCTTTACTTCACCGCCGATGTCTTTTGCGCCCTGTCCCCACTTTAACTCGACCGCCTCAACTCCCAGTTTCTCTATGGCGTACTCCTGGATTTTGAGGCGCGTATCCTCGACGTTTGCCTGTACAACAACGGCACCGTACCCGTCTTCCTGCCAGTCCTTGAAAAGCTTGACCCTTCGCTGTAATTCCGGGGAGTGAACAACTCTCCCGTTTTCGATCTTTGACTCGACATCCATACCGCAGACATTCTCGCCGATCGTGAGAACCGTTCCCGTTATCGCCGAGCCGATCGCCAGCCCTTCCCAGTTAATTCCGGCGACGTTTGTCGATCCGAGGCCCCCGATAATAATAGGGAACTTCAGCTTAATACCGCCGTTTTGCCCCAGCCGGGTCTCAACATTTACGTTCGGGAAGATGGCCTTGTCCGAGTCCGCTTCTATCCCGACGGCACCCACGGCTGTTCCCATGATGGAAAAGTGCGAGAGATCGATCGGGTAGTCTTTCTGGGAGGCCATCGTGGAGATCCCGAAAGGCTGTGGATAGATGACCTCGTGCCCCCGATAGGCGCTCTTGCCGATCTCGCACATGCCGATGCAGCCGTCCACGCAGGTTACGCACATTCCGCTGATGGGAGACCAGTCACCGGCCGTCCTGTTCTTGGTGAGCGTGGCGGCCGTCGCATTATATCTGGTCAGTGTCATGCTTTACTCCTTTTACTTGTCCATTTATCTTTATTGTAATAGTCCACCTAATAAACTCTGTGACCCCTTGCGTTCACACTTTCCGAGCAGTGCACGCATAACTCACAGGTCTCCACGTGCATCAGGTTTTGGCATCCGCCGCACAGACCGTTCGTGAGGTTTGCCGCGGTACACGCCCGCTCGCACACCGGGCAGATCCATTCGCATCCCCCGCAATTGCGGCATTCCTGCGGGGTAACGCCAAAGGCCGTGGCAACCTTTCTGGACGTCCCGCGTCCCACGAATCCGATGCCGCCCGATTGCATCTGCTCTTTGCAGTAGCGCACGCAGAGGCCGCACAGGATACAATTCTTGTCCTTTATGGCAAACCGAATGCGGTTGACCCCGTAATTGGCGGCTAGATCTTGCAGGGTCTTGGACGTGGGGCAGGATGACACGAGGAGCTCGATAAGCACCTTTCTATTCTTTCTGACCCGTTCGGAATTCGTGATGACGACCAGTCCGTCTGACGCCGGCAGTGTGCAGGAAGCCTCGATTGTTGAGCGCTCCCCTTTCTTTACTTCGACGATGCAAACGCGGCAGGCCCCGTACGGGCTGAGGCCGGGATTATGACAGAGAGATGGTATGGCGATTCCGAGATCTCTCGCAGCCTCAAGTACCGTTGTCCCTTCGGGCACCACGGTTCGAATTCCATCGATACTTATCGTAACCATTATTCTTTCCTTTATACTACTATGACTGCATCGAACTTACAGTTTTCCCGGCAGAGGCCGCATTTGATACACGTGTCCTGATTAATCACATGCGGTTTCTTCTTTTCGCCGGATACCGATTTTTCCGGGCAATTCTTCACGCATACGCCGCATCCGGTGCACGTTTCAGGATCGATGGTGTAGGTGATGAGGGCCTTGCAGACTCCCGCAGGACAATGTCGGTTTCTGATATGCTGTTCGTATTCATCACGAAAATATTGTATAGTGGACAGAACGGGGTTTGCCGCGGTCTCTCCGAGGGCGCACAGGGACGTGTCGTGTATGACTTCGCCCAGCTCCTGTAGAAGCTCAATATCGCCGTCCGTACCGTTTCCTTGGGTGATGCCGGCGAGGATGTCTTTCATCCGGTCAAGCCCCTCTCTACAGGGGAGGCATTTGCCGCATGATTCCTCGATGAGAAAATCCACGAAATACTTGGCCATATCCACCATGCACGTGGATTCGTCCATTACGATCATCCCACCCGATCCCATCATCGAGCCGACACGGGTGAGCTCATCAAAATCGACGGGAAGGTCGATCAGACTCTCGGGAATACATCCTCCCGACGGCCCCCCCGTTTGAACGGCCTTGAATTTTTTTCCGTTTAGCATGCCGCCGCCGATGTCGTATATAATCTCGCGCAACGTAATGCCCATCGGTACCTCGACGAGGCCGGTATTTTTGATTTTCCCGACCAGCGAAAATATCTTAGTGCCCTTGCTGCCGGCGGTGCCGATATCCGCGTACCAGCCCGCTCCTTTGTTAATGATCAGCGGAACGTTTGCCCATGTCTCAACGTTGTTGAGATTCGAGGGCTTATTATAGAGTCCCTTAATGACGGTGTGTATATGTTTCTGACGCGGCTCCCCTATCTTTCCCTCCAAGGAGGCCATAAGGGCGGTGGATTCCCCGCAGACGAATGCCCCTCCGCCTCGGGCAATCATGACGTCAAAGTCGAAACCGGAACCGAGGATATTATTCCCGAGCAAGCCGTATTCGCGCGCCTGGGTGAGAGCTATATCTAAATTTTTAACGGCCAGAGGATATTCGTGGCGTACGTAGACGTAGCCGCTCCCACTTCCGATAGCATAGGCCCCGATGATCATGCCTTCCAGGACGCTGTGCGGGTTTCCCTCGAGCAGGCTTCTGTCCATGTATGCACCCGGGTCCCCCTCGTCGGCGTTGCAGATGACGTAACGGGTCCCGTTTGACGTGGGGGCATTGCGACATGATTCCCATTTCTTACCCGTTGGAAAGCCTCCGCCGCCTCGTCCGCGTAAGCCGGATTCCTTTACTTCCTCGATAATCTGTTCGGGTTTCATTTCGGATAGGGCTTTCGATAGGGCGCAATACCCTCCTATCGCGATATAGTCTTCTATGCTGGTAGGATCCAGGAGGCCGTTACTTCCGAAAATAAGCCTGCGCTGTTTCTTATAAAACGGTACGTCATATTCATGAAGTACCGTTTGCCCGGATATCGGGTCGGGATAAAGGAGCCGATCGATAACGACGTCTTTAAGAATGGTCTCAGTAAGTATTTCGGGAACGTCTTGAGGATTTACGCGGATGTAGAATATTTTCTGGGGATGTATGGTGACAAGCGTTCCGCATTCGCATAAGCCGTGACATCCGGTCAGTTTCAATTCAACCTTATCGGCTATCCCTTGTCGGTCGATCTCGCTGACAAATTTGGTATAAACGCTTTCGCATCCGCATCCCTGGCATCCGGTTCCACCGCACACGCTTATTGTGGACTTTCCCGATTGACTATTCCTGATGAGTTGTTCCCGCAGGTTCTTCAGTTGGATCGGTGAACGTAAACTTTTTGTCATTTTTTCGACCTCGACGTTTCCTTACTATATTCAGCCAGGAGTTTTTTAATCTTGCCGGAGCTCACCTTCCCGTGATAGCTGCCGTCGATAACAACCACCGGGCCGAGGGCGCATGCTCCAAGACAGTTGACACTTTCCAGCGTAAACAACATGTCCGGGGTGGTTTCGCCGTTTTTAATTCCAAGTTGCCGTTCCATTTCCTCCATGACTGACCTTCCGCCTCGAACATGACATGCGGTACCAAGGCAAACGGATATGGAATGCTTACCCCGGGGGGTAAGACTGAATGCCCTGAAAAACGTCGCGACGCCGTATACCTGAATGAGGGGAAGGCCAAGTTCTGTGGCTACTTGTCGCAGAATATCCTCGGGTAGGTAACGGTATTGTGTCTGGATATCCTGGAGTATCGAAATGAGGCTCTCGGGTCTTGCACTATAGGCGCTGATTATGCGAGTCACGAATTCCGTGGCTTGCTTTACTTCGTTTATCGTATGCATTTGATCCACCACTACCTCGCTTTGTCCTTTTACTACGTTTTGTGTGCGTGAATCGGTTCTTGATTGCCAGTATATAATTTAAGAACCGACATTGGCTAGTCACGCATGGATTAGGTTGGCTGTGTCATTGAGAGATGTCGTACGCTTTACTATCGGCAATAGATTGCCAATATTTCATACTTAGGATACCTTGTCAACAACAAAATGCATAAGAGTATTATATAATTACCTTAGCTGAGCTCGTTTCTCTATTTGGTAATTGTGCCGAATCAACCGATATAATGGGTAATACTGCCAAAATATTGCCGACATATCATGCAAAATAAAAAGCGGCCATTGGCAAAAGAACTGTTATTAAAATAAATTCCCGTTTCCTTCTGGTTTAAAGCGTCAGGAGTATCGGTAATAGTGCCGATAAAATCCTTGACGATCGGCAAAGTTTCCGTTATGATTCAATAATGAGCGAGAAAATGGAAAAGAAACGGCTTGCCATCCTCAGGTTCCTGTCGGGGACCGATCACCCTCAAGCAAGTCCGGCCATAGCCGAGCACCTGATCGCTTCCGGCCATGACATAAGCGAGCGGACGATCCGCCTCTATCTTAAGGAACTCGACGAAGAGGGACTCACCGGCAACCGCGGCAAACGGGGCAGGACCATCACCGACAAGGGGATCAGTGAATTGGCCAACGCCCGGGCGTTTGACAAGGTAGGCTACCTGGCCGCCAAGATTGACCGGATGATGTACCGGATGACGTTTAATCTCCGGGAACAAAAGGGTACCGTCGTCATCAACGTCAGCATTATTGCAGGGGATAAACTAGGCATCGCCGTCCCCCTGCTGGAGAGCGTCTTTCGGGCGGGTTATTCTATGGGGAGCCTTGTTACACTATTCGGCCCGGGCCAACGTATCGGAGAAGTGACGATTCCACAGGATTGCGTTGGTATTGGAACGGTCTGCTCCGTTACGGTAAACGGGGTGCTGCTGTCCGAAGGGATACCGACGACATCCCGATTTGGGGGGCTGTTGGAACTCAGGAGCGGAAAATATACCCGTTTTGTTGAATTGATCCATTACGAAGGGACGACGCTGGACCCGCTCGAGGTCTTCATCCGCAGCCGCATGACCGACTATTTCGGCGCCACGACAACGGGAAACGGGAGGATCGGGGCGAGCTTTCGGGAGGTTCCGGCCGAAAGCCGCGCCGGGGTTGTCGACATTGCCGAACGGCTCGAAAAAGCGCATCTCAGCGGCTTCATCTCGATCGGGTGGCCGGGTCAGCCCCTCATGGAGATCCCCGTCGGGGACGGCAGGATCGGTATTGTCGTTATCGGCGGCCTCAATCCCGTGGCGATCCTCGAGGAGAAGGGAATCCACGTGCGTTTTACCGGGGCGCTGGCGGGGCTGCTGGATTACGAGAAGTTATTTCACTATCGGGAGCTCGCCGACAGGGCCAGCGTATTGTTATAGTTATAGCCGGCGGGGTAGCCGGTCCGCGGAAGTCCCGTCCGGACCGCGGGATGTAATCGTGTCGACGGATGGATAGTTCCTTTATGAGGAGTATTACTGTGAAAAAGATTATCCTCTCCGGTCTTCTGGCGGGTGTCGCGATGCTCGCCGTCGGGTTCGGCGCGGGATACGGGTTGATGGCGATCTTCCCGAAGCTTGCGGCCGAATACGCCAATACGGCCCTCTTTCGGCCCTGGTCGGACCCGATCATGTCGCTCTATTTCGCGCACCCGTTCGCGCTCGGTTTTATCCTTGCGTGGATCTGGAACAAGGTAAAAGGCGTGATCGGCGGCGCCGGATGGGCGGCGCGGGGTGCCCGGTTCGGGCTTGCCTACTGGGCCGTATCGATCCCGGGTATGATCATATCGTACGCCAGCTTTCCCCTGTCGCTGGTCATGGTAGTTACCTGGAGCGTCAGCATACTCCTGCAGGCGCTGGCCGCGGGATTGATCCTTGCTGCAATCAATAGATAGCCCGCCTGTCGTGGGCGGACCGTATTTTTGAGGAGGGACGATGGCGCGCACCGCCGGTGAAAAAGGTCTTACACTGCTTGCCGGCCCACAGGCCCTTGATCTGATCAGGGACGGCGGCCTTTCGGCGGCGTCGGTCCAAACGATTCTCGGGGCCGCCGGCGGCCCCAAATGGCTGGTGCTCGTCGGTCTTGACCGGGCGATCTTCTTTTCATGGCTTTCGCGCCCCGCGACCCCCGTGGAGCTGATCGGCTCTTCCATCGGGGCGTGGCGGTTTGCCGCCGTGGCTCAGGGGAGTCGGGCCGCTAACGCGCACGAGGCGCTCCGGGAGGCCTATACCTGCCAGACGTATGACGAAAAGCCGTCGCCTGCCGACATCACCGACGAGGCCGCCAGGATCTTGGACGAGTACCTCACCGATGATGGGGTTCGTTCGATACTTGCCAATCCCTCCTTTTATCTCTCGGTCCTCTCCGTCCGGGGACGGGGGTCGTTTTCCACGGATAAAAGGTCCGTCGTCGCCACGGGGATGTTCCTTGCCGGGACGGCCAACGTGTTTTCACGCAATAACCTGGGGCTTTTCTTTGTCCGGGTCGTCTTTTCGGACCCGCGCAACGGGGGGCCGGGAAGCACGGCAACGGCCTTTATGGACGGCCCGATCCCCAGCCAGCGTGTCGCGCTTACCGCGGATAACCTGCGGGCCGCGATCCTTGCCTCCGGCTCCATCCCCATGGTCATGACGCCCACCGTAGATATCTCCGGCGCGCCGGATGGGTACTACTGGGACGGGGGCCTGGTCGACTATCACGTCACGATCCCCGATTCGCCCGGGGTGCGGTCGGACGGCATCGTACTCTTTCCGCATTACACCGACCGTATCATTCCCGGTTGGCTGGACAAGCACCTACCGTGGCGGGCGCCGAACCCGGCCGACCTCGGCAGGACGCTCCTGGTGGCCCCGTCCCGGGAGTTCGTCGCGCGCCTGCCGTACGGCAAGATCCCCGACCGAGGGGATTTCAAGCGATTCTACAAGAACGACCGGGAGCGTATCGCCTACTGGGAGAGAACCACCGCCGAAGGGTTGCGGCTGGGAGACGAGTTCCTGGAGCTGGTGGAGTCGGGAAAGATCAGGGAAAAGGTGAGGGCTTTCTCGGCCCCCGGAACGTGAACGCGGAGGGGACCGGTGCAGAGGGATAAGAATACGAGCGGGTTGAAATCGTGGGTGGTGCTCAGTGTGCGTTACTCTACAGCGGCGGGGTATCGGACGTCGGATTGAGTAGGCCTCATTGCCTCATCGGAGCCTGAATATCCGGATAAGGAGATGTTAGTATGAGAAAAAATGGAAGGCTGTTGTCTCTTCTTGTCTTATGTACGGTGCTCGTGGTCCTATCAATGTCTGCGCCGGCCGCCGAGGAGGGATCGGGCGTACCCGGCACCTATGGCGGATACCTCTTTTCCAAGCTGGATAATATCGGGACAAAATCAGAGGGTCGGAGCTATTATCTTCAGTTGTGGGATGATAGTGAGATCCATATTATCAAGAACGGAATCCTCTGGCAGAGTGACCCGGAACTGGACGCGTTGTTAGACACGAAGGTGACGATAACCGGAATAATGGAAGACGGACAATTGAGGTATACAAAGATCGAACCATTCAAGTGGTGAGGCCCTATCGACGGAGCGATCTGCCCATAACGGCCCATCCCCCATCGAGCTTTCGGGGGAATTCGCGCCAGGTTTTGCCCGCCGTTTCAACCCAGGACTCACGCATATGCGTGGGTCCTTTTGGTACCGCAACGATTGGCCGTACTCATCGGGGCAAACGGCATTCTTTACGCTATGGTCATATACAGCAGGTAGCCCGTCATCATGAGCATGGAGATGATCATGACCCAGTCGCTGAATTCGCCTTCTTTCATTTCTTTCCTCCTTTCCTTTTCCGTCTAGACAACGCATGTGCCTCGCGTGTTCCTTCATGATCTGTTAAAGCAATCAATGTGCCATAAATAAAACTATTCTAATGTTTAGATGAGGCAATTTTGTCCATAGTTCCCATCTTTTGTGATTTATCTCACACTCTTTGGAGGTTTTTGTGAGGATAGGGGGGGCTCGGTGTTGCACATATTGCGGACGTTGCAGCTATGAAGCTGCGTTTTCCGCGGGCGAATTGTCTTGCCATGTTTTGCGCTTCCGATCACGCTCGGATTTACCCAATGAATTCAATAATTATATACATGATGGAGATTCATTGATATATAGGTCGATTCGAGGCGTTGCAGAAGTGTTTCGGAAATTCCAGAAATGGAACGGGATCGTTAAGTGGGATTCGGTTGCCGCGAGAGGGAAATCCTATAATATAGCTACTACCGGAGACGATGCCCTCATTTGGGCGGCGTGGCACGAGGGTTCCTGCCGGGCGGTTCGTCTGTAGGCGCAATAAACACCCATGCGGACACCGCCGGGGAGGGGATATCGGAGGCGGGTGGTACGGATAGATAAAGAATCGCCCGAGAGGGGGAAGGCCGCCGTCGGGTCCGCCCCATCGTCGGCGGCCGTTTTCCAGGATCTGTGATGTCTACGCGCGCACTCCGGTAAGGGACGGTTAATGAGTTCCCAACTCCCGTCCGATCCACCCGATGATCTCGTCAATGTGGGCGGCGATGAACTCCGGTTCGTGCCGGCCGCCGGGTATGACGTTCGTCTCGGGGAATACCACGGCCCCGTGGGCGGCCAGCCGGGGGACGATCACCGGGATGTGGGCGTCGAGGTTGAAGTCGTCGGCCGAGCCGACGATGATGTAGTAGCGCTGGCCGGAGAGATCCGGATTATCGCGGTCCAGGATCTCCACGGGGTTGACCGCGGAGAGCCGCTCCCACACCGGCCGGTCCTCGGACCACACCGGGCCGGGATTCTTGTCGCTGTCAAACACCGGATAGTAGAGCCATTGCTCCGTCACCCCGAGAAGCCCGCCGCCCGCCGCGGCGTTGACGATCCGCTTGGGATTATCGGTATCGATGAGGGCATAGCCCGCCGGGTCGTAGTCGGCCAGCTTGTTGCCCCGTATCCCGTATCTCAGGTCGGCGGCGGGGTAGATGGGGACCAGGACGTGGGAAAAAGACGGATGGGTCACCCCGTAGTAGAGGGTGCCGTACCCACCCATGGACGACCCCATGAGGACGACCCCTTCCGGATCGGTGCGCACGTTAAACGACGAGGAAACCAACCCGACGATCTCCTCAAAGAAATGATCCTCGAACCGCCCGAGGTTGCTGTTGATATAGAAGTTCCCGGAGCGGTCGTCAAACCAGGTGGCCGGATCGTCGGTTCCGTTTCCCGAGACGGAAAAATCGGGCATAACCACGACGACGGGCCCGATGACGCCGGCCGCTATAGCCTTTTCCAGGGGATCGATGAGCTCATTTGCCCACGTCTGCGCCCGGCTGGCGTAGCCGTGCAGGGTATAGACGACCGGGTAGGGTTCGGCCGTCTCGTTGTATCCGGGAGGGAGCCAGACCAGAAGCGTCCGGTCTTCATTCAGAATATCACTGTGAAAGGGGGCCTCGTATTTTACGGAGGAGCCGTCGGGTCGGGCAGAATCGTCCCCCACGAAGGCGACGAGCGTCCCCGCCCCGGTGTAGACGGGCGTCGTCGATTCCCAGGGACTGCCCATATTGATGATCGAGAGGGGGAGCGGTATCGGGCTTACCACCCGGGCGTAGACGATAACCGCCGCGACGGCGACGACAATGATGACCGCTAGTGCGAAGAGCCCCCTCAGCACAAAGCTTCTGCGGGCCTTTGTGACAGACTTCCGGGGCTTTTTACGCGCTTTATTAACCATAACGTGCTCCTGTCTTTTGGATCTCACGTAGCACGCGCGTCTACACGCGGTGCTTCTTTCCGGTCATTGCCTCGATTTCTATCTTCACCACGGCGGTGATCTTCATGATCTTATCGCTCAGAATAAGCGCGGATAGTCCGATCTCCGGTGCGACGCCCGCCATGATTGCCAGGAGTCCGGCCCGTTTCTCGCCGTCGTCGACCAGAAGCCGTGCCCTTCCGTGGCCGATCACCGAGCGATAGGCTACCCCCCACTCGCAGGCGTTTGTCGGGTCGGCCGGGGCGATAATGGCTACATCGGTCTCGGCCTCAAACGATACCATCGGGTCTTTGGTGATCAACTCTATCTTCTTTCCTTCGTATGACGAGTGAAAATAGACCGCGCCGTCCCGGTAGCCGAAGTTGACCGGGACGATATAGGGGGGCGCGCCCGCCTCGTTAATCGCAAGCCGCAACACCTTCGCTTCTGTCAAAACACGTTCGATCTCGCGTCTGTCTGTGATTTCGCGTTCTTTTTTTCTCATGCCTGTTCTTCACCGGTTCCGATGTAGTAATGTATCCGAACCGTTGATTTATTACCTGATGATGAAATATTCTTCGTGTCCTCCCAGCGTCGTCTTGAGGACATCCGGCCCGAACGTTACGTCGTCGGTCATGGCCCAGTATGGTGGTGTGTAGTCCTTCGTGCAGCCGATGCACGGGACGATCGGCGCGATCTCAAATCGCGGGTGCTCGGGCGTGAACTCGTCGGTCCGGTGGACGGAGCCGCCGGTAAACGAGAAGGTCTCGCCCGTATCCGGAAGGGGCAGATAGACCGGCGTCTTTCCGGTGTCCCCGATTAGCGTGGAATCGAACGGCCCGATGTACGATACCGGGTGGATTGTTATCAGGTCCCCGTTTGGGGTAATGCCGTCGACATCTTTGCCCCCGAGATCGACCGCCTTTGCGACACCGTCGCGGACCAGGATGTTGAAGTGACCCGGCGGCCCGCTCATCTGATAGGTATCAAGGGAGATAGAGAGCGTGTCCCGATCTGCCCGCGTCAGGATATAGGGAGAAAAGGTCGTCCGAACCGATTCGGCAAGTCCCGGCGCGACGGCCGAATGGGGAAAGTAAGAGCGCCGGGCCGCGCCGTCGGGAAAGACCGAAAAGACCGTCAATGTCGTTTCGTCGAAGATCACCAGAAAGAGGCGGTCACCGCCACCGTCTACCGTTGCGACTTTTACGGGACGCTCCCACGCGGCCGCGTTCCATGAGAAGATTATCGGGGCGCCGGCAATATCGCCTGCCGTCAGGTCGCCGCTGATCCGGGGGATATACGCGATATCACAGGCGGATAGGTACTGCTCCTTCATCGCCCCGAAGAGGACGAAGGCCCCGTCGCCGGCACGGAACATCCTCTGAAACCGGTAGGTGCTCATATCGTCGGAGAAGGAAAAGGAGGGCGATGTCTGCATGAATTCATAGAGGGCCCGCTTGAGGCCGTTCACGGCCTCCATATATTCGGCGGTTTGGTCAAACGGCTCGAAACGGACGGGGAGGGCATCGGTCACGTGGACGGTGATCTCCGTCTTTCCGTGGGGAGTTGTCAGGCTCAAAGTATGGTCGCCGGGAGCCGCCGTGATCCGGAAGACGTGGTGGTTTCCACCGGATGAGCCGGCATAGGGGATGCCGTCCACGGAAAGCTGGACCATTGAGGGCGGCAGGGCGACGTGTGATTTCGGGGCGCCGAGGAAGAGCGGCGGGTAGGTCTCGATCCCGAAAGACCAACTGGCGGCGACCCCGAGCACGGAGAACTCGGTCGGGACCATCGCGCCGTCGGCGGGGTAGACGATCTCAAACGACGAGCCGGGCAGAATCGGGCGGACGCAGGCGATGATAACCAGAAGAATGATACACAGGACGCCGACAAGTCCGATGAGGGTGATTTTCTTCATTGAGACAATCCTCATAGAGATGCTTCGGAATGATACCGTAATAGATATAAAAAACAAATAAAAAAGGGATGGTACTCGGCGCGGTTTAATAGGGTGGCACCGACAAGCAACGGCTTGTCAGTGGTTTTTAGGACACGGGCGACATGTGGTGACAGTCGTGGGGTAGAACATCACCCCACGAAGCAGGCTTCGCGGGAGCTCCGATGGAAGAGCGGCCCTCGCAATGACGATGTGGAATGGGTAATCCTGTATGCCAATAAATAAGGGGGGGGCCGGTTGGCCCCCCCTTATTGTTCGGTATCTGAACGTTCTTAGAACGCGAAGCTCCCGTCGGCTATCTCGAGGTACGCGTCTTCCTCGGATTTCAACTGCTCGACCTTGCCCGAGACGCGGGGAAGGAGGCTTCCGATGTAGTACTTGGCGGCGCTGACCTTGCCGGCGTAAAACGCCGTCTCGACGCTGTCGGCCACTTTCTTTGCCAGCTCTTCGCCCTTGAGCCCCCCGAGCTTCGGGTAGGCGATGTTCATCTGCCAGAGGAGCTGCCAGGCTATGACAAGGTCGCCCATCAGCTCCATGAGGGGAACGGCGTTTCCGAAGATGAGGCCCATCTTGCCCTTGCCCAACAGGCCCTGCTGGAAGTCGACGGCATCTTCCATGCCGGCCAGCGCTTTCTTGACGGCCGCGGCATACGGCTTGAGGTCGGCGACCTTATCGGCGGCGTCCGTCACCTTCTTGACCTCTTCCTTGAAGAAGCCGAAGTTGACCAGCCCGTTGAGGAGCATCTTGCGGAAGGTGAAGTCCATGGCCTGGATGCCGTTGGTGCCCTCATAGAGGGACGCGATCTTGCAGTCGCGGGCGTACTGCTCGACGGGGTAGTCCCGCGTGAAGCCGTATCCGCCGTAGACCTGGATGGCCTGGCCGGTGATGTCCCACACCATATCGGTCTCGTACCCCTTGCAGATGGGAATCAGCAGGTCCAAAAGCCCCTGCCAGCGGGCTTTCTCGGCCCCCTCGGTGGTCTCGACGTTGTCGATGCAGTATCCCATGTAGTACTGAAGTCCGCGCATCCCCTCGACATAGGCCTTCATGCGGGTGAGCATCCGGCGCACGTCCGGGTGCTGGATGATCGGAACACTGGGCGAGTCCTTTTCCTGTATCTTGGCGTAGTGGACGCCCTGGACGCGCTCCTTGGCGTATTTGACGGCGTGCAGATAGGCCGCCGAGCTCGTGGACAGACCCTGCAGGCCGACGAACATCCGCTCCTCGTTCATCATCATGAACATGATCTTCATGCCCTTCATTCGATCGCCGAGCAGGTAACCCACGCACTTACCGTTGTCGCCAAAGACCAGCTGGGTGGTGGGCGATCCGTGGATACCCATCTTCTCCTCAATGCCGGCGCAGTAGAGGTCGTTGGGCTCGCCGATGGAGCCGTCGGCCTTGGGTATAAACTTGGGGACGATGAATATCGAGATGCCCTTGGTTCCCGGCGGGTCTCCCTCGATACGGGCCAGCACCATGTGGATGATATTTTCGGACAGGTCGTGCTCACCGGAGGTGATGAAGGTCTTGTTGCCGACGATGGACCAGGTGCCGTCGGGGTTCGCGGTCGCTTTTGTCTTGAGCGCCCCGACTTCCGATCCCGCCCCGGGCTCGGTGAGGCACATGGTGCCCAGCCACTGACCCTCGTACATTTTGTAGAGATAGGTGTTTTTCTGCTCCTCGGTGCCGAAGACCTCGATCATCCGGGCCGATCCGTGGGAAAGGCCGGGAAAGGCTATGAAGGCGAAGTTGGAGCCGACGAATATCTCCATGCACGACATATAGAGGGAATAGGGCAGGCCCTGGCCGCCGACCTCGGGACTCTCGGCCATGGCGATCCAGCCGCCGGCCTTGTAGGCCTCCAGCGCCTTTTTGAAGCTCGGTGGGGTTGTGACGGCCTTGGTCTTGGGGTCGTAGACGGCCCCGATCTTGTCGCTCTCGACGTAGGTGGGCTCGATATAGTTGACGGCCATCTTCTCGGCCTCGTCCAGCACCATCTCAAAGACGTCCTTGCTGTGATCCGCGTATCTCGGCCGCTCGCAGAGCTTATCGATGCCCAGCTGCTCGTAGAGGACGAATCGAGCGTCCCGCATATCCATGATAAGGTTGCTCATCTCTCATCTCCCTTAAAATATTGTATTATTGACTGAAATGATTTCCCGGCAAGGGCCGCGTTACGCAGATAGCGGCCTGCCGATGACGATCACTGCTGCGGAGAAAGGACGCGTTTTAGCCGTCCATTTCACCGTCCGCCGTATCCATCCCTGAATGAATAGTCATTCACCCCCCCATCATTATTTCCTATCATTTGAAGGGAGATATGTCAAGGAAATTGTTTTTCATCGGGGCACAGGCTGATTCGCGTCATGGCGAAGGCCGTACGAAATGGGGCGAGAAGGCTGCCGCAGACCCGGCTAAAAGGCCGAACTCCGGGGAAAGCCGGCGACCGCATCGGGACAATCCGGGAAAAATGCGCCCGACCGGCGCGATAATTCATAATTCAGTGGAAATTGGGCCGATAATTCTGATACAATTTCACACCGATGATCTCTGTTCCGGCCGGGGCGGAAGAACCCCGACTGAAGATCGGAAAGACAGTACGCCGCGCCGTTTGCGCCGCCGAACCATTGAGGTAACCATTATGTTTGCCGATTTTCCTTTCTGGCAATATGCCGGTATTCCCCTTCTCATCTGTCTTGCGCGGATCTGTGACGTGACCCTCGGGACGATTCGCATCATGTACGTCGCCCGCGGGATCAAGGTCCTGGCGGCGATCCTCGGATTTTTTGAAGTCCTTATCTGGCTCTTTGCCATCGGGCAGATCATCAGCAACCTGACCAACGTGGTGAACTACTTTGCGTACGCCGTCGGATACGCCCTCGGCAACTACATTGGGATCACCATCGAAGAGAAGCTTTCGGTGGGCGTGTTGATGCTTCGGATCATCACAAAGAAGAAGGGCGATAAGGTCGTTGATGTACTTCGAAAGGCCGGCTTCGGAATCACCGCCATCGATGCCAAGGGGATCTACGGGCCGGTCCAGGTCATCTTTACCGTCATCAACCGGAAAGACCTCGGGGGGGCCGTGGAAATCATCAAGCGACACAATCCCCAGGCGGTCTATTCCGTTCAGGACGTGAGGTCGGTCAGCACGTCGCCCTTCCCACAGATCAACGGTGACGAGAGGACGATGCGCCGCCTCATGTCCGGCCTGATGCAGCGTAAGTAACCCGGCCCCGATGCGGACACAGGGAGAAAATCGGCCCCTCCGGGCTAACCGCCGGCGAAAGGATAAGAAACCATGCTGGAATATCAGAAAAAGACCGTGCGGCTCCTGATCGAGAGCGGGGCCCTGCGTTTCGGGGACTTCGTCCTCAAGAGCGGGAGAAGGTCCCCCTATTTTATCAATATCGGGGATATCGCCGATGGGGATTGTGTCGGGGCGCTGGGTGCTATCCTTGCCGATAGAATCGTCGCCGATATCGGGACGGATACGTTTGACGCCCTCTTCGGCCCGGCCTACAAGGGCATCGTGCTGGCCTCGGTGACGGCCGCCTGCCTCTGGTTCCAACACGGGATATCCAGGGGATTCTGCTTTGACCGCAAAGAGGCCAAGGGCCACGGCGAGGGGGGAGGCTTCATCGGGTGCGACCTGGCCGGTGAAAAGAAGCGCCTGCTCATCATCGACGATGTGATCACCGACGGAAAGACTAAAATCGAGACGATAAAAAAAATCACATCCGAGACTAATGCCGTTGTCACCGGGATTCTTGCGGTGGTGGACCGGATGGAAAAAAACGACGACGGCCGCCTCTTTTCGGCGGTCATTGCCGAAGCGACCGGCGTGCCGGTTTGGTCGGTGGTCAGTCTTTTGGATGTCGTCGGGTATATACGTGAAGAGGGTGCCGCGTCGCTGGGGGTTCCCCGGAAGGCATTTACGGCAATGGCCGATCTCGTCGCGCCGGACGGGGAATCGACGGAGTCTTAGTATCGGCCGGTTTGCCTATACATAACACGCCGAACGGCGCCCTTTGCGCCTATTCGATGGTAATCAACGACGATCGGATCTTCATAAGCCGCTGGGAATAGGATTCGGAAAAGATACACCCGGTGGCCGCCACGGCCATACAGGTATCGGCTACAACTGCCACCCCCTCGCCGACGAAGGCAGAGTTGGTAATGTCGATATTCCAGCAGCGAACGAGAACGAGGTTCTTGACGGTGCAGTCGATCAGGTCAACATTGAAACAGTTGACCAGGGTCAGGGTATCGTAGGTCACGCCGACAATGCTGAGATTGACCTTACCCGATATCGTGGTCGTCGGCGATTGGGAGGTCTGGGCTTTTGAGAAGGGGCCAAGCCACACCAAAAGGAAGATGAGGCCGAGGATACTCAGGGTTTTTTTCATCGATTTTCCTCCCTGCGAAAGGCGATAATCGGACGCGGCGTACTACTCATCACCCGGCCGTAGCCCCCCTACGATGCCGGGCCGAGGGCCTTTCTTGCACCCCGTTTTATTAACCAGGCCAATGCAACAATAATCCAGACAACAACCACAAGGGCAAGGAGCCCAAACTTCACGGCGGCGCACCAGGCGGCGATACGCGGATAGAGGCTCGGTATGTCGTGGGGAGACTTGAGGATAAGCAGCAGGAAGATGTTCTCCACGACGTCGGCCAGCCCCGAGACAAAGGGCAAATACGCCGCCCTCCTGACCCATGCGTGCGGCGCACCGGCCGACAGAAGGGACATGAGCATCGTGATTGAGAAGAAAAGAAAGGCATATGCGGGGATGAAGACGAAATCCACGATAATGCTTTTCCGGGCCAGGATCGAGAGCTCCGGCCCCCAGCCGTCGATCATTCCCCGGGCGTGGTCGGCGTTTTCGGCCAGCTCAAAGGCGACAATGCCGTTGTTGGGGGGATTTTCCGTCAGACGGGCGTCGATCCTCTGCATTGTAATCCAGGGGACGGCGGCAACGACGATAGAAAGAAGCAGAATGAAAAGAAGCGCTTTTGACGTCAGGCGTGTCTGTCCGGTTTTCATCACTCTTCCTTTGCAGTTGATGCATCTTCGTGGAACACCCGCATGAAAGGTGCAGGCTTTTCCCCTCATTGCCGTTATACCCAAAATTTGTCTTAAAATCAATACCTTTTCGTACATTTGACCGTCAAAAACGCATCGTAATACTCAGATCGATGATAGTCTGACAGACCTTTGCAGGATCCCGCCGGTTGCCAGGCGGTACGGTGGGCGTACGGGAATTGTCCAGACGGAAGTATCGGTGATCTTGATAAGCACCGGACACACATCGCCGCAAAAAAATCGGCCGACTATCGAGAGAATAGGCGTGCACGATCAAGAATATCGCCGGTTTTCAGAAAATACCTTGTTTATATCATAGTATTGGTGTATACTTTTTGGCGGTTGTACGTCACGACGGAGCTATCGCGCGCGCTGATTTTTCATGGGATAGCCGTGAGCGCCTCCGGGACAAGGGGGCCGTTTCAGTATATGGCGGTACGATCGGTTTTCCGAACGGTGCGGAGGGGATAGATAGAATCTCCCTGCGCCCCTTTTTATTTTTAAGGCAGAACGGTGCTTCATCCACGGACGAGCCCCGTAAGCGGACGATATATCGGCAATTCATCCGGATTCTCTCACTATCATGCTGGTACCTTATGCACCGACAGCCCATGCGAATTCTCCTGATCGATGATGATGCGTCCTTTGTCGCCGCTTTCTCCGATATGCTCGATGAGGCGGCGGTATCATGTCCGGCGTCGCTCATTACGGCATCCACCGAGCGGGAGGCCCTGAAAATCCTCGCCGAAACGCCGTCGGATATCGTATTCCTTTCGCTGGACCGCCCGGATGTCAGCTGGGTTGGCATAGCCGAGAGAATCAAGGGTGTTGAGGCCCTGGTCCCCGTCATCGTCATAACGGACGTCGGTCATGAAGACGCAGCGCGGCGGGCCGTGGCGGGCGGCGCCCTGGACTATTATAACAAGGAAGAGATCACCTGCCGGCATCTCGTCCACATCATGCGGTACGCGCGGGACAACAGGCACAACCAGGATAAGCTGAAACAAACCTCCAGCCAATGGCGGGCGACCTTCGATTCTATTCCGGACTGGATCGTGATCGTGGACGAAGAGTGCAGGATTGTCAAAGTGAACAAGGCCTTTGCCGATTCCTTCGGCCGGCACCCCAAGGACGTGGTCGGCAGGAAATGCCGGGGATTTATCGGCGGGATCGATTGGCCCTGTACGGAGTGTCCCCGGGAGGCGGTGATAGCAGACGGGACGCCCCGGGTTACCGAGGTCTTCAACCGCCGGCTGTCCGCACACATGGTGATAACAACCGCCCCGTATGTCGACCTTCAGGGCAGGATCAGCGGCACGTCCCATGTCATCAAGGATGTAACCGAAAGGAAGCGCGCCGATTTGGAGCGTGAGGCGCTGATCGCCGAACTCCAGGAGGCCCTTTCCCGAGTGAAGACCCTTTCCGGACTGCTGCCTATCTGCGCTTCCTGCAAGCGGATCCGGGACGATAGCGGAAACTGGGACCCCATTGAAGTATACATCCGCGATCGGTCAAGCGCCCAGTTCTCCCACGGTATCTGCCCCGAGTGTGCCAGGAAACTCTATCCCGATTATTATAAAGACAAATAGGTAAACCCGCCCCGGGCCGTCGCGCCGCGTTCGTGGCCATGATTTCTTTTGACGACGCCCGAAAATGTGGTATGATACACTCACATAAATATGCATGGAGTTATGTATGAAGCGTGTTATTGGTGTCGCCCTGTGCCTGATAGTGGGGCTCTCTGCTGCCGCCGCGGCCGTTGATTTAAAAATACAGGGACCGCTGTTCGTCCCGGTCGCCTACATAAGCGAATACGGCAAGATTATGGACAAGAATCACGTCATCCTCGGCCGGATCGATAACGACGGCATCGTCTACGATGTGAACAACCGGCATCTGGGCTTCATCGAAAAAGACCTGACCGTTCTCAATATCCATTACAAGACACTGGCGACGATTGACGCGGACGGGGTAATGACCGACGGGCAGGGAGTGATCATCGGCGCCGTTTCGGATACGAAGGTCGCCAATGCAGCGGGACGGCCCATCATACGCTACGAAGGGCCGGAGGATAAGCGGGGGATACTTGCGTATTTCTTCTTCTTTTCCGAGGGATTCGGAGACTGAGGGAGTGCTGCTTTTCAATAAGAACATGGTGAGGTGAAATACGTGCTATCCGCCGAAAGAGAGAGAACGCTGGCGGTCTTCATCGATTTTGAGAACCTTGCTCTTGGGTTCGTAAAGGAGAAGTCCGTAAAGTTTGATATCGAGAAGGCCCTCGAGCGCCTGTTGGATAAGGGAAAGATTATCGTTAAGAAGGCCTACGCAGACTGGAGCCGATTTGCGGAATACAAAAGGGCCCTTCACGAGTCGGCGGTGGAGCTCATCGAGATCCCCAAGCGGGGCATGACCGGCAAAAACTCGGCGGATATCCGGCTGGCGGTGGACGCCATGGACATGTCGTACTCCAAGGAGCATATCGACACGTTCGTCATCGTCTCGGGCGATTCGGACTTTTCGCCGCTGGTCAGCAAGCTCAAGGAGAACGGCAAGACCGTCATCGGGATGGGGATGAAGGGCTCCACATCGGAACTCCTCATCCACAACTGCGACGAATTTATCTACTATGAAGACCTGGAGCGGCCGCTCAGTAAGCCGCCCAAGGTCGATACGAACCTCTCCAAGGAAAAGCAGGAGGCCTTTGCGCTGCTGGTATCGTCGGTCACCGCGCTCCAGCGGGAGAATAAGGATATCATCTACTCATCAATGGTCAAGGATACCATGATCCGAAAGCAGCCCTCGTTCAACGAGTCCTATCACGGCTATCGCTCGTTTTCGGACCTGTTGGAAGACGCCCAGAAACACGGGCTCATCACCCTCAAGATCAACGCCCGCAGCGGAACCTACACGGTCACGGGGTTTGGGAAAGAGGGGTAGGACTTCATTCCGACTGAGAAAGGATATTAGATGAAGATAAAGGTAGTTATCCATAAGGCTGAGGAAGGAGGATTTTGGGCCGAAGTGCCCGCTATCCCGGGATGTCTCACTCAGGCCGATACCTGGGAGGAGCTCCTTCCGAATATCTACGAGGCTGTGGAAGCCTGCCTCGTGGTGTGATGGTCAATTCCTAGACTGTCACCGGATACTGCACTTCTACCGTAGGGGCGGCATACATGCTGCCCCTTCTTCTTTATCGCCACTTCACCGTCATTGCGAGGAGCCGATAGGCGACGCGGCAATCCCCTGACAGTCATCGTGTACTACACTTCTTCCACCGGGGCGGTTCGTCAACCACCCATCATATCACCTTGAGTGTGTTTCCCCCCGTAGGGGCTCGATTTATCGTGCCCGTCTTTATCTTTTTATCGTTATTACGATCCACGGCGGGAGGCGCCGGGCAAGACTAAGCTTGCCGGTGTTTCTTTAATCCTCACCATTATTACGGGTAGTGAAGCGGCGTGACAATCCCGGACACGATAAACGCCCAAAATTGTGTTAGCAAGCAGATTAATATCCAAGATTGCCATGTCCCCGGGGGGGCTCGCGATGACAACCCTTTAGATATCCGACTTTGTCATGATCCTGAGGAGGCTCACGGTCCCCTTTTCTTTTTCGGTATGACCAGTATACCCAGGGCGATGATGATGAGCCCAATAATGCAGAAGAACACGCCCGCGAAAAACCGCTCGTCGGACTGGCATATAAGAAAAGACATGAGCAGCAGCCCGGCGCCCAGGCAGAAGAACAGGAAGCCCAGCACGTATCTCACTATCCTCACCGGCCGCAGGGCGGGGCTTTCGGGCCGAGGCGGTTGATCTTTTTGGGGAGGGGGTTGGGGGGTATCGTTCACGAGTTTTCCTTTGCTCAATCCTTGGTCCTGCGGTATTGACGATTCATGGCGAGGACAAGACAACTAATAACACACCTATGCCTCGGTTGTGGTTTATAGAAGCATAAGAAGAGATTAGATATGTGCCCTTTATAAAAAAAACCATCGATGAGGTCATGCTAAACGATATTTGAATTTCGGTCAAGGATAATCGGTCCTATTTGTGGGGCGGTAGATCGTAAGGATTAACAGACCCTTCAGTTACAGCGATAGCAAGACGGGCACGACATGTGGTGCCCCTACGGGTGAATAGCGGTTCGCGGTGACAGTCAGGGGATTGCCGCGGGCCCTTCGGGCCCTCGCAATGACGGTGAAGTGGGAAGGCGGGTTTTCCCGTGCGTCGGGTCGGGGCCCCCGCACGGCCTGCCGTGTGGGGTGACTTTTCGGGGCCCCCACGAAGCTTGCTTCGTGGGGTGATTTCTACGGCTTATACATGACGAACCGGCACACCGGGTCGCCCGCGGCGATGCAGTGCGTCTCTTCGACCTTTACTTCCCCGCCCATAACGTACTGTAAAAAGCCGTGCTGAAACCCCACCTGGGCGTGGCAGATGGGTTTTTCGGTCTTGAGACCCAGGCACCAGAAACAGGGGCCGATCTCGAGGGCCGCGCCCTCGGGGGTCTCGGAGAAGGTGAATACGTCGCCGTAGATGTATTTCGACGCCTCTACCGCGGTTTTGTAGAGGGAGACAAATTGTTCGAATTTCTTTTCGACCGTTTTGGTCTTGTCGATCTTGTGCATGTCCGGGAAGAGATCGAGGCTGATCTTGAAGGCCTGCGTGCCCCCGTGAAACAGGATTGGCCTTGCCCCCCGCTCCCCGAAGATATCGATGGTGCCGGTGACGAACTGGATGAAATCCCCGATAGGATAGACCATCTCAAAATCCGGCGGAGGGAAGTTATCTATGAATTTGTCGAGCTTCGCGTATCGGAGGAGGGTGTTGAGCCCGTCCTTGCCGATGATCTCCTCGGTGGTCATGAAGGTCAGGTGCAGCAGCTGGTTTGGAACCTTTTCGTTGAGTCCCATCGCTCTTTCCTCCTTACTGATATATCATCAATCGGGCCTGCCGCGTCCCAAAGACCCCAGCGAATATGGGGCAGCGTGTGTCCGCGGTCCGTTAGTGCGGCGTGCCTGCGGCCTTGCCGCGGAGATGTCGGAAACCCGTCTCCTCTACGTCGCGTCGAGTGGGGGGCTATGTCAACGGACGGAAACGATGCTCAAAGGCCGTCGCGGTCGAGCTGCGGCCCCCTGTCTATTGCCCCGTCACAACCTCATAGAGGCAGGTATCGTCCCCCATGGCCTTACATTTGGTCTCAATGGACCGCGCTCCTTTAAAGCCGGCCCATACGGCCAGCTCGTCCAGGAAGCCGTTGATCACCGTGCAGATCGGAACGTCGCTCTTGAGGTTGAAACAGGTGGTGCAGAGCGTGTTGTCGAACACCACCTTATCGCCCTGGATCGTTACCGTTCCCCGGCCTGACACCATGGCGTAGATCTCGACGGCCTTAAAGAGCTTTTCCTGTCCGGGAAGGTCTTTGAACTGATCGAGCAGGCCCAGGTCCTTTACCCGCACGGCAATCAACTTTCCAATAATTCGGAAGATCGCCTTTGCCCCGGAGACGCCCAACAGCTCGTAGAAACTGACGATAATCCGGGAATACTCAATATCGGTGTAGGCCTTCTCAAACCCGTAGCCCGGTTTTTCATCCATGAGTTGCGGCATCATGGCGTAGTTGAGAAGGGACTTGAGGCCGTTGGTCCCGATTACCTGTTCGGCGGCGTCCATGAGTACCCTGACGGTTCCGCTGGCGACAGTTTTTTCGTCCATATCGGTCTCCCCGTATGTGTAGTTTTTATTGCTGCATAAAACGCGCTGTCGATCCCTCCAGTCCTTCTATGATTCATTCTCACTTATCGAGGGACTTGCCCACGGCGGCGACCATTGCCCCCATCCGAGACGTTGATGGGACTCCTCTTCCCGCTTAACGACCCCGGCGGTACATGGTGTTGGCCGGCCGTGGTCCGGCGGATGGAAACGAAGGCCGTGTCAGCCGGCGCCGTATGTCCTTTACTTATTGAAGCCCCGAGACCGTTCGTTAAGGGCCCAGGTAAACGCGGTCCTTGGGTCGTACGTCGTATCGGTCTCCCTTTGCCAGAAACGCAACCTCTCCGTCGGCGCCGATGATGAGCCCGGCACCCTCGATCTGGGAGAGAACGCCGTAGTCGATCATGACGGGCTCGGCCGTATCGTTGACCCTGTTTACGGCGATGGTATACACGGTTTTTGCCGTTTTATTCACCAGGAAGGCGGCATCCCCCGACAGCACCAGCAGCGTCGCCGAGTCATTGGTTTGGATAAATACCCGTCCGTCGGAAACGGCGCCGTTGATGGTGATCGTCACCTCCTGCCCGGTAAAGGCGACGGGGGAGCCTGGATAAGCCGTCATGGCCGTTAAAAACAGCAGACAGAACAATGTTACATACGCGACGGACTTATTCATCGGATTACTCCTTTGTTTCGATATGCCGGGTGGGATGCGTTTTCTATGAGCGTATCGGCGTGTCTGGCCGGGTCTACTTTAAAACGGCGGGGAAGACCGTCCCCTGGTTCAATTTGACGTTGTCTCCATCGGCCGTCGTTCCGGGATGATCGGGTGAGAGAACGGCGACAGGGATCACTGTTACTATTCCCGACCTCGGGGCTGCGGTCGGGGCAGGTCGGTGGATCGGGGAGGACCTCGCGGCGCTGATAGAAGATGAGACGTGCCGGGCGGATCAGATAGTCCGGGGATGAACTTCGTTCCCAAACCATGATCTTCTCCTACGCGAAGGTGACGCCGCGCTCCGCACGATTGGGCGGGGCCGGCCGGTATGTAGCGTATTACGAGGCCTGTTGCTGACCCCGGCCGCTCTCAACGGTGACCGGCCCGGATATTTCGGTCTTCGTGTCCCGTCATGGTGAGTCTTATGTGATGTTTCTATTTTTCCCGTCGGAGGCATAGAGAACCCCCGTTTTGCGGAAAAGATAGAAAACACCTGCATTACTATTATAGGCGATGTGCAATACGATGGCAAGACTAATTGCCTCGTTGGTCCGTCCGGGACACGGTCAACGGCCGGGCCGGCTTGGGGAGGGGCTCGATGTCTTTTGCCGACCGGCTGCCGGCCCGCATTTGTCGACGGAAATGGATTTGGAAACAGGGCATAGGCGGCTCCGACTCCTGCCGCGGTGAGCTATCCCCCGTATCTGATCTCTCCTGCGATCATCGTCAGCTTAACGTTGATATCCCTGATCTCATCGGGGGATACCCTCCGCGGGTCTCGGTCGAGAACCACGAGATCGGCCCGTTTCCCCGCCTGGATCGTCCCCCGGGTGCCTTCGTCGAAGGAGGCATAGGCCGCCCGGCTCGTGTAGAGCGAAAGCGCCTCGAAGGGTGTCAGCCGCTGGTCGGCCGTAAACCCGCGGCGCGTCACCGCCCCCCATAACCCGGCCAGGACGGATGGCGATTCGATGGGAGAGTCCGATCCGCCGCAGATCGGGATCTGTTGTTCGAGGGCGCGCCTGATTGCGTAGACGTCGCCCAGACGCTTTTTGCCGACACGGCTTTCTATCCAGCCGCCCTCCGAGACGATGAACGACGGTTGGAACGAGAGGATGATCCCGGCTTCTCGGATCGTCGAAAAGTCGGAGCGTCTGATCATCCCGCTGTGCTCGATCCGGTGGCGCAGGTTGGGTCCGTTGACGGACCGGCGGGCCTCAAGAAATATGCGTACCGTCTCGGTGATTGCCTCGTCCCCGATGATATGGGCCGCGACCTGCAGTCCCTCCTTTTCGGCCTCAAAGATGGTCTTTCGCAGCGCATCAATATCGATTACCATCATACCCCGCTCGCCCGGCATGTCCGAATAGTCCTCGGAAAACCGGGCCGTCCGCGAGCCGAAGGTGCCGTCGACGAATATCTTGAGGGCCCCGCCCCGCCACCTCCCATCGATCTTTTCGGCGCCGAACTGATCTGTCAGGGTCGCGACCGCCTCGGCCACCGAGGTGGCGGCAACCAGCGGATAGATCGACTGATGGACCTCGTTTTCGAAGAGCTTCAACAACGGGATCTCGAAAGGCCCGAGGCTGCCGGCCGGGCCGTTTTGCCCGGTCTGGAGCACCGAGTGTACGCGGACAATGCCGGATTTGGACAGGTCGTCCATGAATAGATGGAAACCCTTTCTGAACTCCTCGACGTCGGGCGGGGGCAGGGCGGCCAGCGCAAGATCGACGGCAAGCTCCTTGAGCATTCCGGTCAGCCTGCCGTGCTCCCGTCCGATGAGCCCGCCCGGGGGATCCGGGGTGTTTTCTGTGATCGAAGCTGCGGCCAGGGCCGCCGAGTTGACCAGTCCCGTATGGCCGTCGTAACGGATAAGGAGGACGGGATTTGCGGGCGCCGACGCGTCAAGCTCGGGCAGGGTCGGCATTCGTTTGTCCGGGAAATTATCCTCCCTGAACCGCAGGCCCATGATCCAGGCCCCCGGGGCAAGGGCGGCGGCCTTATCTTTGATGATAGAAAGCAACTCGGCCACAGAGCCGACGTCGGCAAGATCGGTGTTCATCTTGAAGTAGGCCGACAGCACCAGGTGCAGGTGGCAGTCGGTGAACCCGGGGATCAACACTCCGCCGGACAGGTCTATCTCCTCACAGGAGTTACCCGCACGGGCCTTTATCTCGGCGACGGTGCCGGCACCGACGATAGTATCTCCGGTGACCGCGCAGGCCTCATGCGCAATCGATTCGCCCTCCATCGTGAGGACGATTCCGTTAATGAAGAGGTAGTCTTTCATAGTCGGTTCCTCGTCGGGGAAAGTAGTGTTTGGCGGCCGGCGGGATTACGTTGAAACGCCGCTCATGTTCAAAGACTGCTAAACCGCGTCACCACGCGATCGGCATAACCGTCCAATCGAATATGTATCATCGGCCGGGCAGCGTGTCAAGGGAAAGAAAGGCGCCAAATGTGACCGGAGTCATAGATAGGCAATCGGGTTCGGGGCATAGTATACGGCATCGTTACAGGACTGCAACCCACAACAAATACGTTGCAATAGTGTAACTTTTATTTGACTTATTGAAACAATAATATATAATGATCGGCAATAAGGAAGATCACTCATGACCGAAAACGAGATGCGTATTCTCCTGATTGAAGACAGTCCATGGGACAGGCGGCTCATCGGCGACATGCTTGCGGAGATGAAAGAGGAGGCCTTTGTTCTTTCAACCGCCGATGATCTCGCAGAGGGGAAAAGACTGCTGGATATCGGGGAGATAGACCTCGTGCTGCTGGACCTCATCCTTCCCGACTCGGAGGGCCTGGATACGCTGCACGCCGTTCTGAAGGCGGCTCCGTCGGTCCCCATCGTCGTCTGTTCGGCGATTTCCAATAAGGAGACCGCGCTGCGGGCCGTAAGTGAGGGGGCCCAGGATTATCTCATCAAGGGTGATATCAATCCGTCAATGCTCGTGCGCGCCATACGTTACGCCCGGGAGCGCAAACGGGGCGAGGAGGCGCTCAAAACGGCCCACGACCAGCTGGAGATACGGGTTAAAAAGCGCACCGCCGAACTTACCGAAACAAATGAGCTGCTGAGAAAAGAGATCGTCGAACGCAAGGCGGTCGAGGAATCTCTTACGTCGTTGAGGAAGGCGGTGGAGAGCAGCGCCGTCGGTATAACCATTACCGACCTTTCGGGCATCATTATCTATACCAATCCCGCCGAAGCCGCCATGCACGGTTACACGGTCGATGAACTCATCGGTTTCCCGGCCCGGATGCTGGCCCCCGAAAAGATCAGGAGAGAGATGACCGCCGAAGAGATCAATGCCATGGAGGGCATGACCCGCGAAACGGTCAATATCCGAAAGGACGGCGCCACCTTTCCCATCAGCAGGACGACCGACGTCGTCAGAGAGCAAAACGGCCACCCAATCTTTGTCGTGAGTATTTCGGAAGACATTACCGAAAAAAGACGGGCCGAAGCCAAGATCCGCGAATCCGAGGAGAGATATCGGGACCTTGTAGACAATATGCAGGACTTAGTCTACGTCATCGACGAGAAAGGGAATATGCAATTCGTAAACCAGGCCGTCGCCGATCGATCCGGATTCGGGATCGATGAGCTGCAGGGAAAGAGCATTGTCGATTTTTTCACCAATGAGTCGCTCAAATATCTCGAAGAGCTCTACAAACAGCGGACAACGGGCGAAGAGGTCGGCGTCTATGAGCTTGATTACTACGATCATGAAGGCAACATCAGGACGATCGAAGCAAAAGAACGGCCGATCATCGAGGACGGAAAGATCATCGAGGTACAGGGGATCGCCCGCGACATCACCCAGCGAAAGAACGTGGAGCGGGCGTTGAGGGAATCGGAGCAGGAGTATCGAAATCTGGTGGATACGATCAGCGATTATCTCTACGTTGTCGATGAAAAGGGAGCGGTTCTGTTTGCTAACAAGTCGCTCTGCGACGACTCCGGGTATTCTCTCGCGGATATTATCGGCAGTAACATCGGCCAGTTTCTGACCCCCGAATCTCAGGAGCTTGCCTCCCGGCTTTTCAAGAGACAATTGGCCGGGGAGGAAATCGGGCCCTTCGAGATGGACTTTTCCTCCAAGCAGGGCGTGATCAGGACGGTCGAGATTCGCGAGAGCCTCGTGCGGGAAAACGGCCGGATCGTTCAGGTCAGGGGGATCGGACGGGACGTTACCGAACAGAAGAAGCTCGTCGCCACCACGCTCGACAGCGTTTCGGACGGGATCATCATCGTGAATATGAAGGACGAGATCACCTCCACCAACGCCGCCGCCGAACGCATTACCGGCCTGGGCCGCGAGCGGATGATCGGCAAACCCCTTTCCGAGATACTCCGCGAGCGGATATCGAGCGGGGAATCTATCCCGCCGGGGATTATCGGCGTCGGCAAGGCCGTGGTGAACCATGAAATGGACCTGATTACCGCCTCAGGGCGTATCGTTCCGGTGTCGCTTTCCATGGTCCTTTTAACCGACCGCGAGTCAAAGACCCTCGGCCGTGTTGTAACATTCCGGGACATCTCGGTGATCGTCGAGCTCAAGAAGGAGATATACCAAAAATATACCTATCAGGATATCATCAGCAAGAACAAACAGATCAAAGAAATATTCGACGTTCTTCCTTATATATCCGAGAGCGACAGCACCGTGTTGATTGAAGGCAAGAGCGGAACCGGTAAGGAGCTCTTCGCCCGGGCCATTCACAACCTGTCTCCACGGAGGAAGGGACCGTTTGTCGCGGTCAACTGCGCGGCCCTTCCCGATACGCTGCTGGAATCGGAGCTTTTCGGATACGTAAGGGGGGCCTTTACCAATGCCACGAAGGACAAGCCCGGGCGGTTCGCCCTGGCCAACGGGGGCACGATACTCCTGGACGAGATCGGCGATATGCCCAAGGCGTTGCAGGTGAAGCTGCTGCGCGTGCTGGAGCAAAAGGAATACGAGCCGCTGGGGTCGGTGTCAACCGTAAAGAGCGACGTGCGGATCATCGCCTCGACAAATCGGGAGATCGCCTCCGAGGTTGCACACGGCAACTTTCGAGAAGACCTCTTCTATCGGCTAAACGTCGTTAAAATTGTGCTGCCGGAGCTAAAAGAGCGGCGGGAGGACATCCCGCTGTTGATCAATCATTTCGCGGATAAATTTTCCAGGAAAATGGGAAAGCCGGTATCGTCGATATCCGACCGGATGCTCGATATCCTGATGCGTTACGATTTCCCCGGCAACATCAGGGAACTCGAAAATATTATCGAACACGCGATGGTTATTTCGGGTGGCGGAGTCCTTGACGTACAGCACCTGCCCAAGTCGCTGCTGGACAGGGCCGGGGCAAAGGGCTATCCGCGGGCCTCGTTCAGGGACGAGGTTACCAAGTCCGAGAAAAAGCTCATCGAGGAGACCCTGGCCAAATTCCACGGGAGCCGTGTGCTGGCGGCCGACTCTCTGAACATGAACCGTACGACCCTCTGGCGCAAGATGAAAAGGTACGGATTGATGGTGGAGGAATAAAAGGACACCCCAAAAGGCAGGCCTTCTGGGGGCCCCATCGGGAAGGGAAAGAGAAGAAGGAAGAAAGGAGCGCCTCCTCGAAATGACGGAGTTAACGGGCGGTTCGCGAACCGCCCCTACAAGCATCCCACCAAATTAAATATTGTATTCCCCGTTTATTCTATCCCGCCTTTTTGATATAGGCCCCCCAGATGATGGCGGTGGGGGGGACCCTGAGGGGGGCTTTCCTCAGCGCCCCGGCGTTCATCGCCACGGCCCTGCGCGAGATGGGAGCGGTGGTCACGATAAAGTCGGGCACGCCCGCGGCCCGGATGATCGATTGGGCCTCGTCCGGCGCAATAGCCTCGTCCATCGATTCAAGAAACGCCCCCGCGGCGGCCTTTGAAAGACTGCCCGCGATGACGTCGACAACAGACCGGTCCGCCCGGCCGTTCAGATCGATGATCAGCGCCAGGCCGCCGGGGGCCAGCGCCCGGTATATCTCAGCAAAGAGCCCCGTCTTGTCCGGGATGTGGTGAACGGCGCCGTAGGACGCAATGATGTCGACGGCGGCATCCCGAATTGGGAGCCTCGTTGCGTCGCCCGCCAGCGGCCGGACGCCTTCGGGCAATCCGCCACGCTGCCGGGCCTCGGAAAGGATAATGGGGGAAAGATCGAGCGCCACGACGGCACGGTCCGCAAATCTCTTGCCGAGCTCGGCCGCCAAGTGTCCCATGCCGGTGCCGACATCGAGGATAGCGGCTTTCCTCCCGCCGGCCGGCCGATCTTTCGTCCGGATAGCAAGCTCATCGGCTACCAGGCAATACATCGTGGCCAGGACCGAGTCGGCCATCTCCTTATAGGCCGCGGCGGCGTCGGCTACCGACAGGCCGGCGAACTCGCCGGAGAGGTCCGTGCTTTTTGTGCGGCTATCCATATCACACCGTCCAAAAGACCGTTGGGGTATTCATACACCGAAAACACGGGTGATGTCCAGCGGAAACCGTTAAACGATTACATGGCCCGTTAGGCTGCGTTATCCGGGGAGGCGATGGTGCGGCGCATCGGCCCCCTTGTCCGCGTACCCGGCAGGGTTCATTATGGGAGGACGGCCGCCCGGACCGGCCGTAACAATGCAGCCTGCCTAGGCGGGTTTCGTCCCTCCGGCGATTTTCTTTTCCCGCGCCAGGATAAACCCGACGACCACCAGCGTAATCACCGTCTCGGGCAGCATGTAACTGGCGTTATAGATGGCCGAGTAGGCCAGCACGTTCATCCCCTCCGGCGCGTACTGGGCGAAGAAGATCATCCCCGAGAGGACATGGGCGGCGTATCTCAGGAAACTGCCGACCACCACGCCGACGAGGGGGGCCGACCGTATAAACCCTGCCACGCCCAGCAGCGTGAATGCCAGGGGATAGTCCAGCACCAGTTGAGCGGGATGAACGATGTAGGCCCCAAAGAAGAGCTGACCCAGCCCCATCAAGAGGCCCGTTACGCACCCCAGGACGCCTCCCCGCCGCACCGCGATATAAAACACCGGGATCATTTCCAGCGACAGCGATCCGCCCTGGGGAAGGGTATACAGCTTGATGAGCGAAAGGACGACGGCCAGGGCGGCGGCCAACGCCACCTCCGCCATAACCCGAACGTTCTTTATGTTCTTTCTTGATTCCATACGCGTGGTCTCCTTTGATACTTGAAAATGTAAAAGAGTCCGTCATTACCGGAATCCGAGCCAAGGACCTGAGACCGCCGAAAAAGCAAAACGGCCGTCAGGATACCTGCGGCCGTAATGGATATGTTTTCAGTCTCCCTCCGCCGGTATTAACCGGATCAGGTTCAAAGGGTATAATCTCAGCCCAGATGGGCACCCCGGTTTCCGAATTTCAACGAGCATACCGGGATGGACGATGCCATCCCGAACTTGAAGATATGATATCTTAACCGATCGGCGACGTCAAGGGGAAAATAGGAGGGTTGGGGATGCACGGCCGCGGGACCGGGGGGCGAAATCGGGCGGAGAATCCGGGCCGCCGGGGCGGGGCGGTGGGCGCTCCGGTCCGGCGGCGGGACTGGTTTGTGGGGCTGTTTTCAAACGGAAACTCGGACGAAATACTATTTGACACCTCCGTTAAAAATTGATAGTAATACCGGGTATTACAATGCAGTAGCTCCCCACGCCGATCCTCCTATCTGCAGGGGGCGTCACAAGAACTCTTCCACGCGCCCGTAGCTCAGGGGATAGAGCAACGGACTTCTAATCCGTGGGTCGCAGGTTCGATTCCTGCCGGGCGCGCCACTATTGCAATGACTTGAACGGATTGGCAGCAATGCCAAACCGTTCTATTTTGCGTACTGGCCAAAAACGGGTTCACGGGTTTTAGCCTGCTGCCAAGGCCGTTTGTTACTTTACGGTGATTTGTTCTGCTGCCCTTCCTTTGATGCTTCTCGCACCACGTTTTCACCCCAAACATTCCGTTGTACGGGTTTTGACGAGTCTCTATAGATGCGGATATATCTAATAAGTGAATAATCGAGCTTTCGATAATTGACTTGATTTACTACAGGAATGGCTATAGAATAGGAACTAATCTCCCGTAGTAAGGAGAAATAAGGAAAGAAGCGGCCTCGTTAGTCAGGGGTGTCGTCTTTGCGATGAGAACACTATTGTCCCTGATACATACTTTGTCTTCCTTGATTATTCCGATTCTATAAGACCCCACCCCGAGATAATCCGGACCGTTTTCATGTGACTGCCTTACCCGGCACGATTTCATACTCTATGCCGCACATCGCCGGTGTTGACGCATGGCTCTCGTGTATACGAGAACAAGCATCGGCTTCAGGAGGGGAAGCGGTCCTGTGACGCGAATCCGCCGAAAAATCGTAATTAATTCGTGGAGAACGCCATGTCTCATAAAGCACTGAGAATCGTTTCGCTTTCATTGTTCCTGGCGATCATTATTCTGTTACCGGCATGGGTCTTCGGTGCCGAAAACGCCACGATAACAGGGGATGAGGTAAGGATGCGAACCCTTCCGACCGCGACGGGATCGGTTCTTGTCGTCAAGTCTCTCGACAAGGGTACGCGAGTAGAGGCGCTCCGGAAGACGAATTTTACCGATACCATCGACGAGTATACTGCACCCTGGTACAGGATCGCGCACGGGGTGGACACCGGGTACGTCTTCGGGAGATACGTCGCGCCGGACGCGGGCGTAACGATTAACGTTATGGATCGCGCCTCCGAGCCGTACATCGTCCACTTCGTTAATGCCGGGTTGCGCTCCTTTGGGGCGACCGACGCGGAAATCATCAAGAGGCTGGGGGAGCCTGTTTCCATAAACAAGTATAAGGGTGCGGGCATCTTTGAGGACCTAAGCTACCATCGGCTTGTGTACGAAGACATCTCCTTTGAGATGAGCGGGCAGCCCGGGGGAGGTGGGATCTGGGCGTTATTATGCACGTCCGACTCGTACGAATTTGGCGGGTTGCGGGTCGGCAGCATGGTGGCGGACGTGAAACGCCTCCTCGGGGAGCCGACGATGACCAACGACGTCATGATCAGGTATCAGTATAACGCCGGTGGGGATACCCCCGATCCATACCGAAAAGAAGGGGATATCTTCACCTATTACGAAGCGCTCAATGCCGCCAGCTTCAGGATCGTAGACGGGAGAGTCACCGAGATCGCCCTCTATAACGACGCTTATGATTAGAATCAGTGCCGAAAGGATATCCTCTGTTCCGAGGGACATGCATTGGATATGGATTTATATTCGGTCAGCTAGTCAAGCCGAATCCGGGTTTAAAGTTCTGGCGAGATCAGATATACGTGTTAGATTCCTAACTATCACGGAGAAATGACGTGACACAACACAACGGAAAAACACGGGATGCGGCCCATCTGGCGGAAGAGGGGCGCGACTCATTCCTTGCGGGCGACTACACCAAATCAATCGAGTACAGCACGAAGGCCATAGAGCTGGATCCGGCCTGCGTTCCGGCCTACTACAACCGCGCGATGACGTATGAAAAGCTGGCCCGCTTCGACGATGCCGTCAACGACTACGGCAGGGCCGTCGAGCTCGACCCGAACAACGCCCTGGCATACAGCAACCGGGGCCTTCTTCACCACACCCTGGGCAGGTACAAGGATGCGATAGCCGATTTCACAAAGGCCATAGAGCTGGATCCCAACTGTATCCCCGCCTATTACAACAGGGGAAATTCCCGCTCGGCGTTGGGGAGGCAGGAAGCCGCGGTCGTCGACTACACGAAGGCCATCGAGATTTCACCGGACGACGCCAACTTTTACTGCAACCGTGGCGTCACCTACGAGATGTTAGGCCGCTACGACGATGCCCGTGCCGATTACGACAGGGCACTAGAGATCGACCCGAGGCACGCGCTTGCTTACTACAACCGCGGGGTGCTCAACGGCAGGCTGGCCCGCCACGAAGAAGCCGTCAGAGACTACGGCAAGGCCATTGAGCTGAAACCCGACTATGCGCTTGCCTATATTAACCGCGGGGTGTCGCACGAGCGGCTCGATCGACTCAACGACGCCATCCGGGACCACACCAGGGCGATCGAGCTGGACCCGAAGCTGGCCCTGGCCTACTACAACCGGGGAGTGTGTCGCGAGAAGCTGGCGCACTACGACGACGCCATACGGGACTATACGAGCGCCATCGAACGGGACGCCAAGTACGCAAAGGCCCACAACAACCGCGCCTGCGTGTATTACCAAACGGGCGACTATCAGAAAGCTCTTCAGGACGTTGCCGTCACCCTGATGCTGGCGCCGGATTATCCGGAAGCGCTCGACACCCGGGCAAACGTTTACCGAAAAATGGGGAGGTACGACGAGGCACTTGCGGATATCGAGCGGGCGATAGAGGTAGATCCCGAGAATCCAATCTCGTATTGCACCAGGGGTTTGATACAGAGAGGGCGCGGCCAGGAAGACAAAGCAATTATGGACCTAACGTTTGCGTGCGAGCGGGGCGTGAAAGAGGCCTGTGACGCCTTGGAAGAGATAGCCGGTGTGGAGGAAGGCGGCAAGTGGGGATACAAGAAGGACCCGTAGAGATAAATGGGCTGTCTGGCAAATCTATCTACATGAATTACCGGGGAGAAACTATGAGAAGGATAACGGTAAGTTTATTCGTCGCGTGTGTGTGTGCCGCAGCGGTCTTTCTCTTTCTGTCGGGCGCCTGTACGGACCTAGAAATGGCGATCCCCGTACAATTCGACAAAGCCGGGAATTTTTCTGAAGGCCTGGCCGTGGTGGTAATCGGCGATAAGTACGGTTATATAGATAAGATGGGGGATATGCCATCGACCCCAGGTTCGACAACGCCGGCTCTTTCAGTGAAGGCCTGGCCCCGGTGAGAACCGGCGAAGAGTGGAGGTGGGGTTACATTGACAAAACAGGCAAGTACCTCATCAATCCGCAGTTCGACCGGGCCTGGCCTTTAAGCGAGGGTTTGGCCCAGGTATTGACTTTCAGCGGGATTCTGACCCTGGAGGAAGGTTCTTTGAACGTCTATAAGGTCGGCTATATCGATAAAACGGGAAGATACATCATCAGCCCGCGGTTCGACCTCGCCTGGCCTTTCAGCGAGGGTATAGCACGGGTGAAGATCGGTAATACTTTTGGCTATATTGATAAAATGGGGAATTACGTGGTCAACCCGCAGTTCGATTATGCCGAGGATTTCGGGGAGGGTTTGGCTCCAGTAAAAATAGGTGCTAAGTACGGCTACATAAATAAGACCGGGAAGTACGTAATCAACCCGCAGTTCGACGACGCCGAGGTTTTCGGCGAGGGCCTGGCCCGCGTTAAAACGGGTAGTGTATGGGGCTACATCGACAAGACGGGGGCGTACGTAATTCAACCCCTGTACGAGGAGGCCCAAGGTTTCGACGAGGGGTTGGCCGCCGTTAAGTTTAATGGCAAGTGGGGTTATATAAAGAATCCGCTGAAATAGGACGGCCCGGGCCAAAGCGGGCGATGTCGTTGGTCCGCTGTCTTACGCTAGTAGACCAGGGAGGTCGTTATGAAACCGTATTTTACCGCTATCTCGTTTCTTTCCATTATTATCGGGGTGGTGCTCTTCGCCACCCTCCCCGCCGTCTCCGCCGAGATGACTGATTACGAGGTCGTCCCGTGTCAGGGACCGGAGGGTAACGAACACTGGAGCTGCATGCGCGCCTTCGTCTACGACACCGACCCCGCGGGGACCAACGTCCGTTCGGGGCCGGGCACGGACTATGACATCGTCACGACGCTGCCGTCCGGCGCGCTGGTCACGATCACGGGGTCCGTCGGGGAGTGGATGCGTATCGACGGTGCGAGTATCCTTAACGAAACAGACTCAACCGAGCTGCGTTTTACCGGCTGGGTCCACGGCACGCGCCTCAGCGTCATGGTGCTCGGCGAGAGCGACTACAACCCGTCGCCCCTCTACGCGGAGCCGGATACGGCTTCCCCGGTCGTAGCCAGGATTCCCATCCATACCTACGTCAGGGTCGCCGGGTGCCGCGAAGGCTGGATCAAGGTCCGGTACCGGGAGCTCGTGGGGTGGCTTGGCCCGGAATCCCGCGGACTGACAGAGACGATGTTCGAGGGGCCGACCTGCCTGCCCACCAGGGCGCCGGAGACGGACAACCCCTTGGCCGCCTCCTGCGCGTCCGAGGCCTACGTCGCCGAGACCGATCCCGCGGGCCTCGCCGTGCGCTCGGCGCCGAGTGACGACGCCCCGGTTGTTAAAACACTTCCCCGTCATACCAGGGTCTATATTACGCGCTCGGTGGGGGAATGGATGGGCGTCAACACGTACAGGACAGAAAGCGATTGCCCCGGCGGCGACCCCATCGGCTGGACGTACGGCCACCTGCTTGCCGTCAGGACGAGGTCCTTTGACGTGTCGTATCCTATCCCCTGGTGGGACTCCTCGGGCAACGTGCTGGTCTTTGCCGAGCCGATCACCGGCTCGGCCGTCGCCACGAAGATCCCACCGGATACTGAGGTTGTAATCGTGGGCTGTTGGGGGGAGTGGTTAAAGGTCCGATACAAGGGCGTCGAAGGGTGGCTCTCCAGCTACTGCGGCAACCCTGACGGAGAATGCTGGTAGCGGAGGACGCGATGCCGCATAACATGATAAGGAGCTTAACATGATCCGGAAAAAAACTTCTCCCATTATCCCGTTTGTTGCCTTTTTCGCCGCCGTGGCGCTTATCGGGGGGGCGATGGTCCCGGCATCGTGCGGGAAGAAGGCCGGCGAGACGACGGCGCCGCCCCCCGCCGGAAAGGGCTACCCGTACGGGGGGTCGAAAGTCGAAACGCCGACCGCCCCGATGGACGTGCAGTTTTTGACGGACGCGCAGGTCGAGAGAATCCGGACCGAAAGGCCGGGGCCGTACCTCCCGATGTCCCGGGGCAACCCCGCCCATACCGGGGCCTTTGACGAGGCGGGGCCGAAGGCATCGCCCCAGGTCCTGTGGAAATTCAAGGCCCCGGTCACCGTGTTCGGCTCTCCCGCCGTCGCCGACGGCGCTGTCTACGCGGGGAGCGGGGATAAGAACGTCTACGCGCTCGACGCCGTGACGGGTAAGGAAAAATGGCGCTTTCGGACCGGCAGCTACGTGGAATCGTCCCCGGCCGTCGCAAACGGGGTCGTCTACGTGGGAAGCGACGACCGTAACGTCTACGCGCTGGACGCGGCGACCGGCGCCGAGAAATGGCGCTTCGCGACGGGGGGACGGGTTGTTTCATCCCCCACGGTAGAGGGAGGGGTCGTTTACGTGGGGGGCTACGACGGCAACGTCTACGCGCTGGACGCGGCCACGGGCAAGGAAAAATGGCGCGCGAACGACATGGATGGCGAGAGTTCCCCCGCGTTCGCGTACGGGGTCGTCTACAAGTCCACCAACATCGGCAGGCTCCATGCGATTGACGCGGATACGGGCGATATAAAATGGACCTATTCCCAGGACTATCCGTCGTTCACCGCTCCCGCGGTCGCCAACGGGATCGCCTATGTGGGGACGAGTAACTACTATGTATTCGC
>JAFGAS010000055.1 GCA_016933535.1 Candidatus Zymogenaceae bacterium
CCCACGATAAAGCCGCCCACGTGGGCCCAGAAAGCCACGCCTTTCGTACATGGAAACGGCGGATGAATCAGTCTACGTCGCTTATAAGCTTATAAATATCTAAATTTCGGCCGGCTTCTTCCTGCCTTGGGTTGTCTTGTCGAAATCGGCGTCATAACTGACGATTTCAAGGTCGAACTGCCGGGCTATGGTGTATTGATAGGCATCATCGAAGTCGAGATTAAACTGCGACGCCGGATCGATGGTAAACGTCATTTCGTGTGGTTGGAGGGATAGTATTGGTAATGCAAGACTTTCCAGGTCATCCAGAAAGGCATTGAAGACGTCGTACCGGCGCTTATAAAAGAGGATGATGCCTATTGAATGGATTGTGAAATCGGAGATGAAAAACTCGTGTTCAGTGGTTTTCCTCAAGAAAGCCAGAGACTCCTCGGCATTTTCCTGTTCCAGCAGGATTTCGAGGAATATATTCGTATCCAGCAACAGCCTCACTTCTCTTTTGTCCTCAGCCTCGATATCTCGTGCTGCAATTGCACCGAGGTAAACCGATCCCGCAGGTCCCTGAGTCCCCCGGCCCATGAGAAAGTAGGCTTACGTTTCGGCCGTGACCTCTTTTTTCCAATCAAGGAATCGATGAAATCGGAGACTTCCTTCTGGTCTTCTGGGGGCAACCTCTTGATTCTTTCGCCGATGTCTTTCATTACATATACCTTGCCATCAGACTATTATATATTATAACATACCTGTAGTCTCACCGCCACACGCTCCTCCCATCCGGGCTGATCACCTCCATCGACCGGTCTTTCGTGAGGAGCTTTGCCAAAAATCCCCCCGCGATCCCCACGATAAAGCCGCCCACGTGGGCCCAGAAGGCCACGCCGCCGCTTTCAGCGGTCCCGACGGAGGCCACCACGCCCGAGAAGAACTGGAGCACGAACCAGAATCCCAGCAGGACGAGCGCCGGGATCTCCATGATCCTGATGAGATAGAAGAAAAACACCACGGTCCTGATCCGCGCCTTCGGATAGAGCACGAGGTAGGCCCCCATCACGCCGGCGATGGCGCCGGAGGCCCCCACCGTCGGGACCGCCGAGCCGGGGTCGGTGGCCAGGTGCAGCAACGATGCGCCCACGCCCGACAGCAGGTAGAACAACAGGAACACCACGTGGCCCATCCGGTCCTCGACGTTGTCCCCGAAGATCCAGAGGTAGAGCATGTTGCCGCCGATGTGCAGCCACCCGGCGTGCATGAACATCGAGGTGAGAAAGGGCAGGACCTCGTAACGCGGCCCGTAGATCCCCGCCGTGACGTAGGCCGGCACCATCCCGAACTGGTAGAAGACCTGTTCGATGTTGGAACCTTCCATCAGCTCGAAGATAAAGACGATGACGTTGATCCCGATGAGCGCCCAGGTGATAAACGGGACCCGGCGGGACGGGATGTTGTCCTTGTAGGGCAGCATGGCTTTTCTCCTGTCGCCGTCAGCATACCAGAACGGCGCGTTTTGTAAAGCCATAAATGAACGGCCGTGTTCGCGCCCCCCCCCCCCCGGGGGGGGGGGGGAGGCCG
>JAFGAS010000056.1 GCA_016933535.1 Candidatus Zymogenaceae bacterium
GCCGCCACGCTGATCCCGGTGCCGGTCATCCTCCTGCAGTTCGGCTTCTGCTGGCGGCTCTGGGTCGTTCTGGCCGTCTCGATGGTCATACAGTTCACGATCGGGAACATCATAGAACCCAAGCTGATGGGGGAGCGCATGGACCTGCACCCGATCACCCTCCTCCTCTTCCTGATGTTCTGGGGCCTCGTCTGGGGCATCCCCGGGATGTTCCTCGCCGTCCCCATCACCGCCGTTCTCAAGATCGTCCTCGGCAGGATCGAGACGACACAACCCCTCGCCGAACTGATGGCGGGACGGATCGGGGGGAAGTGAAACGGGGCAGGGGAGAGCAATCATGGTTACAGGCCAAAACAGATTAATGGTAGGATTACTATACGGATCCGCATAAAACAACTGGATGAGAGAAAAATTGTACGGTAACGGTTGAATATTCGGAAATTGTATCTAAAACATAGAATGTTTTCGAGGTGTGTTATGCGGCACTTTCTGTGGTGTTTGCGATATTATACGAGATCTATATAAACATTGTCAGAGAGAAAAATTTGAAATGCGGGTTCTTCAATTATTAAAGATACATTTTATATCCATACCGCTTGTGATTTTTGCAGTATTGATATGTTTATTGGGGATTTACCAATATAGTCGATACGACTGGAAACCTGTATCAGTGCCTATTTTAAACTCGAAAATACCTACTACTGCTGAATTTAAAGCGGATATGGATACGACATATCTTATAGCAATACAATTTGATAACTCAATTGATAAAGATTATTGGGAATATGTTTTCGGTTGCTCATCCATGGGTATATGTAAACATAATGATCAATATATTGAACATATTTCAGTATTATGGAAAATAACTTCGGAATCTAAAATAATTGATGAGGGAGTGGCAACAGGCCCAGGAAGATGGGCTGCATTGAGCAATAAATATACGAGCAGCAGGGTTGCCAGGTTCCCTGCAGAAAACAAAAAATCATATAAAATACAAATTGTTCTTTCAGGTCCGACAGAGAAAATATCGACAATCAAACCGCATTTAATTGTAGAGGCGCCACCTTGGAGGTATAAAGACGCTTACATCATCCGTTACATATGCTTATTTATATCAGTTGTTATAGTTATCCTGTCACTAATAATCTTTTGCATTGAAATTTTACTCCGGAGAAGAATAAGGAAGAATAAGGAAGAATAAGGGGACATAACACATAATAGCCAAAGTTCCTTTGATCTTTCTTTGTCTTGGAATATCCTTCTAACAGTGATTCGCTAAAATAACCCTTTCAAACAACCCTATCAATGTGTATAATATAGACAACTGATGCACATAGGAGACATAAAATGAGAACAAACGTGGTCATCGATGACGACCTGATGAAATCCGCTCTTAAAGTGTCCGGTCTGAAGACCAAAAAAGATGCCATAGAAGAGGGATTGAAGTTACTGGTACAGGTCAAAGGTCAGGAAGAGATCAAGGGGTTTCGCGGAAAGCTTCGGTGGATAGGGAGCCTCGACGAGATGAGGTCGGATGTATGATTTGTGTCGATTCCTCCGTCTGGATCGATTATTTCAACGGACGCAAAACGCCGCAGACGGACTGGCTTGACTCAGAACTCGGTAAAATACCTATCATCACGGGAGATTTAATATTAACGGAAGTGCTCCAGGGATTCCAGCACGATAAGGACTTTAATACTGCTCGTGATCTCCTCTTGCGTATTCCCTGTATGCCGATGCTGGGGAAAGATCTTGCCTTGGAGAGTGCCGCCAACTACAGACTCTTGAGGAAAAAAGGCGTGACGGTGCGAAAGACCATCGATGTGATGATAGGAACGTTCTGTATCTACTACAAACTGCAGTTGCTCCACGATGACAAAGATTTTGATCCAATGGCGAAATTCCTGGGGCTGGACGTGATCACACCATAGCAAGTCATGCCGTTACACTTCCCTAAAGACTCTTATAACTGTGCTAAATCTTTATCCCGAATATCATTGACAAATTGATCCGAAAGTGGTTCTAATCCCTGAATTCATTACAAAGCAAAGAGGAGGAGAACAGTGGATCAGGTAATAAAGATAATGCCTTGCCTGGATATGCAGAACGGACGAGTTGTGAAGGGGGTCCATTTCATTGACATACGGGATGCCGGCGATCCGGTCGAATGCGCGCGGGCTTACTGTGAGGCGGGGGCGGACGAACTGGCGCTTCTGGATATTACCGCTACGGTGGAAGGCAGAGCCACCATGCTCGACGTGGTGAAACGTGTGGCCGAGGTGACAACGGTGCCGTTCACCGTTGGGGGAGGTATCTCCGATGTAAAATCGGCCGAGTTGGTGCTCGGCGCGGGAGCGAACAAGGTGTCGACCAGCAGCGCCGCCTTTCGGAAACCTGAGGTGGTCAAAGAGATGGTGAAGGAACTGGGCGCCGAGAAGGTGACGGTGGCCATCGATGTCGATCAGAACGCGGCCATGCCCTCAGGGTACGAGGTATACATTGACGGCGGACGGACGGCGACTGGCGCGGACGCGATCGAATGGGCGAAGCGCGTCGACGGGTACGGCGTTCCGGTCATTCTGCCGACAAGCAAAGCGGGGGATGGCGTGCAGACCGGCTATGATCTTCCGGTGATCAGGGCTATCAAGGAAGCGGTCTCGGCCGAGGTGGTGGCCTCCGGCGGGGCGGGGGAACTGGATCATTTCTATCAGGCGGTCACGGCAGGCGCCACCATCCTGCTTGCCGCGTCTGTGTTCCACTTCGGGACCATTGGGATCGGCGACTTGAAGGATTACCTGCGCGCCCGGGGTGTCGCCATACGCTGAGACCTCCGGGGCAAATGATTTGTATCGCTCAATTCAGACGACGCATGGAACCGCGTGGCTGACGAACGGCTTTCTTTGCCCCTCAAATCTTTATCCTGAATATCATTGACAAATTGAGCCGAAAGTGGTTCTAATCTCTGAGAATTCATTTTCGGTCCCCATGAGGCAGAGGCGTGTGTGATGGAAGCTGTCCTGAAGGTCCTGAACAAGATCGAAAATCCGCTGATCTTTCTGTCGAGGGATTCGTACAAGAATCTCCCGATCGTCCGGGATCTCGAAAGGACGATGTCGGGGTTTCTCGGCGAACTGACGATGGCCTTTGCCGAAAACGCGGTCTCGAATTCCGATAAAACGATCGCCGGGCTCCAAAAGGTCTTCCAGGGATTCGACGGGCTCCCCGTCCCGGACCGCAAACGGCGGATCGACGCGGCTCTCGTCTATATACGGGAACTGAAAGCGCTCTGCGCCGAGCCGAGCCAATCGCCCCCTGCCGCGCCGGCCCTTCACGAACCGGAGGACCGGCCTATCTGTCTCAAAAAACTCGCGCTCGATGTCCAGTACGTCAAGGGGGTCGGCCCGAAGGTCTCCGCGCTCCTCAGCCGAAAGGGGCTGAAGAAAGTTGAGGACATGCTTTACTTCCTACCCCGAAGGTACGAGGATCGAAGGCAGATACAGCCGATCTCCGCCGTGGCGGTCGGTGCCCGCGAGACGGTGGTGGGGACGGTAACGGACGTGGGTGTCAAACGCTACCGCAGCCGGCGCGTCCTCGAGGTGACGATCGGCGACACCACCGGTCTGATCACCGCGAAGTGGTTCCAGGGGAACTTCTCCTACCTCGCCAAACGGTTCAAGGCGGGGCAGCAGATCATCCTGACGGGGGAGGTGAAGGTCTACCTCTACGGGAAGGAAATGCTCCATCCGGACTACGAGGTGCTGGATGAGGCCGACGACGAGATGATCCACTTCAAGCGGATCGTCCCGATCTATTCCGAGACAGAGGGGCTGCACCAGAAGTACATCCGAAGGATCATGATGCGTGTCGTCACGGAGTACGCGCACTGCGTCTCCAGCCCGATCCCGGAGGATATCTGCCGGAGGAACCGCCTCGTCGATATCGGGTACGCGATCCGGAACGCCCATTTCCCCGACCACGACCAGGATATCGAGGCCCTCAACGATCTCAGGTCGCCGGCGCGTCGACGGCTCGTCTTCGACGAGTTCTTCTTCTTCGAACTGGGGATGGCCCTCAAGCGGGCGGGGCATGTCTTCGAGCCGGGAATCTCCTTTTCGACCGGTGGTCCTCTGGTCGAAAGGTTCTACGATATCCTTCCCTTCGAGATGACCGGGGCGCAAAAGCGGGTCGTCGGCGAGATCGAGGCGGACATGGCGCGCCCCCACCCGATGCACCGTCTCCTCCAGGGGGATGTGGGGAGCGGGAAGACGGCCGTCTCGATGGCGGCGATGGTGACCGCGTGCGAGGCGGGGTACCAGGCGGCCATCATGGCCCCGACGGAGATACTGGCGGCGCAGCACTTCAACAACATCAGCGGCTGGGCCGAGACGCTGGGGATCGAGGCGGCGCTTCTCACGGGGAATATGAAGGCGGCCGGGCGCAGGAAGATCGCTGCGGGGATCGAGTCGGGGGAGATCGGGATCGTCGTGGGAACGCACGCCCTCATACAGGAAGGGGTTTCCTTTAAAAACCTCGGCTTCGTCGTGATCGACGAACAGCACCGCTTCGGCGTCATCCAGCGGGCCGCCCTCCGGGAAAAGGGGCTGAACCCCGATGTCCTCGTGATGACGGCGACGCCGATCCCGAGGACCCTCGCCATGACGGTGTACGGCGATCTGGACCTCTCCGTGATCGACGAGATGCCCCCGGGGAAAAAACCTATAAAAACAAAGGTTTTTTACGAAAAGAGCCGGGAGCGGGTCTACGAGATTATCCGCAAGGAGGTGGAGAAGGGGAACCAGGCCTTCATCGTCTACCCCCTGGTAGAGGAGTCGGAGGCCCTCGATCTGAAGGACGCGACGAGCATGGCCGC
>JAFGAS010000057.1 GCA_016933535.1 Candidatus Zymogenaceae bacterium
ATTCACTATTAAGAATTTTAGTGACACCATACTTAATTATCACTTTTACGCTTTAGGTCATAATTAAGTATGGTGTCACCTTAATTCCGCGTACCGCCCTCGCGATGCCGCCGCCTACCCGTACAGCCGCTTGATCTCCGTATAGTAGAGCTCCCCGTCCACCAGCGACCCGCCGATCCAGACCTTCCGGTCTACGTATTTCTGCAGCGCCGGGTCTTCCTTCCAGAGGTCCGCCTTCTTGACCACGTGGATCTCGCTGCCATCCTTCAGCCGAAGGTAATATTCCGGGCCTTCCGACCTTGTCCCTATCCGCTCCATCCGTGACAAGAGGTATCCCGTGTAGTGCTCGACTACTTCCGTTCCCCCCTCGGCCGCGATACAGGGGGCGGGGCCTAATTGCAGACTCGGCAAACCCGGTAAACTCGCCGCCGGGCCCGTCGGGGCAACCAGTGCCGCCGCGAGGATCCCCATAAACAAAAAGAGCCCACAGACCGTCTTTATCTTCATCATGCACCTCCCACAGATTTATCCCGTTAACTACGATACCACCCCGGACCGCGTCCGGCAACAGCTATTTAGACAAAAGCAGGTAGTGCCGGTTCCCGAAAATACGTGGGTGCGTCCCCGACGGCGCCACCAACGGGGGGGCAGGATACGGGATCGATGTCACAATCATCATGGACTGTCCTTGATTTTCCGCGCGGTTTCGTTTACCATAGACAAAAAAAGCCGCCCGCCCCGTCACCGGGGCCGGCGCCGTTAAAGAGGAATCCTCGATGGCAGATCTATCCCCAAAATCAAAAAACCCGCCCGAGGGTATAACCGTCCGCCACGACGTGAGGCCCGGCGACCTGGGGTCGCTCATCGGCCTGCACGGCGTCCTATACGGGCGGCAGTACGGCTACGACCATACCTTTGAACCGTACGTGGCCCGCCCGATGGCCGACTTTATCCTGTCTGAAAGCGGCCGGCAGCGCATCTGGATCGTCGAGACGGGACATGAGATCGCGGGGTGCCTGGCCGTCGTGGAGGCGTCCGACGAAGAGGCCCAGCTGCGCTGGTTCCTGCTTTCCCCGCAAATCCGGGGCCGGGGTGTCGGCCGGTACCTGTTTGAGGACGCGCTTATCTTCTGCCGGGAGGCGGGCTACAAACGGGCGTTCCTGCTGACCGTCGACCTTCATACCGAGGCGGCGGCGCTCTACCTCTCGGCGGGGTTTGTGTTGACCGAAGAACACCCCGCGGAGCTCTGGGGCGCGGTTCGGACCGAGCAGCGCTACGACATCCGGCTCTAACCGGCGAGGGCGGGGTGATATACTTTTTCCCTCGATAGCGGCGTGCGGCGGGACGTAGCCCGCCGTGTCCTTGCGGGCCAAAAAAATCTTGAATCGTTCGTTTACGCTGGTATAATGGGGCAAAATTTTATGCCGAGGCGCGGCCCCGTTTTTCATACTCATCATTTTTCATAGTAACCGGATAGAGAATTACATGAAAGTCACAACGTTCAACTGCAAACACTGCGGTGCGAGTGTCACCGTCCCGGATGCCCCCGGTACGGTGATCTGCACCTACTGCGGGAGCAGCCACCGGGTTTCGTTTCACGACGGGTCGGTTACGGCCCAGCTCATCGCGAAGGTTAAGAAGCTCGATGAAGACGTCGCCCTTCTCAAGGGCGCGGGGGCGCTGCCGAAAAAGAAGCCGGGCACGAAAGAGCGGCTGGAGATGATCGACGAGGGCAGGCGCAAGTGGCATCAGTACGTGTCGCTTGCCAACGCGGGAAAGGGCAAGCGGTCGCCCGAGATGATGGGGGTCTACAAGATGGCGCAGACGGACCTCCTGGTGGGGTACGGCCCGGAAAACGGCGTGCTCGTCAACCTCTACTACAACCCCGAGAGGCTGAGCGACGACCCCGCGGGCGGGTATTCCTGTTTATTCATCCAGGTGGGAATCATCATCATTCTGCTCGTGCTCGGGGGACTCGCCCTATCGGATGCACAGATAAGAAATGCCGTCATACTCCTTACGCTGGGAGTATCCGGGATTGTCGCCGGAATCCCTTTCATTATCTACAATATCCGCGCCGAAAAGGCCGAGATGGCCAAACGAGAAGAGGCGCTGCGAAGGCTGGGGGAGGTCGAGCGCGAGATGCGGCGGCGGCTAGTCGCCGAGGGCAACACGTGAGCAAGGGACCGTTCGATCTCTGCGCGGAGGCCTCCCGTGAGGGCCGGTGCATGACAAACCGGCTCATCGGGTCGCCGGCGGCGATGCAGTGGGTCTCGGTGATTTCTATCGGCCGCCCGATAATCCATTGCGCGGTTCCAAACTGAAAACCTGTCTGTGCAGCGCATATGGGTCCGGTTGTCTTCAGGCCCCTGCAGTGGTTGCAGGGCGAAATCTCCAAAGCCACTCCTTCTTCGCACGGGTAGTATTTGAATATATCCCCCCATATGGGAACCGAGGCATCCACCATAATCCCGTATATCCGCGCAAACTCCTCGAACCGGTCTTCCGTGTTTGACGTGGCCGGGTTTACGTCCTGTATATTGAAAAGAGAGGGGAAGTTCTCGTGCATGTTTCGAAACGCCTTCATGCCGCCCCGGAACATGATCGCCCGCGCACCCCGCTCCCCGATGAGATCGATGGTCCTGGCTAATATCGCGGTATAGTTGCTCGTGCTGTGTTCCTCGGCAAGGTCGTTCGGCGGGTAGTTATCTATGAATGTGGGGAGGTTGGCGTAGTTGAGGATTGACCGCACCCCGTTTAACCCCATGATCTCCTCGGCCGTGATAAGGGCCAAATAGAGCATCCGGTTTGGTATCTTTTCCTTGAGGGCCACGGCCGTATCTTCCCGGATAGACGTGATTTGCTTTCCGTCCGTCACGCTCAGTATATTTTATCACGTTGTATCGCGTAACACAACCATCCGATGGGTGAGGGCGCCCCCATTGGCCATTTCGGCAAGAAATCCCCCGAATGTGACCCATATCATTGAATCATAAGATAAAAGCTAATATTATATGGGCACACCTGAGAAAAGGAGGGACGCACATGCGAGAAAGGAACACAAAGGGAGTGAGGCTTCTGCTGGCCGTGGGGCTTGTCGTTCTCCTATCCGGCTGCATCTACGGGAACCCCGGTTATTACGGATATGGCAACTATAGCGGCTACGACGATTACAACGATCAGTACTACGGCAGCGCGCCGGTGGTTGACCCCGCCGCGGCGGTGCTCGGCCCGGCAATAGCGGGGATCGAACACCTGCTGATAGGCCCGATCGTCGGCTCGATCATGGGCGGCACGCTGGGCTACGGTTATAACCAACCCTACTATCACGACCGGTATTACAACGACCGCTACGGATACGACAGCCGTTACGACGACAACTACTACCGCAACGACTACAACCGCTATCCCTACAACCCGTACTACCCGAGATAGGCCCCGAGACAGGCCGATTAAACGACCACCCAGAGGGACCCCATTGCCATGATATCCGATGGGGCAACGGGCCAAGGCGATCCGTACGGATCGCCTTTTTTTTGCCGTCAACGCCTTTTGGGAACGGACCCGTTTCTTCACCGCCTCCGACCGGCCGAAGGGCCGACGTTCATCATTGACGATATCGTTGATTCTGTGATATGTGAAAGGGAAGTAATACGTAACGGTTCCAAACGGCGCCCGGCCCGAACGGTAGACGGTATGGGCAGGCGCGCCGGTTTTCCCGTATTAGTTCTGCAGGGCCGTTTACCAAAGAAAATCGATGGTAAGGAGGTATTGTCATGTATCGGGACGAACTCGTAAAAGAGCTCTTTTCTGAAGGCGACCTGACCCTCATCGATATGGCCAGGCAATTCACACAGGAGACGATCCTGCCGGTCCGGCAGAAGATTGACGACGACACGGAGCACGTTATCGTCCGCGAGATACTCGAGAACCTAGCGGGCCTCGGCTTTCTGCGTGCGGTCTGGCCCGAGGAGATCGGCGGGGGTGACGTCAGTTCGGCCCTCATGTTCACGGCGGCGCTGGAGGAGATCGCCCGGGGTGACGCCGGTATCGCCACGGCAATCGGGATCAGCCTTGGGTGGGTCTTTTTGCCGGCGGTCCGGGCCGGCAACGAGGCCGTAATTAATGATTTCGGGAGGCGCTGCTGCCAGGATGAGCTGGTAATCGGGTGCTTCTGCATGACCGAGGCCGGCGGTCCACGGGGGGGAGGTGGCTGTGATATCGAGAACGTGCAGCTCCACGGAACAAAGATCGGGACAAGGGCGAGGCTTGAGGGGGATAACTGGGTGCTGGAAGGCCAGAAGATGTGGGCGTCCAACTCCGGGATAGCTGACCTCTACTTGGTCGCCGCCACTACGGATCCTGCCGCGGGAGACGACGGTATCGCCCTGATCTACGTGCCCGCCGACGCCGAGGGACTGTCCTTCGGGAAATTTGAAAACAAGGCGGGCCTCCAGTCGGACCGGAACTGCCCCGTATTCCTGGACGGGGTGTCGGTCCCCAAAGGATATCGTCTTTCGGGGCCGGGCACGGACGCCGAGTACCTCCACGAGAATCTCACGGTCGGGAGAATAGCGAGCGCCGCGTTCAGCATCGGCTGCGCGCAGGGGGCGTTTGAGGCTGTCCTCGAATTTACCAAGGATCGGGTCGTGGGGGTCTCGGGGAAGCCCATCCGCCAGCACTCAATAGCCGCCGGCATGATCGCCGATATGGCCATCGGGATAGAGACCGCCCGTACCGCGTACCTGATGGCCGCGTACAAATACGACCGACCGGAACAATACGGCGCCCGCCATTCTATCGCCCAGCTCAGCCGGGCGTCCATGGCCAAGGTATACGCCACGGAGGTGGCCATCAGCGTTACGAACAGGGCCATGGAGCTGATGGGTTCGTACGGGTACGTCAGGGAATATGACGTGGAGAAATACTGGCGGGACTGCAAGATCATTCAGATCTGGGAGGGCGGGGCGCAGCTGGGGAGGTTTGACGTCTGTCGCGGGTATTATGATCTCGATATTTAGAATAGATGGATATGACGAATTAACTCGGGACCCGTTCGGCACGGACAGAAATTCCGCCGTTGCGGCAGAACGGCACGGGGATACCGGTGACCGTCCGTGGAGCGACGGGGGGCGGTGCCGGTTACGATGAATCATGTCACTGCGGTCGACAACTCCGTCTCGTGTTAGAATTTGCAGGGACGCCCTTTATGGCGTCGGCCGTTGTGATATCGACCGCGAGGGTTCGGTGGGGCCGGCCGCTTTTCCGTTTACTCGGGCTGTTTAGTCCGCGGGTCCGACGGCCACAGAGAGTCTTCATAATCCCTGTCAAAGGCCGGGGAGTTTGCCGTGAGGTATTCCAGCGTCTCGTCTCCGATGTTCGTGATACCGTGCATGCTGTCCGGGGGGATATAGACCGCGTCCCCCGCGCACACCTGCCGGGTCTCGTCCCCAATTATCATGAGTCCCTCGCCCCGAACGATGTAGTAGCACTGCTCGGGCGCATGCTTGTGGGTGGGCTGCCCGGACCCCACGGGCACATCGGAGATCTGGATCGACAGGTTTCTGGCGGATGAACTGTGCGGGCTTATGAGCATGTAGGACGTGAGCACCTTAAGCGCGCCCGTATTTCGCGCGGCACCCCTGTTGAAAACCTCCATATCGCCTCCATGAAGAATAGTCAGCCGCGTTTCGGGTACGTCGGCGGCGGCCGGGCCGATTCAGACCCGCGCGTTCATCATGTGGGTAAAGCCGTTTGTGCTCAATTTATCCGGCCGTCCCTGAAAATAAAGCGCGTTCAGGTCCTCGGGCAATACGTCCCGGCACTGTCCGAACCCCATTTTCTCGAGGCTGTCGATGAGCGCGGTGGGGGTAAAAAATGACCGGAAGGGCTCGCCAGTTTGGGCCGTGCGGGCCGTCAGAAAATCGAAGGCAGCGCGGGCCGCGGGCATAAGCGACGACGGGTCGATCGTGTAGTCGAAGACGATGGAGCTCCCGGCGGCTAGCGTCGCCACGAACCCGAGCGTGGCGGCAACGGCATCCTCGGTCAGGTATTGGGTCACGCCGAGCCACGAGAAAAAGGCGGGTGCGCCGGTATCGAACCCCGCCCGGCACAAACCATCGCCAAGGGTCTCGGTCTCGAAATCGACGGGGGCAAAGGTGAGGGCAGGGGGGATGGAGATACCCGCCTCGGAAAGGCACTCACGCTTCCACTGCTGGGTGGCGGGGTGGTCCACTTCGAAGACATGAAGCGTCTCACCGGGATACGGGCTGCGGTAGGCAAACGTATCCAGCCCCGCGCCGAGCACGACGTATTGTCCGACACCACGGCCGACGGCGGCGTGCATCTCGTCCTCGGTGTATCGGCTGCGGGCGGCCAAGAAAGGGCGCAGGCCGCGCGAGAAAGAAGACCGGTCGTGCGCCCCGGGATCGGGATTAGACCCGTCGGCCACGCCCAGGATACGCAGGGCCAGGGGGTCGTCGAAGATCCTATGGCCGTCGGTGAGCTGGTGACCGGCGCGGCGCACCGCAACGGAGAGAGCGGTGGCGCTGGGGCAGTTTTCTTTCATGTCGTGCTCCGGTTTATGGCTAGCCGGGATTATGCTATCAAGGGGCCGGCCTTTTGATTATCATAATCGCCGGGAGGGGAAAGTCCGCATTTAGCCATTATATGAGCCTGCCAATCATGAAACGTAAAAGGGTAAGCGACGATCGGTACCTTTCCCCGTTTCTACCCGATTTCCCCGTTATTATGGAAAGATATCCTCCTCGGTAACGTAGAGGTATCGCGTCTCGTAGTGGAGCAGCAGCTTTCCGATAACGGGGATCAGGTCACGGTCGCCCCTCGCGCAGGCAAGCCCAAAGGCGCGCCGCAGGCGCTCGATGCTCGGCTTTGACCTTCCCACCACGTAGCAGTAGGTCAGCTCGTCGTTTCCGTAGATCATGGCCGTATCCGCGTCATGGATCGCCGGCTTATATAGCCCCATCTCGGCGTAGACAAGGGCGCGGGCCGCCAAGACCTCGGCATTGCCCGGCCGCTGGAGGATGGCCGACGTATATTCGACGACCGCCTGCTTGAGGGCGTCGGTAGTGTGCATTGCGAAAAAGGCGTCGCCCCTCAGGTCAAAGACATACCCCCGGGTCGGCAAATCGGCCCCGATCAGCAGGAGAGAACAGGCAAAAAGGGTCAACAGTCGTGCCATGCAGTGATCCTCATTATCGTTGAACATCGGCCGTACGCGCCGGGTCAGAATCCCGCGCATTTCGCTGCCTCTTAAATAAACCGACAGCGCCGAAAAGTCAAGCCTTTCGTTGAGAGAGTGAAGCCTCAGTACCATTCGCGTTGACCGCCCTTTTTGTCCTTGCGTTTAACCCTCCAAATCCGATACACTGATTCAGGTATATGAATCAATATGTCAGTTATTGCCGGGCCAGTCTAAACCAACTTCCAATTACAGGGAGGGACACTATGGATTACACGAATAGAGTCATCCTGATAACCGGGGCGTCGTCCGGTATCGGCAGGGCCGTTGCCGTGGCGCTGGGCCGTTACAACAACGATATCTTTATTACGGCGCGGAGGAAAAGGCTGCTGGACGAGACGGCAAAGCTCGTGATGGCGCACGGCAGCAGGTGCTATCCCATCGTCGGCGACGCGCTGGACGAAGCATACTGCGCGTCCGTGGTCGGGCATATCGTCGATAAATTCAAGCGCATCGACATCGCGCTCCTCAACATCGGCGGGGGGCCGCCCTCCAACACGCTCACCGTATCGGCCAAGGTTGTCAAGGAGTGTATGCGGAGCAACTACGATACGATGATAAACTTCTTCTGCCCGCTGATTGGTCAGATGAAGAAACAGACGACCAAGTGCCTCATCGCCCAGACAAATTCACTGGCGACCTATTTCGGCATACCGATGCAGGGAGACTATACAGCGGCCAAGGCCGCCGGAAGGATCTTCCTGGAGACCGCGCGGATGGAATTGCGCCACTTCGGGTATAAACACGTCCTCATCCAGACCATTCACCCCGGCTTCGTCGATACCGAAAAGAGCCGAAACGACGGAATCCCCGAGCCCAACGTCATCAGCGAGGAGAAATCGGCGGAATATATCCTCAAGGGTTTCAGGAAGGAATGGCTGGAAAACCGCTTTCCGGCGAGCATGAGCGCGGCGGTGCGGTTCGGGAGGATCGTGCCCTACGGTTTCAGGACCAGGGTGCTGCTCGGTGAGACACCGAAAGACTACTGACGGCACGGAAGCGGTCTAATGGGACATTCGGAAGGGAGGAGACTCTCCGCACAGAGTATTTACATTTTCTCCATAAGGAAACGAGGGATAGTCCGACGGACTATCCCTCGTTTATTACAGTGATGAGAAGAAGTTACTAAAGCCTTAGTTCTTGCTCATGGGCTCGAGCTTGGGCTCGATGACCGGTGCGGGTGCGGGCTCGGGAGCGGGCTCCGGCTTTGCGCAGAGGTCGAACATATAGCCGATGCCGGTTTCCACGCCCCAGCCGTCGACGAAGTTGCCACGGCCTTCCACGTTAACGTAGAGCCTGTCGTTGATGTAGTAATCGAGACCGACGAACCCGTAGACGGGGTGGTCTACGTGAAGCTCAATATCTTCGCCAGTATCGAGCTCCACGACCGCCCTCGACCAGACATAGTCCACGCCCGTGTACGGTGTCAGGCCGGTGTCCCCGATGTGCCAGCCGAGGTGAAGCTCGGGGGTCAGCATAGAAAGTCTTAATGAGCCGTCTAAGTCGTCATTGAGAACACCGTTTACATACGTCTTGAGGTTGAAATCGTTTGAAGTCGAACGGGTGAAGAGGGCGCCGCCGCCGACATAGAACCCGTTATCGGCCCTGAAGAACGTCGCCTTAACGCCTACCCCCCACATAAACATCGGTACGGAATCGGCCTTTGCATCATAGTAAGTTAAAGCAGTTGTACCCGTAGTAAACTCACTATCCATGCAGACGCTCCGTCCGCCGATGAGCGCGATGAGGTCAACGTTGTTCAAAATGCCCCAGTTG
>JAFGAS010000058.1 GCA_016933535.1 Candidatus Zymogenaceae bacterium
ACGAGTTTTAATTTTTTCATGGACGTCGTTGTCACGAAACTTCCAGGCTCTCTGGACTCGCTCCTCGGATCGACCTTCATCGGCGGGAGTTCCGACGATTACGGCCATTCCATAACCCTGGACAGGTCCGGCCATGTCTATGTCACGGGATACACCATGTCCGCCGGCTACCCTGTCACTCCCGGCGCTTATGATCAGACTTATAACGGGGGGGATACCGACATCTTCGTATCACAGCTTTCACCCTCCCTGAAAAGCCTCGGCGCTTCGACCTTCATCGGCGGAAGCGATGTGGATTACGGCTACGCCGTCGCTGCTGATTTGGCCGGGAACGTCTATATCACCGGGTACACCTCCTCGACGGATTATCCCACCACCGCGGGCGCCTTTGATATAGTCCACAATACCAGCCATGATGTTTTCGTCTCCAAACTAAGGGGAGAAATCTATTATGTCTTCGACGGGCATGATTTCAACAACAACGGAACCACGGACGTCTCGGTCTGGCGGCCGACGGATGGAATATGGTACGTCAAGGACGTCACGTCCCAGCAATGGGGGAAGGCGGGCGACATCCCCTGCAACGGTGACTACAACGGCGACGGCTTGACCGACACGGCCGTCTGGAGGCATGCGGACGGAATGTGGCATATCAAGAATATCGGTTCCCATCAATGGGGGGCGCCGGAAGATATCCCGGTTCCCGGAAAATACAATGCCGGCGCGACCACGGATATCGCGGTCTGGCGGCCGGCGGACGGAACTTGGTATATCAAGGATATCGCTTCATACCAGTGGGGCGCCTTCGGTGACATCCCCGTTCCCGGCGATTATGACGGCGACGGCATCACGGACCCGGCGGTCTGGAGGCTTCCGGAGGGGATGTGGTATATCAAGGACATCGGCAATTTCCAGTGGGGCGCACCGGGCGATATCCCTGTTCCCGGCGATTACGATGGAGACGGGACGACCGACATCGCCGTCTGGCGTCCTGTCGACGGCATGTGGTATATCCGGAATATCGGCGCTTATCCATGGGGCGCGGAGGGCGACATCCCCGTCCCCGGCAAGTTCAATAGCGATGCCGCGACGGACATCGCCGTCTGGCGTCCGTCGCAGGGACGATGGTTCATCAAGGATATCGCCGCCTATCAGTGGGGAACAGCAGGCGATATCCCCGTCGTCAGGTAATCCCGGGATCATCCTCGCCGATTCCGGCGGTTGCTCGCGATTACAAACAGCAATCACGACACAGTCTCTCTGGGGAGAGGAAACCAGAGCTTGGGGCCGGTCAATCATCCCGAACCCAGAATTGACATCCGGCGGGCCTTTTGGTAGAGAGAACCCAGTGGGAATGAACCGGAACACGTCCCTCATCTGCTCTCTCATTTTCATCCTTTGCCTGTCATTCGGCGGAGCAAGCTTCATCTACGGAAATTTCCCCGATCTTTCGTTCGAGGATCTCACCAAGACAGCGGACCTGATTTTCATCGGAACGGTCGTCGGCCGGGATTGCGTCACTGACAGGTCGGAAAAGATGGTTTTCACCCACGTTCATTTCGCCGAGATCCAAGTGATTCATGCCCGCCCGGGCTCCGTTCAGGCCCGCCTCCAGACCGTCCGGCTCATCCACCCGGGAGGAAGGCTCCCTGACAGAGCGGTCTGGATCAGCGCGGCGCCCAGGTTTGAGCCGGGACGGCGCTACCTCGTCTTC
>JAFGAS010000059.1 GCA_016933535.1 Candidatus Zymogenaceae bacterium
CAACTGGCTCAACGCCCTGTTCGGATACGAGGAGGCCAAGGCCCGCATCACAAAGATCGTCGGCGCCCAGGGACCGGAAAAGAAATAAAGGGGAAAGACCTTCTTGAGGGGGAGCCATAACCGACAAGAAGATAATCGCGTCGTATCTCGCGGTACTTTTTTTCCACGTCGCCCACGTCTTCGAGGAGACGTGGGGGCACTTCTTTTTGCTGGATCGAATGGATGAGGGGCTGTACCTTTTGACCAACCTGATTCTTTTTTCGATACCGCTGGTCGTCTTCTCTGTAATACTGGCGGGGAGACGATTCGGCTACATTCTCGGGATCATCTATGCCGCCTTTATGGTGCTCAACGGGCTGGGGCAAAATGCCGCCGTAATCGTGACCGGCTCCTATTTTGGGGGGTTTTCGGGATCGCTTTCGGGGATCGGCCTGATCATTGTCGGCGTACCTGCCGCCTTCTATCTGAAAAAGAGACTGCCGGCGCCCGGGAGTCGAGCGTGAGTGGTATCGTCAAATCAGTCGATGGACAGAGTCGCGTCGGCCCCGTCGATAGGGATTGCTAATTTTATGAAAAGAGAAGAAATAAAGACGGACAACGGCCTCGACAAGGAATTCGAAACCTTCGGCGATGCCGAGCGGAAGATATTGGTGGCGGCCGTGGAGGTCTTCGCCCAGAAGGGGTTCGACGGGGCGCGGACCGACGAGATCGCATCCCGGGCGGGCGTCAACAAGGCGATGATCTACTACTACTTCCATTCAAAGGAAAAGCTCTATACGATCATCGTCGAGACAATATTCGCAAGGGTCTCCTTCATCCTCGGCACGCACCTCTCCCTGGTCGACATGAACGCTCCCGAACAGGGAATTCATTCCTTTATCAACAACTATATCGATTTCATCTATAGTCATCGCATCTTTGTGAAGGTCATGTTGTGGGACCTTGCCCGTGGGGGCACGATCATCGCACGGGTCGTGGGCAGGGTCCTGCGCGATAAAACCGATCAGATCAGGGCGATCTTTGAGCAGGCCACGCGGGAGGGCTACCTTCGCCCCGTTGATCCAAAACACCTGTTTGTCAGCATTATCGGCATGGTCGTATTTTTCTTTTTTGCCGAGCCCGTTGTCCGTGTCATCTGGGGCGAAGAGCCGATCACGCCCGAGCACATTGCCGAAAGAAAAAAAGAGATAGGCGACCTTATTATCCATGGAATTTTACCGAAGCAGGGGTAGGGTATGGTTGACAAGAAAAAGATCATTATACCGGTTGCGGTTGTTCTTATTGCGGCCGTCGTTGTCGTGGTTGTGCTTCTGACGAAAAACGGCAACAATAAGAATGTCATAACCGGTTCGGGGACCATCGAGGCGACCGAGGTGGACGTCAGTCCACGGCTGTCCGGCGATATCCTTTCGATCAACTACGATGAGGGCGATCCCGTGGCGGCCGGGGACCTCCTGGTCGAGATCAAGGCCGATGAGCTGCTGGCCCAGCGGATGGGCGCGGAGGCGGTGTTCATCAACGCCGAGGCAAACCTCCGTCGCGTGAAAAGCCTCTTTAATGCCGGCGGTGTTTCAAGGATGGATTACGATTCCGCCGACACCGCCTACCGCAGCGCAAAGTCCCATCTGGACTACATCGACGCGGCCCTGGCCAACTCCACGATATATGCCCCGATAAACGGGGTGGTCCTCACCAGGAACCTGGAGGTGGGAGAGGTCGCCTTTCCCGGGTCCCCGATACTGACCCTTGCCGACCTCTCGAAGGTCTGGATAAAGATCTACGTGAGCGAGCCGGTCGTCGGTCTCATAAAGACGGGAGGCGCCGCCTCCATCGGGGTGGATACCTGGCCGGACCGAACGTTTCCCGGAGTGGTGACCTATATTTCCGACGAGCCGGAGTTTACTCCCAAGACCGTCCAGACCAAGGAGGAGCGCACCAAGCTCGTTTTTGCCGTGAAAATAGAGCTCGACAACCCGGAGGGCCTGCTGAAGCCGGGCATGCCCGCGGATGCAGAGATCGCCGTCAATACGAAAAGGTAGCACCGTGAACGAGCATGCCATTCAGACAAAAGGCCTGGTCAAGAGATACGAAGCCGTCTGTGCAGTGGACGGCCTTGACCTGACGGTACAGCGCGGAGAGGTATTCGGCCTCATCGGGCCGGACGGCGCCGGCAAGACGACGACCATGCGGATGCTGGCGGGCGTGCTGAGGCCCGACGGCGGGCAGGCCCTTGTCCTCGGATCGGACGTGATCGGCAATCCTGAGCAGGTCAAGGAGAAGATCGGCTATATGTCACAGCGTTTCGGACTCTACGAAGACCTGACGGTGGCCGAAAATATCGATTTCTACGCCGATCTCTACCTTGTCGGCAGGAAAGAGAGAGAGGCCCGTTTTAAGCGCCTCATGGAATTTTCGCGCCTGGGGCCCTTTCTCGGGAGGCTGGCCGGCAAGCTCTCCGGCGGCATGAAGCAAAAGCTGGGGCTTGCCTGCGCCCTCATTCATACGCCGGACCTGCTGTTGTTGGACGAGCCGACAAACGGAGTCGACCCGGTTTCGCGGCGGGAATTCTGGAAGATCCTCTATGACCTGCTGGCCGAGGGGGTCACGATCTTCATCTCGACGCCGTACATGGACGAGGCCGACCGCTGCCACCGGGTGGGGATCATGGAAAAGGGAAAGCTGTTGATCTCGGACACACCCGAGGGGATCAGAAAAGGGATGAAGACCAGGATTATCGAGATCAAGTGTGCAAACCCCAAGAAGGCCGTGGCCCTCCTGCAAAAAATGGAGGGAGTGGCCGACGTCGTTTTTTTCGGCGACAAGATCCATATCTCGGTGAGGTCGCAAAAGCCCGACGAATCGTCCATCAGGAAATTCCTCGAAAAGCAGGATACCGAACCGCGGTCGGTGAGGGCGATAACGCCGTCGCTCGAAGACGTTTTTTTTGAACTGTCGGACAGACCATGAAGATACGACGCATCCGGGCGGTTACCAGAAAAGAGTGGAAGCAGATCATCAGGGACACGAGGAGCCTGATGCTCTCTCTCGGCATTCCGATGCTCCTTATTGTCCTTTTTTCCTGGGCGCTGAAACTGGACGTGAGTAATATCAAGACCCTCGTCCTGGACCGGGATAAGACCTCCACGAGCCGGGCATATATCGAGCGATTCGCCCATATCGAGTACTTTAGTATCATCGGATACACCGATAAATACAGCGAGATCATCGGGTGTATAGACGCGGGCGAGGTGAAAGCGGCCATCGTCATCCCGAAGGGTTTCGGCGCAGATCTCAAGGCCGGGCGGGGCGCCGAGGTGCAGCTGATCGCCGACGGGACTGACCCCCTGACGGCCCAGGTCCTGGTGGGGTATGTTTCGGCGATCACGGCCGTCTTTTCCCAGGAGTATATCCTCCAGGCGCTGTCCAGGGCGGGCGTTACGGTCGGGAAGACACCGCTGGATGCCCAAGTCCGGGTCTGGTTCAACCCCGAGCTTGAGAGCAAGAACTTTATCATCCCTGGGCTGATTGCCGTCATCATGATGGTCATCGCCGGCCTCCTGACATCGCTGACCATCGCCCGGGAGTGGGAACGCGGGACGATGGAACAGCTCATCTCCACCCCCGTGAAGGTCTCGGAGCTTCTTATCGGAAAGCTCATCCCCTACGTGGAGCTGGGGCTCATCGACTTTGTCCTGGCTCTGTTGGTGGGAACGCTCATCTTCGGAGTCCCGCTCAAGGGAAGCATACTTCTCCTCTTCGTCATGACGATCGTCTTCTTGGTCGGGGCAATGTCGCTGGGCCTCCTTATCTCGATTGTCGCCAAAAAACAAGTTCTCGCGAGTCAAATGGCGATCCTGATAACTTTCTTACCTGCGTTCATTATGTCGGGTTTCGTCTTTCCGATATCAAATATGCCGTTGGTTTTAAAGGCTATCACCTACCTTGTTTCCGCCCGTTATTTCGTGACGATTCTCAAGGGGATATTCCTCAAGGGCGTCGGGGTTTCCATCCTTTGGGCAGAGGGTATTCTCCTGTTGGTCTTTACCGGCGTTATTCTCATGGCGGCGTTGAGAATATTCAAGAAGGAGCTTTAACGGTATGTGGGAACGGATCGTTCAAATCTTCAAGAAGGAGATGATACAGATCTTCCGGGATAAACGGATGCGGGCGATGGTGTTTTTGCCGCCGATAGTGCAGCTGATCGTCTTCGGCTACGCGGCCACCACCGACGTGAAGCACATATCGCTGGCGCTCCTGGACGAGGACAGGACGACAGTCAGCCGCGATTTCGTCGAGAAATTCGAGGCGGGGAGATACTTCTCGGTCGCGCGGTATCTGTCGTCTCCTGCTCAGGCCGACGTACTCATGGATAAAGGTGAGGTTGACGCCTTTATTTATATCAAGAAAGGGTTTGAACAGGCCATCAAGAAGGGCGACGGCGCCGACGTACTCATCGTCGTGGACGGCACGAATTCCAACATGGCGTCGGTGACGCTGGGTTACGTCAACAGGATAGTAAACGCCTATTCCGAGGAAATACTGACCGAAAAGGTCATGCGGCTGGCGTCGCTCCGGTCGGGCTCGTCGGTCCCCGTCTTGATAGGTCCGACCGTTCTGGTTGAGAGAACGTGGTTTAACGAAGACCTCGAGAGCCGCAACTACTTCATCCCGGGGATCGTCGCCCTCCTGCTGACCCTCATTGCCGTCATGATGACATCCATGGCCATCGTCAAGGAGCGCGAGGTGGGGACGATGGAGCAGCTTATCGTTACCCCCATCAGGCCCATCGAGCTCATCGTCGGAAAGCTGTTACCCTTTGCCGTTATCGGGTATATCGACGTGGCCCTTATCACGGCCATCGGGACCCTCTGGTTCGGGGTGCCCCTCAAGGGGAGCATTCCGCTCCTCTTCTTCTCAACGGCCTTCTTTCTGTTGCCCGCGCTCGGGGTGGGGCTATTCATCTCGACGATATCGGCCACCCAGCAGGAGGCCATGTTGAGCACGTTTCTCTTCTTTTTCCCGGCGATGCTCATGAGCGGGTTTGTCTTTCCGATCGACTCGATGCCCCCGGCCATGCAGATTGTCACATACGCGGACCCCATGAGGTACATGATCCACATCCTGCGCGGGATCTTCCTTAAAGGATTGGGAGTGCGCTATCTGTGGGTCGATTTCCTGGGGCTATTCGTGCTGGGTACCGTGGTGGTTGGCTTTGCCGTGATGCGCTTCAGCAAGAGGCTCAAGTAGGGGAATCGACGCAAACCGGAAAATGGACACAGCGGTGAGGAAGACCGATGTTTGAGCGTATCATCCACATAGTGAGAAAAGAATTTCGGCAGATGTTCAGGGACAGAATGATGCGCTTTCTCATATTTCTTCCCCCGATCATGGAGATGCTCGTCTTCGGGTACGCCGCCTCATTTGACGTCAACAGCATCCCCACGGCGATCCTAGACGAGGATAAAACCCCGGCCAGCAGGGCATTCGTCGAGGAATTCTCCTCAAACGGTTACTTCAATTTCACCCAGTATCTTTCGTCTCCCGATCAGATTGATTCGCTCTTTGACCGCGTGGATGTAACCGTCTGCGTCTACGTCAAGAAAGGATTTGAGCGCTCGATCGGGAGCGGTACGGCGGCCGAGGTCTTAATCGTCGTGGACGGCACCGATTCGTCCAACGCATCGGTCGTGGTGGGCTATATCACCAGGATCGTGAATTCGTATTCCGAAGACATCCTCCTGGAAAGGATCACCAAGTTTCGCGGCGTCAACCCGACGGTCCCCATTTCAGCAAACCGGGTCGATCTGATTGAGAGGACGTGGTACAACGAGGAGCTCAAGAGCCGGAACTTCTTTATCCCCGGGATCATCGCGAATATCCTGACTGTTGTCGGGATCATGATGTCGGCAATGTCGATCGTCAAGGAGCGGGAGATCGGGACAATGGAGCAGATAATCGTTACGCCGATATCGCCGCTTGAGCTCATCATTGGGAAAATGATACCATTGGTGGTAATCGCCTACATCGACGTCTGCCTGGTAACCGCGATTGGGACGCTCTGGTTCGGCGTCCCCTTCAAGGGTAGCTTTATCTTCCTCTTCGTGGCGGTCGCCTTCTTTTTCGCCGCAAACCTAAGCTTCGGATTGTTGATCTCGACAGTGTCGGCCACCCAGCAACAGGCGATGATGAACACGTTTCTTTACACGTTTCCCGCGATGCTTTTTTCGGGATTCGCTTTCCCTATCGAGTCAATGCCGTACGCGATTGTCCTGATCACCTATGCCAACCCGATGCGATACTTTATCGAGCTTCTCCGTGGAATATTCATCAAAGGAATGGGGCCAACACAGCTCTGGCCGAGTCTCCTGGGGCTCTTACTTATCAGCATCATCGCTCTCGCCGTAAGCGTCGCGCGCTTTCGAAAGAGGATTGCCTAATGGAAGATGCGGTTGTCGTAAAGGATCTTACGCGGGTCTTCGGGGATTTCGTCGCCGTTGATCGTGTCAGCTTTTCCGTGAAACGGGGGGAGATCTTCGGTTTCTTGGGGCCCAACGGCGCGGGCAAGTCGACCACCATCAGGATGCTCAACGGCATCCTGATGCCCACGTCGGGACAGGCCCACGTCCTCGGGTTTGATATCTATACCCAGGTCGATCGGATCAAGGAGAACATCGGGTACATGTCCCAGAAGTTTTCCCTCTATGACGACCTGAAGGTGATAGAGAATATCGAGTTTTACGGCGGCATCTATCAGGTTGCCAAACAGAAGAGGCAGCAGAGATACGAATGGGCCCTCAGGATGGCGGGACTGACCGATAAACGTGAGGCGATAACCGGGGCGCTGGCGGTGGGATGGAAACAGCGCCTGGCCCTCGGGTGCGCCCTGCTGCACGAGCCGCAGGTCCTTTTTTTGGATGAGCCGACCAGCGGGGTCGATCCGAAATCACGGCGGGACTTCTGGGACCTGATCGGGGAGATCGCCGACCGGGGAACAACGGTCTTTGTGACGACCCACTACATGGACGAGGCCGAGCACTGCGATCGTCTCGGCCTTATCTACCGGGCCAGGCTCATCACCATCGGCACGCCCGAAGAGCTCAAGTACGGCTCGATGCCCGGTACCGTGGTCGAGGTGGAGGCGTCCGACCCCGTGAGGGCGGCCGACCTTGTCCGAAATGTGAATGGGGTGCTGGAAGCGGCGGTCTTCGGGGCCAACCTGCACGTGGTCGTCCGCGATAAAAAGGAAGGGATCCGTACGATCTCCCGGGTCCTTGCCGGCGCCGCAATCGAGGTCACCTCGATCCGCCCCATCGAGCCGTCGCTCGAAGACGTCTTCGTCTCCCTTATCCGCAGCGAGGACCTCGCCGACGAAAACGGCGCGCGCGATGCTGCAGGTTCCTAATACTATGGCTTTTCCGGAAGGACCGTCCTCAGCGCCGGGATTCGGCCTTTAAAAACGCACAGAAGGCGTCCGCCTGCTGTTTTGCCTGCCGCTCTATGGGGTTTCCCGCGTAGCCCCGCCTCAGATGGTGCCAAACATATGTTATCGACATCCGTATCGGCCCCATTTGGCGCCACTGGACCACGTGGAACATCTCTTCGGCCATGATACGGGGGTTCGTGAGGACGAGTTCTGCCCCCCGGCGGATATTGACGTTGTTTCCGATGACGACGGCCGAATAATGGAAGGGAACGATATAGGGGAGGATACCGTCCCGGCGGAAGCGGACGGCCGAGAGATCGGAGCCGAAGAAGGCGCCGATGGAACGGATAAGCGCCTCGTTACCGACCGAGGGGATTCCGGCTCCCCACAGGCGGTCTCGCATTCGGATGAAGAAACCCTTGGGCACTAATTTTGCCTTCCCTCGATAACTGCCAGCAGCATCGCCGCGGCGGTCCCGAGCCGGCGGTCAAGCCTGCGGCCCGTGTCCATCCCGAAATCGATATCCATCTGATAGACGAACGGATTGAACCTTTGTTTGCAGACGGCCACGCGGGTATCGCCGACGGCCATGTCGTAATCCTGCGGCAGCAGGGCGCCGAATATCATGAGGCGCAGCAGGGCCCGCCCGATGCTGTCTTCCCACAGCCTCCCGATGGGCCGATCGTTTTCGTCCAGCACGTCCCATTCGTCGCGCACCATGGATTTGAGCCCTTTACGGCGCAACGCCCCGACTTTCCGGCCTTCGGCGGGATCGATGACGTCGTAGGCGGCGTAAAAATCGATGATCGTGCGCGCCTTGATGAGCAAAATCTCCCGCGTCTTTGCCTCGTCGCCGTAAACGCGGATGTCCTCTTTAAACTTGAGCAGCTTCTGCTCGACGTAGAGGACCAACATCCCCTGGGGATTATAGAGGCGCAGTTTTCCCGTCAGCGCGAAGAACTGCCGCTTGAGCAGGTAAGAGTCGAAGTGGAAGGAGGGATCCATGGCTTATTCCTTCATTACCGATGATAAATAGTGGTCTTTCCTATTGAGGGACCGTGCCGTCAGCCGACCTTTACCGGCTCCGGTGGGGCATCGGTCAAGAGCTCCGGTCCGGCTGGGCCGACAAAGAAGGTGTTTTCGATGCCCACCGCGCCGATGTCTTTGAAAATAAATTTGGGTTCGAGCGCAAAGACGTGGCCCTCGACCAGCTGTTCCGTGGAGCCCCTGGCGATGACCGGCGACTCATCCACTTCAAGGCCGATCCCGTGGCCGATATAGGAGAGCCTGCCATCGGCAATCCCCATGAAATTATCCAGGAGGCCGTGCCCGTCGGCGATGCGCTCGGCGGCCGCAAAGAGGTCCCCCGCCCGCGCGCCCGGCTGGGCGAGTTTGATTACCTCCCGCTCGATCTCCAGAGAGGCGTCGTAGGCGTACCGGGCCTTTGAGGGAAGCTCCTTGCGATAATAAAGGCGGGCCCCGTCGGCCAGGTACCCCCCCCACGCCCCCACCATGTCGACAAGGATCGGCTCGCCGTCGCCGATGATTTTCGGAGACGCGCCCTGGGGAAAGGCCGGAGATATCCCCATGCCCGACACCGGCCCGTCCAGCGACGAGCCGACGGCCCCCGAGGGTCCCGACACCACGACGCCGTAGAAGAGCTCCTGGCAGAAGGCCCTCAGGCGGATGGTCCCCTGGTGTCCGATGCCCCTGAGGTGGGCCTCGGCGGCAATGGCTATGTCGATTTCCCGGGCGTTGGGGAAAAAGAAGGAAGGCACGGCGCGGAAAAGAGAGACGAGCTGGCGTGCCGCGCGGTTGATCAATTTCTTTTCGAGGGGCGACTTGACCGCCCTGATCTTTCTGATGAGGCCCGAGGCGTCGTGAAACGTCGTATCGGGAAAAAGTTTGGATAAAGAAAGGTAGTTCTTGGCCGGCAGGACGTCCATCTCCAGCCCGATCGATGCCGGGTTGTCGAACCCCTCCCGGGCAAGCGCTTCGGGAAGGTCCCGCAGCCTTGCCAGCGGCCGTATGGTCGGAAACTTCGATTCGGCGGCGGCCCGCCGCAGGTCATTGATGACACAAAGGACGCCCGGCCCCCCGGTTTGGTCCGCGGGGATAAACAGGGCCCCCCTCTGGGCCGTGCCGGTGAAGTAGTAGATATCGACGTGTTGAAGGATCAAGAGGCCGGAAAGGCCCGCCGCGCGGGCGGCCTCAGACGCCTTTTGGACGCGGACCATGATCTCGCTTGTCGGCAGACCGTTGAAACGCTCAAGCCTCACGGCTCCTCCTTCACACCGAGCGCCGAGAAGAGGAGCTTACTCTCCCGAGCGGTCAACTTCCTCACCTCGCCCGGGGCCAACCCCTCCAGGGAGAGCGGCCCGATAGCGACCCTCCTGATCTTGAGGACGCGCTTCCTGAAGAAGGCGAACATCTTCTTGATCTGGCGGTTTCTCCCTTCGGCAAGCGTGACCTCGTACCAGGCGTTGCTCGGCCTGACCTCCAGCGGTATGATCCTGGCGGGCAGCGTCCTTTTCCTCTCGATGGATATTCCAGCGCGAAACCGCACCAGTTCGTTTTCGGCCAGAGAGCCCTCAACCTTTACCTGATAGGTCTTGGGGACTTTCGACCGGGGGTGCATGGCGAGATTGGCAACCTGCCCGTCGTTGGTCAGAAGCATCAGACCGTCGGCGTCGAAATCGAGACGGCCCGCCGGGAAGACCCGAACGGACAGCCCCCGGGTAAAGTCGGAGATCGACGGCCTGCCCTCGGGGTCGTCCATGGTAGAGACGACGTTTTTCGGTTTGAAGAAGAGGTAGTAGTGTTTCTTCTTATGGCCGCCGATCGGCTCGCCATCTACCATGATGTGGTCGATACGCGGATCGACCATGAATCCGAGCCCGGTTTCGACGACGCCGTTGATCAGCACCCGTCCCTGCCGTATGAGCTCGTCGGCCTCCCGAACGGATGCGATACCGTCCTGCGATATAACGCGGTTAAGTCTTATTTTTGTCATTGGTTGTAAATAGGGTCTTCTGTTCCTCGATGTCTCCCTCCGAGAAGAGGGCCCCCATCTCCCGTATCGTCGGAAGGGACTTGAGGTCCTTGAGCCCGAAGGTTTCGAGAAAATCTTTGGTGGTGCCGTAGAGGAGGGGCTTGCCGGGAACGTCCTTCTTACCAAGGATGCGGATGAGGTTCCTCTCCAGCAGAATTTTTACAACGCCTCCCGAGTCCACTCCCCTGATCCTCTCAATATCGGAGCGGACGACAGGCTGTCGGTAGGCTATGATCGCCAGGGTCTCGAGGGCCGCCCGGGAAAGCCTCTTGGGCTTTTCCTCGAGCATTAACTTGATATATTCCGAGAACTCCGACCGGGTCCGAAACTGATATCCCCCGGCAACCTCGACGACGAATATCCCGCCGCTTGACTCATCGTAGATCTTTCTGAGGTCCGAAAGAGCCCCTCTGATCTCCCGGGGCGAAACATCCGGGACAATCCGCTTGATCTCGTCTTCGGTGAGAGGTTTCTCAGAGGCGAAGATAAGCGCCTCGATAATCCCGATGAGTTTCTCTTTTTCCACGGCGTCAGGCATCCTCAGTGACCGCCCTAAAGAGGCGGATTGTCCCAAAGGGCTGTGCCTGGTAGATGCGCACAACCCGGTCCTTTATCAATTCCAGCAAGGCCAGAAACGTGAGGACGATCGCCATCCGAGAGGGTTCCTCGAGGAAGAGATCCTCAAATACCATTTCCCCCCGCTCCAATATCATCTGGGAGAGCTCGACCATCCTTTCCTGAATCGTTAATTCCCCTATGCTTATCTGATGAATCGTTTCTTTCGGCGCGGCCAACAACACTTTTTGGAGGGCGGCCACCAGCTCAAAGAGGGTGAGGTCCGTGAGCTTCTCGTCCTCGGTTTCCAGCACCATCCTCCCACCCCGGAGAAATACGTCTCTGAGCAGGATATCGAACTCATCCAGCTGCCGGGCCGCGTCCTTGAACCGCTCGTATTCGGCAAGTTTCAGGGCAAGCTCCATCCGCGGATCGAGCTCTTCTTGCTCCTGGTCTTCGGCTCGGTCCGGGGGCAGGAGCATCCTTGACTTGATATGGGCAAGCGTTGCCGCCATCACGAGGTATTCTCCGGCGATGTCGAGGTTGAGTACCTTCATGATTTCGATATGATCCATATATTGACGCGTGATCTCGGCGATCGGGATGTCAAAGATGTCATACTCGTTCTTTTTGACCAGATAGAGAAGCAGATCAAGCGGCCCCTCGAAAATAGGCAGCCTCACCCGATACGTACTCTCATCGGTGAGAAACTCATCCATGGCCGGTTTCCCTTACCTGAGGGTCGTCATGAGAACGCCGAAAAGATTGCTCCCCAACAACAGCCACGCGATGAGCCCGGTAACGGCCGACAGTAAGCCGCTGAATATGCGAAACGGATCGAGAAAGAGGATTGCCACCACAATAATCATCCCGAAAGGTTCGATTCGGGAGTATGCCCGCGCCGCGCCCTCCGGAAGCAAACCGACGGCGATTCTGCCACCGTCCAGCGGAGGGATGGGGATCAGGTTGAAGATGGCAAGAATCACCGAAAGGAAGAAGGTGTAGAAGAGGATATAGGCGGCAGAGACCGCCAGGGCACCAAAAACAGACGTCGAGGCGCCGCGGGATACGATCTGCCCGATCAGGTTCGGGTCGGCGATGACAAGGAGCCTGAGCAAAAAAGCTGCGATCAGGGCAATCAGTATGTTCGTCGCGGGTCCCGCCAGGGCCACGATAGCCATTCCCTTCTTGGGGTTTCTCAGGCGCATGAAGTTGACCGGGACCGGGCGGGCATAGCCGAATACGAAACCCGCCTTCAGGAGAATAAGGAGCCCGGGGATGAGTATTGTCCCGATCGGGTCTATATGAGGCAGGGGATTGAGGGTAAGCCTGCCCGCGTCGCGGGCGGTGGTATCCCCGAGCTTGAGGGCGATGTACCCGTGGGCGACCTCATGAAAGATCACCGCGATCATAATCGGGATGATCCAGAGAAGCGCCTGCCTGATGAGTGCGAGAATGTCCAGAATAACCTCCAAAACGTCGCCCTGCCGAGAGCGCCGTGGCTGGTAAAAAGAACCGCCCGAACCGGGACGGTATTCAAGAGAAGACGAAATCCGCCCGTCCGGGGGGAGACGGCCGAATCAATCGGCCCCCTTTTGTCGACGATACGCCCCTGTCTACAGGAGCGGCGCCGATACTGGGCTCTATAAAGTGCCGGCGGCCGGGCGCGGGTAAAATAGATCCAACTGGCGGCTATAGGCGCGACCGCCGGAAGCGACCGCGGTTCTCATCGGTGAGCCCGTCATTCCGATACGCGCGGTTACGGTGCCGTACGGCGGTAAAACTCTATTATAATCACAGCACAAACCCGTTCGTCAAGGAGAAATTACGTGGGCGACCGATTCCCTTTCTTTAAGATAGGTTTTCCTGACGTAAAAGAGCTCCGATCCCCGATCGGTGACCTTTCCGTCGAGCCGCTGCAGCAGAAGATCATTCAGGATGACGGAGAATATTTCTCCCGGCTCGATACCGAGGGACCGGAGGTCGTCGCCGGTCACCTCCACCCTGATTGCCTTGAGACGGGTAATAAACAGCGATATATAGCGCCGAATCGTATCGTTTGCGCTCATGGCCATCATAAACAGGAGCGTTTCGAGCATGAGGGGATCGAGTATCCGATAAATCTCGCTGGGGACAAGCTCCCGGGCCACGGACAGCTTTCTTGAGGCCGACGTGACCCTCTCCAGTTGCCCGATCATCCTTTTTTGGTCCTGATGGCCGATCATGAGGCGTGCGAGGAGCCCCTTCCTGTCGTCAACGGTCAGATCCCAAATCAATGCGAACAGGAAGAGGCTGTTCTTATCGTACGTCTCCGGGAGGAAGAGGAGGTCGTACCAGGAGCGGACCTCCTTTACCTTCGAGAAGCGCGCCTCCATTTGCTCGGAGGTCTTGAGGTTCGGATGGATAAACTTAAGCAGGTCAAATGAGGATAGCCGCTCGATGATGACATACGGATCTTCCTCGTCAAAGATGAGCTCCAGTTCCGAAAGGAGCCGAATGCCGGCCAGCCTGTCAAAGACATTGAGCTTGACGGCGTTCTTGATGAGTTTTTCCGTTTGCTTGCCGATGGAAAAGTCAAACCGCTTTTCGAAGCGGACGGCACGAAATATCCGCGTGGGGTCTTCAACAAACGAGAGATTCTGGATTACCCGTATGACTTTGTCCTTGAGGTCCCTGATGGCCCCGAAAAAATCTATGAGCGTTCCGAACCCTCGGGGATTGAGCTTCACCGCCAGGGTGTTGATGGAAAAATCGCGCCGGTAAAGGTCCAGCTTGAGGGTCGAACCTTCGACGACCGGCAGCGCCCCGGGGTATTCATAATACTCCGTTCGAGCCGTAGCGATATCCACCTTGAAACCGTCGGGATATACGACCACGGCGGTTCCGAATTTTTCGTGTGGCCTGACGCGCGCCCCGGCCGTCCTTTCGAGGTGGCGCGCAAACGCGATACCGTCGCCCTCGATGACAATATCGATATCGAAGTTATTCCGCCTGAGCCAGAGGTCCCGCACAAATCCTCCGACCGCATAGGCATTAAAGCCCAGGTCGTCGGCGGCTTTTCCGAGGTCCCTTAGAATGTCCATGATACGGGGAGTCAGCCGCTCCTCCATCAGTTTGACTACGGATTTGGTACGCAGAAGAGACCCGGCTTCCAGTTCATCGTCGGGGGAATGGCCGCGTGGCGCCGCTCCATAGTAGAGCGCCCGCAGAAGATCGGTCCTCGTGATCGCGCCCATAAGCCGGGAATCGAGGACCACGGGCAAGAAACGCTGGTTCCTGTCGATGATCAGGGCCTGAATATCCCTCAGGGGGGTCTGGGGAGTGATCGTTGCGACCTCGGTGTTCATGAGCTCCCGAACCGGGAGGTCCCCTATGCCGTGGAACAGGCCCCGTTCGATGGTCTGCCGGGAAACCGTTCCAATCAGGCGGTTGTCGCCTTCCACCACCGCCAGGACATTGACGTTGTAGCGAGAGAGCATCTCGGCGGTATCCCTGAGGGTAAGGTCGGGCGAAACCGATTTAACCGGAAACGACATGATCTCGGCCGCCGTTCTGACGGGGTTTACCTTTTCGTGAAGCACCCTTACGAGCTTTTCCTTGGCCTCCACGAGCGTCATTCCGGAGACAGATGCCGAGGCCGCCGTCGAGTGTCCCCCGCCTCCGAAGACGAGCGCGATTTCGCCCACGTCCACTTCTTCCAGGCGGCTGCGGGCCACCAGATACGTCCGGTCGCCCAGCAGTGCCAGGACGAACAGGACATTAAGATTTTCCATGTCTTTGATCTTGTGGACGAGAACGGCAAGGTCTCCCACGTAGGATTCCTTGGTGATGGCAACGATCGTGACGTCGATGCCGTTTATCGTATGAGTTTCACGGTTCCTCAGCATCTCCCCGAGCATCTGGACCTGATCTGCGGTCAGCTCCTGGGTGAGCATGTCCGAGACGATGTTAAGGTTGGCGCCGGTCGTCAGCAGAAAGGCGGCGGCTGTGAGGTCTTCAGGCGTGGTGGATGTAAACGTCAGGGAGCCGGTATCCTCATAGATGCCCAGCATCATAATCGTGGCCTCATCCGGGGTGAGCGGTATGTTGCGCTCCTGGAGTATCTTGGCAAAGATCGTCGCGGTGGCCCCCGTCGGACGGATGACCTGGTGCGATCCGGTTATATCTTTATCGCTGTCGGGGTGGTGGTCGTAAATGTGGACGTCGATGTTGGGCTTGTCGAGAAGCCGTTTAAATGGGCCGATCCTGTCCTTTTGGCGTATATCCACGAGGATGAGCCGGTCGACCGTGTCGAAGTCCACGTCCTTGATCCGAACGAAGTCAAAGGCGTAGAACGTGGAGCGGACAAAGAAATCCCTCAGGCTCTTTTCCTGAGATCCGGAAAAGGTCATCATGGCATCGGGATAGAGCTTCTTGGCGGCCAGCATCGACGCCATCGCGTCGAAGTCCGCGTTGACGTGGGTGGTGATTACTTCCACGACGCTGTTCCTGGCAACCCCTTCGGGGTGATTCCGGTTACTCAAACCACCGCCGGGAGAACTTCTTAAGCGTGCCGTCGTCCTTCATCGATTTGAGGACGTTGTCGATTCCCTTGAGATACGCCGGATCTCCGGGCCGCGGCATAGCCGCGCTGTAGGGAGAGATGACCATCGGCTTTTCGGTCATCACGAAATCTCTATCATCGAGCATATCCGAAAGCAGGAAATCGGCCGCATTCTTATCGACGATAGCGGCGTCCACTTCCCCCCGGTTGAGGGCGCGCAGACAGATCTCGGTCGAAGAATATCCTTTGGAGAACAGGCCGGGGAGTTTTCGAACGTACACTTCCTCCACGCTGCCGGAGACGACCCCTACTTTCTTGCTGATCAGCTCAAAGATTTCCCTGGGAACCAGGTCGTTCTTCTTGACCACCAGGACCGATTCCTCGATACCCCACGGCTCGCCGACGAGAAAAGAGGCCGTTCTCTCTTCGTCTATCATCACCATCGGCTCGATATCGGACCGCGTTGCCGCAAGTCCGCTCGGAATCCGGGCACCCGAGAAGGAATTGAAGACGATTTCCCGGCCGAGCCTTCTTCCCATCTCGTTCATAACGTCAATAACGTATCCCACAAGGATTCCATCTTCATCGATATACTCATAGGGCGGCGTCTTGACGTTGAGGGAGACGACGAGCTTCGTCTTCCTGCGCTCCGACAGATAGTCGGGCACCGTGATTTTTCCCGAGGTCAGAAGCGATTTTCGCTCGGCGATCTTCTGCCTCTGGGCGCCGTCAACCGACGTGGAAAAACCGGAGAGGTCAAGCCCCCCGTTTGTAAAGCTCATCAGGTAAACGCCGCCGACGGCCTTGCCGGAAACGGCGTCATCCAGTATCTTCTTGACGGCCGTGTCGTATCGATAGATGACGGAGGCGGCCACGTATTTGGGGGAGAGTTTCCTTTCGTCGTTTCCAAGTCCGATGATGGACATCTTCATTTTTTCTGCGGTCGAAACCCCGCCGAGGGTGCCCGTGCCGGAGACAATAAACACGGTATCGGCCCCCTTCTTGGCCAGCCGCATGACGGCCTCTTTTGTCTTGTCCCGGTCATAAAGGCCGTTTGCGTCGCCTTCCTCGGCGACGTATGAGACGATCGTCTCGGCGTCTCTCCGGGCATCCTTTACGCCGCCGGCAAACCCGTATTCAAACCGTTTGATCGGGTCAAAGGGTGCGCCGCCGACAAACGCGATCTTATTGGTCCTCGTGATCGTCCCCGCGATGTAGCCGGCCAGGTAACCCGCCTCGTCTTCCTCGAAAATGACCGAGGCAAGGTTATTGAGGGGTGCGCCTTCCGCGCCGATGAGTATGAACTGCACATCGGGGTTGGCCCGGGCGGCCTCAACGAGTGCGCCGCTCATTCCTCCCTCGTCGGTGGAAATCACGATGTCGGCCCCGAGGGCCAGCAGGTCTCCAACGGTCTTGTCGGGATAGAGCTCGAGGCGGGGAACCCTGACGATTGTAAGCCTTGTGTTCCTGGCCATCTCGGCCAGGACGGTGCTTACCGCGTCGTTATATCCGCCGTCTCCCATGCCGCGGCTGTCCATGACCCATCCGATCGTGATGGGGTGTTCGGTATCCTGCGCCGGACAAAGGGGTGCGAACAGAAAGAGAAAGAAGACAAAAAGCCACGGTCTGATGCGCTTCATAATTCCTCCGGAAATCAAAATGAGTTCTCATCCGGCGTTGCGATCGACGCCGATGGTGTATCTAACCCTTTAAATATACCCGTCCATCAACTCACGGATTTTCGCCGTGGCGTCGTCCGTGTCGGTGACGGCCAGCCGATCCCGTATCCGTTCGGCCCGCATCCTCACGTCCGGGTCCGAGATGTCTTGGACGCCCCGGACAAGGCCCGCCCGGCGCGCCAGCACAAACAGGAGCCGCTCCGGTTGGGGAAGCCCGAGGTAGCGGTCTACGGCCGAGAGCATCCGCTGCCTGTCGTCGGGAAGCCTTCCCTCGATCTCCTCAAGGAGGTTGAGGATATGGTCGGATACGATAACGCTGGTGATGCCCGCAAGCCCTGAGATGAAAAGCCGGATCTCAGCGGCGACCTCGTCGTCCGTCAGCAGCTCAAACTCACCGGACTGGACCTCTTCGGCCAGCGGCATGACCCGGTGGACGTGGAGCGACCGGAGCCGGATAAAATGGGGATTGACGGCGTTGAGCACCCGGGCGGTCTGTTCGGCGTGCTGCCTCGTCCAGCGCCTTCCCCCCAGCCCCGGCATGACGTATTCGGAAAGCTCCAGACCGGCATCCCTTACGTTGAGACCCCCCCGTATGTGAATGTCGGCGGTCGATCCCTTTTTCATGTATTTCAATACGTCGTCCGAACCGCTCTCCATCCCGATATGGACGCGGGTCAGGCCCGCCTCCCTCAGGGACTTGAGGTCTTGGGGTTTTATCCGGGCGACGGTCGCCGACCGGGCATACGTCGTGATCCGGCTTACGCCGGGAAACGCCTTTTTCAGATGGGCCAGCACCTCGGCCACGTCGGCCGGTTTCATGACCAGGCTGTCGGCGTCCTGCAGAAAGACATTCTGGCCGCCCGAGAAAAGCCAGAAGGCGATATATTTCGCCTCCTGCCCGGCCCCCAGCGTCCCGGAAAAGACCTCCCGGGCCACCGCCTCGGTCACCTCTCCGCCCGCGCCCATGCGCCACGAAAGCCCCTTGATCTCTTCGGCTGCCGCGGCCATCGCGTCGATGTCGCCCTTTATGTCGTCGACGTCCCTCAGCGAAAACCGCGCCCCCTTGTAGACCGGGCAGAAGGCGCACTTATTCCAGGGGCAGTTGCGCGTCAGGCGCACAAGGAGGCTCCTGGCTTCGCTCGGCGGCCGGATGGGGCCCTGTTCGAAAGTAGCTGAAAGAACCATAATCAATTTAGTATAACAGACAGTGAGCGGCAATGTCAATCAGAAGGAATTTGTGATCCTGAGTTTTGTGGACACTATACTTAATTCGTTAGGTCTTTTGAACAAGCTGAAAAATCCGGAATTAAGTATGGTGTCCCCTTAATTCAGGGGAAACAGGCGGTTTGCGAACCGCCCCTATAAGCACCGGGACGTAATTTCGCCCGTGTGGGCGGCATTCTTGCCGCCCGTCAAGGCCGTACTTTTTCCCTATACACCCGGCATCCGGGAAACGTGAGGGCAAACCCGAACCAGCGCGAAACCAGCTGCATAGGCCGGTGGGTGAAGAGCTGGTTTCCGGCGTTGTCCCACAGCGCTCCGTCCCGGACGACCTTTCCGTCCGAAAGGACAATAGCATCCTCCTCCCACCGGGCCGAGCCTCCTTTGATGAAGACCGCGGCGGGGACGTTCGAACCCGGATCAAGATAGACCAACAACTGCCGTCCTTCGAACTCGTCGGTGAGAAGCCGGCCTTTTTTCTTAATTATGTCTCTCGGGTAGTATACCGAGCCCGTATCCGACCAGACGCCCAGGCCGATCTCCCACCGGGGCAGGCGCCCGTCTTCGTCTCCCATCGTCGATCTTGCCAGCGGCAACAAAAACCGCCCCAGGGACCGGCGCATCCAGTCAAGCGAGACGGACATGATCCGTTCGGGAACTGACTGCCTGCCCACCGCAATCCGGGCGTTTGGGTGGGACCCCAGCGCTGAGGCCGCCGTCGAGTGCAGCAGCGGCGAGACAGGCAGGCGCTTTCCCGCGAGCTTACCGTCGACGCACTCGCCGGTGATGTGGTCCCACCACGATCCCGTCTCGCGGTCTCCGATCAGGACCATCCCGTTGTAGGTTCCGGCGATTTTAAACGAGAGGAGTTTACCGTCGACCTCCGGGGTCACGACCACCCCAGTATTGCAGGAGGGTCAGAAGAAGACCCCCCAGTTTGTGCCGGAAAGCTGGCCCTGGGCGACGTGGTAATAGGACATCTGCGAGGTAAGCAGGACGATCGCGGCGTCACCACGCTCGACCACGAGGACCGGGGCGTCGCCCCTGATTTCGCCCCTTTTCAGGACGTCGGAGAGCGGCCGCGTTTCTTTTACCCGAAAGGGCCGGATAAAGTCGCCGCCGGCCGTTATTACCCGTGTCCTGTCAAACACCGCGGTAACGGTCATGTGGGTCTCCTGTGTGATTGATAACGCCCGGGTGGCCCGGATGCGAGGGGGAATTAAGGGGACGCCATACTTAATTCCGGTTTCTTAGTTTAATCGAGGAGTATAATGAATTAAGTATAGTAGCCCCTTAATCCGCTTCCTATCCCCGCGTCCTTTCGATAAACTCGATGATATGGCGCGCGATCTCTTCGGGCTTCTCTTCCTGAAGAAAATGCCCGGCGTCGCTGATGGTGACCGGAGGCTGGTCCTTTGCCGTCGGTATGAGCTCCCGGAAGAACCCGTCCGCTCCTTTGGATATCGGGTCCTTATCCGAAAAGAGGACCAGGGCCGGCTTTTCCCACCGCGAGAGCGCGTCGCGGGTCCTGGAATTTTCGAGGGCCACGGGGGAATCGGGCGCTATGGGGACCATCAGGGGCCAGGCCCGCGCCCCGGCCTTAAACGAACCGTCCGGGAAGGGGGCGGTGTAGCCCGCAATGACCTCGTCGGTGACTCCGTCGGGTTTGGCCAGCCCCATCCTGATAACGACGTCGATGGGAAGGTCCGGAGTGTTGGCCACGAATTCCCGCCATTGCATGAAGGCCGGTGATGTCTTCCTGCCGGTGGGAAGCCCGGTATTGAGGATCACGAGTCTCTTTATGAGGCGCGGGTTTTGAGCGGCAAACGAAAGGCCGATCATCCCCCCCCAGTCGTGGACGACCAGCGTTATATCCACGAGATCGAGTTTTTCGACGAAACCCTTAAGCGTCCCGGTGTGCATCCCGAATGAATAATCGGAGGGGTCGGCCGGTTTATCGGATTTGCCGAATCCGACGAAATCCGGCGCAAGCACCCGGTGAGACCGGGCAAGGGGGCCGATCATCTTTCGATAGAGAAACGACCAGGTCGGCTCCCCGTGCAGGAGGAGGATGGGCTGCCCCGATCCTTCGTCGACGTAATGGACGGTAAGTCCCCCAACCTCAACGAACCGGGGGGTAAAGGGAAAATCGGGAAGGTTATCAAACCGGCCTTCGGGAGTCCGTATGATGCGCATAGCGTCCTCCTGTAAATAGTCCGTGGATATGTATTCTCCTCACTATTATCCCACTTTTCGGGGGCAAGTCAAAGATTATCCGGTGAGTGATGAGTCCTTGCCACGGGCGATCGCACGGTGCGTGTAACAACCGTCCGGCACGATCGCCGCCGGAGCTATTTTTTCTTGACTTACCCCATAAATTGGGCTAATTAAGACCTTTAAACTATTATGGATTTCTTATGGATTTCGATTTCGGCGGGAAAGCGGCCCTGGTCACCGGTGGCTCCAAGGGGATCGGCAGGTCGATCAGCCTGGCGCTTGCCGCCCGCGGAGCGTATGTTATAATAAACTACGCCGGCGACGATGACGCCGCTATGAAGACCGTCTCGGATATCACCGATGCGGGGGGGACGGCCGTCGCCGTAAAGGCCGATGTGGCCGACACCGCCGCGGTAGAGGAGATGTTCGGCAGGATCCGCAAAGACCCCGGACGCCTGGACATCCTTATCAACAACGCGGGAATCATCAGGGACAAGCTTCTCATGTTTATGGGACCCGACGACTGGGACCGGGTGATCGCCGTTAACCTCACGGGGGTCTACAACACGGCCAAGTCCGCCTCCCGGATTATGATCGGACAGAAATACGGCAAGATCGTCAACATCGTCTCCCCGTCTGCCATCGTGGGCAGGGCGGGCCAGACGAACTACGCCGCGGCCAAAGGGGGCGTCATCGGCTTTACGAAGTCCCTGGCCAGGGAGCTTGCCCGATTCTCCATATGGGTCAATGCGGTCTCCCCCGGGATCATCCAGACCGAGATGCTTTCCGGGATTCCCGAAGAAGTGAAAGACACGTTTCTCACGGCGGTGCCCATGGGGCGTTTCGGCACCCCCGACGAAGTTACGGGCGCCGTCCTTTTTCTTGCATCGGAGCGATCCAACTATATAACCGGTCAGGTACTCTGCGTGGACGGCGGCCTGACCTGAGACGACAACAACACGCGTACTGCACCGCGGTATTAGAATCAAGGAGGACTATTTGGAAGACAAAAAGGCGCTGGCCGAACGGCTCAAGAAGCTGATCGTAGAGAGCCTTGGGATCGAAGACGTCACCCCCGACGATATCAAGGACGACGATCCGCTCTTCGGCGACGGACTGGGACTGGATTCCATCGACGCGCTGGAGCTGGTGGTGGCCCTCGAAAAAGAGTTCGGGATCGTTATCGCCGACGAGGAGGTGGGAAAGAAGATATTCGTTTCCATCAACACACTGGCCGATTTCGTGGCCAAAGAACGCAAGATGTGATCTGCTGTGACTTCGGGCTCCAACAATTGGCGGCGAGACGAATCGGTAAAGCCCCCGGTGTCCCGGCCGATGGTTGTCGGCGCTCGATATCCACTTTTTTATGAGATTTTCAAAAAACGACATCATCGCCGTCATCCCACACCGGCCGCCGGTCCTGTTGATCGACGAGATCCAGGACGTCCAGTTTAGGAAACGGGGTGTCGGGGTGCGGCGGATCACTGCCGACGACGACTTCATCGGGACCTACCTTCCGCCGGAGGGGATCATGCCCCGGACGCTCTTGATCGAGGCGCTGGCCCAGACCGCTGCCTTTGTGGCGGCGGGGGGAAAGCTCATGCCCGGCGCAGAGCAGGGTGACTACCCCACCATCGGCTACCTCGTCAGGATAGCCGATGTCTTTTTTTCGGGAGACGCCCGTCAGGGCGATACGATCCGGCTTTTTGTGGATCTGGTCTCGTCTCTCGGCGCCGTCTATAAATTCGCCGGTGTCGTCCGGGTCGGTGATATCGAGATATGCCGGGGAAATCTCACCTTTTCGGTGGCATAGCGGAATAAAGATAGACGCAAAGAAGCCCTCGCTCACGAGGGCTTCTTTGTATTCTTTTCTTGACGAGCGGATAAACGGCAATAGGCCGGATCAGTCGTTTATCAGCGATTCTCCGGGCGCGAGCATATGGAGCTCCGGAGGGAGTATAACCCCGTTCGTGGTCAGTGTCGTCACGCCGTAGGATTTTTCCACCAAAAACACGCCCGACGTCCCGTCGTTCCAGTTGGCGGTGATGGTCCTGCCGTCAAAGGTATAGGTCCCGAGGACCGGCGGATAGGTAACAACCCGGTCTCCGCCCCCCACAAACGTCGACTCGACGAACTTGGCGGTCATGTTGGGATAAAACGAAAAGGTGATGTTGGGGGCATCAAAGTACATCGGCCAGTCGCCGAGGATATCGGTGAGCAGGGCCCGCCCGCCCGCGGGGGTGATGGGCGCGGTCGATCGGTAATCGCTCTCCGACGGGATGGACACGCCGATATCGATCTTGACGTACTTGCCGAAGACGTACCCGTAGACTCCCTTATAGATAATGTAGTACCAGTAGCCGGTGAAGCCGGCGATGGAGTCCGTCGCGTCGGTGTGGGCCAGCGCCTCGATGCGCGTTCCCTTATTCAGGGACCCCACGACCTTTGCGTCCGTGGTCGGCTTTTCCCGAATATTCAGGGCGTCGCCGGTGATCGTGGCGTTTTCGGCGGCAAAGCAATCCAGGGAGGCGGCCAAAAGAAGCAAAAGCAAAACGGGAAGAAAGACATATCGTCTCATAACGGCATCCTCATAATTGGCTGTTTTGTGAGGTCATCGCGCTACGCGATGAAACATCGATGCCCGAAGCGTCGTCCCCGCCGGCTCGACGGGTCCCGGGCATTAACGGAATCTTCGGGGAGTCAGTCCCCCGGCCCGAAGTATTGGCTCTCCGACGGTATGAAGACGCCCACGTCGGGTTGTATATACTTGCCGAATACGTACCCATATATACCCCGGCAGTTGATATAGTACCAGTAGCCGGTAAAACCGTCAAGCGTATCGGTAAAGTCGGTGTGGGCAAGTATCTGTACCCGTGTTCCCTTGCCGAGCTGGGTCACGACCCCCGTGTTGATGGACGGCGCCGGGCGAAGATTAACGCCGCTGCCGGTAATGACGGCGTTGTTTATTGCATAGACATCGACGACAAACGCCAGACAGAACAGGACGACCAGCAGCAGGATGGATGGTCTTTTCAATGGGCCCTCCTCTCGGTAACGTCACGGGCATAGATGCCAACGATCCGGGTGTCCAATCTAATACAGACCCCTGAGAATCTCAAGATATTTTTTGAAATTTTCAAGCGATACCTCCGGGGACACGTTGTGGTCCAGCGACGGGATAAACCCGCCTGCGGGCAGCATTGCCGAGACTTTCTCCGTAACTTCGCGCTCGATGGCCGTGCTGTCTGTAAAGAGGGCGCGCTTGTCCAGACCGCCGAGGATGACGAGGTCCGGGTACTGCTCCCTGACCCTTCTCACGTCCATGCCCGCCTGTACCTCGAAGGGTAGCATCATGGTGATCCCGGTCTCTATAAACAGGGGGATCAAGAGCGACACGTCGCCGTCGGAATCGACCGTAAATACCCGAATGTCGGTATCGGCCCTGACATCTTGGATAAGACGGCGGTAATAGGGGGCCATGAATTCGGCAAAGGCCTTGGGTGAGATCATCGGGCCGTTCTTGTAGGACATGTCCTCGAAAAAAAAGACCCAGTCCACCGGGACCTTTTCACTGAGCTTCTTGAGCATCACGGAGTTCATCCGAAGCCACTGGGCGCCGATCGCGTGCAGGAGCGCCGGGTCCCGCCTCATTGCGACCGAAAGCCCCGTCAGCCCCAACAAAAGGCGAAGCATCCCGAACAGCCCGCAACAGTGGGCGCAGGTATAGGTTTCGTCGCCCCTGGCCCTGGCCATGTCGACCATGAAATCGAGAAACTGGCCGAAGCGCTCGGGGGTTTCGGGGTCCAGGCGCCAGGCGAGCTCCTCGAAATCCGCGAGAGTCTTTACCGGATGGTCGAGATACTGGGGGATGGTGGAGCGGCCGTCGGCCTTGACGCGCACGGTGCTGCCGCCCACGTCGCGCTTGATGGTATAGTCAGGGCCCTCCTGGATGATTTCTTCGGTAAACGCCGGCCAGAATCCCGGCTCGTAGTCGGTATTTGCGGCGATGGGAAGCCAGGACAGCGGGTCAAAACCGAAGTATTCCGGTGCGGTAAAGGCGGCGTCGATCACCGTCTCCGGCAGGCCCTCGGTGTGCCAGCGGCTCAAAGTCTCGTCCCAGAAGCCGAGGGCGTCAAAATATATCGGCCGATCTACCGGCTCGAATCTCGTCAGGGCGTGGAATCGCTCTCGAACGTTCATGGTGGTATATTCCGTTAGTCTTTTGAGCCGTTGCTGAAGCGGTGAACCGGTTGCCTCAACAGTACCATCGAAAAGAAGCGAATCGTTATCCTCTGTGCTATTGCGTCTTCGTGGTGAAGGTGTCCAGTTCGTCCCGGAAGAAAGGATATCACCACAAAGGCACTAAGACACGAAGGCACAAAGAGACAAAGGTCCAAACAAGGACCCGCGGCGCCGCTACAGCACCTCGGCCTTGATCAGGTTCGTCGTCCCCGGCTTTCCCCCGGGCAGGCCCGCCGTTATCACCACGAGATCTCCCGCCTTGACGAGTCCCGTCCTGATTGCCTCCTCTCGCGCCGCCCGGGTCATGTCCTCTACGTTTGCGCCGAAGGCCGCCTGACGGGGCATCACCCCGAAGGTAAGGGTAAGGCGGCGTACCGTGTGGATATCGGCCGAAAGCGCGATGACCGGCTGCCTGGGCTTGTGGCGCGCCACCAGCCGGGGGGTCGTGCCCGACGAGGTGGGGGTGATGACGGCGGCGGCGTCAAGCGTTCGCGCCACATGATAGGCGGCATGGCAGACGGCGTGTGTGATGTCGTGCCCCCGGTACTTCTCCGATTCGATCGACCAGTGCTCGGGATACGGCGATGCCGCAGCCGTGGCAATCCGCGCCATAATCGACACGACGAGGGCGGGATTCTTGCCCACCGCCGTCTCCTCGGAGAGCATGACGGCGTCCGTCCCGTCGATGACGGCGTTGGCGACGTCGGCCACCTCCGCCCGGGTGGGCCGCTGTTCGGCCACCATGCTCTCCAGCATCTGCGTAGCGGTGATGACGGGCTTGCCGATCCGGTTGGCCAGGTCGATCAGCCGTTTCTGGACGAGCGGCACCTCCTCCAGGGGGGTCTCCACGCCCAGGTCCCCCCGGGCTATCATCAGGCCGTCGGCCGCGTCGATAATCGCCTCGATGTCGGCCACAGCCTCGGCCTTCTCGATCTTGGCGATGACGTGCGCCTTACCGCCGCGGGAGGCGATGAGGTCCTTGACACGGCTGATATCGGCGGCAGTCCGCACAAACGAAACGGAGATCCAGTCGACGCCGGCCTCGATCCCGAAGGCGAGGTCCTGTTCGTCCTTTTCGGTCAGGGACGCCGCCGAGAGGAGCGTGTCCGGGAAGTTGACGCCCTTTCGCGACGTCACATCGCCGCCCTCTGTCACGTGCGCGACGACGAGATCCCCGATCACCTCCCGGACCACCAGCTCTATGATACCGTCGGCGATGAAGACCCGGTCATCCGGCTTCACCTCGCCGGCCAGCGGCTCGTATGCGATCGGGATAACGGTCTTTCCGTCCGTTACGCCGGACCCGCCGGTGCCGCTCAAAACGACCGTCTGGCCCTCGACCAGCCGTATCGCCGTGTCGCCGATGTCCCCCACGCGGATCTTGGGCCCGGCCAGGTCCATGATGATCCCGATGGGACGCCCGACGATTGCCTCCACGTGCCTGATGCGGCCGATGACCTCCCGGTGCTGTTCTTTAGTGCCGTGTGAGAGGTTGAGGCGGGCGCAGTCCATCCCGGCCCGCGCCATTTGCTCGATCATCTCCGGGGACCGTGAGGCGGGCCCGATGGTACAGACGATCTTGGTGGGTCTCATCGTTTGGCACCCTTCCGGCGGGGTTTGGGGTCATCCTTTTTCATGAGGAGGTAGCCGATCATGATGCCGCCGGCCAGCACCATCGGCGCCGATAGGATCTGTCCCATGGTAAAGGGACCGAAGATGAAACCGAGCTGGGCGTCCGGCTCGCGGAAGAACTCGTTGATAAACCGGAAGAGCCCGTAAAAGAGAAAGAAGGACCAAAACGGAATACCGCGCCGTACGCCGCGCACGTTCATGAAAAAGAGGATAATGAACAGGAGGAAACCCTCCGTGAGCGACTCGTAGAGCTGGGACGGATGGCGGCAGACCGGACCCCCTTCGGGGAAGACCGTGCACCAGGCAACGTCGGTAATCCTCCCGTAGAGCTCGCCGTTGATGAAATTGCCGATTCTGCCCAGCCCGATTCCAAGGGGGGCGGCGGCAACGACGATATCCGCGACATCGTAAAATAGCACCTTCTTCTTCCAGCAGTAATAGAGGGTGCCGATAAAGACCCCGATAAACCCACCGTGGAAAGACATCCCCCCCTCCCAGAGGGCGAGGATCTTGAGGGGATTAAGAAGGTAGAAACCGGGGGCGTAAAAAAGGCAGTAGCCGATCCTTCCCCCCACGATGACGCCCAGCATGGCGTAAAAGATAAAATCCCAGAGGTCCTCGCCGGCCAGCTTCACGTTCTTCTTGACGGCCAGGTACCGCATGACGAAAAAGGCGATGATAAAACCGAGGAGATACATCATCCCGTACCAGCGGATCTGGATCTTCCAGATATTGAATATGACCGGGTCTAAGTTCGGATAGGGTATCATGGTTGTTCCTTACAATAAGGTGTCGAAACATCCGGGAAAGTCCGCGGGCCGGGCCTGTGCCGAATCCCGGGGCGTCTTTTCCCTTATCTACGGTGCTGCCCGTTTGCGAAACCGACCGTAGGAGACCAGGGCCCGTGCCGCCCAGACGGCCCTGCCGGGGTCGGGAAATACGGGTATCCGCCGCTCCTCGAACGCGGCATACCACCTTAAAAAGATCGAGTTCTCCCCCCCCATGAAACAGGCTATGACGGGTTTTTCGGGATGTTCGTCCCGAATCCGTGAGACGACCCCGGCCGCGTCGAAGTCGGACTCCGGTATGAGGGTGAATATGAGAATGAGTATATCCACGTCCGGCTGGCCGATCAGGGCCCGGGCAATGACCTCGTAGGCCCGCTCGGGTCCCACGTTCTCTATGGCAAACCACATGTCCACGGGGTTCTTTACCTGTGCCCATGTCGGGAAAACCGCCTCCATCTTTCTCTTCGTCTCGCCGGCCAGGGGAGGGGTCGTCAGGCCCGTTTCGCCGAGGGCATCTGCGGTCAGCACGCACCCCACTCCGGTAATCGAGACCACGCCGATTCGCCCGCCGCGGGCGGGGCCGCAGAACGAGAAGACCTTGAGGGCGTCATAGAATCGGTCAAAATCGGTCGCGCGGGTAACCCCGAGGGAAGAAAACAGCCCGTCGTAGATCCCGTCGGTCCCGGCCAGGCTTCCGGTGTGGGATGAAATAGCGTCCGCCCCCCGCTCGGTCCTGCCCGACTTGAGGGCCACGACCGGTTTTTTCTCCGAGACCGTAGCGACGGTCTGGAGGAACCGCCTTCCGTCTCGAACCCCCTCGAGGTAGACGCCCACCACGTCGGTGGCCCGATCATCTCCCAGAAACGAGAGAACCTCCGTCTCGTCCACGTCGGCCTTGTTGCCGAGGCAGGCCACCTTGGCAACGGAGAAGTTCTGGGAAGAGGTAATCCACCGGAAGAACCCGGACGCGAACATACCCGTTTGTCCGAAAAAGGAAACCGTCCCCGGCTCGGGCTTCGTGAGCGTCGTAATAGACGTGACGAATCGGTCTTTGACGTTTACGGTTCCGATGCTGTTGGGCCCCATGAGCCGCATTTCGAATCGCGCCGCGATATCGACCACCTCGCGTTCGAGCCGCCTTCCAACCTCGTCGCCGGAATCGGAGAAACCCGCCGTGGAAATGATAACGCCCTTAACGCCCTTTCTGCCGCATTCCTCCATCGCCCCGGGCACCAGGTCGCGCGGGATGACCATCATGGCAAGCTCCAGCGCGCCGGGGATGTCACGGACGCTCGGATAGGTCCGGTGACCGAGGATTGACCCGCCCCGCGGATTGATCGGGTATATCGATCCCCCCCACCCAAACTCGTGAAGGTTTTGTATAACGATGTGGCCCCCCTTCTTGGGATTTTCGGATGCCCCGATAATCGCGAAGCTCGCGGGATTAAAGAAGATGTCGACGGCAGGCATGGATCTTATCTGCTCATAAATAATGGATAAACGGTAAAACTCGCCCCGTCTGCCCCCGGCACGGGTACATTCCGGGGTCCCCGGGACATGCCGGTAGAGCGGCCCGGATGCGCCCCCGGCTACTGCGTCGTCTCGCTTTTTCCCTGAATCATCTTGTCCAGCTCATTAATCCTGGCGCCGAGTGTCGTCCCGTCGGGCAGGAGCGCGCCCGGGTTGTAGGTCTGGAGCTGTTTTTTGATTTTTTCCGCGTTTTTGATATCCCCGGTCCCGGCGTATCCGGCCGAAAGCGACCATGTCGCAAAGAGGCGGTAGGGTTCAAGCTCTTTCACATAGGCCGAGAGGATGGGGTCTTGAGACATTTCCCCGACGTCGGCGATAAATCGGCCCGAACCGTCTATGAGGGCGTCGTAGAATCCCGCATTACGGATGTCGACGAGGTTTCGGACCGCGCGGTCGCAGTAGTCGATCAGCTCAGCCGTCGTGAAGATCCGGGCGAGACCCGTCGCTTTTGTTGAGGGAGAAATAAACTGGCCGAAGACCCAGCCGGTCTTGCCCCGGTAGCCGATAAGATACCAGTAGTCGGTAAAACCCTCGATATCGACGGGCTTGGGCTTTCGTCCGAGGATATCCACGGCGGCTCCTTCGCTCAACAGCCCGACCGCCGGCGAATCGCCCGCGGCCGACTCGTGCATCTGCACGCGGGAGCCGATAACGATTGCGCCGCGCTCCAGCGCGGAGGAGTGGCCGGCCGCGGCTATGCCGATAACGATCACGATCACCAGGACAATCACGTGCTTCATGGCTTTTTCCTTTCCTTGCGCGATAGGACCGCCGGGGTCATGTCGGGAACCTTTCCGTACCAGGTCTCGATCTCGCAGAAGAGAATGGTTGCGCCGACGACGGTCAGGGGGATGACGACGAAATTGAGAAACGGGATTAAGACCCAAACGAGCGCCCCCGCCCCAAAACCGAGACACGGGCCGGCGTGACGGAAGATAAACCGCCATTTGGCGGCAAACGGGACCCTTCTCCTGGCCAGGGCGTAGTCGAGATTATCGTAGGCAAGGAAGAGCATGGTGACAATATTGCCGAAGACGAGGTAGAATATTTTTCCGACAACGGGGATGAGAAAGACGATAAACAAGAAAAGCAGGAGCGCCAGCATAACGGCCGTCCGTTTGATCTCGTTTTTCAGGGAGATGATGATGTCTTTGGACAGGAGACCGAGCGAGAAGGGCTCATCTTTTTTTACTCCCTCGAATATCTGTTCGGTCTTCTGGGAGAGCACCTCGTTGAAGGGCACGCAGATAATCCCCGCCAGGATATAAAAGACCACGGCGGCAAAAACGATGAGTACCAGAACCAGTACGGCCTGGATCGTATAGGACAGTACAATCCAGTACCATTGATCCTGGCCGGGCACAATATAGTCGGTCAGGCTCCGGGAAAAATGTATGCCGAAATAGAACATCGCCAGGATCAGGATGATGTTGATAAGGGTGGGGAACGCCGCATATGCGAGAAGCCGCGGGTGGGCCATGAGAAAACGCATTGCGCGCAACGGGGCAAAGAGCCCCCTGGTGAACCTGCCGATGATGCCGGGAACGCGTGTTGGGCTCATCCGGCGACCTCCGGGGTAATAAAGACGAGGCGGATATCCATGACGTTAATCCTCGTGGGGCCGGTAACGACCAGATCGCCGAGGGCGTGAAAGAAGGTATACGAATCGTTATTTTTGAGATAGTCCCGGGCATCCAGTCCCTTTTCCCGCGCCAGCGCCACGGTGTCAAACGCGGTAAATGCGCCGGCGGCGTCCGTGGGGCCGTCGGTCCCGTCGCTGCCGCAAAAAAGGCCGAAGATTCCGCGGATACCGTCCGTCTCCCGGGCAAACGCGAGGGCGAATTCCGTGTTTCTGCCGCCCTTGCCCGAACCCGTGACCGTGACGGTCGTCTCACCGCCGGAGATGAGACAGGCCGGCGGGGCGAGCGGCCGTCCGTAGCGCCGGACCTCCCGGGCGATAGCGGCGTGAAAACGGGCCAGTTCGTGTGTGTCGCCGGCAAAGGATGATGAAAGGACAAACGCGGAAAAACCGAGGTCGACGGCCCGTTGCTGTGCGGCGACCAGCGCCGTTGCCGCGCTTGCCACGACGATATTGGTAACGCCCTCAAAGACCGGGTCGCCCGGTTTGGGAGTCTCGGGGACGCGGCCTTCGGCCCCCGCGGCCAGGTGCTGTAAAACGGGGGGGACAACCCGTTTGGTGAGTCCGTATGTATTGAGGACGTCCAGGGCGTCGGCAAACGTCGTTGTGTCGGGGGCGGTAGGCCCGGAGGCGATGGCGGAGACGTCGTCGCCGACCACGTCCGAAAGGATAAGCGATACCAGCCGGGCCGGCCGGGCGTATTGAGCAAGCCTCCCCCCCGAAAACACGGAGAGGTGTTTTCGTACGGTGTTGATCTGGCGGATATCGGCCGATGAGTCGATGAGGAGTCTATTGGTATGGGCCAGGTCAGCCAGCGTCAGACCCTCGGCCGGCAGGCTTGTGAGCGCCGAGCCGCCGCCGGACAGCAACACGAGCACGAGGTCTTCGGGGGCCGTTGCCTTGACCATGTCGATGATCCTCTCGGTTGCGGCGGCCCCGTTTTCGTCCGGGATGGGGTGGCCGGCCTCGATGACCTCAAACCGGGCCGCCTTATTACCGTGGCCGTATTTGGTCAGGGCGATACAGTCGGTAATACGATCGGCCATGGTCTCGCGGGCCGCCTCGACCATCGGCAGGGCGGCCTTGCCGATGCCGACCACACAGATACGGGCGGATTTCCCGATCTCGTCGGCCAGCTCCGAAAGGGCGTGCCTTACCACCGCCTTCGGATCGACACTTGCCACGCTGTTGCGGAAGATATCGAGAGCCTGTTCCTTTATCCGTCGGCGTAAATCATTCATGTTATGGAGAAATCAGAAAAGGTTTTCGGGGCGGCGTCATCGTCAAAAAATCTTGATTTTTGGGCGACGATTTCCTATAATGTTGTTCAATTCTTGCACAACCGAGGGGCAAAATCAATAGTTAAATTCTTCCGGGGACGTTTGGGGGTGTGTTATGAAGATCACCTGCCCGCATTGCGGCCTTGTCGGTAAAATCGGCGAGGATAAATTGAAGGCCTCATCGGGAAGCGTCAGATGCCCCCGCTGCCATAAGGCCTTTATGCCTAACGGAGGCAAGGGTTCCGCAGGAGGTGACAAATCCGCCGGAGCCGGCGGCGTCTCGCCGGGAAAGTCGGCGGCCAAGAAAGACCCCGTGCTCTTCGGGGCCCGATCGGGAGACGATATTTCCTATACGAAGGTCATGGAGGAAAACGGGCTGGTGCCGGAAGAGGACATCACCATTGAGATCGAGTCAATGGACGTGGCCGATATTCCCGACCGGATCGATGCAGAAGAGATCATCTCCCTCGGAGAAGACGACATCATTTCTATCAATGATATGTCGATGGATCTGGGGCGGCCCGGAGACAAGGGGGAGGCGCCGGCGGCCGGACAAATCGTTCCGCAGACACCGGACTATATCCCCGACCCCATCCCGGTGGAAGCAACAGAAAAGAAATCCGCCGCAAAACCGCAAGCGGGTCTTTTTGGCTTCCTTGGTCGTGGTCGAAAGGCCTCGACAGGGGCCGAGCGTTTGGCGTCGGACCGGCCGGAGCCGCGAAAGGCGGGCATCAGGAAGGGTTTCATTCTTTTTTTCATAGTCGTTCTTGCCCTGTGGGGTGGATACCGGTTTCTTTCCGCCTATTGGCCGCCCTATGCCCAGGAAAAGGCATTCCTCACCGATTCGAGAACCCTCTTCGACAAGTATCATGAGCTGCGGGTCTATCTCAAGGTGGGGCTGCCCGATCCCGTCTTCGCCACGAAGGTGGCCGAAGCCGCCTACGTCTGGGAAGTCTACCGGGAGAAGCACGAATCGGTCTACCGGAAGGACCCCCTGTTTGCCTCGCTGATGATTATGGGCAGGCTCTTTTTGACGATCAAGGAGCTCCTGGACAGGGATATGTATCCGGATAACTACCTGGGGTTCGAGTGGGGCGAGGGATTTCCCTTTGGAACGAAGGAGGAGTACGTCAATGCGATGGTAGGCAGTATACCTATCTGCATCAATGCGGCCGAGGAAAATTTCGTCTTTTCCAAGAAGGTGCTGGATCATGAGGACGGCCTCAATTTTATTACAACGACCGCCACAGATATCCTGAATCTGCCCGGCGGGCCGTCCCGGGCCGACTATGCGTCCGAACTGAAACGCGCCAACAAGACCTTAATGGCCCTTGATACGCAAATGCCGGTCCTCAAAAAGGCGATTGCCGATGTACGGGATATCGTAAACGATCTTCCCGGTAAATGAGGTGACGACGGTGAAAAACACGACGCTCCTATCTGTCCTAACGATTCTGCTTATCTCGCTCGGCGCGGTGTCCGTATCGGCGGGTGGATATGAAGATATGGTACTGGTTCCGGGGGGGGAATTCGTTATGGGCAGCTCGACAGGAGAGACCGACGAGCGGCCGGAACACCGGGTCTTCGTGAAGGATTTTTTTATCGACCGCTTCGAGGTGACCAACGATAAATACGCGGCCTTTTTGAATAAGGTGGGAAATCAGCCGGAGGGTGGGGCGTATTATCTGTTCGTCGGCAGTGCCGACTGCAGAATCGACGAGATAAGGGGGGCGTTTATCGTCCAGGAGGGCTACGGCGACCACCCAGTGACTATGGTGACCTACTATGGGGCGGAGGCCTATGCAAAATGGGCCGGTAAACGGCTTCCCACCGAGGCCGAGTGGGAGAAGGCCGCCCGCGGGGGACTGACGGACAGGAAATACCCCTGGGGCAACGATATCGATACGCTGTCGGCCAACTACGGGAGAAGGCGCATGGGGACGACTCCCGTTGGGTCGTTTGCGCCGAACGGATTCGGGCTCTATGATATGGCGGGCAACGTCGCCGAGATGGTCGGCGATTACTATGACGGGCGCTACTACCGGTCGTCTCCTTCGGCCGATCCGAAGGGGCCCGAGACGGGAGAGGTGCGCGTCGTCAGGGGTGGAAGCTGGCTTTCCGGCCCCGTAGGGGTCGGCGTTTGGGTACGGGAGGACGGGGTGCTTCCTTATATTACTCTGCCGAACGTCGGATTCCGATGTGTTAAAGGCGCCCGGTAACAACCCGGGCAATTACAAACGGCTCGCGCGCTCGTCCGAGTATCGGGTCCTATTGTCCAAATCCCTATTTTCGACGGCTTCCCGTGCACACCATAGGTATTATCGCCGCCCTCAGACAGGAGGCCGATCCCTTCATTAAGGGTCTGGACGCCTCCCATTGTTCGCACGCCGGCCCGCTTACCGTCCACCGGGGGGCCGTCGGCGGAAGGCCGGTCTCTCTGGTCGTCTCCGGCGTCGGGAGGAGCGCCGCCCGGGATGCCGCCGAGGCGCTTATCGAGTTGTCGCGCCCGAATCTGATCATTTCAATCGGTTTTGCCGGGGGACTGGCCGAGGAGGCGGCCGCCGGCACCGTCGTCGTCGGCAGCGAGATCGTCGATGATGCCGGGGGTCGCGAGGCGTTTCCCGCCCCCGACGGAGTTGTCCTGCCCGCCGGGGCAAAGCGGGGCGTCATACTCACGTCGCGGCGTTTTATCCATGCCGTCGACCACAAGAGGGACCTGTGGGATCGATTCGGCGCCGTGGCCGTCGATATGGAGAGCATCCATATCGGCCGGATCGCCCGGGCAGCGGAGATCCCCGTTCTGGTCGTTCGCGTGATCTCCGACGACCTCTCGGCCGAGCTTCCCCTGATGGGCTCGGTCATGACGACGGACGGGCGGCTCGATATCCAAAGGGCGATTCCCTATTTCCTTTTTCACCCGGATACGATTATTCCGTTCGTTCGTTTCTTAGGGGGTCTGAAATCTCATGCCGATACGCTCAACCGCTACCTCAGGCAACTGATTATCTCGCTGCCGAAGGCATGATAGGGTGAAAACGGGCCGGCTGCGGGTGCGTCCGCCGATGGGCCGGGCCGACCGGGGAACCCGGAGCATCGCTCGCGTCTTCCTGATGACCGATAGGCCGCGGCGGACGGTTTGTTTGAGACGGTAGCGGGTCGTGCTTAATGTGTCGTATATCTTCGGGGCGGCGGTGGATACCATCCAAAAATACTATCGGATCGACAGGAACGGTATAGCCCTTCTCAAGTTTATACTCGAATCGTACGACAACGCGGCCGTGATGCGAACCGTCGATGAAAAGGGCTCGATCGTCGAGATCCTCGTATCCCCCGGCTTTCTTAGTGATGTCCAGGCGGTGATCGCCGAGTACAGGGACGAGTTCAATATCCAGGAAATTGGCCGTCCCGACGGTTTGGAGCCGCTGTAAAAGGAGGCGGTGCCATGGGTGAATTAAAATTTTCCGATGAGCAGAAGAAAAAGTTGCTCGCCCTGGCCAGGAAGACCATCGAGGAGGGGGCGCACGGCAAGAAAAAGCCGAAGGCACTACCGGACGATGAGGGCCTGACGATACCGGCGGGAGCCTTCGTGTCGCTCCACAAGCGGGGGATGCTCAGGGGCTGTATCGGGAGGTTCGAGGCGGATTCTCCCCTCTCAGAGACGGTCGTCGATATGGCCTGGGCCGCGTCGAGGAAAGACCCCCGATTCAACGAAATCGAGACCGAAGAGCTTTCCGATATTGATATCGAGATCTCCGTCCTCTCGCCGCTGAAAAAGATCTCGGATGTCAAGGAGATCGAGGTGGGCAGGCACGGGATATATATCATTCGGGGGGGGCTGCGCGGGACGCTTCTGCCCCAGGTGGCCCTTGAGCAGGGGTGGAACCGGGAAGGATTCCTGCGCCATACCTGCATGAAGGCGGGCCTGCCGCCGGACGCCTACAAGGACGAGAGTACCGATATCTACATCTACGACGCGCTGGTCTTCGGGGAAAAGGAGCGGTGATCCTGCCGGGCGTAGATATCTTCTTTGGCGAAGTATAGGCCTCTGAAGACGGACTCATGATAAGGAGTCACGGAAAGGGGATCGTTCGAATCATTTTCTGGTAAATATTCGCGTGGGCCTTCTGCATTGAGTCTCCTTCTCTTTAGCTTAGACAAATAGGTACCGGGAACCTATATCTATTATGATTAAGATAGAAGACTATGAGAAAATTCATCTAGTCCTTGACACTTTCCATCACTTAGACTTAGCCCGTTGGAACACCCCGTTAAACTATAATAGCGTTAATTATTTTACGGATGAGTTAACGGATGACGAGAAGCTGTTGACGCATTGGCTTTGCTATATAACCGACAGACAAATGTCTTTTCAAAGGGTGTGGGATATCGGCGGTTACGTCCTTTCTTATCTAGTCTTGGCATACAGGAAAGGGGATGTGGAAGCGATATTTCGTTCGTGCGTAGTAGAAAAGGACGACACTCTGTCTCTTGTATGTGAACGAAATCAAGATAATACTCGCGGGAATAGTATTCTTGACAGATATGATCGTCTAGCCAGAAATACGGTACCATTCAAGTCACGATACATGCCGGAGGATCTAATTTCTATTTTTAGGACACTCATACGACTTGACAAATACGCGGAAAGGAGCTTATCGAGTTATATTCGAAAAGCACTAGAAGGAGAAACGAAGAAGCCGACTTATAACAATATTAGAAGAATTGCCTCAGCATTATGTGACCTAACCTACGCCGATAGCAGACCCATATCTCAAGCTGATTTTGGTAATGCGATCAGTGAAGAGAACAAACACTGTGCGTCGTTTAAACCAAGGGCCTTCGACCCCGCCCGTAAGCTATTTGGCAGGAAACGGCTTTGGTGCTCTTTGCGAGACTATCTAAAAAGCCAAGAGTTTAATGCGGTTCTTGTAAGTAGTTTTAAGGAAGCGAATTTTTCATGCGCTCAGGATTGGGAAAGAACGAATCCTGATTTAAGAAAAGCATTGCATTCCTTAGAATTGCCAGGAGACGTTTGGAATAATGAGCCATTATTTAGGAAGGGTCTTTTTGAACCATATTTCGATAAGCAAAGCGTGCCTAATTCGTGGGATATGCCTAAAACAATAAGAGAACTTTATACTGAAATCAAGAAAACTCACCCCGATATCTCGTTCTACCCCGAACAGCTCGATGTCTCGTTTAATTTTGTTCCGAAGATGTGTGTCCCGGGGGAATGTGACATATGTCTATTTGGCACTGGAATCGACAGCATCTGCCACCAACAGGATGGCACCTTATGTTCAGTTCTTCTCGTTTCGTGCGGATATCGGCAAGAATGCAAACCGGCCAACTGTTTTTTCAAGGAAAACAACGTAAAAGGGTTATGTAAAACGGTGTTGACATAATATCGAATCGCAGGTCGTTTTGCAAGTTAGGAGAAACTTTACTGACTAAGTCGGAAGTACAAGGTGATGTCATCGCGAGTCCCCGAAGGGGGCGTGGCGATCTCGGACGGTGATGTACATAAGAACAGTATTTCCGGTAATCCCTGTTCGAGATTGCCACGTCGCTTCGCTCCTCGCAATGACGGTTTTCGCGTTAGTACTGAAAGAGACCAGTTAATACCTTTATCAGTAGTTTCTTATTAAGGCTCCTTTAAGGTCATTTAAGCTTCCTTACCGCCTCCCCGATCCTCCTGACACCCTCGGTGATCTGGGCCGTGGAGGCGGCATACGACAGACGCACGCAGTTGTCGTCGCCGAACTCGGCCCCCGGCACCAGCGCCACCTTCGCCTCCGAGAGGAGGAATGCCGCAAAGTCCATCGAGCCCGTGATCTTCGTGCCCGAATACGACATTCCGAAGGTCCCCGATACGTCGGGGAAGGCGTAGAAGGCCCCCTCTGGGTTGCGGCAAGTAACGCCGGGTATCGCATTGAGGCCGTCGACGATGAGCTTTCGGCGCGCCTCGAACTCGCGCCTCATCTGCTCCACCTCGTCCTGGGGTCCCGTGAGCGCTTCGACGGCGGCCCACTGGGCAACGGAGGAGGCGTTGGTGGTGCTCTGGCTCTGGATCTTGGTCATGGCCGAGATCAGCGCCTCGGGTCCGGCGGCGTACCCGATGCGCCAGCCGGTCATGGCATAGGTCTTGGAGACCCCGTTGACAATAATGGTCATCTGACGGATGTCGTCTCCAAGGGACGCGATGCTTGTGTGCGTAAAACCGTCGTAGACCAGCTTCTCATAGATCTCGTCGGAGACGACATAGACGCTTTTCTCGACACAGAAACGGCCGATGTCGGCAAGCTCGCCTTCGGTATACGATCCCCCGGAGGGATTGGACGGATAATTGAGGATCAGCGCCTTGGTCCGGGGGGTCGTATATCGGGCAAGATCATCAGAGTCGATCTTGAAGTCTTTATCCCTTCCGGTGGGGATAATGACCGGCGCCGCGCCGGCAAGCTCCACCATCGGGGGGTAAGAGACCCAGTAGGGGGCGGGCACCAGCACCTCGTCGCCCGGCTCGAAGAAGGCCATGCACAGGTTGTAGAGGGAATGCTTTCCTCCGCAGGAGACAATGATCTCGGAGGGTTTGTACGTGATGCTATTATCGCGTTTGAATTTCTCGATGACGGCGGCCTTGAGCTCCTTGATTCCCCCCACGTCGGTATACTTGGTCTTGCCCGCCTGAATTGACCTGATGCCGGATTCCTTGATATTTGCCGGCGTATCGAAATCCGGCTCGCCGACCCCGAACCCGATGACGTCTTCACCCTTGGCCCTGAGCTCATTGGCCTTGGCGGTGATGGCCAAGGTGGCCGACGGTTTGAGGTTAATGACGCGGTCGGATAGTTTTCGTTTCATGATATCATTACCCCTTCTGGTTGTGGTCCTTGAATTTTTCCTTGAGCTTATCGGCTACATAGTCGGTCACCAGGTCCTGCACCGACCCCCCCGCCATGGCGGTGGCCTTGATGATATTGGAGCTGACGTAGAGGTAGCGATAGCCGGTCATCATAAAAAAGGTCTCGATGTTTCGGTTGAGCTTGCGGTTCATCAACGCCAGCTGCAGCTCGTACTCGAAATCGGAAACCGCCCGCAGTCCCCGGATAATCGCCTTGGCCTTGACCGAAGCGGCATAGTCGACCAGGAGCCCGTCGAAGGTATCCACGATGATCCGGTCGTTGTGCTCGGAGAGCGCCTGCTTGATCATATCAATCCGCTCCTCGGGACTGAACAGCGTGACCTTGTAGGGATTGATGCCGATGGCGATGATGATCTTATCGAAGACCTTGACCGCGCGCTCGGCCAGATCGATATGTCCCATCGTGATGGGATCGAAGGTTCCCGGGAGAATAGCAAGGCTGGGCATGGTTCACCTCATGCTCGTGTGAAAAAGGTAATTCCCGTATCGCCGTAGATTCTCGTTGAATCAGGTTTCAGGTCCCCGTAAGAATGGCCGGGGACCGTTTTAGTGCTGTGCTGCCAGATAAGAACGCCGGCCGGCGCGATGACGCCGTGATCGAGAAGGGAAAAAATTATTTCCCCGGCCCGGTTGTACGCATAGGGGGGATCCAGGAAAACGATCTCCGCCGAAACGCCGAGCTTCCCGAGCGCCTTGATCCCCTTGAGGGCATCCAGCGTCATTAGGGAGACGCGGTCGCCAAGCCCGAGGTTCTTTACATTTCTCTTGAGGATCTCGACCACCCGCGGATTTCTCTCGATGAAAAAGGCGCGGGCGGCCCCCCGGCTGACGGCCTCGATCCCGATATTTCCCGTGCCGCAAAAACAGTCCACGAAGGTCGAGTCGACAATAGTGTCGCCAAGGATAGAAAAGAGGGCCTCTTTCACCCGCGATCCGGTGGGCCTGACCATCGTCCCCTCTGGATTGATGAGCCGCCTCCCCTTGAGATCTCCCGAAATAACCCTCATTGCCCGCATGTCCTATAACCTGACCGGCACCCCGCGCTCTTTCAGATGCTCTTTGGCGGCGCGTATGGAGTGTTCGCGAAAGTGAAAGATGGAGGCCGCCAGCGCTGCGTCCGCCCCAGCAAGCGTGAGTCCCTCAAAGATATGATCCAGCGTGCCCACGCCCCCCGAGGCGATGACGGGGATGGTCACCCGGTCAACCACCGCACGGGTGAGACTCAGGTCGTAACCTTCCTTGGTTCCGTCAAAGTCCATGGATGTCAGCATAATCTCGCCCGCACCCAATTCCTCCATCCTGGTCACCCATTGAAGCGCGTCGATGCCCGTGACCTGCCGCCCGCCGTGGGTCACCACCTCCCAGGTAAGGTCTTCCCGGCTGTTTTTGTCCGGTATCCTCCGGCCGCTTTCCTTGATATGGCGGCCCCACTCTTCGGGCCTTCTCCGCTTTGCATCCACGGCCACCACGATGCACTGGGAACCGAAGCGCTGCGCCGCCTTGAAGACGAAGCCCGGGTCGTTGACGGCGGCGGTATTGATGGAGACCTTGTCGGCGCCGGCCACGAGGAGCTTTCGGATGTCCTCGATCGTCCTGATACCTCCCCCGACGGTCAGCGGCATGAAGATTTCCTCGGCCGTTCTCCTGACCACGTCCAGGATGATGTCCCGCTTGTCGGAGGAAGCGGTGATGTCGAGAAACGTCAGCTCGTCGGCCCCCTCCCGGTCATAGAAAGAGGCGTTCTCCACGGGGTCCCCGGCGTCGGTCAGGTCGATGAAATTGACCCCCTTGACGACCCGCCCGTCTTTGACGTCCAGGCAGGGTATGATTCGCTTGGCAAGCATGATTGATCTATTGCTCGTATGTAGGATAATTTCGTTTGAACGATCCCCGGGCGAGCCGGCCCGGCCGCCTTCTACCCTTGTGGAACGATCGAGTCCGCCGCGGCGTTGGCCGGCGCCAGATCCACCGTCCCCTCGTAGAGCGCCCGCCCCACGATGACACCGATCACCCCGTCCGCGTATAACTCGGCCGCCTCTTTGACGTCCGAGATATCCTTGACCCCCCCGGAGGCGATCACCGGTATGCCCCCCTCCTGCGCCATCCGGCGCGTTCCCTCTCGGTCGATTCCGGTTCCCACGCCGTCCCGGGCGATATCGGTATAGATGACGGCCGCGATCCCGGCGCCGGCATAAGAGCGGGCAAGGTCGACGGCCGACAGGTTTCCCCCCTCCCGCCAGGCCTTTGTCCTGACGAGGCCGTCCCGGGCGTCGATACCCAGGATGATCCGGCCGGGGTGGCGGGCCGAGGCCTGCAGGACAAAGTCGCGATCCTCGACGGCCGCGGTCCCGACGACAACCCATTGGACTCCGGCCGCCAGATAGGTCTCGACCGCCTCCATCGAACGCACGCCCCCCCCGATCTCGACGGGGACGCCTGCCGTCCGGGCGATTGCCTCGATCGCCTCCCGGTGGACGGGCGATCCCCCCCTGGCGGCGTCAAGGTCGACCAGGTGGAGCCGGCGCGCCCCCATCCCGACCCAGTGTCGGGCCGCCGCGACGGGATCATCAAAATAACGGGTCTCGCGGTCAAAATCGCCCTCGGCCAGCCTGACGGCCTTTCCCCCCCGCATATCGACGGCCGGAATGACTACGAATCCCATTGGTCCACCAACGCCGCGAAGGATTTGAGGATAGAAAGCCCCTTTTCCTGGCTCTTTTCCGGGTGAAACTGGGTTGCGAAGACATTTTTATATCTCAGCGCCGATACGAACTGGCCGCCGTAGTCGGTGGTCCCCGCCGCTGCGTCCCGATTTTCGGGTACGACGTAAAACGAATGCACGAAATAGAAATAGTCGTCATCGGAGACGGCGTCAAAGGGCGCCTCCCGCGTGTGCCACGTTACCCGGTTCCACCCCATGTGGGGAATCTTGAGGCGGTCTTTACCCTCGAAAGGTCCGCCGGAAAACCGGACGACGCTGCCCTTGACGATACCCAGGCCCTCGTGCCTGCCGAACTCAAAACTTTCGGCAAAAAGGAGCTGAAGGCCCAGGCAGATCCCGAAAAACGGCCTGCCCGTCGCGATGAAGTCGAGGATCGGCCGGGTGAGGCGGGAGCGGTCGAGGTTCTTCATGCAGTCGGCAAAGGCCCCCACGCCGGGAAGCACTACCCCCGCGCTGTCGGCGATGACGGCGGCGTCAGACGTGACGACCGCCTCGGCCCCGACCTTCTCCAACGCCTTGGCCACGCTCCTGAGGTTGCCCATCCCGTAATCGACGACGGCGATCACTTTTCCCCCCCATAAAATACCGATATCTCGTCCGCGATGTATTGCTGCATATCGGCCGTTAACTCCGGATAGATGGGCAGCGCCAGGCTTCGCTGTGCGGCGGTCTCGGCGTGAGGGAAATCCCCTTGGTTATAACCGAGGTACCGGTAGCATTCCTGCAGGTGCAGCGGAACCGGATAGTAGACCTCGGTGCCGATGTCAGCCCGCGAAAGGTGGCCGCGCAGGTCATCGCGCCGGTCGACCATGATGACGAACTGGTTGTAGATATGATAGCATCCTTCCGTTTGGATGGGGACCGTGACCGGGCCATCAGGGGCGACTAACCCCCGCTCGGTAAAGAGGCTGCGGTAGCGGTCGGCGTTGTTCCTTCTCCCCTCGGTCCAGGCATCAAGGTGTTTGAGCTTGACCCTGAGGACGGCGGCCTGCAGGGCGTCCAGCCTGCTGTTGACGCCGACCACCCGGTGATAATATTTCGGCTTGCTGCCGTGGTTTCTCAGGACCTTCAGGTCCTCGGCCGTCTTTTCGGACGAGGTGGTGATCATTCCGCCGTCTCCGAAACCGCCGAGATTCTTGCTGGGGAAAAAAGAGAAGCATCCCATCCGGCCGATTGCGCCGGCGTTTCCCGCGGGCGAACGGGAGCCGATCGCCTGGGCGGCATCTTCCACCACGAAGAGGCCAAATCGGGATGCCGTGCCGGCGATGGAGGCCATGTCGGCCGTCTGGCCGAAGAGGTGGACCGGCATCACGCCGCGGACTGTTTCACCGCCGGCGGTGACGGGGGACGTTGAGTTTTTCGTGAGGCCGACCATGAGGTCGTCCAACCGGCCGGGGTCCATATTGAAGGTGACGGGATCGATGTCGACAAAAATCACCGACGCGCCGGTCCGCGTGACGGAGCCCGCCGTCGCAAAAAAGGAGTAGGGGGTGGTAACCACGGCGTCACCGGGTCCCAGGCCCCTTTCCATCATGGCCAGGAGTATCGCGTCGCTTCCCGACGCGACCCCGACGCCGTATCCGGCCCCCGTATACGCGGCGATCTCGGCCTCGAGGGCCTCCACCTCGGGTCCGAGGACGAAATACTGGGACGAGATCACCCGGTCGACGGCATCCTTTACTTCATCTCTGATCGTGGCGTACTGTGCCTTTAAATCCAGCAGGGGAACTTTCATTGGGGTTTCCCTTATCCTTTCTCGTGTTGGACCGTGTTGTTTTGTTTTCGGTAGCGTCTTTCGCACTCCGGGCAGACGGCGTGTCCGGCCCGGTCGAACTCGATCGACACCCCGCACATGCAGACCCAGCCCGCCGGGCGGGCCGGACTTCCCATTACGACGGCAAAATCCGCGACGTCCTTTGTCACCACGGCCCCTGCCGCCACCAACGAATAATCTCCCAGCGCCGTCCCACAGATGATCGTGGCGTTGGCACCGATCGTCGCCCCCCGGCCGACTCGCGTCTTCTCGTAACGGTCCTTCCTGGGGAATTGGCTGCGGGGCGTCCGTATGTTGGTGAAGACAACCGACGGCCCCAGGAAGGCGAGATCTTCAACGACCACCCCGTCGTAGACGGAGACGTTGTTCTGGATCTTTACGCCGTTTCCGATTGTTGCGGTTGGGGCGATATAGACGTTCTGCCCTATGTTTACGTCGTTTCCGATCCTTGCCCCGGACGAAATATGAGAGAAGTGCCAGACTTTCGTTCCGGCGCCGACCTCGGCACCCTCGTCGACCACGGCCGTCGGGTGGATGAAGATATCGTCCATATGGGCCACGTCTACCCCTTTTAGTGCCGGGTTACAGCTTTCTTCCCTTAAAGAAGAACGGAACACCCGCGGTAATCCAGAAACCGATGATAAAATACCGTACCAGGTTGGAGACGGGTGCGTCCGGGAGCAGCATTTTTACAAGAACCTTGATCGCGAAAACAACGGCGATACCCGCCACCACTTTGACGATCTGATACCACCAGACCGATTTGGGCTCGAAGAAAATATATTCTTCCTCGATGATAAAGCCGATGGACATACCGGCCAGCGTTCCGATCACCCGCACCGCCGTATCGTCGGCATTGATGAAGAAAAGGACCGCACTCAAGGCGATGACGATGATAATCAGGGGGATTGTCTTGGGACTAATCCCTCGTACCGGGTGGGTCGTGTCGTAAATGAAATAAAGGCCCAGGATCACGGCGCCGATGGCCCAGCCGCCGACCACGTCGATGGGCCAGTGGACACCGAGGTAGAGCCGCGAAACTCCGACGGCGATTATCAGGATTAGGGCCAAAATCCATCCCCAGGTCCTTTTGAGCTGCCAGGCGATCGTTCCCCAGAAGACGGTGGCTCCCTGCGAGTGGCCGCTCGGAAACGCGTATCCCCCCCCCGACTCGGGGTAGATAACCCGCACTACGGCGGGATCGGGCCTCGGTGTCTGGAATATTCCTTTTAAAAGGTCGTTGACGTACGCCGACAAGAGAAACAGGACGCCGAGCTTGAAGGCGAATTTCTTATCCACGCACCAGTAGAGGATCGGAACGGCGATCAGATAAAACTCCTCATTGCCCAGGAAAGTTACGGCGATGAAAAACCAATCGAGCACGGGATTCGCAATCTGCTGAATAAAGAGAATGATATCAGGACTTGACAGGTATTCCATGAGACGGCTCTCCTTGAAAAGCGTAAGTGCTCCTTATACACTGTTTTGAGAAAAACGGCAACGAATTTTTGAGGCGAGATAGTCAGCGGACACCGTACAGCGACGTGATATATTCAAAATTTGCCGTGATTCGAAGCCGTTTTGTGCCGATGGAAGCGGGGATTGGATTGAACGGAGAGGCGATCCTCACCGCGTTGACCGCGTATTCGTCGAGAATCTCGTATCCGGATGATTTGAGAAGCTTGATGCTCGATACGTTTCCGCCCGGTTCGATCGTGAAGACTATGGTAAGCCTGCCCCCCTCGTTCCGTTCCTGGGACTGGCGGGGATAACTCCATGCCAACTCGATTTGGCGCTTTATGTGGGCGAAATAGGCGTAGTATTTGAACTCGGTGGTGTTCAGGGAGACGTTCTCTTCTTCGGTGATCCCCGGGGAGGTTGTCCCAAGGGGCTGATCGAGCCGCGCCACGTCATCCCCATCGGGTATCAGGTCGTTTACGGTAAGGCGTTCTTTGTCGGGGCGCACGACCGACTCATCCCGCTTTTTGGCGAGCTCAGAGCCCGTCTCCTTCTTGGCGACGAGCCGATCGGGGGTCGTGGATTTGTCCCGGCTCGCGTTTTCTTCGGGCTGGGGCGGTGGAGAAAGGACCGCGCCGGGGTGGCGCGATGTGCCGCCGCCGAGGGGCGATCCGCGCCGAATGGTCTCGCGCTCTACCTGCCGGTTCTTGTCTGAGAGCCGATGGGAATCGACTTGTTTGTCGGTCTCGTTCTGTTGGGGAAAGTCGTTAAACTCGTATCGCTCATTATCCCGGTCGTCCTTGAGGTCGACCAGGAGGGGTTGGTCCGGTTTCGTTGCCGCGTCTATCGTCAGCAGGGAGAAGGTTGCCAGCAGGATAACGTGAAAAAGAATGGAGCACAGAAGAAATATCTCGGCCCTCTTGGCCGAACCCCTGCGTTCCCGTTTGCTCACAAGAGAGTATTTAGATTCGGTAACCATTACAGCCGCCAATGCCCGAAAATCCTTGACATTTAATTATACGTTAAGGCATACGAGGTGTCAATGACAAAGCCCCCCTATCTCTCCTTGACAACCGCAGGCGCATCCTCTACAATCAGAAACAATGGGCGGCGGCGGGTGCCGCGCAACGCTCGCCGGATGGACGGGGGCCGATGGTCGTCAAGGGTCCGCGGCGGGCGGATGGACAGGGGAACAAGGCAACAGGGAGGACGGAATGCTTGAGCGGGTTGGCCGCTGTGCGCGGTTGATCTATTTTTCAAAGAACACCCTTGCCCTGACCGGGGCGGGAGTTTCCACCGAAAGCGGTATCCCCGATTTTCGAAGCGACAAGAGCCTGCTCTGGGAGCGGATTCATGCCTATCGTTTCATGCCCATCGATGCCTATCGGGACGGGGTCGACGACTACATCGGGATGTTTTGGCGCTACTGGTTTCCCCTCCTGATGCCGATGATACACGCCCAACCCAATATAAACCATTACTTTCTTGCGCGCCTGGCCGAGGCCAGCCTCCTTTCTACCGTCGTTACCCAGAACGCCGACGGGCTCCACGGCAAGGCCGGCAGCTCGAACGTCCTGGAAATACATGGAAGCATCAGCGGCGGCCGCTGCTTTTCGTGCAAGACGACATGCCCCATGGACTACATCCTGGACGAGATACAGGCGGTACGCATACCGCCGGTGTGCGCCCAATGCGGGGGGATCGTGGGCCCCGATATCGTGTTTGCCTTCGAGCGCACTCCCGACTACGACAAGGCGCTTGAACGTGCCGCAAAGACGGATCTCCTGCTCGTAATGGGCTCGTCGCTCCTGGTGGATCACGTCAAAGAGATCGTGGTGGGCGCCCTTAACAACGGGGCGCACCTGGTCATCATCAACAACCAGCCCACACCCTTTGACGACGCGGCCGACGTCGTGATCCACGAGCAGCTCTCGCAGGTAACCAGGACATTGTGGGAAACGATGGAGCGCTATTGGTAGCCGAGCGTCATACCGTCCGGGAAAACGGGCACGCTTCCCGGAAACGGATAACGCCGGGAGACACCGCGCGAGTCTCTCCGACATGAGGTTTTGAACGGGGCGGTGTGTATCCGACAACGACGTGGTGAGAATCATGAGGCGGGCGTACGATGGTTGATCTCAGAGAAGCAGTCTCCTATTACGTTTTTTCGAAACAGGCGGTCATCGACGACGTCAGGGAGGTAATCCGCTGGCCGCTTACCATGCTGCTCAACCACCTGATATTTCCCCGCCGCTCCTGGTATGCGGCGGCGGCCCGGGGCACGATCATCAACGCGGCAAACGGCAGGGCGTGCGTCGCCCTTGTCTATAAGGGCGTGGAGGTTTCCTCATACCGCGAGCTTCGTCTCGGAAAAGACTCCGTCATAGAGGAAGGGACGACGATTCAGGGCGCGCTGACGCTCGGGGACCTGGCGGTTATCGGGAGGCGGGTATCGATCGAGGGCCCGGTAACCCTCGGGTACGGCTCGTCGATCCGGGAGGGGTGCGTGGCCATCAGCCACACGACCCTCGAGGATTGGGTGGGGATATCGTCCAACGTCCATTTCATCACCTTTACCCACGACATCGGAGATATCACCCGGCGGGTGGGTAAGATAAAATTCAAACCGATCCTGGTCCGCTCCGGAACCTGGATCGGCACCCGGACGACGGTCCTGCCCGGGGTGACCATCGGCGTGGGATGCGTCGTCGGGGCGGGATCGCTCGTGACAAAAGACATTCCCGACAATTCCCTTGCCATTGGCCGCCCCGCCCAGGTGATCCGAAAGCTCGGCCCCGGCCCCGGCGGCGGGCTGCCACCCGAGCTGGAGAAGTCCTGGAGATGGGAAAAGTGGTAGGAGCCGCGCGGAATTGCGCAAGCGGCCGACATCGGCAGCGGGTTGATACGAGATAATGAAGAATAAGAAAACGAGGGCGCCGGCGGTCTCCCGGGATGCGGGATTGGGCGATGATCTCACAAAAAAAGTCGCGGACGCCCGGAACATGCTGACCCGCCTCGGCAGGGTGGTGGTCGCTTTTTCGGGAGGGGTCGACAGCACGTTGCTGCTTGCCCTGGCATCCGAGACCCTCGGGGCCGAAAACGTCCTGGCGGCGGTCGGAATTTCGCCCAGTATTCCGGCCGGGGAGCTCGAAGAGGCCCGGCGGCTCGCCGAGACGATCGGGGCCGAACTGGTCGAGTTTGCCTCACACGAATTTGACGACCCCAACTTTACCCGAAATCCCCCGGACCGCTGCTACCACTGCAAGATGGCGCTCTACGCCGAAATATGGGGGATCGCCCGGGAGCGCGGGTTTGATGCGGTGGTCAGCGGGGCCAACGCTGACGATCCGGGAGACTTTCGGCCGGGCCTGGACGCCGGTAAGCGCATGGGGATAAAAAACCCGCTGATGGATGCCGGGCTCACCAAGGCCGACATCAGGGCCGTATCCCGGACGCTGGGCCTTCCTACGTGGGATAAGCCCGCCATGGCCTGCCTTGCCAGCCGTATTCCCTACGACAGCCCGATTACGCCCGAGCGGCTCGACCGCGTCCGGCGGGCGGAGGATGCGCTGCACGCGCTCGGGTTTGCGCAGTGCCGCGTCAGGGATTACGAGACGCTGGCGCGCATCGAGGTTCCCGCGGACCTCCTTTCCCGGGCGGTGGCAGAACGTGGGGCCGTCGTTTCCGCCCTCACGGCGCTCGGGTATGTATACGTAACGCTGGACCTGGCGGGCCTCAGGAGCGGCTCGATGAACGAGGTCTTACGGTAAAAGGCCGGGCCTTTCGCCCGTCCGGCCGCCGCGCAGGGCGCGTGTTTCGGCGGAGAGAAATTTTTTGAGACTGTCATTTTCTTCTTATCCTTTCTCCAAATCCATTCTTATTGTTTTATTGTAATTGCGTATCGGCATCCAAACGGGAGAGGCTTCTGTTCTGCAACGTCTTAGACTTGCCATTTTAGAAAACCTTCTTTGTTTCACCGTGTGCCCTGAGCCGAACAGCCGATAATGTTTTAGAGCATCGACCTCAAAGAGGAAAAACTTTATCGTGATGGGAGGCGCGCTACCTGCCATGAAACCGAAAAGGAGGTTGATGGCAAATAAACAGAACGAAGAACCGGGAAATAGAGTGAGTCGGTGCCGGAATATTCTTGAAAAAAGAGACTGATTGAAATATGATTTAATAAAGATATAATTAATATAAATTTCACTACACGCATAATATACCCGTTTCCCGTATAAATAAAAATGGCGGAAAGGGACAGAGGTTTTTTCTAACGAAGAACAGGAGGATACCATGAAGGTGTTGAGGATTTTTGCAGCAGTGGCGATAGTAACACTGATTTTTACAGGATTTGTTTTTGCCGAGGAGGATTACATCGTATTGTGGGGAGAACAAACTGAAGGATGGGGCGGGACAAACGCAAAGACAGATGGAAACAAAGTAACTCTTGAAGAAGCAGCTACCATCATTAAGGTGGAAGGAAATGCCAAGGGATACTGTATTTGGTCCGGGGGAAAGTCTGTCCTCTGTGGCGGCTCGGCTAAAAACAAAAGTATTGTAAATGAGATACTTCCTCCAGGCACGTACACAGTTCTCCCCGGCCTGTATGAACAGAGCAAGGCAACCGTCACCATTTACCTGCAGTATAATAAAAAATTGATATTTTAACTGAAAATGAATTGAGGGAACATAGAATTAAATGAAGGCGAAAAAGCCTTCCTTTTCTATTTAGGAAAAGCGAGAGGGGCCAAAAACGGCCCCTCTTTTTCATTCAAACATCGGAAACTGTACCGTGCCCTTCTTCTACTCCTTCACAATAGAATCTACCTCATCCGTTTCGATGGCAAGCGATGCCTCCATATTCTTTCCCATGAGCTGCATCGCTTGTTCCCGCATGGTGCCTGCATAGAAGAGCTAGTAGACTTTCACCGGTTTCTTCTGACCAGATAAGTCTCTCTTGTCTCATCACAAGGACAGCAGCGGGTGCTGACGACATGGTAGGTCCCCTCCACCACCTCCGGCGGTGCATGATCTCGAAGAATACTCAATGTCTTAGGCTCGGCCTTTTCCGTTCGCCGGACATTCAGGCCTTTTGAAGGGCGCCGTCGAGGTCCGCGACGATGTCGTCGATGTGCTCGATGCCGACCGACAGGCGTATGAAGTCGGGCGTTACGCCCGTGGCGAGCTGCTCGGCGGCCGAGAGCTGCCGGTGGGTCGTCGTGGCCGGGTGGATGGCCAGGGTCTTGGCGTCCCCGATGTTGGCAAGGTGCGAGATGAGAGACAGCGAGTTGATGAAGCGTTTGCCCGCCTCGGCTCCCCCGACGATCCCGAAGCCGACGATGGCGCCAGCCCCCTTCGGAAGGTAGCGGTCGGCGCGGCCGCGCTCGGGGCTGTCGGCAAGTCCGGGGTAATTGACCCACGCGACTTTCTTGTGACCCGCCAGGAATTGGGCCGCCGCCAGGGCGTTTTCGCTGTGGCGCGGCATCCTCAGGTGGATCGTCTCCAGCCCCAGCAGGAAGAGAAACGCGTTGAAAGGGGAGAGCGCCGGGCCGAGGTCCCGAAGCAGCGACACCCGGGCCTTGACGATATAGGCGATGTTGCCCTGCGGCTTGAAGTGCTCCACGAAATTAAGCCCGTGATAGCTCGGGTCGGGGTCGGCGATCAGCGGAAACTTCCCGTTGGTCCAGTCGAATCTTCCCGAATCGACAATGACGCCGCCGATGGAGGTGCCGTGCCCGCCGATGAACTTGGTGGCCGAATAGACGACGATATCCACGCCGAAATCGATGGGGCGCAGCAGATAGGGGGATACAGTGTTGTCCAGGACAAACGGGATTCCGTGGTCGTGGGCGATTGTGGAGATGCCCTCAATATCTGCCACGTCCAGCTTCGGATTGCCGATGGATTCGGCATAGACCGCCTTTGTCTTTTCGTTTATGGCGCCGGCCAGGGCGGTAAGGTCGTTGGACTTCACGAAGCGTACCGTGATCCCGAGGCGGGGGAAGGTGTGGCGAAACAGGTTATACGTGCCGCCGTAGAGGTTGTCGGCCGAGACGATCTCGTCACCCGCCCGGGCGATGGTGAGCAGCGAAAGGGTAACGGCCGACTGGCCGCTGGCCACCGCCAGCGCGCCGACGCCCCCGTCAATCGCGGCCATTCGTTTCTCGAATACGTCGGTCGTCGGGTTGGAGAGCCGTGTATAGATATTGCCGGCTTGGGTGAGGTCAAAGAGGCCGGCCGCGTGATCGGTGTCGCGAAATTGATATGACGTGGTCTGATAGATGGGCACCGCCCGGGCGCCGGTCGCCGGGTCGGGCTCCTGGCCGCCGTGCAGGGCCAGTGTCTCGATCGAGAGGCTGCTTTTGGGAATAGGCATCGATTTACTCCTCAGTGATGTTGCCATCAAAACACCGGCCGATCGGAAAACGGGCTGACGGCGGATTACAATTACTATTATTTAAATAGTATTGATAGCATGGTAAGGGATATCGTCTTTTCTGTCAAGAATTTATTGTACCGCAGAAGGCCGATACGGACCCATATCCTATCTGGGGCAATGGAACGCGTCTTCTCATCTGAAGCCACGGACACGTCGTCTCCTCATGTATGGGGCGAGCAAAGGCAGGCGGGCGTCCCGGATACGGCCGTACCGGCTCTTTCGGCCCTGTCTCTTGTCAATCTCAACGTATAATGGTACTATTTATCTATATACCTATATTCGGTGAGGGTGGGGAGGGACTTATACTATCTACAAGGCGGTACTCCCTTTGCGAATCTGCCGCCTTCCCGGTATTTTTTCACAATGGGTACGATACCCGCCATGTCTTTTTCGACCTGCGGGATTGTGGCGTGTCTCGGTTATGGCAGATGAGACGAGCTCCGCCGATGCCTTCGATGGGCGGCGCGCCGTGGACGGTTATGCCGACCCGCGTTTTTATATGTTGACCCCGTATGACAGCACGAAGACTCCACCTGACGGTTAAAGAGGGAATATCGTATGAAGGATACGACAGACCGAATCAGCACGATACTTGTTGCCGATGATGAGCCGAACGTCCGCGACGTGATCGGGATGATGCTTTCGGGCGAAGGTTACCACCTGATCTTTGCGGAGAACGGCGCGGAGGCCGTCGATAAGGCGCACGAGATTGTTCCCGACCTGATCCTCTTGGACGTCATGATGCCGAAGATGGACGGCTATGAGGTGTGCCGGAGGCTTCGAGGAGAGCCGATCCTTGCCCAGGTACCCATTATTATGATAACCGCCCTCGGCGACACGGCATCGAAGATCCGCGGCATCAACAGCGGGGCCGACGACTTCATATCGAAACCGTTTGACCTGGCCGAGCTCACCGCGAAGATAAAAAACATCATCCGGCTCAACCGCTTTCGGCAGATCATCACCGAGAAAGAGAACCTCAAACGCGCCCATGTCGACCTTCAGGAGGCCTACAACGCCACTCTGGAGGGGTGGGCGCGGGCCCTCGAGCTGAGGGACGCCGAAACCCAGGGGCATTGCCTGCGCGTCACCGATCAAACGATGAGTCTTGCCCGGGCAATGGGAATATCGGACGACAATCTCGACCACGTTCATCGGGGGGCACTGCTGCACGACATCGGAAAGATGGGGATTCCCGACGCGATACTCCTCAAACCCGGTCCCCTTACCGAGGAAGAATGGGTGGTGATGAAGAAGCACCCCGAATACGCCTACCGGTTGTTGTCCCCGATCGAGTATCTGCGGTCGGCCCTCGATATTCCCTACTGCCACCATGAAAAATGGGACGGAACGGGTTACCCGAGGGGATTAAAGGAGGAAGGAATCCCGCTGGCCGCCCGTGTTTTTGCCGTGGTGGATGTATTCGACGCCCTGAGCACGGATCGTCCCTATCGCCCGGCCTTCTCGACGGATTGGACTATCGTCTACCTGAGGGAAAAGGCCGGATCTCACTTCGACCCCGCGGTCGTTGAGGCGTTCCTCACGATTACCGGACGGGGCGATTCGTGAACCGCGGCCTATAGCCCTGGATCGTACGGGCCGTGCCGCCCGATCAACCCGTCTCCCGTTCACTAGATGTGCCGGGGCGCCACCCGCCGCGGGATTCAGGTTGTCAGAGAACCCTTGAGAGAGGAGATAAAGGACTCCACCTCTTCCAGCATTCTCCCCTCGTCGCCGCCGTGTTGCTCAATCAGGCTCACGAGGGCGCTTCCCACCACCACCCCGTCGGCGACGGCGCCGACCCTCCGGGCCGTTTCGGGATCGGCTATTCCAAACCCTACCGCCACGGGCAGATCGGTGATATCCCTGACGGCCGATATCCGCTCTTCCAGATCGGCGGGCAGGCTGTTTCTCGCGCCGGTCACCCCCGTCACTGATATATAGTAGAGAAAACCGGAGGCGTCCGCAACAATTCTCCCCAGACGTCGGCCGCCGCTCACCGGAGAGACGAGGTTAATGAAATCGATGCCTGCCGGATCGGTGTGCCGTCTGATCTCGCCGGCCTCCTCGAAGGGGAGATCGACGATCAGCAGGCCGTCGATCCCCGCCCGACGGGCCCGGTCGGCGAATCCGGCCGGCCCGTATTTCATGATCGGATTGAAGTATCCGAAGAGGACCAGCGGCGTTGAGAGGCGCGGCCCGACCTCCCCGATCATGTCCAGGATGCCGGCCAGCGTCGTCCCGCTCTTGAGCGAGCGCACCTGTGCCCGCTGGATCGTCGGCCCGTCGGCCGTCGGGTCGGAAAAGGGGACCCCGATTTCGATGATATCGGCCCCGGCCCGGCCGACGGCCAGAAGGAGCCTCTCCGTGACGGCAAGGCTCGGATCACCGGCCGTGAGGTAGACAATAAGGGCCTTCTGTCCGTTAGATTTCAGCCTCTGAAATGTGTCGCCGATTCTGCTCATCTGAGGGTTTCCTCCATGAGGGAGGCGATCGTGTTTATGTCCTTGTCGCCTCGTCCGGAAAGGTTGACGATGATGTTGCCCCCCTTGCCGATGTCCGGGGCGATGCAGACGGCCGCCGCCACCGCGTGGGCGCTTTCCAGCGCGGGAATGATCCCTTCGAGCCGCGTGAGGGTATGGAAGGCCTCGACGGCGGCATTGTCGTCCACGGCCCGATAGGAGACCCGCCCGCTGTCTGCAAACAGGCTGTGCTCCGGCCCCACCCCGGGATAGTCCAGGCCGGCGGAGATCGAGTGGGTCTCGGTTATCTGGCCGTGCTCGTCCTGCAACACATAGGTCTTGGCGCCGTGCAGCACCCCGACGCTCCCGCCGCAGATCGATGCGGCATGTCGCGACGACGCGATACCGTCGCCGGCGGCCTCGACCCCGATCATGGCCACGTCGTCGCCCACAAAGGGATAGAAGAGCCCCATAGCGTTGGATCCGCCCCCGACGCAGGCCACCAGGCAGTCGGGGAGGCGGCCGATGGCCTGTTTGATCTGGCGCTTGGCCTCTCGTCCGATGACGGCCTGGAAGTCCCGCACGATCATGGGGTAGGGGTGCGGACCGGCCACGGTGCCGATTATGTAGAAGGTGTCCCGGACGGTGGAGACCCAGTCGCGCATTGCCTCGTTCATGGCATCTTTGAGGGTGGCCGAGCCGGAATCGACGGGTCGGACCCCGGCCCCCAAAAGCTTCATACGAAAGACGTTGAGGGACTGGCGCTGGATATCGGTTGTACCCATGAAGACCTCGCACGACAAGCCGAAAAGGGCCGCCGCCGTGGCGGTGGCCACCCCGTGTTGGCCCGCGCCGGTTTCGGCGATGAGCCGCGACTTGCCCATGCGGCGCGCGAGGATAGCCTGTCCCAGCGTGTTGTTAATCTTGTGGGCGCCGGTGTGGCAGAGGTCCTCGCGTTTGAGCCAAATGCGCGCCCCGCCGGCATGTTCGGTAAGCCGGCGGGCGGGCCAGAGGGGGGTGGGCCTGCCCGCGTATTTCGCCAGGTAGGGGCCGATCTCCGAAAACAATCGCCTTTCCCGTTTCTCCCGCCTATAGGACTGTTCCAACTCGATCAGGGCGGGCATCAGCGTTTCCGCCACATACCGGCCCCCGTATTGGCCGAAGTGTCCGCGGGCGTCAGGATATCTTGTCATGGGTCGTGCCTCCATAGCTGCGTGCCGCCTGGATGAAGCGGCGTATCTTGATATGGTCCTTGATTCCCGGGCTCTCTTCCACCCCCGAGGCCACGTCGACACCGTAAGGCCGTAAGCGGCCGACGACGTTCCCGACGTTCTGGGGCGTCAGGCCGCCGGCGATAATGATCCGGCCTGCGCCGATATCCTCGTCCAGAAGGTCCCAGTCGAAAGGGACGCCGGTGCCGCCGTAGGCACCGGGGGCAAACGAGTCCAGCACAAAGGTGGTGCCGGAGGGGTAGACGGCCAGCGACCGAAGGTCGCAGCTTTCCCTCACGCGGACGGCCCGGATGACGGGGAACGGGGCATCGGCCAGAAAATCGGCCGGTTCGTCTCCGGAAAGTTGCACGGCCGTAAGCCCGCATCGATGAACCGTTTCGACGATGAACTCCCGGTCCCGGTTCACGAAGACGCCGACCCGGGCGACGAACGGGGATATCTCCCGACAGATCATTCGGGCGTTCCCGGGGGAGATATAGCGGGGGCTCTCGGGGTAAAAGACGAACCCGAGGGCGTCGGCCCCGGCTCCCTCGGCGGCCAGCGCGTCGGCGAGCCTGGTGATGCCGCATATCTTTACACGTACCGACATGATGACCTCCCTATAATGTCTCGGTGCCCGGTCTTTGTGCCAGTTGGCCAAGCGTCCGGCCCATGTCGCCGATATCGGGTATCCGCATGAGCGTCTCCCCGATGAGAAAGGAACGGATGCCTGCCCGCGCGCACTCATCGATGTCGGCGCGTGAGCGGATACCGCTCATGGCCACCGGGGTGACCTCGTCGGGGATGTGCCGGCTCAGGCGCACGGCCGTATCCCGGTCGACGCCAAACGTCTCGAGATTCCGATTGTTTATCCCGATTGTGTCGGCCCCCGCCGAAAGCGCCGTCTCAAGCTCATGTTGGGTATTTATCTCCACGAGGGCGTCCATGCCCAGGTCGCGGGCCACCCCGATGAGATCGGCAAGGAGCCCCGGCTGGACGATCTTGACGATCAAGAGGAGGGCATCGGCGCCCAACACCCGGGACTCGTATACCTGATACGGGTCGACGATAAAGTCCTTTCTCAGAAGCGGCAGGCCTACCGCGGTGCGCACCTGCTCCAGATACGCGGGATCCCCAAGGAAGAAGTCCGGCTCCGTGAGTACGGAAAGGGCGGCCGCGCCGTTTTGTGCAAGGCAGCGCGCCAGCTCTGCGGGGCGAAAATCACTTCTGATGACGCCCCGGGAGGGGCTTGCCTTTTTCAGCTCCGCGACGACGGCCACGTCCGTTTTCCCGGGGGATACGGCGGCGCGAAACTCCCTCGGGGGTTCGAGGTCGTCTATTCGGCTCAGAAGATCCCGCACGGTGGTCAGGCGCTTTGCGTCCCGGATGTGCCGCCGCCGGGCCTCGACGATCCGCCGGAGGATCGGAGTCGAGTCGGTTGTGTGAGTTGTGCTCATTGATGTCGGCCTCCTCATGCGCTAGTCGGTGCGGCTGTAAAATCCCGCAGTGCATACAGCTTTCGATAGGCCGCGCCACTGTCCACGGATTCTTCGGCCTTAGCGAGCCCCGCCTCAAGGTCGGCGGCCACCCCGCTGACCATCAGACCCGCGGCGGCATTGAGCAGCGTCACGTCCCGTTTCGGACCTCGCAGCCCCCTGAGCAGATCCTCGATGATTTGGGCGTTTTCGGCGGGCGTTCCGCCCATGAGATCCTCGACGCGCGAGATAGTTATCCCGTATCGCTCGGGGTTAAGGATAAATTCATCGATCATGCCGTCGTGAACGTACGAGACGCTGGTGGGCCCGGCGGTGGTGATCTCATCCAGTCCGTCCCCGTGGACGATCATCGCCCGTTTGGTCCCGAGCGTGATGAGCGCCTCGGCTATCACGTGGCAGAGGGCGGGGTCGTAGACCCCCAATAGCTGGGCCTCGGCGCCGGCGGGGTTGGTAAGAGGCCCCAGGATGTTAAAAATAGTACGAAACCCCAGCTCTTTGCGCGGCTCGCTTACGTGTTTCATGGCCGCGTGCAGCCTCGGTGCAAACAGGAACCCGATGCCGACCTCTTCGATACACCGTTTTACCCGTTCGGGCTCAATGGTGATATCCACGCCGAGGGCCTCCAGCACGTCGGCGCTTCCCGACCGGCTTGATACTCCCCGGTTGCCGTGTTTTGCTACGCGGGCGCCGGCGCCCGCCGCCACGAAGGCCGCCGCCGTCGAGATGTTAAACGTCCGGCTTGAGTCACCGCCCGTCCCGCAGGTATCCAAAAGGCAGTTGCCGTTGGACGGCCGGGGTGATATCCTCACGGCCCTTTTTCTCATGGCCGCCGCGGCGCCGGCGATCTCCTGGACCGTCTCGCCCTTCAGCCGGAGCCCGGTCACAAACGCGCCGATCTGAGCCGGTGAGGCCCGGCCGGTCATGATATACTCCATGGCCGTCTCCATTTCGTTAAAGGAGAGGTCCTGGGCGTCGGCTACCTTCTCCAAAAGGAACTTAATCATGAGTGCCTCCCATTAATAAAAAGTTTTTAAGTATTTGTCTTCCGTGCTCGGTCATGATCGACTCGGGATGAAACTGTATGCCGAAAACGGGGCGCTGCCGATGCCGCACGGCCATGATCTCCTCGTCGTCGGTCGTTGCCGTGACCTCAAGGCAATCGGGAACCGAATGGGGATCGATAACCAGCGAGTGATAGCGTGCGGCACAAAAGGGCCTGGGGATATCCGTGAAAATGTCCCCCCGGTCGTGGTAGACGGGCGAACACTTGCCGTGCATGATCCGCTTTGCCCTGATGATCCGGGCGCCGAAGGCGGCCCCGATGGCCTGATGGCCAAGACATACCCCGAGGATGGGCGCCCATGTGCATTGCCTGATCAGGTCTATCGAGACCCCGGCGTCCTGCGGAATGCCGGGACCGGGGGAGATCACGATGTATTCGGGAGAGAGCTCCCGGGCCCGGTCGGCGGTTATCGCGTCGTTGCGGAAGACCGCGGGCGTCGTGCCCATCTCTCCGAGGTACTGGACGAGATTATAGGTAAACGAGTCGTAATTATCGATCACCAGGATCATTGAAATCCTCCTATCTATACGCCATATTATCGGTAGCCATCTCGATGGCCTTGATCATACCCCTGGCCTTATCGGCGGTTTCCTGGAATTCCCTCTCGGGATCGGAGTCGTAGACGATCCCGGCGCCGGCCTGGAGGTAGACCGATCCGTTCTTGATCACCATGGTGCGAATGGTGATGCACATGTCCATGTTCCCCGAGAAACCGATATATCCCACAGAGCCGCCGTAGGGCCCCCGACGATAAGGCTCCAGTTCGTCGATGATCTCCATGGCGCGAATCTTCGGCGCCCCGGTCAGGGTGCCGGCGGGAAAGGCGGCCCGCAGTACGTCGAATGCGTCCTTGCCTTTGATGAGTCTTCCCTCTATGTCCGATGCTATGTGCATCACGTGGGAATACTTCTCAACCCGCATCAGTTCCTTGACGCCGACACTGCCGAATTCGGATACCCGCCCGAGGTCGTTTCTCCCCAGGTCCACGAGCATGATATGCTCGGCCAGCTCCTTGGGATCGGCCAGGAGCTCTCTGGCCAACCGATCGTCCTCGGCCGGACTCTTTCCCCTGGGCCGGGTGCCGGCGATGGGCCGTATCTCGACTTTTCCCCGGTCGAGCCGCACGAGGACCTCTGGGGACGAGCCGACGAGGGTTACCGCGTCGAATTTCAGGTAAAAGAGATAGGGGGAGGGGTTGACGCTCCTCAGCGCGCGGTAGAGATCGAAAGAGTCGGCGGTTGTCTTGACCTCCAGGCGCCGGGAAAGCACGACCTGGATGATGTCGCCGCTTTCGATGTATTCCTTACCGCGGGCGACGGCCCTGAGAAAGTCCTCTTTTTCGGTTGGGGATACCGGCGGCGGCACGTCGGGCGGCCTCTTGTCCGCCGATGCGCCGGCCCGGAGCGGGCGGGCCAGGCGCCCCTGTATTGCGTCTATCTGCCGGGCCGCCTCTTCATACGAAGAGGCCGGGTCCGTGTCTTCTTCGAGGAAGATATTGACCACCACCTTGATGGTATTTTTGACGTTGTCGAAGATGACGACCGTATGGGCGATCATAAAATACATATCGTAAACCATGAGGTCATCGGGCCCCTTTTCGTGAAGACGCTCCATGAATCGGACCATGTCATATCCGATATACCCGACGGCGCCGCCGAAAAAACGGGGCAGACCCTCGACCTCCACCGTCCGGTATTGTCCCATGAACTCCCGCAGCTTTTCGAGGGGATCGTCAACCCGACCCTCGAAGATCGTCCGTCCGATGCGCTTGATCTCGACAAATTGTCCGCGGCAGCGAAAGACGATACAGGGGCCGATGCCGATGAAGCTGAACCGTCCCCATTTTTCTCCCCCCTGTACGCTTTCGAGAAGAAAGGCGTGGTAGGGGCCGTCCAGTTTCCTGAACGCGCTGACGGGTGTCTCCATATCGGCGAGAAACTCCCGGTAGACCGGGATAAGGTTACCTGTCCGGGAAAGCCGCTTGAATTCCGAGAACGACGGGGTGAGCATGACCGATACCTCCTTTTACAAAAAAAGCCGCGGGGATAGTGACCCGCGGCTGAATAAATAAAAAAAGGCCGCGGGTTTTGAGATTCACCCGCGGCCTCTATTGTCTTATATATGGGTAGACGATATTATTGGACGGACGAACCTCCTCGTATGGTGTTACGCCACACCCACCAGTTACCGCTGGACACTACCCGAGATTGCATTGCGAACATCTCTTTCATGAGTGATTGACTCATTGCATGACTATATATTATACACTTCTAACTTTGGCAACTATACCACGATCCAATCGGCTGTCAACCATTATTTTTGGCTCATCTCACATTTTATCAGAAAAGAAGGCTTTCCTGTTCCAGGCGGGCAATCCGGGACTTTTCTCGTCCCGAAATCCGGGTGATCGCGGGGCTGCGGTCAATGGAGCGTACGGTTTGCCTTCTAAACGATCCCCATTCACGGCGGAAAGACAATATGTCTCCTCCATACTCATCTATCCATACAAAGGAGCCTCGCTATCCGGTATAATCCGCAAGATCGGCCGCCTGCGCCTTACCTTTCGCCTCCTTATGCCCGATTTTCAAAGACCGGTTGTCCCATCAATGACGCGAGGATAATGCCGCCGACCCGAATAGTGACGGGGGCTCAACGCCCCCCTTTGTCGGTTTGGCAGAAAGCCGGCCGGTATCGCTTTACCATGGGAATCTTACGACCCAAATCATATCAGGCACGCAGTAATAGTGGATATTGTACGATGGACAAAATATCGTGTGTCCGTAAAACGGCCAAAAAAGTACTTGACGCAGTGAATATGCGATTATATACTGTGTTAGAAAAGTTATACTAATGGATATTAATATTAAGTTAACTTAATGTGATAAAAACTGATATAATTGAACAACTTCCGCACGCACCGGGATGTGAACAACGCCGTAGAGTAATGGTTAATCTTTCCCCCCTTACTATGAAAAGGACGATCGGGATGTCCGGATAAGGGCTCTCATTTTATGCCAGAATTCTCGAATGTTCCCCGTGCGAAATAGTGGGCTGGGGACTGGGCAGGTGGGTATGCTGCCGTTGCGCCTCCTTTCCGGTATATGGACCCGGATCAGTATCGTCCTTCTTCCTTTCGGCCGTGTATCAATTCACGGGAGGTGAAACGGGATCGTTTCATATTTGTAACATCCCCCGGAAATATCAAGCGCGGCCCTAAAACGATAGAAGGATAACATACCGTTATTATAGAGCTTTAAAAGAACTATTCGAAAATGGACTTTTTGGTATAAAAAATGCTTATAATGAACTCTGGTAGTTTTTATGCAACATGCCCTCTACTTGGATATATACGTAACATCTAACATACCTGCGGGAGGAATGCGCGACAGTGAAAAAGATCAGAATTACTGGAGGGATCTCACGGGTGTTCCTATTCTGCGTTTTAATGCTCCTGCTGCCCGTATTGACCTATGCGGTCAGGATCGAGGATAAAGACACCGGAACCGATCTGCTCCTTATGGGACTGGGGGTCCTCAGGGTCAACTACACGTCGGTGGACGGTAATCCCATTATCTTCGAGGATAGCGACCGGGGGCTTCCCGCGTATTTCTCGAATTCCTCAAAGGTGGATTTTCTGGTAGACGGCACCGTATACCATAACTACCAGGTGGAAGGTTACGTCCATTATCGGGACATCACCTATAACCTCGAGCCGAACCTGTCGGTCTATTTTAAGATCAAAAAGGACCTCAATTACCTGTCCATCGGCGATCACCAGGAAGGCGTCTTCACCGATACCCTCTTTACCCGTTTCGAGCCGGAGTTTCGGGGCACCATGCTCCACATCGAGGATAAGAACTATGGACTCGAGCTCTTCGGCGGGGCCGTCCGGGGAAGCCAGGTCGAGGATGAGATCGACGCCGACGGCAGCTCCGGGCCGTACTATACCTCATACTCCCCGGTGATGGCGGCAACTGAATCCGTCGTTATTCGCGTCCGCGACAAGAACAACCCCTCCCTTATACTCAAGAACAATAAACAGCAGCGCGGGATCGACTATACGATCGACTATGATACCGGCAAGATAAGGTTCACCTACCCGGTGGATTCCACCGACTTTTCCGGAAACCCGATTTTCATCGTGGTGACCTATCAGTATGACGATCCCGACGGCGCGTACAGCCGATACGTCGCCGGAGGGCGTGTCTGGTTTCTGCCGCACGAATTTGTCAGGATGGGACTGACCTACCTCACAAACGGCCCCGTTAACGACACGATCGGGGGCAGCTGGGACGACCGTATCCAGATCTACGGCACGGACCTCACCATCGACAATAAGGACACTTTTTACCTGGGGGCCGAATTTGCGGCCGGCACTACCCCGAGCGTCAGTGATACGACGAATTTTGCCTACCGGGGTAATTTTATATGGAAACCGAGGGCGGATTTCCGCCTCTGGGGCGGCTACTACCGCGTGGACAAAGACTTTCCGACCTTCGGCACCACGAGCTTCGATATCGAAAAAATCGTCAAGGATATCAGGTACGAAGTCCCCTTCGATTTCAAATCGGGGACGGATATCTATGACCTGAACCCCGATCTCGATGTCGGCCTGGGGACCGATGAAGAGTCCTGGGGGCTGGCCGGAGAATATATAATTGCCCCAAACCACACGCTGTCGGCCGGCTACCGGGAGATCAGGGACAATATCCCTTACAATGACGGCCTGCCCCGGACCACCACCCGGGATGTCTACGTTTCCTACCGTTACAATCCGGTAGACCGGTTCAATTATTTTGTAGGCACCCAGTGGATCAGGAGTCTGGACGATCTGGCTCCCAAGACCGCCGATACCGAAACGTATCGCCTCATCATGGGGATGAAGGGTCCCCTCGGGAGATCCCGCATCACCGGCCCGGCGAAGTTCGAGGCGGCCTACGTATTGGATGAATTTAGGGATTACGTGGACGACGACCAGAGCCAGATGACCCACTACCTCCTGGCCCGGCTGGACATCATGCCGGTTGACAATCTTACGTTCTTCTTCGAGCAGGACGAGATCCTGGTCGCGGGACGCGGGGAGGACGGGATCGCGCTTTGGGGAAACGCCACCTGGGTCGGCGTCGATTATCGGCGTAAGCGCCTGCGGGCCGAGGCGGTCTACAAGTTCCTGACGGAACACGACTATGCCCTGGGGCGGGAAGTCACGCGGGAGCATCTGACCTCGGCAATTGTCACCTACAAACCAACCGATACGGTGGGAGTGCGCCTTAAGGTCGAAGTCGGGTTCAACACCGATGCGTCGACCCTGCCGGAAACGACGAGCGTCGATTATATTGCCGAAGCGGAGATTGTCTGGGACATCAGGCCGGATCTGGTTGTTTCCGTATCCTATTCACTGGATACCTCTGCCGATAAAACCGGAGACATTGGTGACGAAACGCTCGAAGACGAGGCGGTTGTCAGGATAGAATACTCTCCCGAGCCGGGCGACCTGTCGCTCTATGGTGAGTACCGATTCGAGCAAAGCTATCTGAAGACCGACCCGCTGGCCGCAGAAGAGACCAGGACGAATACCTTTATAATCGGGGGGCGGTATAAATTCCTTCCCGACTGGGAGGTCGTCAGCGGGTTTAAATACGCCGGGACAACCGGCGCCCTGGAAAGTCACAAAATGGATAGCTTTGTTGAGGTCGGTTACGACGTCCTGGACTACCTGAAACTCTCTCTCGGATACGAGCACCAGGAATTGTACGACCGGGACGACCCCGATACCGATTACAAAGCCGATATCGGCTACCTTAAAATGACGGGTAAATTTTAAACAAAAGATGGGTTTTTACCGATGAAACCACGGATAACGTTGCTCCTTAGATTAACTCTCTTCGTTTCGTTTTTTGTCCTGATTCCGTACGCCCTCGTCAACGGTACGCAGACCCTGACGGGCTGCCTCACCAACGCGGCCGAGGCGTGCGCGTGTCCGGTAGCGGGTGTCAGCGTCGATCCGATGAGCCGGACGATCGAGCCGGGAGAGAGCACCACGTATCAGGTGACGGTCTCCCTGTATTCTTCATATCATTTTAAGGGATTGATCGTCATCTCGCTTACGGACCTCCCGTCGGGCGTGTCCTGCCCTGCAATCGAGATATCGGACAGTGACGGGGACCTGACCGCAGTCGGAACTCTCTCGGTCAGCTCCACGTGCGGGTTAACGCCCGAAACGTATCGTCCGAAGCTCACTGTCGTTGCGCGGTATCCTAATCCTGATTCATATGATCCGTATACCGGCAATCCCAAGAATGTGACTCTCACCGTCACTGCTCCGATCCCCTGCTTTACGGTAGACGCCCACGAGAAAAAGCACGTTAAGGCCGGCGAGGACACCTTCTTCACGACGGTGGTCAAATGGTGCGGGGGATATACCGGGAACGTAACGCTGTCCGTCGACAAGGACGGCCTTCCCGCCGGCGTGACGTACGATTTCGATACCAACCCCGTATCCCCGGCAGGACACGCGTGTGAGGGGAACGCCCAGACAAAGCTTAACATCCATACTGAATCCTATACCCCGTCCGGCGAGTATACCCTCGTCGTCCGGGGAACGAGCGGAGACATAACGGACACGGATACGGTCACCCTCACCGTCACGGAAGGGGGCGATTTTTCGCTCTCGGCCGACCCCACCGAGCAGGAGATCGAGCCGGGGGATAAGGCCGATTTCAAGGTAATCGGGACCTTCTCGGAAGGATTCGAGGGCGAGGTGGAGCTCTCGGCCGTGGGTTCCCCATCGGGCCCACCAGGGTCTTTCTCGCCAAAATCGATATCCACGAAAGTACGCGACTCGCTCCTGACGGTTACCACTGGTTCCGATACAAAACCCGGCACATACGAGATCACCATAACGGGCACGCACGCGACACTGGGCACCCGGACGACGAAGGTGACACTCACCGTTACCGGGACAAGCGATTTCTCGCTCTCGGCCGACCCGACTTCTCAAGAGATCGAGCCGGGGGATACCGCCACGTACACCATCACCGTCAATAAAGGCGGGTCGTTTCCTCCCTATCCAGTTGAGTTTCCGGATCCAACGGATACCGGCGATATGACGGCGACGATAGAGCCGTCCTCATTGCCCGAGTATTCAAATACCAACTCGGTGACCCTCACCGTCGAGACCGGGCCGAGCGTCAAGGAAGGGACATACACCATCACCGTGAACGCGGAGGGGGGCGGATATACGAATGACGTCACCGTGACGCTTGTCGTGAAGAAGCCGGTAGAAAAGTTTTATCTCTCGGCGGGTCCCCAGACGCCTTCCGAGATCGAGCCGGGCGAGACCGCCGAATTTAAGATATCCGCCTACAATTTCCTGGAGAGGGTTACCTTTTCCATATCGGGGGCGCTCCCCGACGGGGTAAAAGAAGCCACGTTTGATCCGTCACAGCTGCCCGCCTACACCGACCGCAACTGGGTCACGCTTACGGTCAAGACCGATTCGACGATTACGAAGGGAACCTACGATATCATCGTCAGGGGAGTCTGTGGTGATCAATCCGACGGCGTGGTCGTAACGCTCACTGTCGGTGAGACGCCCGTCCCCGAATCCGCGGGTCTCACGGTAGACAAATCGGTCACGCCGTCGTCGGCCAAGGTGGGCGGGATACTGCTCTATACCATCCGTATAACAAACACCGGCCGGGGCACGCTCACGGGTATCTTAATCCGGGATAACATGCCCGCGGGGGTCGGCTACGTGAAGGGCAGCGCCGTCATAGACGGCAAGAGTTTGCCCGATCCCTCCGGATCGACCACGCTCGTCTGGGAGATCGATGATCTGAAAGGGGGAGAGACGACGACCCTGAAGTACCACGGGGTGGTCAAGCCCAATATCTCGCGGGGCAGGAGCACCAATACGGTTACCATTACCGGCACCGACCCGACCGGCAGGACGTTGGTCGCCAGGGACAGCGCCGATCTCGGCGTCTCCGCCGAAGACCTCGACCGGAAAGGGAAGATCAAGGGTAAGGTCTTTATCGACGAGAACGGCAACGGACTGAAAAACGTCGATGAGGAGGGTATAGCCGGTATCTCGGTTATCCTGGAATCGGGGGAGCGCACCAGCACGGACGAGGAAGGCATGTTCCAGTTTGACGAGGTGGATTCCGGCGAGCACCTCGTCGGGATTGATGTGCGCAAGCTCTCCAAGGAATACTTCGTCATCGGAGACTCTTCCAAGATCGTCTCGCTCTTTTCCGGCGGAACGGGAAGGACCTATTTCGGCCTCGGCCGCACCGGCCCCACCAAGGAGGAGCTGGAAGCCATCAAGAAGGCCGAAGAGGAGCAGCTGAAAAAGGAAGAAGAGGCCCGCAAGGAAGAGGAGAAGAAGAAGAAAGAGGAGCAGGAGAAAAAGGCTCCGAAGGGGACGCTGCTCGGCAACGTCTTCGTAGACGCCAACGACAACAACATCTTCAATCCCGGCGAGAAGCTCCTCGAAAAAGTGACGGTGCTCCTGGATAACGAAAAACGGGCGATTACCGACAGGATGGGCAACTACCGCTTCAACACGGTCAAGGAAGGCAGGCATACCCTCTCCATCTACGAGGACAAGGAATTCAAGAAGAGCTACCGGCCTGCAAAGAAGGAAAAGATCACCGTGAACGTGAAGGCCAACACGAATAACCGGAAAGACATCCCGGCGCTGAACAAGAGCAAGCTGAAGATCAATATAGAGTTAACCGTACGATAAGCCCGTTGAGGATAGTAATGGATATGACTAGATTAAAGCCCGCCACCACGATTCGAATTGTCGGCATATTCCTCGTGCTCCTGCTCGGGGCCTTCTCGATTGCGCAGGACATCGGCCTGACGGGGCCGGCGGACCTCGAGATCAGTGTCTGCGGTGAGGGTGAATTCACCATAACGGTTGAAAACGGCGATACCGAGATCACCAACCTTGAGGTCTTCGCGGCGGTGGTCCCGGGTGGCGGCAGCACGGTACCCATTTCCGGCGAGTTTTCGCTGGTATACGGGGCCGGCTCGCCCAACCCCGCGCCGAGCTCGTACTCGATTGACCCGGCAACGGTGACCTGGGAGGGCCTGGACCTTGCCGCCGACGAGACCTGGACCGGGATCCTCAGGGTCAGTCCCCAGTGCGATGCCTTCTCGAACCGCCAGCTAGTCGTCATGGTCGGCTACGACTACTACGACGGCGGCACCCTGGTGCACGTCGATGAAGACCCGGTCTTCTCCGGCCCCCTGCAGGTCCTCAGGCCCAACCTCTATCTGGAGCTCAACCCCGATGTCGCCTTTAACGCGGCGCCGGGCGATACCGTCAGCTGGGCGGTTTACGTATCCAACACGGGCGACGGCGTCCTCTCCGGCGCCACGGTGGAGCCTGCGCTTCCCGCGTTTCCCGATGACGGCGGCCTCTCTAACCTGACCTTTACGCCACCGAGCGGAAGCCCCGCGCCCGTGACGGCACCCCTGCCGGTACCCGATCTTGATGCGGGGGCCGCACCGACGCTGCTGGGAACCGTATCTGCCGACCTCACGGTGGGCACCGAGGGCGTCTCGTGTCAGAACCTGTACATCACGGTTACTGGAAGCCACGGGTGCGAGAGCGGCGCGGTCGATGAATGCCAGCCGGACATCGTCGTCACCGGCAGCGTGAACCTCGACTACCGGACTCCCAACCTGAGCTATACCTTCAGCCCATCGGTCGTTGACTCGATTCCCTACTGCAGCGAGAGCATACCGATCACGGTCACCGTAACGAACGCCGGCGCAAACGCCGGCAACATCGTCAACCTGACCATGACGGTGGACGCTTACGGGGTTGCATATACCGTTGTCGGTGACACCTTCCCCGACATCGACGTGGTTGTTGATCCCGGCTCAAACGTCTTCGAGTTCGTTGATGCCGACAACCCCACGATTGAGCCGTCAATCATCGGCCCGAACGACAGCTACACCTTTACTTTCACCGCTCACCGGGACGAGTGCGCCGCGGTGGACTGCACCTCGTTGATATTCGAACCGTTTTTCTATGACGACTGCGGCGACGAGTTCGAGCCCCCCATCAAGGAGCTGCCGATCAACATCGCCGCTCCGGTCGGGACGGACTACGACCTTACCGTAACGCCGGACGCGGGCAATCCGAGCATCCCGGACGAGGGGGCCTCCCTCGGCTACACGATCACGGCGGTCTATAACCACTCGCCGGGCGAGACGGAAGATATGACGGCCGATATTGTCGTCGAGCTTCCACTCTCATTCTCGATCGTCACGGGTCCGGGGAATACGGACGGCGGTTATGTGGAAGGAGCGACTGCGACAAACACGATAATTACCTGGGAAGACGCCGTGTTCAGCAGCGGCAGCGGGTGGACGGTCACCAAACGTCTGGTGCTCGGGGCGGGCTACGAAGACGCCGACTGTGACGACGATTTCACGCTCCACTTCGAGGTGGTCCCGACCTCCGGCATGTGTGACGGCGAATGTCCGCCCCCGGGCGCCTCGGCCAATATTGCGCTCTTCAGCGATACGATGATCGTCGTCGAAAAGACCGCCGCGGACGGCGGGGACGGCATCATCTACGTCGGCGAGCCCCTTGATTTTTCGATCAACGTCTATTACTACGGGCCGCGGCTGATGATAGGCGGGAGCCTCGTTACCCCGCCGGCCGTCGTTACGGATACGCTGCCGGCCGGCTTCTGGATCGCCGAAAGCCTCCCCCCTGATCCGCCCGATCCCGTGGTGAGCCCAACGCCGACGTCCGTCACCGCCGGCCTGCTCACCTGGTGCCTTGACGCCGGCGAGCTCTCGCAGACCGGACCGGTCACGTTTACCTACTCGCTGGAGCCGATACCCCTCGGATTCGCCGGCTACGATCCCTGCCTCTGCGGGCATGAGATCACCAATACTGCGACGGCCACGCTCAATACCACGGGGGCGGTCTGCGCCGTGCCCGAGACGTCCCCCCTCGGTTGCAGCGATGAGGACGTGCTGACTTTTGCCTATAACTGCGATTACGGCGACGGGACTATGGGCTTTGTCGTCGAAAAGGAGGCGTCGCCCGACTCCGCGGAACGGTGCGACTACGACGACGGCATCACCTTCACGAACACGATCACGTTTAACCAGGCCTATCCCGAGGGCTGGGACGCCATCACGTTTACGGACAACGGCAACGCCGTCGGCCTGGTCTTCAGGGACCCGGACCTTTATCCGGGCAGCTACCTGTCCGGCACGGCGCATTTTGCCATTGTCTCCGGGCCTTCGGCCGGGGCGAGCGAGGATTACGTGATAACCCTCGGAAGCTCCGTAATGCTGGGCGCGACCGGCGTCGGCTTCATCGGGGCGCCGCAGGACGGCGACGTCCTGGAGATCACCTATACGCTCTACTTCTCCGACTATTCCAACGGCGACGGCACCGCCGTCGTCAACTGGTCGGATTTCCTGTTCCCGCAGACGGTCACCGAGTGTACCGACGACGGCGGGGAGGCACACGCCGGCGCGTGGGTAACGCCGGAAAACCCGACCCCCACGCTCAACATTTACAACTACTGCCACTACAACGACGACGACGTCTGCACGTACGTCATCAACCGGTGCGACACGGCGAAATTCAGGGTCTACCTCTCCAGCACCAGGGTCGAGTATGACGTGAGCGTCGTGATAGACCTCTGGGGAAGCGGCCCTGACAGCAACTACACGTTCAACGAAGAAACGGCATTCGCGCCCGACTTCGTCAACATGTACCGGCCGGACGGGAGCACCCCGGTCAGCGGGGTCCCGTATACCATCAGCGGTGGCGGCAGGTACGTCACCTGGCAGCTGGGAGACCTGGCTCCGCTCGGTGGCGACAGCTATATCGAGTTTTACCTCGATACCGCGTGTTCGGGCGGAACGGAGACGACCGCGACCGTCAGCACGGACGGATGGTGCGATGACCAGGTTTACACGCAGACCATGGCCTACAGCGCCTCGCGCGACCAGCGGCAGGGAGAACTCCTCGTCAAGAAGACGCCGGACCGGTTCTATATCAAGAGCCTTGGGGAAGACCTCACCTGGACGATCTACGTTACCAACCCCGGCAGCGGGCCGGCCACCAATATCACGGTGTTCGATACGCTGGGTTCCGGTATCAGCTACGTATCCGATTCTCTCAGGGTCAATGGCATCGCGGTAGACCCGGACGATATCAGCCCCGCGGTGTACGATCCGCTCAATCCGCAGCAGACCATCATCACGCTCACGATCGAAGACCTTGACCCCGGGGAAACGGCCGTCATCGAGCTGACGGGCCACGTGGAGAACTGTACGGACAGGACCAACAAGACCCGCGCGACATGGGGATGCCTCGATGAGACGACCGGGTTCATCTACTGCGGCGAGGGAGAAAGCCTCGAGGTGACCGTCCAGGATTACGGCACGCGGGTAGTCATCAGCGCCCACGAGGCCGATGCCATCAACCTCTGCGGCGGGACATCGTACGTCACCGTAAGTTTCAAGAACATCGGCAAGGCCTATGCCTTTGACATGGTGCTGACCGAGACCCTGCCTACCGGTATCGAGCTGGATACGAGCGGAACTCCGCCATACTTTACCGTTTTCGATGCCCACGGAAATGACGTGAGTGCCGGGGTCACGCTTGACTTTTCCACCCCGGGCATTCTTGAATGGACGTTCCCCTCAACGACACCGATGAAGCCGGTGGACGGCACCGGCGAGGGAGACGAGTTTACCATCAGGTTCCCGGTAAAGGTCATCGAAACCGACTGCAACTACGCGAGCGGGACCCCGATGACGGCATCCCTGTCGTACGCGACCCCATGCAGCTTCGCCGAGAGCCCGGCGCAGGACACCGTCTCTACGGTCTTCGCCCCGGTGCTTGAAATCGATAAGTCCCCCGACAACGTCGCGGGTGATGCGGATGACCCGATCGTCTGGACCATCGAGATTAACAACCCGTCCTACTACACGGCCGAGGCGGTGTTCCTGTGGGACGTTCCGCCGCCGTTTTTCTCAAGCGTCGCGATCGTCGGGGGAGATTTCATCCCCGGCATGGTAGGCGGCCGGTGGTATCTGGGGGATATCGCGCCCCATGACAGCATGGCGTTTTCGGCAATGGGCACGCTCAGGGAAGACTGCACGGGCGGCGCGGACGTCAATACCGCCTGGGTGGAGTGGTGCGAAAACTGTAAGGACAGCGCGTCCAGCAACGTCTCGAACGTCTATTCCATACCAAACCTGACGGCGGATATTGACCTGGATATTAATTATTGCGGCGGGCCCGTAACCATCACGATCGAGAACAACGGCTCGCGGGCCTATAGCGTGGTGCTTACCGACCAGTTCCCGGAAGGGCTGGCCTACGTCGCAGGCACGACAACGATAGCCTCCGACATCGGTGGCAGGACCTTCGCCAACGAGGAGCCGGACTACGACGCGGCGACCAACACACTCACCTGGGACAGCGACAACTTTGCCTACATCGAAAAGTTCGAAACGCTGACAATCACGTTTTTCCTTGACAACGAGGTCAACGTCGAATCGGCCAGCCCCGAGGATGAGGTTTGTACGACCTCTTTCGGCCCGAACAACACCGTGGACCTCTCGTACGACGACGCCTGTGAAAACACCTATCTCCTCACGCCGTCGCTGGTCACGGATGTCACCGGATTGTTGGCGATACCCGTTCTCACCATTACCAAGGAGCTTGACCCCGACTACGGGGTCATCGGGGAGACGGACCCCGCCCTGTGGCACGTCACGATAGAAAACACGGGCGGCGCGGCCGAGGGGACCGTTACGGTCGTCGACACGTTCGGCAACGGCTGGGACGTGGACACGTTTAGCGGGCCGGATACCGTCGGCGGCACCGGCACGCGGTCGATAGTCAGCATCCCCACCGGCGGTGGGACCGTCACCTGGACGGGCGGAACACTGGCTGCGGGCGCTACCGAGACGCTCGATATCTGGGTCAATCCGCTCAACACCAGCCCCGAGGCCAACCTCGGTAACCGGGTAGACGTCAGTGGCGACTGTATCGGCGGCTGCCAGTTCGTGTCGCAATACGCCGAGCAAAACATCGTCCCCGGCCACAGCGAGATCGAAAAGGTCTACGACAGGGAAACCGCCACGATCGGAGAGACGGTCCACGTGACCATCACCTCGAGCTACTACGGCTCAACGACGACCTATACCAACGTATCGGTCGTCGACACGCTGCCGACGGGCTTTATCTACGGCGGCAACCTGTCGGTGACGCTTGACGGGACCCTGACGACGATCACGCCCGATGTCTCCTCGCCCAACGACGGGACGGCGCCGGTAACCGTTTCATTTGACCTCGGGAGCTTCTCCTTTGCCGCGAGCCGGGTGTACGTCTTCGAGTTCGACGCGGTGGTCGCCAACACCGCCGAGACCGACAACGGAGACACGCTAACCAACAACGCTACGACCGCCTACCTCGTCGGAGGGGCGCCCTACACGGATTCCTCCGAGGATACCCTGACCATCATCGAGGCGCACCTGACGCTCGACAAGACCTACGCGGTAGTTGGGGGCGGTCCGGTCGAGGCAAGCGCGGTCATCGAATATACCCTGACCCTGGCCAACAACGGGACAAGCACGGCCTATGATATAGACGTGGAAGATACGCTGGGAACGGGGCTCACGAGCCCGACCTGGGTATCGGGCGGTAACAGCCACGATTTTGCCAGTTCGTACCCGACGCTGTTATGGCACGTCGACAGCCTTGCTGTGGGCGCCTCGACGACGCTCGTCTACCGCGTAATGGTACAAAACAGCGTGACGCCCTGCTCGATGCTGAACAACGAGGCGGTGGTGACGTGGACGAGTCTCAACGGGTCGGTCGCAGAAGAGCGGACGG
>JAFGAS010000011.1 GCA_016933535.1 Candidatus Zymogenaceae bacterium
AGGGCGCTGATGGAATCCACCACCTCGTTGATCCGCTTCATCCGCTCCGAGGTGTTGCCCCGGGAGCGCGCGATGTTCTTGATGAGGCGGTACTTGGTGCGATAGTCGGGCGTGGCGTCGCGTGCGTCGTAGTGCGCTAGGACGGTGACGTGGGGCCTGAAGCGATTGATAAGCATCGCCCGGTGGGGCATCTCGAATTCGCTGTTGAAGAATTTAAGACGCAGACGGTCGCTCGAGCGGGTCAGAAGTCGCTTCGCCGCGGCGGGGGTGATGAATCCATCCCGCTCCTTCTCCCTTACGGCCCTCCGGAAGCTCTTTTTCACCCAGGTATCGTAGGGCACGGGATAGACCTGCCCTCCCCTCGTGCGAGTGAGCATCACCGTGGCGCCGTCCCGTTCAAGCATCTCTTTCAGCATCATGGCCGTGGCAAGATTGAGGGCCGCCTCGTAGAAGCTCAGCTTTTCTCCTTCAGGGGTGAAGAGGAGTATATATTTACCTTCACGCACCGCCTCTTCCATTGTATCGGCGCTGTGCCCCGGGTCAATGGCAACGCGGAGTCCCTCCAGGGGCCTGGCCGGGTCCCCGGCGGGGCGAAACTCGGCGTCGTCGGCGGAGATGATTTTTTTTATAAATGCGGGTGAAAAGCGCGACGATCCCTTTTCGCGATACGCCTTCTCTATTGCATCATCATCGAGCACCCTGAACATCCTGGCGAAGACCTCGGACTCATCATCATAGAGACGGCATTCAATCCTTCCCTCTTTTTTATCCTCCGGTGAGGCGTAGATGGTGACGGATCGCGCATCAAGGGAGAAGTAGGCCCTGAGTGAATCATCGCCCACCAGGTACTTCACCCGCCCGGAACGGCTGTCACAGGCGGTGATAGAAAGCACGGTAATCGCCAGCATGTACCACAATGTACGTTTCATTTCGAACGGTAATTATCCCCTTCTCATGGTGACAGCCCATGCTCATTAACTGGTTTCCAAATATCACCTGTTTTCTTCAATATAATTACAGAATGATTACAGATTTTCAATCGCCTGGTTCTTACCGATAACTATCACAGAAATTATTTTCTAAAGTAACGCAACTATTTTTGAACAGTGTCCAATTTTTTTATTGACATTTTATAAATAATTTTTAGTTTTTTACATTATTTATTCATAGTATAAGATAACAATATCAACAACCACGAGGTAAATTATTACCATTTCCCCTATTGCGAATACTTATTATTTAAAATATAGTATCATGTATATTAAAATTAATAATACTGATATTCTAATAAAAAGGCAAGTATATTTAATAATAAAAAACCCACTCGGATGGATTTTTTTTCTTGACTTAACCATGTAATAGTTTTAACTTAAGGTAGAAAAAATATCTGACTCTGTCAGTTTTTTCAAACAACCGGGACCAAGAATGCAATGAAAGACAACCATAAACATATCGTGTGCCGAATCAATTGGATGCATCGATCGTATAGTACATAGGGGGAAACAATCGCAATGACCACACAAAAGTTCTTCATCGCCATCACCCTTGCCCTTTCATCCCTGGCGCTCGCAGGATGCAACAGCAACATCTTCAAGAAGTACATGGACAACAGGAACGACAAGGGGATCTACATTCCCAGCGGGGTCCTCACCCCGGACGACTCGGCCCCCGACATCGCCACGGTGACGGCCACGACCCACACGAACGTCCGCGTGGTGTTTCAGGACAAGTCGATGGCCCTGGACGCGGCATCGGCCATAAATTTTGGAAATTATACCATTCAGGGTGTACCCAACGTGCAAGTCCTTGCCGCCAACCTTGAAAGCGACAACCTGACTGTGAACCTCACGGTGGACGGAACTGATCCGGATGACATGGTCCATAACGCCGCCTACACCCTCGTGGTGCTAAATGTCGCTGATAAATACGGCAACGCCATTTACCCTCAGAAAACGAGCGTTTTCCTGGGACGCGGCCCTGTCGTGGCAGAGTTCTCGGGAACTCCCGCGAACCCCACGAACGTCACCTCCATCGACATCGACGTGGGGGGCACCGACGTGGTGGCCTACAAGTACAGCCTTGACGGCGGCCTCTACAGCGACGAAATCGACGTGGGGGACAACATCACCGCCGCCGGCCTCGCCGAGGGGGTGCATTCCCTCGAGGCCGTGGGGAAGGACTCCCTGGGGAACTGGCAGACCTTCCCCGAGGCCTCGACCTTCGACTGGCAGGTGGACCTCACCCCTCCCGCGGCCACCTATTCGGGACAGCCGAACAATCCCACGAACGACCAGTCCGTTGACATGACAGTGGGGGGCGCCCAGGTGGTGGCCTACAAGTACAAAATAGACGCCGAGGCCTGGAGCGGCGAAACGGCCGTGTCGGAGCATATCGAGCGATCCGCCATCACCGAGGGACCGCACATGATCTACATCATCGGCAGGGACGCCGCGGGGAACTGGCAGGCCGAGGGTGACGCCACGGCCTATGCCTGGAGCATCGACATCACCCCCCCCACGGCGGTGCTCTCCGGCACGCCGGCCAACCCGACGAACAATCAGGGCACGAACATCACTGTGGGCGGCACCGACGTGGTAACCTACAGGTATAAAATCGACGGCGGCGGATACGGGGGAGACATTTCCATCGTCACCCCCATCGCCCTCTCGGGCCTGGCCGAGGGGCCCCATACCATCTCGGTTATCGCCAAGGACA
>JAFGAS010000060.1 GCA_016933535.1 Candidatus Zymogenaceae bacterium
GAAATGGTAGCCGAAGAGGACGTGGCGTAGTATACTACATCCATCTGACAGGAAGGCAAACTGTCAACACAACTCGTGACTACTGCAATTTAACACCTCATAGATTATTGTCAATGAAATATTATGTATACAAATGTGATATTTATATAGCATGAATTAGCGGGAAAGGTATATATATGTATGTGTATACGAATATGTTTGGCATTATATATATGTGAAGTTTTTTTATGGGGGATTTCTAAGGTGCGCGATAGAGGTACGATTTAAAGGAGGGGGAAAGTGTGAACATGATCGGGCAGCGGGCGCAGGATCACGGTGTCATACGGGTACGTCTTCACCACATCACGTGGGCGGGCAAAATGCTGCCGCCCCTTCGTGCCGGCGGCCGTGTCTTTTCACTCCCGATGGTCCCGTGCCGGATGCAGTCAACCGTCTCGGTGGCCCCGTGCGGGGCGTCCGGGACCGGCCCGCACCCCATGACGTTTTTGTTGGGGATGTCCTGGGTGTATTTGATGCGCAAGGTCGCGGTGGGTTTGAACCCGAACCTCTGATAATAGGCGGCGGTGCCGACGAGGTATAGGGCCGTATGGCCAATCTCCCGTGCCAATTTAGAATTCTCCATTACCGGGGCCGGGCCAACCCCCGGTTGGGGCGTTCCAGCACCATGCAAAGGGGCCCCAGGAGGAGCACGTCAAAAGTCCTTTCGCCGTCGGCGACATGGGCCACCGTCGGCATGAAGCAACTGATGAGTTCGCCGCCCTCTTCGGTCACCGGCGCAAGCTCCGGGATATAATCGCCGCCGGTTTGCTCCTACCCGGCCTTTCCCGTAAACTCGATCGTGAGCGACTCCCCCGGGCCTATCGTCGTCGGCGCGTCCAGCACCACGGTCGTCCCGCGCCCGTCGGCGGGCTCGGTACGTCCGGTAAGCTCCTCCTTTCCCTTGAAAATCTGTGCGACTCCCCAACCTCCGCCGCCCCCGTCTCCCATCTCCAGCGACAGCCGCTTCACCTGCAGCCGTCCGAAAAGCACCGAAAGCTCCGCGAGGGCCGTGTCCTTTTCCGTCCGCTGGGCATACGTCCCCCAGCCGGTGCCGGTGGACCAGAAGGTCTTAAAATCCTCCGCGCTGATCTTCGGGGCAAAGCCGTAGGCGCGCCCCGGCGCGTCGAAGGTGAAGCCGGAGAGCGCGATGAGGAGCCCCCAGTTGGCCAGCGCCCGGACGTAGTGGTTTCCGCACTCCACCTCGTTAAACGGGTTTCGGTATCTCCCGTCGTAGCGCAGGCGTACGCCGCGGACGACCGAGAGCCCCTCGTCGACGAATCCCTCGTTGACGAGGTGCGCGGCCACCTGGTATTCGATACCCGTCCAGACCTCGTCGGCGTAGACGAACGGCAGCCTCGGATGCCCGCCCCGGGGCCAGGTGCAGATGAGGAGCCCCGGCTCCCCCTCCGTGGCAAACACGCGCTGGGGGTTGACGTGGCCCGTGAGGTCGGGCCGCCAGTTGTAATGGAATATCGACGAGAGCGTCTTTTTTACATTTCCCTCGTCAAAGAGCCGGCCCAGCCCGAAGAGGCGCGCTAGTCCTTCCCCGAAGAGCTGGTCGGATAGGCACCCCTGCCCGTACTGGTACTTCGGCTCACCCTGTTCGTCCTTTTCCTGCCCCCCCATGGAAACGTCGGTCGCCACCGGCGAGAGGCGGTCGGCGTCGGGATCGATCCGCTGTATATAGTACTCCCCGTTGAAGAGCTCTTTGTCCATCCAGGCCGCCCCCTTACGTGCCAGCGCCTCGTAGTCGGCGGCGGCCTCGTCCTCTCCTGCGGCGCGGGCCATCCGTGCCGCCGCCGCCAGCGCCCCGGCATAGAGGCTTCCCATCATCGTGTTGGGGCCGTAAAACTCGATGTCGTAGGTGTTGTGCTGGAGTCCCTCCATGACCCCGTCTTTGTCGGCGTCCCAGTATTTCCAGCCGTATTCAAGGGATTTTTTGACCGAGGGCCACATCTCCTTGAGCCAGTCCGTATCTCCAGTGAGCTGATAGTCGCGGTAGATCCGCATGACCCCGCCCATCTGGCCGTCGGCCGCCGGATGAAACGCCTCCCCCAGTCCGGCAGTCCCGCCCAGGGCCGTCTCCTCGGCCTTTTCCCCCAGCGGCACCGACGTCCGAAAGGCCATCCTGCCGTCGTCGGCCAGGTTGTACCGATATTCGGCATCGCGCATGGAGCGCTCCAGCGCCGGGAAGAGGAAGCCAAGAGTCTGGGCGTAGTTCCAGACGTGGGTGCACGAACCTTCGCAGCAGCCGTCACCGCAGTGGCAGCCCTCAAACGAATAGAACGTCCCATCCGAGAGCCTGATGCAGGTGGTGGAGCGGATCGTCGCGATCTGGCTGGAGACGGCGTCCAACACATAGTCGGGCAGCGTCGACGAGAAGAGGGCGTCGGTAAATTTCCTCGTTTCGGCCAGCAGCCGGTCGTGATGTTCGGCAAGGTATGCAGCGGCGGTCAGCGCGTCGGGGAAACGGCCTGCGTAATGGTTCTCCCAGCGCGGTTTTCCGGTCACGATTGTCCCGTCCGGGCCCGTCTCGGTCACGTCCGGCCGCCAGTATCCCTCCATCGTGGGAAACGACCAGGTGAGATAAAGCGGCAGGGTGATGCTCTGGCCCGGCTCGACAACCGTCTTCATCCCCAGAGAGGCTATGTCGCCGGCCAGCGGCGGATAGGTCCGGTCGATCAGCTCGCCCGTGGCCGAGACCTCATCCCAGAAGGTCGAGAGGTTATCGAACCATGCCCCCCGCACCCAGGCGCGGGTATAGGTGACGTCGGGATGCGTCGTGAACATCCCCATCGACCCCCAGCCGGGCGATTGCGGTTTTTGTTTCCGGGAGGCCATGGTGATCCCCCGCACCCCGTCCTTGTCGACATAGTCGTTGTAGTTGGTGAAGTCCCCGTTTACGACGTTGTGCATGTTAAACAGCAGTGTCGCCTTTACGGGGGCGGTCCCGGGGTTCTTCAGCTCAAAGAGGAAGACGGCGCCGGGGATCGAGCTGTCATGCTCGTTGTGGGGGACGAGCGGGTTATAGGCCGTCAGGGTCACCTCCAGCGGCACATCCGGATCGGTAAACTCGATCCCGGCAAAGGGGTAGCGGCCGGTAAAGCGCGCCCGCTTCATGTGGGGCAGGCCCAACCCCGTGAGGCGGTTGGCGCCGAACCCGGTGCCCGAAAAGAGGCCGGGGCCTGACCCCGAAAGGCCCCGCATGGGCCGCTCGGCCAGCACCTTCGTGACGGGGTCTTTGCCCTGTTGGGCGGCCCGCAGGGTGAAGAAGGAAAAGGCGTTGATGGTGCCCTTGTTGGGCCGGTTCTGGATCTCCCAATCGACGAGCTGACCCCGGCCGGTAAGCGATATCGTGCCGGTGCCGATCCCGCCCAGCGGGAAAGCGATCTCGTCGAGATACGGGCCCTCCTTCGGGCCGGGCGGGCCTATGGTCATGAGGTCTTTTTTCGGATAGGGTTTTGATTCCACGGCGGGCCTCGTTGGAAGTTTGAACCACTATACCATATATTGTTCCCGTGTGACTCCCCAATTTTTCCGCGGTCGGAAAAAATCCTTGTATATCGGGACTCTATCGGATACAATTCAGAAAATACGTAATAGTATCCGGTGCGAACGAAATCCCCTCGCGGGCGTTCCTTTGGGACGTGCGGTAATTGCACTGAAGGTGGTCCAGTAGATGAAAAAGATGTGCGGCGCCGATATACTCATCCAGGCCCTCCTGTCCGAAGGGGTCACGGTCGCCTTCGGCTATCCAGGGGGGGCGATACTGCCGCTTTACGACCGGCTGTGTAACTGCCCCATCCGCCACATCCTGGTGCGGCACGAGCAGGGGGCGGCCCACATGGCCGACGGGTATGCCCGGGCCTCGGGCAGCGTCGGCGTGGCGATCGCCACCAGCGGCCCCGGTTCCACGAACCTGGTCACCGGGCTTGCCACCGCCTACCTCGACTCGTCGCCGGTCGTGGCGATCACCGGCCAGGTGGAGCGCCGCTTCATCGGCACCGACGCCTTCCAGGAGGTGGACATCGTCGGGATCACCATCCCCATCACCAAGCACAACGAGCACATCTTGTCGGCCGGCGATATTTACGCTGCGGTCAAGCGGGCCTTTTACCTCGCCCGAAGCGGCAGGCCCGGCCCGGTGCTCCTGGATATACCCAAGGACGTGCTGATGGAGGAATGTCCGTTTGACCCGCGGCAGGAGGTGGCCATCGAGGGCTATAACCCGATTACAGAGGGGCATGGGGGACAGATAAAGCGGGCGGCAAAGCTGCTCGGCCAGGCAAAATCCCCCGTTATCGTGGCGGGCGGCGGGGTGATTCGTTCGCGGGCAACCGAGGAGCTGATCAGGCTCTCACGGCTCCTAGGGGCGCCGATCCTCACGACCCTCATGGGTAAATCGGCCGTGCCCCAGGACTTCGAGTATTACCTCGGGATGATCGGGATGCACGGCAGCCAGGCGGCCGTTCGGACGCTTCAGAATGCCGACGTTATTGCGGCGGTGGGGGCGCGCTTCGGAGATCGGGCGGTGCTCTCTTATAAGAAATTCGAGAAGCTTGCCCGCTTCATCCAGATAGACATTGACCCGGCCGAGATCGAAAAGACCGTCGAGGTGGATATTCCCATCGTCGGGGACGCAAATAGGATCCTGACCGAGATCAACAATCGGTTGGCAACGGAAGAAGGGGAGGCCGCCGTCGTCCCGAAGGCCGTGCCCCGAGCGCGCCCGGAGCGTTACGAGGGATCGGGGCCGCTGTCCATCCCCGCGGTGGTGCAGACGCTGTCGGACCGGGGCGGCGACTGTATCGTAGTCACGGACGTGGGCCGCCACCAGATCTGGGCGGCCAAGTATTACAGCAGCCCCAATCTTCCCGTCGGCCTCTTTATTACCTCGGGGGGGCTGGGGACGATGGGGTTCGGGCTGCCGGCCGCCCTCGGGGCAAAGCTCGCCCATCCCGAAAGACAGGTTGTCCTGATCACCGGCGACGGGAGCTTCCTTATGAACATCCAGGAGCTGGCCACCTCGGGCCACCACGACATCCCGATCCTGGTCGTGGTCATGAACGATCACCACCTCGGTATGATCCGTCAGCTTCAGGATGCCTTCTACAAGAACAACTACGCCGAGTGCACCTTTCCGCCCGGCGTGGACTACGTCGGCCTGGCGCGGGCCATGGGGCTTGACGGCACGCGCGTAACAGACATCGGCGAGGTCAACGACGCGGTCGATCGGGGGCTTTCCTCTAAAAAGACGTTCGTGATCGAGTGCATCATCGAGTCCCAGGAAAATATCCCGTATCAGTCCTATGATGAGTAAATCCAGGAGCCGGACCATGCAGAAGGTTATTTCTATTCTCGTGGAAGACAAACCGGGCGTCCTCATGCGGATTGCCGGGCTCTTCTACCGCCGGGGCTTCAATATAGACGCCCTGTCGGTGGGCAGCACCGAGATATCCGGCAAGAGCCGCTTTACCATTACGGTCAACGGCGACGAAGCAGTCCTCGAGCAGGTCAGAAAGCAGGTTCAGAAGCTGCTGAACGTCCACCGCACCGCCGAGCACGACAGCAAGAACTCCCAGCTCAGGGAGTACGCCCTCATCAAGATCAACTTTACCGAAAGCACCAAGACCGAGATCATCCACCTCGTCGAGTTCTTTCGGGGCCGGGTCATCGATATTTTCGACGGGGCGGCCATCATCGAGATCGCCGAGGAGGAGTCCCGCATCGACGCCTTCATAGAGCGGCTCACCCCCTACGGGATCATCGAGTCACTCAGAACCGGAAAGGTGTCCATGTACCGCGGCAAGAAATCGCTGTCGACCCCCACGAAGGTAATCAAGCTGGCGGGGTAATGATCGAGCTTTCTATAACGCCCCTCTGTTTTCGGAGCAGGGGTCGGGGAAGGAACCATGGATAAAAAGTTAGACCGGATCCTGAGGATCTATCCGAAGGAGGACGAAAAAGAGTATACGCTCTACATCCTCTGTGAGAATAAGCCGGGTGTGACGGCCAACGTTAGTAACGTCATCTCACGCCGCGGCTTTAACATCACCTCGTTTATCGGCGCCGGCACCATGACCGACGATGTCTACAAGATCATCATCAAGCTCTATGCGACGCCCACGGGCCTGAAAGGGATCGTCAAACAGATCGCCAAACTCATCAACATCATCGAAGTCAAGAACTCCATGTCCGATGAGTTCGTCGAATACGAGATGGTCCTGGTGAAGCTTACCTATTCACCCGATAACCACGGGGATATCTTTCAGGTCGTCAATCACTATTACGGCGAGATCGTGGATCTCTCCGACAATAAGCTGACCGTCGCCTTTACCGGGACGCCCCAGAAACTGGACACGATCCTGGCGCTCATCAGGCATTTCGGAATCCTGGACATCGTGAAGTCGGGAATCGCCGTCATGAGAAAATACGAAGAAAACGGCATTACCGGTACGCCATAATATGCGGGAAGGCCCTCGGTGCTAACAAAGGGCCATATAAAAAACGCTACGGCTTACATGTGGAATCCGACTCTTTCAATGGTACCCGATAAAGGACCGTCCCGCCGCCGGTATCGGTGGTTTTCAGTCCTGACCATATTATATGGAAAATAGTTTCCTGATCCCCATCCTCATTACCGTGGCCGCCGGGCTGTCTACCGGCATAGGCAGTATCGCCGCTCTTTTCGTCAAACAATTCAAACACAAATACCTCTCGTTGATGCTCGGTTTTTCCGCGGGGGTCATGGTCTATGTCTCCTTTGCCGATCTCCTCTTTAAATCGGTCCACGAGATCGGTCTGGTATGGAGCAACGTCTGGTTTTTTGCCGGGATCGGCTTGATTGCCGTTGTCGAGCGCGTTATTCCCCATATTTGGCTCGAAGAGAAGCAGAATGCCTTTCCGGTCAATGGCGATCCAATAGTCACCTCGAGACGCCGTCGGCGCAGGGAGCGTGAGGGGAGCGGCGCTATCTCGGACGAACAGCTTATGAACACGGGGCTCTTGACGGCCGCGGGAATCGCCATCCACAACTTCCCGGAGGGCATGGGAGTCCTGTTTACCTCTATGCACGACCTGACCGTCGGGATACCGCTGGCCGTGGCCATCGCTCTACACAACATACCCGAGGGGATCGCGGTCTCGATACCGATCTATTACGCCACGAAGAGCCGGAAAAAGGCCTTTCTCTATTCCTTTTTTTCGGGGGTAACGGAGCCCCTGGGGGCTATCTTCGGGTACCTGATCATCCGCCCCTTCCTTACCGAATCGGTACTGATGGGCACGCTGTCTGTGGTGGCGGGGATTATGGTCTTTATCTCGTTTGACGAGCTGCTTCCCGTCTCATTTTCCCGGGGCGAGGAACACATCGCCATCCTCGGGCTCTTTATCGGGATGGGGATGATGGCCTTTTCGCTGTCGATCCTGTCATAATACGCGGGCCGGATACCCGACCCGCCGGGACGGCGGAAATGACCCGATATCGTTTTTCGTCACGTGAGAGGTCACGTATATGGTGTGGACAACCTATCGGCGGCATCTGCCGGCCCTCCTGATTATGATTGCCGCCGCCGGACTATGGCTCGCGCTGTTACCTTCCCTGCCGGACCCGATGACCGTTTATCGCACGTTCTCGCCGGACCCCATCTTTGCCGCCGAGCCGATAATCCCGATCATCGCGATGTGCGGTTTCATGCTGATATCCCACATCGTCATCGTGTTGATCGATCTCTTCCTGTTTGCCCCCGTGGTCCCGGGGTATATCATGGCCGCGATCGACTGGATCGTGGAAGGGAGCACGGCGGTCTTCTATCTTTCGGTTCTTTGCGCAGGTATAACGATCCTGCCGTTTGCCGCCGGTTTGCTCATCGGCGCCGTCGGGATGTTCGCTGTCCTTGCGATTGCCTATCGGAAATCAAAGGAATCCGTCCAAGGGGCGGCAGGTCCCCTGCTTTACTCTCCCTATTTCGAGCGGATAGGGCCCTCTCTCATGACGACGATCTTCTTTTTCCTCCGGCCCCTCTTTCCATCCTATATTGTCATTGTCCCGGTTGGGATCAGGATTATCGGGATACTCTACGACGTTACCTATCCCTGGGAGCGGATCGATCGGGTGAAAAAGGGAGATTTTATGACCTTTTTTTCCAACAGGCCGGTCAAGCTCAATCAGGCGCTTGCCAACACCGTGGAGATTCGCCTGAAGGATCGGAAAAAGTATCCGGTGATTTCGGTCGGGGACCGGGACCGCTTCCTGGACGCGGCGGCGCAGTTTATGACGTGAGGGTAGGGGACATTGGTATCTTGTCGGCCGCGTATCAAAGAATTTCGTCCTTTTTTTCGGCACTGCGGCTGCCTGCTGTTACGGGGCGGCGGATCAAACCTCACCAGGGCGTCCGTCAATGGAAAATACTATAACCTGTTGAAGGTGATCAACGTCCCTGAGGACAAAGGTTCCTACGGTGACTTTAACGACTATGGGTACTATTCGAGCACTTCGTATGCGGGATACGACAATATCCCGGCGGGCTACTGGGTCTACGTCTACCCCGACTGGTACATCTGGGGAAATCAGAAATAGTCTGGGAGGGGGCGAAAGCCCCCTTTCTCCTCCCTGCCCGCTCAGTCTTTTGGGCGATATGAAACGAACCGGCACATCGGGTCGCCTTTTGCTATACAGTGGGTTTCCTCGATCTTAATATCCTTTCCGAAAATCCATCTGGCCAACCCGAGTTCAAAACCAATCTCGCCGTGACAGATCGGTGCCTCCGTTTTGAGCCCCATACACCAGTAACACGGGGATATCTCTAATGCCCACGAATCCCCCGTGCGGGACGTCTTATGAAGGCCGTCTCCAAAAATATACGTCGCCGCATCGTTCATGGTGTGTTGTATCCGCACGTATTCGTCAAAGAGCTTATCGGTAGTGCCGTTTTCGATCTGTACGCCATCCAACGCGAACAGACCGGGCATGTCCCTGAGCATAATCTCGAAGGAGCGTATTCCCGACAGCAGCATCACTGAGCGGGCGCCCTTCTCGCCGAGGACCTGTATGAGACCTGCGGTAAAACGGGTAAAGTCCGATGACGGGTGCTCGAGGTCTAGCGTGTTCGGGGGATAATTGTTAATATACTGGGAGAGCTTTGCGTAGTTAAGTACCGCGTTAAGGCCGTTTTTCCCGAGGACCTCTTCAATAGTAACGAATGCGAGATTGAAGAGCTGGTTGGGCAGTTTGTCTTTGAGGGGCATCTATTGTCTCCTGATTGTGAGAGAGTAAACGAAAAGCGAGCCGTAGCCTAAAGCTGCCTGCTCGCGCCACGCGTCCGAACAGAGAATAAGCAGAAACCGATGAAGATGAACAGTTGGGGTTGATCCATTTATATAAGCAATCGCCGTACCAATTATCGTGAGGTAATCCCGTGATATTTTAATCAGTTATGTAAGAAAAGGCGCAGTTTGTGGCACATAAGACCTGACTATCCGCAACGTGCCTTCCGGGCAAAGGGTTAGGATGCAAAAAAAAGCAAACTCTTTTGCTCCAGAGGAAACAGCTTGTTATTATTGGCAATTTATATGAATTGAGGTGCAAAATATTTTACAGGCATGTGTAGGAAAATCGTTTTCATTTCATAAATCGACAAGATATCCAATCGGCCGTTCCTTTTCCTCCTGTTCTTATTACTGTGAAAACAGAAAGTAATAAAAAAACCCTACTTTTTATTATTGAAAAAAGTTTTTCAAAATACTATAATCCAAGGTCAGGAGAAGCTGCGGGACGGAAGACGAGATACCGCGCAAGACCACCGTATCATCGGCTTACGGTACGTGTTGATTTCTGTACCTCCGGTCTATTGACGGGATAACGGGTGTATGGCACGAGGGAAAAAGAAAACGCTCCTTCTATTCATTGAAAATAGTCCCGCCGATACACAACAAATCGGCCAAATGCTTGCTGTGGCGGGCGGCCGGACATTCGTGATGAGGACCGTCACCAATCTTGCCGAAGGGCTGGAACTCCTGGATCGGGAAGGCTTTGACGTTATCCTTTTGGACATGGACCTCCCCGGCGTTTCCGGCATGGATGCGCTCCGGACGATAATCTCCCGCCATCCGAAAATCCCGGTTATCGTAATTTGTGCCACCGATGACGACTCGACGACTATCAAGACCGTTGCCGAGGGCGCCCAGGACTATCTTATCAGGGGGCATCTGGACGGCAGCCTGATCGTGCGGGCGGTGCGCTGCGCGATCGAAAGGATGCGCAACCGTGACGAGATCAAGAAACTGGAGGAGGAGATAGACAGGAGGGTCGAAGAACGAACGGCCCAGTTAGGACTCACAACAAAGAAGCTGATCGAACGCAATGAGTTCAATTTCGCGTTGTTTGAATACAACCCCATAGAGACCATCGTCGTCGATCTAGAAGGCAGAATCGTCAACTTCAACCGGGCCAAGAGGCTGTCAAAAGGCGGGATCCCGAATATCGGGACATTGATGTACCGCGATTTTGCCGGCAGGCATCACAACGATATGCGTAATGAGCTGATGGACGCCATAGGCAGCGGTACGGTAAAAAACTTTCCCGAGCAAAGGTACGATAATCGATACCTCGCGATAACCATATCTCCGTTTTCCCAGGGCGCCATCATCACGTCTCAGGATATTACGGCCCAACGGGTGGCCCAGGAGGCCCTCAGAGAATCCGAAGAAAAATACCGCCTGGTAGTGGAGAATGCTATAGATGGGGTTGCGATTATCCAGGACGGCCGGTTCAACTATCTCAATCCCGCCGCGTGTTCGATTATCGGCTACCCGGAAGGCGAGCTCCTCGGCAGACAATTTACTGAATTTATCGCCCCCGACGATCGAAACGAACTGGTTCGGGAATACGAGCGCAAGCTGTCCGGAGACGATCTCACCTATCCGACCGCGTTCCGGTTGATCGGCGGGGACGGGTCAATACGGTGGGTTGAGGCGATCGGCGTGGGGGTATCCTGGGACGGGGAGCCGGCTCTTCTTTCCTTCATGCGGGATATCTCGGACCAGAGGCGGGCTGAAGACGCCCTGAAAGAAAGTGAAAGGAAATACCGGATGCTCGTGGAGAGTCTCGACGAGGGAATCTGGGTTATCGATCAGGACGGCGCTACGACCTACACCAACCCCCGGATGGCCGAGATGCTCGGGTATACCGACCAGGAGATGATAGGGCGCCACCTCTTCTCGTTCATGGACGAAACGATGGTGCCGGACGCTGAAAAAAAGATCGAGCGGCGGAAAAGAGGCATCCGGGAAAGCCATGAATTCGAGTTTCTTAAAAAAGACGGGAACCGGATACACGCCCGGCTCGTGACATCGCCGATGTACGACGATAAGGGACGATATACCGGGGCGCTGGCGGCCGTGTTGGATATAACGGAAAAGATGCGGGCGGAAACGCTGGTGAGGGATTCGGAAGAGCGCTACCGGGAGCTCGTGGAAAATATTGAAGATATCATCTATGTTATCGACAGCGACGGGGCTATCATATTTGCCAATAGGGCCTCCGAACAGTTCACCGGATATGATAAGGACGAACTGGTCAAAAAGAATTTTCGGGAGTTGGTACTGCCCGAATCGTACGGCTACGCGGGGGAGATATTCAAACGGCAGGTGGCGGGCGAAGACGTCGGAACGTTCGAGCTCCGATTGATGAAGAAAAGCGGCCAGGTCATCGTGCTGGAAACGAGGGAACGCCCGGTATGGGACGGGGATAGGATTGTAGAGATCCACGGCCTCGGACGGGATATCACCGACAGGAAAAGGACCGAGGAGGTGCTCAGGCAGTTCGAGGAAAAATGGCGCAATTTCATCGAGACGTCCCGGGACGTCATCTTTCTAACGACGCTCGAAGGCAAGGTTGTCGATATAAACCCGGCGGGGCTGGAGCTTTCCGGCTATACCAGGGAGGAATTTGTCGGCAAGGACATAGCGGAAAACTACACGAACCGTTCGGATCGGGAGCCGTTCATCAAGACCATCATCGAAAAGGGATTCGTGAAAGACCTTGAGCTTAATTTATTAAGAAAAGACGGGTCGGTCGCTCATTGCATGATTACGGCCACCCAGCGAAGAGACAAGGGTGGAAACGTCATCGGATTCCAAGGAATCATAAAGGACATCACCGAGAAAAGAAATCTGGAACAGCAGCTCATCCAGGCGCAGAAAATGGAGGCTATCGTAGCCCTTGCGGGGGGGATAGCCCATAACTTCAACAATATCCTGGTTGGGATTATGGGGTATTCGGAATACCTCCTTTCAAAGAAAGGCCCGGATGACCACGACTATAAGGCGCTCAAGACCATCCATGAGGGGACCATCAAGGCATCCACCCTCGTCAAACAACTCCTGGACGCGGCGCGGGTTGGACAGTATAATCCCGTTAGAATTAATCTCAACGACGTCATAAACGGCACCCTTCCGCTCATTCAGGGCACCTTTGACAAATCAATCGAAATCGTAACCCATTTAAGCCGCGACCTGATGATCATTGAGGCCGACGCCGGCCAATTGGAGCAAAGCCTCCTCAATCTCTGTATCAACGCCAGGGACGCCATGCCGTCGGGCGGCAGCCTCATCATCGAGACCGCCAATAGACGGCTGGATAAGAGCTTTGCGGATTCCCATCTCGGCATCAAGGAGGGGGCGTACGTGGTGCTGTCGGTCACCGATACCGGAATCGGTATGACACCGGAGGTCACGGAACGGATATTTGAGCCCTTTTTCACCACAAAAGACCAGGCCGGCGGAAAGGGGATGGGGCTCGCCACGGCGTACGGCATCATGAAAAATCACGGGGGCAAGATAACCGTCTATAGCGAGCCCGGCAAAGGAACGACGTTCAGACTCTATTTTCCGGCCGTGACCGAACAGCCGATCGATAATGCGGCCCAGCAAGACCGGGGGGGAGACAAGATCCTTATCGTCGACGACGATAAGGCCGTCAGGGATCTGTGGAGCGGTTTCTTGTCGGAAAACGGCTTTACGGTCCTGGCGGCCGAAAACGGTCGGAAGGGAATAGAGATATTCCGCGTGCAGCCGGACGAAATAGACCTCGTCATAGTCGACCTGGTAATGCCCGAGATGGGAGGAAAGGAAACCATCGGCAGGCTCAAAGAAATAAAACCGGACATAAAGGTGCTCGGCTCCTCGGGCTACAGCGCCAACGGCCAGGCTCGGGATATGGTTGCTATGGATGTGGACGGTTTCATCCAGAAACCGTCACAGCTTTCCGAGCTTATTGAAATTGTCAGGAAGATCCTCAAGACATAAAAAAAGGGGCCGAAGGCCCCCTTTTTATACCTCTATAGTTACGATAGTCCCTACAGCTTTAATTCTCCCAGGCCCAGCTCCCTGATTTTGTCCTTCGTAGGGCCGCCGGTCTTTTCGTCCCAGCCCATCATGTCGAAAAAGCCCTTCTCCAGCCCCGGCATATCCAGCGTCAGCCCCTTGTGTGGACCGGCCTTCATCGGGGGGCTGCCCCAGCCGCGGCCGTTCATGGCCGAATCCTTGGCGTCAAGCCCCTCGCGGACGTTAAAGGCCTTGCGCAGCGACAGCAGCCGCTCGGCGATGGTCCAGTAGTCGTCGGGACCGAGTTTCCACCCGGTGGAGGCGTTGATGTATTCGATGATCGGAAGCGGGCTCGTCAGCGGTCCGAACTCGCACATCCCGCAGCCGTTCATGATCTGCATATAGAGCGTTGTCGCCTTGTAGAGGGCGACGTCCTTCATCTCACCTTTGGCCGCCTTGATCTCCTTCTTGGCCTGGGGGAAGATCTTCTTGACCCCCCACAGGTTGCCGTAAAGCAGGCTGGCGATGGTGTGACGGCCCGGGGTCGGCTCGCATTGATAGGCGAGGGCAAAACCCTTGTCGAGCTTGGGGTCGTGCATGGGCAGTTCCTGGCCACCCGCGTGCACGGCGTATTTGTCCGACCCCTTGCCGATCTCCTCGGCCGCCTTGCGCGAGCCGTCGGCCAGCAGGTCACCGATGCCCTTGCGCTCGATGATCATCTCGACAAGCTTCTTGATCTCAGCGGATTTTCCCCAGCCGAGCTTAAGGCCGCCGGTATCCTTTTCGGTGATGATGCCCTTCTCGAAACATTCGATGGCAAAGGCCACCGTCCCGCCGGTGGAAATTGTATCGATGCCGGCGCGGTTGCACATCTCGTTGATCTCGACGATCTCGTCAAGGTTGTCGTGGAGGATCAGGGCGCCGAAGGCGCAGAGGGTCTCATATTCGGGCTTGTGCCCCTCGGTCCCCTTGTATTTGCCCGTCTTGATGTCGAAGATACCGCCGCAGCCCAGCGGGCAGGACTGACAGTGATATTTCTTCTTCTCGTTCTTGACGAGCTCTTTATCGGAGAGCTTGTAACTCATCGTGTCTACGGGGAACTCTTTATAGCCAACCCCGTCCCAGTTTTTGACCGGGCTGTCGCCGACTTCGGCCGAATAGCCGGTCAGGCCGCCGGTGCCGTACTGCTTCATGAGCAGACGGACGGTGGAAGGCTGGGTGGGGATGGAGACGCCGGTTCTGCCGATGATCTTGCTGATGAAGTTGAGCATCATCACGGAGATCTTGTCGGGCGGGCCGATCTTCTTGAACTTGTTCATGAACTTCTTGTTGAGGTCTTTCATCTTCTCCGGGTCGGCCACGGTAACCTTGCCCTTGCCGCGGACGGAAAAGGCCTTCAGCTTCTTGGATCCCATAATCGCGCCCAGCCCGGAGCGGGCGGCAATCCTGCCGCTGTCGGTGACGATACCGGAGATGAGAGAGATTTTCTCTCCCGATATGCCGATCGAGGCAACCTGGACGTTCTTGTCCTTGAGTTCGCCCTTGATGGCCTCTTCGGTTTCAACCGTGTCTTTACCCCAGAGTTTCTTGGCGTCCTTGAATTCGACTTTTCCGTCTGCGATATGCACCCAGACGGGTTCCTTGGCCGCCCCGGTAAAGAAGACGGCGTCGTATCCGGTCTTCTTCAGTTCGTTCGAGAAAAAGCCGCCCGAATTGGCGTCGCCCCAGCCGCCGGTAAGCGGCGACTTTCCCACGACCATATAGCGGCCGGAGAACATGGCGCCCGTCCCGGTAAGAAGCCCGGTGCAAAAACCGAGGTAGCTCTCGGCGGAGAGAGGATTGATGCCCGGTTTCTGCCGTTCGGTGATAACCGCTGCGCCCAGCCCGTAGCCCGAGAGATACTTCTTGTAGAATTCCTCTTTCGGCTCGATGATGTCAAAACTTTTCTTGCCCAGATCGATGATCAGATATTTTCCCGTGAATCCACCCGGCATAGTGTCCTCCATTTTTGTATGATGACGCTTCACATATTATATACAGACGGCCGAAGAAAGCAATATCTTTTTTGGCGGGTGGTTTGTCGGCACGCAGATATGCCGCAGTTGAAATGACGTCCAGGATCCAGGCGTGACGGGGCAATCCCGTTTTCCGGGCGATGAATCCCCGCGGCGTTTATTGAGAGACAAAAAAACCTCCCGGCGGGAGGTCACTTTCTGTCTCTTGTCTCTATAGGGCGGATTTCTTGCCGTGCGCCCCTACGGTGCCGGGCACATGATCTTCTTGAGGTCCTCGGCGTAGACGAAGTTATCGTCGTTTTCGGGGTCGTGGCAGGAGATACAGTCGGCCGCCGCGGTCAGCGATTTCATCTTATTGGCCGTGTTATCCTTGACGTGCAGGCTCCCGGGTCCGTGGCAGACCTCGCACTGGACGCCCAGCAAGTCTTTTGCCGTCAGGATATTGGTGAAGCCGCCCGGTTTTCTGTATCCGGTGGTGTGGCAGCCGATGCAGTCGGGCTCAAATTGGCGTTCCTTTTCCCTCAGCGTCTCGTAGGCCTTTGGGTGGGCGGTGCCGGAGACGAAGGAGTATATCTTGGCATGACACATCCTGCAGCTTTCCATCCCCGTATAATGGGGCTCGACCGCCAGCGAGGTGATATCCCGTGCCCCCCCCTTGAGCAGCGATTCCTTCTCCTGATTCTTTATCTCCTTGAGCTTGTCGGCGTATTTCTTGAAAATGCCTCTTACGTCCGGATCGTCCTCAAGGCCCGAATCCAGGGCGATCAGGGTCGCCTTGACCGTGTTCGGGTGTTCCTTGCCCGACGCCTTGCCCATCTCCTCGATTTTTTCCTCGACCTGTTTCATCTCGTCGGTGACGACCTTTTCGATATTTGAAACGTCCTTGCCTGCTTTCTTCTGGGCCTCTATGTCGGCAATGAAGACGTCGAGCTGCTTTTTCCTCATGAGCAGTTCCCTGTTTTCGAAAGAGTCCGACTTATCGCTTCCCACGACAAAGAAGTCATAAGGACGCACGGGGTTGGTGATCGAGAAGTCAAGGCGGTCGATGTATTTGCCCCGGGCGAATACCTCGGTGAGCAGGGTCCTGCGTTCGGTGATCGGTTGAAAGAGATTGATGCTGCCACCGTGGCCCACGATCATCAGGTCGATGTTGTTGAAGCCCTTGGCCAGGACCTTGGCATCGACAAGACCGGTGTGGGAGAGCACCACGATGAAGTCCGACTTGTTGGCAAGCTCCTTGAGGACGGCCGCCAATGAATTGGCCGGATCGGCCACATATATCCCGAGCTTTTCCTGCCGCTTGACCGAAAAGTTCGTATCTTTGCCGATAACCGAGGTAATCCCGACGCGAAAGCCGTTGAGCTTGACGACGGTATAGGGCTCGAAGACATATTTATTTGTCTCGGCGTCTAATATATTGGCGGCAAGAAACGGAAACTTCGCCGTCTTTTCGAGGTCTTTGAGATAGTCCACGCCCAGGGCGAAATCTTTCTCGCCTAAGCCGAGCGCCGTCCATCCCATCACGTTCATGGACTCGATGATCTTCTTGCCCTGCACGGCGAGCGCAATGTCGGGATTGTCGCCGTAGTCAGTGTCGTGAAACAGCAGATCGCCCGCGTCCAGAAGGATGGGATCTTTGACCTCTTCCCTTACCGTGCCGATATAGGTTGCTTTCCTGGCCAGACCGCCAAGCAGATTAGATTTTCACCCACAGGGCTCGGTCTCGCCGAGCAGATCGTTGCTGTAAACGATGGTGAAATCAGCGGGCGTGGGCGTATAGTTCTTGCAGTAGGAGACGCCCAGAAAAACGAAAAAGATCGCCAGGATTGTCACAATGTTGGGTCGGAGCGTTTTGCGCATCAAGGTTCTCCAGAGTAATTTTTGCCATTATAGAACATCGGCGGGCAACTGTCAATATCAAACGCAAACCGCCCCAAGATATAATTGGTCTGTTCGTAAAATAAGTCTTGAATATCAATGGGCGGGTGATACAATACATAACTTGATGTTTATGATCATATTTATAGGCCTGTAGACGCGTATCCCGGACTGAGCAGGGCGGGATTTCTCAGGGAGGTATCGTCATGAAAAAGGAATGGAAAGAGGTCTTTTCCCACTACCTGGACAGGAGGGACTTCCTCGGATCGGCGTCAAAGGCGCTCCTGGCGTTGGCGGCCTTCCCGCTTATCGGCTCGGCGGCCCGGGCGGCAACGCCGATGGGCCCGACGATTACCTCGACGGGGTCGGGACCCCGGACACTGTTGACCAACGGACTTGTCGTCGACGGTACCGGGAAGCAGGGATATATCGGAAGCGTCCTGGTTTCCGGTGACACCATCATGGATGTCGTCCCCGGCACGCCTGACGCCGGCAATGCTGCGGTGATCGATTGTACAGGAAAGGTAATCGCCCCCGGCTTTATCGACGCCCATTCGCACATGGACTGGTACCTGCCCGTGGCGGGACACGAGGAGCTCAAGACGCCGTTTTCCGCCCAGGGGATCACCACCTTCGTGGCGGGCAACTGCGGTTACGGCGCGGCGGGGTACCGAAAGGGCGTCGACCGCGACTCCCTGGTCTACCTCGGGGGAGCCAAGGACTATTTTACCATCGAATGGGACAGCATGGAGGACTATTTCGCCCGCGTAAAGAGAGTCGGGATGACCCACAATCTCGTCAACTTCGTGGGCCACGGCACAACCCGGGCCTCAATGCGCGGATTTGATCCCTCTGCCCTTTCGGACGTCGAGACGTCCGAGATGCTGGGCCTTCTGGGGGATGCCATGGATCAGGGGGCGTACGGCGTCTCCTTCGGGCTTCAGTACGAGCCCGGACTCTTTGCCGCAACCGATGAGATTGAGCGGATCTGCCGGCTCGTCAAAGAGAAGGATAAGGTCGTCACCGTCCACTCCAAGGCCTACTCGACACTCTCGGGCACCTACCCGCTGAATCCCCTCGGGGCCCCCCATAACCTGATCGCCTTAAAAGAGATGCTGGATGCTGCACGAAAGACCGGCGTCAAGCTGCAGCTCTCCCATCTCATATTCGTGGGGTCGCTGACCTGGAAGAACTGCGACACGGCGCTTTCCATGATCGAAGACGCGATTGCCGACGGGGTGGACGTGAAATTCGACACCTATTCTTATCACTGCGGCGTCTCCCACATAAATGTCTTCTTCCCGCCCTCATTTCTGGCGCGGGCGCCCGAGGTCTACGACGACAAGGCCGCGCTGCGAGGCATTAAGCTCCAGTTCTCGTTTATCGTCAATGTCATGGGATTCGGGTTTGACGACATCCAGATCACCTACGCCAACGACGAGGAACTCAACCGGTATAACGGCATGTTCCTGTCTGAGATCGCCCGGGCCCGCGGCATGGACAATTTCACTAACTTCTTTGATATCGCCAGGCGGTCGGGGGGAGTCGCCCGGGTGCTCAACCACCGCTACTCGAATCCTGAAATCGTCCAGACCCTCATGAGACACCCGTCCTCCCTGTTCATGACCGACGCGTGGGTGGAAAAGACGGGGGTTCAAAACCCGGCGGCCTTTGGATGCTTCCCGAGGTTCCTGGAGTGGGCGCGGGACAAACAGCTCATCACGCTGGAAGAGGCGGTCAGGAAGATGACGGGGGCTACTGCCGAGCGGTTCGACATCAAGGGCCGGGGATTCCTGAAAAGGGGCAACGCCGCCGATATCACGGTCTTTGACCCCGATACCGTCAAAGACAACAATACGCTGGCCGAAACGGCCAACGCCCCCTCCGGCATCGAGATGGTCTTTATCAACGGCAGAAGGGTGGTAAAAGACGGAAAGGTCGATCCAAAGGTCAAGGCCGGGGTTGTGGTAGGGTAGGTTTTGGGGCGGGAGACGGACCTTACGGGGGAACCTTTCCACAATGCGGTCCTACCGACCCAACTCCCGAGGACCTTCATGTTATGAAAGCGGGCGTTTAACTCAAGAAGGAGACCGACATGGGTCTAAACGAGAAAGTACCAAATCAGCTGCTATACCTGACGTTCATGACGGCAAAGGAAGTACTGGGCGAAAATGGACTGAACACCATCCTCAACTACGCCGGTCTGCAGCGGTTCATCGACAATTATCCCCCGGATAACCTCGAGATGGGGGTTTTAAACAAGGAATTCATCCAGTTCCTGACGGGCGTTATCGGCGTCTTCGGGGAAAAGGGCGCCCGGCCGATCCTCTTCCGGGGGGGCATGAGGTCTTTCGAGATCATGAAGGAGCAGTTTCCGAGCCTGTATGCCATGGACGGCATCGACAAACACGACAGGACCCCCGAAAAGCTGTTTGGCGAGCTCAAGCGCATATATCAGTTGATCGTCGACGCGTCCGTATACATACACGGTGACATCTACAAGTATTATGAGGACAAAGAGGGACTTGTCCTGGAAATTGCTCCCTGCCACTGGTGCCTCGATCTAAAAACGGAAGGCCCTATCTGCTTCGTGCAAACGGGATTTCAGCAGGGCCTCGCGCGCGAGATCCTCGGCCAAACCGTTACTATCGAGGAGACCCGCTGCATTGCGGCGGGCGATGAAATGTGTAAATTTGTCATACACCGGCCGTAGATGCAGGGGGAAGGGCTCCCCAACCGCTGCCACGGCACCACGGCCGAACGCGCCGGGACAGTGAGCTTGGGGGAGTGCTCGAGCCGCTTTAGGATTGAACGAAAAGCAGAAATCTCCCCTATGACCCGGTTGGGTAGTGCCGCCGCGGCCGGTCGCTTCGGAACGATCCCCTGTGTGAAACAACACCGGCGGGTAACGCATCAGACGAAATGCAGGGCCTGCCGGTGTTTTACGTCAATCGATACACAAGAAAGTAGTCGATTCAACTCCCGTCCCCGGACGCCTCCCGGGATTGCCTCTCCCTTCTTATTTCCACGCGATGATCGACTGGATGAAACCGGGGAACGCCGTTTGGATCTCGTACTTCGTAACGCCCAGGTCTCTGAATATGTCTTTGATCTCATCGGGCCGATAGGATGCCCGTATCGAGCTGATAAACCCGCCGTTTCCGGGCAGAAGGTAGAGCCACCACACCCGCCTCAGGTCAAGGATATAGAGCATGCCGCGGTTGCCCAGCGCCGCCCAGAGGTTCGAGAGAGAGCGCTTGGGATCTCTCCAATGGTGGAGCGAATAGGCCGAAAATATCAGGTCAAACGTCCCGAGCGGCCCCATTTCCTTGTCGTTGTTCACGTCGGCGCATATACAGCGGATTGCCCGGTCCAAGCCGTTTTCGCGGACGTTCTTGCGCGCCAGATCGACCATGTGCGGAGAAATGTCGGAGGCGGTAATCGTTATCCCGGGATGTTCCTGGGCCAGCAGGCAGGACAGGGCGCCGGTGCCCGCCCCGACCTCGAGGCATTTTCCCGCCGGTTTTACGGTTCCCATTCTCTTGAGAAACGTCCGGTACATGAGCCGGGGCCGGCTCTCATGCTTTTGGGCGTATTGCCGTACCTGTCCGTCTCCGGAAATGGGCTGGCTCGTATGCTCCTTTCTGCTCAGCATGTAGTCCTCCTGAAAAACCGTACGATCGGTCGCGGGCACCTGCCCGCGGGTCCGCGGAGATTTTGTCCTACTATTCAAGACGAACGGGGCGGGGATTTATTGCGCCGTTAGCGGTTTCATCGGCCTTTGGCGCAGGGGGTTCCGGGAGCGGCCGGGACCGGGGGCGTAGGGGCGGGATCGTTCGACGGTATTGGAGGCGCACCACCCCATCACCGGGCCCCTTCGTGCGTGAGGCGCACCGACGCGTCCGATCATGATCAGTCGGGGCATACGCCGGCCGGCATGTTCCGGCAGCAGGCGCCGTCCGCCCGCGGGCGCCGACGGGACGGGCGCAAGGGCGGCCCGGTTCTTTTTCCCGACAATCCTCTTGACTTTCTTTTTCATCCGGCTAAAATAAGAAATCACCATTTCAGCCGCTCCGATAACCTCGGAACATGACGGGAGCATCCATGACGGAGTTAAAAAAGGTTTTTTCACGGCCCAAGAGCCTCACCGATAAGCCATATCACTTCTGCCCCGGCTGCAACCACGGCATCATCCACCGCCTCGTGGGCGAGGCGCTGGACCAATACGACCTCGTGCCCCGCACGACGGCCGTGGCCTCGGTGGGCTGCAGTGTGTTTCTCTACGATTATTTTGCCATCGACGTCCTGGAGGCGCCCCACGGCAGGGCGCCGGCCGTCGCCACCGGCGTTAAGCGGTCCCTGCCGAATAATATCGTCTTTACCTACCAGGGGGACGGGGACCTGGCATCCATCGGGATGAGCGAGATAGTGCACACCGCCAACCGAGGCGAGCCCATCACCGTGATCTTCGTCAACAACACCGTATACGGCATGACCGGCGGCCAGATGGCCCCCACCACCATGCTCGGCCAGAAGACCACCACGTCGCCCTACGGCCGGGAATACTCTAATGACGGCTACCCGATCCGCATGGCCGAGATGCTGGCAACGCTGGAGGGATCGGCCTTCGTGGCGCGTGTGGCCGTCAATAAACCCAAGAACGTTATCGCGGCCAAAAAGGCCATCAAGAAGGCCTTCAAGATGCAAATAGAAGACATCGGCTTCTCGTTCGTAGAGGTGGTGTCCACCTGCCCCACCAACTGGCGCATGACACCCAAGGAGGCGGCCTGGCGGGTGGAGGAGGAACTGCTCCCCTATTTTCCGCTCGGCGTCTTCAAGGAACGGACGATGTCGGACGTCATGTAAAGGAACCACCCACGGAAAACTCCGTTTTCCGTGGGGCCCGGTTGGGAGAGGAGCTCAAGGAAAGCACGTCAACGAATGAATCACTTACCTGGAAGACAAGATGTACTTTGACACTACGATGGCCGGGTTCGGCGGCCAGGGAATCATGCTCATCGGCAACCTCTTTGCCTACGCCGCGATGGAGGAGGGTATGCAGGTTACCTACATGCCCACGTACGGCGTAGAGATGCGCGGCGGCACAGCCAACTGCACCGTCGTGATCTCCGACATCATCATCGGCTCGCCCATCGTCGGCCACCCGATGAGTGTTGTCGTCATGAACCGGCCGAGCCTCACGCGCTTCGGCCCGACCGTCAAAGAGGGGGGGCTGGTGGTCATTAACGAGTCGTTGGTTCCGGATGTCCTGGAAGATCGGCCCGACCTGAAACAGGTCCGTGTCCCGGCAAACGATATCGCGCAGAAGCTGGGCAGCGACAAGATGGCCAACATGGTTATCCTCGGCGCGTTCCTCGAACTGGCCAAGGTCATCCGGCCCCAGTCGGTTTTCGATTCGTTCTCGCACGTGCTGGACGAGCGGTATCACCGCCTTATTCCCAAGAACGTCGAGATGATCAACGCGGGTATCGAATACGCCGCCAATAACGGGGGGAAGTCATGACCGAAGACCTCAAGGTAGGTGAAAAGATCAAGCTCCTCAGGGAGAAGAAGAAATTATCGCTGCCCGACCTCGCCGGAAAATCGGGCTTTAGCTCCGCCGTCCTCTCCCAGATCGAAAACCATATGATTTCCCCGCCGCTGGGCACGATCATCAAGCTGGCCAAGGCGCTGGAGGTGGAGCCGGGCTATTTCTTCAAGGAAAAGCCGAAGTCCCACTACGTGATCGTCAGGAAAGACGAGCGTCAGTCGGTCTCCCGGGTCGCCAGCAAGGAGGGGGTCAGCTACGGCTATTCCTATGAATCGCTGGGGGCCGACAAGAAAGACCGCAAGATGGAGCCCTTTATCGTGACGCTCGAGCCCGAGACGGTCAAAAAGGCCGCCCAGTCGACCCACGACGGCGAGGAGTTCATTTTCGTGCTGGAAGGAGAGATGGAGGTGACCCTCGGCGACCACTCGGACGTATTGGTGCCCGGCGATTCGATCTACTACGATTCCACCATCCCCCACCGGGTGGGCGCCAAGGGGAGCGTCCCAGCCAAGATACTGGCCGTCCTCTGGGCGGGCGCAAAATAGCTCTTTGCGAAGACTTCGTTTTCGCAGGGGAAACAACGCCGTCCCAAGGAATCGCAGATTCCCTGGGGCCCTGGCTCAGAAGAGAATAAGCGCGAAAAACATATACGGTGCGGAATTATTGTTAGAGGTTATCTCTCCGTTTTCCTCCTATAATGAATACGGGAAAGGAATATGAATGTGGATTAAACAGCCCGGACCGGTCACCGATCGGATCGTATTACTCGGCAGGGAGGAATCCTGCATCTATCTCCTCAAGGGGCTGAATGACGCCGAACACGCCATTATTGGCGGCGGGATGATCCATATCGTGCCCGAGGTCCTTTCCCAGATCAGGGAATTGGGCATCGACGCCGATACAATCACCCGCCTGTTGGTCCTGCATACCCACTTCGACCACTGCGGCGCCGTGCCGGCGCTGGCACGGCGTTTAAAGAACCTGAAGGTCTATACCTCCCCCCGGGGCAGGGAGCTGCTGTCAACCCCCGACGTCACCGCCCAGATCAAGGCCCTCAACGAGGGGATGATCGCCATAAACAAGATGGAACAAGAGGCCCGTGAGTTCGGACTGGTCTTTGACGGGATCCGGGTGGATGGGACGGTTTCGGGTGGCGACCGGGTCGACTGGGGCGGCAATGAGCTTGAGATCATCGACGCGCCGGGACATTCCTCCTGCTCCATCGCCGCCTACCTGCCCGCGGAAAAGGCGCTGTTTGCCTCGGACGCCGGCGGCATCCCCTATGGGGACACCGTCTTTGCCGCCGGCAACAGCAACTTCACCCAGTTTGAAGAGACCCTTCAGAAATTCGCGACCTACGACGTAACCGTTCATCTGTCGGAACACTACGGGGCGTTTACGGGAGCCGACGGAAAGGGCTTTATCGGCCGTGCGATCGCCGCGGCAAAAGATACCAGAAAGCTCCTGGAAGAATCGTACCGCAAGACCCGCGACATCGGCAAAAGCACGGTCCAGATTACCGATAGCATGATGAATGAGGCCGAGGGCTATTTCCTGCCCCGTCCGGTGGTGGAGATGGTGGTGGGCCAGATGCTGCGCCACATCGCCAAGACCATAGACGGCAAATAGGGGGCCGTTGGGAGGCACAGGTCGCCGTGAATCGCCGATGTCGGTAACCCTGATTACAGGAGCCTTCAGTGAAAGATCGCATCCCGAATTCTCTTATGTACGTATCTCTATTGGCCCTCAACGAGATACTGGGACAAAACGGTTTGAACGCGGTTCTTAATTACGGGAATCTCAAACGGTTTCGGGATAACTTTCCCCCCAACAACGACAAGACCGAGATCCCGATGGCAGAGTTTATCTGCCTCATAAAGAGCGTTATCGATATACTCGGAGAGCGGGGTGCGCGGCTCCTTCTCTACAACGCGGGAGGCAAGGGGTTCCGTGTTGTGCTTGAATAGAATCCCGGCCTCTTCGGGCTCATAAACCTCGGCCTGAAGGTGCTCTCCCCGCAAAAGCGCGCTGAAAAGGCCCTCAAGGTAGCCACCAAAGAGGGCGATAAGATCTTCGGGATCAAGCAGAAGTTCACGGTCCTCGAGAACGGTTTTAAAACCGAGATAGCCGACTGCTACTGGTGCGAGGGGCTGAAAACGAAGGCGCCGATCTGTCACGGGGAGGTGGGATTCGAGGCCGAGCTGGTAAAATGGGCCGCCGGCGGCGGCATCCAGTATGATGTAAAGGAAGTCACGTGCATCGCCTGCGGGGACCCCACCTGCACGTTCGTGGTGACGGAGAAATAGCGGCGGATAAATCTCACCATTACGGCAGCGCCCATCGCGCGGGCAAGAAACACCGGCAACAAAAAAAGCCTTTTATTGTGTTTGATTAGCACCTACCCGATGATACGCCAGTTTCGGTTAGGGGATCTGCCTGACTTTTCACTTTCTCGGGGTCTTCGTATTCCGTGGCGGCATCACCCAGCGGATGATAGCCAGAGAGATGGGACGCGAGGGGCATGGAGGGAAGTAGAAAGGCGCAAGGGAGGGGTCGGGTCTTTTGGACAGGAAACGCCAGGGATTCGGCCCTATTCAGCCAGTTAATCGGATCCGCTCTATTGAGTGACTTCCTTCCCTCCACTCAATCTCCACCAGCCACAGGTCGTCGTGCGTTTTGATAAGCCGGGAAAAGCCCTTCAATTCCTCGATTTCCGACACCATGACCCAGGCGGACGCGTTAAGGGCCGAGAGCACGTCCGGGGCCGTGCCGAATTTGGCTAATCAATACGATCAACGGAACCGCAGATTGAAAGTATTGGAAAACCACTTCGGGCCCGCCAGTCCGACCGGCACCATATATGATGAATCTCCGGGAATGTCCATGACCACAATCCGGCCGTTTTGGGGCTCGCCTGCTACCAGACGCGATATAGGGTCATAATCGGAGTCGTTCAGAGTCAGCTTTATGTCAGCCCTATAGTATTCGTGGATGACCTCGCGTGGGCGGAACATCCATACCGGATTCACGGCAAAAAACTGGCCCATGCCGCCTATGTTGAAGGTTTTGCAGTTGAAGACAGGCTGGGGAGCCGTTTCCTTCGGAGCGCGGATCCCCTCGATCGATATAACCTGAGTGCCACGGCGGGAGACAGAGGCCCGAACAGTGTCCTTTTCTTCATTGAATTTGAAGACTCCCATTTTCTTCGGGTAGCCCAACAACTCCCTGCCCAGGATCAGCGCGGTGTCGTCATCCACGATCATCCAGCAACAGTGAATGCCCGTACCCAGCGGAGTGCGCACATGGATTAACAGTGCCGCTTCGTGATAGGGAAATAGGGGAAACGATACCCCGGTATAATGAGCAATGAAGAGAGTGGCCATCGGCGGGTTGGAGGGCCTCATTGCCCACGGCAAAATTCTCTTGACCTCGTGATAATCAAGAGGCACGTCTGCCAGCACAAACCGTGCGTTGTCCCACGTGTTTTCGCCTTTTCTCTTTTTGTCTCGGATTTTTCCCCAGAAGGTTTCACTTTTCCGTATGGGCCCGGTCGTTCCATCTCTCATCATTTACCTCCAGGACAAGGGAGGGGTCGGGTCTTATAAGAAGGATTTCTAAAGGAGGTCATACACAATCGAAATCCCGGTTTAGGGGTCAATAGATGTCTGGTCCCCATTTGGTCCGATATACTATTTTCCTTGCGAGGATAATTGCATCAAGACTCAAAGGCTCTTGCTGCTTCCCGCTTCCTCCTTCCCCCATTCGATCTCCACCAGCCAGAGGTCGTCGTGCGTCTTGATGAGATGGGAGAATCCCTCAAATCCCTCCACCTCAGACACCATTACCCAGGCGGACGCGTTGAGGGCCGTGAGCTGGTCGGCGGCCGCATCCCGGTCGTCGGCAAACACGAGCCTCCCTCCGGTCGCGAACCGGGCGCGGCGTGCCCGTGCAATCGATGGAATCAGGCACTCGGTCGGCTCCCGCCCGGAGACCGCCTCCTCTTCCCGGAGGTAGTCGAGCAACACCTCGTCCACGGTCTTTCGTCGGTTATCCGTCATAGTATTGACTCCACTTTGTTGTCAGCGCCGTCGAATTCAGGTGACACCATACTTAATTATATCTTTTATTCGTGGGAAATGGGGGAATTAATTCAATTTAGTATGGCGTTACCTGAATTCTCAACCCGAATAGGCCTTGAGCGAATATTCCAGCACCATCCGGTGGGTGTTGAAGAATGAGCTGTTGATGCCTATCGCATTGCGCATGATGTCAATCCAGTCATCCCTCTCGTGATAGTACATCGGGATAATGACATACTCCAGCTTGCCGTAGAGAGATTGAGCGTGCTCGGCGTCGCTGCCGGCCTCTTCACGGGCCTGGCCGACGGCCCAGCCGGTAATCCCCTCGATGCATCCTTCTATCCACCAGCCGTCCAGTATGCTGATGGACGGCACGCCGTTGTGCGCCGTCTTCATCCCGGATGTCCCCGAGGCCTCCATCGGCTTCCTGGGCGTGTTGAGCCACAGGTCGACGCCCGAGACGAGCAGCTTTGCCAGCTCTATATCGTAGTTCTCGAGGTAGACGACCTTTATATCGTTCTTGAGCCATTTAGAGAGGTCCACGATCTTCTTGATGAGCTCTTTGCCCGGCCAATCGTGGGGGTGCGCCTTGCCGCCGAAGACCAGCTGTATGGGCCCCGCCCCCTTGGAAATCTCGATGAGTTTTGCCGTGTCGTGAAAGATCAGGTCCGCCCGCTTGTACGCGGTGGCCCTGCGGGCAAACCCGATGGTCATCGTGCGGCTGTCTAGCCCGGCGTCGGTTTGGCCGTTCACGTAGGAGATGAGCCTGTCCTTTGCTTCCTGATGGGCCGCCCATATTTCATCCTTGGGGATGCTCAGGGCGTAGCGCAGGCTGAACGATTCGCGTTCCCATCCGGGGATATAGGCATCGAAAAGGCTCTTGAAGCTGCCGCATACCCAGGTGGCCGAATGCACACCGTTGGTTATCGAGTCGATGTGGTATCCGGGGAACATCTCCCGGGATACCTTGCCGTGCTGCTTGGCCACCCCGTTGTGGTAGTGGCTGAGATTGAGCGCGAGCAGAGTCATGTTGAGCGCGTCTTTTCCGCCGATTTGTTTGAGCAGGTCAAGCGGCACATAGCCGCCCAGGACCCGCTGGACCAGATCGTAGGGGAACTGATCCATCCCGGCGGGCACCGGCGTGTGCGTGGTAAACACGCACTGTTTCTTTACGCCGTGGATATCCCAGGCGGGGTCGTTATCCAGTTTTGCCTCGGTGAGAAGCCTGAGCACCAGCAGGCTCGAATGTCCCTCGTTCATATGATACCGGACCAGCGACCCATATCCCAGCTCCCGCAGCATCGAAAGCCCGCCGATCCCGAGGATGACCTCCTGACAGAGCCGGTACCGCTGGTCCCCACCATACAGATAGTACGTCAACTCCCGATCCGCGCCGGAGTTTTCCGGGACGTCGGCATCCAGAAATATCACCGGCAGAACATGGCCCGCGACCCCCCTGACGGTGTACATCCACGCCTGGATTACGACGGGCCTGCCTTCTATCGTTACCGTGGCCCTGGCGGGCAGGAGTTTCAGGAACTCGCCGGGGTTCCACTCGTCCGGCAGCTCCTCCTGTTTGCCCTCCGCGTCGATTTTCTGCCGGAAATATCCTTTTTTCGTCAGCAGGGTGACCGCCACCATCGGGACGCCCAGGTCAGCGCACGACCGTATCGTATCCGCGGCCAGGACCCCCAGGCCTCCGCTGTAGGTAGCGATCCGTGAATCTATGCCTATTTCCATGGAAAAATAGGCGATCTTTCTCTCGTCTTCGCGAAGTATAGCTGTCGCGGGATTGTCTATCGTGAAATCCTGCCCGGCCCTTTCATCCATCGCAATCACCCCGTCACGGGCGCCCGAGGGAGTCCCGCACCCGCGAGACCTCCACTTCTTTTTCCTGCCCTGTCTTCATGTCTTTGATCTTGACAACCCCGCGGGAAAGCTCGTCGGGCGCGACGATAACGACCTTCGCCGCGCCGGTCCGGTCGGCGTAGGAGAACTTCTTTTTGAGCTTGCCGCCGTCGGTATAGACGTCGGTATTGACGCCGGAGCGCCTGAGTTCATGGGCGATCTTCATAGCTTGTCCCATCTCGGCGTCCCCGAAGGCGATCACCAGCACCATTTCCGCGGCCGCGGCATCGGCAAACATTCCCCGGTCGTTGACCACCTCGATGATGCGTTCCAGCCCCAGCGCCATGCCCGTGGCCGGCACGTCGATGCCGGTAAAGAGCCCGATCACCCCGTCGTAGCGCCCGCCCCCGGCAAGGCTGCCGATCCTGGGGGTCGTGACCACCGTCTCGAAGACCGGGCCGGTGTAGTAGGCAAGGCCCCGGGCAAGGCGCGGCGCAAACGATACCCGGGAGGGCTCGATGCCCGCCTCGGCCAGGAGCCGAAATATCTTCGTGAGGTCTCCGATTGCCTCAGCCGCAAGGCCGCCGCCGGAAAGCTCGCGGCCCATACGGGAGAGATCCTTTGCTGCGTTCCCCGTCGTCTCGGTCAGCGAAAAGAGCTTATCCACGGCGCCTGCGGCAAATCCCGCTTCGGAAAACTCCGCCCTGACCGCCTCCTCGCCCACCTTATCGAGCTTGTCCAGCACGCGCATGGCGGCGGCGGCGCGGTCTTCACCGATGCCGATGGATTCCATGACCCCCGCTAAAAGCTTCCGGTGGTTGACCAGCGTCACGGAGCCCTCAAAGCCCAGGTCGCCCATGACGTCGGTGATAAGACAGATGATCTCGGTGTCGGCCGCGGTGTCTTTTACGCCCACGATGTCCGCGTCGCACTGGAAGAATTCGCGCAGCCTGCCCCGCTGGGGCTTTTCGGCCCGCCAGACCGGTTGGATCTGGTAGCGCTTGAACGGCATGACGATCTTGTCCTGATACTGGGCGATGACCCGGCACATGGGCACGGTCAGGTCGTACTTGAGGGCCACTTCTTTTCCGCCCTTGTAGGCCAGGTCGAAGATCAGCCCCTCACCCTCGTCGCCGTATTTGCCGGTGAGGATGTCGTAATATTCCATGGCGGGGGTGGCCAGCGGCGAAAACCCGTAGGTCTCGAACCGTTTCTTGATGATCCCGATGACGTGCTCCCGCACGCGCATGTCGTCCGGGAGGAAATCCCGGGTTCCCTTCATGATTCGTGGTTTGATGATGTCCATGGGGGGGTGGTTCCTGATATGAGATAAACGGACGAATCGCCAAAACGGCTGAACCGATAGTGAAAACGAGGGCGGACCCGACGGGCGAAGCCGGTTACTATTTAGCCCCGTCGATACGCGGGCAACCCGACGGTCGTCCGCGACACCCTTTTGGGGGAACGGCCCTTTCCATTCCCGTACCAAAACAGAAGTTTTATACACCAAAAGGCCGTAAAAGTCAACAAAGGCCGTGCAGTGCCGTCATCGCCCGGTTTTTACCGCTTAAAACGACGGCAGATGCCGCTTCCGGGAGGGGCAAATATAAAAAATATTTCACATTTCTCTTGACATAAGATAAATACAGATATACGATTTAATAATAATAGCCGGGATGTTTTTCCCGGTTGAGGTGCTGCCGGAGAGGGAGTTTGACTGCCTCCTCTGAGGTGTTCAGCGAATTTCAGGCAGCTTTTCTATTTTTAGATTCTCGTGTTTAATGATGTTTTCAGTGAAGAGGTCCTACTGTATTTCTCCCCTCAACCTCCTCAGACGATCATTGTTAGCAGGAGAGAAAAGGAGTTGAAAATGCAGGAAAGCAAGCTGTTCGTAGGAAACCTGAGCTATTCGGTAACGTCCGAGGAACTCACGGAGCTTTTCTCCGGTCACGGAACCGTCGTTGAGGCCAAAGTCATCGAGGGAAAAGGCTTTGGATTCGTCGAGATGGGAAGCCCGGAAGAGGCCGAGTCGGCAAAAGAGGCGTTGAACGGAACGGACTTTTCCGGACGGGCCCTCAACGTGGACAAGGCCAAGCCGCCCAAGAGCAGGGACGACAGGGGCGGCGGCGGTGGTGGCTACCGGAGGTACTAATCCGATTGGTCGACGACCACAAAAAAAAGGGGGCTCTTGCCCCCTTTTTTATTGAGCGTGTCATGATCTACCGCTTTGGGCCCGGACTCTTCGAAGACAGGCCCCGGCCCTTTGGGCACACCGTCCTGCAGGCACGGCAGGTCTCCAGCGAATAGCCCTTGGGGGTGACCGTGGACGAATTATCCCGGCACAGCTTCTGGTCGACGCCGGCCTCTCCGATCGCCCCGGCCGGGCAGGACGCGACGCACACGTTGCAGGTCTCGCAGCCGAGCGTATAGGCGGCCGCGCCGTCGCCGGCAAGATCGATGCCGGCAAGCAACGCACCCAGCGTGATGCGGTTTCCGAACCGGTCGTTGGTCAACAGCGTGTTCGTGCCCATTACGCCCAGCCCCGCCAGAACCCCCGCGTGCTTGAGCGAGAGGATCCCCCGTCCCTCACGTTTCTGTTCATCCCAGTACTCGTACGGTTCGCTCGGGACCGGCACGGCCGTAACCCCGGAGTCCTGGAGAGCCAACGCCAGGTCGCGCATGAGCAGGTACACGGCCTGAAGCGTCGTGTCATAGGCAAATTTATACGGAACCGGGCCGGGCGCCAGCAAGGCCCCCTCGGGCACCCTCTTGGCCACGACCACCACGGACCTCGCGTCCGCCCAGATATCGGTCGGCCGAAAGCCGTGCGGGGCGCCGGAAAAACGGGAGACCGGGGCGATGCCGCAGAGGTCGGCGCCCGCCTGTGCGGCAAGTTTCTTGATACGGGCGGCTGTTATCACGGTTGTGCTCATTATCGAAGGATTACGGCATGAGTGTCCGAAATATAGAAAATCTCCCGGAGAAGCGCCGGCCAAAAGATGCCGCTATTTTGTCGTCCGTGGGCTCCCGGCGCTATCGGCCGGCCCGGCCGGGCAGCGCGGGTTCAAACCTCAGGACCCTGCGTGTCGCGAAGTAGACCACCCCGCCCAGAAGCGCGGTTACCAGCTGGGGCCAGGAAAATGAGAAATAGAGCACCGCGGAAAGGGCGGCCGGAAGCTGGGTCAAACGCAGAAAGGCCGCCACGGCCCCGAAGAGAAACAAGAATTTCGCCACGGCCCCGACGAAAATCCCGATCGTTTTCCGCTTAAACAGGTAAGACATCAACACCAAGAGGAAGTTCCCCGCGCCGATAAACGGCAGAAAGGGCAGGGGGATCGGGGCGCCGGCCAACAGCGCCGTGAACGGCACGGCAAAGGCGATAACGGCCGCGCCCCTGATTCCCGCATAGTCCACCGCGATCAGGAGGCACGCGTTGACCAGCGTTCCCACGACGAATATGTTGGCCGGCCCCAGAAAGGGGGTAAGGTATCTGCCCGATATCTGGAGGGCCGCCGTCAGGGCAAGCATAAGGGCGGTCCCGGCAATCTGTCTTGTCAACCTCAGGGATTTATTTTCGACCATGCCGCCTCCATGTCCGACGGGGAATCATTCCGCGCCTGATTATCGGGCGTGCGCCGCAGTACCGCCCTGTTTGCTCGGATCCGTCCGCCGGAGTTGAAAATCGGAATTATACTATCGACACGGGCAAAAGGCCACCAGATTATTACGCTCGATATCTTTACCCGGCGATCAGGCATGGAATGGACGTTATCGACGCGATGCATACGATTTTGCAGCTATGGGTGAGCGGACTGCAAGCGTCATGCATCTGACCGATTGTGTTGAGCCTGCGGTACGGGACGGCCGCTTATAAGGGGGCAGGGGAGGGTGGTCGTCCGGGGTGTTTAAATTTATTCGATTTTTTTCTTTTCATACGTGATATCGTGTGGTCAAATGAGATACTATAGCGTTAGTTCGCATAATCCGTTGAGGGTCTTATCAGTATGGATCAGTCATATGATGTCATCGTTATTGGATCGGGATTTGGCGGCCCCGTCGCCGCCCGCAAATGTGCCGAAAGCGGCCTCAAGACCCTCATGATTGAGCGGTCGGAGCACGTCGGCGAAAAAGTCGTCTCGGGCCTGACGATACCCGTCTATGGTTTCCTGTTCGGGCCCGCGTTCATCCGGGACGGCAACCCGCCGATCGAGCGGCCTGTAGACGGCATCATCAACTACATCGTAAAGGACATTGACACCGGTGATATCGAAATCGATGACAGCCTGATGGTTCCCAAGCCGTTCTCACCGATTACCGCGTTCGGTTACAATGCGTACTGTATGCCGTTTTGCGAGTGGGAGGCAAGAAAGGCGGTGGAATCGGGCGTCGTGCTCCTCACCTCCACCACGGTCACCGACCTGATACGGGAGGACGGCATCGTCAAAGGCGTCGTTATCGAAGGGGGAACGCCCATTCGTTCAAAGATCGTTATAGACGCCGAGGGGTCCCAGGGACTCGTGGCCGTCAAGGCAGGCGTCCGGGAAAAGTATCCCCCGGAAACCATCTCTCTTGCCGATACATACGACTACGAGATGCCCAAAGATAAAATCGATGAACTGTTGGGGTATTCGATCCGCTTCTGCTGGGGATGGGACGAACAGCGGATAGCCCCTCCGCTGGGGCACGGCAACGGGCTTATGGTATGGCCGTATCGGGAAAGCCTCCATTTTATGCAGGACCAGTGCCTGAGGCAGGGCGGCAAACGGGTGGTGAATCTTCGGAAGGCCTTCGACGAGTATCATACGAGGATAACCTCAAAGCTCCCCTGGTGGACGGACGAGGTCGAGCCCCACGTAACCCTCAGGGCCCGGATGTGGGAGGGGTTCGAGATATTCGTGGGGCTGGATGACAAGCTGCGCGCCATGCCGAACCATACCGACGGAATGATCCTGATCGGGGACGCGGCGGGTCTCGAGTCAACGGAGCTTTGTGACGGAGTCCCGGCGGCCTGGTTTTCCGCCGAAATTGCCGCCGATGTGGCAATTTCCGCCGTCAGGAAAGGCGATACGTCTGGGAAATTTCTTGCCAGGTACGACAGGAGGATCCGCAAACACCCGATTATCCAGTGGTCCATCAGGGCGACAAACAGGTATAATCTACGCAAGGCCCAACAGAGCCATGATGAAGACGAGCTCAAGCGCTACATCCACCAGGGATGGGGCCTGGGCGCCCTTGGCGAGATAAGCACACCCTTGCTGCGAACCCTGCTCATTTCCGTGGTGAAGGACCCCCGGGTCATTACCTCCTGGATAGCCATGTTCTTTCGCTACTACCACAACTGGCATCATAATCGGTTTGAATACGGCAATGAAAAGAATAAGGCGCCCGAAACAGGGGAAAAGAAAAATGGGGGCAAACAGAGGGTATTTACGGTCCTTTTGCGGTCTATCGATCTTCTTCTCCTGTTCTTCGGGCCGATCGTAAGGCTCCTGGCGCTGCTGCTGGTCCCGCTTGCATGGCTGGCAAACTCTTCGCTGCGGCTCGCGCTTCCCCTCATCGAGCCGTTATACATAAAGGTCACGAAAATGGCGGGACCCACAGCCGGCCGTTTGAGCGAAAGGCTCATCGCGTTTACCGTGAATTCGGATCCCTCTATTTTTAGTCTGCAGTCCAACAAAGACAGGGGCTGAAATGACAACAACATCAAAGAACTTCCCGGGAGTCGAGTGGGTAAAGGCGACGGCTGATTTCATACAGGTTGACGACGGGAAATGCAGTGGGTGCGCCGACTGCATAAAGGTATGTCTGGCGGGATGCTTTAAAATTGAAAACGGAAAGGCCCGGGTAACGAACCTCGGTGAGTGCATGGAGTGCGCCTCCTGCTGGTACATCTGCGAGCGCGAGGCGATTATTTTTTCGTGGCCCGAGGGCGGAGCCGGTTTCAGAACCAGGTTCGGATAGACACAGTTTACTTACTGTTTGCGTTGCGTATTTGCCGGTTCTCACCCGGAGACGCTGCACGGTAGGCCGGGAGACACATAACTATACCAGCCGGTCTTTGGATTTCTCCCGGCGATAAGCCGGGACCGCCGGCTAATCAGCCTAGATCGAAATAGGGCCAATGAAGCTTCTCTCCCCAATTTTCAATCATCCGCATATCGAGAGGATATATATAAAGCCCCTATTGGGCTGCCGAAGCCATTGGCCGGCCCCTTCGAATCGATGGGCGGGCGGCCGGGTATCGTGCGGCCATTGAAAATAGTTATCACTTTTTCCTTGACATTCGATAAAAATAGATATAAAATTAGTTAAAATCAGGATAAGGATTCTGGTTTTATGGTGCTGCCGGAGAGGGAGTCTGAATACCTCCTTTGAGGAGATTCAGCGAACTTTCAGGCGGCTTTTTTATTTTTAGATTCTCGTGTATAATGATGTTTTCAGTGAAGAGGTCTTACTGCTTTTCTCCCTTTAACCTCCTCGAGCGATCATTGTTAGCAGGAGAGAAAAGGAGTTGAAAATGCAGGAAA
>JAFGAS010000061.1 GCA_016933535.1 Candidatus Zymogenaceae bacterium
CGGCTCATGGCCCCGATCCTCTCGTTTACCGCCGAGGAAATCTGGGAGATGCTGCCGGGCGACGGCAAGGAGCCGAGCGTACACCTGGCGGCGTTTCCCGCCATCGATGAATCGATCCTCGACGATAAGCTGGAGGGCGCGTGGGACAGGATCATCGAGGTGCGCGAACAGGTGCAAAAGACGCTGGAGGAAGCCCGGCGGGCCAAGACCATCGGGCACTCCCTGGACGCGTCGGTAACGCTGGCGGCAAAGGGCACGGAAAAGGCCCTCCTGGAAAAATACGCCGCGGACCTGGCCGACATCTTTATCGTATCGAAGGTAGAGCTGGTGGAAACCATGCCGAAGGGCGCGGCGGCCTCCGAATCGATCCCGGGCCTGTTTATCGCGGTGGCAAAGGCCCCCGGCGCCAAGTGTCCCCGCTGCTGGAACTATACCGAGGATATCGGGACGGACTCGGCGCACGCCGACGTCTGCGGATCGTGCGCGGCAAATTTGAAAGGCTGAGGCCTGAAGGGGTAGACCGATGAAGAGCCCGTGGGCAAAGTATCTCCTGTTTGGACTCGTCAACCTGTTTGTCGTGGCGGCAGACCAATGGTCCAAGCTCGTCGTCGAGCGCCACCTCTTCCTCAACGAGTTCATAACCATCGTCCCGAATTTTTTCGACATCCGCTATATCCGTAACACGGGAGCGGCGTTCGGGATAATGTCCCGGCTCCCCGACGGTGCCCGGCTTCCGTTTTTGATCGGCGTATCGCTGATCGCCATGGGCCTTATCTTTTTCCTGTTTGTCAAGGCCGAAAAGGAACGGCTCGTCTACCTGCTTTCCCTCTCGCTGGTTTTCGCGGGGGCCGTGGGAAACCTCGTCGACCGGGTCATGTTCGGGGAGGTGCGGGACTTTCTCCACCTTCATATCTACAGCCTTTCCTGGCCGATCTTTAACGTCGCCGACTCGGCCATTACGGTGGGTATCGTGCTGTTGGCCTGGGAGCTCTTGATCGTCGAGCCCCGGCTCGATAAGGCACGGGAGGCAAAGAAAGCCTGATGCATCCGACACTCTATTCCTTTGACGGGATTACCCTGTATACCTACGGCCTGATGATATCGGTCGGGTTTTTGCTGTCGTTTGTGTTGTTTCTCACCGAACTGAAGCGCCGGTCGCTGTCGGTGGATACGGGGATAGACTTTGCCTTCTGGGTGCTGCTGTCGGCCATTGCCGGGTCCCGGCTCGTCTACGTCCTGCTCAATTTCTCCTACTTCGGCAGATACCCGCTCAAGATACTCATGATCTGGGAGGGGGGGCTGGTATGGTACGGCGCCTTTTTGGGGGCGCTGGCGGCCACCCTGATATACTTCAGGATAAAAAAGCTCGACGGGTGGCTTTGGGCCGATATCGCCATTCCCTACGTGGCGCTGGGCCAGGGGATCGGCCGGATCGGCTGCCTGATGGCGGGCTGCTGCTACGGCCGCCCCACCGACCTGCCGTGGGGGATTACGTTTTCGGTATCCGAAATAGCGCCCCTGGGGGTTGCCCTGCACCCGACCCAGGTCTATGAAATGCTCTTTAATTTCATGATCTTTGCCGTTCTGTTTTCCCGGAGAAACAGGGCCGCGTTTCGGGGCCAGCAGATCCTCTCGTATGTCTTTCTCTACGGCGCAACACGCGCCATCGTCGAGGTATTCCGCGGAGACCCGCGGGGGGTTTGGCTGGGGGGGGCCGTCAGCACGTCCCAGCTTATCAGTGCCGTCGCCGTCGCGGCAGGTATTATTCTCTATTTTAAAATCCGGGTAAAAAACCTGATCGCTCCCGTCGATACGGCCTCGGTGGCCGCGCGGGGCGTCCGGCCCAACGACCCGGAAAATAAACCGTCCAAACGGCCGGGTAAGAAGCGGCCCAAAAACGATAGGAGTTGATCATGGCAGACCGGAAGAAAATCATGGAAGTCTTCTTTCCGCCCTACCGGCTCATGGAGGAGATTCCCTTCGGTTTCTGGTACGTGGGTTTCTTCGGCATGGTGGCCGCGTTCTTTAACATTTCGATCAACTTCTTCTCTCACCTCTCGGTTTTCCTGGGATACGTGACCGGTACCCTCGGCCTGACGGGCATACCCCGGGAGCCCGGCGCCCTCGACCTGACCCTCTCGGTTATATTTTCGCTGTATTATCTCGTGTCGGCACCGCTGTTTGTCCGGCTTTCGTCGGCCTACTGGAATTTCAAGCCCAAGGCCAAGACGAGGCTCCTGCTTCTTCTGTCTGTCGACATCTTCGTCTTTTGTCTCTACAACATCCTCTTTTTCACGGGGATATACCTCTACCGGAACCACTACCTGATGCCCAAGCTCCCGCTGTACGCCGTGCTGGCGGCCGTCGCCGTCTATTTTTTGATGGGAAAATCCGACGAGAAAGCCAAGAAGATCGTGGAGCGGCGGGGTGCGTAAGCATCACCCGCACGTTTATTTAATCCGGAACGGCCTTATCACCCGTAGGGGCACCACATGTGGTGCCCGTTTTTTCTTGTAGGGGCCGTTCGGGGACGGCCCTCCGGTCCGGTTGGCGGCTCACGAGCCGCCCCTACAAGTAGACACCCCAAAAGGCAGGCCTTTTGGGGGCCCCGTCAGGAGAGGGAAGGGATAGATAGGGTAAAGAGCGCAAACGGTGACAGTCAGGGGATAGAACATCACCCCACGAAGCCGGCTTCGTGGGGCCCGATCCACCCGCACAGCCCTCGCAATGGAAGGAGTAAAGAACGGCGGCTCGCAGGTCGCGCGTTCCACCCACTCGTCATTGCGAGGGAGCAAAGCGACTTGCTTCGCTTAGCTCGCAACAGGCTCCGCAATCTCCTCGTTGCCAAAGGCGATTAAGTCGTTAATGTCTCCGACGGCGAGGAAATTGCCGCGCCCCCTTTCGGGGGCTCGCAATGACGGGATGGGTCTGCGGTGACAGTAGGTTGCCACGCCCACTTAGTGGGCTCGCAATGACAATAGTAATCGTCGCCCGAGGCGACATTATTATGCTTTGCCACGTCGGCCCCGAGGGGCCTCCTTGCAATGACGGGTCAGGTTCCCGGAGTTAGTCGGAGAGGTTGCTTCGTCGCCTTCGGCTCCTCGCAATGACAATAGTAATCGTCGCCCGAGGCGACATCATTATGCTTTGCCACGTCGGGCTACGTCCTCCTCGCAATGACGGTAAATCGAAGGAGATTTCCACGGGCGCTGCCGCGCCATCGCAATGACAGCCGAAGTGTAGGCCGGCGGCTCGCAATGACGGGTAAGGAACGGACGGGCACGACGTGTCGTGCCCCTACAAATTCTAACACGATACGTCTTTAACACCCATAGGGACACGACTTGTCGTGTCCGTTTTGCTAAAGAAAGGGCGCTTCCCACTCGGGAGCGCCCTCTGTTGTCTGAGTCTTTCCGATACCGTCGTATCCGACGGCTGCACGTCGCCCTATTTCAGCTTCGCGTTGAGGTCGGCCGCGGTGACCCCTTCGGGGCTGTAGATGCCCGCGCCGACGGTGTACGTGGCGCCCGGCGCCCGGTAGATATAGGAGAGCTTTGGCTTCGTCTCGCCGGTCTTCGGATTTCTCCAGTCGAACTGGATCCACCAGCCGTTCGGCTTGCTTGCGTCATTGGCGATCTCGCAGAGGTGGAGGCCGACGGGCTTACCCTCGGTGTCAATGGTCGTGATGTCTCCGATCTTTTTTCCGACCATGCCCGGCGTGATGTTGCCGACGCACTCGCCCACCGCGCAGTCATAGACGAACACGTAGGTATCCTTCCAGACCCAGCGGCTGTTCGGGTCGCTAAATTCGGCCACCGCCGCGTCTCCCTTTTCCGCGAGGTAGGCCGACGCTTCCTTGCACTTGGCGACGATCTCGTCGGGCGTGACGCCTTCTCCGGCCATGGCGGGGAGTGCCACGAGCGCCACCAGGGCTGCCAGCACAACGAATAGTGAAACCTTTTTCATTTCTGTCTCCACATGACAATGAGGTTGATTAGAGGCATCCGTATATTGCGGATGTATGCGCTATCGGCCGACGTCGTTTGGCTGTAAAACACGGTCGCCCGTTACTTTTGAAGCATTGTATTGAGCTCGTCGACGGTAAGGGTCGGCTCATAGATTCCCGCGCCGACTTCCATCTGTTGTCCCGGCACCGCGAGCATATAGGAGACCTTGCGGCGATACTCGGTGGTTCCCGTCTCGTCGATAACGTCGGTCGGCCGCCAGTACTCGACCCAGCCGCCCGCGGGCTTTTCGGCCTCCTTGCAGAGGGCGACGTTGAACTTCAAACCGTTCTTATCGGTCCTGCTCGCAAGCTCCGTGCCGACCAGGTCCTTGTTCGGATGCCCGATGATGATACCCGTGCCGCAGTCAAAAACGAAGACATAGGTATCCTTCCACGACCAGGGGCCCGTGGGGTCGTTGAACTGGGCCAGGCCCGCTTCTCCCTTTTCGGAAAGGAAGTCCGCCGCTTCGGTGACCTTGGCGATTACCTCGGCCGGCGTTACGGCCTCTTCGGCCGCGGCGGGCAGGGCCGATGCCGCCGAGAAAAGAAATAAAATACCTGCCACTATTACGAGCGTCTTTTTCATGGATCACCCTCCCGTTACGTTTTGATAACTTTATTTTTCTATTATCGCTCTAACTGCCAGGATGTCAAGAGGTTTAAGAATCTTCGAAACCACGGCTCTGCCACTTTAACGGCAGTGCGAAGCCGGGAAGGCTCCGCGTGACAAGCGGCGCCGATAGGCCGCGTCCGCCGCCCGCGTTGACGGCGCCCGGGGGGAAAAAAATAGAATTTGCCCGTTTCCGGGCGGCAGTGGCCCGCGAAGTTATATCGAGGCAAACTTATTCGTGCAAAAACGGGAAGTTCTTGCTATAATAATGCAATTTTTAAATTAACGAGGTATCGGTGGGATTTTTCGCGCTTTTGATACTGGCCGTCGCTCCCGGCTTCTTTATCCTGTGGTACGTCTACAATAAAGATCAATACGAGCGCGAACCCAAGGGGCTCATCGTGGCCACCTTTTTCATCGGGGTGGCCGTGGCCGTTCCGGCGGGACTTATCGAGTATTTCTTCGAACGGGGGACGGGTATCCCCATGACGGGCAATATCCTCGGGGCCTTCATCGGTTCGTTCTTTATCGTTGCCCCCGTGGAGGAGGTCGCGAAATATCTCGCGGTTCGGGTCAAGGCCTATAACGCGCCCTCGTTTAACGAGGTTATGGACGGCATCGTCTATTGTGTGGCGGCGGCCCTCGGCTTTGCCACCATCGAGAACGTCTTTTACGTATTCGAATACGGCCCGGCTATCGGGGTCGTCCGCGCACTGTTTTCCGTGCCGCTGCACGCCCTGTGCGGAGCGATCATCGGATATTATCTGGGCATGAAAAAGGTGCATAAGGAAGAAAAGAAATACTTTGTCGCCGCCGGAATTATCATCGCGATCCTGTTTCACGGGGCGTACGACTTCGTCCTCTTTTCCGAGACGTTCCTGGGCATCCTGATTGTCCCGATTATGATCTGGCTTTTTCTTATATACAAGAAGCGCCTGTTTACCGCCCTCAAAGATTCCCCTTTCAGGGGAGGCCGGGACGAGGCGCTCTTTGCCGCCGTCAATCGTCACCGCACTCCCGCGGGGATCATCAAGGTCGCCCTGGGAGTCGTTGTCCTTACCTTTAGTGCGGTCATGGTTGCCGGATGGACGGCCTCGGTAAACCAGGGACAATCGTTTACCGCCCAGCAATACATCTATATCATCGGCCTGATCCTGCTGCCGTTGGGCGGGGGTATCTGGCTTTTGTTTCTTTCGAGAAAGGACGTGGTGGTGCGATGAGGCGACGTCGGATTATCCCCCCGGTAGTGCTGTTTCTCTTTATCGTCGGCTGCGCCCACGGCGTCGTCGTGGACAATACCTTCGTTTCCGACGGCTATCGGTTCTCGGTGGTCCTGCCGGGGGCCCCGTATGAGCGGATCGGTCCGAAAGACGCCCTCGTGGCCGTTACCGACCCCGAAACGGGGATATCGGCCGCCGTCGCGGCAAGCCCCGATCCCTATCCGGATTTGACCGACGAGACAAAGGCCCTCGACTATATCGCCCGGGACCTCTTTTTCTTTCTTACGAAAAAGGAGTACCGGGTCTTTGAGAACGCGACGCTTGATGGTGCGCCCGCCAGGCACGTCGTCGTCGCGGGCGTCCAGGACGAAAACGAGCTGGTCTTTTCGGCCTACGTGGTGCGCTATTACGGCACCGTCTATGACATCGTGGTGTGGTGCGAACCCCGGTACCTCGATAAGGCGTCGGCGGTTTTTCAGGAAATGGCCGATACGTTTAAATTTCGGGGAGGGGGCGGCCGATGAGAGGATTCCTCCAGCTTCTGGGAAGCCGCTTCATGAAGGCCGTCATCTATTTTGACGGTTCCACGCGGATGCTCGTGCGTACGATCGCGGTTATTGCCACGCCCCCGTTCAGGTTCTCGCTGGTCGTCGATCAGATTGAATACATCGGTATAAAGTCGACCCTGATCGCCACGTTCACGGCGCTGTTCACGGGACTGGTGATGGCCCTGCAGCTGGCGTTTTCGCTGGAACGGTTCGGCGCCCAATCGTTTGCGGCCAATGTGCTGGCGGTCTCCCTGGTGCGGGAGCTCGGACCGGTCCTGACGGGACTCCTGGTCGGCGGGAGGGTCGGGGCGGGCATCACCGCCGAGGTGGGCTCCATGAAGGTTACCGAGCAGATCGACGCCATCAGGGCCCTCGGCGCAGATCCAATCCGGGAACTGGTGGCCCCGAAACTGCTGGCCTGCACGATTGTACTGCCGATCTTGACGGTCTATTCCATCGTGGTTGGAATCCTGTCGGGAATGCTCATTACCATGAGCGAGCTTGGAGTAAACCCGACCTACTACATGAACCAGGTCTACGCGGTCCTGGAGGTCAGTGACTTTGTCGGCGGTGTGGGAAAATCGGCCTTTTTTGGGGTTATCATCGGGCTGGTGGGGTGCTACCGGGGATTCACCACGGCCGGGGGCACCGTAGGCGTGGGGCGGGCCACCACGGAATCGGTGGTCACGATATCGCTCTCGATTCTGGTGGCCGATTTCTTTTTGACCAAACTTTTCATTCTCCTGTTTCAGGCGTGATATGTCATTTATCGAGTTTACCCGGATTGAAAAGGCGTTCGACGAGAAGGTGGTCTATACCGGGCTTGATCTTTCCATCGAGAAGGGCGAGACAATAACCATTATCGGCGGCAGCGGCTCGGGCAAAAGCGTCCTCCTGAAACTCCTCGTCGGCCTGATGAAACCCGATACGGGATCGATCAAAATAGACGGGACCGATATCGTCCCCCTTTCCGAGCAGGGACTCCTTTCGGTCCGAAAGAGGATCGGCATGCTGTTCCAGGGAGGGGCCCTGTTTGACTCCGTCTCCGTTGGACAGAACGTCGGATACGGACTGGAGATGCACGCACAGATGAGCGAGAACGAGATCGCCGATAAGGTGTCCCACTGTCTTGAGATGGTGGGGTTGCCCGGCATCGAGCAGATGATGCCCGCCGATCTCTCCGGGGGAATGAAAAAACGGGTGGCGCTGGCCAGGGCCATCGCCTATGACCCCGAGATTATCCTCTATGACGAGCCGACGACGGGACTGGACCCGACCAATTCAAACCGCATCAATCATCTCATCAACGAAATGCGGGAGCTTCTCAATGTTACCTCGGTTGTCGTCACCCACGACATGAAATCGGCCTTTGCGGTCTCGGACCGGCTGGCCATGCTCTTCCGCGGGCGGATCGAGGCGGTGGGGACTTCCAAGGAAATCGAGCGGTCGCAGGACCCGGTCGTGAGGGGATTTATCGAGGGGAATATCGGAGAACTGTAAGACAGGCAGGAGACGCGCCAACTTCCCGCAGTGCCTGGACTATACGCTGCCGGTGCCGAAATCGAGCATGGGATAGAGAGGTACCCGGGGCGCCGTCTCCGTGAACGAGAGGTTACATACGTAGAGGCATACCATGGCCAAAAAGACAGCACAGGAAATCAGGGTCGGGCTCTTTATCTTCATCGGGCTTATCCTTGCCTTCATCGTCGTGTTCTCCATCGGGGGCAAGGACCAGCTCTTTCGGGAGCAATATACCCTCTATACCCATTTTAAGGACGTCGGAGGGTTGATCGCGGGCTCTCCCGTGAGGCTGGCGGGGGTGGAGGTGGGTACGGTATCCCGAATATGGTTTTTGACCGAACGGGATAAGCGACTGGTGGGAGTGGAGCTCAAGATCAATGCAAGCGTCAAGGAGCGGATCCACGACGACAGCACCGCCAGTATCAGAACGATGGGCGTGTTGGGCGACAAATATATCGCCGTCACCCTGGGGAGCCCCGACAAACCGGTGCTGGCCGACGGGGACTTCATCACGTCCAGCGAAACGGTAGAGCTCCTCGCGTATCTGGAAAAGGCCGACAAGATCGTCAACAATATCGAGGACATCACCGATTCCCTCAACGAGTTTATGACCCCCCTCAAAGAAGGGGGTTCCGGGGAAGACGTGGCGCGGATTCTCAAGAACACGGATACGATCGTCACCGAGATCAAGGACGGCAACGGCACGCTGCATTCCCTGGTCTATGGAGACACGGAAGGCGGAACCAACACGATGGAGAGCCTCAACAATTCCGCGGAGCGGCTCGACAGCGTCCTGACGAAGATCGACAGCGGGGAGGGAAGCCTCGGCGCGCTGGTCAACGACCCAACGCTCTACGAAGACCTCAAGACGCTCATGGGCGGGGCAAAACGGAGCAAGATTCTCAACGCCGTGGTGGGCAGCACCATGAGAAAGGGGAAGAAAGCGGCCGACGAAGAACCAAAGGAGTAACGATAGACATGACAGACCCGATACTTAGCGGGAGGGCGTTCGCCTTCGGGGACGACATCTCCACCGACCACATCGCCCCCGGAAGGTTTTTTCACCTGCGGTCCAACCTCCCGGAGCTTGCCAAGCACGTCCTGGAGGATGCGCGGACCGATTTTGCGGGAGAACTCTCCCCGGGTGATTTTGTCGTCGCGGGGAAAAACTTCGGCCTGGGTTCCTCCCGGGAACACGCCCCGCGCATCATCAGGATGGCCGGCGTCGGCGCCGTGCTCGCCCAGTCCTTTGCGCGGATATTTTTCAGAAATGCCATTAACGTGGGGCTGCCGGTGGTCATGGTGGATACGACGGGTATCCAGGAGGGAGACCGGATCGAGGTGGACCTGGCAGCGGGCGTGGTCAGGGACGTGACGAGAGGCTTCGAGCTTACCTTTCCCGCATTACCCGAGGTCATGCGAAAAATCCTTGAAGACGGGGGACTGGTCGATCATATCAAGCGGCACGGCACGATCGCGGTGTGACGCCGCGGACGGGGCTCTCGAAGATTTCGCCTCCGGCGGCGGCAATCGGTATATCGGGAATGGCGGCGTAGTCCGGCGGCATTATTAAGATTCTTTTGTATCCGGGCAAACCGCTACTGCCCGATTTTCCGTAAGAAAGGCGTAACGACCCATGACACATGAAAAACTCTTTACCCCTCCGGACGGCTCGACCATAACCGTCAATCCCGACGGGGGACTGTCCGTCCCCGACGACCCCATTATCCCCTTTATCCGGGGGGACGGCATCGGCCCCGATATCTGGCGGGCGACCGATATGGTGGTGGTCGAGGCCGTGAAACGGGCCTACGCCGGCCGGCGGCAGATCCGCTGGTTTGAGGTGATCGCGGGGCAGATCGCCTTTGAAACGAGCGGCTCCTGGCTGCCGGATGAGACCGTGGAGGCGATCCGGCACTATGCCGTGGCCATCAAGGGGCCGCTGACCACGCCGGTGGGCGGCGGGCTCAGGAGCATCAATGTGGCGCTGAGGCACCTGTTGGACCTCTACGCCTGCGTGAGGCCGGTCAGGTATATCCCGGGTGTTCCGTCACCCGTGAAACATCCCGAGCGGGTGGATATGGTGATCTTTCGCGAAAATATGGAGGACGTCTACGCCGGGATAGAGTGGAAGAAGGACAGCGACGAGGCCCGGCGGATCATATCGATCCTCAAGGACAATTTCGGCGTGGTCATCGCGCCGGACTCGGGCATCGGCATCAAGCCGATAAGCGAAACCGGAACGAAAAAGCTGGTGCGCCGCGCCGTCAGATATGCCGTGGACGGCGGCCGTGACTCGGTGACGCTGGTGCACAAGGGCAACATCATGAAGTACACCGAGGGGGCCTTCCGGGACTGGGGATACGAGGTTTGCCGGCGGGAGTTTTCGGACCTTACCGTCCCCGAGGCCGAGCTTACCGGCCCCGAGGCCAAGGGCAGGGTCGTTATCAAGGACCGGATCGCCGATGCGATGTTCCAGCAGGTGCTGTTGAGGCCGGAAGAATATTCGGTCATCGCCACGCCGAACCTCAACGGGGACTACCTCTCGGACGCCCTGGCGGCCCAGATCGGCGGGTTGGGAATGGCGCCGGGGGCCAACATCGGCGACCATGCGGCGCTGTTTGAGGCAACGCACGGCACCGCCCCGAAATATGCCGGCATGGATAAGGTCAACCCGGGGTCCCTGATACTGTCGGCCGCGCTCATGCTGGAGCACATGGGGTGGAAAGAAGCGGCCGAGCTCATCTATACCTCGATCGAGGCGACGGTGGCAAAAAAGACCGTCACCTACGACCTGGCCCGCCAGATGGAGGGCGCCGTGGAGGTCTCCTGTTCCGGGTTTGCCAAATCGATGATCGAGTCGATGGAGTGACGTGTCACCCCAAAAGGCAGGCCTCGTGGGGTGACCTGTCGGGGAGAGGGGAGGTACAGTATTTCACGGTCATTGCGAGGGAGCGATAGCGACCGTGGCAATCCCCTTACTACGGAGGAGAGACGTGCGGTCGGGCAGCGTTCGCGCGAGACAGTCAAGGGACAGAACATCACCCCACAAAGCAGGCTTCGTGGGGGCCCCGATCAAGCGCGCGGCCCCTCGCGATGACGGCGAAAGGAGGCGTTGGCTATAGGCGCGCGCTTTTGAACTATCGGTTTTATAACTCACTTCTCCGATTCTATCGAAATAAGGATTGACGAAAATGCCGCAGCGGAAGAAAATTGTCATTATCGGCGCGGGAAACGTGGGTAGCTCCTGCGCGTTGTTTGCGGCCCAGCGCCAACTGGGGGACGTTACCCTTATTGACATCGTCTCCGGAATGCCCGAGGGCAAGGCCCTTGACATGGCGGAGGGCGCTCCCCTGGGGCTCTTTGACGCCCGGCTTTCCGGGGGCGACGATATGGGAGCCGTCGCCGGGGCGGACGTGGTCATCGTGACGGCGGGGCTGGCCCGCAAGCCGGGGATGAGCCGGACAGACCTTGCGAAAACCAATACCGGGATCGTCAAGGGGGCGGTCGAAAAGATCTCCAGGCACGCGCCCGGCGCGTTTGTCATCGTCGTGACCAATCCATTGGACGTGATGACCTGGGTGACGAAAGAGGTCACGGGCTTTGCCCGCGAACGGGTCGTGGGGATGGCCGGCGCCCTGGATGCGGCGCGGTTTTCCGCGTTTGTCGCAGACGCCCTGGGCGTCTCGGTAAAAGACGTCCACGCGATGGTCCTGGGCGGCCACGGCGACACGATGGTGCCGCTGGTCCGGTGCGCCTCGGTGGCCGGTATCCCGATCACGGAGCTGCTTTCGGCAGAGAAGATCGACGAGCTTGTAAACCGCACGCGCCTTGCCGGGGGCGAGATCGTAAAGCTCCTGGGTACCGGCAGCGCCTATATCTCGCCGGCGCAATCTGCCGTCATGATGGCAGAAGGCTTTCTCTTAGACCAGGGCCGGGTGACCGGCGCCTCGGCGTACCTCGAGGGCGAGTACGGCTTTTCGGGGATCTGCCTGGGGGTCCCGGTGAAGATATCGGGAAAGGGCGTGGAACGGATCATCGAGATAGGGCTGTCCAAGGAAGAAAGAAAGATGCTGGAGATATCTGCCGCCGCGGTAAAAAAAGAGATCGACGAGATCAGGGGGGAGATCGGGTGAGGACGATCCCGGCTTCACTGATTTCCGAGCGGGTAAAGGACCTCGTCATCGAGGCCAACGTGATGCTCCCGCCGGACGTGGTGGCGGCGTTTGAATCGGCCTTCGGCCGCGAGGTTTCCGAGGCCGGCAGGCTGGTGATCTCCGAGATCCTGGAAAACCGCGCGGTGGCGGCCGCCCAGCGGCTACCGTTGTGCCAGGACACCGGAACGGCGGTCTTTTTCGCCGAGATCGGGGCCGACGTACATATCGACGGGGGCGACTTCGAATCGGCGATCACAAACGGCATGCGGCAAGGCTACCGGGAGGGGCATTTCAGGATGTCCATGGCCGACCCCCTGACCCGTGCGAACACCGGCGACAATGTACCCGCGGTCATCCATGTCACGTGTGTCCCCGGCGACGGGCTGACGATATCGTTTCTTGCCAAGGGCGGCGGGACAGAAAACGCATCCCGGCTGTTCATGCTCACGCCGTCGGACAGGGAGGACGCCGTCACAGCAAGGGTGGTCTCGGTGGTGGACGAGGCCGGCGCCCGAGCATGCCCGCCGCTGATCGTCGGCGTCGGGCTCGGCGGGGCGTTTGACACCGCCCCGATCATGGCGCGCCGTGCGCTGTTAAGGGAGGTCGGCGTGCCGCACCCCGAGGCGCGGATAGCCGGGCTGGAGAGCCGGATACTTTCGGCCGTCAACGACCTGGGCATCGGGCCGATGGGCCTGGGGGGAAGGGTCACGGCGCTTGCCGTCCATGTAGAGATTGCCCCCTGCCACATCGCCTCATTGCCGCTTGCCGTCAACCTCCAGTGCCATAGCGCGCGGCACGGGGAGATACGGTTATAGGTCAGAGTGCTGTGAAACCCGCTTTTCAATAATAATGCTATTTTCGTCATTACGAGGAGCACCGCGACGAAGCAATCTCGGACCTTGTAGCTTTCCATAATCAAGCAGCTATAGTATATCGATATCCGAGATCGCCACGGGTCCTAAAGGTCCCTCGCGATGACGGAAGGAAATAAGGGTCGTATCTTTAGGATTTAAGTTAGAATAGACTACCGATACTAATCAGGGCTCCTTGACTATGTCGGCGGAATATGGTAGTTATAACACCATAGCACGAGGTGTTTATCATGATAGAAAGATTCAACGTAATCGTCGAGAGAGGGCAGAACGGGTATCTCATCTCGGAAGTGGTTGAGCTTCCCGGATGCCATACGCAGGCCAAGAGCTATGACGATCTGATGGAACGGACGAGAGAGGCGATACTGCTGTATCTGGAAGAAAAAAAGCCCGATTCCGTTGAGTCCCGGTTTGTCGGCCTTCAGCAGCTCGAAGTCGAAGTCTGACCGTGACGAAGTTCCCTCCTCACCCCGCAAGACCTTATTAAAGCCATTACTAAACTTGGGTTCGTATTAAAACGCCAAAGGGGGAGCCATATGTTTTTCAAGCACCCCGACGGCAGGACGACTATTATCCCGAATCATCCCGGAGAGGTTATCGACAGGGGTCTGCTCGCGAAGATCGTCAAGAAGGACCTGCAGATGAGCAAAGAGGAGTTCCTGGAATATCTATAATACGTCAAGCAATATAAGCGTAAAGGGGCCCCGGAGCGGCCCCTTTTTTATTTCTAAGTCCGGAATCAGCCGCGAGTTCCCTTGCAAGTAGGGTATAATGCTTGGGACGGGCCGAGATTGCCACGGGGCCTATCGGCCCCTCGCAATGACAATAGTAAACGTCGCTAATGCGCGACATCCCTAAAAATTGCGGACCATACGAGAGACACCCCAAAAGGCAGGCCTTTTGGGGACCCCGACAAGTCACCCCACGAAGCAGGCTTCGTGGGGGCCCCGACAGGAGAGAATAGACGGCACGAATGCCGCCCGTACGGGTTCAGCGGGGTTTATCAATTGACGGTGCTGATCGGTTTCCTTTTCCTTCCTACCCCCCGAACACTTTTCCGATCCAGAGCCCCGCGAAATGCGTGATGACGATGACAAGGAGTGCGATCCCCAGGTGCTCGGCGATGACCGAGATGGGCCGCTTGGCCTGCATCCGGGCGATGACGAAGCTCAAGTACCCCAGGGCGACAAATCCCCAGGCGAGGCTCACCGGTATCGCCCATGAAAGGTCCAGCAAGATCACGGGTATAAGAAACGTGGACGCGAACAGGAATTTCGAGACGAGGGTAGAGATGGTCGAGGCCCAGATTTCCTTTTCGGTGTGCATGTCTTCGGATTCCTCGGAGATGTGGACCCCGAGCGCGTCGGAAAAGGCGTCCGCTATCGCGATCGTCAGCACGCCGCCGATGACGACGATCTTGGAGTGGGTGCTGGAGTTGAGCCCGATCATCAGGCCGAGGGTGGTTATGATCCCCGAGGTCAGCCCGAAGCTCAGGCCGGAAAGAATGGACCGTTTCATAGGCGTGGCCTCCACCGTGCGAAAAGGGGGCAATGCGCCCCAAATAGGGATAGCCCATTACCCCTTCATATACCGAAAATTACACACCTCGCCTCCTCCGGCCACGGTCTTCGTCCGCGTGAGCTTCATGCCGAAGGCGTCGGCCACGATGAAATCGACGGCGCAGTTGATGGGGATGGCGCGGTCGGCGCCGTGGGCCCGGTAGAGCGTGCAGATCCCGCATTCGGTAAAGTCCAGGCCGTACAGCAGCCCCTTGCCGTCCCCCGGCACGAAGGTAAAGACCCAGTCACCCGGGTAGCGGCGCTCACGAGAGCGTTGTGCCTGCCGTGCGCGCCTTTTTATGAACCAGCGGCTCTCCTTGAGCCGCCCCGCCAGGCGGAGCACGAGGCGGGGATAGCGCCGTACGCGCCGCCGAATCGTTTCATGGACGATCCGGCTGATGTTGGCCAGCGGTACTTCTCTAATAGCCAGCTCCTTATAGAAGGCCAGGATCACCGCCGCCTCTATGATATCGGCCGTCAGGAAGTTGTGGTTCCCCCCGATATAGGGGAGGGTGGGCAGGATGTCCGCAAATTCGGTCCGTGCCCCAACAATCACCACGTTGGCAAATTGGGGGCCGCCGTATTCGGTCAGGGCTCCCCGCGTGATCCGCGAGATTTTATCGAACTCCTTGAGGAGCTCTTTTTCTCGGGAGATATAGTAGAGTTCGGGATTTTTCTGTTTGGTCATTGTGTCTCCCTATTCGTGCCGGGGTGAGGTCTCGTCGGATCACCGATTCTGTATCGAGCGTTCCTGCCACCGGGCGAGGTTTTCCGCCGCGGCGCCGGCCCCCTGGATCGTCGGGTGAGTGGAGACCCCCCTCTCATTGAGGTAGATAAGGGACCTCAACCACTCATCGCCGGAATAGTAGAGGGGCAGAACCACCAGGACCGTCTTCTTAGCCCCCGTGGCAAAGGTCGCCAGCGCATCCAGGAGGTACTCATTGTAGCCCTCCTTGAAGAGGTGGGCAAACTCGATCTGGTGCTGGTATATGATCATATCGGTCTCGGAGTCGTCGTCTATAATCGCAAACATCTTTTCGAAGACTCCGGGCAGCCCCCCCACCAAAGAAAAATCGATCGGGTTTATAAAGCCGGTTCCCTCCGAAGGAATAATGGAGGCAAGCGCTTGCTGTGTTTGCTGAGAAAACGGCGCCACCGTCAGCCCCATACCGGGCAGTACGTCGGCCGCCACGACCCCTTCGCCGCCGCCCCGGTTGACCAGCGCGATCCGCCGGCCGACGGTGCCGCGCCGCTTGGCGAAGGCCGAAACGGTGCCGACCAGCTCCTCAAAGGTAGAAACGCGGATTCCCCCCGCCTGCCGTACCGCCGCGTCCCACAGGGGGCCGCTGCCGGCCATGATGCCGGTATGGGAGGAGGCGGCCTTTGCCCCCGCATCGCTCATCCCCACCTTGAGGATAACGACCGGCTTAGTCGCCGAGCCCCGTTTTACCAGCTCCATGAATCGGCGGGGGTTGGTCGATCCCTCGAGGTAGACGGCGATGATTTCAACGGCGGAATCGTCGATCATATGCTCAAGAAAATCCTCAACGGAAAGATCGACGGTATTGCCGAGGCTTACGGCCTTATTGACCCGGTAGGCGTAGTGGGCACCGCACCAGATGAGCGCCTGAGTCGTACCCCCGCTCTGGGAAACCATCCCGACGTTTCCCACTCCCTTGGGGAAGATGCCGGGGGGAAACGCGATGCCTACCGCCGGAGAAAAGACGCCCAGACAATTGGGACCAATGACGCGCACGCCCGTCTCCTGGGACGCACGTTTCAGCTCGGCTTCCAGCCGCCTGCCCTCGTCGGTCTCCAGGTCGCCGAATCCGGAAGAAAAGACGTGAGCCGCCCGAATCCCTTTCTTGGCGATATCCCGCAAGGTGTCGGGCACCCGGTTGGCCGGGACGCACAGGATGGCGTACTCGATGCCCGCCGGCAGCTCGTCAATGGAATTGAACGATTCGTACGGCCCGCACGGGCCGCCGTCGGTGGACACGACAAAGACCTTGCCGGTATAGCCCTGGTTGACCAGCGCCAGCAGAAACATGGAACCGCCCTTTGCGGGGTTCGTCTTTCCCACCAGGGCGACCGTTTGAGGAAGAAAAACAGATTTCCAGAAGGGGGCGAAAGGGGTCGGTGTCGCTGCCACAATCATCTCCATCGGTTATATTTTTGAGAGCAGACCCTGTCGCATCGATCTCTTAATAGGCCCCACCGGTGCAGTTCGCTATATATCGGGCATATCCAATGGAGCAGGAACTAAATAACCTACCACCTGCCCCTGTTTTGTCAAGCATTTTCGTTATTTTCCATCGATTGTAAAAAAATAAGATACAGTAATAAAACATTTGACAAATCACATTCCTAACGCTATATAGTATAGTAGGTTGTATTTTTACTTGGGGATATGTCTCGTAAAAAGATGCAAAGGGAAGGGATTATCTATACTAATATTTGTCTAATTTACCCACCACGCCAAACGTCGCTTTTCCCGTGTGGATGTTTCAGCCATAAAAACTACCTAATAATGGAGGATTTATGAGATCAAAGAAATTACTCTATGGAGCATTAATTCTCGTACTTGCCGTCGGCCTTGTTTTTGCCGTCGCGTGCGAGAAAAAAGCCCCGAAACCCACGGCCGGAGGGGTGATCGTCATCGGTACGACCGAGAAATATACCCAGCTCGACCCCGCTCAGGCTTACGATTTCTTTACATGGGAGCTTTTCCAGAATATCTACTACACGCTCCTGATTTACAAGCCCGGAACGACCGAGCTGGTTCCGGGATTGGCCGCCGAGATGCCGACCGCATCCGCGGACAACAAGGAATGGACCTTTAAGCTGAGAGATGGGTTGAAATTCTCCAACGATGTCCCCATCACCGCGGAAACGGTCAAGTACCAGATCGACCGGGTTATCACCACAAAGTCCGACCCCTCCTGGCTCGTGGATGATTTTGTGGACTATGTTGAGGTGGTTGATCCCCTGACCGTGAAGTTCGTGCTCAAGCAACCGGTTGCCTACTTCCCGTCCCTGGTTGCCACGCCGCCGTACGCGACCATCGATCCCGCCATATACCCCGCGGATGCGACCATTTCCGACCCCACGGGCTTCAGCTGCACGGGTCCCTACATGGTCGAAAAATTCGTCCGGGATGCGGAGATCGTGCTCGTGAAGAATCCGAATTATTACGGTGACGCCGCCCTGAACGACAAGATCATTATTAAGTTCTACAAGGACGCCACCACGCTTCGGCTTGCGGTGGAAAAGGGCGAGATCGACATTGCCTGGAAGGCGCTTAATCCTACCGACATTAAGGACCTAAAGGCCAATCCGAACCTGAAGGTCGTCGAGGCCTCCGGTGCCCAGATACGCTACCTCTGCTTCGTCTGCAACGGCGATCCCTTCAAGGAGAAAATCCTCAGAGGAGCGGTATCGGCCGCCATCGACCGGATGTCCGTCGTGGATAAGGTCTTTCTTGGCACGGTGGAGCCCCTCTACTCGATGGTCCCCATCGGAATGTGGAGCCATAAAGACTCGTTCAAGGAAGTGTACGGCGAATACAACATCGAGAAGACCAAGGAGCTCCTCAAGGGCCTCGGCTATGACGAAGCCAATCCGTTTGCCTTCGAGCTCTGGTACACCCCGACCCACTATGGAGATACCGAGGCCGATGTGGCGCTGCTGCTCAAGCAGGGCCTTGAGGCTACCGGCGTCATGAAGGTCGAGCTCAAGAGCGCGGAGTGGGGCACCTACAACGACAACTTCGACAAAGGCAACATGAGCGCGTTCCTCCTCGGCTGGTATCCCGACTATATCGATCCGGACGACTACACGTCGGTTTTCGCCCTCTCCACGGCGTCCGACAGCATGGGAATCTTCTACGCCGATCCCAAGATGGATGAGCTTCTCCTGAAGGCTCAGGTTACCACCAAGCAGAAAGACCGGGAGAAGATATACGAAGAAGTTCAGGACTACTGGGCGGCAGAGGTCCCGACCTGCCCGATCTTCCAGGGTAAGCTGTTCCTCGTGACTCAGCCTTACATCGAGGGGATCGCGGTCGGCGCGACCATGATATTCAACTATGACGTAGTCTACCGAACAAACTAGGATTTTCAATCCCATGAGGGGGAAGGCAATTACCTTCCCCCTCTTTTTTGACCGGGGCGGTTTTCCCTATGCGGGCTCTGCTATCATATATACTCACGCGTATTCTTCTGACGATCCCCATGATCTTCATCCTATTGACCCTCGTCTTTTTTATTATTCGAGTCATGCCCGGTGACCCCGTCAAGTCGATGCTGGGGGCCCACGCCCCGAAAGAGACGATGGACGAGGTCCGACATCAACTGGGGCTCGATAAACCGATCATCGATTTTTCCACGAACAACCAGTTCGTCGATTATATGTCTGCGTTCTTTCACGGCGATTTGGGCCAGTCGCTCTGGTATCGGGTACCCGTTACCGAGAAGATCGCCCAGTACTTCCCTGCCACTCTGGAGCTTTCTTTCTTTGCGCTCCTGTTTGCCGTTGTATTCGGCGTTGCCACCGGGGCGTTTGCCGCCCATAAGCGAAAGAGCGCGGCCGACTATTCGATACGCCTGTTTGGGATCACTAGCTATTCTATCCCGGTCTTCTGGCTGGGCCTGATGCTCCAGATGATCTTCGGCGTCGCCTTTGACTGGTTTCCTATCGCCGGGAGGATCGGCGCACGGGTTTCCCCACAGGTGATCACGGGGCTTTACGTCGTAGACGGAATTATCACCCTTAACTTTGAGCAGGTGGCAAGCGCGCTGTGGCACCTGGTTCTGCCCTCGACGGCGCTGGGCCTCATCCTCTGCGGCATCTTTATACGGCTTACCCGCGCCAATATGCTTGGCGTCCTCAAGCAGGATTACGTCCTGGCGGCAAATGCCCGGGGAATTCCCAAGCGCAGGGTCGTCTATAAACACGCCCTTAAGAACGCCTTCGTCCCGATCCTCACCATGATGGGGCTCGAGTTTGCTTATCTGATGTCGGGCGCGGTTCTCACCGAGACGACCTTCTCATGGCCCGGAATGGGAAGCTTCCTGGTGGAGTCGGTAAATTATCGGGATTTCCCCGCCCTGCAGGGAACGATTATCTTTATCGCCCTGCTGGTGATGGGGATATCGCTCCTGGTGGATATCTTGTATGCGATCATCGATCCGCGGGTAAGGTACTGATTATGGTTTCCGGTTTTCTTTCAAAACCCTTTCGCTTCTTCATCTCGATGTCCAAAGAGCATAAAGGCGAGTGGTATATAATAGTCGCCGGTGCCTTGATTCTCTTCGTCATTATCTTTTCGTCCGTTTTTGCCGGTATTATTGCCCCATACGGCCCGGTGACCGACGTAGCCAGTCCCTACATAAAGGAGCATAACCTTGATTTAAGGGCCGCTACGCCGCTGCCGCCCAACGAGACCTTTATCATGGGGACTAACGATCTGGGATTTGACGTATTTTCCCGGATTCTTTTCGGGTCAAGAACGGTATTGCTGGTTTCCATAGCCGCTTCAATATTTTCGGCGCTCATGGGTATCCCCATCGGCCTGCTCTCGGGCTTTTACGGCGGTAAGGTCGACCGGACCCTGTCGCTGCTCATGGATTCGATCTATTCCTTCCCCGGCCTGATCCTGGCGATCGCCTTGGCGGCCATGCTGGGGCCCGGTGTCACCAATATATCGGTGGCGATCGCCGTGATCTATGTCCCCACCTATTTTCGTATCGTGAGAGGACAGGTCCTCAGCGTCAAAGAGGAGCTCTATGTGGAGGCCGCCCGCTCCATCGGGGCCGGCCCGATGACCATCATGACAAAATACGTATTTCCCAATGTAATTGCATCGGTTGTCGTCATATTCTCCCTGAACGTCGCCGACGCCATCCTCACCGAAGCGGGCCTCTCGTTTCTGGGTCTGGGTCTTCCCCCCGATCTGCCCGACTGGGGAATCGACCTCGCCAAAGGAAAAAAATTCGTTCCCAGCGGGTACTGGTGGATTATTACGTTCCCCGGCCTGATGATCATGCTGGTGGCCCTCTCGTTTACGATGATCGGCGAGGGCCTCAACGAGGTCCTCAATCCCCGCCTCAAGGAGAAATGAGTGGACGACGCTATCCTCTCTATCACCGGACTCTCCATCCATTACCCGACCTCGACGGGAATCGTTAAAGCCGTCGACAACGTCAGTTTTTCTCTGCCGCGGGGTAAGGTCGTGGGACTGGTGGGCGAAAGCGGTTGCGGAAAATCGACGCTGGGGCTTGCGATCCTCAAGCTCATGCGTCCTCCGGGAGAGATCGTAGCCGGGAAGATCCTCCTGGACGGAGAAAACCTGATCGATAAAGACGAAGCACAGATGAGGAGGATCCGCGGGCCGAAGGTATCCATGGTTTTTCAGGACCCGATGACATCCCTCAATCCCCTTATACGGCTTGACCGGCATTTCCTCGAGACAATCGATGCCCATGAGAGAAACGTCGGGAAAGACGATGCAATGGCCCGGATAAATAAGCTCGTCGAACACCTCGGTATCTCGTCCTCCCGCCTCAGGGAATTTCCCCATGAGTTGTCCGGCGGGATGCGGCAGCGGATCATGATCGGGCTTGCGCTCATCCTCAACCCGAAATTGATCATCGCAGATGAGCCGACGAACTCGCTGGACGTGATCGTAGAGGCCCACTTCCTCGATCTGCTGAAGGGGCTCCAAAAGGAATATAACCTGACAATCCTCCTGATCACCCATAATATGGGAATCGTGGCCCAGCTGGCTGATCGGGTGGCGGTCATGTACGCCGGCAGGATCGTCGAGGAGGCCGGCGTGATGGATCTTTTCGCCAGACCGCTGCACCCCTATACGAAGGGCCTCCTCTCCTCGATCCCTAACATAGAGGTGGATCAGATGCGCCTCTACACCATGCCGGGTTCTCCGCCCGACCTGACCGACCCGCCACCGGGCTGTCCGTTTCACCCGCGCTGTCCCAACAAGATGAGTATCTGCGATAAGAAAACGCCGCACGACATTATCACCGACGGACGACACGTGGAGTGCTTCCTTTACGGGGGCAAAGATGCCTGAACGCGAGACTCTCGTAAGAGTAAATAATCTGAAGAAATACTTCCCCACCCACGGCGGCCTCATCGAGGGCCTGCTTACGCCCCAGAAGAGGTTCGTGCGGGCAGTCGACGATATCTCATTTGATATCAAGAAAGGCGAGGTCATGGGCCTTGCGGGCGAGAGCGGGTGCGGCAAAACCACAACGGGGCGCCTCATCATGCGGCTTGTCGATCCGACGGAGGGGGAAATTTATTTTGAGGGTAATGACATCACCCGTCTGAAGGGTGAGGAGCTGAGGCGTTTCCGCCCGCATATGCAGATGGTGTTTCAGGATCCCCACGCCTCGCTGAATCCCCGCATGACCGTGGGAGAGAACATCGGCCATTCTCTGGTCATCCAGCAGATCGGAACGAAGAAGGAGCGGGAAGAGCGGGTCAAGGAAGTCATGAGCCGGGTGGCGCTGACACCCGTGAAAGATATCTACACCCGATATCCGCACCTGCTGTCGGGGGGGCAGAAGCAGCGCGTGGTCCTGGCGCGGGCGCTCGTCCTTTCCCCCAAGCTGGTGGTGGCCGACGAGCCGATTGCCATGGCCGACGTATCGGTTCGGGCGCTGATCCTTGAGATGATGATCAGGCTCAAAGACGAGCTGTCGCTGACGTATCTCTTTGTGACCCACGACCTGGCCACGGCAAAATATATCTGTAACCGCATCGCGGTGATGTATCTGGGCGTTATCGTCGAGATCGGAACGGTAGACCAGGTATTCCACAACCCGATGCATCCCTATACCAGAGCCCTCCTTGCGGCGGTCCCGGTCCCGAATCCCACGCTGCGCCGGCACCATATCATCGCCCGGGGCGAGATCCCCTCGGCGGTCGCCCCGCCTCCGGGATGCCGGTTTCACACCCGCTGTATTATCGCCGCTCCGACGTGTTCGGAGCGCGTCCCGCCTATGGTGGAGGTAGACCCGGGACATCGGGTGGCCTGCTGCCGCCTGGACGAATGGAAGAAGCGCACTATCTGAGTCAAACTTTCGTTTTCCCCTGCCCCCACCCGCGGGCCTTTCCGTTTTCGGACCGAACCGCGGGACTTTTCCCTTCCTCCTATCTCATCGGTGCCGGTGGTCGGCCGGTTACGTTCGCCTGCGGGCAGGGACGCCGATATACCGGCGGCGGCCTTTCCCGTCAGTGCGTCAGCTTGCCGCCCGGTAGTGAGCCCTTCTGATCTCCTTGGGCGTCAGGTGATAGAGCCGCTTGAATTCCCTGCAGAAGTAGCCGAAGTGGTTGTAACCGACGGCCTTGGCGATCCGGAAAATGGGCAGGTTCGATGTTTCGAGAAGCTCCTGGGCCTTTTGCATCCTGATGTCGCGCAGGTATGACTTTATCCCCTTTCCGTAGCGTTTCTTGAAGTGATAGAATATCTTCTGCCTGCGTATTCCCACCGCCTCGGAAAGGTCGTTGACGGAGATATCCTTCATATAGTTTTCCAGAAGGAAATACCTTACCCGGTCGATGGGGTCCATCTCGGTATCGGGATTTCCCGTGACCCGGGCCACGGCGCCGGTCAGATCCTCGAGGCGAACCGGTTTTTTAATATAATACGAAGCTCCGGCGTTGAGGGCATTGATGGCCATCTCCTCGGTGGAAAGATGGGTAACGACGATAGAAGGAACCCCCCATTTCTTTGACTCCCGGATGACCGAAAAAGATTCGTCCACGCCCACGGCAAAATTGACCAGAACGACGTCCGTCTTGCAGGAACGAATGTTATCAAGCGCATCGTTAACATCTTTCGTCCACAGGACCTCATAGGTCTTGGTCATTGCGGAGTTGAGAGAGCTGACGAATTGGGGATCGTTATCAAAGACCGTCAAACGTTTGTTCATCATGGCTGTCTCCTTTCAGCGCTGCAAGCTAAGCACGGTTGTTGGATAGCGCCCATTTAAAAGGGCCTCGATGACTCTATACTAAAGCAATATGTATGCCTATATATGCGCCGTATCGATAATATTTTGCCGTAATAAACGGAACAAATACAAGGAGTTAGCGTGCTCGATTTCAAGCAAATGTCCAAAGGCGTCCAATAGTGACAAATAGTTATACAAAAGACAGGGAGCGTTGAATACTGCCATCGATAATGTCAGTAATAACGGTATCTTTCAAGCGTGCAAAATAGTTGTACACACGTGCATTTGGTGCAAAATATTCTTCACGTCCAATCGCCGCGGTCGGGGAAGGGGCGATTATGCGCCCGCCCTGTCGCCCGTCACGCCGGCGCAGGCCCGATCCGGGCCGCACGGCCCAACCGGGGTGCTTAAACCTTGACAGGTAGGGGGCAAACCTGTATTATCGACCCTTACCTTTTCAGGATACCCCGTGAAAACAACCAGAAACAGCAAGCCGGTCGATTGGCTCAGGAGAAACGGGAGGCAGTTCAACGCCATCCGCCCCGTCACCATTACGAAGAACTACATCCCCCATGCCGAGGGGAGCGTCCTCATCGAGATGGGGATGACAAAGGTCGTGGCGACGGCCTCGGTCGAGGATCGGGTCCCCGGCTTCCTGAAGGGAACCGGCGACGGGTGGGTCACGGCGGAATACGGAATGCTGCCCCGCTCGACCGAAACCAGGATGACCCGCGAGGTCACCCAGGGCAGGGCCGGAGGCAGGACGCTGGAGATTCAGCGGCTCATCGGCAGGGCGCTGAGGGCCGTGGTAGACCTCAGGGCGCTCGGCGAGCGGACAATCTGGATAGACTGCGACGTGATCTGTGCCGACGGGGGGACGCGCACGGCCTCCATCACCGGGGCCTTCGTCGCCCTGGCCGACTGCCTCATGAAGATGAGAAAGGCGGGCCAGCTCTCCCGCGTCCCGATCAGGGATTACATCGCGGCCGTGAGCGCCGGCGTCGTGGACGGCAAGATCCTGCTTGATCTGGACTACAAGGAAGATTCGGCGGCAGAGGTCGATATGAACTTCGTCATAACGGGGTCGGGCCTCTTCGTCGAGGTCCAGGGTACCGCCGAGGCCCATCCCTTCGACCAGAAGACACTGGATTCCATGATGGAGCTGGCCCGCGACGGAATCGCCCGGCTTATCGAAAAGCAGAAAGAAATCCTCGGGGAGATCATTGACAAGGTCTGAGATCGTGATCGCCACCAAGAACCGGGGAAAGGTGGCCGAAATTCGCCAGATTATGGAAGAGCTCGGCCTCTTGGATGCGATCGACGTTCTCTGTCTTGCCGACTTTCCCGATTATCCCGACGTTGAAGAGACCGGCGACACCTTTGAGGAAAACGCGCTGATAAAGGCGCGGGCGGCCGCATCCCACACGGCCGTGGTTGCCGTGGCCGAGGACTCGGGCATCGAGGTCGAAGCCCTCGGCGGGGCGCCGGGGGTAAGGTCCGGGCGTTTTGCCGGTCCCGACGCCACGGACGCGGCCAATAACGAAAAGCTCCTCGCACGGCTTTCCGGCCTGCCGGACAAAAGGCGGGGCGCACGGTTTGTGGCGGTGATCGCCCTGGCCGGCCCCGACGGGCGGGAACGGACGGTCCGGGGGGAGTGCCGCGGCTCGGTGGCCGACGCGCCCCGGGGGGCCGGGGGCTTCGGATACGCGCCGCTCTTTTTTTACCCTCATCTCGGCAAGACCTATGCTGAGATGAGCAACACCGAAAAAAACAAAATCAGCCACCGGCGGCGGGCGATCGAGGAGCTGTGCCGCGTGCTGCCGGAGTTTCTCGCGGGCTAGTGCCGGTTCCGGCGGGAAACGGGCAAAGAGCACGACGAACGTGACGCCGCCGCCGCGCACTCATGCGTGGTCGGCGGATGGGGCCGCAGGAGGGCCGGTGAGATGGATGCCGCGACAATAAAAGAGTGGGCCGGCGTTATGGGTGCCGATATCTGCGGGATAGCCCCCGTCGACCGGTTCGCGGACGCTCCGCCCGGGTTTCATCCGGCCGATATCTGCGAAGGCTGCCTGTCGGTGATCGTCTTCGCGTCGCGCTTTCCCACAAACAGCATCTATTCGAGCAGCCCGGCCCCCTATACCTTCGTGAGAAACAGGATGGTCGAGCGGCTCGACATGATTTCGTTTGCGCTGTCCGAAGAGCTGGAAAGGGCCGGGATTGTGTCCGTTCCCATCCCCTCGTCGGAGCCCTACGACTTCTGGGACGCGGACCGCAGGCACGGCAGGGGCATCCTCTCGCTGAAGCACGCGGGGGTCCTGGCGGGCCTCGGGGTGCTGGGAAAGAACACCCTCTTGATCAACGAGACGTTCGGTAACATGATCTGGCTGGGGGCCGTGCTGGTCTCCGACGAGCTGGCCGCCGACCCGGTCGCGTCGTACACCGTATGCGCCGACGGGTGCAGCCTCTGCCTTGATTCGTGCCCGCAGCACGCGCTGGACGGGACGACCATCGACCAGCGGCGGTGCAGGGAGCGCTCCATGTCCTCCACGGAGGGTGGCGGGTGGGTGCTGTCGTGCAACATCTGCCGAAAGGTCTGCCCGAACCTGACGGGGATTTGAGGGGGGGACTTTTGGCGGTTGCGGGCTGTCTGTTTTTCCGTCATTGCGAGGAGCCTGTCGACGGCGCAGCAATCACCGTGCTCTCATCGCGAGACCGTCATAATACCCAAACCGTCATTCTGAATGATTCCTTCCCTTGTATCCGGAGGTGAAGATCGGATGCCGATTCCACACGTCGGGGCCCCGTGAAGCCTGCTTTGCGGGAGCGATTATTCCTCCTCGATCTCGGCCAGGATATTCTTGATAATCCCCATCCGGTCGGAGACGTCCTTTTCCCCCGCGATCCCCTTTCTTTCGATCCGTGCGATCTTGTCCTTCATATAGGCGAGGTCCCGTTTGAACTTCCCGGCGAATATCCTGATCTTTTCGCCGACTTCGGTCACCGATTACTTCAACACAAGAACGGACCGCAGAGAGAAGATATGTACGTCATCGGGTAACCATACCGGAGAACATCGAACAGGTGAAAAAACCGTAGTAATCCGGATGATCCAGGATGAAGTCCGGTGACCCCGGCAGGCACAGACGCCGATACTCCGACCGGTCTTTCTGTGTCAGTTCCGATTCCACACCCGGCCAGCGCATCTCAAAGAGTGATACCAGTGCGTTGCGGAGCGCATCGCTCAGCGGGGCATGGGCGCCGCCGGCAAAGGTCCGGGCCGAGAGTTCCCGCAGGCCCGCATCACGGAACCATCCAAGGGCGCGCAAAAAGTGCCGTTCAGGCCCTTTCTCCTTAACGAAAGGGGCAATTCCCGAAGAGGTCGCATTAAGGCGGGCCTCCAGGACGGGATATCCCGTGAGCAGTCTCTCGGAGGACCAGGCGAAGATAGTAACGCCGCCGCCGGGCCTTACCACACGCGCAAGCTCCTTTACAGCCGACAGGGGTTCCAGAGAGGCGGAGTATCCCACGCAATCGGAGCTCCATGCCCAGTCGAAGGCATCGTCTGCAAACGGAAGCTTGCTTACGCTGCCTTCCTGAAATAATATCTGTTCCGATAAACCGGACTTCTTTACGTTTTCCTGCGCATGGGCGAGGAACTCGGGGGATATATCAAGGCCGGTGACACGTCCGGCGGGTCCCACCGACTCCGCCAGCAACAAGGCCTGAAGACCGATTCCGCATCCTGCATCCAGCCCATGACTGCCCCTCGGGAGCCGAAGGGCCCGGATCGCCGAATAAACGGTTGGCTCTATTAAGGGATTTACTACCGTCAACCTTTGTATATAGGCATCGGTTTCGGTCATGTGCCGTCCTTTCTATCGGGGAGATTACAGGCCTTGATCAATCCGGGTCCGAAAGCAGGCGGCTCGCGATAACGGTGGTTCGAAACCACCTGCCCTCTTTCTCCCGTCGAGACCTCGCGTGAAGCCTGCTTTGCGGGAGCGATTATTCCTCCTCGATTTCGCCCAGGATATTCTTGATCACCCCCAGCCGGTCGGAGACGTCCTTTTTCCCCGCGATCCCCTTCCTTTCGATCCGTGCGATCTTGTCCTTGATATAGGCGAGGTCCCGTTTGAACTTTCCGGCAAATATCCCGATTTTTTCGCCGACTTCGGTTACCGAGAGCGTGCGGAAGGCCTTGTTGGGCAGCAACTCCAGCGTCTCTCCCCAGTCGGGCACGTAGGTTTTAAGCGACAGTTCGGCCTGGAGCGTGCGGGCAAAATCGAACGCCGCCCGCTCCTCCCCGTGGACCACGAACGTCATGGGGGCCGATCCCCTGAAGTGCGACGCCCAGTCCAGCAGACCGTCCCGGTCGGCATGGGCCGACAGCCCGTTGATCGTGTATATCTTCGCGTTGACCTGGATCTCCTCCCCGAATATCCGGACCGTGTCGTCGCCGTTGACGATGCGCCGGCCCAGAGTTCCCTCGGCCTGAAAGCCCACAAAGATCACCGTGGTCTCGGGCCGCCAGAGGTTGTGGCGCAGGTGGTGCTTGATCCTGCCGCCGTCGCACATCCCCGAGGAAGAGATGATCACGGCGCTGCCCTTCAGGGTATTGATGGCCATCGACTCCTCGGTGGAGCGGGTGAATTTCAGTGTCGGCATGTCCAGGGGCCGCTTACCCTCGGCCATCAGTCCGTTGATATCTTCGTCGAAGCAGTCGGGGTTGTTCTTGATGATCTGCGTGGCCGAGGTGGCCATGGGGCTGTCGACGATGACGGGGATGTTCGGCAGCTTTCCGGCGCGGGAGAGCTCGGCCAGGTAATAGATGATCTCCTGGGTCCTGCCCACGGCAAACGACGGGATGATGACCTTGCCGCCCCGGCCGATGGTGGCAAGCAGCGCGTCGGTGAACTCCTCCTTGCTCTGTTCGATGGTCTTGTGCAGGCGGTTGCCGTAGGTCGACTCGATAAACAGGAAGTCGGCCTCGGTGATCACCGATGGATCCCGGATGATGGGCTGGTCGCTGGTGCCCACGTCGCCGGAAAAAACAAGCTTGGTCTTTTTCCCCCCGTCGGTCACCCAGACCTCCGCCATAGCGGAGCCCAGGATGTGGCCGGCGTCTCGGAAAATCACCTCCACTCCCGGCGCGGGGGAAAACGACCGGTCGTAGGTGACCGGGTCGAAGTGCGTCATGGCGCGCTCGGCGTCCTTCACCGTGTAGAGGGGGGGCGCCTCGCCCAGCCCCCGGCGCCGGTTCTTGCTGGTCTTCCAGCGCGATTCCATCTCCTGGATATGGGCGCTGTCGGCCAGCATCAGGCCGCAGAGGTCGGTGGTGGCCCGGGTGGCGTGGATGCGGCCCGAAAAACCGTCTTTGACGAGCTTGGGGATCAGCCCGCTGTGGTCGATGTGGGCGTGGGTCAAAACGAGCGCGTTGATATCCCTCGGGTCGTAGATCGACTCGAGGTAGTTTCTGGCCACGAGGTCCCGCCTGCCCTGGAACATCCCGCAGTCCACCAGCACGTTAGCCGAATCGGTGGAGATTAAGAAAGACGACCCGGTGACGGTTCGCGTCCCGCCGATAAAGCTGATTTTCATGGCGCACCCACTATAGAGATAACAGGTATTCGAATCATACCAGAGGACGCGGTGTCTTTCAACAGTTTTGACGGCACCGCAGAGAACCGCAAGAAAGCACCTCATCACAAAGACAATAATACACTCAGAACAGGCGATAAAGGTCTGAGAGGGCGCGAAATATCGGCACATTCCTCCGTTCTTGCAGATAAAGGCGCTTTTTATTGTTCCACTGAACCGGAAACGAGAAGGTCCGGTACAAAGGCACGGAGACACGTAGGATAGGCGCTAAAAGGAGAAAAATCCCCGCATATCGGTGTTATCCTCTGTGTTCGTGGGCAGGGAGACCCTCATCAGATGCCCTTAAAGCGGTACGGAGAATTATCAGCACACAGGCACAAAGAAACGGGTTATAATGGAACATCAAAGCGGGCGCGGGCTGACCTGGGGCACCTTCTCTTTGGACTTGACCAAAGCCCTTTGGTGTGATACGTAATAAAATGGTGCGGTAGATAGGTGTTATTACGGGTATCCAGCCAGTACAATAAGTAAGGGATTACCGTCTTGTCCGATTCCGACTACCCGAAGCTGCGCAACGTCGAGTTTGTCCCCACCAGCGTCGGGGGAAGGCAGGGCCTCGTGCTCCGGGACCCTTTTTGCTACACCGACAAGATCCTCTTCGTTCCCCGGGAGGTGGTGGGGATTATTCAATTCTTTGACGGTACCAAGACCTACCGGGAGATCCGCGAGGAGATCTTCCGCCGCTCGGGGAGCACCGTGGCCGAGGACGACATAAAAAAAATCGCCGACGAGCTGGATGACAGCCACTACCTGTTCAGCGAATCCTTCCTGAAGCAAAAGCGGCACATCGACGAGGACTTCTTCGGCTCCCCGATCCGCGTGCCCGCCCACGCGGGCGCGGGCTACTCGGCCGATCCCCAAGAACTGAGGTCCGAGCTCGCGTCCTATTTTTCCGCCGCCGCCGCCGACGCCGGGGACGGCCAGCCCCACGGCGCGCTTGCGGCGGCCATCGCCCCGCATATCAGCATAAACGCCGGGGGCGCCAGTTTTGCCCGCGTCTACGAGGCGATCAGGGCGGCGGGGCCGGCCGACCTCTACGTGATCCTGGGCGTCGGCCATGCCGGAATCGAGGAGCTCTTTGCCGGCACCACGAAGGACTTCGCAACTCCCCTGGGGACGGCCGCCACCGACCGCGCGTTCATGGACGACCTCTCGCGGCGCTTCGGCGATCGGCTCTTCGGCGGCCAGATACTCCACCGGACGGAGCACACCATCGAATTTCAGACGGTCTTCTTGAAATATGTCTTCGGCGACGCCCCCTTTACCATCGCGCCGATCCTGACCTCTTTTCCCCATACGATCTTCCTCCACGACCGGTTTTCGGACGTCAGGGCCGTGGCCGAGGACTTCATCGGGGCGCTCAGGGGGGCGCTGGCGGCCTATCCGGGCCGGGCGGTGGTGCTGGCCTCCGTCGATTTCTCGCACGTGGGGGTCAAGTATGGGGATGATGACCCCCCGACTGCCGAAGATATCCAGCAGGTAAAGGAGCGGGACCGCGAAATGATCGAGGTCATCGCGGCCGGCGATGCCCGGGGGTTTCTCGAACACATCGCCGCCGATGATGACGGGCGCAGGATCTGCGGATTCCCGGCGATCTATACGATGCTCTCGGTCATCGACGGGGCAAAGGGAAGGCTCATCGCGTACGACGCCACGGTAATGGACCAGGATAACTCCACCGTCACCTTTGCGGGAATGACATTCGGCGCCGCGCCGCGGCACAAACCATAAGCGGAAAAACGGCGCCGCAGGAAAGGCGCCTCGGGCGCAGGCCGCGGGCGCGACCGGGAGCCGCGAGCCGATCGACAGCGGCCGGCGGGCAATAGTCAACATCTAACGAGTTAATAGGGGGGGACAATCGCTATCTTTAGACGATCCAAGAAAGCCGTCCTCATCGTCCCCGTGGGATTTGAGGCGTACAATTACGGGCCGGGCCACCCGTTGCGGTGGGAACGGGTGACCTACGCAATGGATCTGATCCGAAATTACGGGATGGATCGGCTCCCGAACGCGCTTTATCTCTCCCCGCCTCCCGCGACCGTCCAGGATGTCCTTTCGTATCACGACCCCGGCTACGTTGGTGCGCTGCAAACGGCAAACGACGGGAACTACCTGCCCGAGCTGGAAAAATATAACATCGGCCCCGGCGACAACCCGGTCTTTCCCGGGATCTTTGACTTTTCGCTGGCCGTCCTCGGCAACACCCTAGCGGCCGCCCGGGCCGTGGCCGACGGCTCGGCGTGGGCCGCGTTCAACATGGCCGGCGGAATGCACCACTCCATGCGGGACAAGGCCGCGGGTTTCTGTTTTGTTAACGATATCGTCATCGCGATAAACTACCTGCTCAAGAAGCGCCTCAAGGTGATGTACGTGGACATCGACGCCCATCACGGCGACGGCGTCCAGGCCGCCTTTTACGACAACGACCGTGTATTGACTCTATCGTATCATGAAAGCGGAAAATCGCTGTTCCCCGGCACCGGATTTACCGGGGAGATCGGTCGAGACAAGGGAAGAGGCTATTCGGTCAACGTGCCGCTGCGCTATGGGACCGACGACCGCACTTTTACCTGGGCGTTTGACGATACCTTTATCCCGATCATCGAGAAATTTTCCCCCGACGTGCTGGTATCCCAGGTTGGCTGCGACATGATGCTGACCGATCCCCTGGCAAACCTGAACCTGACCTCCCACGGCTACCTCCATGCGATAACCACGATGCGGCAGCGGGCAAAGCGGTGGATCGCGCTGGGCGGCGGCGGATACAATCACTATAATACCGCCCGGCTCTGGACGATGGTCTGGGCGGTCATGAACGATATGGCGATCCCGGATAAGCTCCCCGAAAAGTTCGTGCAAAAGGCCAAGGATGAGGGCTTTGATCTTCATGGCCTTGCTGATCAACCGTTTCGACTAGACGAATGGCGCAAGCAGGAAGTGATGATAGAGGCGGGAAAGAGCATCCGGGATGTCCAACGGGACGTCTTCGGCCTGCTCAAGATCAAGATGAAGAAGAGATTCTTCGACGATATCTTCTCATGATGTGACCCGTGTCCGCGCCCGCTTACGTCCTGTTATATTCGTTTGCTCTACGGGGGGAAGCGTCCGGCTTTCCCCTTTGGATTTTGACCGGTTTGGAGCATCGTATGCCCCTGACGAGGCTTATTGAGGCGCTGAAAGATCGGCGCGCCTATCCCCATCGCCCAAAGACGGTGCACGTCTTGCAGACCCATATCTCGGCCGTCTTTATCGCCGATGATCTCGTATTCAAGATCAAAAAACCCGTGGACTTCGGTTTCCTGGACTTTTCCGACCTGGACAAGCGGAAATACTATTGTGAGGAAGAGGCCAGGCTCAACGCGAGGCTCTGTCCCGATATCTACCTCGGCGTCGTGCCGATAACCGACAACGGCACGCATATCGAAATCCAAGGAAACGGCACGGTCGTCGAATACGGCGTCAAGATGAAGCGCCTTGACGAAGACTCGATGATGAACGGGCTCTTGGATCGGGGCTTGGTGACGTCCGGTGACGTGGGCCGGATCGCCGGCGTCCTGGAACCATTCTATCGCAGCGTCCGGACCGGCCCGCGAATAGACCGATACGGGACAATACCGGTCATCGGGCTCAACTGCGACGAAAACTTCAATCAAACCAGACCCTACATCGGCAAGACCATATCGGCCCAGCACTTCGAGTCCATCAAGGGATTTACTGAGCGTGTTTTCAAGACCGGGGCCGGCCTCTTTGAGGAGCGGGTGCGGGGCGGGTTCATCCGGGAGGGGCACGGCGACCTCCACTCCCGAAACATCTGTATAACTGCGCAGGACGTCTATATCTATGACTGCATAGAGTTCAACGAACGGTTCAGGATGGGAGACGTGGCGCAGGATATCGCCTTTCTCTCAATGGACCTCGACTCTTTCCGATATCCGGCACTCTCGCGCTTTTTCATCGACGAGTACGTGCGGCTGTCGGGCGATACGGGGCTGGGCGCCCTTATCGATTTCTATGCCTGTTATCACGCCTTTTCCCGGGGAAAGGTCATGAGTTTTGAGCTGGGTGAAGAAGAGATCGATACCGAGGAAAAGCAGCGTGCCGCTTTAAGGGCCCGTGCCTACTTTCACCTGGCCCACCACTACGCGGTAAAGGAGACAAGCCCCTTTCTGGCGATTACGTTCGGGCTGGCAGGCACCGGCAAGAGCAGGGTCGCCGACCTGTTGGCCGACGAGATGGATTTTCAGGTTATCAGGTCCGACGAGATACGCAAGGAAATCGCCGGTATCGATCGCGATGAACACCGCTACGGCGGATTCGGAGACGGGATCTACTCGAAACATATGACCGAAAATACTTACAATACCCTCTTTGACCGGGCGCGCCGGCTCCTTTCGGATAATCGGTCGGTGATCCTGGACGCCTGCTTTCTCAAGGAGGATGAAAGGAGACGGGCCCGCGAGATCGCCGAAGAAACAGGCTCTCGTTTCTTGATCCTCGCGACGACGTGTCCGGACGATGTCGTGGAAAAAAGGATTCGGCGGCGGATGAGCCAAGAGAGTGTCTCCGACGGGACCTTTGAGGTTTACCAGAGACAAAAGCTGCTCCGCCAACCCCTGACGGACACCGAACAGGCCGACGCCCTCGGCCTGGACACGACCCGGGACGAACAGGTCAACCTGCGTGCGGCCGTCGGCCGCCTGCTGTTGGGCGAATAATTTGTGTGACCGTCTTCACAGAACGGGAGGTCGTTTCCTGAGATGATAGCAACAACGGACGCGATGAAGAAACAATACGACGTCTGCGGGATCGGCAGCCCGCTGCTTGATTTTATCGTCGAGGTGGACGAGGGCCTGCTGGCCGAGATCGATATGAAAAAGGGCCGGATGCACCTTATCGACGAGGGACAGAGCAAGCGCATCCTCGGAATGATCGAGCGCTTTCGGGTCAAGACCGCGCCCGGCGGCTCGTCGGCCAACACGCTGGCCGGTGTCAGTGCGCTCGGGGGCAGCGCCGTCTTCCTGGGCAAGATCGGCGACGATTACCACGGCACGGTATACGAACAGAGCACCGTGGATTCCGGGGTCTCTTCGCGGCTGGCAAGGCATAAATCGGGGACGACCGGGCATGCCATCACGTTTATCACGCCGGATTCGGAGCGTACCTTTGCCACCCATCTGGGGGCCGCGCTCCATTTTCGCACCGAAGATGTCCTGGACGACGATATCAGGCAGAGCCGGATCCTGCACATCGAGGGGTACCAGCTGGAAGATCCCGAGCTCAAACAAACCTGTATCCACGCGATCCAGGTCACCCGGGCGTCGGGGGGCAAGGTTTCCATCGACCTTGCCGACCCCGCCCTCATCGGCAGGAACCTCGAACCGATCAGGGACCTGGTGAGGGAGTATGCCGATATCATCTTCGTCAACGAGCTGGAGGCCCGGGCATTTACGGGGACCGACGACGAGGAACAGGCGCTGTCTCAGATATATGACGTATGCGAGGTGGCTGTTGTCAAGCTCGGTGACCGGGGCAGCCTCATCAAGGCCGAGGGTAAGGTTATCAGGGTGCCTATTTATCCCGTTCAGGTCGTCAACAGCAACGGGGCGGGAGACGCCTACGCGGCCGGTATACTTTTTTCCATCACCCACGGTATCGACTATGAGCGGGCCGGGAAAATCGCCGCATACGTCGCCGCGCAAGTCGTCGGCAGCGTTGGGGCACGGCCTGATAGGAGCCTGATCGACGAGATAAGGAATTTATGAAACATAAGCAAAGGAGAACTTCGATGAAGTCTACGAGAAGAAGCTCAATCTTAATGATCGCTTTTCTGGTTGGCGCGATCTGTCTTGTCTCACTGCCGGTCTATGCCCAAAGCGGGGCATCGCTTACGGTGGATAAGCGCACGTACACCCCCGGTGAGTCGATCACCGTTACGTTTAACGCGCCGGTGGGACTTCCCACCAATGCCTGGGTCGGAATTATCCCTTCGTCCGTCCCCCACGGGAGCGAGGCGACCAACGATCAGAACGATATCGCCTACAAGTATCTGAGTGGTAAGACCTACGGGACGCTCGTCTTTACCGCCCCAACCAAGCCGGGGTCCTATGACCTTCGTATGAACAGCTCGGACAATAACGGCGCCGAGCTGACCTACGTTTCCTTTACCGTGTCCGGCGGCGCTGCGCCGTCATCGGCATCCCTCAATCTTGCCAAGTACAGCTTTGCTGCCGGCGAATCGATCGCCGTCACCTTTACCGCCCCGGGTGGACTGGCCACGAACGCCTGGATAGGCATCATCCCTTCCTGGGTGGCCCACGGCAGCGAGGCGACTAACGACCAATACGACCTGGCCTATCAATATCTCTCGGGCAAGACCTCGGGGACGTTCTACTTCAACGCGCCCACGACGCCCGGCTCCTATGATTTTCGGATGCACAGCACCGATAACAACGGAATCGAACTGACGTCCGTTACCTTTACGGTACGGTAGACAGACGGTTTTCATACCTATTCCGGGGGGACCTTGATTCGCCGCGTCGAACTCGACAAGACGATCAGCCCCCCCTTTTTTTATGCCGTCTTCCGAGGGAAAACGGGTCGGACGGCCGGACCCAACCGCTTATTTTTCCTTGAGAAAACAACCGAAGTGTGCTATAGGTGTTAAAAAATGAGCGGCGATATGCCAAAAAAAACCGAAAATCCGGCCCCGCGATCCGTCCTCTCCAGGCTCCCCGCGGTGGAAAAGCTGCTGTCACATCCGCACGTCAGGGAACTTGCGGGCCGCTTTCCCCCGATGGTAGTCAAACAGGCCGTCCGTGACGCCGTCTCGGACGCGCGCGGGCAGCTCAAAAGCGGCCCGTCGTCAGGCGTGATCTCCGAGCCCACGCTCCTGGCGCTCATTGAGGACTGGCTCCTCAAATCGATTACCCCGCGGCTTACCCCCGTTATCAATGCCACCGGGATCATCCTGCACACCAATCTCGGGCGGGCGCCCCTGGCAGACGGGGCGATGGATCACGTGGTGGCAATCGCCTCCGGCTATTCCAACCTCGAATTTAACCTCGATGAAGGCCGGCGGGGATCACGCCGGGACCATCTCTCGGGGGTAATCACGGAAATCACCGGCGCCCCGGCCTCGCTTATCGTCAACAACAATGCCGCGGCCGTACTCGTGGCCCTCAACTCCCTGGCCGAGGGCCGGGAGGTTATCGTCTCCCGCGGTGAGCTGGTGGAGATCGGCGGCGCGTTTAGGATTCCGGACGTTATGGAAAAGAGCGGCGCCTGCCTCCGGGAGGTGGGAACGACCAACCGGACACGGCTTTCGGATTACGAGGGGGCCATCGGGTCGCAGACGGCGCTGCTCCTCAAGGTCCATACCTCCAACTACCGGATCGTCGGTTTTACCGAGGAGGTCTCGGCGTCCGAGCTTGTCGCCCTCGGCAAAAGGTACGACGTCCCGGTCATGGAGGACCTCGGCAGCGGCTCAATTATCGACCTGGCCCCCTGGGGCCTGCCCCACGAGCCGACCGTACCGGAGGTGGTCTCGTCGGGCGTCGACGTCATTACTTTTTCCGGGGATAAACTTTTGGGGGCAAGTCAGGCCGGCTTTGTCGTCGGGGCGGCAGATTACATCGATCGAATCGCCGTAAACCCCCTTTCCCGGGCGGTACGCGTCGATAAGATGACGCTGGCCGCTATCGAATCGACCCTCATGCTCTACCGCGACCACGAAGAGGCCCTCAGCAAGATTCCCGTCATCAGGATGATTACGATGTCCTATGACGAGACAAAGGGCAGGGCCACTCGAATCGCCCGGCGGCTCAACCGGGAGCCCCATCCAAATTACCACGTTGGCACGGCCGACGATTGTTCCGGGGTCGGCGGCGGGGCCTTCCCCACCGCCGAGCTGCCGAGCCGGGTAGTCACGATCATCCCTCTGGCCGAGAGTCCCGACAAACTCGAGGAGCGGCTGCGGAGGCAAGACGTGCCTATCGTGGCCCGGATTACGCACGAACGCCTGATCCTTGACCCCCGCACGGTCACCGACCGCCAGATACCGAATCTAATCCGGGGAACTGTGGCGGCGCTGAGGGGCGATACGGGATCGCAGCATACTAACAGACCCGAACACGATAATGGGTAAGGAGGAGTGCGATGTCAGAAGAGGTAAAAGTCGGAGAGGTCATCAAGTTCTTTGCCAAGCCGTCCGTTGCGGCGATAAAGGCGACCGGCCCCATCAAGGTCGGCGATGAGCTTCATTTCAAGGGCGCCACGACCGATTTTGTCGAGGTGGTAGTTTCGATGCAGATCGATAACACCGAGGTAACGGAGGTCGGTTCGGGGGCGCTCGTCGGGATTAAGACCAAAGACAGGGTACGACCGGGAGACCATGTCATGAAGGCACCATAATTTGGAAAACATGCTCATCGAAATCCGCGGCCTGCACCACGTCTTCTTCCCCGGGACGCCCCTTGAAAAGGCGGCACTGGCGGGAGTGGACTTGAGTGTCGGCCGCGGCGAGTTTATTGCACTTATCGGCCGAACCGGGTCGGGAAAGACGACGCTGGCGCTTTCTCTCAACGGCCTGTTGATCCCGACCAGGGGCAGCGTCCGCGTCGGCGACGTTGTCGTAGGGCCGTCCACAAAAAAAACCGCCCGTCTCCGCGACCGGGTCGGCCTGGTCTTCCAGTATCCGGAGCACCAGCTCTTCGAGGAGACGGTCATTTCCGAAATATCGTTCGGCCTGGTGAATCGGGGAGAGCTCCCGGAGCCCGAGATCAGGACCCGGGTCTACGAGGCTGCGCGCCTGGTAAACCTCGACCTCGATCGATTGAAAGACCGCTCGCCGTTTACCCTGTCGGGGGGAGAGCAGCGCAAGGTCGCCATTGCGTCGATTATCTGTATGGAACCGGATATCCTGATCTTTGACGAGCCGACCCAGGGGCTCGATTCCCGATCTCGCTCGGAGGCCTTGCGGCATATCAAGGAGCTTAACGCCCGGGGCAAAACCGTTATTATCATCTCTCACGACCTGGAGGAGGTCATCCGGGTGGCGGACCGGATCGTCGTCCTGGAACGGGGAAAGGTCATGCTCGACCGCAGCCCCGAGGGTCTTTTCGCTGATCCCGAGACCCTGGAGGCGGCACGGCCCTTTCTGCCCGATGTTACGCAACTGCTAATCGGTTTGAAGGAGAAGGGATGGGATATCAAGACAAATACCTATCGTTCCGACCGGGCGCTGACCGAGATCTTCGGAGCCCTCGATCGAGGTCCCTGGACGGGTCAGGGGACAATCGGCACGTGAGTGCCGTTGGGCGCCTCTGCCGCGCTCTACTTCTGTCCGCCTTCGCGATGCTCTGGGCGTGCCACGCCGCCCCCCCGGAGGGCGGGGAGGCACCGAAGGCAGGCGGGGTATTTTTTGACGTGCTGGAGGCCGTCGGAGAGGTCGAACAATCCCTGCCGAAGGCCGACCCCCGGGACCCGGACGTGCCGCGCGGCGAATGGAACCTCATCGACCATGCCCGGCAGCGATTTACGCTTCCCCGTGCGGTCTACGAATACTCAACGGAAAACGACTACTATCTATATGACGACACTGACAACACGGGCGGAGGGGACGGTACCCGGGGGGATGCCCTGGATGTCATCCTTGACGCCGAATGGGATGAGTACCGTACCCTCTCTCTGTCGGTGTCGGCCGAAACGCCCGACACCCAGCTTCTGAAGTACGCCCAGGATTCGCTGGCGGATTTTTATCGGGATCTGCCGATCCTGATGTCGGCCGTACCCGACACGATGAGGGAGCGGGTAATCCACATCGTTGTGCTCAGGTATTTCAATACGATCCTGCGGGCGGGGGTGGACCCTCGTCTCTTTACGGTCATGCAGCCCCGCTGAGGTCCGGGGAAATAAGGAGCATGTCATGGGACAAAGAAACCGGGTACCGGTAATCATCTCGGGTGTCGTGATTATCGCCGCGCTGTGCCTCGTGTTCGGCATGAGGATCGGGGATGCACGGGGCGGCGACGCCGACGAACTTTTTCGGCTCATTCCCGAAAACGTGGGGTCGTTCATCTACCTGCGTGATCTGAAACAGGGGCTCTCGCCGTTCTTGAGCAGCGACTATTATGACGAGGTGTCAGATCTCGCGGTTTTTGACGGGCCGTTCAAGACGGATCTCTCCGCTCCGATCTTAACAAGGCTCGGGGATTTTGAAAAATCAACCGGTATACGTCCAACGCCGCGCCGCCTGTTATGGATCGTCGGAAAACGGGCGCTCTTTTTTACCGCGGGCGGTATGGGGACCGGGGCCTCGGCGGGTGTCTTCGAGACGGGATCTTTCAAGGGCCTGGTCATCAACCTTGTATCGGTCTTTTCGGGCGGCGTTGCCAAACAAGATTGGGGAGACTACTCGGTCTGGGTTGTTACGGCCGGCGGCAGACAGATATATTATAAGACAACGAAGGGATACACGATATTTTCCGATTCTCCCGACCTCTTCAAGGACCAGTGGGAGATCGTAACGGGGAATAATCCTGCCGCACCTCCGAGAAATTCCCGGGTCATGAATCTCGTTTCCAGGCTCCCCCAGGGATATCATATCCTCTACTATTCCACCGACGTCATGAAACCGGATCCCGCCGCAAAAGGCCTTGGGGCCAGGATGGTGCGGCTGCTGTCCGGCACGGACGCGGTGGCGGCCGCCGTAACCTTCACGCAAACGGGTTTTGACGCCGCCCTCTATGCACCGTACAGCACCGGAGAGGCGAAAAGCGACCTTGCCCGGCTCGGGACGCTTACCGATAAGGCGTCGATCGACCTTGGACCGATTCCCGGGGAGACGGCGGCGCTGGTTGTCTTTCGGGCCTTCGACCCGAGTATCCTCTATACCCACTTCTCCAAGAGCTGGTTTGGGGACGTGACGGAGCGGGTAGCCTATATCTCCGTGCTCAATACGTGGAAGGACAAGGGGGGATTCGACCTGGAGGGGGGCATCGTCAACAACCTCGGCAGGGGGGCAATGGCGGCGCTCGTGGGGCTGGGGTGGGAAGCCGAAAAGCCGCATCTGAAAATGATTGCCTCCGTGGGCGTAAAGCCGGGCGGCGAGGTGGCGCTTTCGGGAAACCTCTCCAAGCTTTACTCCTACTCGTTCTTTGACGGCGGTCCCCAGGTCATTACATTGGATAACGCCTCCCTGTCTTACATGGGGGTATTTCGAGAAAAGACAATCGACTGGAACGGGTCGGACTATATCGTTTCCGTCAAGGCAAACCCGGGATTCGCCTTCTGGGGCGGGAGACTCTTTGCCTTCTGGGATCTTTCGACAATCCAGCAGCTCATCGATAACGAGGCCATCTCCTCGATGGAAAGGGCGGGTGGATTGTTCGACCGCGACTTCCTCGTGAAATCGGCGCCCTTTATCGAGGCCCAGAAAAAAATTGCCGCCGATGACTATGACCTCTACGCATATCTGGACGGAAATAACGCCGTATCGCTGCTGGAGAATTATCTGGTCAATCTCTCGGCGAACTATACCTATTTTCTCTATCAGGATTCGGAAAAGAGGCTGCTGCCGCTTTTGGAACTGACGCGGCGTACATTTGTCTCATGTTCCGGGGGCATTAACTTCACGGCCGATGCCGTTGAGGGCACGTTCACGCTCACGACAAAAGACCTCGATGAATAGATGGGCCGCGATCCTCTTGTCGATCGTGCTTGCGGGGACAATTGCCTCCTGCGGCCGGGCGACCGATATAGCCGTCGTTGCCTCAGAAGATACGCTCTCGGCAAATAAACAGGATACCCTGGACATTACGATCCGCGCCGAGACCGAATCCGGCCGGCCCGCCCGATGGTGCGGCGGCCCGGTAACGGTAACCCTTTGCGGTCCTGAGGTGACTATGGTGGCCGACGGGCCCGTCAGATTCAAAAACGGCACGGCCTCGATCCGCCTGATCTCGACGTTCGAGACAGGGATCCTCTTAGTCAGGGCCGAGGCGCCGGGTTTGGTCCCGGGGGAGGCAACCGTTACCGTCGTCAGTGATTACCGGGACGGGGACGGCGACGGTTTTCCCGACGTGGCCGAACTCTTCGGAGATACCGACCGACTCAACTTTCGGCGCTGGTTTTGCGCCGTGGCAGAGTCGCAGGTTTTCGAGGAAAACCGGCGGTGGGACGAGCTCAACCGGGACTGTGCGGGGTTGGTCCGGTTTGCCTATGTCGAGGCCCTCAAGCGGCACGACGACGCCTTTTTCGCGTCCTATGCCGCGCTGGTCTCCCCGGCCAACCCGGACGTGAAAAAGTACGCCTATCCCGATGTGCCGCTGCTGGGCACGGCGGTCTTTCGCACGGCCGGGGGAAGATTTGAGCCGGCCGATATCGGCCTTAACTTTTCGGCCGCGGGAACGGCCGAGGCGCTGCTCCAGTATAACGTCGTGTTCCTGGGGCGGACCGGGCGGGACGTGTTGCCGGGGGACCTATTGTTCTTTTTCAATCCCGATAATCCCCGGATGCCCTCTCATACCATGATCTACCTGGGTGAGTGGGGGCGCGAGGCTGACGATGACGAAAACGAGGACTGGCTCGTCTACCACACCGGGCCCCGGACCCACGACCGGGGGGAGGTGCGAAAGGTGCACCTGGCCACGCTCAAGGCACACCCGGACGAGCGGTGGCGGCCGGTGACGGAAAACGACCATTTTCTCGGGTACTATCGGCTCAAGATACTCAATTGAAGGCCCGTGTCCCCTTTCGGGAGGGGACGTATCACAAAGCGCCGGGGGCGCCGCCAGGCGGGGCCTGCCGGTGGTCCTGAGGTAGATGGGCAGACTTCGGCCCATCCACGCGGCCCCTGCGGCCGGTAGCAGTGGATAGATATATAACGGCATACTCTATCAACGAGGGAAATCATGAAAAAGTCCCTTATCTTTACCGTCGTGCTTTTTTTGGCTCTTCCGGCCCTGTCTCTGGCGGGCTCCTTTGAGCTTTCCACCGACAAGATATTTGCCCCCGGTGAGCCGATCTCGGTTACGGTGTCGGCCATGGACGTGCCCACGCTGGATATCCGGGTCTACCGGGTAGACGACCCGAAGACCTACTTCCTGGGGCTCTCGGACGTCCACTCACCGGTAGTCGAGACCAGGCGGGACGTATCGGCCCCCTCGGAGATGGTGGGCGCCGTCAAGCGCAAGGCCGCGCGGCTGTTGAGGGACGATTACCGGGGCAAGCTCACCGACAACATCCGCAACGACATGGTGTCGGCCCTGGGCCTTCCCCATGCCGCGGAGCCGGCAGCGCCCCCACCGGAAAGCTATGAGCTCTTCCCGATACTCAATCGCTTCACCTTCCTCAACCGCTGGCAGGAAAACCTCGTCATTTCGCGCTCCGGCCAATGGCAGTACCATACCATTAACGTGAACATCCCCGGGATCGGCTGCTATCTCGTCGAGGCGGTCTATCAGGACGAGGTGGCCTATACGATGGTGGTGGTAACCCCGATGTCGTTCGTCGTCAAGAATTCGTCGTCCGACAGCCTTATCTACGTGGCCGACCGCGTGAGCGGAAAGCCGATGCGGGGTGTCAAGGTCTCCGTCTACGATCAGAAGAAAGACCTCCTCTTTAAAGGCACGACCGACTCGGAAGGGACCTACTACTCGAAGGTGAAGACGGGCGATTCCAACACGATCTACGTCTTCGCCGAGGACGGCGACAGCTTCACCCTGGCAGATCCCTATGCCTACTGGTGGGAATCGGCCGACGACAAGGTCTATACCTACACCGACCGGCCCGTCTATCGCCCCGGAGACACGGTCTTTTTCCGCTCCATCTTGAGGGAATCGACCGACTCGGGGCTCAAGGTCCCCGACCGGAGTGACAGTTACCTCGTTATCATTAATGACGCCAAGGGCAACGAGGTCTTCAGGGACGAGCTTCCGATCACCGAATACGGGAGCCTGGCCGGCAACATTACGCTGGGCGGCGAGCCCTCTCTCGGGGAGTACCAGATCGTCGTGGGCTTAAACGGCCAGAATTACTACAGCCGATTTAAGGTCGAGGAATATAAGAAGCCGGAGTACGAGGTCAAGGTCTCGACGGATAAGGGTGTCTATATCCGGGGCGAGACGATCCATGCCGATATCGACGCGGGATACTATTTCGGCAGCCCCGTTTCGGAGGCGAAAGTCGATTATACCGTCTACCGGTCGGTCTACGAGCGCCCCTGGTGGTGGGGGTACGATTGGGGCTGGTATTTCATGGATTCCGACTACTACTACACCCATGAGAAGGTGATGGTCGACAGCGGCACGGCAGCCCTGGATAACCGGGGAAAGCTCACGCTGACGGTTGATACATCTCAATATCTCGAATCGGCCGATAAAGATTATATGTTCACCATCGAGGCCTCCGTCACCGATCTCTCCCGCCGAGTGGTTACGACAAGCTCGGTGGTCAAGGTCGTCCGTTCTTCCTACTCCGTCACAGTGCGGCCAGACCGGTGGATCTATACTCCCGGCGACACGGCGCGCGTTACGGTAAATGTCTCGGACTTCGACGATAAAGGGGTGCCCGGCGTCCCGATCAACGTTATCGTGACCGTGACCGACTGGAAGACCGGCACCGTCGCCGCATCCACGACGCTTACCGGTATTACCAACGCCGCCGGGGACGCGATTATTGAATATCCCGTGAAAAACGTGGGCGATATTACCTTTGCCGCCACGGTCTTCGACAAGATGGGAAACGCCACCTCGGCTCGGGACAGCTCCTACTCGGTTACCAAGGACTACGGATACGGAGGGGATTCCGGGGGCGGCGTGTCAATCGTGCCCGATAAAGACACCTATGCCGTCGGCGATACGGCGCACGTCCTGATCGCCGCGCCGGTGACCGATACGTATCTCCTGGTTACCACCGAGGGGGAATCGATCTACGACAGCAGGGTCATAAAAATCACCGGCGGCTCGACGATGCTCGATCTGCCGATAAAGGAGCGATACGCGCCCAACGTCTATGTATCGGTCTCGGCGATCTTCAATGATGAGCTCTACACGGAAAATAAGAACATCATCATTCCGCCGACCGCCAAGTTCGTCAATGTCGAGGTGATAGCCGACAAGGCCGTCTATGAGCCGCAGGAAAAAGGCACGTTTACCATCAAAACCACCGATGACAAGGGCAAGCCCGTGACCGCCGAGGTCTCGCTGGGCATTGTCGACGACGCCATCTACGCCATCTCTCCTGAGATGGTCGACGAGATACAGAAGTATTTCTATTCCCTGCGCTACCATTCGGTGGATACGTCTTCGTCCCTCTACTTCCGATTTTACGGCTATTCCCATCGAAAGGGGCTGCTGGCGGGACTCCCCGAAAAGGAGACAAAGCTTGCCGACTTCAAGGGAGACAGTCTCGTTGAGCCGAAGATACGAAAGGATTTCAAAGATACGATGTATTGGTCTCCCACCATCACGACCGGCAGGGACGGCACCGCAACGATCGACGTAACGTTTCCGGACAACCTCACGCGGTGGCGGGCGACGGTAAGGGGGGTGACCTCCGGCGATTCTATGGGCCAGGTAACCTACACCGTCATCAGCAGGAAGGACCTCCTGGTCAGGATAGAGTCGCCCCGTTTCCTTCGCCAGGGAGACGACCTGGTCATCTCTACGATCGCCCATAACTACCTGTCCACGGATAAGAATGTCCGCTTCACCTTCGAGGCCAAGGGGATCACCCTCATCTCCGGCAAGCCCGTCGACGCCGTCGTTCCAAAGAACGGCGAAAAAAGAATCGACTGGCACGTAAAGGCCGACCTCGTCGGGGACGCGGTCCTCACGGCCAAGGCAATGACGAACGAGGTTTCAGACGGCATGGAGCTGACGATCCCCGTGCTGCCGATGGGTATCAAGGAGATGAGAACCGACGTGGGAGAGATCATCAAGGAATCGGGCACGCTGACCCTCACGGTCGTAAAGCCCCCCGCGACGATCAGGAACGCCGCCGAGCTCGTCCTGACAACGACACCCACCCTCTCTGACACGATGCTTGCCGCCATACCGTTTCTGGTCGGATACCCCTACGGGTGTAACGAACAGGTGATGTCGCGCTTCCTGCCGTCGGTCATGGTCGCGTCGGTCCTTAAAAAACTTGACCTCAACCTGAACATGGAAGGTATCGAAAAGGACCTCCCCGACTACATCAACAGCGGGCTCATGGTCCTCTATAAGCGCCAGCACGACGACAACGGTTGGGGGTGGTACGAATTCGATGAAACCGACCAATACATGACGGCCTATGTCCTCTATGGGCTGCTGGAGGCCAAGCGGCTGCTGCCCGAGGCGGGGATACCGATCACCGTCGACGAGGGGGTGATCAAGCGCGGCACCGCCTCCCTCATCGCCCAGCTTCCTTCGATCCGGGAGGACTCCGTCAGGGTCTATGCCCTGTACGTTCTCTCATACACCGATAAGCTCAAACTGGCCTGGCTGGACGAGATGTTCGAAAAGCGCGATAAGCTCACCGCCATTTCCCAGGCCATGCTGCTTTTGGCCTACGAAAACGCGGGGGTACAGGGAAAGGCGAAGGTCCTCTACGATGCGCTCATGACCAAGAAGATCGAGGAAAACGGCTACGTCCACTGGGGATACGCCGGCGAAGAGTTTTACTGGTGGGATTGGCAGGCCGATCCCCTCGAGACCACCGCCTACATGCTTCAGGTAATGGCCAGGCGGGATATAAAAAATCCCCTCATCCCCAAGACGATCCGCTGGATGATCGTCAATCGAACCGGGAGCTACTGGATGTCCACAAAGGCCACCGGTAAGATTATCTATGCCCTGACCGACTACCTCGCGCGGACGGGGGAGACGTCGCCGGATTATACGATGACCGTAACCCTCAACGGCAAACAGATCAAGAAGACGCGTATCACCACGGGCACGATGCTCTCCGAGGCCGGCGCCATCACGATCCCCGAGGGCGACCTGAAGGTCGGACCCAACACCATCACAATCACCAAGGATGGCCCGGGAAGCCTCTACTACTCGTCGGCCTTTACGTACTACACCGCCACCGGCCGTATCGAACCCAAGAATGACGGGTTTGACGTAAAACGGAAATACTACCTCCTGAGGCGGGTGCCGAAGAAGGGCGAGTTGATCTATGCGAAGGAGCCGCTTACCGGCCCCGTGACCAGCGGTGACGAAATTCTCGTAGAGCTTTCCGTTACCACCGATAAGCCGGTCAAATATTTCCTGCTGGAGGACTACTATCCGGCCGGATTCGAGGCAATAACCGACGACAAGAACTACGTCATCTCCGGCGACGATCTCTATACCGGAGACGCCTACTGGTGGTACGCCGGCAAGGAGTACCGGGACGAGCGAATCGCCCTCTCGATGGACTACCTCGGTAAAGGAACCGCGGTCTTCAAGTATATTCTCAGGGCACAAAATCCCGGGACCTATGAGGTCATGCCTGCCGAGGCGTACCTGATGTACTTCCCGATCCGGCTGGGCCGTACAGACAGCACGAAAATGGAAATAATCGATACCCGTTAACCGGCGGGAAACGGCCTGTGGGAACAACAATAGGAACGATAGCAAGACTTTTTTTTCGGCGGCCCGCCCAATGGGGGGCCGCCGCCCTTTTAATCGCGGCCGTCTGCTGCTCGTCGCCGTCTGAACTGACGCTTAAAAAGGACGAATTGCTCACCTGTGCGGCGACAGGTGCCATGGACGGGCGGCCCGGCGCGGTGGTGGTCATGGACGTGAGGACGGGCAGGATCCGGGCTATGGTACAGGAGGAAACGGCCGTCGGGTGGGCTTTCCCCCCCGGGTCGCTTGTTAAGCTCGTGACCGCCTGGAAGGGAATCGAGGAGGGATCGTTCGGCCCTGAAACCAGGTTCGTATGCAGCGGGAGCGCGCTCCTGTCGGGCATACAATATCAGTGCTGGTACCCGCCGGGTCACGGGGACCTTGACCTCGTACATGCGATTGCCTACTCCTGTAATCTCTACTTCCTGTCTCTGGGCGACAGGATTGGCCCCGATTCTACCTACCGTGCCCTTGCCGAGCTCGGCTTCGGGAAGAAGACCGGGATAAACCTCCCGGGGGAGGAGGCGGGCAGGCTCGACCCGCCCGCCGAGGGACTCGGCCGCCGGTATCTCATCGGGGATACCGATGCCGTCACGGCGACCCCCGTGCAGGTGATCACGTACCTTTCGGCGCTGGTCAATGGCGGCAGCGTCTGGGTCCCGACGGTGACCGACACGGCCGGAGAGATCGCGGCGTTTAGCCCGAAGCTTGCTCGCAGGATAGACGTGTCGCGGGCCGGCCCGGTCATCGTAAAAGGGATGCGGGACGCGGCCTCCTACGGAACCGCGACAAACGCGGCGGTCGAGGGACATGAGATCATGGGCAAAACCGGAACGGGGTCGCTCCTTGGCGCACCGTGGGCGACCCATGCCTGGTTCTTGGGATTTGCCCCCGCCGAGTCACCCGAGATTGCCGTCGTCGTCTTTTTATACCGCGGTATGGGAGGCCGGGACGCGGCACCGGTGGCCCGGGAGGTGTTCCGGGCCTACTTCGATGAGGACGGCGTTCCGTGATGGGTAGTCGGATTATCCTATTTCTCGCTCTTCTCTCGATCGGGCCGTGGCCGGCCCGGGGCCTTGAGTTTTCCCAGATCGAGACCAGACATTTTACGATCAGATTCGGCGAGACGACCGCGGCCGGAGAAATGCGCAAAACGGCCGACGGCTTTGAAAAGGCCTACGAACAAATGGAAGCGGCCCTGGGTACGCCGGGCGGGCGGCCCATCGACGTGGTGATATTTGCCCGGACGGGAGATTTCACCGCCGAGACGAGGCTCCCGGTCTGGTCGGCATCGGCAACGATCGACGGCGCGATCTATATGCAGCCCGTTTCAGTCCTGGCGGCGCGCGGCGTGCTGGACACCACGATTCGCCACGAAGTATGCCTCGTATTTCTCCTGCGGCGTTATGGAGCCGATATGCCGATCTGGCTTGCGGAGGGCCTGGCGGTCTATCATTCGGGCGAGTTGGAAACGCTGAGACGGGGGCTTTCCGGGGTACGCCCGCCGATCTCCGAACCCGCCGATATCGACGCCATCCTGACTGACCGGGACGACAGGCAGAATAACCGCTGGGGATATATACTGGCTTATGAGGCGGTGCGGTCAATGATAGAAGGCAAAGCCCAGGCTCAGGCACGAAAAAGGGGAGCTCCGTAGTCGGGACCCGGCAGGCATTTTGCCACGGTCCGTCCCGATCCCCTTGACAAATATGGGAAATTTCATTAGTATAGCAATGGAATAAAGTTTTAGTCGAAATACGATAGGGGTTATGAGAATGAAAAGGAACCTTGTCCTCGTCGTACTGATCTTATTGTCGGCTGTCGTCCTGACAACCGGCTGTGATCAGATCAAGCAGATGCTTGGTATTGCTCCTCCTCAGCCCGCGGGCCCCGGCGCAGTCGGTCCGGGCCCCGAAACGATGCCCGGCCAGCCTGGTCCCGGACCGGGCTTCAGATCGCTCAATTGTTGTGTTATTTCCAATTTTCAGGTGGGTATTGTTCGTTTTGATAATGCGGGAAATTTTGCCGGTATAACCGAGACGACGACGGTTCCCTACGCCCCCGGCAGCTATTTCGGCGTCTATTTTGAATATCTCAGCAAAGTGGGAAAACCGATCCAATATCGTGAAGAGGAGTTTTTCCCCTATCCCCCGCAAAACTGGAGTCTCTGGGAGGGTAGTGAGGGAAGTTACCGGACGTTCCCGGATGAAAGCCGTGCGGAGTATACGACCGTCCTGACACCGGGTCCTGCCGCGTCTCCCTTTCTGAGCCACTGGGCATTCAATCCCTCGGGGGACCCCACCGGCCAGTGGAGGTGGGACATCTACTTTGACAATGAATTCTACACCTCGGTGGTTTTCAACGTCGTCCCGGCCACCTACTAAGACCCGCATACGCCGACGGCATTGCCTGTTGTCGTGACAAGTAACGGCCGCGCAAAATATATCTCGCCTCACCCCTTTTTTACTGGAGTCATCCGTCAACGGGCCGCTCGAATGCCGAGGGGCCCGTGTCCTTTTCCCCCAATGAAGCGGCCGTTTAATAAGACAATCAAAGAAGGATTATGGACGAGCGCCCCGGACGATTACCTGAAGGGCGCCGTTGTTCTTGTTGATTACGATCGGAGAATGTACGGCCTCTGTGGCGTCGAAAGACGATCGGGGGGGTAGACAGGCATTCGCAAAAGAAAATGAGCCTCGACGGCGTCGGCTCCCGGCGCCCGCTATCTTTCTCTTCGATAGATCACGATCAGATCGTCGTCAAGGCCCTTAATCGTCTGAATCGGTTCAATGATTCCCGCATCCGAGAGAGCCTTCAACGACTCCGGCAGTGGGCCCCTATTCGTGTTCCAGACAATAAAATCCGGCCTTTTCTCGGCGATGATTTTTTCGAGCGTCGCAACATCCCCGAGAATTATTTCCTGCCCACCTGCATAAAGAGGAATTGCCCTGTCGGACGGCAAGACGAGGATAAGGGGATCGGGTTGTCCGAGGTTCTCGATATATTCCGCCGCCTCCCTCTTGTAATAGTGCTTACTATCAGCCCAGTCCAGAAATGAGGTAAAGGCAAGGCTGAGGATTAACCAGATTACAAAAACGGCCGAAACGATCCCGTTGAATACCTGTGCCCTCATCCGGAATTTTCTGTGCACCCGTTCCCTGTACCAGACGATGATTCGATCCAACGCGAAGGCCGACCAGGGAAAGAGAAGGAGCACGAGGATCATGACATGGCGTTTAGAGAGAAAGAAAAGGGTCGCAAGAATGATGAGGTCAGCAAGTGTCAATATAACGGCGCATGAAAGCACAAAGAGACGAGGTCCCCGTTTTATAAGAGATGAACGGTCCAGATAGACCCCAATCAGGAAAAAGGAGAAAACGGCCCCGGAAAATGCGGTGACGAATACATTAATAAATTCGGCGAAGGCCGAAAGTGTCGGATATGAGGTGATCACGTCAAGATATTGCGAAGATATTCCCGGGTTGTTTGCTATCAGAATATCCCTGTAGGATGCCGTAGCCGAGAATCTTTCCGATATCGACAGGAAAAGCTTCATCAGGCTCTGAATAATATACTCGTTTTTAAAGCCGACGAGGAAACCAAAGCAGAGATAGCCGGCCACCGGAGCTGGAAGAGCAAACAAGACAAGCTCATAGGCTATCATATGCCACTTTCGCCTTTCGATAATTCCCGAAACGACGATAGCCACAGATATCGACACGACAATAACCACTCCGAAGATCCTTACAAAAGACGTCGTCCATGCCATAATACCCGCAAGGAAGATAAGGAGATATTTCTTCCTCTCATGCCCTGCAAGGGCAAGAACCACGGACGTTATTGCGAAGAAGAAAAGCATGGAGTCTTTCAGGACTTCAACCGAATACCTGATCAACAGGGGGTGAGCGGCCGTCAGGAAAGCCGCGAGTAATCCCGCCCGTGGGCCCATCATTTCTTTCGTGAGGAAATATACCGTCACGATAAGAAGAGAACCGAAGAAAAGCGAAACCAGCTGGCCCGACAGGATGGGGTCGCCGACGAACAGGTTCACAAAATAGATAAGAATAGGATATATAGAAAAATTCCCGGTAAAGCCGTTGAGGAATAGACTCCGCAAACCCTCGGTCCCGATTGCCAGCGCATTGTAAACATACCCCGCGCTGTCCGGCGCAACGAGCGGCATGCGAAAAAGCTTTAACACCCGCAGTAAAATTCCGGCGCCAAGAATGATGAGGAATATATGCCTGTACCGATAGGTGCCCGATGAACCTGTGGATTGCTTTGATATGGTGTTCATGATAGTAGGATTTTTAGCAGGATTGTTTTTAGGAAGAGTCCACCTATGATGCTACCATACGAATCCGGCTAACTCGGCTCGGAGATTACGAAACCTGGTTTGGATAGCAATAAGCATCGCTATAATGGTATATAATCGGGTCGTACTATGAGAATCGATATCTTTCTACTAAGCAGTATAATCGTCCGAAGTAGCTATTTCGGCCGACACTAACCTCGATGGAACACGCCCGTATGTTCTGTCCTCCTGCTCAAGACACCAAGCGGTGCGGCAGGTGGCTAAACGCGCCAATCGGCGGTGTAGCCACGCACCGGAACCGACGCTCAATCACGCATCTTACTTGACCAGTCGAACCGGCGGCCGGTAATCTTGTGCCGAGCATTCTGAACCAGGCATGCCAGCCAATCGGCCGGTCCCATTGATTTTAGATTGTAGACGCCGCGACGGACCTTCGTCGGGAGACTTCTAGTCTTGTCCCGAAGGCGTCTTAATCGAGTTCGGTTCCTCCTGGCGTGCTGTCGATCCTCCATGGTATCGATAGTGGATTGTTCGGTGTTCTGACTTATGGGCGTCGGAACCACGCCATAGGAATCGATGCCGAAGAGCCAGGGCCGCGATATGTCCACGTCGATCGGGTTTGTCCGCAGTCCGGGCCGCAGCATCTTCTCGGCGCCGGACCTTGATATCAAGTAGGCTCCGGCAAGCACCGAGATTTTCCAGTAACGCACGAGCCTATAGCCGCCGCAGAGCCTTGCGACGGGCGAGATCGATTTCTTGGTGTATGACGACAGCCGTATGATATCCCAACCGGGCGGCGCCTGTGCAATGAGCCTTTCCAGCAGCCGGGGCATAGCGTCCGGCAGCTTGATGTCGTCCTCGCAAACGAGCGCGCCGGACGTGAGGTCTCGATCGACAATGTAATTCCAGGCGGTAAGATGGCTCGCATAGCAGCCTATCTCTCCGACTCTTAGCGGAGAGATGACAGTACCTTCGGAGTCACAAAAATAGGATTGCAGCGCCAGCGGGAGATCGGTGCCGTAGATCCCGGGCAGTCTCTCAAACGATAGACCGACGCGGGCAAACTCGCGCCGCATATAGTCCAGCCGCTCGGGGTCCCGGTCCAGGTTAATGACAAATATCGGAATCGGGTTTGCTACAACCATAAGAGAAGATTAGATAAAAACTGATGACTGCCATATCAACCGGCGGTGTTAAAATTATCTGGCTCATTATTCTTGACAGATACCTACAAATCTATCCTATTGTGGAACCCCTAATTAAACTTTTTAGCGGTAAAAAACCTACCATCATTATCGCCGAAAATCAAGCGAAAACGGTATAATAATTTAGAAAAGGGACGGTGCCTATCCGGTACGATTCAAAAACTAATTGCGTCCGATGATATTTGCTGGTATGTATAACATATGAAGAATATTAAAAAATTACATCCCATACTCTTCAAATCCCTGATCGGTGTCATAATCGGATTGTCGGTGTGTCTCTGCGTCATTCTTCTGTATCTTATGGGCGTCTTTACGTCCCTCGAAAGCAAGACGAGTGACGTGCGCTTTCGGCTCTTTGGCGACCCCCGGCACGACCCAAGGATCGTTATCATTACCGTCGATGAGGCAAGCCTCAATTTCTACCGGGAGTACCTGGGGACATGGCCCTGGCCGCGGGAAGTCTTCGGCGCGCTTATCGGCTACCTGGCCGACGGAGGCGCGCGGATCGTTGCATTTGATATGCTGTTTGCAGAACCGGATCTCGACGATCCCGCATCCGATGCCGCCCTTGCCCGGGCGGCGGCCTCTTTTAGCGGCGTTATTACCTCGATGGTCTTTTTCCCCTCCACCCAGGTCAACGACGATACTTATGAGACCCTCCTGAAAAAAAAATACCTTTCCGAGCACTTCTCGGTGAATGTGGTCAATACCGGCACCATTACCTTTGGAGAATACGGTTCGGTGACGCTTGCCTACCTGGGACTTTTCGGGGCATCGTCGTCGGCCGGATGTATCAACTTCGTAGCCGATCCCGACGGCCCCTCCCGGACGTCCTACCCCCTTTATCGGTATCAGGATCGTTACTATCCCTCGCTTGCCCTCATATCGGCCCTGCGAAGCCTGGGGGTCGACCCGAAAAAGGAGGAGGTCGTCATCTCACGGGATAACGTCCTTACCGTGGGGCCGGTCCGCATCCCCCTGCTTGATGACGGAAGGATGGTCCTCAACTGGCACGGTCCCTATCAAACCTACGACTATTACCCCATCGGCGATATCATCGAATCGATGGCGGCAATCCGCAGGGGGCAAAGCCCGCGTATCGCGCCGGAAACCTTTTCGGACAAGATTGTCCTGGTGGGGACAACGGCGACCTCGCTCTACGACCTGCGGGCAACACCCTTTTCCCCCGTCTATCCGGGCGTGGAACTCAATGCAACGGCGATAGACAATATCCTCAATAACGACCACGTGAGAACCGTCGGCCGCGCCGGGACGCTGCTGTTGATCCTGGCGCTTTCCCTGATTGTAGCCCTGATCTCGGCCAGGTCCGGTTCCGCCTCGATCGGTATTGTCTGTTCGCTGGCCGTCCTTGTCCTGTTTACCGCCGCCGCGGTCATCCTATTTGTCTCTGATAGGATAATGGTCGAGTATGTCGCCCCCGCGTCGGCCCTTTTGCTGTCGTTTGTTGTGTCGGTCACGCTCAACTATATTACCGAGGGGCGGGCCAAGCGCAAATTCAGGGAGGCCTTCGCAAAATACGTCTCACCCCAGGTCGTCGATGAAATCAGCAAGAACATAGACAATCTGAAACTCGATAGCGGAGACCGCAGGGATATTACCATCCTCTTTTCGGACATACGCGGTTTTACCAGCATGAGCGAACGGTTGGCCCCGGAAGAAGTGGTGCGCAGGTTAAATATCTATTTTAAGGCAATGGTGGAAGTGGTTTTTCAATTCGACGGCACCCTGGATAAGTATGTCGGAGACGCTATCATGGCCTTTTTCGGCGCGCCGAAGGACGACCCCGACCACGCAGACAAGGCGTGCCGCTGCGCCCTGGGCATGGCTGAACAGCTCAAGGAGGTTAACGAACGCCTTATATCCGAAGGAATACCCCCCATGAAGATCGGTATCGGTATCAATACCGGCGAAGTAGTCGTTGGAAACATCGGATCGGAACGCCGGATGGACTATACCGTCATCGGCGACAGCGTTAACCTTGCCTCCCGGCTGGAAGGAATGAACAAGGAATTCGGGACGACCATCATCATCAGCGAATTCACCCGTGCCAAGGCGCCCGGATTTGCGGTCAAAGACCTTGGTTCGGTGCGTGTGAAGGGGAAGGAAGATACGGTCAGGATATATGAGCTTACCGGGGAAAAAGGAGCGGGAGATGAGCCGGATCTTCGTTGAGGGAAGGCTTTCGGTGGGGGCAATCGCGGTGCTGGAGCCCGCCCAGGTGCATTACCTCAGAAACGTGCTGAGACTCTCTTCGGATGACGTCGTGACCCTGGTGGACGAAGCGGGGCGCGAGTTTCGGGCGCAGGTTCTCCGGGGGCGGGGCAAGGATATGACCCTGGCCGTCGTCGAGGAGCTCGATTCCATCGTCCAACCGAGACTCTTTATCCACCTGTTTGCGGGACTCATGAAGGGAAAGAAGATGGAGCGGCTCGTGCGGGACGCGGCCGCCCTCGGGGTTCAATCTCTGACCCCTTTCGTCAGTTCGCGAACGGTCCCGAAAGACATCGGCGATATGAAGCTTGAACGGATGAAAAAAATAGCCCTTGAGGAATCGCGGCTTTCCGGACGAAACCAACCGCTTCTGGTTTGCCCCCCCGCCACCTTTGCCAAGGCCGTCCGTTCCAGGGCCGATCTTTCACTGTTTCTCTGGGAAGAGGAAACCACAGACATCAGGGATACGCTGAAGGCGCGGCGCACCGCGCCGACAACGGTTTCGCTCTATACGGGCCCCGAGGGAGGATTCTCCGCCGAGGAGGCGGCGTTGGCGGCCGGTGAGGGCCTTGTGCCGGTGGGCCTTGGCCGGCGTATCATCAGGGCGGAGACGGCCCCGCTGGTGGCGGCTGTTATCGTTCAATACGAGTGGGGGGATCTCTGAGTTTATGAAATGCCATGAGTGCGGATATAATAATCGTTCCGGAGCCCGCTTTTGTCTCTCGTGCGATACGCTGTTGCCGGGGCCGTCCGTTGCGGCGGTAAAGCGACCGCCCCGGAAGAAGCCCGTGCTTCCGAAGAATACGATCGTTTCGGCCCGTCACGGCCTTGTTCGCCTGAGAAAGGATATCGCCGACTTTAAGCGTGCGGGATTTTTTATCCGCTGCCTGGCAATGATCATCGACCTTTTGTTCCTGGTCATGCTCACTGGAGCACTCCTCTTCGGGGGGGGTGTATTAATCGGAAAGACCACGGGAATCATCGACATGGTTCTGACCAGCCGCGGCTTTGAGTTTCTCCCGGTCGTTACCCCGCTGCTGGAGGCCGCGCTTATTTCGACTGTCTGTATTCCCCCGCTCTATTTCATCATGATGACGGCCGTCTTTGGCCAGACCGTCGGGAAAATGATTGCCGGGATCAGGGTCGTCAGGAGCAGCGGCAGACCCGTGTCCATTTTGCGGGCTCTCATCAGGTTTTTTGCCTACGTCCCGTCCGGCCTGCTCCTTTTTGCCGGTTTCCTTTGGATACTCTGGGATCCGGGGCGGCAGGGATGGCATGATATGGTGGCCGATACCGTCGTGATCAGGCTGTAGGCGGTGCCGAAAGGCTGCATTTTCCTGTGCCTCCGTCACTTCGTTCCGTGACGAACTCGCGTGCGGCAAGGGGATCGGCACAGGCAAACGAGTGCTTCACTTACTCCATTCGGGAGGTGTCATATGGACGAGTTTTCATGTATCAAGCTCAGCAGGGACGATTCATGCGCCGTTCTGACCCTCAATCGGCCTTCAAGAAAGAACGCCCTCGGAAGACGCATTATCGATGAGCTGGTTCGCGCGCTGGATCTGATTAATCACGCTCCGGACGTTCGAGTCCTGATCGTTACCGGCCAGGGAGGCGACTTCTGTTCGGGCATGGATGTAATCGATATGGCCGAGCTCGACGAGCAGGAAGGGCTGCGGCTCATTCGGGCCGAGGCGAAGGTCTTTGAAATGCTCCACGACCTGTCACAGGTGACGATTTCAGCGGTGGAGGGGTATTGTCTTGGCGGCGGTATGGAGCTTGCCCTTTCCTGCGATATCCTCGTGTCTTCCGACAAGGCACTCTTTGGAGAGCCGGAGGTCAATTTTTCGGTACTTCCCGGTATCGTGAGGGTATGGCGGCATGCGGGCCTCAACCGCGCGCGTTACATGGCGCTAACGGGGGGGATTTTCCCCGCCAAGGAGGTCGCCCAATGGGGGATCATCTCCAAGATGGCACCGGCCGGTAAAACTCTTCCAGAAAGCCAGAAGATCGCGGCAGATATCATAAAAAAGCCTCCCGAGGCGGTCAAGAGCGTCAAGCGGCTTTTTACGGAGGTTATGGAAATGACATTTCACGACGCCTCGCACGTCGAGAAAGAGACATTTTTACACCTCTTCCAAGATCCGGATCGTCGGTCACTGATGAGCGCGTTTAAGGGTCGGAGGGGGCGCCGCAAGGCGTAAGTCCGCTCGTAACGGCAGGGAAAACGCTTATCTTGTCCTCATTACGGGACATTGACAAAGAGAAGAACACGTCTGTCGAGATAGTATTTGCATTTTACAATATTTCATATGATAATTAACGTGATACCCTTCGGGAGTTTACGTATTAACCAAGAGATCGTTTTGGGGTCCTATTCTGATCTTCCCATCGACGAATATCGCCTACGCACTCTATCCGTCCCGATCACTAGACCCCTCCGGTCTCATGCAGGGAAGAATTACCTACCTTAATCCTTTTTGTTACGCAAATAGGGCGTAATACGCATGCGATACATGTCGATAGGCACCCCGGGCTGAACCTGCGGCCGGTTGCCTGAATCGAGCTTCCTGTCTGATACTCTTTTATATCCAGGGCTTCCTTTTCTCCGATACCCGTGGAGGGGTAGGGCGATATGGGTGAGAAACGAAGAATTGCGCTGCTCGTCGGCATCATGGTCGTTGTTCTCTCCGTCGTCGGCGCCGTTTCGCTGACCATGCTCTACCGCGCCGCGATCCAGGAACAGAAGGAGCGCCTTTCCGAGATCGCCCGGAGTATAGCCTCCCACTATGAAGAGGCCGCCCGGATCGAAGGCGTCATCGTCGACGGGCAACTGGAAAATACCGATGACGAGACACTCCATAATCTCCTCGAAGAACATACGCACTACCTCCCCCGGACCGAAACCGGAGAGGTCGTCGTCGCCCGGCGAGAGGGGGATGCGATGGTCTTTCTGTTGCGCAGGAAATGGCACGAGGCAGAGGCGCCCAACACCCTTCTCTTCAGCTCGGCCATGGCCGAGCCGATGCGCCGCGCCCTCTCGGGGCTCTCGGGGACGACGGTCGGCCCCGATTACCGTGGCGTCGCCGTGCTGGCCGCTTATGAGCCGGTTCCGGCACTGGGCCTCGGGGTGGTGACCAAGATCGACCTTGCCGAGATCAGGGCCCCCTTTGTCCGGGCGGGGACGACGGCAGGGATCGTGGCGCTCGTCCTGGCGATTGCCGCCTCGATCGCTTTCCTGCGGATCTCGGCCCCGATGATCAGGCATATAGCCGAGAGCGAAGAGCGGCTGAGACGGGCCTACGATGCCGCGAAAGTCGGCGCGTGGGAGTGGGAACTGCAAACGAACAGGAACACCTGGTCCGATGAATTGTGGAAACTCTACGGGTTAAAGCACAGGAACGTCGAGCCTTCCTACGAATTATGGCGGCAGTCGATCCATCCCGAAGACCGTCCCTTGGCCGAGGCCGCGGTCCAGAATGCCGCAAAAAGCGGTACCGAGCTAAACGCTGAATGGCGCGTGAATAATCCCGCCGGTCCGGAGCGCTGGCTTATGTCCCGGGGGCAGCCGCAGCGTGACGCGAAGGGTAAGGTGGTCCGCTACTTGGGCATCGTCATGGACATCACCGAGCGCAAGCGGACCGAATACGAGCTGCAGACGAGTGAGCTGAAATATCGAAACATGATCATGAACCTGAGCGAAGGGTTCTACACCGCAACACTCGACGGTATACTGCTCGATCATAATATCGAATTCAACAGGATCCTGGGTTTTGACCCGGGAGCAAACCTCGCCGGCAAGCGGCTTACTAATTTTTGGCAGAACTCCGAGGACAGGGATGCATACCTGAGACAAATGAAACAACACGGCATTGTACGGAATTATCCTGCTTCGGCCAAGAAGCAGAACGGTGAAAATATTTTTGTTGAAATAAATGCCCGGTTCGTAAAAGATGAGCAGGGTAACCCCGTACGTCTCGAGGGTTCGTTTATCGAGGTAACCGAGCGCAAGCGGGCCGAGGAGGCCTTATGGCTCCTCTCCTCACGGCAGGAAGCGATTCTTGATGCCGTTACCGATATCATTATGGAGGTGAACACAGACAAGGTCTACACCTGGGCAAACCACGCGGGCTACGAATTCTTCGGTGACGACGTGCTCGGCAAAGAGGCCTCCCTTTTCTTTGAAGGACAACAGGATACGTATGGCTCGGTAAAACCCCTGTTTAACGGCAGCGAAGATATCTTCTACGTGGAAAGCTGGCAGCGGCGAAAGGACGGGCAGCGCCGCCTTCTCGGCTGGTGGTGCCGGGCGCTCAAGGACGAAAAGGGAAACGTTACCGGCGCCCTCTCGTCGGCCCGCGACATGACCGATTGGAGGGCCGCCGAAGACGACCTGAAAATGTCGCTTATGTTTCTGGACAGCATCATCGAACAGAGCCCGGTTCCCATGTGGATTGCCGACGAAAGCGGAACATTAATAAGGATCAATAAGGCATGCTGTGACCTGCTGCACGTTACCCCCCGGGAGGTGATAGGAAAATACAACGTGCTCGACGACAATATCGTCAAGGAGCAGGGACACCTCCCGCAGGTCGAGGCCGTTTTTAAAAAGGGAGAGACGGCCAGCTTTGAGCTCTACTATGATACGACGAAGGTCAGTGGCCTTGATCTTCAAGATACGGCCTCGGTATACCTCGATGTAACGATTTTCCCCGTACGGGACCTCGGCGGCAAGATAACCAACGCCGTCATCCAGCACAAGGACATCACCGAGCGAAAGCGTGCCGAAGAAGAGATCCGAAAGCTCAACGAAGAGCTGGAACGGCGCGTCCTGGACCGTACGGCCGAGCTTGAGACAAGCAACAAGGAGCTCGAGTCATTCAGCTATTCGGTCTCCCATGATCTGCGCGCTCCGCTTCGTGCGATGGACGGGTTTACGCTCGTTCTCTTGGAGGATTACGGGAAGGTGCTGGACGATGAGGGCAAGCGTCTGGCCCGGGTCATCCGGGACAATACCCAACGCATGGGTAAATTGATCGATGATCTGCTGGCCTTTTCGCGGGTGGGCCGCGGTGCGCTGAAGATGGGTCCCGTTAACATGGAGCTGACGGCCCACGCAGTCTTTATCGAGCTGACCACGGAAGAAGACCGCACGCGCATAGATTATAACGTGGGAAACCTGCCGAGTGCCGATGCAGACCAGACGATGATCCGGCAGGTCTGGACGAACCTCGTTTCCAACGCCGTCAAGTTTTCCTCCAAAAAAGACCGAGCAGTCATCGAGGTGGACGGCGAACAACGCGGTGACCAGATAATTTACACCATCCGGGACAACGGCGCCGGCTTCGACATGAAATATTCAGAGAAACTCTTTGGAGTCTTTCAGCGGCTGCACGGCGAACGGGAGTTCCCCGGCACCGGCGTGGGCCTTGCCATCGTGCAGCGGGTGGTCCTGCGCCACGGCGGGCGCGTCTGGGCCGAGAGTGAGGTGGATAAGGGCGCGGTATTTCATTTCTCTCTGCCGAAACACGGAGGCGTGTTGTGAATGATTTTGAGACAATAGATATTCTGCTGATCGAGGACAACCCGAACGACGCCGAACTGACCGTCCGGGCGCTCAAGAAAAATCATCTCGCCAACCGGATCTACGTGGCCGAGGACGGGGCCCAGGCGCTGGATATCCTGTTTGCTCGCGGAAAGTACAGCTCGCGTGAAAATGCGGTTCCCCCCAAGATTGTCCTGTTGGATCTGAAGCTGCCCAAGATAGGCGGCCTGGAGGTGCTCAAGGAAATAAAGTCCGACGAGCGCACGAAAAAGGTCCCGGTTGTGGTGGTGACCTCGTCGTGCGAGGACCCGGACATCAAGGAAGCCTATAACCTCGGCGCAAACAGCTATGTCGTCAAGCCCGTAGGTTTTGAGCAGTTCTTTGAGGCAATGGGTAACCTCGGCCTCTATTGGCTGCTGGTGAACCAACCGCCGATCTAATGGTATTGATGTGCCGGCCTTTAACGAAATGAGCCAAAAGGTGAAATCCCATGGATAAACCGACACGAATCCTGATCGTCGAAGACGTTGCCGCGGATGCCGAATTGGCCCAGCGGGAAATCAATAAAGACCTTAAACCCTGCGACTACCGGGTGGTGGAAACAAAGGAGGAGTTCCTGGACGCGCTGGAGACGTTTCGCCCCGACCTCATCGTTTCGGATTACTCGCTTCCCACCTTCGACGGGATGACGGCGCTCAAACTCACTCTCGACAAAACACCCGCCACTCCCCTGATCATCCTGACCGGATCACAAAACGAGGATATTGCCGTCGGCTGCATCAAGGCCGGGGCGGCCGACTACGTCCTTAAGGATTCCATCAGGCGGCTTGGTCCGGCTATCGCAAGCGCACTCGAAGTGAAACGGGTACGGCTGGAAAAGGAACGCGCCGAGGCCTCTTTGAGAGAAAACGAGGAGCGCTACCGGATCATTACCGAGAACATGAGCGATACCGTCTGGATTATGGACATGGACTTCCGCACGACCTTTATCAGCCCCTCGGTTGTGACAACCAGGGGATACACCTTCGAAGAGCTCAGAGAGATGCCCCTCGAAAAACAGGTGACGCCCCGGTCCCTCAAGATCGCCCTGGACGTAATCGCCGAAGAGATGACCCCGGAGCGATTAAACGATGAGAGCCTAACGATATCCCGGACGCTGGATCTCGAGTTTTATCGTAAGGACGGATCCACCCTCTGGTCGGAGATAACCATGACGGTCGTCCGGGACGCGGATGTGCGCCCCGATGGGTTACTCTGCGTCGGCCGGGACATCACCGAGCGCAGGGAGGCCGAACGGACGATCAGGGAGTCGGAGCGGAAATACCGCGAGCTGGTGGAAAACATAGAGGACATCGTCTACATTGTCGACGGCCATGGCAACATGATCTTTCTTAACGGGGCTGCGGAGCGTTTCTTCGGGTATTCACGTCAGGAGACTTACGGGCGCAACTTTGCCGAGTTTCTCGTCCCGGCATCGCTTGAGACGGCCGCCGGTATCTTCAAAAAGCAACTGGCCGGACAAGACGTCGGTGTCTTTGAGCTCGACTTCTATGACAGGGACAAAAATATCAGAACTCTCGAGACGCGGGAAAAAATGATCTGGGAAGGAAACCGGGTAGTAGAAGTCCAGGGGATTGGACGCGACGCCACGGAGAAAAAGAAGGCCGAGGAGGCGCTGCGGGAGAGCGAGGAACGCTACCGGGATTTGGTCGAGAATATCGAGGATATCATCTACGTAACAGACGAGCAGGGGAGATTGGCATTCCTCAATGGCGCTGGCGAGCAGTTCATCGGTTACCCCCGCGACGAAATCTTGGGACGCCGTTTCGCCGATTTCCTTACCGCCGAGTCGATCGAAAACGCCGCCGGGATTTTCAAACGACAGCGGGACGGGGAGGATGTCGGAGTCTTCGAGCTTGATTTTTACGCCGCCGATAATGTAATCAAGACAGTTGAGACCCGGGAGAAGCTCAACTGGAATGGCGATCGTATCGTACAGTTTCAAGGAATTGGACGCGACGTCACGCAGCGGAAGCGGGCCCTGAAGGCGCTGCATGAGAGCGAGGAGCGCTACCGAGAACTCCTGGAGCTTGCGCCCGTGGGGATAGCCGTCCAGTCCGAGGGAAGGATCGTCTTCACGAACCCGGCGGGAGCCGCTATTATCGGTGCGGGTTCCCCGGAGGAGGTAACAGGCCGGGAAATTGCCGAGATCATCCACCCTGACCATATCAAAAAAACCCGTGAACGCATCAGCCGCATGATGGCCGGGGAGCAGGGGGTCTATCCGGCGGAGAACGTCTATGTGAAACTGGACGGCACTCCGATTCCGGTGGACGTTATCGCGGCGTCCATCACCTATCGGGGCAAACCCGCCATCCAGGTTATCGTTACCGATATCAGCAAGCGCAGAGAGGCGGAGCGGGCGATCAGCGAGAGCGAGGAGCGGTACCGGGAGCTGGTCGAGAGTATTGACGATCTCATTTATATAACGGACGGAACCGGGAAACTCGTCTATCTCAACAAGGCGCTTGAGCGGGTCTCCGGATACACGCGCGATGAACTGCTTCAGAAAAACTATATGGATCTGTTAACCCCGGATTCACTGAAAAAGGCCGTTGGACTATTCAAGAAACAGAAAAAAGGTGAGGATATCGGTCTTTTTGAGCTTTCCATAATAGATAAGGACGGGAAAATAAAGATACTCGAGGCCCGGGAACAGATAGTCTGGGAGGGGGACCGGATCGTCAAGACGCGGGGATTTGGCAGAGACATCACCGAACGGAAAAACGCGGAGGAACGGATAAATCACCTCAACCGTGTGCTGGAGTCGATACGAAACATAGACCAGCTCATCGTACGGGTTAAAGATCGGCAAACGCTGCTGGCGGGGGCGTGCGAGATCCTCTGCGAGGTGAGCGGCTATTATTTTGTATGGATCGGCCTGGTTGGGGAAGAAGACAAACGGGTCCGGCCGGCGGCCCACTGGGGGTTTGAGGACGGATATCTCAAGGATATCACCGTTACCTGGGACGATTCACCCACCGGCAGGGGGCCAATGGGGACGGCTATCCGCACGGGAAAGACCTGTGTCTTCAACGATATTGCAAATAGCCCGGACTTTCGGCCCTGGCAGGACGACGCGATAAAAAGGGGGTATCGCTCCACGATGGCCATCCCCATCATGGTCAATAAGCGGGTCTACGGCGCGTTGGGGGTCTATTCGGATCTGGTCAACTCCTTTAACGACGAAGAGGCGGCGTCCCTGGTGGAAATGGCCGAAGACATCGCCTTTGCGCTTTCGGCCATCGAGACGGAGGCGGAACGGAGACGGTCGGAAGAAGCGTTGGCCGAGAGCGAGGAACGTTATCGATCCCTCATCGACAACATACCGATCGGCATCTATCGAAATACACCCGGCAAGAAAGGAAACTTTATCTTCTGCAACCGGGCCCTCCTGGATATGCTGGGCGTCTCATCTCAGGAGCAGTTGATCCGGCTCTCGCCCACCGATTTCTATCAGAAGGCCGCTGAACGGAAGGCATTTTCTGATAGGCTCCTCAAAGCGGACAGAGTTTCCGGGCAGGAGCTTCGTCTCAAGAAGCTCGACGGGACGCCCCTCTGGGGGTCAGTGACGGCGCGGGTTGTGTACGACGCAAAAGACAGGCCCGCATATTTCGATTGCACGTTGGAGGATATAACCGAAAGAAAGGATGCCGAGGAAACCGTAAGAGAGTCGGAAGAAAAATTCCGCAACTTCTTCGAAACGTCCCGGGATATTGTCTTCATCACGTCCCGGGATGAGGCCATCCTTGATATTAACAGCGCCTTTGAGGAGATACTCGGATATACGAGAAAAGAAACGCTCTTAAAAAACGTCACGTTCTTATATAAGAATCCTCAGGATTGGGATCGATTCCGGGGGGCCGTCGACGGTCTTGGTTCTGTCAGGGATTTCGAAGCGACCTTACGGCGGAAAGACGGGGCCTATCTTGACTGCCTTTTTACCGCCACCGTCAGGAAGGACCAGGACGGTACGATCATCGGCTACCAGGGGACGATTAGAGACGTAAGCGAGAAAAAAAAGATGGAACGCCAGCTCATCCGGGCCGAGAAACTCTCCTCCCTCGGCGGGATCCTCTCCGGAGTTGCCCACGAAATGAATAATCCCCTCACATCCATTATCGGGATCGCCCAGATGATCATGCGCGGTCCGATCCCGGAGAATCTCAAGGACAAACTCGAGGTAATCCATCGAGAGTCCCTCAGAACTTCCAAGATCATCCAGGGATTGCTGACGTTTGCACGAGAGCATAAGCCGGAACGGCAGATGATCTCCGTCAATAAGGTCATCGAGGAGTCGTATCGACTCAGAGAATACGAGTTTCGTGTCGACAACGTCGCCATGAAACTGGAACTTTCCCAGGAAGTTCCGCTTACGGCTGCCGACCCGTATCAACTGCAGCAGGTATTCATCAATCTCATCAACAACGGTCATGACGTGCTGGCCAACGGCGGCGGAAGCCTCCTGATCATCAGGTCGTTTCATCGGGACGGCGCCATTGTCATCGAGTTCGAGGACGATGGTCCAGGCATTTCCGAGCAGGATATCGGACTTATCTTCGACCCATTCTTTACCACAAAGGAGGTCGGCAAGGGGACAGGGTTGGGCCTTTCCATTGTATATGGAATTATTAACGAGCACGGCGGACGGATCGAAGTGGTAAGCCCGCCCGGCAAAGGAGCGATGTTTACCATCCATCTTCCTGTGATAAAGAAAATTACCGACGTGACACCGCCGATAAAGGAGCGGGCCGAAAAGCCGAAGGGTGAAAAAACGGTGCTGATCGTCGAGGACGAAGAGGCGCTCCGGACAATGATCGGCGAGGTGTTGGAGCAGGATGGCTATCGCGTCCACCTGTGCGAGGACGGCCAGCAGGCCATTGAGATTATGAAGATAAAACGGTTTGACGGTATCATAACCGATTTGAAAATGCCGGGAATCGGGGGGAAGGATCTCTACACGTTTGTCCAGAAATATTATCCCGAAATTGCCGGGAGGGTCCTCTTTATTACGGGGGACGTGCTGAGCAAGGATACCCAGGGATTCCTTAAGATAACCGGAAACATATATCTCGAAAAGCCGTTTGAGATAGAAGTGCTCCTGTCACGGCTTACTGAGGTGTTGGAGCGGTGAGCGTTCCCGTTAAACGCGTATATTATCGATAGCGGGATACTACCGCCCCCGTTTTCAATGTCTAAAGGTGTTGAGGAGTTCGATAAGCTCTTTAATGTTCTTGACACCGATTACGTGGATTCCCTCAGATGAACCTTCCTCCGACGCATTCTTTGCAGCAACGACGGCCCGTATAAATCCGAGCCGTTTTGCCTCGGCGATTCTCACGGCCGATTGAGAGACCGCGGTCACCTCTCCGGAGAGCCCTATCTCCCCGAAGAATACAACGCCGGGAGGGATCGGAATATCGGTATGGCTTGATATGAGGCTGGCTGCCAGTGCCAGGTCGATGGAGGGTTCGGAGAGCCTCATTCCGCCGGCCACGTTGACAAAGATGTCGTACGACGACAGATTTACGCCCCCCTTTTTTTCCAGCACCGCAGCGATGATTGCCGTCCGGTTATAATCGATGCCCATCGATGTCCGCCGGGCAACCGCCAGTGCCCCCGGCGTGGTGAGGGACTGGACCTCCACCATAATGCTGCGCGTCCCCTCGATAGCGGCGGTTACCGCGGCGCCGGAGACGGGCGTATCACGCCGGGTCAGGAAAAGCTCGGATGGATTTGCCACCTGCTGGAGCCCGCGCTCTTTCATCTCGAAGATTCCCACCTCGTGGGTAGGTCCGAAGCGGTTCTTGTGGGCCTTGAGAATGCGGTAAGGGTAATGAGTGCCGCCCTCGAAATAGAGGACGGTATCTACCAGGTGTTCCAGGACCTTGGGTCCGGCAATTGCCCCCTCCTTGGTGATATGTCCAACCAGAAGTACGGCCGTCGTCCGCTCCTTGGCGTACTGCGTCAGCTTCTGCGCAACCTCCCTGATTTGACCGATAGAGCCTGCCGCCGTGCCGACCTCGGGATCGGCCGTCGTCTGGATCGAGTCTATGACAACGACGCGCGGTTGCCGTTCATTCATCGCCTCCTCGATCTGTGTGAGTGACGTCGTAAAGAGCGCCGGAAACGTAGCGAGATCGAGGCCCATACGCTCGGCCCGGAGGGCAAGCTGGGCGCCGGACTCCTCGCCGGAGACATAAAGGGTCTCGATTCGGGTTTGTGCGAGCCGGGATATCGCCTCCATCAAGAGGGTCGTCTTGCCGACGCCCGGATCCCCGCCGACGAGGACAACGGAGCCCGGCACCAGGCCCCCGCCGAGGACCCGGTCGAGCTCGCCGATGCCCGTATATATGCGGGAGACATCCGTTCGATCCACCGAGGAAAGGAGGATGGGGCGGGCGGTTTTCTGATCCTTCGGCGCTCGAGTATCCTTTTCGGGCAGGGACTCCTCGACGACGGTGTTCCACTCGTTGCACTCCGGGCACCTGCCCACCCAGCGGGGGACCGCGTAACCACAGGATTGACAGACGAAACGTGATCTTGGCTTTTTAGTCATCGGGCAGCGATTCCGAATGGGGGAGTCTAAAGTATGACGTCTTAAGATGCACGGAGATAATCATTGGATATCGACGCGATGTTTCTCTTTGTGCCTTCGTGTCTCCGTTATCGTTTCCTCAAGGAAGGGGGCGGTGAATACGAACCGATACGGGCAAACAAAGCCGCAAGAGGGCCGTTAGGAGAGCCTTTCGTATGTGGCCCCCGTCCAGCGACAAAAAGAGCCTTGTTGGGGCGGCTCCCCGGGGTCCTTATAAGATACAATTTCCGGCCCCTCTATTACGGCGCCTCGGTCTTGATCGAAAGCAGCGTCTTATCCGCAAGGCTTCCCCGCAATTTTCCGAAATGATCCAGGAGGTCCTCCACCGTCATGCGGTCCCGCTCCGGTCCCTTTACGTCAAAGATGACCCTGCCCTGATGCATCATGATAAGCCGGTTGCCGTTGGCCAGCGCCTGCTGCATGTTGTGGGTGATCATGACGGTGGTGAGGTTGTATGTTTCGATGATTCGCCTGGTTATATCCATGACGAGTTTTGCGGTCTTCGGGTCAAGGGCGGCGGTGTGCTCATCTAAAAGCAGCACCTTCGGGGAATTGAGGGTTGCCATCAGCAGGGTGAGCGACTGGCGCTGACCGCCCGAAAGGAGCCCGACCTTATCGCTCAGGCGGTCCTCCAATCCCAAGCCGAGAAGAGAGAGCCTCCCCCTGAAGATTTCCCTGCTCTTCTGGTTGACCCCGAACGCGAGGGTCCGCCTTCTGCCGCGCGCCAGCGCTATCGAGAAGTTTTCCTCGATAGTCATGGAGCCGGAAGTGCCCATCATCGGGTCCTGAAAGACACGGCCGATGAACTTTGCCCGCTGGTGCTCCTTGAGGGAGGTGACGTTGCGGCCGTCGATGATGACCTTTCCGATTTCGGGAGGATACACCCCCGCGATGAGGTTCAGCAGGGTTGATTTGCCCGCGCCGTTGGAGCCGATGACGGTAATAAAGTCGCCCCGCTTGACGTCGATGCTCACCCGGTTGACGGCGAGGTTTTCGTTGACGCTGCCCTTATTGAAGATCTTGGTGAGATTTTTGAGCCTAATCACTGCCGGTCCTCCTCCTTTCGGAAGACGTCAAGCTTTATTTTGCCCCGTATGGTGGGAAGCGTCAGGGCGAATACCACCAGGATGGCGGTGATGAGCTTTAGATCGCTCGGGGTAATCTGAAGGGTCCCTATTTTAATTTGCAGGGCAACGGCTATGGCAAGCCGGTAGATAACCGAACCGATAATGACACCGAGGGTCGCCCTGAAGACCGTCATTTCCCCGATGAGGGCCTCACCGATGATGACCGAGGCAAGGCCCGCCACGATTGTCCCCACGCCCATATTTACGTCCGCGCTCCCCTGGTTCTGGGCAAACAACGCCCCGGAAAGCGCTACCAGTCCGTTGCTGAGGGCCACGCCCAGCATAATGGTAAAATGCGTATTGACTCCCTGGGCCTGTACCATCTGGGGGTTGTCGCCGGTTGCGCGCAGCGCCAGGCCCAGCTCCGTGTGGAGGAAGAAATCGAGGACGATCTTTACCACGACGATGACGGCCAGAAACAGGATCGGTACCATAACGAAAGGCGGAATGCCCTGGGACATAATGAAATCGCGAAAGGAGGCAAAATGATCAAAAATGGTTGCCCTGTTAATCAGGGAGATATTGGGTTTGCCCATAATCCTGAGATTGATGGAGTAGAGTGCGATCATCGTAAGGATCGAGGCAAGGAGGTTTAGGATTTTGAGCTTTGTCGATAGAAATGCGGTTACGAGGCCCGCCAGCATTCCGGCGGCTATGGCGGCCGGGAGCACTAAAAAGGGATTCACTCCATGGGTGATCAGGACGGCGCTTACCGCCGCTCCAAGGGGGAAGCTCCCGTCGACCGTGAGGTCCGGGAAATCCAATACTCGGAAGGTAAGGTAGACACCGAGGGCCATGAGCGAATAGACCAAGCCCTGGGAGATGGCGCCCATGACCGCATAAAACGACACGCGACTACCTCCAGAAACACCCCCGAAAAGCCCACCTTCACGAGTCCCGGGGGCTCAAACGGAGAAAAACGATAAACGGCTCTCGCGACAACCTCGTAAAATGAAGACTATCACGAAAGGCGTACAAAAGATATTGATTAAATTCACTTATTTAGCATACATTGGGCGGGTCGTCAAGGGAAAAGGCCGAAAACGATTTTCCCGATAACAACAGCGGGGTGAGAGATATACTCCCACCCCGCTGATAGTAACGTGAGATGAACGACCGTCGTACGGCTTCCCATCAAAAGCGACGCCGTGTCCTCAAAGCGGATTTAAGGGGTACCCGTTATACCATGATGCCCTACTCGCCGCCTTCGGCCGGCCCTGTTTCCTCGAAGGTCTTATCGGCCTTCTTGAGGACGCTCTCGGGAATCGTCACGGCCATCTTTGTGGCCGAGTCAAGGTTTACGTAAAGCAGGAGATCTTCCAGCATCTCCGTGGGCATCTCGCCCGGGTTCTTTCCCTCGAGTACCTCGACGGCCATTCTGCCCGTCTGCTTGCCGAGCAGGTAGTAATCGATGGCCAGCGCGGCAACAGCGCCGCGGGGGACGGAATCCACGTCGGCGGCAAACAGCGGTATCTTATTGTCGATGCAGACCTTGGTGATCGCCTCAAAAGCCGAAACCACGGTGTTGTCGGTAGGGATGTGGATGGCATCCACCTTGCCGACCAATGACTCCGCGGCCATCAGAACCTCGCTGGAGTTCGTAACGGTCGCCTCGACGATTTCGATGCCGAGCTTGGCGCCTTCCTCCTGGATCTGTTTGAGGGAGGTCAGGGAGTTGGACTCACCGGCGTTGTAGATGAAGCCGAGTTTCTTGACATTCGGGACAACCTCTTTGATGAGCTCAAGCTGCCTGTCTACGGGGGAAAGGTCGGAGGTGCCGGTGACGTTTTTGCCGCCGCCGGAAAGTGAATCCACCAGCCCCGCTCCCACCGGATCGGTGATGGCGGAGAAAAGAATGGGGATCTCGGTGGTTACCTTGACGACCGTTTGGGCCGACGGGGTAGCGATCGCGAGGATAAGGTCGGGATTTTCACCGACGAGCTTCTCGGCAATCTGGGCGGCGATTCCAAAGTCCGCCTGGGCAAAGTTGATGTCATAGGTGACGTTCTCACCCTCGACGTATCCCTTTTCCTTGAGATAATCAATGAAGCCGTTTCTTACCGCGTCCAGGGCGGGGTGCTCAACGAACTGCGAGATACCGATGAGGTAATGCTTGGTTTCCTTCGCGCATCCGGTAAGACCTACCGCCAATGGAAGGATAAGGGCCGTGACGGCAACGATCAATATGAGTCGTTTCATGCAATCTTCTCCTTTCATACAGTTGCTCTATTTATGTATATATGACCGTCCCTTTTGCAGGCGGGGCGATCATATCCCCAATATAATGCATTATAAGAAAGGTACATTACGGTATATCCGCGTGGGGGAGTCGTAATCAGCTTGCGGGGACTTCCACAAATTTTCTCAGCGGTGAAGATCCGGGTCGGGCCGGATAGAAGGCGAAATCCCGACTAATAACGGTCGTCTTTGGAATGAGATAGTGAACACCGAATATCCCCATGAAGAGCTTCGAAAAAAACATTCCCAAATAAATATCGAAACCGGTGCTCGCCATGACGACCGTTCCGGCGTATTTTTTCTTAAAGAGAAAGTAAATCAGTTCGATTCCGGCCAACTGGTGTTCCATGGTGATGTCGGTTACGACAACGCGGTAGTGATCCAGTCCCTTATCTTTCAACATGCCGATGCCCTGCTTGGCGGATACGGCACGATCGACCAGATACCCATATTCAGTAAAGAAGTCCGAGATAATATCCGAATATTTGGCACGATCGTCCACCAGGAGAAGCCGTTTGGTCGCATGCTGCATGTCGGGAGCCCTTCTTTTGTATTTATCTACATTCCCCAGTGACGATCGAAAATCCCTTCCGGTACCGAAAATAACCAAAATATTCTATTTATAAACCATACTATCTATCATAAAGGATAACCATCGTCAAGGGAAAAGCTTGACTTGCCGATATCGGTACGGTATTATGAAAATCACGCGTTTATCGACGTAAAGTAATAATTTTCCAGGCTATTTTGGTATTCTATCCACATCTTGTGTATATCTCTGTGGATAAATACAACATGTTGAAATCAATCTAACGATAATCGGATGATTTTCGAGGGACATGTATGAAGCGACAACTCATTCTCTTCCTGTTTCTCATTTCGGCCTGCCTTACGGCCGGGACGCTTCTTGCCGCCGACCTGAAAGATATCTACGAGGATGCCCAGAGAAACTTCAGACGGGGAGAGTATGAACGGGCGATGGAACAGTGGACGCGCATCATTACCCCCGAACCGACGGATACGGGCGGCGATACGATCGATCTTGCATCCGTCTATTATAACCGTGGTCTGACCTACAAGAAACTCCTCAAGTGGCAAGAGGCCGCCGATGATTTTTCAATGGTCGTGGGATTCAATCCCAACGACGCGGAGGCCTTCTATCAGCGAGGCGGTTGCTATGAGATGATGGGGCTTGCCGACAAGGCCAACGCCGATGTCCTAAGAGCCTGCGGGCTTCAAGACAAGTATTGCACCGAGAAGATGCTCGAACAAAAACGCGGAAAGAACAAAGAGAATTCATGGGGGCATCGATGAGCGGATGTGGAATCACGAGGGACCGGGCGATGGCGCTCTTAAAAGAGCGGCTTTCCGATCAGGTCCTGATTAAACACAGCCTAGCAACCGAGGCGATCATGCGGCACATCGCAGACCGCTTTGGGGCGGATCCCGAGACGTGGGGAATTGCCGGGCTCCTCCATGACATCGATTTTGCCGAGACGAAGGATACACCCCAGCGGCACACCCTTGTGGCGGAGACTATCCTGAAACAGGCCGGGGTGAGCGACGAGATAATCCGGGCCGTCAAGAGCCACAACGCCGAGGCCCTCGGCATCCAGCGTTCCGATACCCTCCATTTCGCGTTGACCGCCGCCGAAAACCTGACGGGGCTGATCGTCGCCACCGCCCTGGTCCAGCCGGACAAGAAAATCGCCCAGGTGAAACCTTCATCGGTCGTAAAAAGGATGAAGGAAAAGGGCTTTGCCCGATCCGTTTCCCGGGAAGGTATTCTGCTTTGTGAGCAAATCGGCATGCCGTTGGATCAGTTCGTTACCGCAAGCCTCCAGGCCATGGGATCGATCGCCGGAGAACTGGGACTGTAAGCACCGCCGCGCCGATAGGTGATTCTTAGCCGGGTGATCGCTCGGATTCTGATGGAGTTACGACGGATAAGGAATGCACGATGATTTCTTGGCACCCCGCGCACAGAAAGCTTGGAATCATAGGTGTCCTGATTCTTGTGTTCTGCCTTGCATCGGCCGGTCCATTGCTTTCGTTCGAGGATTCCCCAACGGCCGTCGTTATTTCCGTCGGCTTGGGGGCCCCGCCGTCCGAAAATGAATTCCCGGATTCTCCTCCCGGACCACCGTCGGCCCTCGACGATGCCGCCAAAAAGGCGGTGCTCTCATATCTCTACGGGACCCTCGGCCGGGAGGAATTTCTCAGACTCGAAAACGCCGTCGATACGCTGATCCTGCCCGAATATCCGAAATATATCGAGAAGACCGAGATCATATCCGTTTTTCCACTGCCCGGCGGCGACATCGCCGTTCTGAAGGCGGCGGTGACCATTGATGCCGCCGCACTGGCCGGTTATCTCGAAAATATCAAACAACTCGATGCAAAACCGAAGGCCCCGCGGACCCTTTCCGAGGCGGAAAAGGAGATCCTCATATCCAAGGCCCAGGCGATCTATATCCAGGGGGAGGTGGCTTCGGAGATTCTCCTGGATCGACTCCGGGGAATTGAATCCTTTCTGTCGGCCAAGACCCTGTTTGAGACGGCCGGGTCGATAGACGGAGTTTACCGTTGCCTCATCGGTGTCGGGAGGGCGCGCGCATCCCTCGGGGACGTGTCGGCGGCACGGGGCGATTTCGACCGGGCCCTTGAACTGGCGCGCGAACTCAAGAGGAACGATTACGCCGCCGCCGCGCGGATTGCACGGGCCCGCCTCATGGCCGCCTCCGGTGACCCAATCGGGGCCGGTCGGGAGACCAGGACAACGCTCAACGACGCGTCGCTGTCGGCATACGACGGACTTGTCGGAGAAGCCCTTTTAATTGACGCGGAGATCGATTACGGGGCCCGGGAGTACGAGTCGGCCGGCATAAAGGCCGGACGCGCCGTTGAGATCTTCGAGCGGCTTGCCGACGTCAAACGGCTGACCCAGGCCCAGCTTCTCAGGGGGCTTGTCCTCATCGCCGAAGGCGACGGCGCGGGGGCGGTTGCGGTCTTTAAGCTCGCAAAAAAGCTTGCCGACAGACTCGATGATGAGATATCGGCCGATAAAGCCCTTATCGGGATGTCGAGGGGCTACCGGGTCGCGGGCGATCCGAAGACCGCTTCCCTGTATCTCACCGACGCGCTCAAAACGGCCCGGGACTCCGGATGGACCTTTGGGGAAATCGCCTCCCTGTGCGAGACGGCATACGCTCAAATGGACCGGGGCGATCCGTCGGCAGCCGAGATGTCGGCCGCCGACGCCCACAGCCTGGCACTGTCCGAAAATGACCCCCTGCTTACTGCCGCGTCTCTTCTCGCCCTGGGGGAGGTTTTGCGCTCCCTGGGTAAGGATGAAGCGGCCTTTGAGGCGTTCCTTTCGTGCATACAGATGTCCTTGGACATCAGGGTCGTCGGTCGGGACGTCCCCTTTCTTTTCTTTGAGGATGCCCGGCGGGATACGGCCCTGTCTGGTCTCCTGGCCCTTTCCATAGAACTCGGGCGGGAAAAGAAAGTCCTTGAGGTCATTGCCGGGTACGAGGGGTCGGGGGTCGCGCGGGAAGTCCTTTACGGCCCACCGCCCCTGCCGGGGCCGGAGGCGGAGCTGGCAGGCCTGTTTCGGGATGCCGCCGGGCGTGCGATCGCCACCGACGGCGTATCGCTCGGGGGGGATTTCCTCAGGACCGCCGATACCTCCCGGGCCGAGACGGCACGCCTGGGAAATGAAGCCCGACGGTCCCTTTCGGACATCGAGACGCGGATTGCCCGCGAATCGCCGCGTCTTGCCGCCCTCATGGGAATCAAGAATCCTGATCCGGGTGACCTGGAACGGGTCATGCCCGATGGGTCCGCTCTCGTCCATTACGTCGTGAACGGGGGGGGCGCCTTTGCGGTGATCGTTACCGGCCGTACGACGTCCATAGTGAGGCTTGACGGCCGATACGAGGAAATCTCGACCCTGGCGGGGCGGTTAAGAGAAGCCGTCGGCGCGATCGGCGGTACGACCGCCGGGACGTACGGCGAGATCCCCCTTGCCTTTACGGAGCCTTCCACCGCGCTCACGTCCGATCTCGTCTCTCCGATACTTTCGGAGCTTACCGGCGTCACGACAATCGGGATATCGCCGCCGGCCGCCCTCGCGTCGCTGCCGATCCGGGCACTGGGACGTTATAACGACGAGGGGCAGTTTATCTTCCTGGGAGAGGAATACACCCTTTTTGGTACGTCATGGCTTTATCCCCGGGTGGCCGGTTTCACGCCGTCCCGACCGGGGCCTGTCGGCTATGACGTCATTGTCGTTGCGGATGCGGATCTTCCCGGCCTGGAGGATGTCGGTAGTTTGACCGAAACGGAGACGCCGGATGGGGGAAACGAAGCCCAAGGCGGGCCGAACGGTGACGAGGGCCCCCTTCGGATCGTACGATATTCCCCGGGCTCCCCGTGGCGGGACGTGCAGGCCCGGCTTGCCATCTTCCCGGAAAAAGGCATATGGGGCTCGTCTGATTTTTCCGGCTTCGAGTACCTCTGTTTCATGTCACACATGCCCGTTATGGTGATCCCGGACCACGTCGGTCCAGACGCCCTGCCGGCCTTCCTGCGGGCGACGATTGCCGCGTCGGCCGGCGGTACGGTTCTTCGGGGATATGCCGATGCCGTAAAGACCTCGGTCCCGGCGTCTGGATCCGTAAGGCCCGTGGATTGGATCCTATGTACGCTGATAAGCGATTTCGTGAGCGAACAGAAATGAAAAGAAACATTTTTTTGACAGCACTCTGTCTGATTGCGCTCGTAACGTCCGCATCCCTCCTGTGGGGCCAATCGGATAATCCCGACTACCTTTCGGCCATGTCCCGGGGAGACTTCTACCTGAACAACGCCGAATATGCCGAGGCCCTTAAACAATTCGAGGCGGCATACGCCGCCGCCCCCGGCAATCCACGTCCGAAAAACATGATCGGCCGCGTCTATCTCAGGATGGGAGACACCGAGGCGGCCGTTCGGGCCTTTCGGGAAGCCGTCGCGGTCGATCCCAACTATTTTGAGGGATTCTTCAACCTCGGCAAGACGTACCTCGACAATAAGCGGTACCGGGATGCAGCCGAAAGCCTGAGAAAGGCCGTCGATCTCGTCCCGGACTCGTTTATTACCTATAACTATCTTGGCGACGCGCTGATGGGGTTGGGGGACCGGGATGGAGCGCTTTCGGCCTATAACCGCGCCGTCGATATCAAACCCGACTATACGGAGGCCTACATAAAGATCGGGAAGCTCCTGGCGGCCGAAGGCCTGGCCGAGGAAGCATTAGCGACGTATAAGAAAGCTGCGGAGACGGCCGCGGGCTCCCCGGAAGGACTCATGCTGTTGGCGCGCCTCTCGTTTGAACTCGGCAACTTCGTCCAGGCCAAAGAGGCGCTCGATACGCTCCTTTCGGTCGACCCGGCAAATTTCGACGCCCTGATGCTGGCGGCCAAAACCGCCGTGGCCACTGGCGATCTGGAGGCGGGAATCGACTATCTCGGACGCGCCGAGAAACTGCGGCCGACCAATCCCGCCGTCTACATCCTCAAGGGCGAAATATTCTCCGCCAAAAAGGAATACGCCGATGCCGTGAGGATGCTCACGAAGGCCCTGGCGCTGGCCGGGGACGACCCGGACGTCCTGGTCAACCTGGGCAAGACCTATCTGGTAACCGGCGATATCGACGAGGCGATAACGGTCTTTTCCCGGGCGCTGGCGCTGGCCCCAGGCAATGCCGATATCCATTACGGCCTGGGGGTTGCTTACTTCACGAAAGGCCAAAACGCCATGGCCGAACAGTTTCTGAACGAAGCCGTTGGGCTGGAATCGACCCACTATCTTGCCTACGACGAGCTTGGAACGGTTCTCGTTGCCGAGGAAAGGCCCCGGGAAGCCATGGCGGCTTACCTTCGGGCCGTGGAGATCAAGCCCGATTTTGTCGTCGGCTACGATCATATCGGCAGGGTGGCGCTGGCGATTGGGGATATCAATCGGGCGATCTCCGTCTATGAGGCCGTATTGACGATACGTTCCGATTTCTATCCCGCCTACCTGGCCATCGGGAGGTCGTATGCCTCATTCGGGAGGTTTGAGGCCGCCGTTGCCACCCTGGAGAAGGTAATAAAGCTCAAACCCGACTACTATGAAGCCTATGTTGAGCTCTCACAGGTCTATTCGGCCATGGGGGAGAGAAAAAAGGCGATCGCCGCCGTCGATAGGGCCGTCAGGATAAATCCGGGATACGCCCCGGCCTATTTTTATAAGGCCAAGATATACGTGGAGGCGGGCGATCTCAAATCGGCCGCCTCCTTCTATGAAAAGGCCATCGAGACGGACCCGAAGTATATAGACGCGTACCTTTCGCTGGGCAATCTGCTGGTTTTCCTCGCCCAAAAAGACGCCGCCGTAGAGACCTATCGGAAGGCTATCGAGATCGACCCCAAGAATATCGCCGCCCTTTACGCCCTTGCAGATATCTATATCGCCACAGGCGAGAAGACAAACGGCATGGCGCTCTTGGATATGGCCCTCAAAATAGACCCCCGGTTTTTCGACGCCCTCATTCTCTCGGCCGAGACCTATCTGGACAACCGGGAGTTGGACTCGGCAATGGACTACTATGACCGGGCCAGGGACATCGATCCCGCAAACTCCCGCTCCTATAAGGGGATCGGGAAGGTCTACTACTATCGGGACGAATATGACCGGTCGATCGCGGCCTACGAAGAATCATTGCGGCTTGACCCCGACCAGTTCGTCGTCTATTACAGCCTCGGGCAGGTCTACTGGAAGCTGGGAGATGCCGACCGGGCCTTAGAGAACTACGAGAAATCCATTGAGCTTTCCCCCGAAAATTATATGGCCTACTACCAGATCGGGATATTGCTGATGGAAGCAAACGATACCGCCCGGGCCCTCGAATATTTCGAGAAGGCGGTATCGTATTCGCCGGAGTATGTAGACGGCCTGTTCATGCTCGGGCTTGCCCGGCATCAGCTCGGCAACTACGACGAGGGGGCGGCCGCCCTCAAGAAGGCCCTTGAGGTCAAACCCGATTACCGGGACGCGATGATACTGCTGGGCCAGTGCTACTTTGACGGGGCAATGTACGAGAAGGCGCTGGCGGTCTTTACCGATGTTCTTGCAAAGGAGCCGGGCAACGTGCAGTCGATGCTCTATGTCTCGGAGTGCTATTCGAACACCGGGCAGTACAAACTGGCGGTGGACACGATCTGGAAGGCCCTCGAGCTCGAGCCGGATAACGCCGATCTCTACTTTGTCCTCGGCACAAACTACGTCAAGCTCGGATCATACGACGAGGCGATCTCGGCCTTCAACAACGTGGTCCGCATAGAGCCTTCCAACTACAAGGCCCACTACAACCTCGGCGTCATCTTTGCGGTAAGGGGGTGGTCGGAGGAGGCGATGCTTTCCCTCAAGCGCTGCCTCTCGATAAAGCCCGACTACGACCCGGCGATACAGAAGCTCCTGGAGTTCAACACCAATCTCATGGCCGCCTACCCCGATGACGTCCGGCCGTATATCGACCTGGGGGATGCCCTGAGGATCGCCGGAAAATACGAAGAGGCGATACCCTATCTCGAGCAGGCCCGGACAAGGGCCCCCGACAATACGGAGATATACTTCCTGTTGGGCCAGTGCTATTCCCGTATCGGCCAATACGATAGGGCGTTGGAAATGCTGGCGGCGGCGCTTGCGGCAAAGCCCGATGACTACGCGATCATCCTTGAAACCGCCAAGACCTACGAGGCACTGGGGGACCCGGAAAAGGCCAAGAGCTCCTATCTTGCGCTGACCAAGCTCAGGCCCGGCGACTACACCACCTATCAGGCGGTCGGCGACTATTACCTCAGGTCGGGCAACGTCAATGCCGCCCTCACCTATTATGAAAAAGGGCTCGCGCTGGACCCGAGCGACTACGCGTTCTGGGCCGACACCGCCCTCATTTACGCCCGGGAAAACAAAAAGGTCGAGAGGGCGAAAATACTCGCCGACCGGTCCATGATCCTCAAGGCGGAAAATCCCCTCGGCAGCAAAGCCCTCGGGTATATCTATTATCGAATGAAGGACTATTCCGAGGCAAAAAAATATCTGACGGCGGCCGGCAACTCTCTGCCTGACGACGCGGAGATTACGGAGCTCTTGGGGGCAATCGCCGAAAAGAGAGAGACCGGGTCAAAGCCGCCGGCCAATTCAAACAAGAACTGAGGAAAGCCGCGTGTCAAGAAAAGACCGTGCGTAGGCCGATGGCGTCGGCCGTCCCGCTGGATCGGTCGGAGGCCGTCAGCTATGGAGGGCGGGAGACGGCGCAAACCGGTCATCCAACCCGTCAGGCAAGCATTGAGACCCGGTATTCCGAAACAAGGAGGTCGTCATGACGCTCAAGACTCCCCGTGATGCCGAACAAGCCCTGGCCCATATCCGCAAGGCGGCAGAAGCGATCCTCCTTAAGACCAACCTCCGCCCGAAGACGGCCGTAATCCTCGGAACGGGGCTCTCGGGTATCTCCGAGATAATGGAGACGGACGTCTCCATTCCGTACAAAGAGATCCTCCATTTTCCCGTATCGACCGTATCGGGGCATCCCGGAATTCTCCATATGGGGCGTGTCGGAGATGCGGAGGTAGCGGTGATGGAGGGGCGCTTTCACCTCTACGAAGGCTACGACCCCGCCGAGATCGCGCTGCCGATCCGGGTGCTCTCCCTGATGGGTATCGAGAACCTTATCGTCACCAACTCTGCCGGCGGCCTGAACCCCCTGTTTTTACCGGGCGAGATCATGGTCATCCATGACCACATCAACGCCACGGGGGCAAACCCGCTGGCCGGCATCAATCTTGAGGTGGTCGGCCCGCGTTTCCCGGATATGTCGCGGGCCTACGACCGGGCGCTCATCGAGATTACCCAAGCCGAGGCAAAGCGCCTGGGGATTCACCTGGTCCGGGGTGTCTATGTCGGGATACTGGGACCGAGCCTGGAGACCCCCGCCGAGACCAGGATGTACCGATCGTTCGGGGCAGACGCCCTGGGTATGTCCACGATTATAGAGGTGATCGCGGCCCGCCATGCGGGGCTCCGTGTTTTGGGGCTCTCGATGATCGCCAACGTCAACCTGCCGGACGCCATGGAGCCGATTTTGATCGACGACATCATTGCCACGGCCGACAGAATGGGAGGAGATCTGATTAAGCTGATTGCCGCGGTAATCGGCCGGATGGAGGAAGAGACCGATCTATGACCGAGAAAATTCATGCGGACCTGATGATTAAGGGCGGCACGGTCCTCACGATGACCGATGGCCGCCCCATTGAAAACGGTGCGGTTGCCCTCAACGGAGATACGATCGTCTTTGTCGGGACGGATAGGGATGCCGCCGGGCGGTGCACGGCAGAAAAACAGATAGACGCCTCGGGATGCGTCGTCATGCCGGGGCTGGTCAACGGGCACACCCACGCGGCCATGAGCCTCTTTCGCGGCATCGCCGACGACCTGCCACTGGAGCAGTGGCTTTCGGACTACATATTTCCCGCCGAGAAAAACAACCTCGACGATGATTTCGTCTACTGGGGGACGAAGCTGGCCTGTGCCGAGATGCTGCTGGGGGGGGTGACGACGTTTTGCGACATGTACCTCTTCGAGGAGTCGGCCGCGCGCGCGGCAAAGGAGATGGGGATGCGGGGTGTGCTGGGGGAGGTCCTCTATGACTTTGACTCCCCGAACTACGGGCCCATCGATAACGGGTTTGCCTATACCGAGGCCTTCATCAAAAAGTGGAAGGACGATCCCCTGATTGTCCCCTCGATCCAGCCCCACGCGCTGGATACCTGCTCGCCCGACCTGCTCGTGCGCGCCCGGGAGATATCCGACACGTACGGCGTGCGCTCGATTGTCCATGTGGCCGAGTCGAAGGGAAACGTCGCTCATGTCAGGGAGAAGTACGGCAAGAGCTCCTTTGCCTACCTCGACGACCTGGGGGTGCTCAACGAGCGGTTTGTTGCGATTCACGCCGTCTGGGTGGACGCCGAGGAGATCGGCATCATGCACGACAGGGGCGTATCCGTCGTGACCAACCCCGAGAGCAACATGAAGCTTGCCTCCGGCTGGGCGCCGATGCACAACTACCTCGAACGGGGGATTACCGTGGGGATCGGCACCGACGGGTGCGCCAGCAACAACGACCTGGACCTCTTCGGGGAGATGGATACCCTGGCCAAGCTCCACAAGGTCTACGATGCCGACCCGACCCACATGAACGCCCGCACCGTCACCGAGATCGCCACCAGAAAGGGCGCATGCGCCCTGGGGCTGGGCGACATCACGGGGACGCTTGCCACAGGAAAAAAGGCCGATATCATCGTCATCGATTTCAACAAGCCACACCTGACGCCGGTCTATAACCCCTACTCCCACCTCGTCTATGCCGCCAAGTCCGCAGACGTGCGCGACGTGGTTGTGAACGGTCAGCTCCTCGTACAAAACGCCCGCCTCACGAAGGCCGACCCGGCCGAGATCATGGCAAAGGGGAGGGAGCTGGCGGAAAGGGTGAACAAGTCGATCGGGTAGGAGAATTAAGGGGACATAATACTTAATTCGTTAGACTATCTGCTTATACTGAAAAGAGTGAATTAAGTATTGTGTCCCCTTAATTCATTGACATCGCCCAATTACATTTATATACTCGCTTCATGGCAAGATTAGCACGGGTTGTTGCGCCGGGCTTTCCCCATCACGTCATACAACGGGGCAACAGGCGTCAACAGACGTTCTTTTCGGACGAAGACTACCGTACATATCTCCGGCTGCTTTTTCAGTACTGTAATAAATACTCTGTTGAAATATGGGCGTATTGCTTGATGCCCAATCACGTGCACCTCGTCGTTGTTCCTCACACAAATGAGGGTTTAGCGGGGGCAATTGCCGGGACACATCGCAGCTATACAAATTCGATAAATACGCGCGAAGAGTGGCAAGGCTTTCTCTGGCAGGGACGATTCTCATCGTATCCGATGGACGAGCAATACACCGTGGCGGCTACCCGGTATATTGAAATGAATCCGGTGAGGGCAAAACTTGTTAAGCAGCCGCAAGATTGGCAGTGGAGCAGCGCCCGGGCCCATATCGATCGGAAAGAAGACGGACTGGTAACAATCCAGCCTCTTTTGGGAATGGTGGGGAATTGGGAAGCGTTCCTGAAAGAAGAGCAATCGTATACCACGGATATCCGCAATCATGCGAAGACCGGGAGACCGCTTGGATCACGGAATTTCATATCTAAACTGGAAAAGAAACTCAACAGGGAGCTCTTTAAAACGAAACCGGGACCTAAAAAGAAATAGGGTAATTACGGGGACACAAAACTTAATTCAATACTTTGAGTATAATCTAAAGGTATAACGAATTAAGTATTGTGTCCCCGTAATTACGTAAGTATGGTGTTACCAAAATTGGAGATGGGATGAAAACATCGACAAAAGCAAGAATAGTACTGGTAGCCGGTTTATCTATTCTTGGTACATTCGTAGGTTTGCTTAACTCCAGTGTAAAGCCGGAATCGAATGCATCAGCAGAAGGGATTTCTCTTGGCATTGAATCGGTTTTAGCTCAAGAACAGGGACAAATAGAGTATAAGAATACTATCCGTGACCAGTTAAATAAGAATGACTATTCGGGTGCTATAGTAACCTGTAACGGCGCACTAAGAGATTATCCGAATGATGCTGATTTCTGGTATTTCAAAGGATTTGCTCTTGCAGAATCAAAGCAATTTGACGAGGCCGAAGACGCATATAACAAAGGAATCAGCGTTAATGTTGATAAGAATTATATTATAGAGCATAAAAATGAGGAATCATTGGGTCACTTTAATAAAGGATTGGCTAATATAAATAAGAATCCAGATCTTGCTATAGAGGAGTATAGCAAATCACAAAATTTAGAACCGGATAACCCGAGTGGTTTTAGTGGTATTGGGCGCGTATTCTTATTCGCAAAAAAGGATTTCAAAAGAGCAATTGATTACGCTAATAATTCTTTAAGAGTAAAACCTGACTATCTACCTGGAATCATGTTGCTTGGTCATTCATATTATCATAATAAACAATGGAAAGAAGCTTCTTTTTACCTAGGTTTGGCTACTACAATTGATTCTAATTACGAGAATAGAGATATTGTTTTAGAGATGATAGATGAATGTTCAAAGCATATATCGAATTAAGGTGATAGAACACTTAATTCTCCAATGTAGCAGATGAAAATCATTAAATCGCAAAAAAAGCCTGATATCACCGCAGCCGATCAAACCCCGGTTAAGGAGCTCCTCTCCCCGACCAGGGACGGCGTCGGTATTAACTACTCGCTGGCGCTTGCCCGTCTGCCGAGGGGCGAAAAAAACCTCCCTCACCGCCTGAAGACCTCCTCCGAGGTCTATATCCTCACCGAGGGCCGCGGCGTTATGCACATCGGCGACGAGGCGGCAGAAGTCTCGGCCGGTGACCTCGTCTTTATCCCACCCGGGGCGCTCCAGTGGATAGAAAACACGGGCGATCGTGACCTCGTCTTTTACTGCATCGTCGACCCGCCGTGGCGGGCGGAAGATGAATCGGTAATCGTATGACCGAAAAAGTCGACCTGATCGTCAAAGGCGGGCCGCTCTTGACGTTTGACGAGGAGGACCGCCGTTTTACCCGCGGCATTGTCTGCATAAAGGACGGCAAGATTGCCGCCGTGGGCGACGAATTTGAGATCGGCAGCGATTACGAGGCCGACCGCACCATCGATACGGAGGGTGACCTCATCATGCCGGGCCTTATCAACGGGCACACCCACGCCGCCATGTCTCTGCTGCGGGGATACGCCGACGACCTGCCGCTTTCTACCTGGCTGTTTGAACACATCATCCCCGCCGAAACGAAACTCATGGGCGGACAAATGGTCTACTGGGGAACACTGGTGTCCGTCGCGGAGATGCTTCGCGCGGGTATCACTACCTGCGCCGACGCCTATTTCTTCGCCTCGGCGGCGGCCCGGGCCTTTAAGGACTCCGGCATGCGGGCCGTGGCCGCCCAGGGCGTCATGGACGGTCCCAAACCCCAATGGGCCGACGATGACGCACGGAAGGAGGTGCTGCGTTCCTTTTTTGCCGAGCACCCAAGCCGGCCGGGGGCGCTCGTGACCCCGGCGCTCTTCGTCCATGCCCCCTACACCGCCTGCCCCGAAACCTACCGGCAGGCAAAGGCCATGTGCGACGAGAACGGCGCGCTCCTCTTTACCCACCTGGCCGAATCCGAAGACGAGGCCGGCGAGATAACAAAACGCTACGGAACCACCCCCGTCCGCCTGCTGGCCCGGGAGGGGATCCTGTCGGACACATTCGTCGGGGTGCACGCCGTCTGGGTCCAGCCGGAAGAGATCGAGATCCTCGCCCAGTACGGGGCCTCGGTCGTCCACTGTCCGAACAGCAACGCGAAGCTCGGCAACGGCCTTGCCCCGGTAACGGCGATGCTCGGCGCGGGCATTGCAGTGGGGCTGGGGACAGACGGGCCGGCCTCCAACAACCGCCAGGACCTCTTTTACGAGATGGATTTCTGCGCCAAGGGGCATAAGCTCGTCACCCGGGACCCCGCCCGGATGGACGCCCGGACCGTCCTTAAGATGGCCCTTTACCTCGGCGCCGAGGCCTTAGGTCTTGAGGAGACGGCGGGCAGCCTCGCGCCCGGTATGGCCGCCGATATGATCGTGCTTGATCTGGCCGGTCCGCACGCCGCGCCGCTGTTTTCCTACGAATCTCACCTGGTCTATTCCGCCCGGGGCGGCGACGTAAAGACGACCATCGTGGGCGGGCGGGTCGTCTATCACGACCGGGAAATCCTCAGCTTCGACGAGGCAGGGGCCCTTGCCAGAGCCTCCGAGATTATTAAAAAGCTATAATAATTTGCCAGGGTAATAAAACAGCCGCCGTTTATTATACGCATGGCCGTTCGTCGTCAATTATTATATTGACAGAAAAAGCAATTTTCATATACTCTCTTGTCAATAGAACCTCCTCTCTTACGCGAACCCTGATCCGACCGATACCGGGCTTTCTATCGACGGCCGTCGACGGTGATAGGCACCCAAAGCCGTCTTAGATCATCACAGACATACTTAACCTTTCTTACAGGCGGATGGTGCCGATGGAAATTGGGATTACCATTACCGACCTGAACGGGACTATTATCTATACCAATCCCGTTGAGGCAACGGCCCACGGGTGGAGCGTGGAAGAGCTAATCGGAAAGCAGTCGCGGATTTTTGCCCCGAAGGATATATGGCGGACCATGACCATCGATGAGATCGGCAACATAGCCTTTTTCACCCGGGAGACGACAAACGTCAGGAAGGACGGGACGATCTTTCCCGTCCGTATTACCTCCGATATTATCCGAAACGAAGAAAACGAACCGATCTACATCGTGAACGCCTCCATGGATCTCTCGGAGAAAAAACGGCTCGGGGAGATGCTTTTCAGGCTCTCGATCACCGATTCGTTGACCGGCCTTTTCAACCGGCGATATTTTCAGAAGAAGATCGCCGATGAGATGAGCCGGGCCCGACGGATGGGGTATCCGCTCTCACTCATTATGCTGGATGTCGATGACCTTAAAATCTATAATGACACCCACGGGCATCTGGCCGGCGACGACCTGCTGCTGGGGGTGGCCGAGATCATAGCCGGCTCCATCAGGAAGGATACCGACACCGCTTATCGTTACGGGGGAGACGAATTTATGGTGATCCTGCCGAACTCAGATGAAGAAAAGGCCGGGTGTGTTGCCCTCCGAATAGCCCGGAAGGTAACGGAGCGTTTCGGCCGGATTGGTGTGAGCGCCGGGGTCGCCGGTTTCAGCAACGGCGACTCGGAAAAGGGATTGATCCACGCCGCGGACAGGGCAATGTACGCCGATAAGGGAAAGAAGAAACGGATCGGGTCGGTGGAAAATATGCCCCGGTTTTGACATCGAGGCCGGACGAGATGTCCGCGGCCGGGCATTGAGGCACGGACCACCGATGGGGTGTCCGTGCTTTATTTTTTGAGCTGCCTGTCCCGTTCGCATCGCCCTTTACTGTACGGGCCCATAAAGACGGCAGATAGAGTATATTATCACAAGCCGCCGCGGTCTGCCCCCGAGGGGGCGCAGCCGAGCGAGCGCGGGCGGATTTGCTACTCGTCCTTATTGTCCTTTTTATCCTTCTCGTCGGTTTTATCCACGTCTTTGAGCCTTTTGTGGATGGCGCGCAGTTTTTCTATCATCAGTGCGTTTACGGAGCCGGGGGGATAGGCGCCGTCCTTGCCTTTTGTTCCTGCCGGGACGCCCGTGAGGATCTCAATTCCCTCGTCGACGGTCGATACGCTCCATATGTGGAATTTGCCCGCCTTCACGGCATCGACAATATCGGGCCGAAGCATCAGGTCATCCAGGTTCGTATTCGGAATCATCACCCCCTGGGTTCCCGTCAGTTCCCGATCGCTGCAGACGTCGAAGAATCCCTCGATCTTCTCATTGACGCCTCCGATGGGCTGCACGTCTCCCTTCTGGTTTACCGAGCCGGTGACGGCGATATCCTGCCGCAGCGGAAGCTCCGTGATGCTCGATATAAGGGCGTAGAGCTCCGTCGAGGACGCGCTGTCGCCATCCACGCCGTAGTAGGACTGCTCGAAGCACAGCGAGGCCGACAGTGTCATCGGCGCGTCCTGGGCGTAGCGGCCCCTCAGATAGCCGGTGAGGATCAGGACCCCCTTATCGTGGGTGCTGCCGGAGAGTTTGGCCTCGCGCTCGATATTGATAATTCCCGCCCGCCCCAGAGAGGTGACGGCGGTAATCCGGCTGGGGGCGCCAAACGAGGTGTTCCCGAGGCTGTAGACGGCCAGGCCGTTTACCTGGCCGACCCCCGTCCCGCCGGTGTCGATCATGATGACCCCTTCCTTAATCCGTTCTTTGACCTTGTCGTAGACCATGGTGAGGCGCCGCTGCTTTTCGGTGATCGCCCGCTCGACATCGGCCCCCTCCACGACGGCCCGGGAGTCCGTTTTTGCCCAATAGGCAGCCTCGCGGATAAGGTCCGCGACGTCCGAAAGCCTGCTGGAAATTTTTTTCTGGTTCCTGGATTCCCGAACGCCGTATTCGACGATGGAGGCCACGGCGGTGTTGTCAAACGGGAGGAGTTTCTCTTCCTTGGTGATCCTCCTGACAAATGAGGCGTAGCCGGCCAGGTGTTCATCGTTGTTTTCCATCACCGGGTCAAAATCCGATTTAATCTTGAATATCATCGAAAAATCGTCGTCCTGGGCCAGGAGGAGATAGTAGACATAGGGGTCCCCCACCATGATCACCTTGACGTTGGAGTCGATGGCCTCCGGCTTCAGCGAGAAGGCCGCGAAGATGAAAAGCGGCTCGAGCAGTTGAAACTCTATCTTTCGGTTTTTAAGGACCCGCTTTAGGCCGCGCCACCCCCCCGGTTCCGTGAGGAGGTCAAAGGCGTTAATGATCAGATAGCCGCCGTTTGCCCGGTGGATGCTGCCTGCCTTGAGCCGGGTAAAATCGGTGGACATCGTTCCCGTACGGTCGATGGAGCGTTCGATTACCCCAAAGAGGTTGCCGAACGACGGGTTGGTTTCCAGGATAACCGGCGGTCCTTTTGTTTCGGAATTGTCCACCAGAAGGTTGACCTCGTAACGCCAGAGCGGGCTCTTTTCCGGTCCTCCGCCGCCCATGAAAGGGAACGGCATCTGCGGTGTCTGGGGGGCCTCTTCTTCCTTGAAAAAGGAGACGTTCTGGATAATATCGTTTTCTAAATCGCTCAGGTACCGAGTCACCGGGTCGACCTTAAAGGCCTCGGCGATTGCCTTGACCTGTTCTTCCACAAGCGGCCGAACCGCCTCCACCTCGAGGCTCTCGATACTTTTCCTGAGCTCCTTTTCTATATCCACCGTGGCCCGCTGGGTATTTTCGAGCTCATTGTTAAGCTGAAACGACTTTTCCTTGAGCTCCTCGAAGCGGTCCTTGGGAAACTCTCCGGCCTCTACCATGCCCTCAAGCTTTTCGAGGGGAGTGGGTTGATTCTGGAAATTGGGCAGCATCACCGGTCTTTGAAAAGGTCCCACCTGCACCTGAACGAGGGAAAATCCTTCTTCCTGGGATTTTAACTTGATCCGGTTGATCAGCTCCTTCTGGCGATTTCTAAAATCTTCTACTACGTTTTTAATGCTGTTTTTAAAATCCTGGCTCGCCAAAACCTGGGGGATGAACGTGGTAAGGTTGGTGATGAGCGACTCCATCATTTTCTTGAGCCGGGCGCCGTCTCCGGCGGGAAGCAGGATTGCCGTGGGACTATCGTGATTTTTAAAGTTATGGACATAGAGTATATCGTCGGGGGCGGGACCCGGTTTCAGAAATTTTTCCAGCGTGGTCTTGATCGTGGTGGTCCTGCCGGTTCCGGTAAGGCCGGAAACAAAGATATTGTAGCCGGGGCTTTCTATCTCAAGCCCGGTCTTCAGCGCGGTCAGTGCCCGATCCTGCCCCAATATCCCTTCCAGGGGCTCAATCTCCTCGGTCGTCTTGAAAGGAAAAAGTGCGGGATCGCATCTCCATCGAAGTCTCTGGACCGGCACTTTTCTCGAATCAGTATCAATCATGGTACCTGCTCCCGATGAAAAAGAAGGAGAGATTCATGTCTTTAAATGATAGGGTAACCGGACGCTTTTGTCAAGTCACATAATTATCTGTTGACAGCCTTTCGGCCGGAGGGTACTATGAGAAAATATACGGAGATCGCCGATGTCGGAAAAAAACTACGCCCTGATCGTTCTTACACTCTATTGTGCCCTTATTCTGTTATCGCTGGGCGATCCTGCGATGGTGTTGACAATCGGACGGCTTGTGTTGGGCGAGCACCTTGACCTTTTCCTCTCTTTGGTTCCCTACGGCATCATCAGCCTCCTATTGGTCTATCTTACGTTTATGGTAAAAGAGACTCAAGGTAGAAGGTTTTTTCTTTTGATGATTATTTCGGTTATCCTTTTTTTTGTTGTGCGTTTTCTAAACGGGGGGCGAGAAAAGGCGCATCTGATTGAATTTGCTATCCTGGGAGGCCTTATCTTCTGGTCGGCAACTCGGTGGGGATTAAAGCGTGCTGTGGCCTACCTGTTTGTGCTGGCGGCGGGTTTTATAACGGTGGGATTTGACGAGCTCCTCCAGACATCACTCTCACTGAAGGTGTTCAGCATACGGGACGTGTTGATTAATATAATGGCCGTCGCGCTCGGGGCGATCACATACGGCGGTCTCTTTTGGGATTCATCGCAAAACGAGGAACAGGCAAAGGCCTCCTCTTAGTCATTTTCCCTCAGGGAATAATCCATAAATAAGTCGAGCGATCTCGGACTTCTCGAACACAACCGGTGGATCGAATCGGTAGGCCGTGGTCTTTTAAACCTGAGGCGACAGGGCTGGGTTCTTCCTTTACGCTTATGGCCCCTATGGACTAAATAGCGTAAAGAGCACGTATTCCCGTCGCCGGGAAAGGCTATCGGTGCCTGACTTTGATAACGGCTGTATTGTTATCGGCTTTATATGAAGTTCAGTCATGGATGAGATTTCACAACTTGTCAAAGAAAACGAAACGCTTAAAAAGACGATAGCGTCTCTCACCGATAAGATCGAGATCTATGCCTCCCTCGATTCTGCGGCGGCTATCGCCCAGGCACTGGATCTCTCGCTGGGAGGCATAGCAATTACCGACAGCCGGTGGCGCGTTCGATATGTAAACCCGGCGATAGTCAGGCTGTGGGGATATGAATCCATCGATGAGGTAATCGAGACACCCACCAGGGTCTATTTTGCCGATTTGGGCCCCGAAGAATCGGCCGAAATCACAAATGAGATCCTCACACAGGGGACATGGCAGGGTGAACTCAACGGTAAGAGAAAGGACGGCAGCGTTTTCCCCGTCTTGATGGCCGGTTCACGTCTTGTCAATGATGCCGGTGTTTTCAACGGCGTTGTTGTCTCATGTATAGACATGACCGATTATCGGCTGGCCATGTCGGCCCTTTCCGAGTCGGAGGATCGCTATCGGACGACGCTGGACCACCTCGGCGACTCGGTATACCTTGTCGATCGGGATCTCGTGCTTCTCTATGTCAATGAGCGAATCAACAGGCACGCGAAGGCCCTCGGCGTTGATTTTCGCGGGGGCATCGGAAAGAAAGTTACCGAGCTGAATATCGAACTCGGGTATGACGTCCAGGCCGAATTCAGTCGGGTAATTGAGACCGGTAATCCCCTCGTGACCGAGGGAGAGATCGTCATAGGCGGTAGGGTTTTTTCGATGCAAAAACGAAGAATTCCGATAGTGAAAAATGGGGTTGTTACCCATATCGTCACGGTGCTCCATAATATTACCGATCAGAAGGCAAGCGAAGAAAAACTCAGACAATCCGAACAGAAATACCGGGTTATCGCCGACAGCGTCCCCGTGGGTATATTCATCCATGTCGGGGGGGTCTTACGATACGTCGGCAAGGAGGCCGCGCGCATGCTCGGCTATATGACCGATGAACTGGTCGGGACAAACATAGGTGATCTGATTTACAGAGACGACCGGGAAATGGTGATCGATCGGGCCCGGCGGCGGGCCCTCGGGGAGGATGTGGCCGGCGGTTATGAGATAAGGGCCGTCAAGAAAGGCGGCGATATCCTTCCCATCCTCGTTTACGGGAGCAACATCGAGTATCTGGGCGAAAAGGCCATACAGGGAGTCTTTATTGACATCTCTGAGCGCAAGCTCGCAGAAAGGGAGCTCAAGGATACGCTTCAGAGACTCACGCAATCAGAAGATCGGTACCGGCTCCTGGTGGAGAGCAGCCATGACGGTATTGTGGTTATCACCGACGCGAAGATAACTTTCTTCAACCGAAGGGTAGTGGAAATGCTCGATTATGAAGAGACGGAATTGATCGACCGTTCCTTCGCAGACGTCATCCACCCCGAGGATCGTCAGCTCGTGATGGACAATTACCTCAAGCGGATCAGGGGGGAGGATTCACCCAGCCGCTATGAGTTTCGGGTAATCACGAAAAGCGGGGATATTATATTTGCCGAGATCAACGTTGTACTTACCCGGTGGGAGGGCAAGAGAGCGTCCCTCTGCTTCATCCGGGATATTTCCGAACGCAAGACAGCCGAAAATGAACGGGCCCAACTTTTCGATCAGCTTCTTTCAGCCCAGAAAATGGAGGCGATCGGCACGCTGGCCGGCGGTATCGCCCATAACTTCAACAATATCCTCGTGGGTATTATGGGCTACTCGGAGTACCTGCTGACAAAAAAGGACGAAAACGATCCCGACTACAAGGCCATCAGGACCATTCACGAGGGGAGCATCAAGGCTTCCGAACTGACCCGCCAACTGCTCAACATCGCCCGCGGTGGTGAATTCAAACGGGTGCGCCTTTCTCTTAACGATGTTATCGCCCGGGTGCTGCCGCTTATTTCGGGCACCTTCAACAAGTCGATAGAGATACAGACCGTCCTGGATCCAAATCCGATGATTATAGAGGGTGACGTCGGGCAGATAGAGCAGTGTCTCCTCAATATCTGTATTAACGCCAGGGACGCCATGCCCGAGGGAGGCAGGCTCGTTATTGAGACCTATACCCGCCGTCTCGAAGAAGATTTCGTTAAGCTGCACCTCGGCGCCACGGTCGGCAACTACATCGTGCTCTCGGTAACCGACACGGGCGTCGGGATGCCTCCCCATATCAAGGACCATATCTTTGAGCCCTTTTTCACCACGAAGAAACACGCCGGCGGAACCGGCATGGGGTTGGCTACGGTATGGGGAATAGTCAAGAACCACCGGGGAATCGTCTCTGTCTATACGGAGCCCGGCAGCGGCACCGCCTTCAGGCTCTATTTTCCGGCGATCGTTCAGGTGATCCAGGAAGCGGACGTAGAGCGCGAGGAGATATTTCCGGGAAAGGGCGAGACACTGCTGTTGGTGGACGACGAGCCGATTATCCGTGACATGTGGGGAGAGATACTCGAAGAGATCGGGTACCGGGTATTGTACGCCGCTAACGGAGACGAGGCGCTCTCGGTGCTTGAGGGACGGGGGGGCAAGGTGGATCTGGTCATTCTCGACCTGGTCATGCCGCACATGGGGGGAAAGGAGGCCTTCGCCGGGATCAGGCAGCGCTTCCCCGGAGTAAAGGTGCTTGTTTCCTCGGGATACAGCGAAAATGGAGAGGCCCGTGAGATGCTCGATAACGGGGCGGACGGGTTTATCCAGAAGCCCTATCAGATACGCATGATAACGGTCAAGATCAGGGAGATACTGGAGGGTGGATAGGGGAGGAATACGGTGCGATGTGGTGAAAATACACGCATGACAGCCGCCCCGTGAATGCCGAAGTCCCTCGCGGCCGGGCATGATCGATAAAAAGCAGAAGCGGGCCCACGGGGCTTGGGGGGGCGGGGCCCGGCGTACGGGGGACGGCAACCCATCCCCATTCAAGACTCTCCCTTTCTTGACTATCCCATCTTGTCCTGATATACTTATATCAATAAAACTAATACAAAAGATCGTGTATGTCGTGAGCGGAACACTGCCGGCGTTTTGGCCGCGCAGCATATGTGTTCTCGGTGGTGTCGGTCTTTCTGCTGCTGAAACGGCCCCGGGCGGTAGCGGCCGTTATACTCTGTTCCTCGTCTAATTCCACCGGTCTTGCCGATGTCTGCGCGTAGTATTGACCGCAAGATGCTTGAGAATCCGGGCTCATTGAAAAGGGGACGGCGATGGCAACCGACAAGAGACGTATTCTCTTCCGTTTGATACCCGCCCTGTTGCTGACGTTCCTGGTCCTTGGGGCTGGCCCCGTCCCTCCGCCGGGGGGGTATGAGACCCGGTTCGGAGATACCCTCAAGGCCGACTTTCCCGCCTGCCGCGTAGACACACCGTACACGCTCGTTTCGCGCCTCGATACGGGAATCAGCGATCCCGGAGAAACGGGTAAAGACCGTCGGGACAATCCGGCCGGGAATAGCGGTGGCGGTCCCGATCGCCGCACGGTGCGCGTCGGCATATACCAGAACCCGCCGAAGGTCTTTATCGATGAGAACGGTCTGCCCGCAGGTATTTTCATCGATCTTCTAGATGAGATTGCCCGAATAGAAAAGTGGAAGCTGGTATATGTCCCGTGTGAATGGTCCGACTGCCTCCAGGCCCTGGAAAAACACCGGATCGACCTGATGCCCGACGTCGCCTATTCGCGGGAGCGCGACAGCGTCTACGATTTTCACGAGACTCCGGTCGTGGACAGCTGGTCGCAGGTGTATGCCAACTCATCAACTCGCGTATCGACACTGTCGGACCTGAACGGAAAGCGGGTCGCCGTGCTTAAGAAGGGTATTCAGGAAGAGACCTTCGCGCAAATGATGAGCGGGTTCGGATTCGAGGTGACGCTTGTTGAAGTCGATACGTACGGGGAAGCATTCAGGCTTGCGGCCGGCGGCTACGTTGACGCGGTGCTTTCCAACTATCTCATCGGAGATTATCTATACCGCAAGTACGGGTTGACCAAGACCCCTATCGTCTTTAACCCCACGTCATTATATTTCGCGACCGCTCAGGGACGCAATCGTTTGCTTCTCGAGACCATCGACCGTCATTTGAATGAGTGGCGAAGGCAGCCCGATTCCTACTATTACCGGACACTGGCCCGCTGGATGGAAAAGCCCCCCGAACAGGTTGTGCCGCGTTATCTTATTTGGATTATCGCCGCTACCGGAGGCTTCCTGGTTCTATCGGTCGGGGTCATCGGGCTTCTTCGTGTTCAGGTCAGGGCGAAGACCGGGTACCTTGTCAAGGCAAACGAATCACTTCGCAAAAGTGAGGAAAAATACCGCTCGCTTGTCGAAAACCTCAATGATGTTATTTTCAACCTCGATCCGCAGGGAAACATTACCTATATGAGCCCTGTTGCCGAAAGCATTTTCGGCTATCGTAGCAAGGAAATTATCGGAAGGTCCTTCTCGGAATATATCCACACCGATGACCTTCCGGGCGTCGTGGAAAGCCGCGGAGAAACATTGGGCGGGGTGCTGCAGCCTTACGAATTCAGAATGATAGACAAGAATGGTTCTATCCACCATGTTCGGACCTCCAGCCGGCCCATCGAGAAGGACGGCCAAAACACCGGGGTAACGGGCATATTGACCGATATCACCGTAGAAAGACGGGCCGAGGAGGCGTTGAGGGAGAGCGAACAAAAGCGCCGGACGGTTCTCCATACCATTGAGGACGGATATTTCGAGGTTGATCTCAAGGGAAGCTTTACGTCCTTCAACGAGTCTATGAGAAAGATGCTCGGGTATACCCAGAAAGAGATAGCGGGCCTCAATTATCGCCGCTATATGGCCAAAGAAATCGCCGAAAAGGTCTTTCAGACATTCAATGAGATATTCCGGACGGGGATTCCTGCGAAAACCGTTGACTGGCGGGTTACCAGAAAAGACGGGACGACAATAGACCTGGAGACTTCCATATCCCTCAAGCACAACGACTCCGGTGAGCCGACGGGCTTTTTCGGTATCGCCCGGGACATCACCGATAAGAAGAGGATGGAGCTGCAGCTCCTGCAAGCGGAAAAGCTCTCCGCCGTGGGGACGATGATCTCTGGTGTTGCCCACGAGCTCAACAACCCACTCACTGCGATCATCGGAAACGCCCAGCTGATAATGAGAGGGGAAGCTCCTGATGACATCAAGAACAAACTCGAGGTTATCCTCAAGGAATCGATACGGTCATCGAAGATCGTCGGCGGGCTGCTGGCGTTTGCCCGGGAGCACAAGCCGGAGCGAAACATGGTTAATGTCAATGATATTGTTATAGAATCCATGAATCTCAAGGAATACGACCTGAAGGTAAACAATATCGACGTGAAAGTCTCTCTGTCCGATGACGTACCCAAGACATATGCAGATCCCTACCAGATCCAGCAGGTATTCATAAATCTCATCAATAACGCCCGGGACGCGCTCGCCGATCAGGGTGGCGGCGCGCTGGTCATCGAGACATACAGGAAAGATGACGTTATTATAGTAGAGTTCATCGACACCGGCCCGGGTATTCCCAACGAGCTCGTCAATAAAATCTTCGATCCGTTCTTTACCACGAAGGAAGCAGGTAAAGGAACCGGACTCGGGCTGAGCATGGCATACGGTATTATCTCGGAACACGGCGGCACGATTTCCGTGGAAAGCGAATCGGGAGGAGGGGCGAGGTTCGTCGTGACGCTGCCAATCACGGAATATGCCGATCCGGTAGTAAAGGAGATCAAAAAACCGGTGAAGATACCTGTGGGTACCAGGTCCGTGCTTGTGGTAGAGGACGAGGCATCGCTGAGGGACCTCCTGGCCGAAGCCCTTACCGAAGGCGGATTCATTGTCGATGCCGCCTCGACCGGTAAGGCGGCCATAGACCTGGTCGGGAAGAGAAAATACGACGCGGTGATATCGGACATCAAGATGCCGGGGATCGGCGGCAAGGAACTGTATTTATATATCCGGGAGCACCACCCCGAGATTGCGGAGAAGATGATCTTCATTACCGGGGACGTCCTGAGCAAAGACACGCAGGCGTTTCTCAAGACCACCAAAAACAGATTTATCGAAAAGCCGTTTAGCATGGATACTTTGATCGAGATGATCAACGAGGCGTAATCTGCGTAATGCTTTTAAATACAGGTATTTCTTATTTGCGGGAACTACGAGTTCCCGGGATGGTCGATCCTGCCAAGACGGGGCTCTATTATATCCTTCCAATCGCTTTTTTCGTGCCTATTATCCCCCTAAAGGTCAATAACTACATAAACCCGTTCATCTTACCGTCCCCGTGATCGAGTGGTAACAATGAACTACTATTACGTCTTAAAGCTGAGATTACAGGGGCCGTATCCCTAAGTCTGGAGAGAAAGTATGGTCACTATACCTCCCCCCTTCTCAACACCTTTCCCGCCATCGTCCCATTTTGATATCCCTTTGGCGTAACGACCTGTCTCCCATTGACGAAGACGTAGTCGATGCCCGAGGGCGTTCGGGCTGGTTCGTAGAAGGAAGCGGTTGAGCCGAGCTTCTCCCAGTCCATTACCACGATATCCGCGGCGTATCCTTCCCGAATCTCGCCCCGGTTACGGATCCCGATCTGACGGGAGGGCAACGACGTGCACTTGCGGACCGCCTCGGGCAGCCCGATCCTTTTTTGATCGCGGCAGTAGCGCGATAGGTAGCGCGGGTAGGCGTCGTAAAAGAGGTGGGAAGGCCTGCCCATTCCCAAGAGTATCGTATCGGTGGTTACCGAGCTGTGGGGATGAAACCAGGCATAGTACATCGAACGGGCGACGAACGGGTCATCGGGAACCGTCGGGGTATGGAAGACGAGGACCTTCCCCTCTTCCTCGATCAAGAGATCGGCCATTACGTCCAGTGGGTGCCTGCCCGACTCTTTTCCGATCTCGGGGAATGACCTCCCCTCGAGATTTTGGTTCTTTTCGGAGGCCACGCTCATTACCCTTAAGCCTCCCCAGCCGGTCATCCTGAGGTAGTTCATCGACCAGCTGGCGGCTTCCCTGTGGGGCCAGTCGGGCTCCCCCTTCTCGATGTCATGCCTGACTTTTTCTCTCGTCTCGGGATCGGCGAGCCTCGTCAGAGCCCGGCGCCTGCCCTCATCAAGCAGCCAGGGAGGGAAGAACGCCAGGAGCTCCGTGAAGCCCTGGGATGTGGGCACGATATCCAGGCCGACCCTGCGTCCCTCAGCGATCGCCCGGTCGATGGGGGCAAACTGCCCCTTGAGCCCCGCCTCGACGGGGATGGGCAGCCGCATCCGGTTATAGAGGAACGATCCCCCCCGGACAAGTCCCCTGACAACGGGAGTCAGCAGCTTTGAGTAGGGCTGCCAGTATATGTGTGAGATCTGGACATGGATGTCGTTTTTCTTTCCAACCGTCAGGACTTCGTCGAGGGCCTGGGGAAGGGTATGGCTGTAGCTCCTGAGGTGAGAGGTAAAAACGGCGTCGAATTTCTTGAGCACCGTCCCCAGAGAGATGAGTTCCTCAGTGTCGGACTGAGAGCCGGGGAAATACTGGAGACCGGTGGACATCCCAAAGGCCCCCTCGGCCAGCGTTTGCTCCAACAACCGTTTCATGGCCGAGAGCTCACCGTCGGTAATGAGCCTTCGCGCCGACCCCGCGGCAGCAAGCCGAAGGATCCCGTGGGGCGAAAGTAATCCCATATTGAGGGTCATTCCTCTCTTTTCCATCTTTTCAAGGAAGTCGCCCACCCCGTCCCAGCGGATGTGGCTTTCCATAGGACGCATAGTGAAGGCCTCCTGATATTGGAGGATCTCGGTCCGGTTCTCCCGAGTGACCGGGGCCGATCCAACCCCGCAGTTACCGCCGATAAACGTCGTGATCCCCTGCATGACCAGCGGCTGGAGAATCTCTTCGTGGTTATCGAGGTGAATAGTCAAATCAGCGTGGGAGTGAATATCGATAAAGCCCGGAATAACGAGCTTTCCCTTTGCATCTACACTATGCTCTCCTTTTACGGAGGACAAATCACCGAGCTTTGTGATGAAACCGCTCGAAATCCCGATATCGATTCGTTTCGGTCCGGAACCGGTGCCGTCTATCATCGTGCCGCCACGGATAATGGTATCAAACATCGTGCGCCCCTGTCTTTTGTTCTTGCCTATTGCCCATAAAAAACTATAATTGAGTATACTCCGAGGTAATTACAGCGTAAAGGGAGAATATGAGAAAATCGGTATTCTCAACGATCAAAAAGGCCCTCGTCCGCTTCCTGACCATGACGATCCCCGCGTCCGTTAAAAGGGAAATAACGATCGACCGCCTGGTGGAGCGGGAGGTCAAAACCATCAGCCTTATCTACCAGACCCTCACCGAGCGGGGCGTGCTGGTGCGGGTCTCCGCGCTGACCTTTACGACCCTTATCTCCCTTATCCCGATGCTGGCCTTCGTCTTTTCGTTGTTGACCGCCTTCAGGGTGAGTCCCCAGGTCAAGGAATATCTCCTCATGAATCTAACACTGGGCCGCAACGACCTGGCGCAGGCAATGCTGTCTTCCGTGGAGCATACGAACTTCGCCACCCTCGGGATCATCGGCCTGTTTATCACCTTCTGGGCCTTTGTGGTGACGCTGGCCTCGCTGGAGACTACCATCAACGACATCTGGGGCATCAGGGACCGCCGTCCGCTGGTCTTTCGGATGTCGTACTATACGACGATTACGGTACTGTTTCCGGTCCTGATCCTGGGCTCCATCGGCGTAACCACGGCGCTGGAAAGCGCCGTCATCCTCAAGGAGCTCTCGCGCCTTGCCTGGTTCACCGAGATCTTCCGGGGGTTCATGCGGTTTCTCCCGTACCTCGTGGTCTGGGTGCTGTTTGCCTTCATGTACAAGGTAATACCCAACACTAAGGTCCGGCTCTCCTCGGCCGTGTTCGGGGCGCTGGTCGGCGGAACCCTCTGGCAGCTGGCGCTCTATTTTTACGCGAAGTTCCAGGTGGGGCTGGCCAACTATAACCTGATCTATTCGAGCTTTGCCTCGCTCCCCTTCTTTATGTTCTGGCTGTTTGTCAGCTGGCTGATGGTCGTGCTCGGCGCGGTTACCGCCTACGTCCACCAGAACTATCGGCGGTTTCGGCTTGACGCGGCGGCCTCCAGTGTCAGCTTTTCGTTTTCGGAACGGCTGGCGTTGCGGGTGTTTATGGCGGTGGCCTCCAACTTCTTTGAGGGCAGGCGGCCTATTTCCGTCGACGGGATCTCGGAGCTTCTGGATACCCCCGTTCACCTGGTCAACAACATGATCTTCATCCTCAGGGACGAGGGGCTCATCATCGCCGTTGGTGAGGACGAGGGGAGGTACGTCCCGGCCAAGGACCTCGGCAAGATCGGGCTGGTCGATTTTCTCACCGCAATGAGGGAACACGGGGAGAATCCCGACGAGGAGATCTCCAAGCACCAGAGGCCGTTTCTCGATGAGACGATCCGGGCCGTCCTGCAGGGCGCCGTGTCCGGCTACGGCTCGATCACCTTTGCCGGGCTGTGCAAAAAGCACGCGGCCGAGTACCTGAAGGGACAGCGGGAAAGGGGGCTTCCGGGCAAGGGGGAGAAGAGCCGATGAAGGATCGGGGCACGGGCAAACGGGAAATTAAAGAGAAAGCGGCCGAGGCCGCCCGCCCGCCCCGCGGGAAATCCCCGAAATCCGCAGATACGGTAATCCCCGTTTGCCTCGGCGAGTTCGGGATCGACGAGGCACAGAATTTTAGTCCTCTCTGGGAGGCGACCTGGTCTCAGGACGTGCGCGGAAAAGTCATAAAGAAGTAACGGCGTCATTCAGTTACCCCAACTATGTGCTTTTCGAGAAGGCCGTGGGCGGGAACTATATTTCCCGCCGATTGTCAAAAAAGACTGGACACCTGCCGTGTTGTATGCTATACAGAAAATGGGGCATATCCTTAAAATAGTGACGGCGGATGCAGAGAGCCAGATATATTGTACTGGAAGGCCCTATCGGTGTGGGGAAGACATCGCTGGCTTCCCGGCTGGCCGAGGAATTCGAGGCCAGGACGCTCTTTGAGAATGTCGAAGAGAACCCGTTCTTAAAAGAATTCTATCACGATCGAAAAAAGAACGCGTTCAAGGCACAGCTCTACTTTCTCCTCTCCCGGTACCAACAGCAGGTCGATCTCGTTCAGACCGATCTTTTTCAGAAGACGGCCGTCGGTGATTACCTGTTCGCAAAGGATCGCATCTTTGCGGGCCTCAACCTCGACCGGGACGAACTTGACCTGTATGACGAGCTGTACCGGATTTTGAGCCCCCGTATCCCTCGGCCGGATCTCGTTATCTACCTTTCGGCAGATATAGAGACCCTCAAGAAGCGGATTCGGGGTAGGGCGAAACCATACGAGAGGAATCTCGACACCGGCTACCTCTCGCAGGTGGTTTCGGCCTATAACGACTTCTTTTTTCACTACGACGAGACGCCGCTTCTGGTTATTTCCACCACCAATATCGACTTCGTATCCAGAGACAGCGACTTTCAGCAGCTCGTCAAGGAAATCAAGGAATTCAGAACGGGAACCCAATACTTCGTGCCGCTTGGATCCACTCCATAATCCGAACAATGGGAGCCAAAGCACTATAAGGCAAATCGGCCTTATCTGCCATGCTTCCCATTACGATGAAGTGAGGGACTGGGACGGAAGAGAAGGATGGGCTATACTGAGACGAGTCAAACGGAAAACCCGTCGCCGGGTCGACGGGAATCGTAGGGGGTAGCGCCCCAAACATCGGCCGGCCGCTCTTTTCGGCGGACCGATGCCCGTTGACCGCCTCATGATAGGTCCACTATCGAATCCAAACCCCCGTGTCCAATCCTCAATCGGCACGGGGGTTTTTGCGTCTATGCGAAATCCCGTCTCACGCTTCGACCCGGAAGGGCGGCCCGAATGACCGTGCCTTGCCGAGGTCGGGCGCGACAGGTAGGACAACGGGGTTTGGCCCGGCAGGAGATCGGGCGTATGGACAAATAAACCGCAGATAGCTATTCTCGATGGTCCCCGCAGCTACGCTCCGTGCTTGGGTGGGTACCGGCGTATATTTCCTGAATTCTCTTTCTCAATAGGGGAAAAGCCATGACTCAGGATAAGATCACGATTCTCGACCTTGGGCGGATGAAGGCCGAGGGCAGTAAGATTACAATGATTACGGCGTATGACTATCCGTTTGCGAAGATATTCTCGGATGCCGGGGTGGACGTGATCCTCGTGGGGGACAGTGTCGGCAATGTTTTCTCCGGATACGACTCGACGCTTCCGGTCACGATGGACGAGATGATCTATCATACAAAGGCTGTGGTCCGATCCAATCCCCGGGCGCTTGTGGTCGGCGACATGCCGTTCATGAGTTACCACGTCTCCACGGAGGAGACCGTGCGAAACGCCGGACGATTTCTCAAGGAAGGCGGGGCGCAGACGGTCAAGCTAGAGGGGGGCATCAACATCAAGGAGCGGATCAAGGCCGTTACCGATATGGACATCCCCGTCATGGGGCATATCGGGCTGACCCCCCAGTCTGTTCACCGGATGGGGGGGTTCAAGGTGCAGGGAAAGGACGATAAGAGCCGCAGGAAACTCATAGAGGATGCCCAGGCCGTCGAGGACGCCGGGGCCTACGCGGTCGTCCTGGAGGCGATACCCGCCGACCTGGCCAAGGATATTACGGCGATGCTCACGATTCCTACCATCGGCATCGGTGCGGGGGCAGACTGTGACGGGCAGGTGCTGGTTATGCACGATATCCTGGGGCTTACCTACGGCAGGAGGCCCAAATTCGTTAAGGAATACGGTAACCTCAAGGAAGCGGCGGATGCCTCGGTCAAGGAGTTCATCGCCGAGGTGCGGGAGGGGCGTTTTCCTACCGCCGAATATACATACGAGGTCAAGTGAGCAGGGATTGGTAGACAGGCCTTTCCGGATGGACAGGCGATAGCGTTTTTCGAGGGAGAGCACACATGGAGATTATCGAGCGAATCAAAGATATGCAGGCGTATTCCCAGGATCTGCGCGTGGAGGGCAAGGTCATCTCTTTTGTCCCCACCATGGGGTATCTCCATGAGGGGCACCTGTCCCTTATGAAGGAGGGAAGAAAGCGGGCGGACGTGCTGGTGGTATCGGTCTTTGTCAACCCCACCCAGTTCGGCCCAAAGGAGGACCTGGCCAAGTATCCGCGAGACTTTGATCGGGATAGGTCGATGATGGAAACGGTCGGGGTGGATGTCGTGTTTGCCCCCACCGTGGAAGAGATGTACCCCGACGGCTATCAGACCTATGTCGAGGTGGACGAAGTAACCAAAAACCTCTGCGGGATGGCCCGGGCCGGGCATTTCAGGGGCGTTGCCACGGTCTGCGCGAAACTCTTTCACTGCGTACTGCCGCACATTGCGCTGTTCGGCAGAAAGGATTTTCAGCAGCTCAGGGTAATAGAGCGAATGGTCAAGGACATGAACATGGACGTGGGCATTATCGGCATGCCGATCGTGCGGGAGCCGGACGGCATGGCGATGAGCTCCCGAAACGAGTACCTCAATCCAAAGGAGCGCAAGGCCGCTTTATGTCTCGTCAAGGCGATAACGGCCTGCCGCGAACTCTTCGACAATGGGGAGCGGCGTGTGGGGGCGCTGTTGGATCGGGCGGTCGGCGTAGTCATGAACGAGGAGACGGCCCGCATTGATTATATCAGGTTAGCTCATACCGAAACACTCAATGATCTTGTTGGTGTCGTGTGGGAAAAGGCCCTTTTGGCCCTGGCGGTCTATATCGGCTCGACCCGCCTCATCGACAACACCGTATTAGGGGAGGAATTCGAAAAATGTTGAGATCAATCTGTAAATCGAAGATCCACCGAGCCACGGTAACCTGTGCGGACATCGACTACGAGGGAAGCATCACCATCGACCGCAACCTGATGGACGCCGCCGACCTCATCCCCTATGAGGAGGTCTGGATCTATGATGTCACCAACGGCAACCGCCTGCAGACCTATGTCATCGAGGGGGAGGCCGGGTCCGGCACCATCGGGATCAACGGCGCCGCGGCCAAGCTGATACACCGGGGCGATCTGGTCATCATCGCGGCGTTTGCCATGATGGAAGATGCCCAGGCCAGGGGCTATATACCCAAACACATCCTCGTGGACGAGAAGAACAGGGTCATAAAAGACCTGCTACCCCGGTACGGGGAGCTCAAAAAAATGACCGCCGTCAAATAGGTCCGGCTCGAGTTTCTTAGGTCGACCTGTCGGCCGCTGCGCATGGTACATAAGCCCAATCGGGCGCGGCCACGGCGATTGTCCATACCCCTCTCGGACGTCAACGGCGGCGGTCTCATAGGGGTTATTGGCGTCACCTGCAGATAAATGAGTATCAGGAGGGTCAAGTTTCTTCCGTAGACGAAACACGCGTCCGTGATCCGCATAAATCTTTTCAAATCCGAATAATCTGTGCTACAATTCCATTGAGCGCCCCTTCGGGGGTAGTGATGAAGGATATTGTATGGTATAAATCGCCTTTTTCAGGCTGCGGAGACATACTATGAAACGACCAGTATTATCGGCCGTCATCCTCTTGATTCTTTTTGTTGTGCTGCCGCTTTTTGCCGCGGATATGCCCGACACTACGGGCGCCAGGGAGGGCAAAATTCGGGGAAGCGTCGGGATCGGGCCGGGAACCGTGGGGGGTTCCTCGCTGATCGTATTTCCAATCGCTATGCCCTGGATAGATACGGGTATCGACGTCGCTGACGGCGACATTGTGACGATTGCCGCAACGCCGGCAAAAAACCATCCCCCCTGCGACGGAAGAACGGGCTGCCCCCCCTATCGGGAAGCGGACGCCGTGATCGTTGACGGGGCGCTGGGCAAGGGACTCACCGCGCTGGTGGGCCGGGTCGGCACCGAAGGAAAACCCTTTTCGATAGGCGAGAAATACGATGGATCCGTTCCCGGTACGGGGAGGCTCTATCTGGGCTATAACGACTGCTGGGCCTGCTGGGGCAACAACACCGGGGCGTTTGACGTGACGATCGCGGTGAAAAGAAATAACGAAGAACCGGAGTAAGGAGACAGGTATCGCGACGCCATATTCGATTATGTCGTGCTTGAGTCAGGCAAATAGTCCCGCCGCCGCCCTGTTTGACCAAGAAAGGAAGATATCTATGAGTGACGACAGATACGAGCGCGGGCTGAAAAAACTCGCGGAAATAGACGGTGAGGCCGGAGAGCGGGTAATCGAGAGCCTGAAGGATGTCGCGCCGGACCTTGCGCGGTATACGATCGAATTTGCGTTCGGGGAAGTGTTCAGCCGTCCGGGGCTCGATCTGAGATCGAGGGAGATAGCCACGGTAGCGGCCCTCACCGCACTGGGGACCGCCGCTCCCCAATTAAAGGTCCATATCAACGCCGCCCTCAACGTCGGCTGCACGCGTCAGGAGATAATCGAAATCATTATTCAGATGGCCGTATACGCCGGATTTCCGGCGGCTCTCAACGGCGCATTCGCGGCAAAGGAAGTCTTTGATGAGTGGGATAAGTCCGATTCCGATCACTAGATGATTTGATCCAACCGCGAATCGTCCCCTCCGGACAACAAAGATCTTGCGGGCAACAGCCGAAAAGAGAGACGCGAATAGCTGAAGACCCGTGTTACGCACATCGGCCTTGAGCGGAGACCTAAAAGGGCGCCGCTTACAGCCCCCGTTGAAGACGGAAGTCGTTCCCGCCGCTAATTCCCCGTTCGGCCGCACGATTGACGGAAAAAAGTATTGCGCCGATAGAAGAAATCAGGTATGAAAGTAGTATCTGGCGAAATGAAGAGGGCCTGTAATGCCGGCGTTTTACCGTGTTGACGGTTTTAAGATTTATTCTCATCTGGACACCGAGACAACCGAAAAATTTTTTAACGAGATAAAATCACGAGGGCTCCTTCCGCCGGTCGACAAGATCAAGAAATACGCCTCGCTTCACAAAATGGATTTTGACGGAACCAGTTGGAGCGTGGCGATTATGCATTCGGAGAGCACCATCTTTATCGATAGAATTATTCGAGAACGTTATAACCCTCGAAAAGAATAATCGAAGCGATCTCCTTTCGGGATGGACATAAACTGAATGATGGAGGGGGTATGCCGCTTTTTTTCACCTTTCCTTATATCGCTCTCCCCCCTTCATGACCTCGCCGGGACATAGCCGAATTGACGATTATTTTCACGTCCCGCAAAATAATGTACACCCTATTCTATTGAAAACCTTTTATGTTCGCCCCTATTTTCCGCAAATCCGGCAAGGGATTGAATACTTTAAGCCGCAGTTGCGATAAATGGCTTGTATAACCGACAGTTACATGTTATGTCGCATGTTGCGACACCGTTCTTTCCCGCCACGGCTATTTTGCACTTATGGCACCATATTTGCTTATTTATCAATACGCTACCGCACGCTATTTCCGGAGGTTTGAAATGACAACGAAAACTTCCCTTACGCACCTGGCTTATCGATCCTGTGTTGACGCTATTGGCGATGTATTGGGCGAAAACGGCAAGAAATCGGTTCTTCGATTTGCAGGGCTTGGAGACATGATTGAAAACCCTATCGACTACGATCCCGAGGAACGTGTCCCGTATGAGTTTGTAACCAAGCTGTTTGTCGGGGTGAGAGACATATTGGGCGATAGAGGCTATGAAGCCGTTATGTATCGCGGGGGCGCCTTTGCGGTGAAAAATATCGTGAAGCACTCGCAGCCGCTCCAGGGCCTTATTGCGATGGATTTTGACCCGGTTGAGAAGCTCAAACTGGGATATCAGGCGTACGTAAGAAATGCCGGTTACGATCCAGAAAAGACGCTGGAGTATCTTCCGGAAAATAAACAGATTATTAACCATCGACCCGATTGTACCGAATGCGATGAGATTCTGAGAATACACGGGGGAACAAAGGTTTTTACGAAACCCTCCTGCGCCTTTATCCGGGGGCTCCTGAAGGGCATCGGGGATTGCTTCGAGAAAGAGATATCGGTCTCGGTGGTGGAAGAGAAGTGCAGGCTCCTTGGAGACCCGCAATGCCAGTACCGGATAACCTATACATTGAAATAGCGATAATGCTGTTTACATCGCGATCGGGAAATCACCGCCGTTTCCAATCGACATCGCTTCCGGCCGCCGGGTGTAATCGCCGCGGCCCGGTGCCGTCTTTCGGTAACCACCACGGTGGCGCCGTAGCCGGTCCCCATGTGGCGCCTAACGAATAAAAAAAGGGGGGATTTTATCCCCCCTTTCATTTTCGTCGATCTAATCGTCGTGAACGGTGCAACGCGTCTTCTTCTACGGCCGGGTCTCGAAAATACACTGAGTTGATCGATATATCTTCACACAGTACCGACCGATAAAATCCGGTTGCCCTTCTCTTGATTCCCTATTTGCCCTGATAATCGATATAAACCCAACTCAATCAATCTACTCAGACTCACGTCTCCGGCGCATCGACTTGATCGACCGTTTCTTGGCCTCGGCTCTTTTGCGTTTCTTCTTGACGCTCGGTTTCTCGTAGAAACGGCGTTCCTTCATCTCCTTGAAGAATCCGCTCTTGGCCAGTTTGTTCTTCAGGATCTTGATCGCCTTTTCTATGTCTCTGTCGAGAACCTTTACCTCCAAGGACCGTCACCTCCCCTCTTCCGTATAGAAACAATATTTAAAACGAATGAAAAAAAACAAATCTCTTTCTATCACACCGCGTCCAACAAATCAAGTTTTTTTTATATCTATCTGCCCGAAAGGAAAGGCTCGATGAAGTAAAGAGAGAATGCCTTGCCGGGGATTCGGAAAGGATCTGATTGGGGTCCGGAAAACACCCCAAGTAGTTGTTCTCTTGACAGAACCGTGTAAGTCTGGTATTTTATTTAAAAATGAGTACCTCTAGTCCCGTCGTACGATGAGCGACCGTTCCCGATCGGTTAGGGTCGAGGCGATAGCGGCGTTACCCATAACGGCTTTTGGTTCGGAAACCGTCCGCCGTAGCCGGGGGGCTTGGCAGATGCGTGGGCAAGAGACAGTCAATTTTCGGCTTCTTATCCTGTAATTAGTATAAGATGACACCTACCCAAGAAAACCTACGTCCACGCGTGCTTCTTCACAGCTGCTGTGCCCCGTGCACGATCTATCCCTTTGACCGTCTGCAATCGGAGGGGTTTGCCGTAACCGGCTTTTTTTACAATCCCAACATTCACCCATTCTGCGAGTTTGAGAAGAGGCTCCAGGCGGTGTGTGACTTCTATCGTACGGCCGGTCATGAGCTCCTTATCGATGCCGCTTATGACGTTTCCGCGTTTATAGAGGCGGTCTACGGCTCCGGCGCCCGACGGTGCGAGACGTGCTGGCGTATGCGGCTGCGGACCGTTGCCCAAATGGGCAGGGAAATTGGGGCCGACGCCGTGACGACAACCCTTCTATTCTCGATATACCAGGATAACGACACCCTCGCCGGAATAGGCCGGGAGGAGTCCCGGGACGCGGGGGTGGAATTCTACTATGAAGATTTTCGCGCCGGCTGGCGTGAGGGTCAGCGGCGTGCCAGGGAACTCTCGATCTATCGTCAAAAATACTGCGGCTGCATCTTCAGCGAAGAAGAGCGATACAAGAAGAAGATCGCGGCCCTCATGGAAACCAAGCGGAGGGCATGAATGATGAAAAGGAGCCGATTTCCCGGGATTGCGGCAGCCGTCCTTATGGCGGCTTGTTTCGCGATACTCCCGCACAGCGGTATCTCCCAAACGTACGAGGGACTTATCGTCGGGACGGTCTTCAATGATACCGACCTATCACCCACCTCCAAGGGGCCGGTAGTGCTGGACGTCGTGGTCGATCGGCATTTCATGGGACGGATTGAGCCGGGCAAAAACCTCGATATTGCCCTGGAACCCCGGCTTGACCCCTATGACGTGCGGGCATACGTCTTCGATTATGACGGGAGCTCGTTCTTTACCGCGGTGGACCTTCCCCTGACATACACGGTCGTGGTGCCGATCAGCCATCGGGATAAGCTCTCTTCATTCTGGATCGCCTTTGAGGGAATTCGCTGACGGGTAAGTGATGAGTGGAATAGAAGAGATACGTCAGTTCGGGTGGATCCTGGTCGTTATCGGGCTCGTGATTGTCCTGATGGGAGGGGTATTGCTCCTTTCAGGGAAGATCCCGTTTTTCGGAAGACTTCCCGGAGACATCATGGTTAAACGGGAGCATTTCACGATCTATTTTCCGATCGTCAGCATGCTGATTATCAGCGCGGTCATTTCGATAATCCTTTTTTTAGTCCGTAAATAGTCTGTCGGAGGGAATCATGCCGGATAAAGGAGTATTCTGGGAGGGAATATCCGAGGGGATGGCGCAGAAACTCGAGAAACTCGTGGAAAAAGTTCCGCTTCTGGGAAGCTACCTTCGCCGAGAAAATGCCCGGGAACGGGACAAAATCATTCGAGAACACATCGCCCAGCGAATCGATCATCTCAAGGGGGCGGTGATAAAAGAAATGGAGGTAATGACCGAAAAGAGAATCCTGACGGGACTGGACAAACTTGACCGGCTGTGCCGCAAACTCGATAAGCTTCGCGATACGATCAAGTTCGCCTCTCACGGCTATTCGGGGATATTCGAACGAGTCAGAATCCTTGATGCCGAGCTTGAACGGCTCATGAACTATGATCTCATGGTCCTCTCTAAGGTTGAGGACATGGACAAACAGCTCTCGACAATGCCCGCCGATGAGACCGGGGCGGACAAAGAAATTACGGTGCTCACGTCCTTTGCCGATGATTTGGAAAGGATCATTGAGGAGCGTATGTACGCCGTCACCAAAGGTACGCAGGAAACGCCCCAACCGGCAGGCGGAGAACCCGGGAACGGTACGCCCCAACTGTAGAGGAGGTAAATGCCCATGGCCGAGTATCTTGATATATTTGAATACTTTTTCGAAGATCAAAACGAGATTGTTCACCGTATCCCCGAGTCCGGCTCAGGAGAGACGAAACTGGGAGCGCAGTTAGTCATCAGGGAGAGCCAATCGGCCGTCTTCTTCAGAGACGGCAAGGGCCTTGACGTCTTTGGTCCCGGCCGGCATACCCTCACCACGATGAATCTGCCCCTTCTGACAAAGGTGCTCTCACTTCCTTTTGGGGGCAAGAGCCCGTTCAGGTGCGAGGTCCTCTTTATCAACATGAAGGTCTTTACCGACATGAAGTGGGGGACGAGAAATCCCGTGGCGTTTCGCGACTCGGAGTTCGGATTGGTGAGGCTGCGGGCCTACGGCAACTTCACGATGCGTATCACCCAGCCGCTCCTGTTCGTCAATACTATCGTGGCCACGAAGGGGGTGTTCACCACCGAGGGTATCGCCGGGTACCTGCGGGACGTCATCGTCTCGCGCCTCAACGACTTCCTGGGTGAGCACATGAAGAGTATCCTCGATCTACCCCAGAATTATGACGAGCTTTCGGTGGTGGCCAAGGTCAGGCTCAAGGAGGATTTCGCAAAATACGGGATGGAGCTGATCGATTTCTTCGTCAACGAGATCACCCCGCCGGAGGAGGTCCAGAAGACAATCGACGAGCGGACGGGCATGGGCGTCATCGGAGACATGAACAAGTACCTGAAGTTTGAGGCGGCCAAGGCCATCGGTAAGTTCGGCGAAGGAGCCGCCGCCGGGGGGGGCGCCGCGGGAACGGCGGCCGGAGGGGCAGCGGCCGGTGTCGGCACTATCTTTGGGGTCGGCCTGGGCGGCATGATCCCGGGAATGCTCTATCAGGCCGTTAAGGAGGATACGGACCCCTCAAAACAGGGATACGTCCTGTGCCCGAAGTGTCATGCCCAGGTGCCGCTCAACGCCCGATTCTGCACCGGCTGCGGGACGCAGCTGGTCGTTATCAACAAGTGCACCGAGTGCGGCAAAGACCTGCCGGCCGAGGCCAAGTTCTGCCCCGTCTGCGGCAAGCCCGTGGGAGAAGAGACGAAGTGCCCCAAGTGCAACGCAAAACTTCCCAGCGGGAGCAAGTTCTGTACGGAATGCGGGGAAAAGACAGGTAAGTGACCGATACATCCCGGTTGGACCGTAGTATCATCAAAGACGGCGCGTGAAGGGTTGGCGGTAAGCACGCAGATGCCGGCCCTTTACGCCCCGCCGGTTATTTGCTCTTTATACAAGCCACGTCCGTCAATAAGACTATTTCACAAGGGATTCATGATTGTCGGCTGCTCCCAGTGCGGGGCCAAGATCGACCGGAGAGACGAAAACCGGTTCTTTACGTGCCCCTTCTGCAGGTCATCCCTTGTCCTGGAAGGCGGTCGCTCGTTTGCCCACCTCATCATGGAGCATAACCGCAACGATGTGTGGGTACGGGCCCTCTTTTCGGAGCGCCTGGAGGCATCCGGGGCCGCCAACGGTTCCGGGATCCATCATATCGGATTCACCTATTATCCGTTCTGGTTTATCCGCATGAACGACGGCACGGCCTTTGCCCGGCCGGCCGCCCATATGCCCCATCCGGAGCTTTCATCCATAAAGGTGCCCCCGGGCCGCCTCAAGTTCCTTGACGAGGCCGAACCCCCCTCCGCGGGCATTGTCCCGTACTCCATTCCCCTGGAGTCAGTCTTCGGCGGCGAGGGAGAGCGAATCGGGTCTATACGCCGGATAGACCTGGTCTATCTTCCGATATACTCGACCAGGTGCATACGGGGGAGCACCCCCCATACCGCGTCGGTCGTGGGAGACGGCCCCCGCGTCTATTCCACGCTACCGCCTCCGCCCGAAAAGGCGACGTCCGCTCGTCCCCTGATATTCTTTGGGGCTGTCCTGGGTGCGATGATCGTCGCGGGATTATCGTTTGAAGGGATGCTGTACAAGGCCGCGGCGGTCCTGGCGGTGAGCGCCGCGGCGATAATTCTGTCTCCCGTAATTGTCGGTCCGCGGAGGTCAGGGTCGTGACGGAGGACGCCGCCCGGCGCGGCGGATTGACGGAAACGACGGGGGCCCTCGGCTCGGTCGGCCGCCGGCAAAGCCGGTTTACCATCGCGATTATTTGTCCTTCCTGCGGGGCGGGGATCTCGTTTGCCGAGGGGAGCACAAAGGTCGTTTGCGATCACTGCGGCCTTGCCCACATGGTCGTGGGAGAAAAAGGGCTTCTCAGGTATTACATACCGAATCGGAAGAAGAGCTCGGAGGCGGCGGCGCGTGTGCGCCGATTTCTCGCCCAAAAGGGAATGGACTCCGGCAGCGGCAGGACGCCGCACTTCATCGACGCCAACCTCGCCTACGTTCCCTTTTTCCGGGTCCAGGCCGTCGGGGGCGGGTGGTACATCGGCCGGACCGTCGGACAGGTCGTCAAGTGGACCCAGACCGGCGCACAGGAGGAGATAGCCGTATCCCACGAGGTGGAAAAGAAGGTGGTCGAGGGCTTCCTCAAGGACCTCGTCTATTTTACTCCCGCCGTCGACGTTTCCGACATGGGCCTTATCGGAATCTGGGCCAAATCAATGATGCTGGAGCTGGTCCCCTTCGATCTCGACAGGGCCGCGGTTGGGGACATGGAGGGACAGGTCTTCAGCGCCGTGAAGGACCACGATACGGCCCGTCGGGAGGCGTGGGCGACCCTCTCGGCATCGGCCAGGCCCGCGGGGATGAACCTCGAGTATTATGAGGCCGAAAAGGTGGTGGAACAGGTCACAATGATCCACTATCCGGTATGGATCGTACGGTTTCTCCTCGGGCGGATGCCCCGGCGCATCGTCGTGGACGGCGTGGGCGGCGATATCATCTTTGCCCATATGGCAAAGAAGAGACGCGTCCGGACGATACCGGGCATCCTGACGCTTGCGGTCGTTGTCCTGGTGTCGGTGACGGTTCCGATCGCACTGGTGGTTCCCGCGGTCGCGATCATGACACTTACCGTATTCAGGGGGGTCGGCTGGCTCCTTTCGGTGCTCGGCCGGCTCTTCCTCTATCCGTGGGAAAGGCAGGAGGTAATCATTGGCTGAAACGCCTTCTATCCGCCTGGTTTCTCTCCGGTGCCCCCGGTGTGCCGATGAAATCGGTATCGGCGCTTACGATCGGGCCTACGTCTGCCGGCGGTGCCTCTCGCTCTGGGAAGAAGAGGCGGGGTCGCTGATCGAGAAGAAGATGTCCTGGATCAAGCGGGGCGAAGGGTGTTTCTGCTACGTCCCCTTCTGGTCTTTTCGTATGGAAGCCGAAACACCGGTGGGCCGTATCGACGATTTCCATGCGTACTGCGGCCGCATCGCCTTTCCCGAGCTTCTCGAGGTAAAGGAAAACCGTCCGCTGGGCCTCTTCGTCCTGGCCGCGATGCTTTCGGTCGAACGATACCGGCTTTCGGTGTCGCGAAGGCTGACCTATGCCCAGCCCCGGTTCGAGGCCGGGACGGCGCAGCAGGGGCGTATCTGGGGTCCGTGCGTCGACGAACAACGGGCGAGGAACTACGCCCGGATTATCTTTATATCCACGCTTTCGGAGGCCTACAAGGGCTCCCCGGAATTCGTCCGGGGCCTGACCATCGTATTGACCCGGCCGAGGCTGTTGTATGTCCCCTTTGTGGAACGCCGGAACGATTTTCGCGACGTAACCGAGCTGATTACAATATCCAAGAAACTCCTGCCCCCGGATCCCGCCGATCTTCGTCCCTGGTGACTTCGTGAAAAAGGCTTGTAACAGGGCCGCTCTTTATATATAATAGCACGATGATGCAGCGTACCATACGGAACACGGTCGATACCCGTGGCGTCGGGATTCATTCGGGCAATTCCGTTACGTTGACGCTCGCGCCGGCCGGGTCCGACGAAGGGGTGGGATTTATCCGGGAGGACCTCAACGCCCGGCTCCGGGTGCCGGCCCATTTTTCCCGAGTAAGAAATACGCAGCTTGCAACGACACTCACCGACGACGGGGTGAGTATCGCGACGGTGGAACACCTGACGGCTTCCCTTTTGGCCCTCGGGGTGGATAACGTCACCATTGCTCTCTCGGGACCCGAAGTCCCCATATTGGACGGAAGCGCCGAGCCCTTCGTTTCGCTCATCCGGTCGGCCGGGATTTCCGAGGGGAGCGCGCCGAGGAAGGGGGCGCGAATCGTTGGACCGATTACGGTCACGTCGGGGGACTGCCGGGCCGAACTGAGACCGGGGCCGGACCACCTCCATCTTGATTATACCATCGTCTATGAAAACCCCCATATCGGCACACAGCGGTTCTCGTTTGACCTGACGGCGGATGCCTTTGCCCGGGAGGTGGCCCCCGCCCGCACCTTCGGCCTCTTTAACGACATTAACGGCATGTATGCGCAGGGCCTGGCCCTGGGAGGGAGCCTTGAGAATGCCGTGGTTATAGGTGATGACGGCGTTATGAACCCGGAGGGATTGAGATTTGATGATGAGTGTGTCCGCCATAAATGCCTGGACGCCATAGGTGACCTCTCGCTGTTCGGAATGCCGATCCTCGGCGACTTCATCGCATACAAATCGGGCCATCGTCTCAATCACCTCCTTGTGCAGGAGCTTTTCCGTCAACAGGCCTATGAGATCATACCGTTATGAAGACCCGCATAGTTACGTTTATTGCCCTCTGCTGTCTTTTGAGCGCGTCATGGGCCCTCGGTCAAAACGTATACATCAATAACGTCGTTATCACCAAGTACCAGAACAGTATCTACGTATACTTCACGCTGGAAGGATCTTTCTCGCCCGAGATGGAGGAGGCAATCAAGAGCGGCATAGAAACGACCTTTACGTTTTATGTCGTCCTCAAGGAGCATCGCCGCGGGATCCTTTCCGATCCCGAGATCACCGAGCGTATCATAAAGCATACCGTAAAATACGATGCCCTGCTTCAGGAGTATACGATCACGCGCAATGAGGAGGGTGCCAAGCCCTTTGTTACAAAGGATTTCGAGGCCGCAAAACGGATTATGGCCCGGGTAAAATTCTATCCGCTTGTATCCGTTGCAATGCTCGAAACGGGCAATACCTACCGTATCGAAATCAAGGGTGAGCTGGATAAGGACGATATCCCCAAGTCGATGAGATATATTCTCTTTTTCTCGAATGTCTGGGATTTTTCTACTCCCTGGTATGTAGAGGAATTTTCCTACTAATAGAATATCCATACGTATGGAACGAAAAATTCTTAAGAAGAAGAGTGAAGAACTGACTGCGGAAGAGACCAGGAAGAGAAGGGAACGGATTATCATTGTTATTTCCGTTGTCGCCATCGTCTGCCTGACGGTCTTTGGAACCTATATCACCAACAGAGACCTTGACATCGGCGTCAACGAAAATTTTATCCTTATCGCCCTTATTGATATTAATATCATCCTTCTAATTCTCGTCATTTTCCTTGTCCTGAGAAATTTCGTCAAGCTCATTTTCGAGCGGAAACGAAAGGTAGAAGCGGCAAAACTCAGAACGAAGCTCGTCCTCTCTTTTGCGGGGCTTACCTTGTTTCCGACCGTCGTGATGTTTATCTCGGCAATGCTCTTCTTCTCCACGAGCATGGACCTCTTTTTCAACGTTCAGGTCGAGAACTCCCTGGAGGGAGCCCTGGATATTGCCCAAACCTATTATACGGGCGCAACCGAAACCATCCTCACCTACGCCAAGGTAATCGGGAGCGAGGCATCGGCGGCAAAAATGCTCACCGAAGAGAGCCGCCCCCGGCTGCAGAAGTTTATTGACACGCAGCGTGACATACGGGGGGTTGATCTCATCAAGATATTTTCACCAAGCATGGAAGAACTTGCCTCCTCGGCAAGCGAAGACATACCTGACATGTCCCTGATTCGGCTTAAGGCCGATCTCTTTACCGAGGCGCTTTCGGGCAAGGCCGTTTCCACCATCCAGACAACGGGATACGGCGACGTGGTCTGGGCACTTTTCCCGGTCATGGATCAGAATGAGGTCGTCTGCCTGGTGATGACCGCCGACTTTATCCCCAAGTCCCTCCTATCCCGCATGCTGGTGATCGGCGATTTTCTGGAGGGGTATAAGAAAAACAAGATTCTCAAGGAGCCGATCGTCCTCTCATATTTGATTACCCTTGCGATCATCGCCCTGCTTCTTGTCTTTACCGCAACATGGCTTGGTTTCTACCTGGCAAAAGGGATAACCGTGCCGATTTCGCTGCTTGCCGAGGGAACAAAAAAGGTCGCCGACGGCAACCTCGATGTCTACGTGGATGTTTCCACCGACGATGAAGTCGGCGTCCTGGTGGATTCATTTAATAAGATGACCCAGGACCTGAAGATGCAGTCCAGGAGGCTTGAGCGGGCCTATAATGAGCTGTCCCGAAGTAACCTGGAAATCGAGGCCCGCCGGCGGTATATGGAGATCGTATTGAAGAACGTGGCCGCCGGCGTTATCTCCGTCGATAAGGACGGCATCATTACCACGATCAACAAATCGGCCGAGCGGATGCTTGCCATCAAGACGGCCAAGGTCCTCGATCATCCTTTTGAGGAGGTGCTCAGAGAGAAACACTCCTTTATCGTCGGCGGTCTCATTGAAGACCTCATAGCGTCAAAAGACGGATTTATCCAGCGCCAGGTGGAGGTTCCTCTCGAAGACAGGACCCTTGTTCTCATGGCCAACTTCAACTACCTTGTGGATGAGGAGGGGAACTATCTCGGGATGGTGGCGGTGTTTGACGATATCACCGAGATCATGAGGGCGCAGAAGATGGCCGCATGGAGGGAAGTCGCCCGGCGTATTGCCCATGAGATCAAAAACCCCCTTACTCCCATCAAGCTTTCCGCCCAGAGGATCAGGAAGAAATACATGGACAGGCTTTCCGACGACGGCCAGGTCCTGGATGAGTGCACCCGGACCATCATCACCCAGGTGGAAGAAATGAAGGCTCTGGTTGACGCCTTTTCTCAATTTGCCCGGATGCCCGCGACGCGTCCCCGGCCCAACGACCTTAACGATATTGTAAAGGAGACGCTGGCCCTCTATAAACAGGCCCATAAAAATATAGCCTACAGCTTCCTCGAAGACGAAAGGCTCTCCCCCTTCGACCTGGATCGGGAACAGATAAAGCGGGTCCTGATAAACCTGCTGGAAAACGCCGTGGAGGCGATAGGAGAAAGCGGCTCCGTCCGGATCGAGACTTCCTTTATGGCCGAACAGAAGAAGGCGCGCCTGGTTATCGCCGATACGGGCCGCGGCGTGACGCCGGAGGCCAAAGACCGGATCTTTGAGCCCTACTATTCCACGAAAAAGGGCGGGACGGGGCTCGGGCTGACCATTGTCACCACGATTATATCCGATCACCACGGAGATATTCGGGTTTTCAATAATGAGCCGATGGGCACGAAATTTGTCATCGATCTTCCAATGGGGACTCAATGAAAAAGCGAATTTTGATCGTAGACGACGAGGAGAGCATCCGCAAATCGCTGGTAGGGGCGCTTACCGACGAGGGGTACGAGGTCTCTGACGCCGAAGACGGCAGGAAGGCCCTGGAGCTGACCGAGACGACGAGACCCCACCTGATACTCCTGGACATCTGGATGCCCCAGATGGACGGGATGGAAGTGCTCAGGAGCCTCAATAAGGACTTCCCCGAGGTGGCGGTTATCATGATATCCGGCCACGGAACCATTGAGACGGCCGTTAAGGCGGCCAAGCTCGGCGCCTATGACTTCATCGAGAAGCCCCTGTCCCTGGAAAAGATCATCATAACCATAGACCACGCCCTCAGGGAAAAGAGCCTCGAGAGCGAGATAAGCCTCTACCGTGCCCGCTTCGACGTCAGCACCACGATCGTCGGGGAAAGCCCCCCGATCGCCAAACTCAAGGACGAAATCCAAATGGCCGCCCCGACCGGCAGCTACGTATTGATTTCGGGGGAAAACGGTACGGGCAAGGAGCTGGTGGCCCGGGCGCTCTTCGCCATGAGCCGGCGCAGCGACGCCCCCTTTGTGGAGGTCAACTGCGCAGCCATTCCCGAGGAATTGATAGAAAGCGAGCTATTCGGTTATGAAAAGGGAGCCTTTACCGGGGCGGACGCCAAAAAGCTCGGTAAGTTCGATTCGGCCGACGGCGGCACGATATTCCTGGACGAGATCGGCGATATGAGCATGAAGACGCAGGCCAAGATTTTGAGGATTCTCCAGGAGGGGACGTTTGACCGAGTGGGGGGCAACAAGACTATCACGGTAGACGTGCGCGTGATCGCCGCGACCAACCAGAACCTCGGCAAGAAGATCGAAGAGGGCACGTTCCGTGAAGACCTCTATTTTCGGCTGAACGTCCTGCCGCTGGTCGTGCCGCCGCTGCGCGATCGAACCGGCGACGTCCCGCTTCTGGTGGATCACTTCATCAACGAGTTTTCAAAAGGGGAGACCCGTAGAAAGAAGACGGTTGACCCCCGGGCGGTCGATATGCTCAGGGGCTACCACTGGCCCGGAAACGTCCGGGAGCTGAAAAACCTCGTCGAGCGGCTCACCATTATGACCAGAGGCGGCGTCATCGGTCCCGAGGATATACCCGACTATATCAGGGGAAAGGTCGAGAAAGGCGGTGGCGAACCGCTATTTGCCTATGATGACCTCAAAGAAGCGCGGGATCATTTCGAGCGGATATTTATCGAGAAAAAGCTCAAGGAAAATGACTTCAACGTCACGGCGACGGCCAAGATCCTCAACATGGAGCGCAGCCACCTTCACAAAAAGATCCGGAGCTACAAGATCGACGAGGGGAAATAGTCCGCGTGCGATGATCCCTCGCGCCGACGCCACCCATCCGTTTATCCCCCTCTCCTACCACCGTTTTCGTCTGGCCGTCTTCCGATCCCGGTTTCTCTCCCGTTCGTGCTGCGGCTGCATCTGCGATTCCTCGCCCAGCTCCGATTCCTCTGCCACTCGAAAGGGGATCTTCCTGCCGATGAGGTGCTCGATCGGCTCCAGGTAATAGGCATCGTCCTCGGTGGCAAGGGAGATCGCCACGCCGCTCTTGCCAGCCCGGGCGGTCCTGCCGATCCGGTGGACGTAGTCCTCCGGGTTCTGGGGGATGTCATAGAGGATGACGCAGTCGACGTCCTCGATATGGAGCCCGCGCGAGGCCACGTCGGTGCCGATGAGGACCCGGATCTCCCCCTTCATGAACCGTTCAAGTATCTTAAGCCGCTTGCGCTGGGGGATGTCGCCAGACAGGGCCTGGGCGGAAAACCCGTTTCTGGTGAGCCGCTCCTTTATCATCAGGACGCCGCTCTTGGTGTTGGCAAATACCAGGATCTTTGTGCTGTCGATTCTGCCGATAAGCCCCAGCAACAGCCGGAATTTCTCCCGCCTTGATACGTGGTAGAGCTCCTGAGTAACCTCCTCGACGGTGATGCTCTCCGGCGTGGCGGAGACCTCTACGGGGATCTTCATGAAGTGGTAGGTGGCCTCGACAACGGAAAAGGTGATCGTGGCCGAAAAGAGGAGGGTCTGGCGGTCCGTGAGCGGGGGGAGCTTCTTGAGGACGAAACGCAGGTCTTTGATGAAACCCATGTCCAGCAGGCGGTCGGCCTCGTCGATGACCAGTATCTCGACGCCCGCGGTCTTCAATATCCCCTGCTTCATGTAGTCGATGAGACGCCCCGGTGTCCCGACGACGATATCGACGCCTTTCCTGAGCGTATCGGCCTGCTCGCGATAATCGACGCCGCCGAAAATAGCGGTAACTGTCAGGCCGGTGTGAGCGCCCAGGTCGCGGGCTTCCCGCTCGATCTGGACGGCCAGCTCGCGTGTGGGCGTGATGATCAGCGCCCGGGGAAGCGTGCCCGATTTTTTCGGGTCCTTCAGGAGGCGCTGGAAGATGGCGATAAGGAACGCCGCTGTTTTCCCGGTGCCGGTCTGGGCCTGGCCGATGAGGTCGTAGCCGGCAAGGGTATAGGGAAGAGCCTTTTTCTGAATTTCGCTGGGTGTGGAAAAACCCATGTCACGGATTCCGGAAAGAACCCGCTTGTCGAGGTCCAGGTCCTCAAAAGAGTCTACCGGCGCAATATCATGGGAGGGCGGAATGTCGTAGTCGGGGGTCGTTTTTGTTTTGGGCATGCCTGATCTGTTGTAATGAGTATCGTATACGCGAAACGCCGTGTTCACTATGATTGACACGCGCGACAATTTTTAACCAATATGTATTTATATCATATCCCTCGATAGAATACAACAATGTTTTCATAATTACTTTGCACGTGAGAACGATTACTATCTTGACAAATAGGGTATAGTAAGCGCAGAATAGTTATATGAATATACCGTTATACATAAATATGGGCGGCGGCCTTTGAACACCGCTGGAGGAGACTATGACACCGGATGAAAGGATGGCGACGAATATGGCCATACGGGCGGCCATCATCGCAATCGAAGAGATCATGGGGGAAAACGCGACCAAAGTTATCTTTAACAAGGCCGGCAAGAGAGAGATCTATGATAACCCGCCGGAGTTCAATTTTGAGCCGTGCATCAAGGTAAGCGAGCAGGCGGCGATCTATCGGGCGATCATGGACCTGATGGGCTTTAAGGGCGGTATCGTGCTGTGGAGGAGGATAGGCTACTCGATTATGAAATGTGCGGTGGAAATCGGGCATATATTGGACAGCTTTGCCGAGCTTTCTCCTGCGGAAAAGTTCAACAAGGGCATGGAGATCTTCGTGATGGGCTCCGGGAAGGGAAAGCTGGTCACCGGCCCCGAGGGAATCGTCGAATTCGACAGCTTCGACTGCTTTTCCTGCGAGGGGTATACCTACACGCGGCCGGTGTGCGCCCACTATGAAGGGATCATCCAGTTCCTGTCGGACTGGGCATTCGGCAAGGACACTTACCTTGCCCGGGAGACCCTCTGCATGGCAATGGGCGACAAGACCTGCTATGTGAAGCTCGTAAAGAAGGACTAGTGATAGGAGAGGGGGCCGCATCGATCGGGGCAGTTCGTACGTCAAAAAAAATGCGGCCCGTTTTCCTGACCGACGAGTGCTCATCATGAGTCCTGAAACCTGTAAAGGGTCACCCATTAAGACCTTGCACAAGTAATTCCCCGCAATGTCCGACTCTCATTCTTAAATCTATCATCATATGTTTAGACGTTGGCGTATTCCATAAATAGAATTAATACCTATCCACGTACTTTCTGGTTAATAAGATAGCCAAAACTCCTATACGCAGAATACTGCTTAACAATGAGCGAGTATACAAGTTGACAGGATCCCAAGCCGACAACGGCCGATGAGCGCGACGGGAATAATATCCTTGCCTCCATACTTATCTTTTACTATAATCGGATAAGGGGGCGTTCGTGGATATCTTCGACCATTCCGACAAGAAACGCCGGCAACGGCGTGCGCCGCTGGCCGACCGGATGCGGCCCAGGTCGCTTTCCGAATTCGTGGGCCAGGACGAGATCCTCGCGCCGGGCAAGCTCCTGCGCGCCTCCATCGAGCGCGACGAGATCGTCTCCATGATCTTCTGGGGGCCGCCGGGATCGGGCAAGACGACGCTGGCCCGCATCATCGCCGAGCTCTCCCGGTCTACTTTCGTCTCATTTTCTGCGGTTACCTCCGGCATTAAGGAGGTTCGGGAGGTCATCGAAAAGGCCGGCAACGACCTGAAGTATTACGGAAAGAAGACAATCCTCTTTATCGACGAGATCCACCGCTTCAACAAGGCGCAGCAGGACGTCTTTTTGCCGTATGTCGAGGACGGCACGATCGTCCTGATCGGCGCCACCACAGAAAACCCCTCGTTCGAGGTCAACTCGGCGCTCCTTTCCCGCACGAGGGTCTACATATTCGCGCAGCTTACCGAAGACGACCTTGCCGCCATCGTCCGGCGGGCCGTGACCGATCCGGACCGCGGCCTGGGAGGCCTCCCGCTAAGTGTGGAGGACGACGCGCTTTCGCACCTTGCCTCCCAGTCCCACGGTGACGCCCGGATCGCGCTGTCGGGCCTGGAGGTTGCCGTGGCCAACACGCCGGCCGGCCCCGACGGGACGATTCGCGTGACGCTGGCCGTCGCCGAGGAGGCGATGCAGCGGCGCGCCCTCATGTACGACAAGGGCGGAGAGGAGCACTACAATATCATCTCGGCCCTTCACAAGTCGGTGCGGGATTCCGACCCCGACGCCGCCCTCTACTGGCTCTGCCGCATGGTAGAAGGGGGAGAGGACCCGCTTTACATCGCGCGGCGGCTCATCCGCATGGCCATCGAAGACGTGGGGATGGCCGATCCCCAGGCCCTTTCGGTGGCCGTGGCCGCCAAGGAGGCCTACCACTTCATGGGCTACCCGGAGGGAGAGCTGGCGCTGGCCCAGACGGCGGTCTACCTGGCGTGCGCCCCCAAGAGCAACGCCGTATACGCGGCGTTCGGCCAGGCGTCAAAGGACGTCAAGAAATACGGGGCCCTGCCGGTGCCGCTGGTTATCCGAAACGCCCCCACGCGCCTCATGAAGGAGGTCGGCTACGGGAAGGGATATAAATACGCCCACGACTACGCGGATGCCAGGGTCGACCAGGAGCGCCTCCCCGCCAAGCTCGCCGGGAGGATATACTACCAGCCGACCGACCGGGGATTTGAAGAAGAGATCAGGCGGCGCTTGGCGGCCCGGCGCGCAAAACATGAACGGAAACTGAAGGCAAAGGATACGCCATAACATAACGAGGAGATCATAATGCAGATGAAAAGATATGTCGGTATAGTTATAACGGTGTTCTGTCTCTGTTCTTTCGCCGTAGGGGCCGCGGCCGCGCCCCTGACGCCGCAGGACAAGGAGCAGCTCAAATGGCTTTTCGGGATGCTGGAGACCTCCGTCAACCAGGGAGACGCCCAGGGGATCGTCAACCTGTTTTCGCCCAACATGCCCCAGGAGAGGCGAAATGCACTGACCAACAGCATCTACGCGACGATAGCCGGCAAAGGAATCAGGCTCTCGTTCTTCCCGAACCTATCCGACGAGAGCATCAAGGAGATTCAGCCCGGGGTCCTGTATGAGGTGACCGGGAACTTCAAGGCCGAGGGACCGCAGTGGAACGTATCGGGCCTTTCGGCAACGTTTACGGTGGAGCGGGTCGGTTACTATTTCTATATCTATGATACGAACCTTCTCGACAAGATGGGCCCGGGGGCGGTCTTCAAGACCCTGGGGGTCGTCTTTCTCATTATCGGGGTGGTTTTTCTGCTGGGTATCATCGGTGTGATCATCATCGTCATCCTGATCGTAAGGAGCCAGAAAAAGAAGAAGGCGGTGGTGGGTTCCGGTGACGGCCCGGGGACGGTATAGCCGTATAATAAACAAATCCAGAGAGAACTCCGCCGGGAAAACGTTACGGCGTTGATGGTCGCAATGCAAACGCCCGTTTGTCGGAAATGAGACCACGCGCGGCCGCCGGCATCGGTCGGTAACGGCGCAGGGCCCGACGACGAGCGTTTTTGCACCACTTGTCCGGTAACTATGGTTTGGCCCAATCGGCGCCGGAAGGCCTTCGGGGACCGGCGGATCAGGACCGTCGCGCCCGTCCGGCCCGCGTGCATCGGCAGCCGGCTCAAAAAAATGAGCATCCGGGCACATATAGGGTTGCCATCGGGTACCGTATTGTTGTAGTATCTCCCGGTGAGGCCGCGGTCTTCCGAGAGCGGCGCGCAACAGCATAAAACCAAACGATGATTATGCGCTGAAAGGATCCCGCTATCGACGGTAATGTACCACATATGATCTTCGGCATTATGGGGGGACTGGGGCTTTTTTTCTTCGGTATCCGCACCATGGGCGACGGCCTCCAGAAATACGCCGGGGACCGTCTCAGAAATTTCCTCAAGAGCATCACCAAAAACCGCTTTATCGGCGCGATTACGGGGCTGATCGTTACGGCGATTATTCAGTCCAGCAGCGCCACCACCGTCATGACGGTGAGCCTGGTCAACGCCGGTCTTATCACGCTGGCCCAGGCCATCGGGGTGATCTTAGGCGCCAATATCGGCACCACGGTAACCGCCCAGCTCATCGCCTTTAGGATTCAGGATTATTGCCTGCCGATACTGGGTATCGGGGTCATCCTCTACCTTTTCTTCAAGAAAGAGAAGATCGTCTATTTCGGCCAGATCCTCATGGGCTTCGGGATGCTTTTCTTCGGGCTCCTCATCATGTCGGACGCCTTCGTCTTCCTGAGAGAGTCCCAGAAGGTCCTCGACCTTTTCGCCAGCCTGGACGGGTTTCCCCTTATCGCGGTCTTTATCGGCACGGTCTTCACAATGATCATGCAGAGCTCATCGGTTACCGTCGGTATTACGATGGCCCTGGCAACGACCGGCCTTATCTCGTTTCCGACGAGCGCCGCCATCATCCTCGGCGACAATATCGGGACCACGATTACCGCCCAGCTCGCCTCTCTCGGAACCAATATCAGCGCACGGAGAACTGCCTGGGCCCACACGATGTTTAACGTCATCGGGGTTTGCTATATCTTCTTGCTCCTGCCCTACTACGTAAAGCTTATCAATCTGATTACTCCGGGAGACGTGGGATTTATCATCACCACGTCCGCCGAGGCCGCGCGGTTTAATATGAATATCGGGGATGCCCCCTATGTCGCGCGGCATATCGCCAATGCACACTCCATCTTCAACATTCTCAACGTTATTCTGTTCCTGCCGATGATCGGCGGACTTGTCAAAGTCGTCAGCTGGATCGTGCCGGGAGAAGTGGAAACGGAAGAAGAATTCCATCTCGTCTACCTCAAGGGACAGATCATCTCACCGGTTATTGCGGTGGAAGAGGCGCGAAACGAGACTGTCCGGATGGCGCGTTTTACCTTAGATATGCTTGACGATGACATGCGGGCGCTCCTGAACGACGATATCAAGAGGCTCGATAACGTCAGGCGGCTCGAGGGACGGGTAGATGTCCTGCAAAAAGAGATCACCGCCTATTGCGTCCAGATATCGCAGGAATCGATCACTCCCGAGGTCTCGAAAGATATCACGTCGCTTATCAACATGGTCAATAATATCGAGAGGATCGGGGATCACTGCGATAACCTGAGCGAGCTCATCGAGAAAAAGAAGGTCGGGAAATACACTTTTTCCGAGGAGGCGACCGACGGGATACGGGATATCTACCATGAAACACGTCACTTCCTGGAGTTCGTGATTTCGGGCATGGTGCGGCAGGAAGGCAGCATCAAGCCGGAGGCCGATCGGTTTGAAAAACGAATCAACTACCTTGAAGATACCCTGCGGCAGGCCCACATCGACCGTTTGAACGCGGCAACGTGCAGCGTCGAATCCGGCCTCGTCTTCATCGACATACTGACAAATTTCGAAAAAATCGGGGACCACGTTTTCAACGTCGCCGAGGCCGTCGTTGGCATCAAGTGACGCCAACCCGTCCGGCGTTATAAACCGGGTCGATCGGGTAGCTCGGCACGGGAGACGGTTTTCCGTAGGGGAACCTGCCGGGCTCCCCTTTGGCGGCGGGTGATCGATCAGGGCTTTTTTATCTGAGATGGAGGGATTTCAATGGTGAAAAAGATCCTCATCCCCGTCGTCTTGCTTATCGCGGCCCTACTCATTGCCGTCCCCTTTTTTACGCGCAATGAACAGCTTCTTGGGGCCGGCGCGACATTTCCCCACCCGCTCTATTCCGGGATGTTCAGCGCATACTACCGTCTCACCGGCGTCAGGATTAACTACGAGGGGATAGGCTCGGGCGGCGGAATTCAGCAGCTCCTGAAAAAATCGATCGATTTCGGCGGGACCGAAATGCCGATCGAGGATGAGAGCGCCGGAAATATCGTTCATATCCCGATTGCCGTTGGCGGCGTGGCGGTCACCTATAATCTTCCCGAAAATCCCCCCATGAGATTTTCCCGCAGCCTCATCACGGATATCTTTCTCGGTCGGGTTACCACATGGAAGGACCCCGCTGTGGTTCGCGATAATCCGGGTGTTAGGCTTCCCGATCTTCCTATTATCGTGGTCTATCGATCAGACGGAAGCGGTACCAACGCCCTTTTTACCGGGTATTTGTCCCTGGTCGACCCCCATTTTGAAAAAATCGTGGGGACGGGGCTTTCCGTCACGTGGCCGGTGGGTGTCGGGGCCAAGGGAAATGCCGGGGTGGCAGGGCTCGTGAAAAATATCAGCGGGAGCATCGGCTACCTGGAGCTTGCCTATGCGCTGACCGCCCGACTGCCGGTGGCCGCCATCGAAAACGAATCGGGCGTGTTCGTTGAGCCGACTCTGGCCTCGACGGAAATATGCGCCGACGTGCCGATACCCGACGATACGCGGATAGTGTTGGTGAATACCGACGAACCGTCCGGGTACCCGATCTCCGGGTTCACGTGGCTGATCCTCTTTGGCGATCTCGGCGAGGGGGGAATGTCGCAAAAACAGGCGCGGGCGTTGGTGGATCTCATCTGGTGGATGACACACGACGGGCAGCGGTTCTGCGCGCCGCTACAATACGCGCCGTTGCCCGCAGACGTGGTAGGCAAGGCGGAGCGGATTATTGAATCGATTACCTACGAGGGGAGGCCTGTCCATCGGTGAAGCCCGGAAGTCATCTTACTATAATTCCCCGTCGATCCCGCGTACGAAAAACGGCCCCTGCAAAAGCAGGGACCGTTATCTTTATTCTGGCGGGAGCGACGAGACTCGAACTCGCGACCTCCGGCGTGACAGGCCGGCGTTCTAACCAACTGAACTACGCCCCCGATTCCTTTCTCTTCCCGACGGCTCTTCGCCCTCCACTGGGATGATGAAACGCGATATTGGCTCTTCCCTTTTCTCCCATCCGTGCACACACGGACAATTTGGTAGGCGGAACAGGGTTTGAACCTGTGACCCCCGGCTTGTAAGGCCGGTGCTCTCCCAACTGAGCTACCCGCCCCTGAGCCCTGCCGTAAGATTTACAATATTCTCACGACGCGGCCGTCTTGTCAAGAAAAAATAGGGATGCGATCAAAAAGTAAAACGGGCAATCGGAGGCCTCGAAAACGCGGCGGAATCCCTCGGAAGTCGGGTGTAGCGCTCCGTATTACAGCCCGAGTGGTCATCAAAAACGGATCGGGACACCCCTTGATGAGGGATGTCCCGAATAAAAAAGGAGGCAACGGAACTATCTGTCCGTTTTCCTAGTGAGCCGCGACACGATCCTCCCGGGACGGCGTCACTTCCTTTACGAATTCTCGTTCTTTCTCTTCCCTGTTTTTTCTGAAGAAACCGTCCGGATCGTCCAGGACGAGGGCTTTTCTCAGCACCTGGTCCATGTGATCGGCAAAGACGATCTTGAGGGATTTCTTTATCCGGTCCGGCACGTCCTCGAGGTCCTTTTGGTTTTCCGACGGGATAATGACCTCTTTGATGCCGCCGCGGTTTGCAGCAAGGAGTTTTTCCTTGAGGCCGCCGATGGGAAGCACCCGTCCTCTGAGGGTGATCTCGCCGGTCATGGAGAGGTCACGCCTGACCTTTATTTTGGTGAGGGCCGAGGCGATGGCGGTTGCCATCGTGATGCCCGCCGAAGGGCCGTCTTTCGGTATGGCACCCTCGGGGACGTGAATGTGCAGGTCGATATTCTGATAGAAGTCGCGATCCAGCCCCAGCTCATCGGCGCGGCTACGAACGTAGCTCATGGCCGCCTGAGCGCTCTCCTGCATGACCTCGCCGAGCTTCCCGGTAATGGTCAGCTTCCCCTTTCCCGGTACAACGCTCACTTCGATAGTGAGGAGCTCGCCGCCGACCTCGGTCCAGGCCATACCGGTGGCGATGCCGATCGTATCTTCTTCCTCAAGCTTGCCGTAGCGGAATCGAGGGATTCCGAGGTATTTCTTGACCTTGGCGGGACTGATGAACACCGAGTGATCGGGCCCATACTTGACCACCTCCTTGGCAACTTTGCGGCAAATGGAGCCGATTTCACGCTCCAGGTTTCGCACGCCGGATTCCCGCGTATAGTTGCGGATGACCACCAGCATCGCCTTATCGGAAAAGGACATGTTATTGTCCTTAAGGCCGTTTTCATCCGTCTGCTTTCTGACCAGAAACTGCTGGGCGATATTGAGCTTCTCGATCTCGGTGTAGCTGTCGATCTGGATGATCTCCATTCTATCCTGCAGTGGTCTGGGAATATTGTGCAGGACGTTTGCCGTGGTAATGAACATCACCTTTGACAGGTCGTAGTCAAGGTCGAGATAGTGATCATTGAACGTGTTGTTCTGTTCGGGGTCCAGCACCTCCAACAGCGCCGCCGACGGGTCGCCGCGAAAATCGGTACTCATCTTGTCCACTTCGTCCATGAGGTAGACGGGATTGGAGGATTTCGACTTCTTCAGGTACTGTATGATCTTGCCGGGCAGCGCGCCGATATAGGTACGCCGATGTCCCCTGATCTCTGCCTCGTCACGTACGCCTCCCAGCGAGAGTCTCACAAAATTACGCCCGCTGGCCCTGGCGATTGACTTGCCCAGCGAGGTCTTGCCGACACCCGGAGGACCGACGAAGCACAGGATGGGGCCCTTCATGTCCTGCTTGAGGTGTTTGACCGCGAGGTATTCGAGGATTCGCTCCTTGGGCTTTTTGAGGCCGTAGTGATCCTCCTCCAGGATGCGGGCCGCCTCGTCGATATCAAGCTTGTCCTCGGTGTACTCGTTCCAGGGCAGAGCCAGTATCCAGTCGAGGTAGTTTCTGATAACGGTGGCCTCCGCACTCATCGGAGACATCATCTTGAGCTTTTTAAGCTCCTTATCGGCGCGATCCCGCGCCTCATCGGAAAGCTTTTTCTTCTTGATCTTGTCTTCGATTTCCTTGATCTCGGTCTTGAATTCGTCTTTTTCTCCCAGCTCCTTCTGTATAGCCCGCATCTGCTCGTTGAGGTAGTATTCCTTCTGTGTCCGTTCCATCTGTTTCTTGACGCGATTCTTGATCCGCCGCTCGATCTGGAGGATCTCAATCTCACTCTGCATAAACGAGAGGACCTTTTCGAGTCGCTCGGCGGGTTTTTCGAGCTCGAGCACCGACTGCTTTTCGTCGAGCTTCAGGTTGAGATGTGTAATGATCGTATCGGCCAGCCGTGCAGGTTCACTGATGGACGCCACCGAGAGAATCATCTCGGGCGGGATCTTACGGTTGAGCTTGGCGTACGTCTCGAAGGTGCTGTTGACGGAGCGTATCAGTGCCTCGACCTCCGGAGTGATCTCGTTGTCTTCGTCGATGAGCTGGGTATCCACCAGGAAGTATTCTTCGTTAGGTACGAATCGGTTTATGCGAGCCCGCTGCTTTCCCTCGACAAGGACCTTTACCGTTCCGTCGGGAAGGCGCAGCAACTGGATGATGACCCCTACCGTGCCTACCGAATAGATCTGGTCCGGAGTGGGGTCGTCCATCTTGGCGTTGTGCTGGGCGGAAAGAAGAATGTTCTTGTCGGCGGACATCGCCGATTCAAGGGCGTTGATGGATTTCTTTCTTCCCACAAACAGGGGGACAACCATATGGGGAAAGATGATAATATCCCGCAAAGGCAACAGGGGAATCAGATTTTCATCCTGTGTGCTGTTGTTGGATAGGTCATCCTTTTCGTTTTTGAAAAACATTGTATACGTTCTCCTCGTATTCGACTAAAAATCGACGACATTAGGCCGATTTTTCATAGAGTATTATCGGATTTTCCTTTTTCATCACCACGCCTTCGTTGATGATGCATTCCTTGATGTTTTTCTGAGAGGGAATCTCATACATCAGGTCAAGCATTATATTCTCCATAATGGAGCGAAGCCCCCGCGCTCCCGATCCCCGCTCGATGGCCAGCTTGGAGATGGACGACAGCGCACCATCGGTGAACCGGAGCTTGACTTTTTCGAAATCGAACAGTTTCTGATACTGTTTGACAAGGGCGTTCTTTGGGGTTGTCAGGATTTTCATGAGCGCCTCCTCCGAGAGATCCGTCAGCGAGGCAATAACCGGCAACCGACCCACAAATTCGGGGATAAGGCCGTACTTGATCAAGTCCTGGGGTTGAACCTGGATCAGGGTGGCCCCGATATCCATTTCCTTCTTCTTCTTGATATCCGCGCCGAATCCAAGGGTCTTGGAGTGGAGGCGCCGCTCGACGATCTTTTCCAGGCCCGTGAATGCCCCTCCGCATATAAACAGGATATTGGTGGTATCGACGGGCAGGAACTCCTGCTGGGGATGTTTTCTGCCGCCCTTGGGGGGTACGTTGGCGATCGTCCCCTCGATGATTTTGAGGAGGGCCTGCTGTACTCCCTCACCCGATACGTCCCGGGTGATGGAAGGATTTTCGCTCTTGCGCGAGATCTTATCCACTTCGTCGATATAGACGATGCCCCGGGAGGCCTTCTCTATATCGTAGTCGGAGGCCTGCAGGAGGTTGAGGATGATGTTTTCCACGTCCTCGCCCACGTAGCCGGCCTCGGTGAGGCTCGTGGCGTCGGCGATCGTAAACGGAACCTTCAGGAACTTCGCCAACGTCTGGGCCAGCAGGGTCTTTCCCGATCCGGTGGGGCCGAGAAGCAGGATATTGCTTTTTTGAAGCTCAATATCGCCGGCCTTGGTATCACAATCGATTCGCTTGTAATGGTTGTGGACGGCCACCGAGAGGATTTTTTTTGCCCATTCCTGGCCGACGACATATTCATCAAGAAACTGCTTTATCTCGACCGGTTTTGGTATCTCGGAGCGTGTACGGGAGAGTTCCTCGCGTTCGTATTCCTCGGCAATAATGTCATTGCAGAGCTCGACGCATTCATCGCAAATAAAGCTCGTCGGGCCGGCAATCAGTTTCTTGACGTCTTTCTGGTTTTTGCCGCAGAACGAGCAGAACATCCCCCGCTCTCTATCCTTTTCCCTGAAATCATCCATAAGTATAACCTTTTTCGTATACTATACCGTTTGATATACCGACGAACGGCCGTGCCGCACTCGGTTGATATCCCGTTTGACAACCGTTACTTTCTCTTTGACATAATTTCGTCGACCAGTCCGTATTCCTTTGCCTGGCTACCCGTCATGAAAAAGTCACGGTCCGAATCGGCGGTTACTTGCTCGATGGGCTGCCCCGTGTGCCTGGAGAGTATCTGGTTCAACTCTTCTTTGACTCGAAGGATCTCCCGGGCATGGATATCGATATCGGAGGCCTGTCCCTCAAAGCCTCCCATGACCTGGTGGATGAGAATGCGCGCGTGGGGCAGTGAGTAGCGTTTTCCCTTTGCGCCGGCCGTCAACAAGACCGCCCCCATGGAAGCCGCTTGGCCGATACAGATGGTGGAGACGCTGGGTTTGATATACTGCATGGTGTCGTATATCGCAAGTCCAGCCGTAACAATTCCGCCGGGCGAGTTTATATAGAAGCTGATATCCTTGTCGGGATCTTCCGCCTCCAGAAAAAGCATCTGGGCGATGATTACGTTTGCCACTTCATCGGTAATGGGCGTACCCAGGAAGATGACCCGATCCTTGAGGAGCCTCGAGTAAATGTCAAACGCCCGCTCTCCGCGGCCGTCCTGCTCAACTACAATTGGGATGAGCGCCATAGAGTTATCCTTCATATCTATTTTTAAGGGGGTTGATCATCGGGCGTCTGCCGCCCCCGATGAATATTGCCCCCTCATTGATAAGATAGTGCTCTGTATCGGTTCTGTCAAGCCGCGGATGTCATTTTTATCGGCCTTCGGCTTTTTTCGTGCGGTCCTTTTCGGCCGCGGACCCGGACTATTTTCGTGCCCGCTTACCCGAAATATGGGTTATTCATCTCGTATTTGCAGCCGGCCGTCCCCGTCTCGCAAGAAAAATACGGTTTGACCAACCGCGCATTTGGGCTCCGGACTTTCTCTACTCGGCTTCTTCCGATTCCGTAGTTTCTCGAAATTCCTTGGATAATTTCTTAACCTCTTTTATTTTAACAAGCTTTGTCAGAAAATCAAGGGTTTTTTCCTCGGTCATCCGGGAGGCCAGATCGTCCCAGGCGTCGTCTTTGTCGTACCGTTTCTTCATGTCCTCGTATTTCATCTTCAGCGACTGGGCGTCATCTTTGAGCCGCTGCTGGGCCTCTTCCTTCGTGGTCGTGATGTCTTCCCGTTTGGCGATTTCTTCGAGGATAAGCCGGGCCTTAACTTCATATTCGGCTCTGGGTTTAATGGTCGCCATCATCTCGTCGGGCTTGGCCTCCATCATTTCCAGGGAGAGCCCCTGGGAGCGCAGGCGCATTTCCGTATCCCGGATGATATCGAGGCTCTGGGCCTCGACGAGGGATTGGGGGGTCTCGATGGGGTGCTGCTCGACGAGTTTTTTTATAATGCGCCGGCTGACCGCCTGGTCTTCCCGTTTCCCGGCGGCCTCTTCGAGCCTCTTTTTGACGTCTTCCTTCAACGCCTTGAGGTTTTCGAATTCGCCGACGTCCTTGGCAAACTCATCGTCGATCTTGGGGAGGTTCTTGACCCGGATCTCCTTGATATCGACCTCAAACTGAATCCGCTTTCCGGCAAGATCCTTGACGTGATAGTCGGCCGGAAACTCGACCTCAAAACTGAGGTGTTGCCCCGATTCGGCGCCGATCAGGTGTTTTTCAAAATCCTCGATAAACCTTCCCGCCCCGATCTCGACGGGATAGTTTTCGGCCGCGGCTTCTTTGACGGGTTTGCCGTCGATCGAGCCCGCGAAGCTGACGGTGACGATATCCCCCTTCTTGATGGGACGTTCCTTCTGCTCGGCCTCGATGGTGGCGTGGTTTTCGGCAAGCCGATCCAGGAAGGCGTCGATTTCCTTCTTGTCGATGTCTATCTTCAGGCGCTCGACCTCGATCGCCTTATAGTCGCAAAGCGTAATCTCCGGGGCTACCTCCACGGCGGCCGAATAGGTGAAATCCTGGCCCTCGGCGGCCCCCTCGGTGTCGACCTCGGGGTAGGATACCGGATGGACGCCGGCCTCGGTCAGCGCCTTGGAATAGGTATCGCCGAAGAGTTTTTCGGTGACGTCGGACTTTACCTGGTCCTTGAAAATCGATTTGAGGACATGGCGGGGGATCTTGCCGGGCCTGAATCCCTTGACCTTTGCCTTTTTACCAAGGGCGACGTAGGCGTCTTCCACGGCGGAATCGACGACGTCCCGGGGGATAATGACGGTGATCTTTTTCTTGACGCTTGATACGTCTTCAACAGTAACCTTCATGGAAACGAACTCCTGATCGTATGATGGTTATGAGTGCGAAACGACGGGGCGGTGGGTGGTGCGAGAGGGGGGATTTGAACCCCCACGGAAGGATCCACTGGATCCTAAGTCCAGCGCGTCTACCAATTCCGCCACTCTCGCGACAGGGCGGAACGTAATGTAAAAATAATGGTGGGCCATCTAGGGATCGAACCTAGGACCTACTGATTAAGAGTCAGTTGCTCTACCAATTGAGCTAATGGCCCACGGAATTATTCACCCGTATCTTGAAAAAATAACATGAGGGGGAAAACTTGTCAAGATGATTTTTGGGAATTCGATTCACTTTGAAGATCGCCTGTTTGCCGGGAATAGGACGTCGGGGAGCAGCACTACAACCTACCGTTATTGTGAGGAGCGTTCCCGAGCAGGTTTGTAAGAAACCAGGCGACGTGGCGCGGCAACGTGAGACTATTGAGAAAAGACCCTCATGATCGGTGTCCGTTTGATACGGTAACTGAATCCCACCGGTCTTACATGGACTCGTGATGACGGGATGACCCGATCTCTTCCTAGTTGCCCGCTATTTAAAGGAAAACAACGATCCTGAATTCGCCCGGAAATGCCGGGAGGCCATGAAGGACGCCGAAGGTGAAATCGTCACATTCCCGCCGATTCCCGGATAATAGAAACGCTTATTTCCCCGGCCGATAGACGACGTGACGGCAGCGGTCGTCGCCCCGGGCGATGCAGAGCGTCTCCTCGATCCGCAGGTCCTGCCCAACGACCCAGCGGCCGACGGCGTGGGAAAAGCCGTTGCCCGCATTGCAGATCGGCGCCTCGGTCTTCAGCCCGGTGCACCAGTAGCAGGGGGAAAGCTCGATAACGTAGCCGTCCTCATTTTCGTAGCAGGTATAGATATCGCCGAAGATGCCCTTGGCGGCCACGAACATAAGGTCCTGGAGCCGGACGTACTCGTCGAAAAGCCTATCGGGCGTCCGGTCATCGGGTTTTATGCCGTCTATGTTAAGGAGAGCGGGGAACTGTTCCACTATAAGCTCAAAAGAACGCTTGCCCAGCTGAAAGGTAATGGCTTTTGAACCCCGCTCGCCCAAGACCTCGATAAAACCGGACATGAGACAAGTAAAATCCTCGGAACTCTGTTCCAATTCGAGGTTGTTGGGGGGATAGTTGCCGATGAATTTCTGAAGCTTTGCATAATTAAGGATGGAGTTGAGGCCGTTGAGACCGAGTATCTCCTCGGCCGCCATGAGACCAAGATAGAAGATCTGATTCGGTAGTTTCTCCTTCAGTGGCATAGTAATCTCCTGTTAGTGTACGTTCGTTCATCGCCCGAATACCCGAGAGACCTTACTGTGCGTGCTCGACGGAGGTGTTGTAAGAATGACCGAAACTATACCATATGTGCAATAAATATGTAAATAATTTTTCCTAATATTTTTATGGATATACAAAAAGGCAGGCAATGCACCGCATTGCCTGCCTTAAAATTTGCGCTCTGTACCGCATTAATTACAGTATCCGCAAGGAGAATAATCGACGGGTCTTCTTTTCCTAGAACGGGGCTCCTTCTTGGGCTCGGTTTCGTTAACGTTTCCTCCGGCAATCGGGAGCGCCGGTCCGCCGACAGCCCCGGGGTCTTAACCGCCCCGTCGATTGCCTCCGCCGATTTCATGTATCGTTGGGCTGCTCCCATGCGTACGAGTACTCCCCGGGAAGCTCCTCGGCCAGGGCGGTGAGCCCCGCCTTCACGATACGGGTCATCTCGGCAACCCGTGTCCCGACGTTTTGGGCGCAGAGCATCCCCTCGGGATCGTTATTATCTTTGCCCAGCGGATTGTCTCCCCCCCCGGTCCAGGCGGCCGCGCCGATGTAGCAGCCCGTGATGTTGTCGCCCGATACCACGATCCCGTTCATGAGCAGACAGCTGTGTATCAAGGCCGTCAGGGTGATCTCCTGCCCGCCGTATCGCGTGGCCCCTCCGGTGAGAACACCGCAGACCTTGTTGAACCGGGGCACCATTTTTCCGCGGCCGAGGTAATGGAGCAGCGACATATTTCCCAGCCTGTCCAGGAGGGCCTTCATCGATGCGGGAATGGACGTGTGGTAGACGGGGGCGCCCCACAGCACGCCGTCGGCTTCCATATATTTCGGCACGAATTCATGAAAATCGTCCTTGAGGACGCAGTACCCTTTTTCCAGGCATTTGTAACAACTGATACAAAACCCTATCTTCTTCCCCCCCATCTCGTAGAGCTCCGTTTCAACGCCCGGTACGCTCCCGGCGCCTTCCAACGCCTTTAGTACCATTTTTGTTGTGTTACCGTTCTTTCGGGGGCTCCCCCCTACGCCCAGGATCTTAACCTTTTGCATCACTCACCCCCCTTTTCGCAATGTGCTGCAGGATGGATCGATGGGTATGCTCGATATGAGGCCCGCGCCCATGTACCGGGCATACCCATCTGCTAAAGACTATTTAAACGCATTGGGCACCTCGAGCACCTCTTTGGGCAGTCCCATAACCACTTCGTTGCCCTTTTCGTTGATGATGACAAGGTTTTCGAAATGGAAGGTGCCGACTCCGCCGTACTTCCTCATCCCTCCCTCTCCCATGCCGGTCGGCTCGATCTCAAAGACCATTCCCGGCCGAAGCACGGTCTCTTCCGAGCGTCCCAGAACGGGGGGCTCCTGAATATCCAGCCCGATGCCGTGCCCGACCATCTCGATGGTTCCCATGCCGGCCTTTTCCACCACGCCTGCGACAGCGGCCCAAACGTCCTTGGCCTTGGCCCCCGGCCGCGCGGCCGCCACGCCCGCGTCAAAGGCCTGGTGCATCACGTCGCATCCCTTTATGAATCCCTCCGAGACGGGGCCGACGTCGACCATCCTGCCCATGTCGGCCCAGTATCCCTTGTACCGCAGGGCCTGGTCCAGGGAGAGGTAGTCGCCCTTCTTGATGGTAACGCCCTCAAAATGAAAGCCGGTGTCGAACATGCCTTCCTTGGCGCCGACCATGATGTGGCCCGGGTTCACCCAGTCCGCCCCGTTTTCAAACGCCGCGATGATCCACTGCCGTCCGACGTCCTGTTCGGTCATCCCCGGCTTGAACCGGGATACCGCCGTCATCTGGGCCTGCCGGTGGATGGCCGCGGCCTTTTTGAGCCGCTCGATCTCCAGCACGGACTTGATCATACGGCACCCCCAGACGATCACGTCGCCGTCGACAAACTTCGCGTCGGGCAGCGACTGCATCAACGTCTGGATATCGTTGAGCGGTCTGGGTATCCAGGTATGGGCGATCTGCCCCATCTCGAGGGCGACGTTTGCCTTACCGTATCCCATTTCTTTAACGGTATCGGCGACCTCCCTTGGGAAGGCCCGCTCCGAGTGGGTCTCATGTACGTCGGCCTGGGTTCGAATGTCTCTTATCCAGCATTGGGCCTCCGCCGCCCACCGGAAGAACTCTCCGGTAATGTTTACCGGGTCGCCGTCCTTTGGGATGAGCGTTACCATCGGCTGGATGCTGGGCAGCATCCAGTGGTTTGAGGTGAATCCTCCGAAGTACCTGCAGTTTTGTTCGCTCCAGAGCATAAGGATGTCGATCTTCTTTTCTTTCATCAGGGCCTGGGCCCGGTCGATCCGCGATTTCCATTCCGCGTAGGGAACGTCGGGAAAGGTCGGATCGGGTCCGAACAGCTCATACCCGGGGGGGGCGGGTGCTTTTCTCAGTGCCATAACGTCCTCCATCTAAAAATATTGAATATTGGAATGAAAGCCGATTTCAAAACGCGGGCAAACGGTATCTTTCTCTATCAGGCGCCCGGGACCGTCCCAATACGGACAGACGGGTACACAGCGGGATCTGTACGGTAGGGGGTGTTACCCGGATTTACCGAGGCGGTTAAAACCGGAGAAAAACCCCACGGGGCCCAATGGTCCGTGTTTCATGGGTAATAAACGGCAGCGGGAGCTCTATGACCGGGTGATGGAATAGGACGAAGGTAGGACATATTAGCTGGATACAGAATTGATTTAATGTACGAAGTATGACAATGAGCGCAATCGCCCGTATCGTCCGCCTCTAAACGGTGGTTACTGCCCGCGTAGATTTTCAAAGAGCGATGGTGCAAACCCTCGTGATGCGGTATTCATCGAAGAAACGCAGCCGATGAAACGGCCTTTAAAATATGTTATCGGGAGGGGTGTCTCTTGCGGGTGTCGGCCGTCAGCACGGCCTCCATATGGATCGGGGGACCGAAAGACCGCTATCGGCCGACGAGCCGCAGTACCGTTTCTTTCATGCTTCGGCACAGGTTCCTGTATTCCCGGGCATCCAGCATTCGCTCAAAATAGGCCAGTCCTTCCATAAGGCTCATGATGGCGTTTGCCGTGTTGGTGACGTCTATCTTTCCGATGACACCGTTGTTCATATAGAGCGTAAGCTCCTTGATCAGCAGGGTCCTGAACCGGTCGTACATACCCCCGAACCGCTCCCGTATTTTCGGATTCCTGAACGTAAGGCAATAGCACGAGTAGAACGCGCCGGCATCGACGAATCGTATCCTGTCCAAGCCGAAGAGGCCGTCAAGGAACAAATGAAATCGTTTTTCATAATCAGCGGCATCACTGATCCCGTAGAAATAAGGCTCTTCATATTTTTCGAGTATGAAGTCCACCAGCCCCATCGTCATTTCGTCTTTCGTCTTGAAATAGTGGGTAATGAGGCTGGGTTGGACCCCCATCAGCTTTGCGATCTTTGCAATAGAAGAACCCTCGATGCCCTTTTTCGATATGACCTGGTAGTAACTTTCCAATATCTCCCGTCTTCGAATGTCTGCGATTTTTTCCATTTTGTTCTAACAAAAATTATTGGTTAATCACCAAACCTATTGTATGAAGGCTTTATTTATTGTATATTTGTACAATATATTGTACAAATGACCAACATTCAACTGGGATTTTAGTGGAGAACGAAAACCCTGTCAAGCAAAAAGACTCCCGGGGTGACGGGGGATGGACCCTGTCATCGGGGATCATGGGCAATCCGTACGGCTGCGGTACCCCGATATATCCGCGCCCCCGGTGGATGGAATGTCTGGCCGAGGGGTGTTGCGGAGCGGAGACCGAGGGTCCGTGGGTACGGCATCTTAACGTTCGATCGTACCAATAAATTTTCGAAAAGGAGAAAGAGCCATGAATCAAAAGGTCGTCATAACGGGACCGGCACGGGGAATCGGATATGAGGTCGCAAAGGTCTTGGCCCGATCGGGAGATACGGTCATCGGCTTTGACAGGGACGGCAAGGGGATCGAGCGTCTTAAAAAAGAGATGGATCGGATCGGCGCGCCCCATTTCTTGTCCTGCCTGGATATCACCGACGTCAAGGGGGTGAAGAAATTTCGCGATGCCGTCCTCAAGGAATTCGGCACGGTCGACGCGGTTATCTCCAACGCCGCCGTCGCGTCCTTCGGGGCGTTTGAGGAGGCCGACCTCGATGGGATGCTCGAGTCTCTGACGATCAACGTGTTGGGCACGGCGAGGATATTCCAGGCATTCATCCCCGCGATGAGGCGGCGGGGCGATGGGCGGCTGATTGCCATGTCGTCGTTTACCGGTATTGTCCCGTTTCCGTTCGAATCCATCGATACCGCCTGCAATTTCGCCATCGAGGGCCTGGTCAGGGCGTTTCGCTGCGAGGTGGAACCTTTCGGGATCGAGGTGGGGCTGATCGAGCCTTCGATCGTCCTCACGGACCTGACGGCCGGCATCCATACCGTGCCCCCTGCCGGATCACCCTATCGTGAAAGGATCCAGAGGTTTCTTGCCAAGGATCGTGAAATGAAAAAAGATGCCATGGTGCCGACCCTTGCGGCACAAAAGATCGTAAAAATCATCAAAGGGAAAAAGCTCAAGCTCCACAACAGGATCGATTTCACGAGTGCACTCTTTTTATCGATCGATAAATTTCTTCCCGCCGGCCTGAGGGACGCCATCCTGTTGAACCAGATGAATATCAAGCCATAGGACCGGGGCAGTAGTTGCCCCAGGATGCACGGAGGGCGGCACAGGGACGCGGGCGCGGTCCACGTACGGAATGGAGCTGACGGTATCACCACCCCGTTCCACCCCCTTGCTCTACCAAATATCCGCAGACTCCCGACGGCCGGGACAACAGGGAGGCGAAAAATAGGGACGGCATACCGCTATTACGACTTGATAATTGACTCACTTTCGTCTAAACTGTATAAACGCATATGATGGAATCAGGCTTGATATGAAGATCTATGAGATCTTCGAAAAGATCGTTATCTTCACCCTCACCGTCCTGATGGGGATAGTCCTCTTCTTTGCGGTCATCGACCTGGGCTGGATCGTCTTCTCCGATATTATCTCACCTCCTATCTTCCTCTTTGACATTAAGGAGCTCCTGGATATCTTCGGGATGTTCCTCTTGGTATTGATCGGCCTGGAGCTTCTGGCGACGATGCGGGTTTATATCAGGGAAAATACCATCCGGGTGCGGGTCGTATTCACCGTGGCCCTTATCGCCGTGGCCAGAAAGGTCATTATTCTGGACCCCGACAAGCACGACGGCATTATACTGCTCGGGATTGCCGCCATTATCCTGGCGCTGGCCGTCGGATACTTCCTCATCCGTAAGGTCCAGAACGGTTCGGAGAAGATTGAACGACCGAAAAAAGGGGATTGACGCCTCGTACCTCCGTTCTTTCATGATATACTCACGGCATCGACTCCCTTTTCCCTACGTATTAAAGGAGGAATCCATGCGCATCTCCGAGAAAATCCAACAAGCCGATTGGCAAAAGGAAAAGCACGTCCCGGTTATTGACTGTCCCGATAAGGTCACTGCCGGCGACTTCGTGAAAGTGACGGTCTCTCTCGGCAAGGCCGTCGCCCATCCAAACACCACCGAGCACCACATCCGCTGGATCGCGTGCTTCTTTTCCCCGGACGACGACAAATACACCTACGAGCTGGGCCGCTTCGAATTTAACGCCCACGGAGAGGCTGCGGCGGGCGCCAACCAGGGGCCGGTCTACACCAACCACGAAGTCACGTTCGCCTTCAAGACCACTAAACCGGGGACGCTCTCCGCCGTGGCGCTGTGCAATATCCATGGACTCTGGGAGTCCGAAAAGGCCCTTTCCCTCGCGTAGGGACCGCCGGGGCCCCGCCGTCCGTGTGTGCGTAGGCGGGACGGATGGCATGTCCGGCCTACTTTCGGGATGAACATCCAGCCTCAACGCGTCCATCCGCACGCCGGGCGGTGGTCTTGGTGACAGCCGAGATCTATTGTCGATTGAACCGGGGTAAGGAGGGAGGAAGTAGCGATGAGGGAAATCATAACCGAAATAGATATCAGGGCGCGGGCCTCTCAGGTCTGGGAAATCCTCATGGAGTTTGACGCATACCCCGCGTGGAATCCCTTTATCAAAAAGATCGCGGGTAAGCCCGCGGACGGCTCACGCCTCGATGTGACGCTGGAACCGCCGGGGGGTGGTCCGATGCGGTTTCGTCCGCGGGTACGCGCGGCAAGCCCCGAGCGGGAGTTCAGGTGGAAGGGTAGTCTCTACGTGCCGGGGATTTTTGACGGCGAGCACCAGTTTATCATAGAGCCCGCGAGTAAGAACAGGGTAAACTTTACCCAGCGGGAACAATTTTCCGGAATCCTCGTTCCATTTTTATGGAAGATGCTCGATACCAAGACGCGCAAGGGCTTCGTGGCGATGAACAAGGCCCTCAAGTTGCGGGCGGAAAAGGCCGGGGGGGTAGGATAATCACTTGCCCGGAGGGGCGAGAGCACCAACCCGCCGCGGACCATTCGCCGACCGATATGCACCCATGTCCTCAACCGTGACCCGGCGGGGGTTCGCGGCCCGGTCGATGGGCTTTGAGGCAATGGAGGAGCGAAGGAGTGAAAGACAAATGGATATAAAAACTATCAGACTCTTGGCCGGCTATAATGAAAAAACGAATAGTCAAATGAATGGATTTATTGCTCAAATAGATGAGATTCAATGGAATCGCAATTTCAATACGTTCTTCCCAAGTATCGCTAAAATGTGTAATCATATTTATATTGCAGATTTTAGTTGGCTCAAGCGTTTCAGTACATTGCGGACGTTCGAGTATATAGAAGATAAAGTATTCCTAAACGAAGTAAATTTCGCGACGGATGCATTTGTAACTCAAAAAGAATATGCGGCCAAAAGAGAGTATATGGATAAACTGATTATTACGTTCGCAAACGAAGTAACCCAGAACGATCTGGAACGTAACATGAAATATACGGATTTAAGGGGAACGGAAAATAATCGCAGTTTTGGCGGATTAATCTTACATATGTTCAATCATCAGACACACCATAGAGGAATGATATCCATCTATCTGGAAATGTTGGGAATAGAAAACGACTACAGCAATCTGGCGCGCTTAGTCTAGGAGAAGACAGCTGACACGCGCTTCACGTTACGTCCGCAAAAAAGCCGGGCCGCACGTGAAACAAGTGCCAGGCATCCCGAAATGGAGTCCCCCGTGGCGGCAGTTCTGTATGACGGCATCGGAAAAGAATATCGCGCCTATCGGCTGCCTGATAATAGAATCACCGCTATCCTCTCCCGTGAGCTGGCCGATGCCCGCGTAATTGTGAACATCGGTGCCGGAGCGGGCTCTTATGAACCTCATGATAAAACGGTGGTTGCAGTTGAACCGTCCCGGGTGATGATTGACCAGAGAAGGAGGCACAAGGCCGCGATCGTTTGTGCCCGCGCGGAGGCGCTTCCGTTCCGGCAAGACACATTTGACTGTGCCATGGCTATCCTGACAATCCATCATTGGTCGGACATAGAAAGAGGCCTCTTCGAAGCAGTGCGGGTTAGTAAGGGAAAGCTAGTCCTACTAACGTGGATCGGCTTTGTCTCCCACTTCTGGCTTTTAGACTATCTGCCCCAGATTAAGCCTATCGATGAATCGATGTTCCCGTCGATAGGACAATTGTCATCCTGGATAGGTCCCGTTCGGTCTGTGGTGGTGCCGATACCCCATGATTGCACCGACGGTTTCTTGTGCGCCTACTGGCGCCGTCCCGAGGCGTACCTCGATGAGGGAGTACGGAGCGCCATTTCGACGTTTTCGAGAGTCCGCGATATTAGGGAAGGGCTGGGGCGCTTGAAGGACGACATATCCACCGGCCGGTGGCATGAAAAATACGGCAATCTCGTCGAGAAAGGCGAGATCGACTGCGGGTATCGCCTGGTTGTCTCGGGCGCAGGGGCGGCTTGACCACTCACCGTCGTACACGCGAACGACCGGGTTCCGTATCGATCGCCATTGTCTTTTTTCCCCGGGTATGCTACGGTAACAAAGTCGAATTATCTCAGGACGGTTCGTTGCGCACAGACGTCATATCCATACAAACGCCGCTTACCGACGCCGTCGTCAGGACGCTCACTGCCGGAACCGCGGTGACCCTGTCGGGCGTTGTCTACACGGCCCGGGACGCCGCCCACCGCCGTTTTATGGAGTTCCTGGATCGCGGCGAGCCGCTTCCGTTTGAGCCCCTCGGTGCCGTCATTTATTACGTCGGCCCGGCCCCCGCGCCCCCCGGAAAGGTCATCGGCTCGGCGGGCCCCACCACGGCCCGGCGCATGGACCCGTTTGCTGAGCGGCTTACGGCCCTGGGCGTCAAGGGGACCATCGGCAAGGGCGACCGGAGCGAACAAGTCGCCGACGCGTTGATGAAGCACACGGCGGTCTACTTTGCCGCCACCGGGGGAGTGGGGGCGCTGCTGTCGCGCCATATTACGGGCGCCCGGGTAATCGCCTTTGAGGACCTCGGCCCCGAGGCGGTTGCCGAACTTGTTTTCAAGGACTTTCCGGCCGTGGTGGCGATAGATTGTTACGGGAACGACGTCTTTGCCGAGGGCAGAAAACGGCACCAAATAGGAAAGGGATGATGGCCCGCGGGCCCCGGCAAGCGACGACTTAATAGCTATCGAAGAATCAGGAGATACTTCCAATCATGAGCGACAAAAAGATCAGAGCGGCCCTGGTCGGCGTCGGAGGGTGGGGAACCAACATCCTGAGAGCCCTGCTGGCCACGGATACCGTCCGGCTGACCCATATCTGCGACGCCAATCCCGACCGGATACGCGCGCTTGCGGCACAATACCCCGACATGGCGTTCACCGAACGATACGCCGAGCTTGTCGGCAACCCCGATATCGACGCCGTGCTCATCGCCACCCCGGCGATAACGCACGCGGATATCGCCGAGGCATTCTTTGAGGCCGGCAAGGCCGTCTTCGTAGAAAAACCGCTGACGCTTTCCCTTTCGGACGCCGACCGGCTCGCAGGGCTTGCCCAAAAAGACCCGACCCGTCCCCTCATGGTGGGCCACCTCCTTATCTATCATCCCGCCGTCACCATGATAAAGGACATCATCGACGACGGCGGACTGGGCGATATCTACTACATCTACACCAAGCGGCTCAATCTCGGTGTGGTCAGGCAGGATGAGAACGTCCTCTGGTCGCTGGCGCCCCACGATATTTCGATCCTCATCCACCTCATGGGTGGCGCGCCGGAGGCGGTCTCGGCCCACGGCGGGGCGTACCTCAGCCAAACGGTCCAGGACGTCGCCTTCATGACCCTCTTTTTTTCGTCCGGAAGGATGGGGGAGATCCACGTCTCGTGGCTGGATCCCAACAAGGAAAGGAAGACGGTGGTGGTCGGGTCTCAGAAGATGCTCGTCTTTGACGACATGGAGGCCACCGAGAAGATCCGCATCTATGATAAGGGGGCCCAGGTGAAATCCGCCGCCGATTTTGCCCGGAGCATCTCGATCCGCCACGGCGACATCCATATCCCCCTGGTGCGCACGCAGGAGCCGCTGATGGCCGAGGTGCGCCATTTTGTCGACTGCGTGAGGGAAGGCAAGCGTCCCAACTCCGACGTCCGCCAGGGGCTGGAGGTGGTCAAGGTGCTGGCGGCCGGGGACGAATCGATGCGGGAGGGGGGGGAAATCATCCGGCTGAAATAGCCGCCCGGAGAAACCCTCCGGGAAAGCGCCGCCAAGCAGAAACCGCCAAAACATCCATCCGCCCAAACAGACGCGGTAGTCTGGCGCAAGCCGAATGAGGGCCGCCCGGGGGCCGGGCTCGAAACGAAGCCCCGCGTTTAAAGCCGGATTAAATATCCAGCTCCTCCACCACGCACTTAGAGCCGGGGGGGCACCCCTCGAGACCTTCAATCGCCCGGATAACCGCCTCGGGCACGGACGCTTTGCCCTTTGCCCGGTAGTCGAAGGTCACCACCACACAGTCTCCCTCTGCGGCCGCGCCGTGCCGCTCGCTCACGATGAGATAGTCCATGTTGAAGTGGGTGTTGCCGATGGTAGAGACCCGCGTGCCGACCGTCAGCGTGTCGGGATAGTAGATGGGGACCCGGTAGGTGCAACAGGTCCTCGCAAGGATCGGGCCGATCCCGATCTGTTTCATGATATCGATCAGGCCGGCCCGCTCCAGATAGCGCATCCGCGCCGTCTCGAAATACCTGAAATAGACGATGTTGTTGACGTGGCCGAGGGCATCCATCTCGCCCCAGGCCACGGGGATGGTGACAACTACCGGGTAGTCCTCTAACTTGTCGGTCATGTCCGGCTCCTCACGGCTTGAAAGGGTATGGGGCCCGTCAGCCGGTATAGCGGTCGATGAAGGTGTATTCCCCGATCGATTTACGCGGCGGGCGCCCCTGCTCGCCCTTGATCTGGTTTTCGCTGAAGTAGGGCTTGAGCTCGGTCGTGTGTTTCCCTACGTTTATCAGCGTTATCAGCAGCATGTCGTCGGGGATACCGAGGGCCTGTTTTGCCTTCTTCTCGTCGTAGCCCGCGATGGAGTGGGCCACCAGGCCCAGCTCCGTGGCCCTGAGGATGATAAATGCCACGGCCATCCCCACGTCCAACAGGAAGTAGTCGCGCCCCGGCAGCGTGCAGTCGTCCTGCCTCCGGGCAAATGCCGCGATGATCAGGGAGGCATCTTTGGCCCAGCGGTTGCCTTCGGAGAGCGCTTCGTGGAGCTTTTCAAGCGCCGGGGGGCCATAGACGAAAACGAACCGCCAGGGCTGGAAGTTGTTGCAGGAAGGGGCAAGGCCGGCGCATCCGGCCAGGTCATCCACCAGGTCCCCGTTGATCGTTACCGGCACGAACGAGCGGTAGGCCCTCCTGGTCATGATTGCTTCTTTCACGTCCATGATTTACCTCGCGTCGAATCGCTGTTGTTTCCGGATCGGTATTATACTCAATACCTATAACAAATTTTAACATCATAAACACTATTTGTCTATCCGTGAAAGCCGAACCCCGTTTCGCACTACGTCAACGGTGTTTGGTGACTTCATCCGTAGATATTCATCCATTAGGACGACGGCCTGCGGCCGGGAGGCCCCCCGGCTGTCAATACGGCATATTTTCGGGAACTGAGCGATAAGCGCAGGCGTCGAGACGTTGATGAAATACGGTTATCCCGCGTATTCTTTAAAACGGCGATCACATTAACAATGTGATGCAGTAAAGGAAAATAGTAGACATATATACTATTTTATTTGTATACTCCTTGATGGAAACGGACCGTAATCGTTAAACGGCGACACCATGGCCGATCGGACGGGTGGCTATTGTCACTATCGGTCCATAACAATAGCATCGTATAGTGTTTGACGCCGCAGGACGACGGGGGCATCGATAAGGCCGCATGAGGGGGATGCCGGCGGTGCGGGAAGCGCCGCCAATCCGACATAAAAACCATCACCCACGCCTGCCGTGTCCACCGTTGCGTCGATGTGAACGGCGTTGTACCGGGGCGGCGGTGAGCCGCCGGGGGGACCAGACATGGAAAAAAGCAGGAGTCAATGGAAAACCATCGCGTGTATCGTAATGATTTTCGTTACGATCCCCATTTTGGCGTACGGGCAAACCGCGGAAGATTGGCTGAAGAAGGGGCGCGAGGAGACCAATCCGGAAATACAGGTAGACTATTTTACCCGGGCCATACGGCTCAATCCGGAACTTGCCGATGCCTACACCTGCCGGGGAACGGCCAACGGCGACCTGGGGAGATACGACCGGGCCGTTGCGGACTATACGAAGGCCATAGAGCTTAACCCGGATAACGCCCAGACCTACAACAACAGGGGATACGCGTATGAGAAACTGGGCAGCTACGACAAGGCCGTCGCAGACTATACCCGGGCCATACGGATAGAACCGCACTACTCCAGCGCCTACAACAACCGGGGGGTAGCCTATTACAGCCTGGGGCGGATAGACGAGGCCCTGGCCGACTTTGACAAGGCCTGCAAGTACGGGTCCAGCGAGGGGTGCCAGAACTACTATAAGATCAAGTGATCGACGTCCGTGACCCGCGAGAAATCCGCCGCGTTCGTCCCGGGCGCCGATTTTCCGAATCACCGGAATATACGAAAATGCAATCCCCGGCCCCTGATATGCCGGTCCCACGGGCCGGTGCCGCCGGGCCTCTCTCCCGGGCGAACCCCCGGGTTACCTTCCGCCCCGTTGACCGGCCGCAGTTGACGATCTCGGGTGTATGCGCTATAATTAAAGAAGGGGAGCATACCAAATCTATATGAGACTCATGCAAAAAAAGAACGGCAGCATAGGCGAAGAGACCGAAGTCGTCGTCCGGACCAGCGTAAAGGACTGGCTCGAACGGTCGCTCAAGCTCTATAAAGATAAGGCCCCCTTTGTCTTTATTGACGACGCCGGGGTCGGGATTACCCAAAAGGACCTCGAATCGGCGGTGTCGCTCATCCGCGCCGCCAAGACGAAGGGGAAGCTCGATTTCAAAAGCATCGCCTCGGTGCTGGCGGGTATCGGCCTTTCCGGCGCGGGGATCTGGATGATCGCCGCGGCCGTCGCCGACCCGGAGCCCACCAGCAAGCTGGGTCTGTTGATCGCCGGGGGGATCGTCATCACGCTGACCGGGGGCATCGGCACCCTTTCGGCCCTGGGAGTCCGCTTTGTCATCACCGGCCGGGGAAGCAGCGGGAGCGAATTTAAGATAGAGCCCAAGGAATGAGCATCCACGGAGAGGATGCCCGTGACGGAAGAATCCGCGTTGCTCGTCGTTTCCGGGGGGCGTCCTCGTTCCTACCGGTCATTGCGAGGAGCGTAGCGGCGAGTCGGGGCCCCGTACGGCTTGCCGTACGGGGTGATGGTCAATCCCCTGACTGTAGAGAAAAGACGTCGATTTAGTAGAGTGCTCCAACCGTACAACAAAGGGATTGCCCCTTCGCTCCTTGCACTGACTAAGAAGTGGCGCATAAGCACACCCCTGTCTCCAAATTCCGGCCGATAAAATCGCCGCCCTTGCCGCATAATCCGAGATATGATATTCCTATTTCATTTCAAAAAACATCTGCGGGAGCGGAAGCATGAAAAAAAGTCGTTTAGGCAAGACCGGGCTCATGGTTACGGAGCTTGGTTTCGGTGGGATCCCCATTATGCAGCTGGGAGCAAACGATGCCGCCGAAATGGTCCGGTATTGTTTTGACCGCGGCGTCACTTTTTTCGATACCGCAAACATGTATATGGACAGCGAAGGAAAGATCGGGCAGGCGCTGGAAGGCGTGCGCGACCAAGTCGTAATCGCCACCAAGACGCTGGAACGGTCCAGGCAAAAGGCGGCCGAACATATCGCCAACAGCCTTAGGCAGCTTCGCACCGATTACATAGACATTTTCCAGTTCCATAACCTGTCGGCGGAATCTGAACTGGAGGCGGTGCTGGCCCCCGGCGGCGCCATGGAGGCGGCAACCCAGGCAAAGGATAAGGGCCAAATCCGGCATATCGGGTTCAGCGCCCATAACAAGGACGCCGCCCTCAAGGTCGTTCAGACCGGGCTGTTCGAAACCATCCAGTTCCCGTTCAACTTTGTGGAGACCCAGGCCCTCGAGGCCCTGTTTCCGGCGGCCGCCGAAAGAGACATGGGTATTATAGCCATGAAACCGCTGGGCGGCGGCATGCTGGAGAGGGCAGACATCTGCTTTAAATTTCTCCAGCAATACCCGCACGTGGTACCCATACCGGGGGTATCCAACAAAGAAGAATTCGACCAGATCGTGGCCCTGTACGAAACGCCCGCCCCGCTGACCGACCGGGACCGGCAGGAGATGGAACGCATACGCGAACAGCTGGGAGATGCGTTCTGCCGGCGCTGCGGGTATTGCCTGCCCTGCCCGCAGGGGGTGCTGATCCGGGAGGCCCAGATGTTTCCGGCCATTATGAAGCGCATGACGCCCCAGCAGACCCTGGCTTTTACGAAAGGCCCGATTGCCACGGTGGCCGAATGCATCGAATGCGGCGAATGCGAAGAGAAGTGCCCATATAACCTGCCCATCGTCGAGATGCTCAGGCGCCATGCGGAGGCCTACCGGGAGCTTGAGGCCTTACTGCGGTGAGGTAAAACAGGCATACGGGCCGTCCCGTCACCGCGGGGGACCGTGTGTGACGGGTCGGGGCCCCCACACGGCCTGCCGGGTGGGGTAACTTCTAATGACGGTAATCAAAAAATGGGGCGGCATGGGCCGCCCCATTTTCTTGTAGTATTCGGGTGATGGTTTAATACTTGCTCATCGGCTCCAGCTTGGGCTCGATAACCGGCGTGGGTGCCGGCGCGGGTGCGGGCTCGGGAGCGCCGCAGATGTCAAAGCGGTATCCAAAGCCGCAGCTTCCTCCCCAGTAATCGATCGCATGGCCCTCGACGTTGAGGAAGAACCGGTCGTTAATCAGCCAGTTTACCCCGGCAAACACGCCGACCCGGTTCTTCTGCTCGAACCGGGCGGAGCTGTCGTCGTCGATCTCATGATAGCCGGGCCGGTAGGCCTCCATCGTCAATACGGTGTAGCGGTATTCAACGCCGAAGTATGGGGTCAGCCCGATATTGGCGAAATGCCACCCCGCGTGCAGGTCGCCGGTGAGGTTCATCTCGTTATACTGGTACTTGTAAGAGCTGTAATCATCGTCCTCCACGTCGTAATAGGTCATCGCCCGCTTGGTCGGATTGAAGGCATGGGTCAGCCCCAGGCCGCCGCCGACGAAGAAGCCGTTATCGGCGCGGTAAAACGTGCTCTTGAGCCCGACTCCCCACAGCAGCGCGTCAAAGTTGTCGCTAAACCTCAGGTTTCCATCAATATCGAAACAAACGTTCCGATAACCGAGCAGGCCGTAGACGTCCACGTAGTCGGTCAGCCCGTAGGTCAGCTGCAGGTACACCGAATGGCTCTCGAACTCGAAGTCATTATCGACATCGTCCCCGATAAAACGGTAATAATCGGTGTCGTAGTTGTTGTAGGCGTAGGAATAACGGACCTGGGCCAGCAGGTGGCAGGCCCCGACCGTGTCGGTCCCCATGCCGCCCGACGACAGGTTCGGGATCGCCGAATCGAACAGATAGCCGACCGACGCGCTCACGCCCTCATAATCGAAGAAGTGCCCCTCTACGTTGAAATAGAGCCGGTTATTCAGGTAGTAGTCGAGCCCCACGTACATCCCGAAATTATGATCGTCGAAGAGGATGGCCGTTTCGTCATTGACGACCTCCGAGCCGTCAATCTGCTCCAGGAAGAGCCTCGTGTAGCGGAACTCCGCGCCGATATAGGGGGTCAGCCCGATCTTCTTGATCTTCCAGCCGGCGTGGAGATCGGCGACCACGTTGAACTCGTTGTAATCGTACCGTATATCGTCGCCGTCCACATAAAGCGTCGTCTTGCCGGGATCAAACGCGTGGGTAATCCCGATTCCGCCGCCGAAGTAAAGGCCGTTGTCCATCCGGACAAACGTGGCCTTGAGGCCCGCCCCCCACACCATCGAATGGATGTAACCGAGGCCGTAGTCGTCAGGATGACGATCCTCATCGGCATCGAGGTACTTGTAGCCCAACAGCCCGTAGATGTCCACGTAGTCGTTGATGCCGTAGTCCATCTGCAGGTAGCCCGCGTGGCTCGAGAAATCGAAGTCGTTATAGAGGCCGAGGTCGTCTTCCCATTTTGACTTGTAGTCGTATACCGAATACGAATACCGAAGCTGTAGAAGCATGTTTTCGTCGCCGATGGTGTCGCTCCCCTCTCCGGCAAAGGCGCACACGGAGAAGACGAGGGCGAACGACAGCAGGAGTAACAGTAACTTGTTTTTCATATTCTCCTCCATTAAAAAAGGGTTACCATATTATATTAGTATATTTTAATGCTGTCAACCCTAAAAAATACCTTTTTAGACGGCGGTCGGTAAACATTTGTCATAGTAATATCCCGCCCGTCGGAGGTATCGTTGCTACCGGTCATTGCGAGGAGTGCCCCCCGCCGAAGCCGTGAGGAGCGATAGCGGCGTGGCGGGACGAAGCAATCCCCTTGTTGTGCGGGAGGGACAATCGGTTTATCAGCGTTAGGGTGAGACAGTCGGGGGATAGACAATCACCCCGCGAAGCAGGCTTCGCGGGGACCCCGATCAACCGCACGGCTCGCAATGACGGCGAAGTGGGGTGGAGGGGTCTTGTGTGTTTTGTCGGAGTCCCCACACGGCCTGCCGTGTGGGGTGACTTGTCGCGCCCGTTCCTTGTACCCGGCCGTATCTTCCCGAACCAGATACTATTTGACAAAACCGCCGCCATCTGGTATTTTCCTTTAGTCATTACGTGTTGGGGTGCATACCCCCGATACACAGAAATCCACTTCCGGGCACGTTAAGGACCAAACCATGAATAACGACACGATAGACGAGACGACCGCAACCGGCCCCGACAACACGCCGGGAACCCCCGCTACCGAATCCAGGGCCGCCTCCACGTATCGCCCGGGATTGGAAGGGGTCATCGCCACAAGATCGGCCATCTGCTGTATCGACGGCGAGAAGGGGAGGCTCTCCTACCGAGGCATTGCCATCGAGGAGCTGGCCGAGCACAGCACCTTCGAGGAAACCGCCTACCTCCTCCTCTACAACCACCTGCCGAGCGAGCGGGAGCTCAAGGAGTTCTCCACCCTCATTGCGCGCCAGAGGCACCTGCCGCTTTCGGTATCCGAGGCCATCAAAAAATTCCCCGTCGGGATGCACCCGATGCTTGCGTTGCAGGCGGCCGTCGCCCTGCTCCAGGGCGAGGATTTTTACGCCGACGACGTATCGTCGCCCATCCACAACATCAGGCGGGCTATCTCGCTCATCGCCAAGTTTCCCACGATCGTGGCGGCCTTTGACCACTGCAGGAACGGCGAGGACCCGCTGCCGCCGGTCTCAAAATACGGCCACGCCGAAAACTTCCTCTTCATGCTCATGGGCGACCCCCCCGATCGTGCGGTTGCCCAGGTGCTGGACAAGTGCCTTATCCTCATGGCCGAGCACACGCTCAACGCCTCCACGTTTTCGGCCCGGATCGTCGGTTCCACGAACGCGAGCATCTACTCGGCGGTGTCGGCGGCGGTCGGCGCCCTGTCGGGCTCGCTGCACGGTGGGGCCAACGAGCGGGTTATCAGAACGCTCTATTCCATCGGGAGCGCCGATAACGTCCCCAAATATGTCGACGAGATGCTCGATTCGGCAAAGAAGATCATGGGGCTGGGCCACCGCATCTATAAGACCACCGATCCCCGGGCCCCCGTCCTGAAGTCCTACATCCCGGGGCTGCTGGATAAGGTCGGCGGCGAGGAGTTCAAGGAGCTCTACGAGATCGCCACGGAGCTTGAAGGTGAGGTCGAGAAGAAGCTCTCCCATAAAAAAATTTACCCCAACGTCGATTTCTACTCCGCGGTCGTCCTGGAGATACTGCGTATTCCCATCGACCTCTTTACCCCGGTCTTTGCCGTCGCGAGGTCGGTCGGGTGGGCGGCCCATTGGATGGAGCAGGTCGATACAAACAAGATCTATAGACCGATCCAGGAATATATCGGCGATTTGAACCGGCCCTACGTCCCCATAGAGAAGAGATAAGAAGGGCCGCCTGAAATATCTTCAGTTTTCCGGGGCTCCCGTACTATCCCGAAGGGCCCCATTGTGTTCAGGGCCCCGGCGGGAGAACGGCACGGGGCGTATGGCTTTACCTTAGTCCTTACAATTTCATAACGAGGATACTCCATGAAGACCTACACCTTCACGAAATCCTACGAGATGTTTGAAGAAGCCAAGAAGTATGTTCCCGGCGGCATCTACGGGCCGAGGAGCCCGATGTTTCTGACCTACGGCTCCTATCCCTGTTTTTTGGAGCGGGGCAAGGGCAGCCATATCTGGGATGTGGACGGCAACGAGTATATCGACTACATGTGCTCGTTCGGCACCAACATCCTCGGTCTGGGGCACGCCGAGGTGGAGGAGGCGGCCGCAAAACAGGCAGAACTCGGTAACAGTTTCACGCTTCCCTCCAACCGCTGGAACGAGTTGGCAAAGAGGCTCGTCGGATTGATCTCCGGGATGGGCTGGACGGTCTTTTCAAAGAATGGCTCGGACGTGACCACGTATGCCACCACGGTGGCGCGCCACTTCACCAAGAAGCGCGTCATCATCATGGCAAACGGCACCTATCACGGGTCCCATTTCTGGTGCACCCACAACACCAACGGCATTCCCCCCGAATATCAGGCGTTCGTGGAGTACTTTGACTATAACGATGTGGCCGGGCTCACGGCGATGTTCGAAAAACACAAGGAGGACGTGGCGGGGGTTATCCTCACCCCGTACCATCACCCCGCGATGGGCGACCAGGTGATGCCGGCCGACGGTTTTTATAACGCGGTGCGCTCGCTGTGCGACAAGAACGGGTCTCTGCTTATCGTCGACGATATCCGCTGCAACTTCAGGCTGCACCTCAACGGCTCCCACGTCTATTTCGGCGCCAAGCCCGACCTCGTGACGATGGGAAAGGCGATGGCAAACGGCCATCCCATCGGGGCCTGCCTGGGCACGGAAAGGCTCAAGGAGGCGGCATCGGGTGTGTTTTTCACCGGCACCCACTACTTTGCCGCCGTTCCGATGGCCGCGGCGCTGGCCACGATGGACATCATCGAAGAGGAAGGGGTCATCGAGAAGATCGCAAAGCTCGGCGCGTCCCTCAGGACGGGGATACTGGGCCTGGCCAAGGACGCCGGACTTTCGGTGGTCTATTCAGGGCCGGATGCCATACCCTTCATGCGGTTTGAAAACGACCCGGTGTTTGACGTCAACCGCCTCTTCTGCGGCGAGGCGGCAAAGCGGGGGGTCTTCCTCCACCCGCATCACAACTGGTTTTTGTCGGCGGCGCACACGGACGCGGACATCGAAAAGACACTCGAGGTGTCCAGGGAGGCGTTTGCGGCCGTCGGCGAGCACCTGGCAAAGAAGGGGGCCTAAGCCATGTACCTGCACCACTCCGGCATAAAATCGGCCGACATCAAGAAATCGATCGACTTCTATACGCGGGTGCTGGGGCTCGAGGTCCTCGAAGAGGTCCAGGTGCTGGAAAGGACCTTCTATTTTGTCGGCAACGACCGGACGCGTATCGAGATCGAAGAGGCCAATCCCGGCGACGAGATGATGCTCGTGGATAAGGGGTTCGGCCTCTATCACCTGGCCTTTGCGGTGGATGATATCGAAGGGCTGGCCGCGCGGCTGAAGCGCGAGTCGGTCAAATTCATCATGGAGCCAATGCAGCTGAGGGCCGACCGCAAGATCGCCTTCATCGAGGACCCGGATGGGGTCAGGATACAGCTGATCGAGTTTGTGTGATTGGAAACCGATCCGCCCCGACGCCCCCGATAAGGCGCGCCCCGGGCAATCGGGAGGGCGACCGAGATGATGCCTTCATGGAAATCTCCACACGGCCGGTCCCGTGAAACGAAGCGGCCGGCCGATAAAGACAAAATGATTGACAATAAACCCCTCGTAAAGAGGGGTTTATTTTTTTGGCCCCCGCACCGAGGATAGCCGGCGGGGACTTCGGCGGGCAGCCGTGCCCGTCTGGGCGGAAAGGACGTGTTGGGACGGGGAAACCCGGGAATCATACATGATATATCCGGGCAGATTGGGGGACTTGCGTCGCTTATCGAAAGGGGAAGTACCGTCGTTACGTAGAGGGCGGGAAACGGAACTGTACCCGTTTCCGGCCGGAAGGTATGGACATGAGCACTTATATCCTGATGAAGATCCTCGAATCGGCCCCGTCCCGCTATGATCGGGGCATTGGGATCCTCACGCTCGGTGCCCTCGATGGGTCCTACGACCGCATGGTATCTCCGATACAACAGGGGGACCGGGTGCTCGATATCGGGTGCGGCACCGGCGCGCTCACTATCCGAGCAGCGCGAAAGGGTGCATCCCTCGTCGGCATCGATGTAAATCCCGGGATGCTGGATATTGCAAAAAAGAGGACCGAGGAATCAGGGCTGGGAGATAGGGTCACCTACCGGGAAATGGGCGTCGCGGAGCTCGGGAGCGAGCCGGACGGCGGCTATGACGCCATCATGAGCGGGCTTTGCTTTTCGGAGCTTTCCGAGGACGAGCTGGGGTTTGTCCTCAACGAGGCCAGGCGGATACTCCGGCCCGGGGGCAGGCTGCTGGTGGCCGACGAGATGAAGCCCGAGGGTATTATCATGAGAACCCTGCACCTTCTGGTCCGGATACCGCTGGTCGTCATAACGTATCTCCTCACGCAGACGACGACCCGGGCGGTTTCCGGCCTCCCCGATAAGGTCAGGGAAGCGGGCTTTGTCGTGACGTCCGTGAAGCACAGCAGGCTGGGGAGTTTTATGGAATTATCTGCACAAAATCCATCGAGGCAGACATGATGAATACGATTACCTACGTCCTCCTGAACGTCTTTTATACGGTCACCAGGCTTCTTCCCTTTTCATGCAGGACGGGCCTGGTGAGGATCGGGAATCCGGATAGAGACTCCCCGGTCCTGCTGACCTGTAACTATCACCTGACCGTTCTGCGGGTGAAACGGGCAATCAAAGGTCTGGACGGGTACCTGCTGGTGGCAAAAAGCCGGGGCATCAACGTCTGGTGTGCCGCCTGCGGCGGTCATTTTACCCATCACGACGTTATCTCGGCGCTGAAGACAAGCGGGATCGAGAAACTGGTGGACCACCGGAACGTCATTCTTCCGCAGCTGGCAGCTCCGGGGGTCGAATCCGTAGTGATTAAAAAAAAGACCGGATGGCGGGTCGTTTGGGGGCCGGTGTATGCCAGGGACATCCCCGCTTTTCTGGAGAACAAGCTCACAAAAAAAGACGATATGCGAAAGGTCCTGTTTCCCCTGGCCGACCGATTCGAGATGGCTACGGCCTGGGCCGCCCCCATGTCCCTGATTGCGGCCCTTATTTTTCTCCCACTCTGGAGGGGCGCCGTGGCACCGTTGATTTTCACTATCTGGGGGCTGAGCCTGGCGATCTTTCTTTCATTTCCCCTCTATGAGCGTCTTCTGAAGAGGCAAGGCGCGCATGTCGGCTTTCCCGTGATCCTGTGGGGCCTTGTTCTCCTGGGTCTCGTCGGCTATTTGATTTATTGGCCCGGCTTTTCGTGGCCCTTTCTCCTTCGCTGGGGGGCGGCCTGCCTCATAATTATCCTGGTCTTGACCCTTGACCTGACGGGAAGTACTCCCACGTTTAAAAGCGGCCTCCATGACGAGAGGCTGCTTGCCGTCGAGCTGGATAAGAAGCTGTGCAAGGGGGCAGGGTTCTGCTCCGAGGTCTGCCCGCGGGACTGCTTTGCGGTCGACAAACCGCACAAGACGGCATCGATCCCGCGGGCCGAGTTCTGTGTCCGTTGCGGTGCCTGTATCGTCCAGTGCCCCTTTGATGCCCTCTGTTTTAAGTCTGCGGCCGGCGATAAGATCTCGCCCGAAACCGTGCGGCGATACAAACTTAACCTAATGGGAAAGCGCAACGTCTCACTATAACGCCATTTTCACCTGCGGACTGACCTGCCCCCCCGAAAACGAGTCCATGTTAAGAGTTAGGATTTGAGGCAAAAATGGACTCCGAAAGGACGGCAAGTGATGCCGGAAAAACTACCGCAGAGTGCAAAATCGCAATCGGATAGCATAATAGCGAAGAATTAGCCGAATTTCCAGCAGACCATTTCTCTCATTTCCGTAAATTGCTAAGTAAAACAATGGGATATTCTCCCATCAGTTTTGTTCCTGATATGGCATCACTTTTGCTTTATTTATGATTATGTTGTAAGGTATTTTTAGATATTCCAGTCCTAAAGGTATGATTGATGTTTATCCCCCTTTCGGCAAGTGATGACAAAATAAAACTACCGAAGGCGACCCTTGCCCTGATAGGAATAAATGCCTTTATCTATTTCTTTTCATCTCAACTTGAGGGTTTTGGCCTACAAGCGTTCTACGACTTCTTTGGTCTGGTGCCATCTCGTGTGCTTTCCGCTGATTTCATCATCTGGTACAAAACATTTCCGTTTCTGACATCCATGTTTATCCACGGGAGCTTTCTCCATCTCGCTGGAAACTGCCTTTTCCTGTACGTATTTGGGAGCGAGCTGGAAAACCGCTTTGGCCCGAGGAAGTACCTCTACTTCTACTTAATAAGCGGTATTTACTGCGGTCTCTTTTATGCCGCTTGCGAGTGGCAATCACCAATGCCGGTAATCGGTGCAAGCGGTGCTATTTCAGGGCTAATGGGGGCAGTCCTTCTCCTTTTTCCCACAGCGAGAATACGCCTTCTCTTCATGTCTTTCTTCCCTTTCTACGCCCGTATCGTTAACATACCTGCATATATCTGTATCGGACTCTGGTTCCTCATGCAGCTTGCTTTTGGACTGCTGGATTTAAATAACGGCACCGCCTACTGGGGGCATGTAGGGGGGTTCATTGGTGGTGTGGCATTCAGTAAAATAGTATTGACCAGGGCGTTTAAGCACCGCAAAAAACCCAGGAAGCATATCATCATAATCGGCAAAAGGAAACCCACCCCAGACATAACTTATAACGAAACCGTTCAAGGCAGGATACACGGTTTTTGTATCGGTACTTCAAAGGCGAAGATCGTATATTATATCATTGGCTTTGGTTTCCTTTTTTACTTAATTCTATTATTGAACTTTTACCTATCTGAATCATATGCCATAGAGGCTTTTTGGTGGACTGTAATTGAATTCGTCCTTATTGTGGTGCCGATAGCACATATACTATTTTTGTCTCAAGCCTTATCAAATGGACTTTCTTCATTTTTCTATTTACCCTTTTCATTTCTCTATGAGGGGAGCCAAGACCATGAAGTTAAGCCTGACATATATAAGGCAGAGTTCTTTGAACAGAAAGGAGATTATCTCACCGCCATCAGAGAATACCGTAGGCTCTTCGCACGGTTCCCCGATAGGATAGATATCCTTTACAGAATTGCAGAAATATATAGGACGAAGCTCAAAGACACCAGAAAAGCTATCGGCTCATGCAAAGCCCTTCTTAATTATCCTGAAGACGGGGAATACGCATACTGTGTGAGGCATGCCAGAGAGCTGATTGAAATCCTTGAAAGAGATGCACAAGAGCATCCGGAGCCAATTGGGATTGATGGGGTGGAAATAGAGGAAGATTTTGTAGTCAGCAGATTTTAGGTTCTTGTTTGAGGTTATTTGAGGGAAAGAGCTGAAAACATACGCTTCTGGACTAACTTAAACAGTGGTACAGTTCTTGGGGCAGGTCAATCCCCCGATAACTTAATTGCAAAACTTCCATAAAAAAAAGCCGCCCGTTTCCGGACGGCTTTTTGATTTTTTGGCGACCCCAAGGGGATTCGAACCCCTGTTGCCGGCGTGAAAAGCCGGTGTCCTGGGCCAGACTAGACGATGGGGTCGCTGCTCGTTTCGTTTACGGTCCGCTCCCGAGCAGCCGGGAGATTGACCATCATCCCACGAAGCCTGCTTCGTGGGGCCCTAGATGGAGAAGCTTCATTCGCTCCTGACCATGAGGCTCTTTAAATCCTTTTAGTGCGCCGGCGAGAACCCGCTCTCGCCGGATATTATCTGGTAGGGCGTACTGGATTCGAACCAGTGACTCTCTGCTTAAAAGGCAGATACTCTACCAACTGAGTTAACGCCCCCTCTTGATACGAACCTTTAGGTTAAATAGTTCGCGGCCGCTTGTCAAGTCTTTTCTTGCGCTTTCATCCAAATATTTCTACCGGGATATCGGTGCGCCGTGTGCATCCGACACGGTGAAGTTCCGCGGGCGACGTTTTGGCCGATGACGGTCTTAATGTATATCCCGTCTCGAATGGTCTTCAAACCGGGTGTGCTCGTTGATGAAGGTGAGCCGCGCCGTTCCCGTCGGGCCGTTGCGCTGCTTGCCGATGATGATCTCGGCTATTCCCTTGTCTTCCGTACTGCTGTTGTAGACCTCGTCCCGGTAGATAAAGGCGATTACGTCGGCATCCTGCTCGATGGCCCCGGACTCCCTCAGATCGGCCAGCATCGGCCGCTTGTTTTCCCTGTTCTCTACCGCCCGGGAGAGCTGGGAGAGCGCCACCACCGGGACCTTGAGCTCCTTTGCCATCGCCTTGAGCGAGCGCGAAATCTCCGATATCTCGAGATCCCGCCGCTCGGCCCTCCCCATCCCGGTCATCAGCTGGAGGTAGTCGACCACCACCATCCCGATATTCGCCTCGACCTTGAGCCGGCGGGCCTTGGCGCGCATCTCCAGGGGGTTGAGGCCGGACGAATCGTCTATAAATACGGCGGTCTCCAGGAGGTTTCCCGCGGCACCCGTCAGCTTTCTCCATTCGTCGGACCTGATTTTTCCCGTCCGGATGCGATTGAGCTCGATCCTGGCCTCGGAGGCCAGCATCCTCATGACCAGCTGTTCCTTGCTCATCTCCAGCGAGAAGATGGCCACGGGCACCTTGTGTTTAAAGGCGGCGTTCAGCGCGATATTGAGGGCCAGTGCGGTCTTTCCCATCGAGGGCCGCCCGGCGATGATGATGAGGTCCGAGGGCTGGAGGCCGGCCGTCATTTCGTCGATGTCCTTAAAACCGGTCGGTACGCCCGTGATATCGAGGTCTTTATTGTAGAGATGCTGTATTATCTCGACGCTTTCGGTGACAATCTTCTGTATGGGGAAAAACGCCTGCTTGATCTTGTGTTCGGAGATCTCGAAGATTTTGCTCTCGGCCTTTTCGAGGAGCTCGTCTACGTCCCGCTTGGCCTCGTAGCTGTCGGCGATAATTTCCGATGAGGCAGTAATCAGGCCGCGCAGGATGGCCTTTTCCTTGACGATCTTGGCGTAGTACTGGATATTGGCCGCGGTGGGAACATTGTCTACGAGAGACGTGATATAGGCGATACCCCCCGCTTCATCGAGGGTCCCTTTCTTTTTGAGGGTCTCGGTCAGGGTGATGAAGTCTACCGGCTCGTTCTTATCAAAGAGATCGATCATCGCCGAGAAGACCCTTCGGTGACCCTCCCGGTAGAAATCCTGGGGCATGAGGATATCCAGGACCTTCGTGATGGCACGATCCTCGATGAGAATTCCCCCCAGTACCGACTGTTCGGCGTCGAGGCTCTGGGGAGGTACCCGTAAGACGGCTTCACCCGATCCCATGCGCGGCCCCCTGGCTTGTTTAAGGATATGACTTGAAAATTTACCGGGCGGCGCGGGTAAGCACCGGTCACCCGAAAGCAGAACAGCCAGGCACCGGCCGCCCCACCGTCGGCGCATTTACCGCCGTGCCGGTCGACCGCTTGGGCCGTCTCCGGACATTATAACGATCCCGGATGATAGTATAGCATATACCATGCGAGATTGCCGCAGATTCCGATGGGGCAAGAGGCCGAATAAGAAAAAAGGCGGCGTCAGCTTCCTTGGTCTTCCTTGACTACCGAGAGCCTGAGCTGTGCGACAATTTCGGACGCGAGCTTGATCGGCACCGTATAATCGCCGAGCCGTTTTATGTGCTCTTCTATGACGACCTTCTTTTTGTCCACCTCGATGCCCATTTCCAGGAGCGCATCGACGATTTCAGGAGAGGTTACCGATCCGAAGAGCTTGTCCTCTTCGCCGGCATGCTTCTTCATTGTTAGAGAGATCGCCTCGATCCTTTCTTTCAGGGCCTGGGCGCTCAGTTTTTCTTTTTCCTTGATCTGATCATCGCGCTTCTTAATGGTGCCGAGCTGCTTCATGTTCTGCGGCGTTGCGGTCAGCGCAAAGTTCTTTGGTAACAGGAAATTCCGGGCATAGCCGGTGGCAACCTTTACCACGTCTCCGGTTTTGCCCAGGGAGGGAATGTCCTTTATAAGAATCACTTCCATGGTGACTCCTCCTTGTCGTGATGGTACAAATACACCCGGCCTTCCGGCTTAAGCGAAACGCCCCCTTCGTCTTAACACGCCGATTTCCCGCGAATCCCGCTTGGTTTCCGGCCGTCTCAATAGGCACGATAGCAGCGCATGCCGCCGATCGGAGATGCCGCCGATAGGGGATCATATGTGTTTGCGTATCGACCGCGGCCGTTGCGCTACAAAACGGGGTCCTTCATGTCAAAACGGGCATGAAAAGCTCCGTCTGGTCCGCGCGGGGCGGCTAATACTGCGACAGCGTGGACGTGAAGGGAAGCAGCGCCAGTATTCGCGCCCGCTTTATGGCAACGGTCAACTCGCGCTGGTGTTTGGCGCAGTTGCCCGAAATCCGCCGCGGAATGATCTTGCCCCGCTCCGTAATAAAGTAGCGCAGCATTTTGGCGTCTTTATAGTTAATTACGATGGTCGGCGTCACGCAGAAGCGGCACACTTTCCGTTTGTGAAATCCCGTCCGCTTGACTACCTTTGCACCGGAGTTGCCACGGGAGTCCCCGTCAGACGTCCTTGATTCGTATCTTCTGTTTTCCATATCGTTTCCAAAAAGTCACAACCCTTACAGCTCGCGTGGATGCGTCAATCTGTTCGGGTTCATTGTTTTCTAAAAGGTCTCGGGAGGCGGATAGCCTCTCTCCATAATTGGGCCGCCGGAAAGGTTCCGTCCGCCCATCCCGGCTATCGATCGTGCCGAAGCGCCCGGACAATACGTCCCGCCGGTACGTTCTTTGGTCCCGAGCACAGGATACGTGCTTGCGCGCCCCCTCGGACGAGGTGAGCCAAAAACCCTTCGGTTACTCCTCAGGCTCCGCCGGGACATCGGCCTGGTCATCATCGGAGGATTCTTCCTGAGTATCATCCTTTTCGGGAACAGATTCGGAAACAGCGGTCGCCCCGTCTCCGGTGCCGTTGGGCTCGGCGAGCTTGCGTTCTTCCTCTTTCTTTTCCTCGGTGGCGATATCGATCTCCGTGGCGGCAAGGTTAATGGTGAGGAATTTCAGCACCTCCTCCATAATCTTGAGGTTACGCTCAAGGACTGCCACGCTCTTGGGCTCGCCGTAATAAACGATCAAGACGTAGTTACCTTTAACTTTTTTCTTGATTCGATAGGCGAGTTTTCGTTTGCCCCAGTTATCCAGGAGAACGATCCTGCCCTTTTGTCCCTCGATAACGGTCTGAATGCGATTTATCGCCTTTTCAGTGTCATCTTCGGTGAGATCTGGGTCGAGAATAAAGACGGTCTCGTAGGTACGCACGTGAATTTCACCTCCCTTCGGTTATCAAGCCCGGTTATCCTGGGGGGCGGTCGGTAATCCGTTGCGATCCGCATCAAGCCTTCGGTTTTCTCTATCCTCAGGCTCTCCCCCCACCGAGCAAGGAGATTGTGGGTTTTTCTCAATTGTCAGACCGCTAAATCTACCATATTTTTACGGGATGTCAAGAAAAATACGTCATGAGGCAGCCGGGCCTTCTCCGCAGGCTGTGTGCACCTTTTAAGGGGCGAAAATTCCTTGACATTCTCTCTTTTTTATGATAATTACCTAAAATCGAGTTGTTGCGTACAGGGATTGCCGAATATGCGGATGCCGTTGATATCCCCGTAACAATCTCAAAAAGAAAGCCCGGGCAGGTCATACTCATGAAGCGAAAGAAAAAGTATTATACGATAATGGTCGTGCCGCAGAAGGCGCAGAATGTCTTCAGGTTTAAAATATCCGACATCGCGCTCTATGTCGTGGCCGGCGTGGCGGCCGTCGTTATCCTTATTTCCGTCTGGATGCTCTATAACTACCTTGATGTTCGTCTCAAGGTCGCGGAGCTTAATTCACTCAGGGAAGAAAACCGCCAGCAGAAAGATCAGATACGGGAGTTCGCCTCGAAACTCGAGGACCTCAACTCGGAGATGGAGAAGATACGCCAGTTTGACGAAAAACTCAGGATCATCACCAACATCGGCGAGAATCCCGAGGGTGGGGACGTGTTTGGAGTCGGGGGTCCCACCCCCGAGGAAGGCAACAGCGTCACCGAGCTCGATAAGCGCCACGAATCGCTTATCCGTGAAATCAAGGTGGACCTCGAAAACCTCCAGGAGGAGTCCAAGATGCGGGAGGAGAGCCTCCAGGGTCTTTTGAACTTCCTCGAGGAGCAAAAGAACCTCCTTTTATGTACCCCCTCCATATGGCCCACCCGGGGTTTCGTGACCTCATCGTTCGGCTACCGCCGCTCCCCGTATACCAAGACGCTCCGAATGCATGAGGGTCTGGATATCGCCAACAAAGTCGGCACGGCTATATACGCCACCGCCGACGGGGTGGTAATCTTTACCGGCATCGAAGGGAGTTATGGAAAGGTCCTGTCTATCGACCACGGTTACGGAATCGCCACGCGGTACGGACATCTGGATACCATCCTCGTCAAGGAGGGGGATAAGGTAAAACGGGGCGATAAGATTGCCACCCTCGGTGTTACCGGACGCACCACCGGACCGCATCTCCACTACGAGGTAAGGATAAACGGCGTGCCGGTCAATCCGAGGAACTATATCCTCAACTGAGTCGGCCGGGACGATGGTGTGACCGCAAACCGCTGTCGTCAATAGGATAAGGCGGACTTTATCAGGAGAGCGGCCAGAAGCCCCGATGGAGTGTATCTCCTTCGGGGTTTTAGTTAGAAGAGAAGGCTGACCCCGGCGGTTTCCGATGGAGTTGTTACTCCGGAGCGCACGCTGCGGTTGGATAGAGATGAACAGTATTAGTATATTAACGCGAAGAGATTAGCAGGAATCGGGTATGTTTATTGATTTTTTACAGAAGCTATTCGGCTCTCAAAACGAACGGGAAATCAAGCGGATAATTCCGATTGTCGAAGAGATCAACGACCTGGAGCCCGCGATGGCGGCGCTTTCCGACGAAGGACTCAAGAATAAGACCTTCGAGTTTAAGAAACGTCTCGCCGATGGCCAGACCCTCGATGATATTCTCCCCGAGGCGTTTGCCGTGGTTCGGGAGGCCTCCAGAAGGACCATCGGGCTTCGTCATTTTGACGTCCAGCTCATCGGCGGTGTTGTCCTGCACGAGGGCAGGATCTCCGAGATGAAAACCGGTGAGGGCAAGACCCTCGTCGCGACCCTGGCCGCGTATTTGAACGCGCTTTCCGGAAAGGGCGTCCACATCGTCACCGTCAACGACTACCTGGCCAGGCGCGACCGAAACTGGATGGGCCAGATATATGAATTCCTCGGCCTTTCGGTCGACGTTATTCTTCACGATATGGATGATGCCGAGAGGAAGGCATCCTACGCGAGCGACATCGTGTACGGCACCAATAACGAATTCGGCTTCGATTACCTGCGCGACAACATGAAATATCAGCTTGAAGACTATGTCCAGCGCGAGCTTAATTTTGCGGTTGTCGACGAGGTCGACTCGATACTCATCGACGAGGCCAGAACCCCCCTTATCATATCGAGCCAAGTGGACGTTGACCTTCATCAGTATGATCGGCTCAAGCCCGTCATCAAGCGTCTCGTCTCCCGTCAAAAGGATCTCGTAGCGGAGCTCTTTGCAAAGGCGATGGCCGCCGAAAAGGACGACGACCAGGAGACGATGATGGTCAACCTCCTTCGGGTAGAGAAGGGGGACCCGCGCAACAAGCGCCTCCTGAAATATCTCGCCGATCACAAGGACGTCAAGAGGTCGATGACCCAGTGGGAGAGTATCTATATCAGGGATAAGCGGACGATTGATTTTGAGGAAGGGCTCCTCTATATATTCTCGGACAAGGAGCACAACGTCTCTTTTACCGAGGACGGGCAGGCCATCATCCGATCATCGGTCGGGGAGCTTTTCGACGTCGGCGACATCAACGAGGACTATATCAGGATCGAGCAGGACGATTCCCTGTCGGCCGCCCAGAAGGTGGAGCAGAAACGGGAGGTGGGCGCCCTGTACGAGGATAAGACCGAAAAGATTCACAACCTCGGCCAGCTTCTCAAGGCCCATACCCTGTTCGAACGGGACGTCGATTACGTCGTAAATGACGGACAGGTCATCATCGTCGATCAATTCACCGGAAGAATGATGCCGGGACGCCGCTACAGCGACGGGCTCCATCAGGCGCTCGAGGCCAAGGAAGACGTCACGATCGCCAAGGCCACCAAGACCGTGGCGACGATTACGCTGCAGAACTACTTTCGGATGTATAATAAGCTGGCCGGCATGACCGGTACCGCAGAAACCGAGGCGGAGGAATTTCATAAAGTCTATAAGCTGCCCGTGATGGTTATCCCGACCAACAAGCCGCTGAGGAGGTCCGAATATCCGGACCTGATCTATAAGACCGAAAACGCAAAATTCCTGGCGGTGGCCGACCGTATCGGGGAGCTCTCTGAAAAAGGACGCCCCGTCCTTGTCGGAACCACGTCCATCGATAAATCGGAGCGGCTCGCCCGACTGCTCAAGATGCGCAAGATCAACCACCAGGTCCTCAACGCGAAACACCACGAGCGGGAGGCCGAGATCGTGGCGCAGGCGGGGCAGCGGGGGGGCGTCACCATCGCCACGAACATGGCCGGCCGTGGAACCGACATCGTCCTCGGCCAGGGCGTGCCGGACCTCGAAGGCCTGCATATCATAGGGACCGAGCGGCACGAGAGCCGTCGAATCGACAACCAGCTTCGTGGGCGCTCGGGCCGTCAGGGTGACCCCGGTTCATCTCAGTTCTACCTGTCGCTCGAAGACGACCTGCTGCGTATCTTCGGCGCCGACCGGATCACGTCGGTTATGGATCGGCTCGGCATGGAGGAGGGGGAGGCCATCGAACATGGCCTCCTTACCCGGGCCATCGAAAACGCCCAGAAAAAGGTCGAAAGCAATAATTTCTCCGTCAGAAAGCAGCTGCTGGAATACGACGACGTTATGAACAAGCAGCGGGAGGTCATCTACGCCAGACGCCGGGAGATCCTCTCGGACGAGGACATCGGTGAAGACATCATGGAGATGATCGAGGAAAAGATCGACGAGATCATCATGACCTACACCGACGATAGGGGCTACGTAGAAGACTGGGATACCATCGGAATCACCGAGACGGTGATGCGGTCGTTTTCCATCGCGCTCAACACGGCCGACCCGGCGCTTTCCGAGATGACTCGGGACGAGTTTGCCGAATGGCTCATGGACAAGGTCGTTTCCACCTACAAGGCCAAGGAGGAGAACATACAGGCGCCCCTCATGCGCCGTCTTGAAAGGATTATTATGCTTCGGGTGCTGGACGCGGCGTGGCAGGATCACCTCGAGGCCATGGACCACCTCAAGGAAGGAATCGGGCTGCGTGCCTACGGCCAGCGCAATCCCCTTATCGAATACCAGAAGGAGGGGTATAACCTCTTCCTCGAAATGGGCGAAAACGTAAAGGGAGAGGTGCTGGCACAGCTCTTTCGTGTTCAGATCGCCCGCGACGAAACGGCCGCCGGGGCCGAGCGGGATCGGCTCACGCTTATCCACCGGGAGTTTGCTACCCCTTCGATGGGGGAGGTCCCCGAGGGAGAGGGTCCCGCAGGACCGAGGCCGGGGCCCGAACGGGCCGGCGGCGAGAAGGTAAAACCGATCGTGCGGGAGACGCCCAAGGTCGGCAGGAACGACCCCTGCCCCTGCGGCAGCGGCAAGAAATACAAGAAATGTCACGGGAAGGTCGAGGCCTACGGGTAGGCGGCACTTCCCCCAAGGATTATATGAATATGACGTCTGACGAGCCGGCTTGCCCCGGGTTTCGGGCCGCGGGTATCGCCGCCGGCATAAAGAAGACCGGTGACCCCGACCTGGCCCTGATCGTTGCGGATAACCCCACGGCCGGCGCCGCGGTCTTCACCGAGAATCGGGTAAAGGCGGCCCCGGTCCTGCTTTCCATGGAGCGTCTGCAGGGTGCTCGGCCGCAGGCGGTGCTCATCAACAGTGGGGGCGCCAACGCCTGCACGGGCTCCGCAGGCATCGGGGACGCCCGGACTCTCACGGGCAGCGTTGCCCGCAGCCTCGGTATCCCCCAAGATTCCGTCCTGGCGGCATCCACCGGGGTAATCGGTCAGCGGCTTCCGGTGGACCGCATCGAAAAATCCCTCGGCCAGCTGATCAATGACCTGTCCGCCGACGGTTTTGTCCGGGCCGCCCGGGCGATTATGACGACGGACACCTATCCGAAATGCATCGCCGGGTCGTTCTCGTCCGGTGGACGGGACTATCGGGTGCTCGGGATCGCCAAGGGGGCGGGGATGATATTTCCCCACCTTGCCACGATGCTGGCCTTTGCTGTTACCGATTTTCCCATAGCCAGACGACCCCTCGAGGAGATCCTGAAGGGCGCGGTTTCGCGTTCGTTTAACGCGATCACGGTCGACGGAGATATGAGCACCAACGACATGGTGCTGATCCTTTCGGGCGGCACGGACCGACCGGGCAACACCGACTCTCGCAACGGCCCTTTTCGGGAGGCGCTCACTCAACTCTGCATCGGTCTGGCGCGCCATATCGTGAAAGACGCCGAAGGGGCGACAAAGCTCGTGGCAATTACCGTGAGCGGCGCGCCCGATGAGGGAACCGCGCGAAGGATAGCCTTCCAGGTCGCCAACTCCCCCCTCGTGAAAACCGCATTCTTTGGAGAAGATCCCAACTGGGGTCGGATCATGGGGGCGCTCGGATGTGTCGCCGGGTCGTTTGATCCCGCCCGCGCGGAGATTAGATTCGGAGATGTGACGGTGGCCTCGGGAGGGGTCGGCTGCAGCGGTGATCGGGAAGCCGCGGCCAGGGAGGTTATGAGGCAACGGGAATATACCGTCATCATCGATCTGGGCGCCGGCTCTTCTTCGTTTACCGCCTATACGTCCGATCTTTCCGTTGATTATGTGAAAATCAACGCAGATTACCGGAGCTGAAAGGAGCGCACGGTGCTAAAGGCTGTCATGCAGGCCCTTCGGGCTCCCTTCTTTACGGGAACGATCGTACCGGTCGTTATCGGTGCCGTCCAGGCGACCAGGGCCGGCCGTTTTGATATCACTCTATTTTTCTTGTGCCTCGTGGGGGCGTTATCGTTTCATGGTGCGGCAAACGTCATCAACGACTATTTCGATTACCTCGGTGGGACCGATAACGTGAATCGGTATCATAACCTTTTTTCGGGCGGCAGCCGCGTGATCCAGGACGGCATCCTGACCCCGAAACAGACACTGACCCTGGGAATCATTCTCCTTTGTGTGGGGATCGCCATAGGCCTGTATCTCGTTATTCGGGTGGGCTGGATGGTGCTCCTTTTCGGGGTAAGCGGAACGATCCTCGTGCTGGCCTACTCAATTCCCCGATACGGTCTTGCCTATGTCGGCCGGGGGCTCGGCGAGCTGGCCGTAGCCGTCGGCTTCGGACCGCTGATGGTGCTGGGTACCTACTGGGTCATGGCCGGTTCACTGTCGGCGACAATCTGGTGGCTGTCGCTGACACCCGGGCTCCTGATCGCCCTCATCCTGTTCGTCAACGGATATCCCGATTACGAGGCGGATCTGAAGACAGCCAAATGCACGGCTGTCGTTACCCTCGGAAGAGCCAGGGCGCGCTGGGTCTATGTCCTGATTCTGGCGGCCTTGTACCTGGAGATCGTCCTGGGTGTTGTCCTCTCCATCATTCCGGTACTCTCATTGCTTGCTCTGGTCACGATACCGATAGCGGTGGCGGCGACGAGAAAGCTCTTTATCGTCTATGACGATCCCCGGGGGGTCGTACCGGTCTGCGGCATGACGATCGGCCTTCATCTGATTACGGGCCTATCGTTGGCCCTGGGTGTGGGGATGAGTAGTTTTATGGGATAACGTCCAGGTAAGGCCTTTTTTATTGCATAATTACCGTATTTGTGTTAAAAAAACAAATTTACATCATTGTTTTTCGAACCGGGGCATCATGAAGGCGCATCATAATTATACGCCGCCCCTCAAATTGAATAAGGACGGCCTTACGCAATTACAACAACAATTGCCTATGGCGTCCGGCGTCGTCGTAATTCAGGGTTAGAACACCCCGCCTAAAGGCGGGGATTGGGAAGGTTGTCCTTCCTTTTTATACACGACTAAGCACGCCCGACCGGTGGGGACAGGGGGGTGATCCGATATCGGATTCCCGGGTCCCGGCGGGCGGAAGAAAAAACCACCAAAAGGAGTCAAACAATGAGCTACATCGCGATGAAGGAACTGCTGGAGGCCGGTGTCCATTTCGGTCACCAGACCAAACGATGGAACCCGAAGATGAAACCCTATATCTTCGGGGCCCGCAACGGAATCTATATCATTGACCTTCAGAAAACAGTCTCACTCTTCGACAAGGCCTATGAGTTCGTGAGGAAGGTGTCGGCGAAGAACGGGACGATTCTCTTCGTAGGGACCAAAAAACAGGCCCACGAGTCAATCCAGAGCGAGGCCCAACGCTGCGGGATGTATTTCGTCAACGAGCGCTGGCTCGGCGGAACCTTGACAAACTTCGTCACCATTAAAAAGACGGTCGAGCGTTTCAAACGCCTTGAGGCCCTCCTTTCGGCCGATACGGTCGATTCGCTGCCGAAAAAAGAGGTGGCGGGTCTTGTCTCTATGAGGGAAAAGCTCTCCCGAAACATCGGCGGTATCAAGGAAATGGGCGGCATGCCGGATTGTATCTTTCTGGTCGATCCAAGAAAGGAGCGCATTGCCGTTTCCGAGGCCAATAAACTTAACATTCCGATCGTTGCCGTCGTAGACACGAACTGCAATCCGGATAAGATCGATTATGTTATTCCCGGAAACGACGATGCTATCCGGGCGATCCGGCTCTTTTCATCGCGGATTGCCGATGCGATCCTCGAGGGGAAACAGCAGTTGGCCACGGCACCGGTGGAGGAAGCGGCCAAAAGAGAAGAGCCCGACGAGCAAGAGGAGGGACCCGTGGTAGTAAGAAAGGCCGCCCCGGCCCGGGACAAGACCCCCGAGATCGATGAGGAGCCTCAGTCGGAAGAACCGAAACCGGATGAAGAGTAGACACGTAAGAAAATTCTGACGGGATATAAGGAGTGGAACATGGAAATTAACGCTCAGATGGTCAAGGACTTGCGAGAAATGACCGGGGCAGGAATGATGGACTGTAAAACCGCTCTGGCCGAATCGGCCGGCAACGTGGAGAAGGCGGTTGAGATATTAAGGAAAAAGGGGCTTTCCCGCGCCGCCAAGCGGGCGGGACGGGCCGCCAAAGAAGGGATGGTCGGTTCCTACATTCATATGGGGGGCAAAATCGGGGTACTCGTCGAGGTCAACTGTGAATCCGATTTCGTAGCACGAACCGATGACTTTGTGGCCTTTGTCAAGGATGTTGCCATGCAGGTGGCCGCATCAAATCCACAGTATTTGACCAGCGAGGATATCCCCGAGACGGTTTTGGCCAAGGAACGAGAAATCTTTCGCGCCCAGATGGAGGATGCCAAGAAACCGGAAAACGTTATTGAGAAGATCGTCGAGGGTAAAATCAAGAAATTCTATACCGAGGTCTGTCTCCTGGATCAACCGTTCGTTAAGGATCCGGATAAATCGGTCGGCGAATACCTTACCAACACGATCGCCAAGATCGGTGAGAATATGGTGATCAGGAGGTTTGTTCGATTTCAGCTCGGCGAGGGTCTTGAGTAAGGGATTGACGGCGGCGGAGTATTCCGGAAAGTCATGGTATGTGTTGAAAGGCCCGCAAGGGGCGTAAAAGGGGCGGTAAGACATGCGTTACAAACGAGTACTGGTCAAACTGTCCGGTGAGGCCCTGGCGGGTTCCGAGAAGTTCGGCATCTGTCCGAATGCTATTCAATTCATTACCGAAGAGATCGGCCGGGCCGTGGCCCTCGGCATCGAGACGGCGCTGGTAGTCGGCGGGGGAAACATCTTTCGGGGAATATCGGCCAGCGAGAAGGGGATGGACCGTGCCAATGCGGACTATATGGGGATGCTGGCAACGGTGATCAACGCCTTGGCGTTGCAAAACTACCTCGAGAAGGCCGGGCTCGTCACCCGGGTGCAAACGGCCTTCGAAATGCGGACGGTGGCCGAACCCTATATTCGGCGCAGGGCCATTCGCCATCTCGAGAAGAAACGGATCATCATTTTTGCCGGAGGCACCGGAAACCCCTATTTTACCACCGATACCGCCGCCGCTCTCAGGGCCATGGAGATCGGCGCGGACGTTATCATCAAGGCCACGAAAGTGGACGGCGTATACGATAAGGACCCGGTGCGATTCTCGGATGCCAAAAAATTTGAAGAGATAAGCTATATCGAGGCCCTTAATCTCGGCCTCGGGGTGATGGATTCCACCGCACTGTCGCTCTGTATGGATAACGACCTTCCCATTATCGTGTTCAACCTCCTTGTGGCCGGAAACCTCACAAAGGTCGTCTCAGGACAAAAGATAGGAACAGTTGTAAGGGGTACATGATGGAAGAGGTATTGTCCGATTTAAAACAGGAGATGGAAAAGACCATAAGTGGTTTTACCAACGAACTCAAGAGGATAAGGACCGGCCGGGCATCAACGGCGATTCTTGACGGGATCAGGGTGGATTACTACGGGAATCCCACACCGCTCAATCAATTGGCGACGGTTTCCGCCCCGGAGCCCAGGCTTATTATCATCCAGCCATGGGATGCGGGATCCATCGGCGATGTAGAGAAGGCCATACAGAAGTCCGATCTCGGACTCACTCCTCAAAACGACGGCAAGGTCATTCGTATCAACATCCCGAATCTCACCGAGGAACGGAGAAAAGAACTGGTCAAGACGGTCAAGAAGATAACCGAAGATTTCAAGGTTACCATGCGCAACCACCGACGCGACTCAATTGAGTTTCTCAAGGAGATGAAAAAGGAAAAAGAGATTTCGGAGGACGGATATTTCGGACTCCACGAAAAAGTCCAGGAGATCACCGACGAGTATATAAAGAATGCGGACACGATCCTTGCCGAAAAAGAAAAGGAGATTATGGAGATTTAGCCGGACATGCCGGACGATAGGATTGGGCGGGAAACGCTATACGCGGTTCGTGTACCGGCATGGTAAACATTGCGCCGTCCAAGCGTACGATAACGCACTATTTCTGTATGACGTATCATAATTTGCCCCTCTGAAGGGCGCTGCGGTTAGATAATTATGACTGGTATAAAGAATCTCCCCGGACATGTGGCTATCATTATGGATGGGAACGGACGCTGGGCCAAAGAGAAGGACCTTCCCCGCGTCGAAGGCCATCGGAAGGGGAGCGAGGTAGTCAGGGAGATCGTAGAGGCGAGCCGAAAAAGCGGCATAAAAGTCCTGACCCTCTACGCCTTTTCCGAAGAAAATTGGAACCGTCCCAAGGCCGAAGTAGGAGCGCTCATGAGTCTGTTGGCGGAGTTCCTTCGTACGGAGCTTCCCAAGATGATGGATGAGCATATCCGGCTCTGCGCCGTCGGGAGGTTCTCCCAATTGCCGGATATCGTCCGTGAGGTTCTTCTTGAAGCGATCAGGATCACAAAAGACAACAAGGGCATGACGCTGGTGATTGCCCTCTCCTACAGCGGGCGGGGTGAGATAGTGGATGCCGTCAAGGAAATCGTGGAGTTGGCGGTCGAGAAGAAGGTGACGCCCGAACAGATCGACGAGGATATGATCGCCCGTCACCTCTATACAAAAAGCCTGCCCGATCCGGACCTCCTTATCCGCACCAGCGGGGAAAAGCGGATCTCAAACTTTCTCCTGTACCAGGCCGCCTATACGGAGCTCTTCTTCACGAAAACCCTCTGGCCCGATTTCACGCAAGAGGAGTTTCTGTCCGCCCTCCAGGACTATTCGCGGCGGGAGCGGCGATACGGGATGACGAGCGAACAGGTTTTGGGAGAGGACTAAAAGAAATCCGTTTCCGTTATATTTGACGGATCGCGCGATTTTCGGTCCCCCGATTCCCCGACGAGGGGCAGTACGTGCGAATAATCGTCCTCGGCCGTCGTTCCCGGAGCCAACCATGGTATTCGGACATTCCCCATGACAAAAGGGGTATTACGGTAATCCGGCTTGCCCGATGGGAAGATCAGTAAAACTATCGTCCCTTGGGGGCGCTTCACATTATTACGGAGTCATCCATGCTTTTAAACCGTCTTCTTACCGCCGCGGTGGCGATTCCCCTGGTATTGGCCATTATTTTCTACGGGGGGAATCTCGGTTTCTTTCTCCTGGTCCTGGCGGTTGTGGGGTTCGGTCTCTATGAGTACTTCTCCTTCATTTATCCGCAAAAGGTCAATATCCAGATAATCGCCCACACCATCCTGGGCCTTATTTTGCCCGTTGCCTTCTATTTCGGTTATCCCGATTTTATCGTTCCGGCGGTGGCCTTTATCCTCATTTTTTCCACAGCGTTTTCCCTCTTTCGGGTCACGGACCCGCAGATGAAGGCCGAAAACCTTTTTACACGTCTTTTCGGAATCTTTTACGTCGCCTTTCTCCTCTCGTACCTGATCGTATTGAGAAAGCTCCCCCACGGCGCCGAGTGGGTCGTGTTGGCCTTGGCCATTAATTTCGGAACCGATGCCGGCGCCTACTTTGCCGGGAGGTTTTTCGGGAGGCATCCCCTCTATGCGGTCATCAGCCCCAAGAAGACCGTCGAGGGTGCGATCGGCGGGATTATCCTCTGCTTTGTGTTTGTTATCATCGCAAAATATGTATTGATACCTGAGTTGAAGTGGGCCGACGTCCTGGCTCTGGGGCTCGTCGCCTCGATCCTGGCTGTTCTGGGCGATATGGCAGAATCGCTCATTAAGCGCGGGTTCAAGGTAAAGGACGCGGGCGGAATACTGCCCGGTCATGGCGGGATTCTTGACAGGATAGACTCCTTCGTCTTTTCCGCCCCCTTTATCTTTTACTACGCGGCGTACTGTCTTTAAGTCATGAAGAAGGTTGCAATCCTCGGATCGACCGGTTCTATAGGGACCCAGGCTGTCGACATCATTGAGCGCAACCCGGATCGTTTTACCGTAACGGCGCTGGCGGCCCACAGCAACGTCTCGCTGATTTGTGATCAGGCCGGGAGACTCAAGCCGCGTATTGCGGCGCTGTATGACGAAAGGGCGGCCCGGGAATTGAGACGGCTTCTGCCGCCGGAGGTGGCGGTTCTCTCGGGACAGGCCGGGATAACGGCCGCCGCGGCCGAATCGGGCGCGGATATCTGCCTTACCGCGATGGTGGGTGCGGCGGGCCTTGCGCCGACACTGGCCGCCATTGACGCGGGCATCGATATAGCCCTGGCCAATAAAGAGACGCTGGTTTGCGCCGGATCTCTCGTAACCGATCGAGCGCGCAAAAACGGTGTTCGGATAATCCCCGTCGACAGCGAGCACAGCGCTCTCTTTCAATCTCTCGTCGGGCATAATCCGGCCCATGTCAAGCGACTCGTCATCACGGCTTCCGGCGGGCCGTTCTGGAAAAAACCCATAGAGGAACTGGCCGGCGTAACTCCCGAACAGGCCGTGCGTCACCCCCGATGGACTATGGGGAAAAAAATCAGCATCGATTCGGCGACCCTCATGAATAAGGCCCTTGAGGTTATCGAGGCAAGTCGTCTTTTTGACGTACCCCAGGAAAGGATCTCCGTCCTCATCCACCCCGAAAGCATCGTTCATTCGATGGTGGAATATATCGACGGTTCGGTAATAGCCCAGCTGGCCACAACCGATATGAGGGTTCCCATCGCCTATGCGCTGGCCTACCCCGAGCGAATCGAGTGCCCGGCCGAGCCGCTTGATCTCGGTAAAATCGGCGGCCTCACGTTTTTCGAGCCGAACGAGGACAGGTTTCGAGCCCTTGTGCTGGCGCGCAGGGCGCTCGATGTTGGGGGGACGATGCCCGCGGTGATGTCTGCGGCAAATGAACAGGCCGTGGCCCTTTTCCTGGAAGGGAAAATAGGGTTCCTCTCGATTGTTAAGCTGGTGGATGAGGTAATGGGGCGTCACGTCACAACGGCCGTCCCGTCCCTTTCTGAAATAATCCAGGCCGACCGCTGGGCGCGGCAAGAAACGAATATTATCGGAGAAGACATATGACGCTTGTCTATTTCATCATCCTTTTGGGTGTATTGATCTTCGTCCATGAACTGGGTCACTTCATCGCCGCAAAATCAATGGGCGTCAGGGTCCTTACGTTTTCCCTTGGCTTTGGGCCGCGCGTCGTCGGCAAGAAGATCGGCGATACCGACTATCGGCTTTCGGCCTTCCCTCTGGGCGGGTACGTGCGGATGTCGGGTGACGATCCTTCTCAGACGCCGACCGAGGAAGAGCGTCCGTATTCGTTCCTGACCCAAAAAAACTGGAAAAAGATCATAATCGTGGGGGCGGGACCGCTGTTCAATCTCATTTTTGCGATTATCGTCCTCTGGCTTGTCTTTATGGCCGGGGTGCCGGTTATCGATCCCGTTCTCGGAGAACTCAAGAAGGGATTTCCCGCCGAAACTTCCGGGCTGTTGCCGGGGGACCGGATCCTTTCCATAAACGGGAATGCCGTCGATGAGTGGGAGTCCATGGCCAAGGTCATTACGGAATCAGGGGGCGCACCGCTTGAGTTTCTTATCGTGCGTAACGAAAAGGAACTGGTCTTTCAGGTTACCCCGATATTCGAGGATGGATTGAGCGACATCCTGACCCCCCAGAAGAAATATATGGTAGGCATTACGCCGTCGGGTGACTATCATGTGGTCCATTACGGCGTATTGTCGGCCGCCAGGGAAGGATTCATACAGACCGGTCAGCTGATCTACCTGACCTTTCTGGTCATCGGCAAGATGTTTACCGGAGAGGTTGCCCTCAATAACCTGGGCGGCCCGATCCTGATTGCCAAGGTGGCCGGCGAGGCGGCACGCCTCGGGATCATGCCCTACCTTAATTTCATGGCGCTCATATCGATCAACCTGGCGATTCTGAACCTTCTTCCGGTGCCGGTTCTCGACGGCGGGCATCTCCTCTTCTTCGCCATCGAGGGGATCATCCGCAGACCCATCAACCTCAAGGTGAAGGAAATCGCCCTTCAGATCGGATTAGGGCTCCTGGTGCTGCTGATGATTCTGGCGTTCTACTTCGATATAGAACGCCTTATCATCTCCGGTTGACCGATGATCTGCCTCGGTATAGATACGTCGGGCCCGATCGCGCGGGCGGCCGTCATGAGTGATGGGCAGATCCCGACGGCGCTTTCAGCCGACGGTACGAAGACCCATTCCGAGACCCTCCTGGCCGCGCTGCAGGAGGCCCTCGAACGGGCCGGGGAGTCGCTTGCCTCGGTCGGGCTTGTCGCCGTTGGATTGGGGCCGGGGACATGGACGGGCTTGAGGGTGGGGATTACCACCGCCAAGGCCCTGGCGTACGCGCTGGCCGTTCCGGTTGTCGGGATATCGACCCTGGATGCGATTGCCGCCGGAGTGACCGATTATACGGGGGAGCTGGCCGTTATTGTGGACGCCCGGCGCCACGAGGTCTACGGGAGGAGTTATCACGTGGACGGGAAGGGAGGTATTACGGCCCGCGGCGAGATTTTTGTCGCGCCGCCGGCAAGCCTCGGTCGGTTCGTCGGCGCCGATTGCGCGCTTGTGGGCAACGGGATTGACCTCCTTGTCGAACAGGAGCGTCAAAAGCGACATATCCTTTCCCGGCGATTCGGGGAAGTTGATGCGGGAGTGATTTGCCGCCTGGCGGTCGGGCGCTACCGACACGGGGGGGCCGATAGTCCGTGCGACGTCATGCCGATCTATGTGCGAAAATCGGATGCGGAGGTCGCCCGGGAGAAAAAAGAGGGATCTGGTAAGATTACCTGTTGACAAGGAATACTTTATTCAATAAAATCAACAAATTGTATTTTCCATAAAAAGGGGGCCCCACATGGAAGACAAAGAAGAACTTCTCAAGAAGAGGCTTATGGAAGAGGACCCGGAATTCAAAAAGCTGATGGAAGAGCATGCCACGTTTGAGAAAATACTGGAGGAATTCAACGAGCGTTCGCATCTAACGCCGAACGAAGAGACCGAACGCAAGAAAGTTCAGAAGCAAAAGCTCTCCGGGAAAGATAAAATGGAAATTATCCTGGCAAAACATCGGGGGAAATAGGCTCGTACAATCGATCAGGGGAAATCCGCCGACGCGGACGCGACCCATCATAAAGAAATAGACGAAACCGGCACAAGACAATGACCAACGAGGGAACGGATATCTTTTTTAAGAGCCTTCTCGATGAGGGGGTGGACACTATCTTCGGGTATCCGGGAGGGGGAGTTCTTAACCTTTACCACCGTATGCCCGCATATCCTATTCGGCACATCCTTGTCCGCCACGAACAGGCGGCGGTGCATGCCGCCGACGGCTATGCCCGGGCGACGGGAAGGGTGGGCGTCGCGCTGGTAACCTCCGGCCCCGGCGCCACCAATACCGTCACCGGCATTGCCACCGCGCATATGGATTCCATCCCCGTGGTTGTCTTCTCCGGGCAGGTCCCCACGATGCTCATCGGCAATGATGCCTTCCAGGAGGCCGATATCGTCGGGATCACCCGTCCCTGTACAAAGCACAATTTCCTCGTCACGAAAACCGCCGACCTCGAGGAGGTGGTCAAGGAGGCGTTTCATATCGCCTCGACCGGACGGCCCGGGCCGGTCCTCGTCGATCTGCCCCGCGACGTGGTGACGGGCCGTGCGAAATACCAGCAAATATCTGATATCTCGCTAAGGAGCTACCGGGTCAATACCCAGGCCGATGCCGACGGCATCCAGAAAGCCCTTTCTGCAATTACGAGCTCCCAGAGGCCGGTCCTTTATGTCGGCGGCGGGGTCATCAGCTCTTCGGCATCCGAGCAACTGGCCCGGTTCGCGCAA